>NZ_CP049244.1 GCF_011046245.1 Allorhizobium pseudoryzae
CCGTCACGCCGACCTGGACGATCGTGCCGCGCGGCCGGATGGCCGCGAAGATCGAGCGCAGGGCAGGGCTCGCCGCCGAGCAATCGAAGGCAACGTCGAAGGTGCCCTTGTTCTCCAGGAAGGGCGCAAGTCCGTCGGGGTTGGTCGCGACATTGATGGTCTGCGACGCGCCCATGGCGGGGGCGCGGGCGAGCGCTGCATCCGTCAGATCCGTCACGACGATGTCTCCAGCCCCGGCATGGCGGGCGGCGGCCACGACGAGCAGGCCGATCGGGCCGGCGCCCGTGACGAGCACCGAGCGCCCGGTCAGGTCGCCGGCCTGGGCGACGGCATGCAGGCAGACCGCCAGCGGTTCGGCACAGGCCGCTTCGCCAGGAGACGCATCACCGCCAACCGCATGGCACTGGATGGCCGGCACCACGAAACGGTCACGGAACATGCCGTTTTCGTGCGGCAGGCGCATGGCGGAGCCCATGAAGCGCATGTTCAGGCAATGGATGGGTTGCCCCTCATCGCAGAACCGGCAGTGGCCGCAGGGTTGCGAGGGGTTGACGGCAACCAGTTGCCCAACCGTCAATCCTGTCACCTCACTACCCAGCGCCTCGACATAACCGGAAGCCTCGTGGCCGGAAATGATCGGTTCACGCACCCGGACCGGTCCGAAACCGCCATCCTGATAGTAATGGAGATCGGAGCCGCAGATCCCGCCGGCGGCCATGGTCAGCAGCACCTCGCCCGGGCCGGGCGGGGCATAGTCGGCCTCTTCGACCTTGAGATCCCGTTGTGCGTAGAGACGGGCAACGCGCGTTTTCATTCTCTGGTGCCTTTCATCTCGAGGGGTTAGCGGATCAGACCAAGTTGCGTCGGAAGCCAGAGCGTGATGGCGGGCACGAAGGTGATCAGTCCAAGCGCGATGAAGAGCGGGATCATCCAAGGCAGGATCGCCAGCGTCGTTCGCTCAACCGAAAGCTTGGAGATGCGCGAGAGGACGAAGAGCACCATGCCCACCGGCGGTGTCAGAAGGCCGATCATCAGGTTGAGCGTGATGATGAGGCCGAGATGCACCGGATCGATGCCATAACGCGCGGCGACCGGCATCAGGATCGGCACCAGAATGCTGATTGCCGCAATCGTATCCAGGAAGGCGCCGACGACGAGCAACAGGAGATTGACGATGATCAGGAAGGTCCACCAGTTGTCGGTGAGGTTGAACATGAAATCGGAGAACAATTGGGCCGCCTGGCTGACCGTCAGAAGCCAGGCGAAGATGGAGGCTGCCGTGACGATGAAGAGCACCGATGCCGTCGTCTCGATCGTATCGAAGGAGGCTTTGGCGAGCGTCCTCAGCGTCATGGTGCGATAGCGCACGAGGCCGAGGAAGAGGGACCAGAGGACGGCGGCGACGGCGGCTTCCGTCGGCGTGAACCAGCCCATGGTCATACCCCCGATCAGAAGGACCGGCGTCATCAGCGCCATGACGGCGGAGAAATCGAAATACCAGTCCAGCGCCACAAGGACCGCAAGGCCGATGAGGACGGCGACGTTGACCGAGAGCCCGGCGAGGATCAACAGGTAGATGGCCGCGGGGAAGGCGAGCACGATGAGAATTTCGAGCGAGGCGCCCATCAACTGCCGGAATTCGAAGGGCGTGTCCGATCCCCAGCCCTTGCGCTTGGCGAAGATATAGACGGTCAGCATCATCAGCACCGTCATCACCACGCCCGGAATGATGCCGGCCATGAACAGCGCGCCGATCGAGGCATTGGCCATCATGCCGTAGATGACGAAGGGGAGCGACGGCGGAAAGATCGGGCCGAGCGTTGCGGAGGCGGCGGTGACACCGACGGCGGCCTCGACCGGATAGCCGTGATCCTTCATCGCCTTGATCTCGATGGTGCCGATGCCCGCCGCGTCGGCGAGCGCTGTGCCGGACATGCCGGAAAAGACCACCGAGCCGATGATGTTGACCTGCGCCAGCCCGCCTTTCATCCAGCCGACGAGAGCCAGCGCGAAACGGTAGATGCGGCCGGTCACACCGGCGATGTTCATCAGGTTACCGGCCAGGATGAAAAACGGCACGGCGATCAGCGGAAAGCTTTCCACACCGGCGATCATGCGTTGCGCCGCGATAATGTCGGGCGCGACACCGTAAATGACGAGATAAAGAAGCGATGCGACTGCCATCGATACGGCGACAGGCGTACCGATGATCAACAGAAGAAGGAAGGCCCCGATCAGCAGCAACATAAATCAAATTCCCCCTGCATGAATGTCGTCCTGCGCCTGCTCACGGATTGTCCGCGCGCCGGTCAGGTCCTTGATCAGGTTGTGGACGGAGCGCAGGAACATCAGCGCGAAAGCGGCAAAGACCGTATAGAAGACAAAGCCGCGCGGCAGATCGACGGTGACCATGCGTTCCTCTCCGACAATCTCAAGGTAGCGCCACATCAGCCAGGTGATGTAGGCGAAGAAAGCAATGCCCACCGCATCCACAACCAGTTCCAGCGGGCGGACAATGCGGGTCGGCAGGAAACGGTAGATGAGATCCACCTGGATGTGGCGCATGGTGCGCACGCACATCACCGACCCCAGGAAGACGACGATGACCAGGCAGTTGGCAGCGATCTCTTCCGTCCAGGCGAAGCTGTCATTCAGCACGTAGCGGGTAAAGAACTGCAGGAAGACCGAAAGGCCCATGCCCCAGAAGACGGCGAGGGTGACCCAGTCCTCGACCGCGTAAGAGGAGAGATCGGCCGGCGCTGCATCTTCCTCGAAGGCATGCGCCATCTCTTCCACACTGATCGGCGCGTGCGGATGCTCCGTCATGGATCGGCTCCATCATGGTTTGGAATTCAGAAGGTATGAACCCCGGCGCCAAGGACGGCGCCGGGGCCGGCGTCATCACTTGATGGCGCGGATGGCTTCCCAATCGGCCTTTTCATAACCGAAATCTTCGAGCTTCACCTTTTCGATGACGGTCTTTTCGAAATCGGCTCTATCGACCTCGGTGACCGAGATGCCCTTCTTCTTGAACTCATCGACAAGCGCCTTCTCGCGGGCTTCGATGGTCTTCGTCGTGCGAGCGGCGGCTTCCAGCATCACGTCGCTGAAGATCTGCTTGTCCTCGTCGGACAGGCTTGCCCAGCGGCTTTTGGAGACCACGGTATTGAGGTGGTCAACGATGTGGCCGGTCAGCACGATGTTCTTCTGAACCTCGTAGAACTTCTTGGCTTCGATCGTGGTCAGCGGGTTTTCCTGGGCTTCCACCGTGCCGTTCTGCAGGGCGAGATAAACTTCTGCGAAGGCGATCGGCGTGGTGTTGGCACCGCAGGCGCGCGGCATCGCGAGATAGGCCGGAACGTCCGGCACGCGCATCTTGAGGCCGGCCATGTCTGCGCACTTGGCGATCGGACGGTTCGACGTGGTGTGCCGGGTGCCGTAATAGCTGACCGCGGTGATGTGGTTGCCCGTCTTCTCCTCATACCCCTTGGCGAGCTTCTTGAACACGTCGCTCTTTGTGTAGGCGAGCAGATGGCTCGGATCGCGGAAGGTGTAGGGATAGTAGGTCACGCCGATCGGCTTGTAATCGCGCGCGGCGAAACTGGAGCCGGAGATGATGATGTCGACGGTGCCCAGCTTCAGGCCCTGGTTGATGTCGGCTTCCTTGCCGAGCTGCGAGGCCGGGAAAACGTCGATCTTGTAGCGACCGTTCGTCCGCTTTGCGATTTCCTCTGCCGCCCACACGGAATCCGTGTGGAAGGGTTCAGAGGTTTCGTACACATGCGCCCATTTGAGCACCGTTTCTGCATGTGCCGAAAGCGTCGATACCGCGATGACGGCGGCTGCGCCCAAAAGTGTTGCCAGTCTGAGTTTCATTGTTTCCTCCCGAGTGAAACTGAACTGATGGATGACGGCCGCGCTCAGCGGGCCGTCAGTCTTCCCGGCTTGGCTCCTCCCCGAAGCTTTCCGAGAATCTCTTCTGCGCCAGTGTCAGATGATGCCGCATGGCCTCGCGGGCACCGGCTGGATCGCCGGCTGCGATGGCGTCCCGGATCACGCGATGTTCCTCCAGCGCGAGTTTCCAGGTATGCGGGCCTTCAAAATAGCTGGCCAATTTCGTGAAATAGGGCGACATCCGCGTGTCGTAGATCAGCCCCGTAAAGTGTTTGAGTGCGGAATTGCCGATAATGTCGGCAATGGCCGTGTGAAAAGCGCGGTCGCAGGCGAGTGCCGCCTCCGCATCATCCAGCGCATTCGTCATGCGATCCAGGATGGCATCGATCCGGGCGAGGCTTGCGGGCTTGACCAGACGGGCGGCTTCTTCCGCAATGCCGCTTTCGATCAGGCACCGGGCCTGCAGGATTTCCAGCGGACCTTCGCCGTCCGTATCCGGGCGCACAGGCGATACAAGCGCCGGGCGGCTGCTGATATAGACGCCGGAGCCCATGCGGATCTGGATATGGCCTTCCACTTCCAGAACGATCAGAGCTTCGCGTACGGTCGGGCGAGACACGGCAAAACGTTCCGCCAGCTCCCGTTCGGGCGGCAGTCGCGAGCCGGCCTTCAGCTCCCCCGCTTCAATCAGCGCACGTATCTGTTCCGCGACCTGCCGATACAGGCGGCGCGGCTCCAGCGCGACGAACATCGAAATCCTCCCCGGACACCTCTCCCGTGATGCCCACGTGGTCAGATTGTCTGACCAATTTCCACTATGGGTTAATTCCTGGATCTGTCAAGTAGGCCCGCGAGCAGGCACACGCTTTCATGCCTGTGTCGCTCGATGCATCGCTGTGGGAGCGGCAATGCCGAGCCGTCCGCTCAAGGCTTCAAAGGCCGTGGCCGTGGCAGGGTCGAGCAACACGCCCTCCTCCTCCCTTTCCCGAGCGACCGCCCATTCCCGATCTCCCGGCGCCATCACGGCACCCCCGTCGCGGGGGCGAGACCCACGCAGCCGTTCGAGATAGTGCCGCATGCCCTCATCGAAGGTGAGGCGGTCGACAAAGGCGTCCGGCTTGATCGCCATGACAAAGGCACCCAGTTCGCGCGGCGTCGAAAAATCCGGTCCGCCCATCGGAGCGATGTCGAAGGACAGTCGCATGCCGGTGAGGACCGCGCTGAAGATTTCCGCGACGCCCGCCAGAGCGGCGCCCTTGAAACCGAAGGCAGCCCCGACCGGTGCCAGCATCTCCGTCAGGTTTGCATCCGTCGTGTCCACCCCATCCTTGTCCGAGGCGACGGCATCCGGCAGCGGCCGACCGAGGCTGCGGTAGAGCAGCACGCGGTTGAATGGCACCGCGCTGGTCGCCATGTCGAGAAGCCAGGGATCGTTACCGGGGGTCGGAACCCCGACCGCAATCGGATTGGTGCCGTGGAAGCGCTCCGCCCCGTCGTGAAGCCGGACGAAGCTATCGGAGTTGCAGAAAGTCAGCCCGATGAAGCCTTGCCGTGCCGCCTCCAGGGAATAGGCACCGGCGGGACCGAAATGCGAGGTGTTGCGGATGGCAACCGCTCCCAGCCCGAACTGGCCGGCAAGCCGGACCGCATGCTCCATGGCGGTATAGGCCGCGAGCGCCCCATGGGCATGGTCCGCATCCAGCGTCATCACCGCGCCGAAAGCCCCTTGCGTCCGCAGGGCGGGTGTCCGGTTGATCCGGCCGCCTTCGAGCGCCTGCACATAATGGGGAAGCAGTCGGATGCCGTGACTGTCCACGCCATAGCGCGTGCCATGCATCATCGCCCGCGTTGCCGCGTCTGCGGTCGCGGGATCCGCGCCGATGCCGCTGAGGATCTCTTGGCAAAACCGGGTCAACTCGGCCAGCGACACCCGTGCGGATGCATCCATCATATTCACCGCGAAAGCTCCTCCCTGAACCTTTTCGCAAAATGTCTACTGCATACACTAGACGTTTCTTATCTCCTGTGCAATCCCTCAAGCCTCTCCGGAGGGGACCGATCCATGCAGGCGACTTTGCCCGCCACAGCACCCAAACTGTACCGACGTGCCTGCGATATGCTGGCGCGGGAAATCCGCAACGGCCTGATTGCCGAGGGAACGCGGCTCACTGAAACAGCCGTCGCCGAACGCTTCGGCATCAGCCGGGCACCGGCGCGCCAAGCGCTGGCCGAGCTGGAAGAGCTGGGTTTCGTGCGCAAGGCGGAAGGGCGGGGTTATGACGTCCAGCGAGAGGGGTCTGTCCAGAGTGCCGGCATGATCATGACGCCGGTGGTCGACAGCGTCGAACTTCAGACCCTGGCCAGTTGGGAGCTGATCTATCCCGATGTCGAGATCGAGGTCGTCTCGCGCACCGCCATCGCCAGCTGGCGGATCAACGAGGCCTTGCTTGCCCGGCATTACCGCGTCAGCCGCACCGTCGCGCGCGAGGTCGTTGCGCGTCTGCAGGAGCGCGGCATCGTCCGCAAGGATGCGAGCGCCCGCTGGGTCGCGCCGGCGCTGACGGAAAAACACATCAACGAACTCTACGAACTGCGCTGGGTGCTGGAGCCGCTGGCTCTTGAGAGGGCCGTTCCGAACCTCCCCGAGGGACTGCTGTCGCGGCTGCGCCAGAACCTGGAGGAGGCGGCCGCCGCAGAGCAGGTCAGCAGCGAGCGGCTGGACCAGTTTGAGCAGGAACTGCATGTCGATCTGCTCGGCCGTTGTGACAACCAGGCGCTGCTCAGGGCCGTCAGCCTGCCGCAGGCCCTGCTTGTCGCGCACCATTTTCTCTACCGCCGGACCGCGGACCTGTTTGCCAGCGAACCCTTTCTGCCGGAGCATCTGAAGATCTTCGAATGCCTGGAGCGGCAGGATGTGGTCGGCGCCTGCTATGCACTTACCGAACACCTGAAGGTGTCGCGGCATCGGGCCATGCTGCGCATCCACGCCGTTGCCCAGACCATTAAGCCGGCGGATCTGCCCTATCTGGAGCGGCTCTAGCCACGGGACCACCCTCAAAAGCCAGGCCTGCGCATCGCCTGACCCTCACCAAGATGCGCATCGGAGGAGGAGCCGATCATGAAGATAACTGCCGTCGAGCCATTCATTCTGCATCTGCCGCTGACGTCGGATTCGATTTCCGATTCGACGCACAGCATCACCCACTGGGGCGTCGTCGGCGCCCGGATCACCACCGCCGACGGGCTGGAAGGGTATGGCTTTACCGGCACGCATGCACATCTGGCCTCCGACCGGCTGATCACCGCCTGTATTCGCGATTGCTACACACCGCTGCTTCTCGGCGAGGATGCCGGAGACCATCAGCGGCTTTGGACGAAACTCGCGCGCTATCCGGCTCTGCAATGGGTGGGCCGTGCCGGCATTACCCATCTGGCGCTGGCAGCGGTGGATGTCGCTCTGTGGGATCTTGCGGCAAAGCGCGCGGGCGTACCGCTGTGGTCTTATCTCGGCGGTGCGCGAACGGAGGCGTTGGAAGCCTATAACACCGATATCGGCTGGATATCGTTTTCCAAGGAGGCCCTTGTGGCAGGCTCGGCGCGCGCTGTGGAAGAGGACGGCTTCACCCGCATCAAGATCAAGGTCGGGCATGATGATCCGAACACGGATATCGCCCGCCTTGCGGCGGTTCGCCAGCGTGTCGGCGAAAAGGTCCGCATTGCTATCGATGCCAATGGCCGCTGGGACTTGCCCACCTGCCAGCGTTTCTGCGAGAGGGCGCGCGACCTCGACATCTACTGGTTCGAAGAGCCGATGTGGTATGACGACGTGGCAAGCCATGCAGCACTCGCCCGCAACACCGCAATCCCCGTGGCGCTGGGCGAGCAGCTTTACACGGTTGATGCGTTCAGGACCTTCATCAATGCCGGCGCCGTCCACTATGTCCAGCCGGACGTCACGCGTCTCGGCGGTGTCACGGAATATATCCAGGTCGCGGATCTGGCTCTCGCCAACCGGCTTCCGGTGGTGCCGCATGCCGGTGAGATGAGCCAGGTGCATGTGCATCTCAGCTACTGGCACCCGGCCTCGACGATTCTCGAATATATCCCCTGGATCAAGGACCATTTCCAGGAACCTGCCGCAGTCGAAAACGGCATCTTCATACGTCCGCAGCAGCCGGGCGCCAGCACGACGCCGCTGGCAGACAGCATGGCGCGGTACGGCAAATCGATCGGGTAAGGGAGGTTTCGGCTTTCCGGATCCAGGGGCTTTGCCTATACCGGCAGAAACCCAAGCGGAGGCGGAGCCTTGACCCTTTCACCGAAACGGATCGACCATCTGGTGCTCGCCGTGCGCGATCTCGACGCGGCGGGTGCCCACTACGACACACTCGGCTTCCAGGTGGGGACACGCAACCGCCATCCCTGGGGCACGGAAAACCGCATCGTGCAGTTCCAGTCCTCGTTTCTGGAACTGATCGCGGTGGGAGACGCCAGCCTCATCCCGGATCACCGTCCCGGTCACTTCAGCTTCGGCGCATTCGTGCGGGATTATCTGGCACGGCGGGAAGGGCTCGCCATGCTGGTGCTCGACAGCGACGATGCGAAAGCGGATGCGTCACGGTTTGCCGAAGAGGGGATCGGCGCCTTCGAACCGTTTTTCTTCGAACGCAAGGGTCGCCGCCCGGATGGCAGCGAAACGCATGTGGCGTTCACGCTGGCCTTTGCGCTCGATCCGAACGTTCCCCAGGGGTCCTTCTTCGTCTGTCAGCAGCATTATCCGGAGGCCTTCTGGAACCCAGCGTTCCAGCAGCATGCCAATGGCGCGGTCAATGTCAGCGCCGTCACCGTTGAAGCCACCGATCCCGCACGGACTGCAGATTTCCTACGCGCTTTTTCCGGCGGTGAATCTCAGGGGCCATCCTTTCTCTTGCGCCATCAGGGACGGATCGATGTGTCGGCGCAGCCAGGAGAGGGGCGTCTCACGGGCTTCACCATCGCCGTCCCGGAACTCGCTGTCGTTGCGGCGCGGTTGCGGCAGGCGGGAATTGCCCACACGAGTTCCGCCGACGCGATCAGGATCTCCGAGAATGACGGCTTCGGCGTGCAACTGCAATTCAAGGCGATGGAGTAGAGGTCAGTTCTCCTCCAGCCATCGGCGGCGCGATGCTGTGAGATGGGCATGCATGGTGGCTTGCGCCGCCAGCGGATCCTGCGATTCGAGTGCGCCCAGAATGGCCTCATGCTCCTCGAGCGCCGAGAGCCAGGTTTCCGGCGTCTCGAAGCGGCCCCGCATCCGGTCCGACATGGGGCTGTGCCGTTCATCGAAGAGGTTGGCAACGATTTCCGCCAGAACGGAATTGCCGGCGCTTTCAGCGATCGTCAGATGGAACACGCGGTCCTGCTCGATCGGTTTGCGACCTTCGGCGATGTCCCTCCTCATGGAATCGACGACGCTGCTCAGTGTTTTGAGGGTTTCCGGCGTCATGGCGGCCGCAGCCCGGGCGATGACCGCGCTTTCGATGACGGCACGCGCCTGCATCAACTCGGTCGGGCTTTCGCCCAGCGAGCGTCCGGATGCGGCGGGTTTGGCCGCCGAAAGGACGTAGATGCCCGATCCCATGCGGATCTCGATCGTGCCGTCGATTTCCAGCGCGATGAGCGCCTCCCGCAGGGAAGGCCTCGACACGCCGAGTGTCTGCGCCAGTTCCCGCTCCGGCGGTAATCTCGCACCCGCCGGATAGGGGCCGCTCTGGATCAACTGGCGGACCTGGTCCGCGATCTGCTGGTATAGGCGCTTGGGCAAGGTCATTCTGGTCAGGCCAATCGTCGCGTTTGTTCCAAGTTTTAGGACTGTAAACCGCGCAATCCATCCATTGCAACATGATTTCGAAAATTGGCTTGACCAATTGTCGAGACCTGCCTTATGTCTGTCCCAACGAAAGTCCGGGAGGCTTTCGAAGCTTGGAGGATACCGCGATGGGAGGAGTGTCGCTTGCGCACAGCGAGCGCGAACCCGCGCCGCTGCTTTTGAAACTCGACGGCGTGAGCAAAGAGTTTCCGGGCGTCAAGGCATTGCAGAGCGTGCAGTTGGAACTGCGGGCCGGCGAGGTTCATGCGGTCTGCGGCGAAAATGGCGCCGGCAAATCGACATTGATGAAGATCATCAGTGGTGTCTACCAGAGAGATGCCGGCGAGATGCTCTACAAGGGCCAGTCGGTGCATTTCACCTCGACGCTGCAGTCGGAAACCGCCGGCATTGCGATCATCCATCAGGAACTGAACCTCGTTCCGCATCTGTCCGTCGCTGAGAACATCTATCTGGCCCGCGAGCCCCGTCGCGGCTTCATGGTGGACCGGCGCAAGCTGCGCGCCGATTCCAAACGCTGTCTCGACCGGCTCGGCGTCGATATCGATCCGGATGTCCAGGTGCGCACGCTGTCGGTCGCCCAGCGGCAGATGGTGGAAATCGCCAAGGCGCTATCGCTTGATGCCTCGGTGCTGATCATGGACGAGCCGACCTCGTCGCTCACCGAACAGGAAGCACAGTTGCTGTTCCGCGTCATCCGCGACCTGAAGCGGGAAGGCACCGGCATCATCTATATCTCGCACCGTCTGGATGAGATGGCCGAGATCGTCGACCGGGTGACGGTCCTGCGTGACGGACGGTACATCTCGACCGACGATTTCCACGCGATCAGCGTGGATGATATCGTGGCGCGCATGGTGGGCCGCTCGCTGGACGAGAAGTTTCCTGCCCCGACGCGGCGCCCCTCGCAGGACGTCATCTTTTCCGTCTCGGGCCTCACCCGCCAGGGCGTGTTTTCCGACATCAGTTTCGATTTCCGGCGGGGCGAAATCCTGGGCTTTGCCGGATTGATGGGGGCAGGGCGCACGGAAGTGGCCCGCGCCATCTTCGGCGCCGATCCGTTCGACAGCGGCACGATCACCCTGGAAGGTCGCAACCTTGTCATCCGCGATCCGGGTTCTGCCATCGAGGCGGGCATCGCCTACCTCTCCGAGGACCGGAAGGCGGAAGGCCTCGCGGTCAAGATGCCGGTGGATGCCAATCTGATGCTGGCGAACATGGATGCGGTCGCCAATCCGGCCGGCGTGATCGACCGGGAACTGCATCGCCAGTCGAGCCAGCATTACGTTGATCTTCTCAATATCCGCACGCCAAGCCTCAGCCAGCCGGTTCGCCTGCTGTCGGGCGGCAACCAGCAGAAGATCATCATCGGCAAATGGCTGTTCCGTCAGCCGAAGATCATGTTCTTCGACGAGCCGACGCGCGGCATCGATGTGGGCGCCAAGCTCGCCATCTACCGCGTGATGGACGAACTGGCGGCCAAGGGCATCGGCATCGTGCTGATCAGTTCCGAACTGCCAGAGATACTCGGCCTCTCGGACCGCGTTGCGGTTTTCCACGAGGGCCGCATCACCGCGACGCTGACGACGCGCCAGACGTCGCAGGAAGACATCATGCTGTATGCCTCCGGCCGCGGCCGGCAGCGCGAGCGAGGAATGACCCATGGCTGACATCACCACCGGCAAGCCGCAAGAGGCCGAAAAGCGAAAAGGTTTGAGCGACAGGCAGAAGGACATCATCCAGAAGTTCGCCGCACTCGGCAGCCTCGTCATCCTGGCCGCCGTCTTTGCCGTCACGTCGAATGCCTTTCTCACCGTCAACAACGGCATGACGATCGCGCTGCAGGTTACCTCGATCGCGCTGCTCGGCATCGGCGCGACCTATGTCATCATCACCGGCGGCATCGATCTGTCGGTCGGATCCGTGCTGGCGCTGGCGGGCGTCGTCGCGGCGCTTGCCGTCAAGGAACTCGGCGCGCCGGTCTGGATCGGCATGCTGCTCGGCATTCTGACCGGTTCGGCCTGCGGCGTCATTAACGGGCTTGTCATCACCAAGCTGAAGCTGCCGCCCTTCATCGCCACGCTCGGCATGATGCTGATTGCCCGCGGCGTGGCGCTGCAGATCACCGGTGCGCGCGCTGTCTCCGGCCTCGGCGAATCGTTCGGCGTTCTCGGCAACGGCTCGCTGCTGCGCTTCGAAAGCATCGATGACCAGGGTTTTCCGGTCGTGAGCTTTCCGGGCATTCCCTATCCGGTCGTGCTGATGATCGTAATTGCGGTGATCGCCGCCTTCGTGCTGAACCGCACGGTGCTTGGCCGCCACATCTATGCCACGGGCTCGAATGCCGATGCCGCACGGCTCTCCGGCGTCAATGTCGCCCGGATCACCGCCTTCACCTATATCGTCTCTGGTACGCTGGCAGGCCTGACCGGCTGCGTGCTGATGTCGCGCCTCGTCACCGCCCAGCCAAACGAGGGCGTGGCCTACGAGCTGGATGCGATCGCGTCGGCGGTCATCGGCGGCACCTCGCTGATTGGTGGCGTGGGCACGATTTCCGGAACCTTCATCGGTGCCTTCGTCATCGGCATCCTGCGCAACGGGTTGAACATGAACGGCGTCTCCGCCTTCACCCAGCAGATCATCATCGGCCTCGTCATTCTCGGCACCGTCTGGATCGACCAGATCCGCAACCGCAAATGACGCAACCGGCCACGAAACACGGGAAGGGGAGGAGCCTTCCCCCGCATCGGCCCCCGGCAGGGACCGGACAACTCAGGAGGAGAAACTATGCGTAAACTTGCTTTGGCCCTTGCGGCCTCCGTCTTTGCCCTTTCGGGTGCCGCCTCGGCGTCGGCCGGCGAAATCGCCGTCATCGTCAAGACCGTCAACTCCACCTTCTGGCAGAACGTCCAGAAGGGCGCCGATGCCGCGATCGGCAAACAGAAGGCGCACACGATGACCTTCCAGGGTCCGGCTGCGGAATCGGCCATCGCCGATCAGGTCAACATGGTCGAGAATGCCGTCAACCGGAAGGTCGATGCCATCCTTCTCGCCCCGTCCGATCCGGATGCACTGGTTCCGGCGGTGAAAAAGGCGTGGGAAGCCCGCATCCCGGTCGTCATCATCGACTCCATGCTGTCGAAGGATGCCGACAAATATTACCAGGCCTTCCTCGCCACCGATAACAAGGCTGCCGGTGAACTTGCCGCCAAGGCGATGATTGCCAAGGTCGGCTCCGAAGGCAAGATCGCCGTAATGTCCTACGTGGCGGGAGCGGGTTCCGAAATCGGTCGCGTCGGCGGCTTCACCGATTACATCAAGAAGAACTCCAAGCTCCAGATCGTCGGCCCGTTCTATTCGCAGTCGCAGATGGCGACCGCGCTGAACCAGACGACGGATGTGCTCGCCGCCAATGCGGATCTGAAGGGCATTTTTGGTGCCAATGAACCGACCGCCATCGGGATGGGCCGCGCCATCAAGCAGGCCGGCAAGGCCGGCAAGATCGTCGCGATCGGCTTCGACGGCAACCAGGACCTGCAGGAATTCGTCAAGGACGGCACGCTGGAAGCGACCGTCGTCCAGGGGTCCTACCAGATGGGCGAAAAGGGCGTTGATACGCTCCTGAAGATTCTCGGCAAGGAAAAGGTCGAAAAGTTCATCGACACGGGCGTCGTGGTGGTCACGAAAGACAATATCGACAAGCCGGAAGCCAAGAACGTTCTCTACTGAGGCCGGACTTTTGCCATGGCGGCCCGCGGGAAGCATCGCGGGCCGCACCTCAAACGGATCAGAGTACGGGTAGAACAATGCAGGTCAACGACAGGCGCACGCTGCGCAATCGCGATGTCTCCTTCACGGTGATGGGGCTTGGCTGTGCCCAGATGGGCAGTCTCTATCGCTGGACGAGCTATCAGGAGTCGCTTGGCGCCTTCGACGCAGCCTGGGCGGCCGGCATTCGCTATTTCGACACCGCGCCCTTCTATGGCTACACCCGTTCGGAACGCCGGCTCGGCACGATGCTGACCGAGCATGAGCGGAGTGACTATGTGCTGTCGACCAAGGTCGGGCGGATCATGGTGCCGGACGCGACCGTGGGACCGGAAGAGGACGCCTATGCCAGACCGCTGCCGTTCCGGCCGGTCTATGATTACAGCTATGACGCGATCCTGAAATCCTTCGAGGCCAGCCAGCAGCGGCTCGGCGTACTGCAGCCGGATATCCTCTACGTGCACGACATCGGCCGCATGACGCACGGGGAAAGACACGAGCACTACTGGACCCAGTTGACCAAGGGCGGCGGCTTCAAGGCGCTCGGCGAGTTGCGCGCAGCCGGCCAGATCAAGGCCGTGGGTCTTGGCGTCAACGAATGGCAGGCCGTCTGGGATGCCATGGACGAATTCGATATCGATGCGGCGATGCTGGCGGGGCGTTATACGCTGATCGAACAGGACAGCCTGAAGATGCTCGACCGGGCGCACAAGGAAGGTGTCGGCATCGTGGTGGCAGGCGCCTTCAATTCCGGCCTGCTCGCCGGAAACCGCAAGTTCAATTATGCGGACGCCCCGACCGAGCTTCTGGCGCGGGTGGCGGAGGTCGAGGCGGCCTGCGCTGCCGAAGGCGTGTCCATGCAGGCCGCGGCGCTCAATTTCCCGCTCCTGCACCCGGCCGTCGTGACGGTCGTGTCCGGTGCGCGCAATGCTGAACAGATGGTGGCGAATGTTGCCTGGATGCAGGAAGATATCCCCTCCGCCCTCTGGACCGCTTTGAAGGACAAGGGCGTGATTGCCGCCGATGCGCCAATCGGAGCGTGACGATGATTATCGACGCGCACCAGCATTTCTGGCTGATGAAAAACCGAGAGGGGCAATGGCCGCCGCCAGAGCTTGCCGCCATCCACCGCGACGTTCTGCCCGCGGATCTTGAGCCGCATCTGGCTGCCACCGGCGTTCAGGGCACGGTTCTTGTCCAGTCGCTGCCGAGCATTGAAGACACCCGCTTCATGCTGGATCTGGCCGAGCGGCACGATTTCATCCTCGGCGTCGTGGGCTGGG
The DNA here is from genome assembly GCF_011046245.1 of Allorhizobium pseudoryzae. NCBI lineage: Bacteria > Pseudomonadati > Pseudomonadota > Alphaproteobacteria > Hyphomicrobiales > Rhizobiaceae > Affinirhizobium > Affinirhizobium pseudoryzae. The sequence goes on from NZ_CP049244.1 coordinate 14,812, forward strand.
TGGACCTGAAGGCTCCGGATGCACCGGCGAGGATCGCGGAACTCGCGAGGCATCCCAAGCTGAAGGGCCTGCGGCCGATGCTGCAGGATCTTGCCGAGGATGGATGGATTGATGACCCGGCGCTTGATCCGGCAATCGCGGCGATGCTTGAGGCCGACCTTCGCTTCGACGCGCTGGTCCTGCCGCGGCATCTTGCTGCACTGGAAGCGTTTGCACGCCGGCATCCCGATCTTCCCATCGTCATTGACCATGCGGCAAAACCGGTCATTGCCAAAGGCCTTTACAGCGACTGGCGGCATTCCATGGCGCGCCTCGCCGAGCTTGCGAATGTCTGGTGCAAGATGTCGGGCCTTCTGACGGAGGCCGGCGATCAGCGGCCGGAAGCGGTGCGGCCTTATGCGGAAACCGTGCTCGACCTGTTTGGAGTCGATCGGGTGATGTGGGGCAGCGACTGGCCGGTGCTGAGCCTTGCTGGAACCTATGACGGCTGGTTTGACCAGGCCCGCGCCATGGTGCCCGAAGCCGCCTTGCAGGATATTTTTGGCGGCAATGCCCAGCGTTTCTATCGGCTTTGAGGGAGAATGAGAATGCAGAGAATGGGCATGGTGATCGGCCTGCAGCCGGGCAAGGTGGAGGAATACAAACGGCTGCACGAGGCAGTGTGGCCGGACATCCTCGACCTGATCTCCCGCTGCAACGTGAAGAATTATTCGATCTTCCTGAAGGAGCCGGAGAACATGTTGTTCGGCTACTGGGAATATCACGGCACGGATTTCGAGGCCGACATGGCCAAGATGGCGGCCGACCCGAAAAATCAGGAATGGTGGTCCTTCTGCATCCCCTGCCAAAAGCCCTTCGAAACCCGTAAGGAAGGTGAATGGTGGGCGATGATGGAACAAGTCTTCCATATGGATTGAAGAAGGAAATCGACGTGAGCACATTGCAGGGAAAGATCGCCGTCGTGACGGCGGCGGGACAGGGGATTGGCCGGGCGAGCGCGCTCGCCTATGCGAAGGCCGGGGCGACCGTCTGGGCAACCGATATCAACGAGACGGCGCTGGCGTCCTTGAACGGTGTCGCCAATGTGCAGACTGCGCGCCTTGACGTGCTGGACAGCGCCGGCGTCAATGCCTTCTTCGAAAAGATCGGCCGGGTGGACATCCTGTTCAACTGCGCCGGCGTGGTGCATGGCGGCACGGTTCTCGACATGGCCGACAAGGATCTGGATTTCGCCTTCGACCTCAATGTCCGGGCGATGATCCGCACCATCCGGGCGGTCTTGCCGGGCATGATCGAACGGCAGGACGGCGCCATCATCAACATGGCGTCCATCGCATCGTCCTCGAAGGGCGTGCCGAACCGCTGCGCCTACGGCGTCACCAAGGCGGCGGTGATCGGTCTCACCAAATCTGTGGCCGCGGATTATGTGGCCAAGGGCATTCGTTGCAATGCGATCTGCCCGGGCACGGTCGAAAGTCCGTCGCTGGAGGAGCGCATGCGCGCGCAGGGCAATTACGACGAGGCGCGTGCGGCCTTCATCGCCCGCCAGCCGATGGGACGCCTTGGCAATCCGGAGGAGATCGCCGATCTCGCCGTCTATCTTGCCACCGCAACCTACACCACAGGCCAGGCCTACGGCATCGATGGCGGCTGGTCGATCTGACGCCGCGACAAAAGACGTGAAAGGAATAACCGATGAAACTTCTTCGTTACGGCCCGGTGGGCTCGGAAAAGCCCGGCCTTCTCTTCGCCGACGGCTCGATCCGCGACCTCTCCGGTCATCTCGCCGACGTCTCGGGCGCTGCCCTTGATCCGGCAGCGCTGGCCAAGCTTGCCTCCCTCGATCCGGCAACGCTGCCCGAAGTCTCCGCCTCCGAACGCCTCGGCGCCTGTGTGGCCGGCACCGGCAAGTTCATCTGCATCGGGCTCAACTATTCTGACCACGCCGCCGAATCCGGCATGGCGGTTCCACCCGAGCCGGTGGTCTTCATGAAGGCCACCTCGGCCATCTGCGGTCCGAACGACGACGTGCTCATCCCGCGCGGCTCGGAGAAGACCGACTGGGAGGTCGAACTCGGCATCGTCATCGGCAAGACCGCGAAATATGTCAGCGAAGCAGAAGCACTGGACTATGTTGCCGGTTACTGCGTCAGCCACGACGTCTCCGAGCGCGCCTTCCAGACCGAACGCTCCGGCCAGTGGACCAAGGGCAAGTCCTGCGACACGTTTGGTCCGATCGGACCGTGGCTCGTGACCAAGGACGAGATCACCGATCCGCAGAACCTCTCCATGTGGCTGAAGGTCAATGGCGAGACGATGCAGGACGGCACCACGTCCACCATGGTCTACGGCGTTGCCTTCCTCGTCTCCTACCTCTCGCAGTTCATGTCGCTGCATCCGGGCGACGTGATCTCGACCGGCACGCCGCCCGGCGTCGGCATGGGGCTGAAGCCGCCGCGCTATCTGAAGCCCGGCGACGTGGTGGAACTCGGCATCGAAGGCCTCGGCAGCCAGAAGCAGACCTTCAAGGCCGACGCCTGAGGAAGAACCGGTTCAGGACATTCTGCAGGTCCGCGTGGAGAACCGGCTCCTTAACCCCGCGGACCCGCACAAGAGGTTGACATGACCCGCATCACGAACCTTCGCGTTTACGATCTGCGCTTTCCGACATCGGCAAGCCTGGATGGCTCGGACGCCATGAATCCCGATCCGGATTATTCGGCGGCCTATGTCGTGCTGGAAACGGACAAAACGGGTCTTGCGGGTCATGGCCTGACCTTTACGATCGGCCGTGGCAACGACATCTGCTGCATGGCAATTGAGGCCATGCGCCATCTCGTGGTGGGCGTCGATCTCGCCGAGGTGAAGGCGGCCCCCGGCAAATTCTGGCGCAAGCTGACCGGCGACAGCCAATTGCGCTGGATCGGCCCGGACAAGGGCGCGATGCATCTTGCCACCGGCGCCGTCGTCAACGCCTTCTGGGATGCGATGGCGAAGGAAGCCGGTCTGCCGGTGTGGAAGTTCGTGGCCACGATGACGCCGGAGGACATCGCCGACATCGTCGATTACCGCTATCTCACCGACGCGCTGACGCGCGACGAGGCGCTGGATATTCTTCGCAAGGCCGAAGACGGCAAGGCAGAGCGGATCGCCATTCTCGAACGCGAGGGGTATGCCTGCTACACGACCTCCGCCGGCTGGCTGGGCTATGGCGACGAGAAACTGCGCCGCCTGGCGCAGGAGGCGGTCGATCAGGGGTTCAACCACATCAAGATGAAGGTCGGCCGCGATCTGGAAGACGACATCCGCCGCCTGACCATCGCCCGTGAGGTGATCGGCCCCGACCGGTACCTGATGGTCGATGCCAATCAGGTCTGGGAGGTCGGGCAGGCCATCGAGTGGATGCAGAAGCTTGCCTTTTGCAAACCCTTCTTCATCGAGGAGCCGACGAGCCCTGACGATGTCGCCGGGCACCGGAAGATCCGTGATGCGATTGCGCCGATCAAGGTCGCGACCGGCGAGATGTGCCAGAACCGCATCATGTTCAAGCAGTTCATCACCGAAGGTGCGATCGATATCGTCCAGATCGATTCCTGCCGCATGGGCGGGTTGAACGAGGTGTTGGCGGTGTTGCTGCTCGCGGCAAAATACGGCAAGCCGGTCTGGCCGCATGCGGGCGGCGTCGGGCTTTGTGAATATGTCCAGCACCTGTCGATGATCGATTACATCGCGGTCTCCGGGACCAAGGATGGCCGCGTGATCGAATATGTCGATCACCTGCACGAGCATTTCCTCGACCCCTGCCGGATCGAGAACGCCGCCTACATGCCGCCCTCGCAACCAGGCTTTTCGATCGAGATGAAGCCGGAGTCGATTGCCACCTACACCTTCGGCAAACCGGAGGCGGCGTGAGGCCGGAGACGACGATGCGTGACGTGATCCTTCAGTTCGGAACCAGCCGCTTTCTCCAGGCGCATGCGGATCTCTTTCTGCACGAGGCGCGCGAGGCCGGACAGGATGTGCCGAACGTGGTGGTGGTTCAAACCTCCGGCGACGCCTCGCGCGCCGGGCGATTGGCCGCCTTTGCCGATCCGAACGGCTACCCGGTGATCATCCGCGGGCTGGAGGAGGGGCAACCGGTTGACCGAACGGTGACGGTGAAGAGCGTTGAACGCGGTCTTTCCACCGCCCGGGACTGGGCGGAGATCGTCGCGCTATTTGTGGAACGGACGGCGTTCGTTCTCTCCAATACCGCCGATGCCGGTTATGACGTGGATATGTCCGAGGCCGCCAAGGGTCTTGGCGTCGATGAGCCCCTCACTTCGTTTCCGGCCAAGCTCGCGCAACTGCTGCATGCGCGCTACCTTGCCGGCGGCCGTCCGCTCACCATTCTGCCTTGCGAACTGGTGAACCGCAACGGGCCGGTGCTGAAGGGTCTTGTGCGGACGTTTACGATCGAGGCAGGAGCGGCCCAGGACTTTGTCGAATGGTTGGACGCGAACATCGTGTTTGCCAATACGCTGGTGGATCGCATCGTCTCGCAGGCGCTGGAACCGGTCGGCGCGGTTGCCGAACCCTATGCGCTCTGGGCAATCGAGAACCAGCCGGGCCTGACCTTGCCCTGTCGCCATCCGGCGATCGCGGTGGCGGAGGATATCGAGCCGTTCGAGCGGCTGAAGCTGCATATCCTCAACCTCGGCCACACGGTTCTGGCCGACATCTGGCTGACTGAGGGGCGACCAAAAGACGAAACCGTGCGTACCATTCTCACCGACCCGAGCGTGCGCAGCCGGATCGACGCGGTCTACCGCGACGAGGTCGTGCCCGGCTTTGCCGCGATGGGCATGGAAAGAGAGGCCCGTGACTATGTCGAAACGACGCTGGCGCGTTTCTTCAACCCCTATCTTGAACACCGGCTGTCCGACATTGCCGGCAACCACGCGCTGAAGATCGAGCGGCGTATCGCCGCCTTCCTGGAGTGGTGCGGCAGACCTGCGCCCACGCTTCAGGCCATCATCGCCCAAACACAAAGGACCCTCTGATGAAAGCCCTCATCTGCGACGAGCCCGGCCGTCTTTCCGTCATCGAGCGTCCGGTTCCCAAACGGGCAGAAGGCGAGGTGCTGGTGCGTATCCGCCATGTCGGCATCTGCGGCACGGATTTTCATATTTATGCGGGAAAGCATCCGTTCCTGCAGTATCCGCGGGTCATGGGCCACGAACTGTCGGGCATTGTCGAAGAAGCTCCTGCGACAAGCGCGATGAAGGCGGGCGACCCCGTCTATATCGTCCCCTATCTCTCCTGCGGCACCTGCCATGCCTGCCGCAAAGGCCTGACCAATGCCTGCCAGAACATCCAGGTCCTTGGTGTCCACTGTGATGGCGGCATGGCGGAATATGTGTCCGTGCCCGAGCAGAATGTCATTCCGACCGGCGATATCGCACTCGCCGATGCCGCGATGATCGAATTTCTGGCGATCGGCGCGCATGGCATCAAGCGCGGCAATATCGGCCGTTCCGACCGTGTTTTGATCACTGGCGCTGGGCCCATCGGCATGTCGGCGATCATCTTTGCCAAGGCGAGGGGAGCCGAGGTGACGGTGATGGATACGCGAAGCGACCGTCTGGCCTTTGCCGTCGATCGCCTCGGCGCCGATGCGAGCTTGTTCGCTGACGATACGGCGGAAGCGGAAGTACAGAAGATGACGGACGGTGATGGCTTTGATGTCGTCATCGATGCGACCGGCAATGCGATCCCCATGCAGCGCGGTTTCAACTTCCTCGCCCATGGCGCACGCTACGTGCTGCTCTCCGTGGTGCGCCAGGACATCACCTTTGCCGATCCGGAATTCCACAAGCGCGAGGCGACGCTGTTTGCCAGCCGCAACGCCCAACCGGACGATTTTGCCGAAGTGGTGCGCCAGATGCAGGCCGGCAAGGTGCCGACCCGTGCGCTGAATACCCATGTCGGACGCCTGGAAGACGGCGTTCAGCTTTTTGAAGACTGGTCGCGACCGGAAGCCGGCGTGATCAAGGCCATCCTGGAGGTTTGAGATGACGATTGGTCGAATCCTGCGCCTGAATGCGGCGGACAATGTGGTCGTCGCCATTGCAGACCTGCCGGCGGGAAGTGCTGTGGAGGGCGCGATCGTGACCCACGCCCGCGTTCCCCGCGGCCACAAGATCGCCGCCCAGCCGATCCCGATGGGCGAGCCGATCCGCAAGTTCGGCCAGATCATCGGGTTTGCCAGCACGGCGATCGAACCCGGTGAATGGGTGCACGAAAAGAACGTCACCATGGGCGAGGATTTCGAGCGCGATTATGCCTTCGCAGCCGATGCCCGGCCCATCGAGGGCCTTAGGGCCGGGGAGGTTCCCGCCTTCTTCGATGGCTTTCGCCGTGCCGATGGCCGCGCCGGCACCCGCAACTATATCGGCATCCTGTCGTCCGTGAACTGTTCGGCCACCGTCGTCGATTACGTCGCCGATGAAATCATGCGCTCCGGCATTCTGGCCGATTATCCCGATATCGACGGCATCGTGCCTTTGCCGCACGGCCAGGGCTGCGGCATGGCGGGTAAGGGCGAAGCCTTCGACGTTTTGGCGCGCACCCAATGGGGGTATGCCAGCCATCCGAACTTTGCCGCGGTGCTGCTGGTTGGCCTCGGCTGCGAGGTGTTCCAGATCCCGCGCATGAAGGACACCTATCATATCGCCGAGGGCGACCACTTTCAGTCTCTGACGATCCAGGAGATCGGTGGTACGCGCAAGGCAGTGGAAGCGGGCGTGGCCCGCATCAAGGAAATGCTGCCCTTTGCGGCCCGCACGAAACGCCAGCCGATCCCGGCTTCGGAACTGTCGCTGGCCCTCCAGTGCGGCGGCTCGGACGGCTATTCCGGTCTGACGGCGAACCCGGCTCTGGGGGTTGCAGCCGACATGCTGGTGCGCCAGGGCGGCACGGCCATCCTCTCCGAAACCCCTGAAATCTATGGCGCCGAACATCTGCTGACCCGCCGCGCCGAAAGCGCCGAAGTCGGCCAGAAGATCGTCGATCTCATCCACTGGTGGGAGGATTATACCGCCAAGAACGGCGGCGAGATGAACAACAATCCGTCGCCCGGCAACAAGGCCGGGGGGCTGACCACCATCCTTGAAAAATCGCTCGGCGCCGTCGCCAAAGGCGGCAATTCCACGTTGCGCGGCGTCTATCGTTACGCAGAACGGATCGACCGCAAGGGGTTTGTCTATATGGACACGCCCGGCTACGATCCGGTGGCGGCGACCGGTCAGGTGGCGGGTGGCGCCAACATCCTCTGTTTCACCACCGGTCGCGGCTCCGCCTATGGCTGCAAGCCGGTACCCTCGATCAAGCTGGCCACCAACAGCGAACTTTACGCGCGCATGCCGGACGACATGGACATCAATTGCGGCGATATCGTCACGGGCGTGTCTCTGGAAGACAAGGGCCGGCAGATCTTCGACGAAATCCTCGCCGTCGCCTCCGGCAAACAGACGAAGTCGGAGGAACTCGGTTATGGCCGCAACGAGTTTGTACCCTGGCAAATCGGCGCGGTGATGTAAGCGGCGGATTTGCTGGGTCTAGGTTGCGCGGCCATCGGCTTATCGCAAGGTTCTCCGGATCCCGTGCAGGCGTCGATCCGTCTCGACATTGATGCAGCAGCGATAATTGTCATCGCTGCTGCATGACGGTAGCCGGAGCCGCCGCACTGCACGCTTTGTTCCGTAAATGGCGGTTATGCTGTCGCGAACTGTAGGGGCTATTGAGTAATGCGACAGTTGGGCCAGTTAGAGATGCGACAGCCTCGCCTCTTGATGCACTGGTCAATGTCAACGTCGGGAGCAAGGATGACGACTTCGAGCTTGGTCGAGACCATGAGCGGTCGGAGTCGTCATGTCCTTGTTGATCACCATGTCGCAGAAAGAATTGCATCGCCTCGAAGTCATTCAAAAGATCCGTGACAAGAGGCTTGGCGTTGTCCAGGCAGCCGAGTTGCTCGACCTCAGTCGAAGTCAGGTGCATCGGCTGCTGCGGTCTTACGACCTTGATGGTCCAGCCGGCCTTGTGTCGAAGAAGCGATCTCGACCAAGTAATCGCCGCCACAGTGAGGAATTTCGCAATGCGGCGCTAGACCTGATCCGCGCACGCTATCTGGATTTTGGTCCGACGCTTGCACGCGAGAAGCTGATTGAGCTGCATCGGATCTCGGTATCCAAGGAGACGCTGCGGCAATGGATGACCGAGGCCGACATCTGGGTCTCTCGCCGGGAACGCAAGAAGCGTGTTTTTCAGCCTCGTGGCCGGCGCGACTGCTTTGGTGAGCTGGTTCAGATCGATGGATCGCATCACTGGTGGTTCGAGAACCGCGGCCCCAAATGCGCCCTCCTCGTCTATATCGATGACGCTACAGGAAAGCTTCTACATCTAAGATTTGCTGGGTCGGAGAACACGTTTGACTACCTGCATGCGACGAAGGCTTATCTGCAGCAATGGGGTAAGCCGCTTGCATTCTACAGCGACAAGCATGGTGTTTTCCGGTCGACCAATGCTTCGAAGACGGACAGGACGACCGGTCTGACACAATTCGGTCGCGCGCTTTATGAACTGAACATCGACATCATCTGCGCCAACACGCCTCAGGCTAAAGGCCGGGTCGAGCGAGCCAATCAGACGCTGCAGGACCGCCTGGTGAAAGAGATGCGGCTTCGGGGCATCAGCACAATCGATGTGGCCAATGCCTATGCACCTGAGTTCATTGAAGGCTTCAATAAACGTTTTGGCAAGTTGCCGCGCAATCCGAAGGACATGCATCGGCCTCTCGCTGATCATGAGAACCTGGACGGTGCTATGTGCCGCAAGGAAGTCCGCACCCTGTCGCAGGCTTTGACGCTACGTTACGACAAAGTGCTGTTCATTCTCGATCCGACCGAGATCTCGCGGCCATTGGCCGGGCAGAAGGTCGTCGACTGTGATTACCCGGATGGCAGGCTGGAGATCATGCATCAGAGCTATTCCCTGCCCTACAGAACTTTCGACAAATTACGGTCTGTGCATCGAGCGGAGGTCGTCGACAACAAGCGGCTGGATGGCATGCTGTCGATCGTTGCTGAGATGCAGGCCGGACGCGAACTTGAGCGCAACAAGAGCGGCCCATCCCGGACGGGTCAGAAAGATCATATGTTTGGCATTCGCGACGGTAGCATTGGAAACGCTTATCAGAAGCGCGGCCGCAAGCCCGGCCGTCGGACGGATTTCACGAATGATCCGGAAGTTATCGCCAAAAGGCAGAAGGCTATGGCGCGCATGGAGGCCGCAGAATGACGTTAGCCAGCCTCAAAGCTAAAGCCGAAACGGTGCGTCCCACCCGCCCCGATCTGATCTTGCAAGCGGGTCTGCCGCTCAGATCGGGCTGATCGGCAGCGCCAGTGTCGCGTTTCTAACTGGCTGGTGAGCATGCGTCTCTAACCAGCTTTGACATTGTCTCGACATCGGCCTAGCGGATAGATCGACCGCAAGCAGATTGCTATCCGCGCTGATCTGCAAGTCGACAGTAAAAGCAGCGCTTCCTATCGTGCTTCGCTTCAATTCGCCTCAAATCGACCTGATTTGATCATTCGTCAAACAGGAATTGACCGTAGTCCGTTGCGCCGTGCAGGATGTGGATAATGACCACTTTGGTGGGCTCAACGGTAAACGGCAAGAAGACCCCATCTGGCATCGCTGATGCTGGGCAGGGTATTCCGGACATACGACTTCTCTGAATGTGAGGATCTATGTCTAGGCCTGCGGCTAGCCTTGGATTGATGCGAATGATCGAGGCGGTGCCCGATCGCCTTAACGGGTCGCCGCGACAGTTGCGGCGGTTCTGGTCCGACGAGTTCAAGGCCACAGCGGTTGAGCAAGCCTGTCAGCCCGGTGTGAACATGTCGGCGGTCGCGCGGCAGATTGGGATCCTGCCATCTCAACTCTACCGCTGGCGCAGAGAACTGTTGGGCAGTGATGAGCCTGGACAAGCAGCGCCGGCAGTTGAACCGCAGAGCGCAGCACCTGGGCCCGACTCCGTCGTCGAAATCGTCATTGGCCGTATCGTCGTGCGAGCCGGCCGACATGTGGAAGAAGCGCATCTGCAGCGCGTGATCCGGGCGGTTCGCTCAGCATGATACCCGCAGGTGTAAAGGTCTTCCTTGCCAGCCATCCTATCGACTTCCGCAAGGGACCGGACAGCTTGCTATCGCTGGTGCGGGATGCCGGCAGTGATCCATTCAACGGCTCCCTTTATGTCTTCCGGGCCAAACGGGCGGACCGGGTCAAGATCGTCTGGTGGGATGGATCAGGGGTGTGCCTCTACTCGAAACGGTTGGAGAAGGCGCAGTTCTGCTGGCCTCGGATCGGCCACAACCGGGTGCAGCTCAACCATGCCCAGCTCATGGCGCTCGTTGATGGCATGGACTGGAAACGGGTCCGCTCGGTGGCGGTAAAGCCGCCGGAGATTGTTGGGTAAAGGCCTGCGGCGAAGTGAATCAACTGTCTGAAAGGGCAGGAAAACCGGAGCAAAATGTGCTCTCGTAGGCCCTATGACGCCGCCCGATTTGCAGCTCCCGGATGATGTAGAGACCCTGAAAGCCATGGTCCTTGCCATGGCCGAGAAGGCTGCGCGCGCCGATGCTCTCGAGAGCGAAGTCGCAGATCTGAAGGCGAAAAACGCAGATGCCGATGAGCGCATCGAGCGATTGACCCAGATCCTGAAGGCCTTCGATCGTGCCCGCTTTGGCCGGCGATCGGAAAAGCTCGCATCTCCAACGATCGACGATGAGCAGCAGGCTTTTGTCTTCGAGGAAATCGAGACCGGCATCGCTGCTATCCGAGCCAAGGTGAGCAAAGGTGCCGCTGATCCTGATGGGAAACGTGCACCCCGGCCACGCAAGGGCTTTGCACCTCATCTGGAACGGGTCGAAGTCGTGATCGAGCCAGATGAACTGCCCGAGCACGTCGGCAAACAGAAGGTGCTGATCGGAGAAGACGTCTCGGAGCGGCTGGACGTCGTGCCGGCGAAGTTCCGCGTCATCGTCACCCGCCGGCCAAAGTATGCCTTCAAAAACGAAGACGGCGTCATTCAGGCAGCCGCGCCCGCGCATATCATCGAGGGCGGCATTCCGACGGAAGCGCTTCTCGCCCAGATCGCGGTCTCAAAGTATGCCGATGGCCTTCCGCTCTATCGGCAGGAGGCAATCTATGCCCGCGACAAGGTCGAGCTTGACCGGAAGCTGATGGCTCAATGGATGGGCAAGCTCGGCTTTGAGCTCGATATCCTGGCCGACTACATCCTCGCCGAGATCAAGAAGGCTGAGCGCATCTTCGCGGACGAGACGACGTTGCCCACGCTCGCGCCTGGATCCGGATCGGCCAAGACGGCATGGCTTTGGGCTTATGCCAGGGATGACAGACCCTTCGGTGGCAGTGGTCCGCCGATGGTCGCCTATCGCTTCGAAGATAGCCGCGCTGGCGATCGGGTCGCCCGGCATCTGAGTGGCTATTGTGGTATCCTTCAGGTGGACGGGCATGGTGCCTACAACAAGCTCGCCCGATCCGACGGCGGGAATGACGGTGTGATACTCGCCGGCTGCTGGTCCCATAGCAGGCGCAAGTTCTACGAGCTCCACGCTTCGGATAGCTCTAGGATCGCCACCGAGACGGTGGAGCTGATGGCAAAGCTCTGGGAGGTGGAAGCAGCGGCCCGCGGTCAAAGCCCTGACGCCCGTGTCGCGGCGCGCCAGGCGACGTCTGCTGCTGTAGTCAACGAGCTCTTCGCCCTCTGGCAGAAGACCCTGCCGCGGATCTCCGGCAAGTCGAAGCTCGCCGAGGCGATCCGCTATGCCACCTCGCGTCGCTCCATCTTCGAGCGCTTCCTCACCGACGGCCGCATCGAGCTCGACTCCAACATCGTTGAGCGCGCCATCAGGCCCCAGACAATTACGCGAAAGAACGGTCTCTTCGCTGGCTGCGATGGCGGTGGAAGGACCTGGGCGACAATCGCCACGCTCCTTCAGACGGCGAAGATGAACAACGTAGATCCGCAGGCCTGGCTCACCCAGACCCTTGAGCGCATCGCCAACGGCTGGCCCAGCAGCGATCTCGAGACGCTCATGCCGTGGAATTACGCGGGCTGAACGGCCGCAGCTTGCCGCTTACGGTGCGTCCCACCCGCCCCGATCTGATCTTGCAAGCGGGTCTGCCGCTCAGATCGGGGCTGATTGGCAGCGCCAGTGTCGCGTTTCTAACTGGCTGGTGAGCACGCGCCTCTAACCAGCTTTGACATTGTCTCGACATCGGCCTAGCGAATAGATCGACTGCAAGCAGATTGCTATCCGCGCTGATCTGCAAGTCGATAGTAAAAGCAGCGCTTCCCATCGTGCTTCGCTTCAATTCGCCTCAAATCGACCTGATTTGATCATTCGTCAAACAGGAATTGACCGTAGTCCGTTGCGCCGTGCAGGATGTGGATAATGACCACTTTGGTGGGCTCAACGCGATAGAAGATCAGGTAGTTGCCGTGAACGCGTCGACGGATTCCATAATGTTCATAGCGAGGGACAAGAGCGAAGCTGTTGGGATTACTAATAAGATCTTCACATCGGCTCCGCAGCTCTCGAATGAATGAAAGAGCGCGCTGTGGATTGTGCTCGGCAATGTAATCGGCAATCTGCTCAAGATCGCCTTCGGCCTCGCTGGTAAACTCGAGGATCATGCCGAATTTTCGGCTTTGTCAGCCATCGCACGGTATTTAGCTTCGAGACGGTTGAACACATCACTGGCCGACTTGGTTCGACCGGCGTCCGCATCAGAGATGCCGCGCATGATTGAAGCATCCAGAGCGGCCAGTCGCGTTTCACGATCCTGAACCAGTCGCACGCCTTCGCGCAAGACTTCACTTTTCGAGCCGTAGCGACCTGTATCCACGAGCTGCTGAATGTAGCTTTCGAGCTGCTTGCCCAGATCGGCACTAATCATGCGTATCTCCTTCAGGGGTGATCGGAAGAATGTACTCGGTTTATCAACTATTATCAAGCGGGGGGTATGCGCCCCCTGCCGTTAGCGATGCCAATTTCCCTTACTCCTTAGAGGCGACCCAATGAGACTTCGGCGATAGTCTTGGTTGGCGAACTCAGTAATGTGGGACCGTCTGGGCAGCCGCCGGGATGTGAAACCCTGTTTTCGCCCTGGGATAGATCTGCGACGCCACATCTTGAAAATCCAATTGGCGGGCCACCGGTTCGATTCTGTTCAAGGCGATGCTTCGGTAGCTTCGCACCCCGAGGCGGGTGCCACTCACATTCAGCCAATTGGTGATAGCGAGAGGTATTTAGCAGACCTGAAGGAACATCATCGTTTCGTTAGGGGCGGCGGTTGCAGCGCTGGCTTAGCCATGATTTGCATGTGATTAGGCATGGAATAAGGACCCCGCAAATGGGGTGATCGGCGTCCAAACGGGACCCCCATCTGCGATGGGGTTACAACAGCCTCCGGTTTCATCGGAGGCTTTTATTTGGATGCTTGTTGTGGAGACAATTCTCAAGATACGTCGGCTTTCCCGTGTGCAGGGCAAGTCGATCAAGGCGATCTGCCGGGAGCTTGGCATATCGCGGAAAGTGGTGCGGCAGGTTCTGCGCAGCGATGAGACGGAGTTCAAATACGAGCGGACCCGTCAACCTCAGCCAAAGCTCGGCCCCTGGCGCGATCATCTTGATGGAATGCTGCTCGCCAATGAGGCGAAGGCTTCCCGCGAGCGGCTGACACTGATCCGGATATTCGAGGACTTGCGCGACCTCGGCTACGAGGGCGGTTACGACACAGTTCGCCGCTACGCCCGAACCTGGGCGAAGGAGCGCGGCTCCGTGACGGCGGAAGCCTATGTCCCGCTCTATTATGCGCCGGGCGAGGCCTACCAGTTCGACTGGAGCCACGAGATCGTCGTGCTGAACGGCGTGACGACGACGGTGAAGGTGGCGCATGTCCGGCTCTGCCACAGCCGGATGATGTATGTGAGAGCCTATCCGCGCGAGACGCAGGAGATGGTCTTCGATGCCCATGACTGTGTTTCGGCGTGCAAAATTGACCCCATTAGCGGGGTAATCGGCGTCCAATTTTGACCCCCTTCGGATTTATCTGACCATCCGTCTTTTGACGGCGGATGGAGAGGGAGTTGAAGCGAGTGGATACGATTGCGCGCGTCCGGCGGGCCTTTCATGTTCAAGGCTGGTCGATGAAGAAGATCGCCCGCGAACTGCATGTTTCCCGCAACACGGTCCGCAAGATATTGCGCACCGATGAGACCGACTTCTCTTACGAGCGCGAGCGGCAACCTTTGCCGAAGACAGGGGCCTGGAAGGCGGAGATCGAGCAGTTTCTCGTGACGAACGAAGGCAGGCCATCGCGCGAACGGCTGACGCTGATCCGGATTTACGAGGAGCTGCGGGCGCTCGGATACGACGGCAGCTATGATGCGATCCGCCGTTACGCCAAGGGTTGGGCGAAGAACCGCGGATCAGCGACGGCGCAGGCTTATGTGCCTCTCTACTATGCACCCGGCGAAGCCTACCAGTTCGATTGGAGCCACGAGATCGTGCTGATCAATGGCACGACGACGACCGTAAAGGTCGCCCATGTCCGGCTCTGCCACAGCCGCATGATATTTGCCCGCGCCTATATGCGCGAGAGCCAGGAGATGGTGTTCGACGCCCACGACAAGGCGTTTGCCTTCTTCCGTGGCACCTGCACACGCGGCATCTACGACAACATGAAGACGGCAGTGGAGGCCGTGTTCGTCGGCAAGGAGCGGCTATACAATCGCCGTTTCCTGCAGATGTGCAGTCATTATCTCGTTCAGCCTGTCGCCTGCACACCCGCCTCCGGCTGGGAGAAGGGGCAGGTCGAGAACCAGGTTGGCTTGGTGCGCGAACGCTTCTTCACCCCGCGCCTGAGGGTCAAGAGCCTTGAGGAATTGAACGTCTGGCTGCTCGATAAATGTGTTGCCTATGCCAAGGCGCACAACCATCCGGAACAGGCCGACCAGACGATCTGGCAGATGTTCGAGGCCGAGCGCGGCAGTCTCGTTCCCTATGTCGGTCCGTTCGACGGCTTTCACTGCGTTCCGGCCTCGGTGTCCAAGACCTGCACGGTCCGTTTCGACAACAACAAATACTCGGTCCTCTCAACGGCAGTCGGCCGCCCGGTCGAAGTCCACGCCTATGCCGACCGGATTGTCGTCAAGCAGGATGGCACGGTCATCGCCGAACATCGGCGCAGCTTCGGACGCGGCGAGACGGTCTATGATCCCTGGCATTATGTGCCTGTCTTGGCCCGCAAACCCGGCGCTCTTCGCAATGGCGCGCCGTTCCGCGACTGGGTAATGCCAGCGGCGATGGAGAAGGTCCGCAAGCGATTGAAGACAGTCGATGATGGCGATCGGCAAATGGTTACTATCCTCGGATGCGTGCCAGGCGACGGGATCACGGCCGTGGAGGCCGCCTGTCAGGAGGCGCTTGAACAGGGTGTCTGCTCGGCTGCCGTCATTCTGAACATCCTGGCGCGTCGTCGCGATCCGGCTCCGGCTGCGCCCCTACAAATCCCCGATGCACTGCGGCTGACCCATGAGCCGGTCGCCGATTGCGCACGCTATGACAGCCTCAGGAGGGCAAGCTGATGGAACGCACACAGGTTCTGGAATTGATGAGCACCTTGAAGCTCTACGGCATGCGCAGCGCCTATGACGAGGTCATGGGCAACGGCATCAAGCGCCAGCATGAACCGCCGCGCATCGTTGGCGATCTTCTGCAGTCCGAGATCGCCGAGAAACAGGCGCGCTCCATTCGCTACCAGCTCAGCATCGCCAAACTGCCGCTCGCCAAAGACATCGACGACTTCGACTTCGCCAACACACCCGTCAATGAAGGCCTTGTCCGCGATCTGGCCACCGGAGCCTTTGTTGCCGATCAGCGCAATGTTGTTCTCGTCGGCGGCACGGGCACCGGCAAGAGCCACCTGGCCATCGCGATTGCCCGCGCGCTCATCCGCAACGGCACACGCGGGCGCTTCTACAATGTCGTCGATCTGGTCAATCGGCTGGAGACGGAGACGCGCAGCGGCAAGCAAGGCCGGACCGCGGATTATCTCAACCGCCTGGACTTCATCATCCTCGACGAACTCGGATACCTGCCCTTCGCCCAGGCCGGCGGCCAGCTTCTATTCCATCTGATCAGCAGGCTTTACGAGCGCACATCCATCATCGTCACCACCAATCTCGCGTTCGGCGAATGGCCAACCGTCTTCGGCGACGCCAAGATGACCACCGCGCTCCTCGACAGGCTGACCCATCACTGCGAGATCGTCGAAACTGGCAACGAGTCCTGGCGCTTCAAAAACCGCTCTCAAAGCTAAAGCCGAAGAGCCCCATCACTCGCACCTGGTTCGCCCTCTGCAACCCCGGCCAGCGCCGGGCGATCCAGGTGCTGATCGTCAACATGGGGGTCAACATTGGACGCCGATATGGGGTCAAGTTTCCGTGCCGATTGACAGTTCTCGTCCTCAAGAGCCTTCAGCTTGCGGGCATCCGACACATCCATGCCGCCATACTTCGCCTTGTATTTGTAGAAGGTTGCATCCGAGATGCCATGCTTGCGGCAGACATCGACTGTCTTCGCGCCCGCCTCCTGCTCCTTCAATATCCCGGTGATCTGTTCTTCCGTGAACGGTGAACGCTTCGTTCGTCCGTCTCCTGATCGTAACGGACTCTCCCAAAATTTGGAGGAAGTTCAGGGTCTCAGGTCAGCAAGCACGTCAACCTCTGCATCGTCCATGAATGTCCCCAGCTTCGGCCATCTGGCGCGGAGCTGGTCGGCGACGTGCCGCCAGGTCTGAACGGCTCCGTCATGGTCGGGCTGCAGGAAGGCTTGGCGGATTGCGGCTGCCACCATGGTGTGCTGACCTTTGGGCACATAGGCAAGCGCATTGCGCATGGCGTGAACCCGACATCTCTGCCATGTTGCGCCGAACACACGGGTGATGGCAGCCTTCAATCCTTCATGAGCATCGGAGATGACGAGCTTGACGCTGGTCAGCCCTCGGCGCACCAGATCACGCAGGAACGAGGCCCAGAACGGTTCGGCTTCGAAAGGGCCGATATGCAGGCCGACGATACCCGCTTGCCGTCCGTATCGACGGCTACTGGGATTATTGCCGCGACCGAAACGATGCGTCCGCCTTCGCACATCTTCAGATAGGTCACATCCAGCCACAGGTATGGCCACGCACCGGAAAGAGGGCGTCTGAGAAAGGCGTTCACACGTTCGTTAATATACTTGCATAGCTTGGAAACGGGTCATCCCCAGGGCCTTCACCAGCTCATCGACCTGGCGGGTCGATACACCATTGATCCAGGCTTCTTGAATGACGGCCACCAGCGCCTTCTCCACCGTCTTCCTCGGCTCCAGAAAGCCGGGAAAATAGCTGCCGGAGCGCATTTTCGGGATCTTCAGGTTCAAGGTGCCGAGCCGCGTGTCGAGTGTCCGGTCGCGATAGCCGTTGCGCCAGGTCTGGCGGCTTTCGCCACGCTCGTAGCGTCCGGCTCCGATCAGGCCATCCACATCGGCCTCCATGATCATTTGTAGCACGCTTTCGGCAATCAAACGAAGAAAATCCGGATCACCGCTCTTCGCAGCAAGATCGGCAAGAGGTAATCTGCCGTCGGTCATCAAGTCTTCCTTTCGGTCAGGTTGAAGTCTCGCAACTCCACCTTCTCCGACGAGCCCGGTGCCCACCTGACGTCTCGCGGGAAACCAAAGCGAAATCTCCACCGCTTTCTCCACGAAAATCGCCCCCGAATTTACACCAGCTTCGCGGACGCTATCGTTTTGCATTCCAAACTTGCCGCTCGTCCAAAAGGCACGATCAATCTGGTAGTGCTCAATTCAGTGATGTCTGAGGTCATGTTCGCAAACAAGGGAAAGTGCTGCTCGTAGCGATCAGAGCTCACTGCAAGATGGAGAATACGGCAAGAGGATCCGCGCCGACCAGGAGCGCATGGCCGCCCGACAGCAACCAGGCCGAGACCAGCGTTGAAATGAGGCCGCCGATGACAAGAGGTTGGTCGAGGTAAAGTCGCCGTCTGCCCGTCAAGATTGCTTTGAACGGTATGATGGATGATCCGTTTGCCATGGTCGCCCAACGGGAGCCGAGCCTTGTGCGCGAGCGGCGTTCCGAAACGAAAACGCCCACCAGCGAAAAGGCGGCAAGTCCGCCGAACAACAAAAGGGACCTCAGATCGCCGTTGGGCGGGATATGTCCTGCTGCCCAGAGCACAAATCCCCACAGCACTGGATGGCGGGTGAGCGAAATGATCGCTCCCTGCGCCGGACCAGACTGTCGCAAGCTCACCGAAAATGGGTTCGGGCTGAGAAGACCGGCGACGATGAAGAACAGGCCCAACGGCGCCGAAACGAGCGTGATCGTGACTTGCCAGGCTGCCGCGTCCCAGAGTTCGACATAGTCGGTCCTCAGTGCCTCGTAAAACAGCCATGCCAGAAGCGCCGTGGATGTCGTCGAGTAGATCACGAGGTAAGCGGGCCGTCCGATGTGCAGAATGATCCGTGACCGTATGCCCGCAATCGCAGGCACGGAATGCAGCACAACGAACAGGAAGAGCGCGGTGATCAGGCCATTCATGGCGCCGCCTCCTCACTGCTGAAAGAAGAGCACCGCCGTGATGATACAGGATGCGGCGACGGCAATCATGGTGCTGTAGGCCTGTAGCACTCCCATGCGGTAGAGCGCGATTGAAAAGCCGACGATGATCGGCGTGGCGACAACGAGACCAAGCTGTGCGTCTGACATGATCTGAACTCCTTCATGGCCTGCTTGTCTCGCGCCGGGTGGAACAAGTCCTTGCGCTGGCACAAAGAAGCCGGACGCAGCCGTGTTTACAGCTGAGGCAACACGGGAGACGACACCATGACGGCAAGTGTTGAAACGGACGCCGGGGCGCGTTCCGATGAGCAATTTATCCTTTGGATTCTGGTTTGGAGCGAACTGATCGCATTCGGCATCCTGCTTGCGGCATTCCTGGTTCTCTCCCTGCTCCATCCGGAGAGTTATGCGATGGCGAAACTTCATCTGAATGGTCGTCTTGCAAGTTTCAATACACTGGTGCTGATCGCCAGCGGCTGGTTCGCGGCGGAGGCGCACCGTGCGCAGTCGATCCACATCCGACGCGCGGCCCTTCTCGGTGCAGCAATCCTTGGTTTTCTGTTCGTCGGCATCAAGGTCATCGAATATTCGGGCGAGATCCGGTTTGCGGGGGATGCGGCCTTTCACGCGTTCTTCGAACTTTATTTCCTGATCACGGGCTTCCACCTGGCCCATGTCATATTTCTTGGTTTCGTGATGCTGGCCATCGCACGACGGGCGGAGACGGAGACTGTCAGGACGGTGACCACCCTCTGGCATGTGATTGACCTCGTCTGGCTGACGATCTTTCCTGTTCTCTATCTGGGCTGACATCATGAGACAGCAAAAAACCATCTGGCTTATGGGCCGCGCAGCGGTCCTCATGATCGTTGCGATGATTGCCGGCCTGGCGGCGGCGCAGTGGAAACATGAGGCGGTTCCGTTCGCGATACTCGTCCTGATCCTGGTGCTCACCGTGGTGAAGTCGCGGTGGGTGATCCTTGACTTCATGGGGTTCCGCACCCTGCACCCGCGTCTGGCCGTGGCACTTCTGGCCTGGCCGACCTTCTTTGCCGTGGCAGCCGCTGCGCGGGCGGCCCTCGCGGCGCTCGGGCTGGTTGGTTAGTCCAGGTCCGCAAACCAGACCGCTGAGGCAAGCGATCCCAGCCCGAACGAGGATCCGGCGGCAAAGAGTGCCAACGCAAGTCCCAGAGGGCTGTCCTGAAGCAGCATCGCCGCAACCGATGACGGCTGGACGATGAGGGCGCCGAGCATGGTCAGCATCCCAAGCAGGAAGCCGTTGACATAGCTGGAAACGATCAAGCGGATCAAAGTCGGCATCGTTGGTGGCCTCCGATGGCTCAACACCGGTTCTGCCTGCTTGTTCCAGCCACTCCCAATGCACCGCCACTGTCGGATCGGATTTCGGATCCTGCTGCCTGCGATTTGTTTGCATTGGCACAAAGAAGGCGCCCGGCTTTTCCCGCATCTGCTGGGGTGGCGGCTTTTGCGGGCAACCGTACCGGCCACACCATTCCGGCCTGAGGGGCGAGAGGGACAAAGAATGTCTGAACATCTAACCAAAACGGGTGCGCGAAACGTCTTTTACGGCGGATCGGCCTTCTTCTTCGCGATCTTTCTGGGGCTCACGGCCCACAGTCATTACTACATGCGCACCACCTCCACGGACGAAAGCACGCTGACCGACGCGGTTGCTCGCGGCAAACACGTCTGGGAGCAGAACTCCTGCATCAACTGCCACACGCTGCTGGGCGAAGGCGCTTATTTCGCGCCCGAACTGGGCAATGTCTGGACCCGCCTCGGGGGCGATGACGATGTCGAGGGAACCCGTGAAACGCTCAAAGCATGGATGCAGGCCCAGCCGAGCGGGATCGAAGGCCGGCGGCAGATGCCGCAGTTCAACCTGACCGATCAGCAACTGAACGATCTTGCCGAATTCCTCCGGTGGACCAGCAAGATCAAAACCCAGAAATGGCCACCCAACGATGCCGGCTGATCTCCAGGGAAGGACGACGATCATGAAATATCAAACCCAAAAGGTCGCGATGCTGTATTTCTACGGTGCACTCGGCCTGTTCATTGCGCAGCTCCTGTTCGGCGTGCTGGCCGGCACGATCTATGTGCTGCCCAATACATTGTCCGAGCTTCTGCCGTTCAACATCGTGCGCATGGTTCACACGAACGCACTCATCGTGTGGTTGCTGATGGGCTTCATGGGGACCACCTATTACCTTCTGCCTGAAGAGGCGGAGACCGAACTTTACAGCACGCGGCTTGCGGTGCTGCAGTTCTGGCTCTTCCTCGTGGCCGCGGCGATTGCGGTGGTCGGCTACCTGTTTCACATCCACGAAGGGCGCGAATTTCTCGAGCAACCCTTCGCCATCAAGGTCGGCATCGTCATCGTCGCGCTGATCTTTCTCTTCAACGTCACGCTGACCGTGCTGGAGGGGCGCAAGACCGTGGTCACGAATATCCTGATCTTCGGCCTTTGGGGTGTCGCGATCTTCTTTCTGTTTGCCTTCTATAATCCCGCCAATCTGGCGCTCGACAAGATGTACTGGTGGTACGTCGTGCATCTGTGGGTCGAAGGTGTCTGGGAGCTGATCATGGCCTCTGTCCTCGCCTTCCTGATGATCAAACTGAACGGCATCGATCGCGAGGTCGTGGAAAAATGGCTTTATGTGATCGTCGGACTGGCGCTCTTCTCCGGCATTCTGGGTACCGGCCATCACTTCTACTGGATCGGCGCGCCGGGCTACTGGCAGTGGATCGGCTCGATCTTCTCCACCCTTGAGGTCGCACCCTTCTTCACCATGGTCGTCTTTACCTTCGTGATGACGTGGAAGGCAGGTCGCAAACACCCCAACCGCGCGGCCATCCTCTGGTCTATCGGCTGCTCGGTCATGGCCTTCTTCGGTGCCGGCGTCTGGGGCTTTCTGCATACGCTGTCCTCGGTCAACTACTATACCCATGGCACCCAGGTCACCGCAGCACACGGACATCTGGCCTTCTTCGGCGCCTATGTGATGCTGAACCTTGCCGCCATGGCCTATGCCGTGCCGGAACTGCGTGGCCGTGCCCCCTACAACCAGATGCTCTCGATGGTCAGCTTCTGGATCATGTGCGCCGCCATGTCGGTCATGACGTTTGCCCTCACCTTTGCCGGCGTCCTCCAGGTTCACCTGCAGCGCGTGCTGGGGGAGAGCTACATGGATGTGCAGGATCAACTCGCCCTCTTCTACTGGATCCGTCTCGGATCGGGCGTTTTCGTCCTGATCTCGGCCGTCATGTTCATCTGGGCGATCTTTGTTCCCGGCAGAGAACGGACACCGGTCGCGTCACTGCAAGCCGCGGAATGATCGCACATGCGGCCCCACCCATCCGGCTGGGGCCAACACCGCCTTCTCAGGAGAAAGATCATGAACCTTTTGTCTTCGGCCCGGGAACGGGCACATGTTGAAATTCCGCCTTATGTTCCGGGCGGCAATGAATGCGCACTGTTCGAGATGGCCTGGACCCGCCAGCTTCCCTTGCTGCTCAAGGGGCCGACCGGCTGCGGAAAGACCCGTTTCGTCAGCCACATGGCGACGCGTCTCGGCCTGCCGCTTTCCACGGTCTCCTGCCACGATGATCTGGCTGCCGCCGATCTGACGGGCCGTTACCTTCTGAAAGGCGGCGATACCGTCTGGGTTGACGGCCCGCTGACCAAGGCGGTCCGTGACGGTGGCATCTGCTATCTCGATGAAATCGTCGAAGCCCGCAAGGATGTCGCGGTGGTGCTGCATCCCTTGACCGATGACCGGCGCATTCTGCCGCTCGAGCGCACCGGTGAAAATCTCGCAGCACCACCGGGCTTCATGCTCGTCGTCTCCTATAATCCGGGATACCAGAACCTGCTGAAGGCGCTGAAGCCATCGACCAAACAGCGGTTCGTCTCCATCGAATTCGGCTTCCTGCCCAAGGCGCAGGAGATCGCCGTCGTCTCATTGGAAAGCGGACTTGATGAGGCGCGGGTTGCTCCTCTGGTCGAACTTGCCCGTCGTCTGCGCCAGTTGAAAGATCAGGACATCGAGGAAGGCGTCTCGACCCGACTGCTCGTCTACTGTGCCACGCTGATCGACAGCGGGATGCCCGTTCGCGAGGCGGTCAGGGCCGCCATGATCGAGCCCCTGACCGATGACCAGGACGTCAAAGTGGCCCTTCTCGAAGTCGCAACCGGCGTGATCGCCTGAGGTCATCATGTTCGAGTTTCTGGAAATGGAAGAAACCGTCGGCAAGGTCTGGCACCGACTGGTCGGCGCAACCTCGAGCATGCCGCGTTATCCCGATAGCGCTGTTTCTTTTGAGGAGGTGAAGCCCATCCTTGCCACCTGTTTCAGAGGCTTCGGCGGAGACACGACGGCGCAGCTCGGTCCTGCCCATGCGCGCACCAGTTCTCACAGATTGCGCCTGCGGCAACTGGTGGGGCTCGGCGAAGAAAAGATGGCGCTGGCCCTTCGTGATGCGGGCACCGTGATGCTGCCGCCGACCATCGACCTCTTTCCGGACCGGTCACTCAACCGAAGTCTCTACATCTGGCTTGCCGCCTATATGGCGCAGATGCCGCTGTCGCCCTCTCGATCACCCGATCCGATGCGGGCGGATCTGGAAGCGCTCGACAGGGCCAGTCGGACCGTCCGGCAGGTTCTTGGCTGCTTTCCTGGGCTTTCCCGCACCTATGCCGCCCTGTCTGCAGCGGTTCTTCTCGAACGCAAGCGGGGTCACCTGCCGGCGGTTGAACAGCTTGTGGAGAACAGGGTGATCAGCATCCTGCGCGACGCGGCGGGAATTGCGAACCCATTACCGGTCGCCATTTTCCCGCAGCACGCCCCTGCCGGTTACCAACGCATGATGGCCGTGCCGCTCTGGCCATGTTTCGAGCCGCGCGAGGAGGCGAGTGGCGCCTTGAGCGACGAGGAGGCGGAGGAGCGATCGAATGCCGCGGCTGCCGGCCAGGAGCAATACCGTGCCGACCGCGACGCGGCCAGATCGACGGCGGAGCGAAGCCCGTTCATTCTGAACCGCTTCGAAAAGATCCTGGCGATGGTGGAAAAGATCAACATCGACCGGCCGACGGATGACAGGCAGGAGGACGACAAGGATGCGGCACGCGATCTCGACGAGATCACGCTCGGAAAGAGATTGGAGCGGCCGTCCTCCAGATATCGGTTTGACCTGGATCTGCCGCCGGAGCGGGTCGATCCTCGCCAAATTGAAGCGGAGGTCTCCTATCCGGAGTGGGACTACCGCAAAGCCGAATACAGGCCATCCTATTGCAAGGTGGTGACGGCAATGGCCGCGTCAGAGACGGTCGCTGGCGAGCCGGCAGGTGATTTGGCGCAAATGGTGCGCAAGGTTCGTCGTCAGTTCGAAATCCTGCGACCGAAGAACGAGACGCTGAAAGCCCAGCTGGATGGGGCCGAACTCGATCTTGATGCCGTTGTGCGCATGTGCACGGACCTTGCCGCCGGCGGGGAAGGATCCGAGCGGATCCACCTTCTCTCGCGTCCCCAGGGCCACGATCTGGCTGTGACCATTCTCGCAGACGTTTCCTTGTCGACTGATGCCTGGTTCGATGATCATCGTGTCCTCGATGTGGAGAAGCAGGCGATTGCCGTTCTCGCGCATGGCTTGAGTGCTTGCGGCACCAATCACTCGATCCTCACCTTCACATCGCGTCGGCGCTCGTGGGTGCGCGTGGAAACCGTAAAGGCCTTTGGAGAGGCCATGAGCCCGGCGGTGGAGCGGCGGATCGCCAGCCTCAAACCGGGTTACTATACCCGGATCGGCGCGGCCATCCGTCATGCCTCCGCTGAGCTTTGCAAACAGCCGAACCGCCGACGTCTGCTCCTGATCCTGACGGACGGCAAACCGAACGACATCGATCATTACGAGGGGCGGTTTGCCCTCGAAGATTCCCGCAAGGCTATCGCCGAGGCACGCCGGCAGGGGACGTCGGTCTTTGCAGTGACGGTTGACAAGGATGCCCGCAGTTACCTTCCGGCCATGTTTGGTCGCAATGGGTTTGCCATCGTTGGCAATATCGGCCGGTTGCCGCAGGTGCTGCCGGCGATCTACCGCGGGCTGACACGCTGAGCCCTGGCTTGGCGTGCAAATGGGCTCCGAGAGGGCGTGTCTCCGAGCCCATTCTGTTGATAACACAATCTCTCAGGCCGCCTTGCTGAAAGTGCGCCGGCTTTCATGAAGGTAGCTGTCGAATGTCGCGGCAACCGTGCGGACCAGAAAGCGATAGGCACTATCGAGGCGAACTTTTTCACCGTCGAGTGCGATGAAACCATCGGCTGCCATTAGCTGCAGCCCCGTGTTCGAGCGGATGAGGAGATCCGCAGGGAAACCGTGGCGGACAGAGATTGCCGCGAGATCAACAGCAAAATCACACATCAGCCGCTCGATCACTTCCGCCCGAAGTCGATCTTCGGGCGTCAGGCGATACCCTTTGACGGTGGGCAAGTCCCCGGCCATCACCTTGCGGGCATAGAGGCCTGGCGGAACCTCGTTCTGAACGTATCCGTCGTGAAGCCGGCCGATGGCAGAGGCGCCAAAGCCGAGAAGCGCGTCGCAGTTGTCCGTCGTATATCCTTGGAAATTCCGCCTCAGGCGGCCTTGGCCCGCGGAACGGGCGAGTTCATCCTCCGGTAAGGCAAAGTGGTCGAGGCCTATGCGGATGTAGCCGGCAGACGTCAAAACATCCGCGATCGCCTCCGCCT
This sequence comes from Allorhizobium pseudoryzae, assembly GCF_011046245.1. NCBI lineage: Bacteria > Pseudomonadati > Pseudomonadota > Alphaproteobacteria > Hyphomicrobiales > Rhizobiaceae > Affinirhizobium > Affinirhizobium pseudoryzae. Next base: position 40,335 of record NZ_CP049244.1, read on the forward strand.
GCGCATGGCGAGCCTGCGCATCGGGCAGGGCGCTTTCGTCAATCAGGCGCTGATGCTTCTTGAATGTCGGGATATGGGCGTAGCCGAACACCGCGAACCGATCGGGACGCATGGCAATCGCCACCTGCGCCGTCTGTCTGCAGGAGGCGACCGTCTGATGTGGGAGACCATAGATCAGGTCGAAGTTGATGCCGTTGATGCCGTTGCGGCGCAGATCCTCGACGCAATGGGCTGTCGTGTCCTCCGACTGAATTCGATTGATGGCCTTCTGAACGACCGGATCGAAGCTCTGGACGCCGAGACTGGCCCTGGTGACGCCGCCCTCGCCAAGCGCTGCGGCCATCTCCGCCGTCAACGTGCGCGGATCGATCTCGACGGAAACATTGGCGCGGGGATGAACCGCATAGCGCGTGCGGATCAGGGCCATCAGTGCCAGGAATTCGTCTGGCCTGATGATGGTTGGTGTCCCGCCGCCGAAATGGATCTCGCGCACGTCCAACCGGGCGTCCGATTGTTTCGACACCATTGCGATTTCCGTGCGCAATACAGCCAGATAATCAGCGATGGGCGCGTCCCGTTCCGTGATCGTGGTGTGACAGCCGCAGTACCAGCACATCGAACGGCAGAAAGGGATGTGCAGGTAGAGTGACACCGTGCCTCCGCCGATCTTTGCGATCCAGCTGCTGTATTCGGCAGCGCCGATCGCGTTCGAAAACTGCGGTGCGGTGGGATAGCTCGTGTAACGCGGCAATCGCGTATCGCCGTATTTTGCAATCATGCTGTCGGTCATCGTCGTCCTCTCCAGACATTGCCCGACTTGCTTAGCCGTCACGTCATGGACCCTCTTTGCCTTTGCGCAAGCTGGAAGCGGAAAGTGCAGCGAGTTTGTTCGGGAGCAATGTTGTCGACCGCCATGACCCGTAACTTTGGCCATGGACACATCGTCCAGCCCGAAATCAAAGTCCGGAGAAAAAGATGTCGAACGCCATTCCCGAAATCGATGTGCGGATCATCCCGCCAGCGCAACGCCATCCCACCATTTTTGGCAGGCTGGCGACCTTGACGCCGGGTTCCGCGATGCATGTCACCAGCGACCACGACCCGCGGCCGCTGCACTACCAGATTTCGAGCCGCTATCCGGACGAATTCGATTGGGAGTACCTCGCTGAAGGCCCCGATGTATGGAAGGTGCAGATCACCCGCGTTGAGGCGAGCGGCTGCGAGTGCTGTTGCGGTCACTAGCCAGGAGGTTGCGATGCCCGGTGCGCCTCTGTCACGCTTCACGATGTCGTATTTTGCGGTGTCGATCGCCTGCCTGCTGCTGGCCCTCCTGGGGATGACAGCCGGGTTCGGATACCCGTCCGACAGTTTGGCAGCACCGGACACGCTTGTTATTGTCCATCTCCTAACGATCGGCTGGCTCGGGCTCCTGTTTTGCGGTGCGCTGCTTCAGTTCGTGCCGGTGCTCTCGGCCGCCGCGCCGCGCCTCACATGTCTGAGTGCACCTGCCTTGATCCTGCTGATCATCGGATTGGCGGCCTTGCTGGCCGGTTTCCTGGCGCTTGGCGGACGCCTGAATGGCGCTCTGTTGATCATCATGCCGGTCGGCGCCCTCAGCCTGGCCGCGGGTTTCGTCTGTCTGTTGTTGTCCTTTGCTTGGACCATGCTGTCGCAAAGGTCTGTGGATCATTCCAGCTGGATGGTGCTGATCGGGCTCATCTCGCTTCTTGTCACGATCACGCTTGGTGCATCCTTCACCGGTCTTCTCAGCGGCACGGCAGATCTTGGCGGTGTCCCGGCATTGCTGGAAGCGGGTGTTTCCGTTCACGCCCTGTCGGGGCTCCTGGGCTGGATGAGCATCACTGCCGCGGGTGTCAGCTACCGGCTGTTTTCCATGTTCATGGTGGCACCGGCCACGGGCCTTCGAACACGTCCATTGCTGGCCAGCATCATCACGGGTCTCGTTGTCCTGTGGTTTGGCCCGTTTGTCGAGAACGCCCGCTCTCCTGTGGCCGCATCACTGCAATGGGCTTCTCTCGCTTTTCTTGCTTGTGGCATGTGCGTCTTTTTCTCTGACATTGCAGGGATGGTGCGGGCGCGTCGTCGCAAGAGGCTGGAACTCAGCACACTGCTTGGCCTTTGCGCATTGGGATACCTTCCTTTCGGTTTCGCTCTCCTCGCATGGGCGGCTATCGCGCCCCAGTCTCAGACCGTCATTGCAGCGGCGATCTACGTGCTGGCAATGGGATGGCTTTCCGGCCTCGGCCTCTCCCAGCTCTACAAGATCGTTCCGTTTCTGACGTGGCTCGAGACCTATGGTCCGGTGATGGGGCATGCGCCTGTGCCGCGCGTCCAGGATCTGATCAGGGACCGGCGTGCCCGTCTCTGGTTTATCCTCTACCATGCGGGCGTCGTGGTGGGCCTGACGGCACTCCTGGCCGATGCTCTCATCCTGTTCCGCATGGCAGCCGGCCTGCAGCTTGTCGCAGTCACAATGCTCGCGCTTGAATTCATTCGTGCCCGGCGGCTGGCTTATGCGCCCAAGGACATCGGGCTCCCGTCCGGCACGGTTCGCCCCCACCTTTTCTATGCCCACCAAACATAAGGCCATCCAGATCAGGCCACCAACAGAAGGAATGAGCCGATGCCCCTGACCTATACGGAACTCGATGTTCGCCCCTTGCTTGCTGCAGGGGTCGAACCGTTTGTCGCCATCATGACCGCGGTCGATCATCTCGGTCCGACGGAGGGGCTTCGGCTGCTTGCACCCTTTAAACCGCAACCCCTGTTTTCCGTCATGGAGCGGAAAGGCTATCTGCACGAGATCCTCGAACTTTCGGGGGGAGATTATGAGGTTCGATTCTTTCCAAAGGATGCCGGGGTTCTGGCATCCGATAATGTCGATGATCCGGCCACCTGGCCCGAACCTGTTGTCGAACTCGATCTGACGGATCTCGATCCGCCGCAGCCGATGGTGCACATCCTGGAGACGCTGGAAGCGTTGCCTGCCGGAAATGTGCTGTTTGCGCTCCTTCAGCGCGAGCCGCTCTTGCTGTTTCCGGAACTCGTCAGGCGAGGACATCAGTGGGTCGGCAATCACGACCAGACCGGAAGCACATTCCGCATCATGATCCGGCGCGGTGAGGCCACACAATGACCTCGTCTGCTGTTCTGTTTGATCAGGTCGCGCAAGCCCTTTCAGATGTCATCGATCCGGAACTCGGAATGAGCGTCGTTGATGTCGGCTTGATCTATTCGGCCGAGAAGATTGCGGATGGGCAGATCCTGATCCGGATGACGACGACAACCCGCGGCTGTCCGCTCTCCGGTTTACTGGTCGATGCCGTCAGGGCGCGGGTCGCTTCCCTCGCACTTGCCGCCCGCGTTGATGTGGAACTGACCTATGACCCGCCGTGGTCTGCGGACATGATGCGGTCATGAACGTGGTCGAGGCCCGACGGGATCGCGCCTCGACTCCGGCAATTTGGCTCATCGCTGCGACGGAAACCCGCTCTTAAGCCCCGGTTGCGATCGCTTTGCGCCGTTTGCGCGTCAGCATGGGGGCATATTCCACCAGGTACAGCGCGAAGGCCAGGATCCAGCCGATCCCCGCTATGGCATGGATCAGGTTCGACAGGTCCGGCATCACCGATGTCAGGGGGCGGACAAGAGCGGAGACGATGATGGCCGCATAGGAGATGTTGGTCATCATTGATGCCTCAAGCTCACGGCCCGTATGGCCGCGGGTGGCCCGGGTCATGACGGCCAGCATCATGGTGGCAACGGTGCCGATGGTGAGAACATGCATGGCCGCTGTCGCGTCCATGTTCCCCAAGGCAGAGGCCGCAATCGCAACAAAGCCGAGCGGCACGAACAGGTAGGCGATGTGCAGGATCAGCACCAGAGGTTCGGCAAACGTCTTCCACCCGCGCCAGCGATAGAGCCGCACGACCTGCAGGATGGCCGCCGCCGCGGCTGCAACCGCGGTGACCACTCCTTCCGGACGAAGAGCCCAGGCCAGAAAAACGAGGACGGAGACGACGATCGTGCCCGAGTCGAAGCCGTCGTACGGTGCCGGGAACCGTGCTGCACCGGCCTTTGCCAGCCAGTTGCGGGTAAAGCTCGGCAGGATGCGCCCTCCGACGATGATGACCAGTGCGACATAGGCCGCGATAGCAAGGCGTGGGCTGACATCGGGCGCACCTTCCATCAGGGTCTCGACGTGAAAGCAGATGTTGGCAACCGACAGGATGAAGAGCCCGGTGACCACCTTCAGGTCCTTCCACTTTCGTCCGGCGATGACCTCACGCGCGCAAATCAACAGGAGCGTGGGCAAGAACAGGGAATCGAGCGCTACCGCGATCGCATTGCCCGTCAAGTCTGACATGAGCAGTGCCACGCGCCCGAGAAGCCAGAGCGAAAAAAGCCCCAGCAGAGGGGTGCCAGACACCGGCAGTCGTCCGGTCCAGTTCGGAACCGCCGTCAGCAGGAAGCCTGCCAGGACGGAACTGCCAAATCCGAACAGCATTTCATGCGCATGCCATGCGGGAGCACCGTATCCTTGCGCAATGTCGATGGTTCCCATCAGCGTCAGTATCCACAGCAGCATGGCACAGCACGCCCAGACTGCGCCGCCCAGAAAGAACGGCCTGAACCCGTAGGAAAAGAGAACCGGCCCGGTGGTCGAGAGGCCTCGCGGCACGGCGCCTCGACGCGTCGAGGGTATTTGATCTGCATGTCCCATATCGTGTCTCCATTGTGCGAGGAGGACAATAGGAAAGGAGACCGGTCTCTCTCTTTGCGCAAAGGCAAATGTGGAGCAGGTTTTGCTTGGTCAATGTTGTTCCAGCACAAAGAGAGCTGCAGCCGCCAGGTTTAGCTTCTGGATGAAAGGAACGAGAGACGTTCGTTTCTAACCAGGAGAGGTTCCATGAGCAGCCAGTTCCAAATCACCAGACGTTCTATTCTTGCCGGCGCCGCCTTTGCCGGAGCCATGGCGCCGCTTGTGGCTGCATCAGCGAGCGGCGCGGCCCCGCAGCCGAGCAATCTGCAGCCCCCGGCAACTGATATCGCCGGCCTTGAGCGCGTCAAACTTCAGCCGATCGCGCCGCCCTTCGTGCACCCACACACGCAGAAGGCTGTGGGCGGGCCGAAGATCTACGAAGTCACGCTGACCATCGAGGAAAAGAAGATCATCCTGGATGACGCCGGCACGGAAGTCCATGCCATGACCTTCAACGGTTCGGTGCCCGGTCCGATGATCGTCGTTCACCAGGATGATTATGTCGAGGTCACGCTAGTCAACCCGGAGACAAATGAGCTGCAGCACAATATCGATTTCCACTCGGCCACCGGTGCGCTCGGTGGCGGCGCGTTGACCGTGGTCAATCCGGGCGAAAAGGCTGTCATGCGTTTCAAGGCCACCAAGGCCGGGGTCTTCGTCTATCATTGCGCCCCTCCCGGAATGGTGCCGTGGCATGTGACCTCGGGGATGAACGGCGCGATCCTGGTGCTGCCACGCGACGGCCTGAAGGATCACAAGGGTAACGACCTCACCTACGACCGGGTCTATTATGTCGGGGAACAGGATTTCTACGTGCCGCGTGATGCCGATGGACATTACAAGACGTATGACAGCCATGGCGATGCCTATGCGGATACGCTGGAGGTGATGAAGACCCTGACGCCCAGCCATATCGTCTTCAATGGTGCTGTCGGCGCTCTGACCGGCGCCAATGCACTGCGGGCCAAGGTGGGCGAAAAGGTTCTCATCCTGCATTCGCAGGCCAACCGGGACACCCGTCCGCATCTGATCGGCGGGCATGGCGACTATGTCTGGGCAACAGGCAAGTTTGCCAATCCGCCGGACCTCGACCAGGAGACATGGTTTATTCCTGGCGGAGCCGCGGGTGCCGCATTCTACACGTTCCACCAGCCGGGGATCTATGCCTACGTCAACCACAACCTGATCGAAGCGTTCGAGAAGGGGGCTGCCGCGCATTTCAAGGTCGAAGGCGACTGGAACAACGATCTGATGACGGCGATCGTCACTCCCAATAATCACTGACATCAGGCGCGTCCGCACTCCTGGCAGCGCGGGCGCGCTCCTTCAAGGCACTTCATCAGGGCTAAACCCGATGTCTTCTCAGCGCGCCAAACATCAGGACGTCTCGGCTCTCTCGCTCGGGCTGCCTCTGGCACTCTTTCTCTGTGGCTCTGTGACCATAGCGGGCCAGTTGGGGTACTTCGAGCGGAACGAAAGGCTTGAGGTCGACGATCTTGTCGAGAGCGTCACCATCCCCGCCAGTAGCTTCACGTATCGCGCCGATGGCGAGTTCTACAAGAACGGCTTTGCTGTCGATGGACCGATCGTGAACGCCCGCTTTGCAAGGCCGCTTACGGTGATGAAGTACCAGGTAAGTGAAGGCGAATACGGGCGTTGCGTTAAGGACGCGAAATGCATTCCGATTCTTGCCGCCCATGTCCCCGGTGCGGATTTTCCCGCCACAGGCATAAGCTACGATGATGCCGTCCGATATGCGCGCTGGCTGAGCGACAAGACAGGCGAGGTCTGGACCTTGCCGACGCATGAGGAGATCGCATTTGCCGCCGGCAGCCGATTTCCGGACGATGCGCTTGGCGTTGACGCCAATAGTCGTAACCCTGCCTTGCGATGGCTGGCCGATTACGAACGGGAGACGCGCAGGAAGGCCGATGCTAATCCTGTTCCCAGACGACGCGGGACTTTTGGCGAGAACGAGCATGGGCTGGCCGATTTTGCGGGCAACGTTTGGGAATGGACCTCGACGTGTCACAGACGGGTGGACCTGGCCGGACCAGAGTGGAGCAAGGAGTCGACCGCCTGCGGCATCTATGTGACGGTCGGTCAGCACCGGTCGCCGATGAGCTCGTTTGTCCGCGACCCGAAATCCGGTGGGTGCGCCGTCGGAACGCCTCCGTCCAATCTCGGTTTTCGGCTGGTGCGCGATGATCGTTGGTACGCTGGATTACTGAGCCGGCTGCGCCACAGGGGGATCACTTCTTGAGCGCTTGCTGGCACTGGTCTTCCTGATAAAGTGAGGCCGTCAAATGGCGGACAGGGTAGGGACTTGGCTTGAAGATCGATAAGAGCGTCGTCAAATCCTTCCCGATGTTCGAGAAAATGCCCGAGGCAGACGTCGAGACGCTGCTGGGCCAAGCGGTGGCGAAGCGTATTGGGCCTGGGGAATCCTTCTTTGAGCAGGGTGCGTCGGCCAGCCACTTTTTCATGCTTCTGAATGGCAGGCTGAAGGTGACGCAGGTGACGACCGATGGCCAGCAGATCATCGTGCGTGTTGTGCATCCAGGCGATCTCTTCGGTTTTGCCAAGGCCTTGCGCCGCAGCGACTATCCAGGGTCGGCGCTCGCCGTGATCGAAAGCCTTGCCCTTTGTTGGCCGACGGAATTGTGGCCGCAGTTCATCGACCGCAGTCCGCATCTTGCCGTCAGCGCGCTCAATACCATCGGACAACGCCTTGAGGAGGCCCATACGCGCATCCGTGAGATCTCGACACAGGAGGTCGAACGTCGCGTGGCATATACCGTGCTGCGCTTGGCGAAACAGGCAGGCAAGGCGGAGGCCGCCGGCATCCGCATCGACTTTCCAATCACGCGGCAGGACATTGCGGAGATGACCGGCACGACGCTGCATACCGTGTCCCGCATCTTGAGTGCCTGGGAATCCAAAGGGCTCGTGGAAGGCGGCAGGCAAAAACTGCTGGTCCGCGATATCGTGGGGCTTCAGTCTTTGGCTGACAGCCAGGAGCGCTGAAGCGCCTGATCGTCCCCGGGTTTGTCGTCCCTTGTTTGTTGCGCGGCAAAGAGCCGGGCGAGGGTTTTGATATGGTCCTGACAACGAAGCCGATCGGGCTTCGCTCAAGGAGCAAGGACATGAACAAGACGATCCTCCCCGTGGTCACGGCAGCAATCATGGCTATGGCTTTCGGCACAGCCGCGTCGGCGGCGGATTACGAAATCCACATGCTGAACAAGGGCAAGGACGGCGCAATGGTCTTCGAACCCGCGTCCGTCAAGGTGGCCAAGGGGGACACTGTGACCTTTGTGCCGACTGACAAGAGCCACAACGCCGAAACTGTCGATGAACTGCTGCCGGCCGGTGGGCAGGCCTTCAAAGGAAAAATGAACGAAACGATAAAGGTGACGTTCACAACGTCCGGCGCCTATGTCATCAAATGCGCTCCGCATTTCGGAATGGGCATGGCCGCTGTGGTCATTGTCGATGACAACCCCGCCAACCTCGCCGACGTCAGGGCGGCAAAACTGCCGAAGAAGGCCCGCGAGCGGGTTGATGCGCAACTGCAGGCACTGGGTCTGTAAGTAGGCTGCCGTGCCGATCGATCTCGGTACAATCTTTGAAGCCAGTGTCTCGTAATCAACTGCTCAGTGACTCGAGGTCATAGGCGAATGGCTCCGCATCTCTTCGGGTTCAAAGAAAGAACGAGCGGACGTCAGAATGAAGCGCGCATTGGGTGTGGGAACTGCCGATGAGGACCGTCAGCAGCTTGCTGGAGATGGTCAAGTGGCTTGAAAAGGCACAGGATCCGGTGGCCACGCCATGAAGCGTCGCCACCGCTTCCCTGCGACATGACCGCTTCTGATCGGTGCATTGGCCGCCAAGTCTTCCTCATCCGTTTACTGCGGAAGACACCGATCAGACAGCCGGCTCAATGTCGGCGGGGTGTCACGCTGACCAGGCATCGTCTTCATGTGTTGCCCTTGAGGCGAAATAACATGCGTCAAATGGTCAAGTTATATATTGCGTGGTCTCGGCCGCCGATCTAGGAAGGGAACACTGACGGCGACTAACGGATGTTTTGAGTGCCAAATGCCCCTGTTGCGTTTCAAATGGCGAACGGTACGTCATCGAGGAGATGATTTTGCTCTCCCGCATGTGGTGCAAAAAGCATCGGGGAGGCAGAGTGCGTGCCTGCCATTTTGAACGCGATTTTTGCCGCCCACCGCCGCTCCCTGCTCTGGACCGTCATGCGTATCGTGCGCGACCCGCAGACGGCGGAAGACTTGGCGCAGGAGACCTATCTGCGCGCTCATAAGGCGGTCGCGAGCGGACAGGTCGAGCATATCGAGGGCTTTCTGCACCAGACGGCCCGCAATCTTGCGCTGGACCATCTGCGGCGTCGCAAGACCCGGGCGGGCGCCGAAGTTCAGGGACTGGACGAGCATCTGCTGGCTGGAATTTCGGCTGATATCCCCTCTCTCGAACAGGCGTTGATCGAGAAGCAGACGTTCGGCGTGTTTCAGGCGGCGCTTGCCGCCCTGCCGGACCGCGCGCAGGCCGTGTTGGTGCTCAGCCGCATCGAAGAGTGGTCAAATGTCCGCATTGCGGAACATCTCGGCATTTCGGAACGCACGGTCTTCAACGACCTGAAGCTTGCCATGGCCCATTGCCGGGACGCGATGGCGCGTCTCGACCGGAAGTAAGGAACACAATGGCGCGTTTCTTGATCCTCCAACTCCGACGGGTTGCCGCGACAGAGGCTCTGCTTTGCTCTCTTGAAGAGCATTTTTCCGGGTTTGCCGTGCTCGCGCGTCAAGGTAACAGGACCCTGCAAACACGTTTCGATCGGATCGCCTGAGTGGGACACCAGAACGCACACGACACGGATGGGACGAGCGGCCGATCTCCTGCCGCAGATCCGGTAGCGGATCAGGCGCTCGACTGGTTTGTCCGGCTGCGAAACAGCGAGCCGGGCGCGGCGACGCACGCGGCGTTCCGGGCATGGCTGGCAGAGGATCCCCGGCATGAGGCAGAGTTCCGCAGTCTCGAGACCCTGTGGAACTCCAGGTCTTTCAGCGATGCGGTGAAAACGCTGCCGGTCGATCGGCGCGCGCTGTTGCAGCCGAAGACACGTCGCTGGCCGCTGCACGCCGCAGCGCTTGCGGCTTCGGTCCTGATTGCCGTCGGCGTCTGGCAACATCCGGCGCTTACGATTGCCTTTCAGGCAGACTTTGAGACCGCAACCGGCAGCCAGACCACGGTTCGTCTGCCGGACGGCTCAATGATGATGCTGAACACCGACACGGCCGTGGCGACAGACTTCGAGGGCGGCCGGCGTCACATCCGCCTGCTGCGCGGCGAAGCTTTCTTCGATGTCGTGCATGATCCTGCCCATCCCTTTACCGTCAGCGGTCATTATGGTGAGGTGCAGGTTCTGGGTACGGCCTTCTCTGTCAGAACCGGAGATGACGAGGATCAGGTGGTGCTGGAGCGCGGTCGCGTTCAGGTTCTCTGTCTGTGCGATGGCAAGGGTAAGGGCAGGGGCAAGGCCGAGCTTGTGCCAGGTGAAGCGGTCAGCATCACGGCATCCGCCGTTTCTCCCGTGCGGGCGGCCGACCCCTCGGCCACACTTGCCTGGCGGGAGGGACGCATCATCTTTGAAAACGCCAGCCTCGGCGCCGTTCTTGAAGAACTGCGCCGCTACCATCGCGGGCCCATCGTGGTGGCAGATGAGCGGGTGAACCGACTGGTGGTCACGGGCAATTATCGTCTCGACAATGTCGAGGGGGCGCTGCGGACGCTTGCCGATGCGGCCGGTGTCGGATTCTACCGGATTCCCGGCGGCATTATAATCCTTCGCTAAATCTTCAACTTTTTTTGCCGGTTTGCCAACCGTGCTGCGTCCTTGCTGACAGAAGGGCTGGATGGCGCATGACGCGCATCTGTCCTGGGGTCTTGTTGAGAGGGTTTGGACGAGCATGGTTTCGGGGAAAAATTCACGCGTTGACATGGTTGCTTACGAGCGCCGCCGCCAAAGGACAAATGTGCTTCTGGCGTCCAGCATTCTCGCCTGCATCGCGGGACTTCTGCCGGCTGCCGCCCATGCGCAGGCGCGGACTGTCGCAAGCGCCACCCAAACCGTCAGCTTCCAGATTCCTGCCCAGCCGCTGTCTGCCGCCATCAACACATTCATACGTCAGAGCGGCTGGCAGATCAGCTATTCCTCGGCGCTCGCCGCCGGCAAGACCTCGGCCGCCGTCTCCGGCAGCCTCACGCCGTCGGCGGCGTTGCAGCAGCTTGTGCAGGGCACGGGCATCACGGTGCGGATCAGCGGGCCGGGCTCGGCCGCTCTCGTTGACCCGCAGGCGGCGGATGCCGCAGGCGTTGCGGCGGATGGCGCGACCGTTCTCGATCGGATTCTCGTCACCGGCAATGGTCATGGCGTCGATACCTTCGTCCCATCCCGCTCGCAAGGCGCGCTGAAGACCAACGCTACACTGATCGAAGTGCCGCAATCGGTCTCGGTCGTGGGGCGCAAACAGCTGGACGCGCAGAACGCGCAGAGTGTTTCGGAGGCGCTTCGTTATGTTCCGGGGGTCGCCATCGAAACCTACGGTCCCGACCCCAAGGGGTATGATTGGATCATGATGCGTGGCTTCAATGCCCAGGCCACGAGTTCCTATCTCGATGGCTTGCGGCAGGTGTCCAGCAGCTACAGCTTCTTTCGGACTGATCCTTACGCCTTGGACAGTGTCGAGGTCTTGCGTGGTCCATCCTCGGCCCTTTACGGCCAGAGTGATGCCGGCGGCATTGTCAACAAGACCTCCAAGAAGCCGACGGAAGACGATGTGCGCCAGATCGAGCTTCAGTACGGAAGCCATGATCGCAAGCAGGTCGCCTTCGATGTCGGCGGCGCGGTCAATGAGGACAAGAGCATTCTTTACCGCGTGATCGGTGTCGCCAGAAACGCCAACACCCAGTTCGAATATTCGAACGGGGCCCAAATCGGCGATGACCGGCTGATGATACAGCCTGCCGTAACCTGGAAGCCCGACGAGGACACTACGCTGACGGTGACCGGCCAGGCGCTGAAGGATAAGAGCGGCGGCACGATCATGCTCTTCACGCCGACGAACATTCTCCTTGGCGACCCCAATTTCAACCAGAGCACCCAGGAGCAACAGAGCATCGGCTATGAGTTCGAGCATCGTTTCGACGAGACCTGGACCTTCCGCCAGAACGCGCGCTACGGACATGTTGACTTCACACTCGACAACCTTTTCTTGTCCGGCCTTGGAGCATCGGGCCTCAGTCGTATAGCGCGACATTTCGACGAAAGCTTCGATGCCTTCACGATCGACAATCAGGCCTTGGCCGAATTCGACACGGGAGCGCTCTCACATCAGGCGCTGTTCGGCATCGACTATAGTTGGTCTGATGCTGACGTGCGGCGTTTTCAGGGATTGGCTCCATCGCTGAACCCCTATGCACCTGTCTATGGCGTCACCGTTCCGGCACCCACGGCACCGATGATCAGCTATACGGAACGTTACACCCAGACAGGCATCTACGCCCAGGACCAGATCAAGTTTGGCAATGGCTTCGTCGCAACTCTGGGCGGCCGGTATGACTGGCTTGATCTGGAGACCCACAACCGCCTGACAGGTGCCGATACCAAGATTGATGTCGGCCGCTTTTCCGGTCGTGCTGGCCTCAGCTACGTCTCCTCGGTTGGTATTGCGCCCTATGTCAGCTATTCCCAATCCTTCGTCCCGAACAGCGGGGTGGATGAAAAGGGAAATACCTTCGATCCATCCAACGGTCGGCAGTGGGAAGTCGGGGTGAAATATCAGCCCAGCGACTTCGAGGGGCTCTTCACCATCGCATATTTCGATATCGAGAAGACGAATGTCCTCAACTATCTCTCGAATGGCTTTGCCGTGGCAACGGGCGAGATCGCGTCGCGCGGTCTGGAACTGGAGGGCAAGGTCAGCCTCGGCGGCGGCTGGGATTTTGTCGGTTCCTACACATACACCGATGCGGAGATTACACGCGATGCGACCGGCAATGTCGGGAAACGCCCGATGCTCGTGCCGGAACAGCAGGCCTCGGCCTGGTTGAACTACACGTTCGAGACGGGCTTTTTGGAAGGCGCATCGATCGGGGCCGGGGTTCGTTATGTCGGCAAGGTCTACGGCAACAATGCCAATACCTTTTCAGTGCCCAGCAGGACGCTGGTTGACCTTGGGGCAAGCTACCGGATCAACGAGCATGCGAAGGTCTCCGTGAATGCGACCAACCTGTTCGACAAGAAGTACTTTTCGACCTGCGAGGCCAGCTACTCCTGCTATCAGGGCGATCGACGGAGCGTTATCGGCAAGCTGACCATCGATTTTTAAGATGGGGGAAGGCGCGGCCGCAAGGTCGCGCCTCCACGAATGTCATGTTGAACAGACGCTTTTTCATCACCGGTAGCCTCGCCGCTCTTCTGCCTCCGATGCCGGTTCTGGCCGAGGACGGAAGGCGCATCGCAGCCGTCGATTGGGCTGCCGCCGAGTCTCTTCTTGCCTTGGGGGTCACGCCGCTCGCCGTTGCCGATACCGGCTACTACAACCAACGCATGCCGCAACTCCTGCCCGCCGCGACCCACGACATCGGGCCCTTCTGGGAAGTCAACCTGGAACTGCTGGACAGGCTCCGCCCGGACCTCATTTTCATTGGCGCCGCAAGTCTGTTCATGACCCCGCGCCTGAGCGAGATCGCGCCTGTCGAGGTGGTCGAGGATATGACGGGGGATAAGTCTTACGGGCGGGCGGCAGCCATTCTGCGTCAATGCGGACGTGCTGCGGGCCTTCCGTCCAGTCAGGTCGAGGCGGTCCTGTCCTACATAGAGCAGCGCATGCAAAGCCTTGCCGCCAGCGTTCAGCGAGTGCGCCCGGTTTGCATTTTGCTGCCGGATCAAAGCGGCAGCCGCGCCATGGTCTACGGCAATGGCAGCATGCCCGGGTCCGTGGTCACCCGTCTGGGTCTGCGAAATGCGTGGCAGGGACCGACCAATGCCAATGGTTTCATTCAGGTCGGGCTCGATCAACTGATGGCGCTGGACGATTCCATTTTCATTCAGATCGAGATCCCGTCACTTGCTCCGCAGACGAACAGGGCACTGGGCAATAGCCAGCTCTGGCATCGGCTTCCGGCAGTTCGTGAAGGACGCGTGGTGCGCATGCCCCAGTTCTATCCGTTCGGGGGATGTCTTTCGACGCTTCATCTTGCCGAGGCTTTGGCGCGCGCGCTTCAAGGCCCCATCGGAGCAGGTACACCATGAGCATCACCCTTGCCCGGCGCGGTCTGCCGCGTGGCCTCGTCCTGATCTCCCTGCTGGCCTTCCCGGCCCTGGCTCTTGCCGTGCTGGCCATCGTCCAGGTCAAAGAACCGGCCATACTCTTCTACGCGACCTTGCCGCGCATTGTTGCCGCGCTGGTTTCCGGCTGCCTGCTGGGCTTGGCAGGCGGCGTGTTTCAGAGAACCTTCGACAATCCGCTTGCCGAACCGTCCCTCCTCGGCATCTCCGGAGGTGCGGCACTCTGTCTCGCGGCATCCCTGGTCTTCGCCCCAGTCTTATGGTCCCACGGATATCAGATCGTGGCACTCGCCGGGGCGCTCATCGCGCTTGCGACGGCTTTCGCCGTTGCCTGGGGGCCGCACCTTTCGTCCCAGACACTGGTGCTGGCCGGTGTGATGATGAATCTCTTCTGCAACGCGGCCTATGCCGGCCTTGTTCTTTTCAATCATGATTTTCTCAGCAATCTCCTGACCTGGCAGGCCGGCTCGCTGCAGCAGAGTGGCTGGGGCCCGTCGCTTCGTCTGGCGGTGCTTGCCGCTCTCGCTCTCGGTCCGCTTCTTCTCCTGGAGCGACCGCTACGGCTGCTCTCTCTCGGGGATGGTGCGGCAGCGAGCCTCGGTCTTTCCGTGCGCACGGTGAAGCTGATCCTGCTTCTCATCGCTTCGCTGCTGGCCGCGTCCGTCACAGCAGAGTTCGGGCAGATCGGTCTCGTGGGGCTGGCCGCCCCGGCGCTTGTACGCGCGATCTGGCGCGAGGCCCAGGCGGGACTGGTCCGCTGCGGGCTGACGGGAGCCCTTCTTCTGCTTCTGACCGACCAGGTCATACGTTTGCTCTCCAGTGGGCTTGGCGATCTGCCGGTCGGGGCGGCTGCAGGCCTTCTGGCGGGACCGTTGCTCGTTTTTCTTGCGCGAAGGGCGCCGCTCAACGCGTCGAAGCCGTTCACGCTCGCCTTCGCGGCACGCGGCCATGGGACCGTTCAGCAGCTCATGATTCTGGCCATGCTTCTACTGGCTGCCTTTGCGATCGCGGCAGTCGTGGGACGCGGTCCGGAAGGATGGTCACTGGCGGGGCGGGACGATCTGGCTCTGGTCTGGCGTTGGCGTCTTCCGCCGCTTCTGGCCGCAAGCGGCGCCGGGCTCTGCCTCGCGGTGGCGGGCTTCATCTTGCAGCGCTTGCTGCGCAATCCGCTTGCCAGCCCCGATCTTCTTGGCATCAGCCACGGCGCAGGCCTCGCTCTTGCCGTCGCTTTCGTCATTCTGCCGACGCTCGGGGTTGCAACGAAACTGGCGATCACCTCTCTAGGCGCCATTGCCGCCCTGCTGGTTGTGACACTGCTCGGTCTTCGAGCGCGCTTTGAACCCACGCGCATGCTGCTGCTCGGCGTCGGCCTCGCAAGTATGGCGAACGCCATGCTCGTGATCGCACTTGCCGGCGGCGGACAAAGAGGTGCAGCACTCCTCGGATGGTTTTCCGGCATGACCGCAGGCGTGGATTTCGCAACGTCGGTCGCTGTCTGCCTGGTGGGTTGCGCCGGTCTCCTCGCCTGCCTTTTGCTCCACCGGCAGATGGACCTGATAACGCTGGGCGATGCAGCCTCCACGGGGTTCGGTCTGCGGGTGGCCTTGGTGCGCGGGGCCGGCATTGCTCTCGCCGCGATCCTGACGGCCGCCGGTACCATGGTTGTCGGTCCACTCAGTTTCATCGGCCTGATGGTGCCCCATGCCGCCGCGATCCTGGGTTTTCGCAAGGCAGCAGCGGCAAGCCTTGCCAGCGGTCTCATCGGCGCATTGCTGATGACACTTGCGGAGTGGCTGAGCCGTAATCTCGTCTGGCCCTGGGCGCTGTCGCCGAGCCTGTTGGCCGCCCTCGTCGCCGGACCCTGGTTCCTCTGGCAACTGCGTCGTCAGCAAAGACAGTGAGCAAATAGCCCTGTCGGTGCACACCATTCTATTCCAGCGATAGCAGGAGACATATCCCCATGCCGCTTCCAGCCCCGGTCCCCGCACAGATGGTGCCGAAGTTCTCCTTGCAGGGGATTTCCTTCAGCGTTGCCGGCCGAACGATCCTGCAGCCGCTGGATCTGGATCTTGCGGCGGGCAAAACGATCGGTCTCATCGGACACAACGGTTCAGGCAAATCCACTCTGGTCCGGCTTCTGGCTCGGCAGATCAGGCCCAGCACTGGACACATTCTGTTTGATGGACGCCGGCTGGAAGCTTGGTCGAACCGCGAATTCGCCAGGCACCTTGCTTACCTCCCACAACAGACGCCGGTGCCCGCGGGAACCAGCGTCCGCGAGCTCGTCAAGTTCGGACGCTATCCCTGGCATGGTCCGCTGGGCGCTTTCGGCAGACGGGACGAGGAAAAGGTGGGGGAAGCACTCGACCTCACGCAAACGACCACGCTTGCGGAGCGTTCCGTCGAAACGCTGTCCGGGGGCGAACAGCAGCGCACCTGGATTGCCGCACTCGTCGCCCAGGATACGACATGTCTCCTGCTCGATGAACCCATTTCGGCCCTCGACATCGCACACCAGATCGCGGTGCTCGATCTCGTCCAGACACTCACCAGGGTGAGGGGGCTCTCCATCGTCATGGTTCTCCACGATATCAACATGGCGAGCCGCTACTGCGATGAGATCATTGCGCTGCGGAACGGTCGCCTCATCGCCCGAGGATCGCCACGTGAGGTCATGACGCCCGAACACCTCAAGCGCATCTACGGCGTGGATTTCACCATCCACCAGCCAACAGATGGCGGTCGGCCGTCAGCACTCCTTCGTTGAGCTGCTGGTTAATCGATAGACCCGTCTTGCGGCAGGGGAAACGCATATGGGTCTTGTTCATCGGTCTGGCGGCGGTGCTGTGTGGTGCCGAGAGTTGTCAGGATATGGCCGACTTTGGCCTGTCCAAGCACAAGCTGCTCAAGACCGTCATGCCGCTGCCGTACGGGATTCCGAGCCATGATGTTTTCCCGAATGTTTTCAGGCACCTGGATCCGGTTGCCTTCGAGGAGGTGTTCGCCAGGTTCGCAGCCGCCTTCGCCCAGTCGATCTCCGGCGTCATCGCCATCGACGGCAAGGCGGTGCGCGGCGCCTACAAGCGCGGCGACATGGTCATCGGCCAGCAGCTTGCGCCAAACCGCAACGAGGTCAAGGGCGTGCTCGACGCGCTCGCCTGCCTGTCGCTTGAGGGCTGCATGGTCACCGCCGACGCGCTGCATTGCCGCGCCGACACGGCCAAAGCGATCCTGGCGACCGGCGCCGATTATGCGCTGGCGCTGAAGAGCAACCAGCCGGGACTGCTCAAGCAGGCCGGACATCTCATGGAGGCGGCTGACGATCCCGACCGTGCCGAAACCACGGATCCCAGGCTGCATGACCGGACCGAAACCCGCCGTGCAAGCATCGTCGAGGCGGACGGCATGGACTTCCCCGGCATCAAGGCGGTGGCCCGGCTGGAAAGCATCAGGATCGAGCCGGATGGCCGGCAAACCAGTCATATCCGGCACTTCCTGCTCTCCAGGCAGGTCTCCGCCACAGCCTTCCTGAAGATCGCCAGGGCGCACTGGACGATCGAGAACCAACTGCATTGGGTCCTCGATGTGGCCTTCTGCGAGGATGCGGCGCGAAACCGCAAGGACCATGGGCCGCAAAACCTCTCCACACTCAGAAAACTCGCCCTCAACCTGATCCGCCAACATCCCGACAAGGCATCCATAAGGCGCAAGATCAAGAAGGCCGGATGGGACGATGACTTCCTCATCTCCATGATCGCTCATATGCGATAGCCCTGCATCTTGCGGGGTGTCTAAGATGTTCCATGCCGGGGAAGGGTGAATGGGTGCACGCTGCCGAACTGCTCGACCGGAAACCACGCAACACGCCGCCAACGCCATCATCCCGGTGGTCAGCCTGGCAGCAGTGCAGCTCGGCTTCATGTTCGGCGGTTCTGTCGTGGTGGACACCATTTTTGCGCTGCATGGAGCCGGCTACCTCGCCTGGGAATCGATTGCCCGCAACGATCTGCTGACAATGCAGGCACTCATCCCTGATCTTCGCGATGTTTTATATCACCTTCACCCTCCTGGCCGATGTCTTGAACGCATGACTCGATCCCCGCTTGAGGACTGCCTGACATGACCAACACGTTCCTAACTGTCAGCCCGGGACTTCCCGCGGCCTTGCCCTCTCCATCCCGTCTGCTGGCTCGCAGGGCTCTGAAACATCGCGGCTTCATGATCAGCTTCCTGATGCTGCTGATTGTCGGCCTTGTCGCGTTGTTCGCGCCGCTGCTCGCTCCTTACGACCCGAACAAGCAGGATTTGCTATCGCGGCTTTCACCTCCTGTCGTTCTGGGCGGCGACTGGAAACATCTGCTCGGTACCGATGCCCTGGGACGGGACTACCTGTCGCGACTGATCTATGGGGCTCGTGTCTCCTTGCTGATTGGCTTTACCGCGGCTGTCATCTCCGCCGTGATTGGCACGGTGCTCGGTGTTCTCGGCGGCTATTTCGGTGGCAAAGTCGATACGGTGGTGATGTTCATCGTTTCAGTACGGCTGGCCTTGCCGGCAACGCTGGTGGCGCTGGCTGTGGTGGCGCTGTTCGGAGGATCGTTGACTGTGGTCGTGGCTGTGCTCGGCCTGCTGCTATGGGATCGCTTCGCCATTGTGCTGCGCAGCGCCACCATGCAGGTGCGGCAGATGGACTATATCGCCGCCGCCGAAGTCCTGGATGCCGGTCTGCCGCGCATTCTCGTCAAGGATGTTCTGCCGAATGTGATGAACCAGCTGATCGTCATCATCACGCTCGAAATGGCTCATGCCATCATTCTAAATGTTTAGTCCCGGCATTTGATGGATTGGATTGATCGTGAATCTTTCCGGCTCTGTTGTCCAGATTTTGCATATGAATTCGTATGGTGTGAGACCCCGAAGCGTCTTCAGTCTACGACCGAAATTGTAGGCATCGATAAAGTCGGTCAAATGCCAGGTCGTCGTAATGGAAGCGTTTGACGGTCGCCTCTTTGATGATGCGGTTCATCCGCTCGACCTGACCGTTGATCCAGGGATCACGGGGTTTGGTCAAACGATGGTCGATATCTAGATCAGCGCAAGCTATCTCGAAAGAATGGCAACGAAAGGGGACGTTGTCCTTGCGCATGGCTTTGATGTCATCAGGCGTCCAGCCATCGCCAGTTGGATCGGTGAAATGAGTGCCGTTGTCGGTCAGCACGGTGTGGATTTTGAACGGCACAGCTATAGCCAGCGCACGAAGGAAGTTCCCGGCGAGCCGTCGGGTTGCTTTCTCAACCAATTGGGCGAAGGTGAATTTGGACGTCCGATCAATGGCCACGAAGAGATAAAGCCTGCCTTCCGCCGTATGCACCTCCGCAATGTCAACATGGAAGTAGCCGATCGGATAGCTCTTGAACTTCTTCTTCGGCTCCTTATCGCCTTGGACATCCGGCAGCCGTGAAATGCCAAAATCTCTCGCGTGTTCCATAACACTGATTATCATGCATTTGGGTGTAGTGGCTATTTAGTAGTGCGACAGTTGGGCCAGTTAGAGATGCGACAGCCTCGCCTCTTGATGCACTGGTCAATGTCAACGTCGGGAGCAAGGATGACGACTTCGAGCTTGGTCGAGACCATGAGCGGTCGGAGTCGTCATGTCCTTGTTGATCACCATGTCGCAGAAAGAATTGCATCGCCTCGAAGTCATTCAAAAGATCCGTGACAAGAGGCTTGGCGTTGTCCAGGCAGCCGAGTTGCTCGACCTCAGTCGAAGTCAGGTGCATCGGCTGCTGCGGTCTTACGACCTTGATGGTCCAGCCGGCCTTGTGTCGAAGAAGCGATCTCGACCAAGTAATCGCCGCCACAGTGAGGAATTTCGCAATGCGGCGCTAGACCTGATCCGCGCACGCTATCTGGATTTTGGTCCGACGCTTGCACGCGAGAAGCTGATTGAGCTGCATCGGATCTCGGTATCCAAGGAGACGCTGCGGCAATGGATGACCGAGGCCGACATCTGGGTCTCTCGCCGGGAACGCAAGAAGCGTGTTTTTCAGCCTCGTGGCCGGCGCGACTGCTTTGGTGAGCTGGTTCAGATCGATGGATCGCATCACTGGTGGTTCGAGAACCGCGGCCCCAAATGCGCCCTCCTCGTCTATATCGATGACGCTACAGGAAAGCTTCTACATCTAAGATTTGCTGGGTCGGAGAACACGTTTGACTACCTGCATGCGACGAAGGCTTATCTGCAGCAATGGGGTAAGCCGCTTGCATTCTACAGCGACAAGCATGGTGTTTTCCGGTCGACCAATGCTTCGAAGACGGACAGGACGACCGGTCTGACACAATTCGGTCGCGCGCTTTATGAACTGAACATCGACATCATCTGCGCCAACACGCCTCAGGCTAAAGGCCGGGTCGAGCGAGCCAATCAGACGCTGCAGGACCGCCTGGTGAAAGAGATGCGGCTTCGGGGCATCAGCACAATCGATGTGGCCAATGCCTATGCACCTGAGTTCATTGAAGGCTTCAATAAACGTTTTGGCAAGTTGCCGCGCAATCCGAAGGACATGCATCGGCCTCTCGCTGATCATGAGAACCTGGACGGTGCTATGTGCCGCAAGGAAGTCCGCACCCTGTCGCAGGCTTTGACGCTACGTTACGACAAAGTGCTGTTCATTCTCGATCCGACCGAGATCTCGCGGCCATTGGCCGGGCAGAAGGTCGTCGACTGTGATTACCCGGATGGCAGGCTGGAGATCATGCATCAGAGCTATTCCCTGCCCTACAGAACTTTCGACAAATTACGGTCTGTGCATCGAGCGGAGGTCGTCGACAACAAGCGGCTGGATGGCATGCTGTCGATCGTTGCTGAGATGCAGGCCGGACGCGAACTTGAGCGCAACAAGAGCGGCCCATCCCGGACGGGTCAGAAAGATCATATGTTTGGCATTCGCGACGGTAGCATTGGAAACGCTTATCAGAAGCGCGGCCGCAAGCCCGACCGTCGGACGGATTTCACGAATGATCCGGAAGTTATCGCCAAAAGGCAGAAGGCTATGGCGCGCATGGAGGCCGCAGAATGACGTTAGCCAGCCTCAAAGCTAAAGCCGAAACGGTGCGTCCCACCCGCCCCGATCTGATCTTGCAAGCGGGTCTGCCGCTCAGATCGGGCTGATCGGCAGCGCCAGTGTCGCGTTTCTAACTGGCTGGTGAGCATGTAGGGGCCATTTAGTAATGCGACGTTTGGGCCAGTTAGAGATGCGGCGGCCCCCGCCGCCGGCTCTGATGCTCGACCTGGGTCTAAATATTTTATTCTAAAATTTTCCAATGTTAGGAATTGAAAATTCCTTAATCCTTTGCCACAGTGATCTCTGAGGGTCAGGTGCAGCGCGTTGATCGTTGCGGAGCGGGTTTGATCCTGCGGAGGGCATGGATGGTTCAGCGGCAGCGGAAGTGCAGCGACAGACTGATGGTCTTCGATGTCGGTGGCGTCTTCATCGCGCTTGATGCCGAGAAGCGGCGTGTGGCGCTGGAAGCCGGTGGCCGCTGGCGTGCCGATGCCGCCCCGTGTCAGGACCTTTTGGAGATCAACCGGAAATTCCGTCTCGGTCAAATTGCCGAAGACCCGTATCTGAACGCCGTCTGTGCAATCTATGGCCTGCCGGTCGAGCCTGTGCTGGCGGCGGAAACAGCGCTTCTTGCGGGTGTCCTGGACGAGATGGTGGCCTATGTCCGGGAGCTCCGGTCCCGGTATCGGGTCGTTTGCCTGTCGAACACCCAGGCCCTGCACTGGCGCCATGTCATCGATGAGATGCTGGGGCAGGATCTCTTCGATGCGACCTATCTCTCGCACGAAATGGGCATGGAGAAGCCATCCGATGACATCTACCTGGCCCTGCAACGCCGGGAGGACGTCAGGCCGGAGCAGATCCTCTTCGTCGATGACACGCTGGAGAATGTGAACACCGCCCGTCGTCTCGGTTGGCATGCTATCCACCATGACGACGCAAGGCGAACGATTGCGACCATCGAACACTGGCTGGCGGGGGATGTGCCGCGCCGCGGTTTATCCTGATTGAAAAACGGAGTCTGACGCACTTGGCTCGACTGTCCCTGCGCGGAATCAAGAAACGCTTTAAAACCGTGGATGTGCTGCATGGCATAGACCTGGACGTGAACGACCGCGAACTCATCGTGTTCGTCGGGCCGTCCGGTTGCGGCAAGTCCACCCTGCTCCGCCTGATCGCCGGGCTCGACCCGATCACCGAGGGTGAGTTTCTCTTAAACGATGCGCGGATGAACGACGTGGCTCCCTCGCGGCGCGGCATTGCCATGGTCTTTCAGTCCTACGCGCTTTATCCGCACATGAATGTCTATGAGAACATGGCATTCGGCGCGCGGCTGATGGGCTTGAGCAAGCCGGAAGTCGAGGCGCGCATTGCCGAGGCGACACGCATGCTGCGGTTGGAGGCTCTCCTGGAGCGGAAGCCGCGCGAACTGTCCGGCGGCCAGAGGCAGCGTGTAGCGATCGGCCGGGCTCTGGTCCGGAAACCGCAACTTTTGTTGCTGGACGAACCGCTGTCCAATCTCGACGCAGCACTTCGTTCCGACGTGCGGCTGGAGATCGCTCGCCTGCACCGCGAAATCGGCGGCACGACGATCTACGTGACGCATGACCAGGTCGAAGCGATGACGCTGGCAGACCGCATCGTCGTGATGAATGGCGGGCGGATCGAACAGTTCGGCTCGCCGCGCGAACTCTACGAGACCCCGGCCAATGTCTTCGTCGCCAACTTCATCGGCTCGCCGCGCATGGCGATGCTGAGCGTCGAGCGCGAGGGAAATCGGTTAATGGCGCCGGGCATTGGCGAGGTGTCGCTCACCCGCCTGCCCTCCTCGCCGGAACGCGCGCTGTTGATCGGCGTCAGACCGGATGCCATGGTCATCTCGCCGGATATGGCAGGCGAAGGTTTTGCCGCCGAGGTGGTCTACACCGAGTATCTGGGCGACAGCGCCTATGTCTATGTTCGCCTCGGCGATGGCGCGCCCGTCTCCGTGCGGTGTTCGCCCGATACGCAGTTTGCGCCGGATACGCCGGTGAAGATCGGCATCCATCCGGACAAGATACACTATTTCAGCCCTCAGACATCACAACGGCTTGCCGTGTGATGGGAAATGCCCGTGCATGAAAAACCAAAGAGAGAGGAACACATGAAACGATTTCTATTGGGAGCGGCGTTCGCCTGCGGAGCCCTGATGTCCGCTACTGCCACCTATGCAGCCGAGCTGACCTTCTGGACCTGGCGTCAGGAAGACAAGGCTGAATACGAAAAATTCTTTGCCGATTTTGCCAAGGCGAACCCGGGGATTACCGTCAAGTTCGAAGCCTTCGAGGCGACGAGCTACAACACGGTTCTCTCCACCGCACTGGCCGGCGGCAAGGGGCCTGACCTCATGATGACCCGCACCTATGGCGGCATCGAAAGCCTGGCCGGCGCCGGTTACCTGATGCCGCTCGATGACAAGAAGATCCCGGCGCTCAAAGGTTTTTCCGAAGCAGCCTTGGCCTCCGAGACGATGCGCTCGGACAAGACGCTGTATGCGGTTCCGGCCGCCAGCCAGACCATGCTGGTGATCTACAACACGGAAATCTTCGAGAAGAACGGCATTTCCGAGCCAAAAAGCTGGGACGAGTTCATCGCCGCCTGCGAAAAACTGAAGGCTGCCGGCGTCATGCCGTTTGCCAACGGAACCGCAACGGGCTGGCAGAACGAGACCATCGTGTCGGCGCTGACCTCCTCCATCATGGGCAAGGGTTTCTACGCCGATCTGATGGCCGGCAAGACCGACTTCAACGACAAGCGTTATGTCGAGGCGCTGACACGGCTGAAGGAAATCTCCAAATACTTCCCTGATGGTTTTGTCGGTCTCGATTACGCCTCTGCGCAGCAGCTGTTCACCTCCGGCATGGCTGGAATGTTTGCCGGCGGATCGTTCGAACTTGCCAATTTCGCCAAGCAGAACCCGGCGTTGAAGCTCGGTGTCTTCGCCGCCCCCGGCCTGAAGGCCGAGGATGAGAAGCTGGTCGGCCTGTTCTTCGATTCCGGGTTTGGCGCCAATGCCAAGCCGAAGGATCCGGAGGCAGTGGTCAAATTCCTCAACTACGTGGCCAGCAAGGATTTTGCCCAGGCGTTTGCCAACAAGCTGAACAACGTCTCTGCCGTTCCCGGCGTGACGTTTGAGAGCCCGCTCTTGGCCAAGGTGGCCGAACTCAACAAGAACTCGATCGCCTACATGACGCTCGTGAACTTCCGTTACGGCGAGCCGACCGGCTCCAACCTGATCCAGGCAGGCGTTTCCAAGATGCTGAACGGCCAGGCGACCCCTGCCGAGGTCGGCAAGTCGATGACCGATGGTCTGGCCGCCTGGTACGCGCCGTTCAAGAAGTGATATCGACGGGCCGCTCAAAAAGTTGAGCGGCCCTCCCCCACCGATCGATTGCCGCCAGGGTCGCCTCGATGATAACTGCCAAGCTGACAGGTCGAAGACTGTGGATCGCCGCCCTCGTGGTGCCGCCGCTTGCCTTCATGTGCCTGTTTCTCGTTTATCCGATCCTGTCGGCCTTCGCCTACGCCTTCTATGAATGGCGCGGGCTGGCGCGCGGCGAATTCGTCTGGTTCGCAAATTTCCACCGCGTGCTGTTCGAGTTTCCCTTCTCGGAGCGGACCGTCAACGCGTTCAAGCACAATATCTTCGTGTTCTTCGCCCTGATGGTGCTGCAGAACGGCCTCGGTTTCATCCTCGCCTATTGCCTGTGGCGCGAACTCTGGGGTGCGCGCTTTCACCGAATTGCCGTCTTCCTGCCGGTCGTATTGTCGACCGTCATCGTCGGCCTGCTCTGGAAGCTGTTTTACCATCCGCTGTTCGGCGCGGTAAACGCCACGCTGCGCGGGCTTGGTCTCGGCAGCCTGGCCCAGCCCTGGCTCGGTCAGGATTCCACGGCGCTGACCGCCATCGTCGTCGCCAATGCCTGGCACATGGTCGGCTTTCCGACGCTGGTGTTCCTCGCCGGCATGCAGCGAATCCCGTCCGAGATCCTCGACGCCGTGCGCATGGAAACCGAAAGCGAGTGGGTGAAGATGACCAAGATCGTCTGGCCGCTGGTCGCCCCCTCCGCAACGGTCGTCTTCACGCTTCTGTTCGTCGGTGCCTTCAACTGGTTCGAATTGCCCTTCATCATGGCCGGCGTCGATGGCGCGCCGCATGGCGCAACCGATGTGCTCGGCCTCTATTTCTACCGCACAGCCTTTGGCAGCATGTCGGCATCCGCGGAGAATTTTGGCCCGGGAAGCGCGCTTGCCGTGCTGATCTTCCTGTTCATCGCGGTCGTTTCCAGCGTCATCACCGTCAGGCTGCGCAAGCGGGAGATCCAGCTGTGAGGAAAACAAGCGATACCGGCGGCCTGCGCACGCTGGGCTGGGACGGCCTGATCCAGATCCTTCTGATCGGCAACAGCGTCGTCATGCTGGCGCCCATCGTCATCATGGTCTTCTCCGCCTTTAAGACGAATGCGCAGATCTTTCAGTCGCCGTTTTCGATACCCGATTTCACCCATGTGGCGAGCATTCTGCGGGTCTGGAACGAAACAGATTTCCTGCTCTACATGGGCAATTCGCTGATCGTCACCGCGACGTCCATCGCGCTGATCCTGATCCTCGGCACCATGGCCGCCTATGCCATCGCGCGTTACGAGTTCCGCGGCTCCGGCTTCATTCTTCTCTTCTTCCTGGCAGGGCTCACCCTGCCGCTGAAACTCGCCATCATTCCGCTCTTCATCCAGATGCGGGATTTCGGGCTGATCGACTCGCGCCTGTCGCTGATCTTCATCTACGTGGCAACCGGTCTCCCGACCGCCGTCTTCATCATGACGGGTTTCATCCGCAGCCTGCCGAACGAGCTGGAGGATGCCGCGCGCATGGACGGCGCCAGCGAAGCGCGGATCATGTGGTCGATCATGCTGCCGCTGGTGCGCCCCGCTATGGTGATCGCAGCCATCCAGAACGTCGTCCCCATCTGGAACGACTTCTTTTTCCCGCTGATCTTCATCCAGAACAATGACCTGAAAACCCTGCCACAGGGGCTCACCACCTTCATGGGCGAGTTCGGTACGGATTGGGGCGTGCTGTTTTCCGGGCTGACGCTGTCGGCACTGCCGATCATCATTCTCTATATCGCGCTGTCGCGACAGTTCATCAACGGCATGACGGCCGGTGCGATCAAGTAAGCCGCATCCGGCTCACGACTTGAGGATGGCGACCGCTGCCTCGCTGGCGTGAATGGCATCGTTGGCGCCAGGAAGTTTTGCGATCAAGAGCAGAAAGACCAGATCGCAGATCGCGAGCTGCGCATCGCGCGAGGTGATCGCGGAGGAGCGCACCCGCTCCTCGTCGGCCACCGTATGCAGCTGGATATCGGCGAGCAGGCTGAGGCGGCTGCCATGCAGGCCGGTGAGCGTGATGACCGTCGCGCCGCAGCTGCGGGCCAGTTCCGCAAGCCGGATCGTCTCGTTGTTGCCGCCGGATTGCGAGATCGCGAACAGGACATCACGGCTCTCCAGCGACGCGGCATTGGCCATTTGGACATGCGGGTCACGGTCCATCAGCACCATCAGGCCAAGCTTCAGCAGCTTGTAGGAGAAATCCCGCGCAACGAGAGAGGAGGCGCCGATGCCGGCGAGGTGAATCCGCCGTGCCGAGGCCAATGCCGTCACGGCCTGCATCACCGCCTCTTCCGCGTTCACCTGCATGGTCTGCTGCATGGCAGAGACCTTGCTCGCAACGAGCTTCTGCTGGATGGTGACGAAATTGTCGCCAGCCTCGATCGTGCCGTGGATCATGCCCGAAGGCACGCGCCATTCCTGCGCCTTGGCCTTGGTAACGGCCAGTTTCAGCTGCTGGTATCCGTCATAGCCGATCTTCTGGGAAAACTTGACGACGCTGGACTGGCTGCGGCCGGTCGCCGCCGCAAGTTCGGCAGACGACAGTTCCACCATGCGGTCCGGGTCATCGATGATGAACTGACCGATCTGGCGTTCGGCATCCGTCATGGAATCCAGCTTCGCCTGGATGACCTTCAGAACGGACATGATCCCTCCATGGCTGGAATAAGATATTCGAAATCTAAAAATTATCTGGAATATTATAGCGCCCATTCTATCATTGGTCACCCCCGATTCCTGCTCCGGCAGGCGAGACCCGGAAGGCTTTCCATGGATGAACTGCATATCACCGGCGGCAACAGACTGGATGGCGCAGTCCCGATTGCCGGCGCCAAGAATGCCGCCCTGCCGCAGATCGCCGCCGCTTTGTTGTCACCTCATCCGCTGGAACTGACGAACCTGCCGAAGGTCTCGGATGTCGACAACATGCTGCGGATCATCTCGCTTTACGGTGCGACGGTCGAGAGCCACGCCGGCGGCACGACGATCAATGCCGCGCACGTGGCCCCGGGAGAGGTCGATTACGAAACCGTGCGGAAGATGCGCGCCTCGATCCTGGTGCTCGGGCCTCTGCTCGCACGGTTCGGCTCGGCGCGCGTCTCGCTCCCAGGCGGCTGTGCGATCGGCGCGCGGCCTGTCGACATGCACCTGAAGGTCCTGAGCGCGCTCGGTGCGACCGTCGATGTCGAACGCGGTTATATCGTCGCCTCCACCAATGGTGGTCTGCGCGGCACGCGGATCGTCTTGTCCGGACCGTCCGTCGGTGCCAGCGAGACGGCGCTGATGGCAGCCTGTTACGCCAAGGGAGAAACCGAGATCCTGAACGCTGCCCGCGAGCCGGAGGTGGTCGATCTCGCCGCCTGCCTGACGGCCATGGGCGCAGAGATCGAAGGCGCCGGCACCCACCGACTGCTCGTCAAGGGTAACACCACCTGGCGCGCCGCCAGCCATCACGCCATTCCGGATCGTGTGGAGGCGGGCACCTATGCCGCCGCCGCGATGATCACCGGCGGGCGCATCGAACTCGTCAATGCGCGCATGGAGCATCTCTCTTCGGTGCTGCAGGTCCTGGAAACCATGGGCGCGACGGTCTGGCCCGGCGACCGCGGCGTGGTGATCAATGGCCGCGAGCGGATCAGGCCCGCCGATATCACCACCGAACCCTATCCGGGTTTCCCGACTGACCTGCAGGCGCAGTTCATGGCCATGGCCTGCCTTGCCGATGGCGCCAGCGTGATCCGCGAAACCATCTTCGAAAACCGTTTCATGCATGTTCCGGAACTGTCGCGTCTGGGGGCGGATATCGCGCTGAACGGCGCCGTCGCCCTCGTGCGTGGCAAGCCGGAACTCCGCGGCGCACCGGTGATGGCAACCGATCTGCGGGCCTCCGTCTGCCTGGTGCTGGCCGCGCTTGCCGCCGAAGGCGAAAGCGTCATCAAACGCGTCTATCATCTTGATCGCGGTTATGAGCAGCTGGACCGCAAGCTCGCCCAATGCGGCGCCGACATCCGGCGGGTCTCTGTATGACAATGCCCTCACCTGATAACACGCTCTATCTCGGCATCGATGGCGGCGGAACCGGCTGCCGCGCCCGCATCGTCGATGACGCGGGCAACATTCTCGGACAGGGCTTGTCCGGCCCCGCAACGACCCGGCTGGGCGTCCCCGGTGCCTGGGCCTCCGTTCTGCGCGCCTGGACCGGTGCGGCCGAAGAGGCGGGGCTCGACCCGCTGAACGCGCCGAACGTGATGGCCGGCATCGGCATTGCCGGGCTGACCCGCGCCGGCTCGCGCGAGGAACTGGAAGCCCTGCCCCACCCGTTCGGGCAGATCTGCTTCACCTCGGATGGTGCGGCGGCCTGCCTCGGCGCCCATTCCGGACACGATGGCGGTATCGTCATTGCCGGCACGGGGTCGATCGGCCTTGCGATCGTCGCCGGCCAGGAACTGCGGGCCGGCGGCTACGGTTTCCCGATCTCCGATGAAGGCAGCGGTGCCGATCTGGGCCTCAAGGCCATCCAGGCATCGCTCCGGGCTTTCGACGGGCGGCGGGAGAAGACCGCCCTGCTCAACGAAGTCCTCACGCGTTTCGACCACACGCCGGCGAACATGGTCGGCTGGATGGATCGGGCGACGGCAACGGATTATGCGACCTTCGCACCGCTCGTCCTGCGCCACGCCGACCAGGGAGACTCCGCGGCACGGCAGATCGTCCAATCGGGCGCCGAGCAGATCGATGGGCTCGTGCGCCGCCTGATCGAATACGGTGCCCCGCTGGTCACCCTGCTGGGGGGGCTTTCAGGACCGTTGGAGCCCTGGCTCTCGCCGGACGTCCGTCGGCGACTGAAGCCTGCGGATGGTGATGCAGTCTCCGGCGCGATCATTCTCGCCAGGCGTCTTTCGGCGAGGAGCTGAGTTTGCCATGCCTGCCTCATGTGCTTGCCTTGATTGGAATAATAAATTCCTAATATCGTTGACATCCGGAATATACGATCATAACCTGCCACCACAACCAAGCGAGGATCCATGTCGCACCAGCACCTGATGGCGGAACTTGAGCAGCTGGTTTCGGAGGCCCGCAATCCGAATTCCATGTCGATCGACCTGCTTCCGACGGAAGAAATCCTGAGGGTGATGAACCGCGAGGACGCGCTTGTCCCGGATGCGGTCGCACGGGTCATTCCGCAGATCGCCAAGGCGGTGGACGAGATCGTTCGTGCCTTCCGCAAGGGGGGACGGCTGATCTATATCGGCGCCGGCACCAGCGCGCGGCTCGGCGTTCTCGACGCGTCTGAATGCCCGCCGACCTTTTCCGTGCCGGAAGGCATGGTGGTCGGCCTCATTGCCGGCGGGCCGCGAGCGATCCTGCACGCCGTCGAAGGCGCGGAAGACGATGTCGAGGAAGGCAAACGCAATCTCGAGGAGATCGGGTTGACCGCCAGCGATGTGGTGGTCGGCATCGCGGTCAGCGGCAGGACGCCTTACGTCGTCGGTGCCTTGACCTATGCCCATGCGATCGGCGCGAAGACGGTCTCCCTCACCTGCAACCCGTCCTCGACTTTGGCGGAGATCGCCGACATCGCGATTTCGCCCGTCGTCGGTCCCGAAGTCGTCACAGGCTCGACGCGGCTCAAATCCGGCACGGCGCAGAAGCTGGTGCTGAACATGCTGACGACGGCGAGCATGATCCGCATCGGCAAGACCTACGAGAACCTGATGGTGGATCTGACCATCAGCAACCAGAAACTTCAGGCGCGCGCCGTGCGCATCATCGCCGAGGCCACGGGATGCTCCGCAGACATCGCGGAAAGGCACCTGTCGCTGAGCGGGAACAATGTCAAACTGGCCATCCTGATGATCCTGACCGGTCTCGGCGCCGAGGATGCGGAAGCAGCCCTCGTGCGCCACGACGGGTTCCTCAGAAAGGCGCTCGCCGAGAAAACGCATGTGACGCAAGATAGCTGAGTGCCCGGCCTGCAGAAGCCAAAGGGACCAGCCAACCAGAGGGAGAATGCGCATGAAACCGAAATTTGCCTACAGATGGCTCGCCTGCGCCGCCATTGCCGGAAGTCTGCTGACCGCAACAGCGGCTCCCGGTCTTGCCGCGACCTTGAAGATGGCCTGGGCCCAGGATGCGACGGGCCTTGATCCGCACAAGCAGACCGCCTTCTCGTCCATCCGTCTGCTCGAACTGATCTACGAGCCGCTGGTTCGTCTGGACGGCGACCTGAAGATCGTTCCGGCGCTCGCCAAGGAATGGACCTTCTCCGCGGATGCCAAGACGCTGACCTTCAAGCTGGACCCGGCGGCCAAGTTCCACAATGGCGCCGCCGTCACCTCTGCCGATGTGAAGGCCTCGTTCACACGTATTCTCGACCAGGCCACCGGTGCCGCCGCACGCGCCAACTACGTCTCTATCGCCAGCGTCGACACCCCCGATGACAAGACGGTCGTCTTCAACCTGTCGCAGCCGGATGTGCCGCTCCTGACGGCGATGGGCAGCATCAATGCCGCCATCGTTCCGGCCTCCGAAATTGCCGCCGGCAAGATCGGCACGGCCGCGGTCGGAACGGGTCCGTTCAAGCTGGAATCCTGGGAGCCGAACCAGAAAGAAGTGCTGAAAGCGAATGCCGAGTGGGCAGGCGGCAAGGTGGGTGTCGATGGCATCAACATCAGCGTTCTGCCGGATGAGAACGCGATCCTCGCGGCATTGCGGGCGAAGCAGGTGGATTTCGCCCTGCTGAACGATCCACTCGTCGCAACGCTGGTGCCCAAAGTGGCGGGCCTCACGCTGAACCGCAAGCCGGTTCTTTCCTACCATGTGCTGCAGCTCAATCCGTCGCGCAAGCCGATGACGGAACTCGCTGTGCGCCAGGCGATCTCCTGCGCGATCGACCGGCAGGATATTCTCGATACCGCGCTCCTCGGCGAAGGCCAGATCACCGGCCCGCTGACGATGCCGCTCTACCGCTCGGATCCGAATTCGCTGTTCTGCTACAAGCAGGATCTCGACAAAGCGAAGAAGCTGATGGCCGATGCCGGCTACAAGGACGGGTTTTCCGCGACCGTGATCGCCGCAACCGGCGAGCCGCCAACCGCGGCCTCCGAGGCGCAGGTCATCCAGTCGCAGCTGAAGGAAATCGGCATCAAGCTCGACATCAAGCTGATGGAACTCAACGTCTATGTCGATACCTGGCTGAAGGGTGACTTCGACATGGCCGTTGCGCTGAACGGCGGCCGCGCCGATCCCTACACCATGTACAACCGCTACTGGACCAAGGCCGGCAATCTGCAGAAGGTGTCCAACTTCGCCGACGACACGCTGGACGAACTGATGCAGAAGGGCCGCGTCGAGACCGATGTCGCCAAGCGCAAGGAGATCTTTGCGGCCTTCGACAAGCGTCTCACCGAAATGTCGCCATGGATCTGGCTCTACACCGGCTATTCCTACACGGCACAGCAGCAGAACGTGCAGAACTTCGTGGCGACACCGGATGGCTCCCTCTTTGGCCTCTCGAAAGTCACCCTGAAGTAATGAAGGCGTAAGGCGGATGATCCGATGAATTACCTGCTCCGGCGTCTCATCACATTTCCTCTTGTGATGCTCGGCGTCTCCATCCTGGTGTTCGTCGCCATCCGCCTGGTGCCCGGCGATTCCATCACCGCCATGCTGGGCACCGAAGCCGGTCTGCTGACACCGGACCAGCGGCAGGCCCTGGCGGCCTATTTCGGCCTCGACCAGAGCTGGCTCGTCCAGTACGGTCGCTGGCTGACCGGCGTCGTTTCAGGCGATCTCGGACTGTCCGTTACCTACGGCAAGCCGGTGCTCGAGGTCATCCTGCAGCGGTTTCCCCTGACGCTCGAGCTCGCCTGCCTGTCGGTGGCGATCGCCATTGGATTCGGGCTGCCGCTCGGTGTCTTCGCAGCGACCCGCAACGGCCGCGGTTCCGATCTCGGCGTGCGCATCTTCGCGATGATGGGACAATCCACGCCGAGCTTCGTGGTCGGCCTCGGCATGATCTACATCCTGTCGGCGGGGTTCGGCATCCTTCCCGCCATGGGACAATACGTCTCCTTCAGCCAGGACCCGATCGGCAATATCGGCCAGCTTCTCCTGCCGGCGCTGACACTCGGCCTTTCCTTCACCGCCTCGGTCACCCGGATCGCCCGCTCGGCCATGCTGGATGTGTTGAGCGACGATTATGTGCGCACCGCGCGCAGCAAGGGCGTGCCCGCACGCAAGGTCATCTGGCGCCACGCGCTGCCGAATGCACTCATTCCGGTCGTCACGCTCTGCGGCGTGGAATT
This sequence comes from Allorhizobium pseudoryzae, assembly GCF_011046245.1. NCBI lineage: Bacteria > Pseudomonadati > Pseudomonadota > Alphaproteobacteria > Hyphomicrobiales > Rhizobiaceae > Affinirhizobium > Affinirhizobium pseudoryzae. Next base: position 73,295 of record NZ_CP049244.1, read on the forward strand.
CGGCTATCTGCTGGGCGGCGCGGTCCTGGTCGAGCAGATCTTCGCCCTGCCCGGCGTCGGTCGCATGACGCTGGAGGCCATCCAGCAGCGCGATTATGCGCTTGTGCAGGGTGCCGTTCTGTTCGTCGCGCTGAACTTCATGATCGTCAATCTTGTCGTGGATCTCGCCTACGTGTTGCTGGACCCGCGCATCCGCCTGGGAAGTCGATCATGAATTCGGTGTTTCGAGGGCTCCTGCGCCATCTGAGCGGCAGGATCGGTGCCTTTATCGTGCTCGCTTATATTCTCATTGCCATTGCCGCCTGGCTGGGGCTCACGCCTTACGACCCGCTTCAGCAGTTTCGGATCGAACGACTTCAGGGACCGAGCGCCACCCACTGGATGGGGACCGACATGTTCGGTCGCGACGTGTTGAGCCGGTTGATGATCGGGATCGGCCAGTCCTTCTTCGTTGCGTTTCTGTCCGTCGGCATCGCTACCGTCGCCGGCACGATCCTTGGTCTCACGGCGGCCTGGGTGGGCCGCCTGTGGGACGGGTTCGTGATGCGGCTGATGGATGTGCTGCTGGCCTTTCCGGCGATCCTGCTCGCGCTTCTGTTCATCACGGTCGTCGGCCCCGGCACCTCAACCAGCATCCTCGCGATCGCCTTCGTCTACACGCCCATCTTCACGCGTGTCGTGCGCGGACCGGCGCTGTCGATCAAGGCCCGGGATTTCGTCGATGCGGCCCGCACCTTCGGCAGCTCGACATCCTACATCCTGTCGCGCCACCTTATGCTCAATCTCGTGGCACCGCTGACGGTACAGATCACGCTGGCGCTGGCCTGGTCGCTGCTGACGGAATCCGGCCTCAGTTTCTTGGGCCTTGGCACCCAGCCGCCCGATTCCTCGCTCGGCCTGATGCTCTCCGACAGCATCAACCTGATGGAGATGGCGCCCTGGCTGCTGATCTTCCCGGGCCTGACCGTCATGCTCGGTATCCTCGGCTTCAACCTCTTGGGAGACGCCATGCGCGATCTGCTCGATCCCCGCATGCAGAGGACGGTTGCATGACACGGCTGCTCTCCGTTCAAAACCTCAGCGTCGGCTTCGGACGTGGACAGGCGATCAAGCCAGTCGTGCACGGTGTCAGCTTCGAGCTCGCCGCCGGCGAAACCCTGGCGATTGTCGGCGAAAGCGGTTCTGGCAAATCCGTCACCGCTCTATCGATCAACCGGCTGATCGATTACGGTGGCGGTCGGATCACCGGTGGCCGCATTGATTTTTCGTTGCCGGATGGCCGGACGGTGGATCTGGCCGCTCTCGACGCGCCGGAGATGGAGCGCATCCGGGGGCCGGAAATCGGCATGATCTTCCAGGAGCCGATGACCTCGCTTAATCCGGTGGTCACGATCGGCAAACAGATCGAGGAAGTGTTTCGCCTGCAGGGCAAGGATGGAGCCCAGGCCCGCGCGGAAACCCTGCGCGCGCTCGACCGGATCCGCATTCCCGATGCGGCGCGGCGCCTTGGTTATTACCCGCATCAACTCTCGGGCGGCATGCTGCAGCGGGTGATGATCGCCATGGCGCTGGCCGCCTCGCCTCGCCTTCTCATTGCCGACGAACCGACCACGGCGCTGGATGTCAGCGTGCAGGCGCAGATCATGGCGCTGTTGACCGAGCTTCAGCGGGAGACGGGCACGGGGCTCATCTTCATCACCCACGATCTCGGCCTCGTTGCCGGCATTGCCGACCGCATGCTGGTGATGCAGTCCGGGCAGGTGGTCGAACAGAGCACGGCCAACCAGATCCTGGACCGCCCAACGCATGCCTACACCCAGCATCTGCTGAAGGCCGTGCCGCACTTCGCCAACGGTCGCGCCGTGCGCGACGACAGCCCGCGGACACAGACGGACGGTGACGCCGCCTGCCTCACGGTCGAGGGGCTGACCGTGCGCTTTCCCGCGACCGCCGGGCTGATGCGTCGCTCCATCGGCGCGATTCATGCGGTCGAGTCCGTCAATTTCGACATTCGTCCGGGTGAAACGCTCGCTGTCGTCGGCGAAAGCGGGTCGGGCAAATCGACTACGGCCCGGGCACTGCTCGGCCTGGTCAGACCCGCACGCGGCACGTTCCAGGCGCACACTGGCGACGGTACGGAAACACAAAAGCCGATGCAGATGGTGTTCCAGAACCCCTATGCCTCGCTCAATCCGCGGCTGAATGTGGAAAGCCTGCTGGCTGAACCGGTGTTGGCTGCGGGCAGACGCCTGGACCGTGAGATCCGCGCGCGCATGACATCGCTTCTCACGCGGGTCGGCCTGCCGGCGGAAAGCCTCACCCGCTATCCGCACGAGTTTTCCGGCGGTCAGCGCCAACGGCTCTGCATTGCCCGGGCTTTGATGCTGGATCCCACTATTCTCGTCCTGGATGAAGCCGTGTCCGCGCTCGATGTCTCCGTGCAGGCCCGTGTGCTCGACCTGCTGATTGACCTGCAGCGAGAACACCATCTCGCCTATCTCTTCGTGTCGCATGATATGGCGGTGGTGGAGAGGATCGCCCATCGTGTTGCGGTGCTTTACGCTGGCCAGATCGTCGAGATCGGTAACGCGGGCTCCGTCTTGTCGAATCCCCAGCACCCTTATACGAAAAAGCTGATCGCGGCGGTGCCGACGATGGAGCGCCGGCAGCAGAGTTTCGCACTCAACACCGACGCAGTGCCAACCCTTCTGCGGCCGAACGGTTTCGAGCCGCCGCCATCGCTGTGGACGGATGTCGGCGAGGATCATCGTGTGAGGATTGACGCCGTTGCCACATGCTGAAACCCCGGAAATCATGATGGCCCAACCTGCTCCGACAATCGCGCCCCCGTTCGAACGGGCGTTTCTGCTGCTGAAACGAAGCGTCGATGAGGGCCGTATTCCGGGCGGCGTTCTCGGCATGGTGGATCGGGACGGCAACCGCCGCACACGAGCTATCGGGCTGGCACAGAAGGTCGGCGGCGAACGGTCCATGACGCTCGACACATGGTTCGATTTTGCCTCCTTGACCAAGCCCATCTTCACCGCGCGCAAAATTCTGGAACTCGCCGCTGCGGGAACCCTCGACCTCGATGCGCCCGTGACAACGCTGATCCCGGACTTCCGGCAATATGCGCCAAACTGCTGGGAACGGGCGGTGACCTTCCGGCAGTGTCTCGGACACCAGACGCCCTTTCCCGCCGTCGAGCCGATCTACACCTATGGCGACGATCCGGACCGCCTGCGCGCCTTCGTGCTGCAGCGCGAGTGGCGGCATGGCGAGCCTGTCTATTCCGACATCAATTATATCCTGCTCGGCATTGCGCTCGAGCGGCTGGAGGGGCGGCGCATCCGTGAGATGGACGCCGGGCCGGGCTTTGCCTTCGCCGGTGATCCCACAAATACCGCGGCGACCGAATTCTGCGCCTGGCGCGGCCGTATTCTCTGCGGTGAGGTGCATGACGAGAACTGTTACGCGCTGCAGGGCTCCGGCCACGCAGGACTGTTCGGAACCGTCGGCGCCGTTCTCGATCATGCGCAATCTCTGCTTGCCGGCGACGGTGCGGATGACCCGGTCGTGCGTTTGATGCGCCAGCCGCTTTCCGACCGGCGTACGCACGGGTGGGAGCGTCCCTATCCCGGCTGGTCCGGCGGCTCTTCATGCAATGACAGCGTCATCGGCCATACCGGCTTTACCGGAACCGGATTGTGGATCGATTTCGAGACGGGGCGGGCCTGGACGCTGCTTACCAATCGCGTGCATCCGAGCCGGCATTTCGACAGCGGGATTTTTGCCCTGAGAGCCGCCATCGGCGATACGATCAACGCAGACTGAGGAGAAGACAGATGCAACCGATCTGGGCCGTCGGGCTGATGACAGGAACCGTCCTCGACGGCAATATCGATGTGGCACTCCTGAAGACCGATGGCGAGGCGATTGAGGCTTTTGGCCCCTATACGCTGGCACCTTACGACCAGGCGACCCGTACGCTTCTGGAAGAGACCCTGGCCGAAGCCCGCAAATGGAACTTCGAAGGCCCGGAACCTGCAATCTTTGCCAGAGCCGAGGACGCGTTGACGCGAGCGCAATCGGCCGCCGTTCGCAATCTGGTGAAGGAGGCCGGGTTGTCGATGGCCGACATCGGCGTCGTCGGTTTCCATGGCCAGACGGTCCTGCACCGCGCTCCGCAGCAGGGCCGGCTCGGCGCGACACGCCAACTGGGCGACGGCGCGCTGATGGCAGAGCTTCTCGGCACCAGGGTGGCCTATGATTTCCGCAGTGCCGATGTGCGGGCGGGTGGACAGGGCGCGCCATTGGCGGCGGCCTATCATTCGGCCCTCCTGAAGGGCGTTTCGCAGGATGGTTCTGCGGCGATCCTCAATCTCGGTGGGGTAGCCAACATCACCTGGAGCGATGGCAAGGGCCATGTGGTTGCCTTCGACACCGGTCCGGCCAATGCACCGATCAACGACTGGGTGAAGATGCATGGCCGCGGCGACATGGATCGCGATGGGCTGATCGCCGCCTCGGGTCAGGTGAACGAGGAGCGCCTCGCGCACCTGCTGCAACACCCCTACCTGTCGGCAAAATTCCCGAAATCGCTCGATCGCTTCGATTTCGGCGCGGCCATGGCAGAGGGCCTGCCCCTTGAAGACGGCGCGGCGACGTTGACCGCCTTCACAGCGTCGGCCGTGGGCAGGGCACTCGACATGCTGCCGCAGCGGCCGGAAAAACTGTTCGTCAGTGGCGGCGGGCGGCATAATCCGACCTTGATGACCCTGCTGGCGGACCGCGCCAAGGTCGAGGTTCAGCCGGCCGAGACGCTCGGCTGGCGGGGCGATGCGGTCGAGGCGGAGTGTTTTGCTTTCCTGGCGGTGCGCGTGGTGCGTGACCTGCCCATCAGCTTCCCGACAACCACAGGGGCACCGGAACCGATGACCGGCGGGCGGCTGGCCGGTTGAGCCCTTCGGGGATCATGGACTTACGAGGCTTTTCTGGAGGAATTTGCGGGTGCGGCCCACGGGGAAATCCGGGAGTTCACCGAAGACCTCGTAGCCCTGGCGTCGGTAGGCCTTTTCCGCCACCGGATTGAAGGTGTCGATCCAGGCGGAATGGCAGCCGCGCGTGCGTGCCTCGTCTTCCGCCGCCGTCAGCATGCGGTTTGCCATCTTCTGGCCGCGCAGGCTCTCATCGACAAAGAGCCACTGGATATAGAGCCAGCCCCAGGCCGTGTAACCGCTGATGCCGGCCAGCAACTGGCCGTTCTCGCCCCGGACGAACACGGCCAGAGGTGTGCGTTCCGATCTTCCGACGTCGGCGTCATTGAAGGCGGAAAGACGCGCCCCGATGATGGCGAGTTCATCCGGTTCGGGGTTGGACGTAACGATCAGTTGCGGGTTCATGACGGCTTTCCATGACTGAAAACACAGAACATACCAGGAGCTGCGCAACATCAAGTGGCTGATGCGGGTTTCCGCAAGGATTACCGTACTTTGGCGTGCATCTTCATCGCCTGGATACCGGCGACCAAATCGCTGAAGCGATCGCCCTGGACGATGATGTGACTGCGCAGTTCAGACCGTGCCTCTTCGGCGTTGCCGGCGAGAATGGCCTCAACGATGCTCCCATGTTCGCGCACCGAAATCTGCATGCGATTGCGCACCCGAAGCTGTAGGCGGCGGTAAGGACGCAGCCGTCGATGCAGCATGACGCACTGGTCCTTCAGGAACGCGCTGTGGCTTGCCGTGTAGATCGCGTGGTGAAACACCTCGTTGTCGTAATAATAGGCATCCGTATCACCGCTGGCGGCAGACGCAAGGCAGCGTTCATGCGAGGCGGATAGTGCCAGCCTGTCGGCATCGGTATGCCGGCGGGCAGCCAGCGCGCCGGCCATCGCTTCCAGCTCTCCCATCACCTCGAACATCTCAAAGACATATTGGGGCGGGTGATCGATGACGCAGGCGCCACGGCGCGGTCGAATCTCCACAAGGCCGATGGCACTCAACTGCATCAGAGCCTCACGGATGGGTGTCCTCGACACGCCGAAACGGGCTGCCAACTGCGTTTCGTCCAGCCGGTCACCCGGCTCGAACTCTCCCGTGACGATGCCGTTCTCGATCTCGTCGCGCAGTTTGTAGAAGGTGTTCTCGGACATGATGGACCCGCGTATATTCCCTGATCTTTTCTGTATACAGGAACATTGACATCGTACGCAATAAGGGCTCAACTTCTTGCACGCCGGTTGGGAGGCCGGCACAAAGGGAGGAATATCATGAAACGTTACGCCCGCATGCTTGCGTTGGGCGCGGCTCTTGCCGTGGCCGGCATCTCGTCTTCGATTGCTCACGCCGATACCGTGCTCAAGGCTTCGCACCAGTTCCCCGGCGGCAAGGGGGATATTCGCGATGAAATGGTCCAGATGATCGCCCGTGAGGTCGCCGCCGCGAAGGTTGGCCTCACCATCCAGGTTTTCCCCGGCTCCTCGCTGTTCAAGCCGAACGACCAGTGGAACGCGGTGACCCGCGGCCTTCTCGACCTCACCTCGTTTCCGCTCGACTATGCATCCGGTCGCCATCCAGAGTTCTCGGCAACGCTGATGCCGGGGCTGGTCGGCAATTTTGACCGCGCCATGCGGCTGAACGATTCCCCCTTCATGAAGGATATCAAGGGGATCGTCGAAAAGCAGGGCGCCATCGTCATTGCCGATGCCTGGCTCTCCGGCGCCTTTGCCTCCAAGAAGGGCTGCATCACCTCGCCGGACACGATGAAGGGGCAGGTCATCCGGGCCGCTGGCCCGGCGTTTGAGGAAATGCTGGCCGCGGCCGGCGCCTCCATCGCCTCCATGCCGTCTTCGGAAATCTATTCCGGCATGCAGACCGGGGTTCTGGACGCCGCCAACACCTCATCGGCAAGCTTTGTGTCCTACCGGCTGTTCGAGCAGGTCAAGTGCCTGACAGCGCCTGGCGAAAACGCGCTCTGGTTCATGTACGAGCCCGTGCTGATGTCGAAGCGTGTCTTCGACGGGCTGAACGCGGACCAGCAGAAAGCCATCCTGGCGGCGGGCGAGAAGGCCGAGGCCTATTTTAACGAAGAAGTCCGCAAGGGCGACCAGCTGATGATCGATACCTTCAAGAAGGCCGGCGTCGAGGTGGTTGAAATGTCGAAGGCCGATTACGACGCCTGGCTCGCGATTGCCAAGGAGTCCGCCTACAAGAATTTCGCCGCCAAGGTTCCGGGCGGTGAAAAGCTGATCGAAGAGGCGTTGGCCGTCAAGTAACGGCTCCACCTCACAAGGCGAGCCGGCGACCGGCTCGTCTTTCCACCGTCCGATCGGGGATTTCTTCCATGGTGAAAGCCTATATCTGGGCCATCGGTCAGCTGTCACGCGCCTTTGCCGTGGTCGCGACACTTCTCATCATTGCCTCCATGCTGGTCGTCTGCCAGATGATCTTCCTGCGCTACGTCTTTGCTCTGCCGACCATATGGCAGACCGATTTCGTCGTGTTTTCCGCGACCGTCGCGATGTTCCTCGGCGCGCCTTACGTCCTCCTGAAGAACGGCCATGTCGGCGTCGATGTGGTCGAGATGATGGTCGGCGATCGTGCGCGCCTGTGGCTCCAGACCATCGGAAGCGTATGCGGACTGATCTTCTGTCTTGCCATGCTCGCGGCCAGCTGGATCCAGTTTCACGATGCCTGGGCCGGTGACTGGCGCCATTCCAGCATGTGGGCGCCGCCTTTGTGGATTCCGCTCTCGGCCCTGCCGCTCAGCTTCGCGCTTCTGTGCCTGCAATACAGCGCGAGATTGCTGGGGCTTGTCCAGGCTCTGGCCGGAAACCGGGCAGCGCTTGATGCCACCCCAGAAACCCACGCCATTCCCGTCAAGGAGACCACTCGATGAGCACCCTGTCCGCCGGTCTGCTTCTCATTGTCTCGCTGTTCGTCCTGCTGGGCACCGGCATGCCGATTGCCTTTGCGCTCGGCCTGTCGGCGGTTGCCGCGCTGGTGCTGCAAAACGGCCTGCCGATCTTCTACATCCTTGGCGACACGATGTTTTCCGGCATTGCCAACCTTGCCTATGTCTCCATCCCAATGTTCGTGCTGATGGGGGCTGCCGTGGCATCGTCTCCGGCAGGGGCAGACCTCTATACGGCACTGGATCGATGGCTGAACCGCGTTCCTGGCGGGCTTGTGTTGTCGAACATCGGCGCCTGCGCCATCTTTTCCGGCATGACCGGCTCCTCGCCGGCCACCTGTGCCGCGATCGGCAAGATGGGCATTCCGGAAATGCTGAACCGCGGCTACCCGAACTCGGTCGCGACGGGGTCGATTGCGGCCGGGGGAACGCTCGGCATTCTCATCCCGCCCTCGGTGACCCTCATTGTCTACGGCATTGCGACGGAAACATCGATCGGCCGCCTGTTCATGGCGGGCGTCCTTCCAGGCATCATGCTGACGGTGATGTTCATGATCTGGGCGGTGATCGACTGCAAACGCAAGGGGTATAATTTCGACGCTCGTGCTGTCCGCTATACCCTGAAGGAACGATTGGTCGGCCTGCCGCGCATCCTGCCGTTCCTGCTGATCATCGCCGGCACGCTTTATGTTCTCTATGGCGGCGTGGCGACCCCTTCGGAAGCCGCCGGCGCCGGTGCCTTCCTCACGCTGCTGGTCGTGATCCTGGCTTATCGCCTGTTTCGCTTCCGCTCGGTGTCGACCATTTTCAGCTCCGCCATGCGCGAAAGCGTGATGATCATGATGATCATGGCCGCCGCCGAGCTTTTCGCCTTTGCGCTGTCTTCGCTCTACATCACGCAGTCCATCGCCGAGACGATTGCCGCGCTCGATGTGAACCGCTGGGTCCTGATGGGCATCATCAACGTCTTCCTGCTGGTTTGCGGCATGTTCCTGCCGCCGATCGCGGTCATCGTGATGACAGCTCCGATGCTGTTTCCCATCGTGACGCAGGCAGGGTTCGATCCCTACTGGTTCGCCATCATCCTGACGATCAACATGGAGGTCGGCCTCATCACCCCGCCGATCGGTCTCAACCTCTTCGTCATCAACGCCATTGCCCCGACCGTGCCGACCAAGGACGTGCTCTGGGGTGCCCTGCCCTATGTGCTGGTGATGTTCCTGGCCATCCTGATCCTCTGCATCTTTCCGGGCATCGCCACTTGGCTGCCCAACCACATGATGGGAGCGGTCTGATGAACACCACTTCCTTTTTTGGGGATATGCTGCAGACGATTACCGATCGTGGCAAGCGACTGCTGTTCTCCAACCCGAAGGTGAGCGCCGCCGATCCGCTGACGGTGATGGAGCAGTTGTGCCAGTCTCTCTTGTCCAGCCGCGGTGAAGCCTCTGGCATGGCCTTGGCACGGGACGTGCTGGGGAACTGGCAGATGCTGCCGGCAGAGGGAAAACGCGATTTTCTGCATCTGCTTGTCACTCGTTTCGGCCCGGATACAGAACGACTGGAAAAGGCCATTGCGGGGTATCAGCAGAACCCGACGGCAAAGACGCTGCTGGAACTGCATGTGTCTGCCGAACCCTTGCGGCAGGAGCTGATCCGGCGTCTCAACCTGGCACCGAACGGCACGGCAGCGCTGGTGCGGATGCGCGAAACGCTGCTTGGCCTGAAGCGGGAAAGCCCGGACCTTGAGGCACTGGATGCCGATTTCAGCCACCTCTTCGCCTCCTGGTTCAACCGCGGTTTCCTGATGCTAAAGCAGGTCAACTGGTCGACGCCCGCCGACATCCTGGAGAAGATCATCCGTTATGAGGCTGTCCACCACATCGGCAGCTGGGAAGAATTGCGGATGCGGCTCGCGCCGGAGGATCGTCGCTGCTTCGCCTTCTTTCATCCGCAGCTCGCCGATGACCCGCTGATTTTCGTCGAAGTGGCTTTGACGCGGCATACCCCGGCAGCCATCAGCGAGGTTCTGACGGAGGGCCGCGAGACCGTGCCCGCGGGCGAAGCGACAACCGCTGTCTTCTATTCGATTTCCAACTGCCAGGAGGGGCTGCGCGGCATCTCCTTCGGCAATTTCCTGATCAAGCAGGTCGTGGAAGACTTGCGGCGGGAGTTTCCGAAACTATCGACCTTCGTCACGCTGTCGCCAGTGCCCGGTTTCGCCGCGTGGCTGGCCCATGAGCGCAAGGCGGAGACGAGCGACATCCTGACCCGCCAGGACCAGGAGCGGCTTGCCATCCTCGACAGCGAGGACTGGGCCGATGATGATGAGCGTGTTCAAGCGCTGCAGCCTCTGCTCGCCAACGCCGCGGCCTGGTATTTCCTCAAGGCGCGGGATCGCAATGGTCGCGTGCTCGATCCTGTCGCCCGCTTCCATCTCGGCAACGGTGCCCGTCTCGAACAGTTAAACCTGTTCGGCGACCGATCTCGTCGCGCCATGCGCCAGTCACACGGGCTGATGGTCAACTATCTCTACAAACTTGACGACATCGAAGTGAATCACGAAGCGTTTGCCGCGCGTGGCGAAGTGGTTGCGGCCCCCTCGGTGCGCAGGCATCTACCGACGGATCGCGGCGTGCGCGCACTGGCGCCGCTGGACGGTGCACAGTCAAACAGTCAAAAGGATCACCAGGTCCTCAACAGCAACAGGGAGTTTCGTGCATGAGCAACCATCTTTTCGACGCGATCCGGAAAGGGTTGCAACCCGAAGCGCCGTTCATCGAAACGAAGGCGGGACGGATCTGGTCCTATGGCGACATGCTGTCTCTGTCCGGCCGGCTGGCCAACACGTTGATCGCGCTTGGCGTCACACCCGGCGATCGCGTCGCCGTGCAGGTGGAGAAGAGTCCGGAAGCGCTGATGCTCTATCTCGCCTGCGTGCGGGCCGGTGCCGTGTACCTGCCGCTCAACACCGCCTATACGCTCACGGAGCTCGACTATTTCATCGGCGACGCAGAGCCGCGCCTCGTTGTCTGCAGCCCGAAATCCCGCGAAGGACTTGGGCCGATCGCAGCCGCCCACGGCGCGCGTGTCGAAACGCTGGATGATCAGGGCGGCGGTTCGATGATCGAGGCAGCAGCCGGGGCTTCCGACGTATTTTCCGATATTGCACGTGGCCCGGACGACCTTGCGGCGATCCTCTATACCTCCGGAACGACCGGCCGATCGAAGGGCGCCATGCTGACGCATGACAATCTCCTGTCGAATGCACTGACACTTCGCGAATACTGGCGCTTCACCAGCGCGGACCGCCTCATCCATGCCCTGCCGATCTTCCACACGCATGGCCTGTTCGTCGCCTCGAACGTGACGCTGATTTCCGGCGCCTCAATGTATTTCCTGCCGAAGTTCGATGCGGACGAGGCCTTGTCCCTGATGGCCAGCTCGACGGTGATGATGGGCGTGCCGACTTTCTATGTCCGCCTCGTCCAGTCGCCGCGCCTGACTCGCGAGGCGACGGTCGGAATGCGGCTCTTCATCTCCGGTTCCGCGCCGCTGCTGGCCGAGACCCATCGCCAGTTTCAGGCCATGACGGGCAAGGCCATTCTGGAACGCTACGGCATGACCGAGACCAACATGAACACCTCAAACCCCTATGACGGCGAACGCATCGCCGGGACGGTCGGGTTTCCGCTGCCCGGCGTTTCTCTTCGTGTGACCGACCCCGAGACGGGCGCAGCCGTCGCCGATGGCGAGACCGGCATGATCGAGGTGAAGGGGCCGAACGTCTTCAAGGGCTATTGGCGCATGCCGGAAAAGACCGCGGCGGAATTCCGTACCGACGGTTTCTTCATCACCGGTGATCTCGGCAAGGTGGATGAGCGCGGCTATGTTCATATTGTCGGCCGGGGCAAGGACCTGGTGATTTCCGGCGGCTACAATGTCTACCCCAAGGAGGTCGAGACGGAGATCGATCAGATCGAGGGCGTCGAGGAAAGCGCCGTCATCGGCGTGCCGCATCCGGATCTTGGAGAAGGCGTCACCGCTGTCGTCGTCAAAAAGCCTGAGGCGGCTGTCGATGAGCGGGCGATCCTCATGCATCTCGAGCCGCGGCTGGCGCGCTACAAGCAGCCGAAACGCATCCTCTTCCAGGACGAACTTCCCCGCAACACCATGGGCAAGGTTCAGAAGAATATCCTGCGCCAGACCTACGAAAACCTCTACGGACGTTAGCCCGTCCGCCTGAAGAACCCTGGCGGTCGGCAACGACCATGAGATCAGACCCTGCCCTGCGATACCTCGCGCGGCAGGGTTTCGATAAGACGTTGATGAGGTCGGTGCGCGGTGGGCGGCCACTCACTGACCCGAGACGACCTTGATCAGGTCTGTCCGCACCGTCGCGATGTGATTGCGAAGCAAATCTGCAGAGCGTTCCCACTGCCCTTCCCGCAGCAGACGGATGAGTTCCGCGTGTTCGGCCATCGCCTTGTCCATCGCCGCGCTGTTGGACAGCTGCAGACGTGTATAACGATCGCTCGTCTGCAACAGCGAGGCAACGATCTGCTGGCTGCGTGGCATCTCGGCACGGTGATACATGGCCATGTGCAGGTCGGCGTTCAGCCGCCCATAGTCATTGACCTGTCCCATGGCGATGGCGCGCACATATTCGGCCTGCTTTTCGTCCAGCGCAACGAAATCCGCCTCCTGCAGACGTGGTGCTGATGCGAGCAGCAGGCGCGGTTCCAAGAGCAGGCGCAGATCGAACACATCGTCGATCTCCGATCTCGACAGCTCCGAGACGATCGCACCCTTCTGCGGCAGGATCTTCACAAGCCCCTCCGCCTCCAGCTGGAAGAGCACCTCGCGCACCGGAATCCGGCTCACGCCATAGGTCTCTGCCAGCGCATCCTGGCGTAGCTGCGTGCCGGCCGCAAAACGGCCGGAGAGGATCGCCTGACGGATCTCGTCCATCAGCGCCCCGGAGAGTGTCTTGTGTTTCAGCTTCAGTGCCATGGCATCCAGCTACACGAAATCCGCAAAAAAGCCAGTTGACTTTCAAAATGTATAAAATCTACATTATACGAAATTCGAGGGAACGATAGCAAAATGAATCACACCTCCACAGGGCCTCGCGGCGGACGCCCCGCCGTTCCCGTCCGCGGACTGATTGCAGTCTCGGAAGGCATTCTCGCTGTCGAGAAAAGGGCGGTCGCCTTTTTCATGGCTCTGGTGATGGGCCTGATCCTGTTGAACGTTGTGACACGCTATGCCGGCGCCCCGCTCTACTGGGTGGATGAGGCCGCCGTTTATGCGGTGGTCTGGCTGACCTTCATCGGGGGATCGGCCCTGACACGTCTCAGGCTCGATTTCGCCGTGACGCTGCTGAGCGAAAAGCTGTCTCCGGCCAATGCCGGGCGGCTACAGGCACTGGCCACGTTCATTGCCCTCCTCTTTGCGATCGGGCTGGTCGCGATGTGCTGGGCGTGGATGGATCCGATCGGCATCGCATCTGCCGGTTTCGATGCCCGCGAATACGCTGCGGAGAGCTTCAACTTTCTCTATACCGAGCATACCCAGACGCTGAACTGGCCGACATGGATCGTCAGCCTGGTCGTTCCCCTGTTTGCCGTGACACTGACGCTTCATACCGCCGCCAACCTGGTGGAGGAGCTCGGGCTTGCGCCGAAGACGGTCCGTTCGGACTTCACCACCGCCGAGGGAGTGAACTGAGATGATCACGACCGCGGCTTTTCTGGTCATAATGCTCGTTGGCGTGCCGATCGGCCTCTGCCTCTGCATTTCCGCCGCCATCTACATCTGGGCGAGCGGCAATACGCTGCTTTTCCAGAGCTTCCCCGTTCAACTGTTCGGTGGTGTCGATAATTACGGCCTGATCTCCATCCCGCTGTTCGTGCTGATCGGAGAGGTGATGAACGGCGGCGGCATTACGCGCCGCATCATCGACATGACGATGGCCATGATCGGCGCGATGAAGGGCGGTCTCGCCTATGTCAACCTGATCGCCAACATGTTCGTCTCCTCGATCCTTGGGTCGGCGACGGCGCAGGTTGCCATCATGGCGCAGATGATGGTGCCGGAGATGGAGAAGAAGGGGTATGACAAGACCTTTGCAGCAGGTTTGACGGCCTATGCCGGCATGCTCGGTCCGATCATTCCTCCGTCGATCATGTTCGTCGTCTATTCCGTGCTGGCCCAGGTGCCGGTGGGCGACATGCTGGCGGCCGGCATGGTCCCGGGCATTCTCCTGACCGTCATCTTCTGCATCATCATCTTCCTGATGGGCTGGCTGGTCTATGACTACCCGCGCGGCGAACGGCGCACCCTTCGCGAACGTTTCAAGATCATCGTCGGGGCGCTTCCGACGCTGTCGATCCCGATCATCATCGTCGGTTCGATCCTGGCCGGCCTTGCCAACCCGACGGAGGCCGCAGCGGTCGGCGTGGTTGCGGCCATTCTCGTCGGACGCTTCTGGATCGGCGAGCTTTCCCTTGCACAACTGCCGAAGATGCTGCTGCGGGCGGGGATCTATTCCTCCGTCGTGCTGCTGCTGGTCGCCGCCGCTGCGGTCTTCTCCTGGGTTCTTGTCTACGGCATGATTCCGCAGCAGGTGGCTGCCTGGGTGCAGACCATTGCGTCCGATCCGATCACCTTCCTGTTGCTCGTCAATGTGATTTTGCTGGTGATCGGGACCGTGATCGACGGCGCTCCAGGCCTGATCATGACGGTGCCGATCCTGCTGCCGATCGCAACCGAGGTCTATGGCATCGATCCCGTGCATTTCGGCGTTGTCGTCGTGATCAACCTCGTCCTCGGTTTTCTCTCCCCGCCGGTCGGACTGTGCTTCTTCGTGGCGGCGGCGGTGACCGGTGCAAAGCCCGGCAAGATGTTCATCGTGACGCTCCCCTTCTTCTTTGCCGCATGCGCACTGCTGGTGCTGCTCTCCATCTTCCCCGCCATCTCGACCTTCTTCGTCAAGTGACTGTCAGGCCAACCACAAAAACCAGAGGATGAACCAATGACGATTTCCCGCAGAAGCTTCCTTCGCAACACCACCCTTGCCGCCGCCGGTGCCTCGACACTTTTCGTGCCGAACGTGCTGCGGGCACAGGACACGCGCACCTTCCGCCTCGGCATCACCACGCCGCCCGGCCACCCGTGGAACAACGCGGCCCTGAAGGTCGGTGAACGTCTGAAGGCGGAAACGAAGGGACGGCTTGATCTCGCCGTTTTTCCGGCCAACCAGCTTGGCACGGAAGCAGCCATGCTGCAGCAGATGCAGGCCGGCTCTCTCGATTTCGGCTGGATCATGACCGCTGAACTCGGTTCACGCATCCCCTCCATCGCGGCCATCAATG
Organism: Allorhizobium pseudoryzae; assembly: GCF_011046245.1. Classification (NCBI taxonomy): domain Bacteria; kingdom Pseudomonadati; phylum Pseudomonadota; class Alphaproteobacteria; order Hyphomicrobiales; family Rhizobiaceae; genus Affinirhizobium; species Affinirhizobium pseudoryzae. The sequence continues at coordinate 88,585 of NZ_CP049244.1, forward strand.
CGCCCTATCTCGTCGATTCGACGGCCAAGGTCGCAAAGCTCGTGCGCGATCCGATGGCGATGAAGATGCTGGATGTGCTGCCCAAGGAAACGGGAACGCTTGGCCTTGCCTGGGGCATCACCACCATGCGCGTGGTGTTCACCGCCAAGGAGATCGGCGGTCTTGATGACCTGAACGGCCTGAAGCTGCGTATCAACACCACGCCCGCCTATCGCGACTTCTACCAGATCCTGGGCGCCGCCCCCACGCCGATCCCGACGCCGCAGGTGTTCGATGCGATGTCGAACGGACAGGTGGACGGCCTTGAGGCCGACCTCGATTTCTCCTGGAACCAGCGTTTCGACAAGGTGTCGAAGACGATGCTGAAGATGAATGCGATCTTCATGCCCTGTGTTGCTCTGGCCTCAGGACGTGTCTGGAAGGATGTCTCCGCCTCCGACCGCGAACTGATCACGGCGCTGACCAAGGACGCGCTGGACGCACAGATCGATGCCACCGTTGCAAACGAAGCAAAGCTGTTGGAAGAGTTCAAGAAGGTCATCACCGTCAAGGAAGTCCAGGTCGCGGACGCCGGAAAGGTGATTGCGGAATACGACAAGATCTGGCTGCCAAAGGCCCCTAACCTCGCCGACTTGCGCAAGCTCGGCGCCACCCTCTGAGCCTCCGCTACGACGAGGCCGAACGTCAAGACCCGGCGCGGCGTCCCCTCCGATGAGGGGGCGCCGTCCATGATAACCACTCTCTGCTCGAGGCCGGACCAAACCGCCGGCGCCAAGGAACCAACATGAAAGCTTCGATCTTTTCCGGCGTCGTGCCGGCCCTGATGACCCCCTGCAAGGACGACCGCACGCCGGATTTCGACGCGCTCGTCAGGAAAGCCCGGCAACTGATCGAGGCCGGCATGTCCGCCGTCGTCTACTGCGGTTCCATGGGCGACTGGCCGCTTCTGACGGATGCCCAGAGAATGGAAGGGGTCGAGCGGCTGGTCGAGGCCGGCATTCCCGTCATCGTCGGTACGGGCGCCATCAACTCCGGCTCCGCCGTGGCACTGGCCGCCCATGCACAGAAGGTGGGCGCGAAGGGCCTGATGGTCATCCCCCGTGTCCTGTCGCGCGGATCGGTCATTGCTGCGCAGAAGGCGCATTTCAAGGCCATCCTGTCTGCCGCGCCCGACCTGCCCGCCGTCATCTACAACAGCCCCTATTATGGCTTTGCGACGCGTGCGGACCTCTTCTTCGCCCTGCGCGCCGAACATCCGAACCTCGTCGGCTTCAAGGAGTTCGGCGGGCCTGCCGACATGCGCTATGCGGCCGAAAACATCACCAGCCGCGATGACGACGTCTCGCTGATGATCGGCGTCGATACCGCCGTCTACCATGGTTACGTGAACTGCGGCGCAACCGGCGCGATCACCGGCATCGGCAACGTCCTGCCGAAGGAAGTGCTTCATCTGTGCAACCTCGCTGAGGCCGCCGCCAAGGGTGATGCGGATGCGCGCGTTCGCGCCAAGGAACTCGAAGAAGCCCTCGCCGTGCTTTCGTCGTTCGATGAAGGCCCGGATCTCGTCCTCTACTTCAAGCACATGATGGTGCTGAAGGGCGACGCAGAGTATGCGCTGCATTTCATCGAGACCGACGTCTTGAGCGAGAGCCAGCGCGGTTATGTCGAGGCGCAGTTCGCCCTGTTCAACAGCTGGTATGCCGCGTGGAGCCAATTGCCAGGCGCCGTGCAGGCCTGCAAGGTGTGACACCGTCTCAAGCCCTGCCCGAAACGGCAGGGCTTTTCCGCCACACACGTTTTCCCATCCCGGGGTTAAGCGCTCATAGAACGGCAGCGGCAGGTATGTTCATCCCAGAACGATTGGCGCTCTGCCTTACAGCATCCATCAGAAGCGGAACAACTGGCCTTACGCCGCGAACGGTTTCTCAGGACTCTTCTGTTGAATTGTCCTCTGAAGGACCAATATCGGAAACGGAAGGTGCTTGCGGGTCAGGCAATCAAGGCAATGTATGGTGCTGTATCGGATCGCGGTGTTTATTTCCCCCGGCATGATGACGGCCGAAACCTGCCATGCATGGGAACGCGAGGGCTGCAAGCTCATCGTTCATGATGACTATCCACCGATCGTGGACATCATCGATCATTGCGCCGCCGGGGCGCTTCTCGATATCAAGCTGCGCGCCAGTTACCTGTTCGATCTCTCGGAGATGATGACCCTCAAGAGGGTGCCGCATGTTTTCGTCGTCACGGACGAAGCGCCGGGCTCGCATTATTCTCTGAATGGAACGCCGGAAGGCATTCGGTCCATTCTCGATGAACTTCTCTTTCAGGACGACTGCGGTCAGCGCCATTGACGAAAGGGCGGTCTATGGCGCTTGCGTTTGCGGGGCATCACGATTGAGGCGCGCCTCCCGCAGTCTCGCGGTCTTCGCCCGCAGGCGATCCGCTTCATCGTCGATGCGATGAGCGGCCTCCGCGTTGGCTTCTGCAGGCACCTGGGTTCGCTGGAACGCGATCTCCGCCTGCTGCCGCGATTTCGAGTATGTCTGTACCATCAAGGTCTCCAGATAGGATGAAGATAAACAGAAGGCCGGACTCTCGCCCGGCCTTTTAACCCTTCCGTCTTCCGCCGTGCCAGTACATCCGTGGCGCCGGTGAAGCGAAGGTTGAGCGTGTTAGGCAGCCTGCAGGTTGCAGGCCGACATCTTGCCCGACTTCATGTCGCGCTCCAGATCGTAACCCAGCTTCTGGCCTTCGACGATTTCGCGCATTCCGGCGCGTTCGACAGCCGAGATATGGACGAACGCATCCGCGCCGCCATTGTCAGGCTGGATGAAGCCGAAGCCCTTGGTGGAATTGAACCATTTTACGGTGCCCGTGGTCATGATGAACCCTTTCAAAGCATTGTTGATCGACCGCAGAAGCAAGTGCTCCGCGGATGGTGATTGGCGATGTTTTGAGAGGGAAATTCGTTCAGGACGCGGTGCCAGACGCGCAACAAGCAAAGCTCAGCAAGCAAAAGATCGATAAACCAGAAATAGTGGATCCGGCAGAAAAAGTCAACTTTTAGTTTTTCCGGATATTCGACCCACGAAAGCGGATGATATTTCCCTGTCCATCGATGCCGCTTTTGATGCCCGTCCGTCCCGACGACGCTTGGCCTACGCGAGCCGCATTCAAGGCCGCCCCCGATGCGACGGGCTACCAGTCGGCGAACCCGTCGGTGCCATGGAACAACGGCTTTCGCCGTGCATTCCCCTGCATCCGCCGCAGGATCGTCTGCGGGATAGCGAGTACACTCTATGCTTCCAAGAATTGCCATTATCGGGACCGGCCCAACCGGCCTCTACACGTTCAAGCAGCTCATCACATCGACCGTTCCGCTTTCGATCACACTTTTTGAAGCGGAGAACGAACCGGGCAAGGGCACACCCTATCATCCCGACATGAACGATCCGGCGATGCTCTCCAACATTCCGAGTATCGAATTGCCGGCGTTCAACGAGACATTGGTTGCATGGCTGCACCGACAGGATGACGATACCCTGGCGCGGCACGGCATCCGACGGGAGGCGATCGATGAGCGCGAATTCTATCCGCGCCTCGTTCTTGGTGATTACATGCAGGCACAGTTTGAACGTATGCTCACCTTGGCGGCCGAGCGTGGCCACGATGTTTCTGTGCTTGCCCAACACAAGGTGTTGGACATTGAAGTCCAGACAGACGGAATTCGCCTGCAGGTCGGCGGTCCGGATGGCAACGAGGACACGATGTTCGATCATGTCGTCATGGCCACCGGCCACAACTGGCCCGAGACAACCGAAGTCCGCCCGGGTTATTTCGTGTCCCCCTGGCCGGCAGCCGTCCTTAGATCCATCCGCAATCAGAGCGTTGGGATTCTCGGGACTTCGCTGAGCGGTCTTGATGCGCTGATGACGGTCGCCACGGCACATGGCATGTTCTACGCCGATGCCGCCGGCGACCTGCAATATCAGCCAGCGACGGACACCGAGGAGTTCCGCGCCACTTTGATGTCGCGCAAGGGCATTCTTCCGGAAGCTGATTTTTACTGCCCCCTTCCCTACGTCACGCCGCGCGTGTGCACGCAAGAGGCCGTCGATGCCCTGATCGCCACGGGCCGCCATGACCTGCTTGATGATGTTTTTAATCTGTTCCGGCAGGAAATTCTTGCGGCCGACCCGGACTATGCGGCCAGGATCGGCTTATCCCATCTGACCGTCGAGAGCTTTCCGGGGGCCTATTACGCAGACCGGAGAGATAGCGACCCCTTTGTCTGGGCGGCACAGAATCTCGCGGAAGCCGAAGAAAATCGACACAAGCACTATACGGTACCCTGGCGTTACGCGATCCTGATCACGCACGAAATCGTGGCGCGTGTCATCCCGCACCTCGATACGACAGACCTGAAGCGATTTCACCGGCACTTCAAAAGCATTTTTATCGATGACTATGCCACCGTGCCGCTGACCACGATCCGGCGCGTGCTGGCGCTCGCCCGGGCGGGCAAGCTCTCCATCCTGAAGCTCGGAGAGGACTATGAGATCAGGACGGCCGAAGACGGCTTGGACCGGGGCGCGGAAATTACCGTCGCTGGCACTGTGCATGCGTTCTCGGCTTTCATCGATGCAACCGGCCAGGAAACACTATCGGCGACAGACCTGCCCTTTCCGACATTGGTCGCGCAGGGCAGCGTCAAGGCATCGGCGACACACGAAGCCGACACGCTGCTTCTGTCAAACCGCAATCCTCATATCGTGCGCACAGGGGGAATAGACGTCGACGAGCATTACCGCCCCCGCCTCGACCTCAAGTCGAATGCACGGCTTTACTGTGCGGCAATCGCCTTCTTGCTGCATAAGGAGCCTTTCGTCCAAGGCATCACCAGCGCCCGCGATATCGGCGAGACGGTCGCACAAGCAATTCTGAATGATATTAATTCTGTCTTTGCGGAGCGCCTTTTTCAGGTCTCTGCATAGACATCGTCACCGACGGTCATTGTCGCCGACGCGCACGGCGTGGCGTAAACACCGAGATTGCGCCGGTTGTGACGCATGATCCCCCGCAGTATCTCGGGTTCCTCATCGAGACCAGGCTGAGCGATCAGCGTCATGCCGCAGCGCCGTGTCGCATCGGTGACATCGACATGCAGATCTCCGATGCGGATGCGTTGACCGATCCACGCATTTTCCAGAAACCCTTCTCCGTCTTCCGTATCGATGACGACAGACGGCCTGAAGCGGCGTGGATCGATCGATGAAAGGCCGGCGACATTCTGCAGAGCCTCAAGCGAGGCGGATGTCACCAGGTGAAGCGGAGCAGGCTGGTAGCGATTGGACACGACAGGAAATCTGACATCAGCATCGCCGTAGATCCCGAGTGCGACGGCAAAACCGAAATACGATGCAAGGTGTTCGGCAAGGGCTCGATCATCAAGGGCGTAAGCTGTTGTGTCCGGGAAATGCAGAACGGGCAATCCATCGGGCGGTTGTGATGCTGAGAGAAAAACGGCTGGACGCCAGCGCATCTCACGTTCCGGCGCAGCGGCAAGACCGGTGGACGCATCGAATAAGGCGAACTTCCGGTCGTCGACAATACCGCCGGGCAAAACCTCTACGGTCCGCATGACTTCTCCGCCGACCGAACTGACGGGATACCGTCGGATGTCTCGCACTCGACCGATCTTGCGCATCGTTTCTCCTTTTTCCGGAGATCATACGCACATCACGCGCCATTGTTCCGCGCCGCAGGGTCCATTGGCGGACGGGGCCCCTGGCCCTCAAAAAAAATCTCCCCGGCAGTGCCGAGGAGATTTCGATCTCGCAATCAACGAGAACTTGGACTGGAGTTTTATGGCTCTCCCGAGGGTACGGGGTGGATCAGAGCGACATATAACTACATATCATCTTTAGCTTATTGGCGCCGTTTTGTCTCGGAGAAAAGGTGTGAAGTGAAGATTTTTTTTGATCGTCACTAAAATTGAATCATCATCAAATAATTGATTCAAAAAAGAAAAAGCCCGGATGTCCCGGGCTTTCTCCATCCAATCCGTAGGGATTAGAACGAACGCTGCAGGCGGAAGAAGCCCGAGGTGTAACCGTCGCCGGCGTTGACATCGTCACGCTCGGTGTACTGTACGGAAACCTTGGCAGCAAAGCCCTGGGTGATTGCGTAGTCGAGCGTCACGCCGGCCTTCCAGCCGTCGAGGTTGCTGTTCCAGGCAATGTTGTCCCAGTACTGGAAGCCGGGGGTGATCTTGAACTTGTCAGTCACAGCAGCTTCGTAAGCTACGGCATAGGCCCACTCGGAAGCCGAGTAGTAAGCGTTGTTGCCGGACGAATAGACCACTGCACCTTCGAGCGTGCCCGGGCCGATAGCGGCGCTCAGGATACCACGAACGGCACCTTCTTCACGGTCAACGTCGTAACCGCCGAGCAGGGCAGCCTTGACCGGGCCGAATGCGCCAGAAATCTGGCCTTCGACGCCGAGCGTGTCGTTGTTGGTGAAGGTCGGGCTGCTCAATTCGTCAACGAAGATACCGGCCTTGAAGGCGCCGAGGGTTGCTTCGTAACCGATCTGGTTGATGCGGTTCGAACCGAGTTCATCGGTTTCACCAACGATGCCCAAGTCCCAGTAGTTGTAGCCGTAACCAGCGCGGAAGCCGCCGAGGGTCAGGAAGGCTTCGTCGATTTCAACCTGGCCATCGTTGGCGTTCAGGTTGTTGCTGGAGTCGTCAGCCCATGCACGAACCGTGATGGTGCCGCCGAGCGGACCGTATTCGGTGTCGGACTTCGAAGCGAAGGTAACGAGACCGCGGGTGCGGGCGTTCCAGTTCGGCTGCGAGTCACGCTCGTCTGCGTCCACCTGGAAGCGGACGTAACCGCTGATCTTGAGGCAGGTTTCGGTGCCCGGGATGTAGAAGTAGCCCGTGCCGAAAGCATCGCACACGCGAACGTATTCCATCGGCTCCGGCTCAGCGGCGACGATAGCATCGGCAGCCTGAGCGCCGGATACTGCTGCGAGTGCAGCAGCGGAGCCGAGAAGAAGGCTCTTGATGTTCATAATGACCTCCAGTCAATACTGTTTTACGACGCAAACCTGAGACACTGTCGAATCTCATCCACCTGAATGCGCTGACCTCGTAATGACAGATGTATCGCTTGATGCGCAATAACTGATAGTCACTTAGAAGCGCTCAGGGCGGTTCATAAGCGTCGCCTGTAGTAAATGAGCAACAATCACATTTTCGGCATTCAACGGCTTGTGAACGCATCCTCTCTTGCGGCGGCAACGGGAATCGGGAAGCCGCCTCTCGAGCGGCAACGCCGTTAATTCATATAATTAAGGGTGCGCATCGCGCAGCAGATGTCTTGGGTCGCGCCCTTCATATATATAGAGAGTCGCAACTGACCTTGATGGCCCGGCGTTCCTCGTGAGCATCCGTTTCAAGACCTTGCTGCCCGCCCAAGCGACGACCGCGCAAGCGAGTCATATGATCAATTTGGAATCATTCTGACAAAAGGTTGAACAGCAGCCGAATTCGTCGTACTAATGTGCTGGCGGAGCGCTTCGGTTCTCCCAGGGAGGCAGATGGATTCGGGGTCAGTCAGGTGAAATCTGGTGCAAGAGGCAGTGTATCGCTCGTCGCGCAGGTGCGCGAGCGTCTCAGGAGCGATATCCTGGGCGGGCAATATGCGCCGGGCGACCGACTCCCGAGCGAGATCGAGCTGACCGAAACCCATGGCGTCAGCCGCACCGTGATTCGCGAGGCGGTGACCGGGCTGCGATATGATGGTCTGGTAGAGGTCCGCCAGGGCGCCGGGATCTTCGTCCTCAACGCAAAAATCCCTGCCCCATCGTCGTCTCGACCGGACACGGCACGCATTTCGTCGGACCTTGAGGTTCTGGAGGTTCGCACCCCGCTGGAAATCGAGGCCGCGGGGCTTGCGGCACTGCGCCGTTCGCCGGCCCAGGAAGAGGCGATTTTCGACTGTCATGCGCAGGTGCTCCGCTGCATCGAAGCCAACGAATCCATTCGTGAGGCGGATCTCGCGCTGCATATGGCCATTGCCGCCGCCACCAACAATCCGCTGTTCATCGAGTTTCTGCGGGCCCACAGCGCCTCGGCTATTCCGCAGTCGAAGATCGTGGCGGGCAACGAAGCCGCCGACCAGACCGCCTATCGCCGCCTGATCCACAAGGAACATCAGGCCGTCGTGGTTGCCATCTCGGATGGTGACGAAAAAGGTGCGCGCGCGGCGATGCAGGATCACCTCCGCGGCAGCCAGATCCGCTATCGGGATCTGCTGCGGGACCTGCGTGGTCTGAACGCACACGCCTGAGCGGCGATCCTCACGGGTCCCTGCCCCAGACTTCGATTTGCGAGAGCGCCGGATAGGGCGAGGGATCGTCAGCCTTCACCATGGAATGAAGACGAACCCATTCCACCCTGCGTTCGGGAATGACAAAACGCTGCGCGGCGCCCGACTTCTGGAGCGGAAGCTGCATCGTCTCGCCGTCGGAGAATGTTACGCTTGCGCTTTCCCACCAGGCATCGTGCGGAAAATCTGCGCGCAGATATAGCGCAACCTCGTCCACCAGGACGAGGCGGCCAAACTCCACGGTCAATTCTGCTGCGGGGTCGCGATTGATGCCCCAGCTGGTGAAAGGCCAGGATCCGTGATCGAAGCTCGCCTTCTCGCCGTCGATGGCGTTGCGGGCGGCAAACTGCGCCTCGCCGCGCGTTTCGACATTGGCAATCGCGCGCGGAAACAGCGACTGGTTGCCGTGCTGGTCGAGAGGGTTCAGCGCAAGATTGCGCCGGGCCGCAATCTCACCGGATCTGGCGCTGCGAACATGCAGACGGTGCAGCGAGCCCGAAAAGGCCTGCGGCGGATAGGGCATCCGCTTTTCGGAAAACGGGATGGTGAATTCGAAGGATGTCGTCTTGAGGTAGAGAAGTGCCGGCATTACCGCCACATCCAGCGCCAGACTGACGAAGCCAGGTTCCGAACTCTGGACGATCAATCGATCCCCCTCCTCGTAGACCGCCTGGTGGACCAAAAGCACTTCTTCCATGCCGTGAGCTTGTGCCTTCGTGTTGCCGGTGGCGTCGATGACCGTGAGGGACAGTTGCATGCGTATCTCTTTCTAGATGATCGAAAGCGTCAGGGCGGACCCGCCAAACGGCACCAGCAGGCGATAAATCCGCTCCGGCCAGCTCTGCCGCAATCGGGGATCGACAATATCCAGGGGTTCTACGGATATCGCTCCAGCCCCTTCGACACGGATCTCGGCGAGCTGTCCAAGCCGGATGAGGCTGCCCTCGATCTCCGGTTCGGCCAGTGTCATCAGGGACAGCGTGGCTGGGCGATCTCCGTCATACTGGTCATGAATTTCGACCGCGCGTCCGCGCAGCAGCCGTACCGTGCGCCGATAGTGCCTCAACCCGGCCTCTGCCGGATAGGCGCCGGCGATCTCCAGTGCTACTTCGGCGATCTCCGGTTCGAACCGTACCTCCATGCCTGCCGCACGAAAATGGTCGCCGTCACACTGCATCACCCCGTCAAACGTCGGGAGGTTGTGATAGGCCGATTGCATCGTCCAGATCTCGTAACGACGCGGAGAAAAAGTTTTCGCCGTATAGGTTTCGACCCCGACATCGATGAGCAGCGGCTTTGCATCCTTGTAGAGGATCACGCTGCCGACATCGTTGTGATTGTGGCTGTCGCCGTTATGGCCACCCTTGACGGCAAGCGCGAAATGCTCGTCGCGGGCGATCGCAAGACCGATACCGGGAAAACAATGATCGGATCGAGCCGGCGCGGTGACCTTGCGCTTGAGGATATCCGGCGCCCACAGGACTGCCTGCAGCCGATACCAGAGGTTCCACTCGCTCGGCATCAGCCGATTGGCATCCCGCTCAATGTGCGATGCGGCCAGATCCATCAGTCTTTGCGACTGGACTGCCTGGCCGAAGAGAAATTCGCGGACACCGCAGGGCGGCACGACCGCAGAGGAATCGGCAAAATTGAAGTAGTAATCGCCGCCGACATGCATATGGCAGATGAATTCCGCGATGTTGCGGATCTTCGGCTCCTGCCAGAGCGGCGCAACGAGATCCGGCGCGACCTGATTGAGGATGGTCATCGCGCCGAACAGGCAAAGCCCGGCGTGGCGGTAATAGACGACACCCTCTTCGCAGGCGCCATCCTCCGCATAGTCCTTGAGGAACGCGTCGAGGCTCTGCAACGCCTTCGGCAGGATCGCGCGACGCAGTGGCAGAGAAGTGGGCAGGGTGAAGGCGCTCAACAGGACGTTCTGGGTGATCCAGGCCGTCCAGTTGTTCATGCGTTCATCGCCTTGGCCCATCCACCAGAAATGGCGCACGAGGTAGGGTTTGAAGATCCGACGGTCGATCTCCTGCTCCACCCGCGGCACCACCGCGGGATCGATCGCATCAAGCTTTGCGCGCAACAGATGAAGCGTGGTCGAAAGGATCGCCGCCGTTTCCGCCGCGAACAGATCGATCACCGGATCGTCCGGATCGGGCAGCGAGTGCCGCTTGCCGCCGCGCTCGTAGGCATTGTGGGCGGGCAGTTGCCAGCCGCTTTCCTCGCAGATCAGGATAAGGCCGTCGATGATGGCGTCGAGAAATCGTCCGCTCCCCTCGGCCCATTCGGCGAGCACCAGATCATTCAGCATCAGGCGGCGACGGAAATACAGCGTCTCGAAGCGGGACCGGTTGCCGTTGATTCCATATTCCCGGTAGTCGAAAGCGCGGATCTGCGGCCAGGTGTCCGCAGCGGCCGCTTCGCCAGCCGCCCTCAGTGCATCGGCGATCCAGTCGGGGAGCGGCCGCGACAGGCCAGCCCCATCCGGCATGCTGTCCGGTCGGAAATCTCCCAACGGGCCTTTGAAGTCTGCAATGCGCCCGGCAAACATGCCCTCTCCCTCCGGCGTGACACAATCGGTCCTATCATACCTATTTTGTTTTATCCATCACATTTGTCTGACCGCATGAGAAGTTGTTTGACCAATGATGCGGATGTGCTATGCAGTGCTCAGGAGGCAGGGCGCGTGTTGTAACGCGGCGCCCTGTAAATTGCAGAACTTGCATGGGCTTTGAAACGTCAACGAAGCCGGGAGGAAAGCTGGTGACGCTTGCCAATCCAGCACTGTCAGACAACCGGGCAGACGTGAAGGCCCCGCGGAAGGTGCGGGTCGTCTCGCGGCGCCGCCGGCGAATCGAAAATGCGCTGATCGCCTATTCCTTCATCGCGCCGAACTTCCTGGGGTTTGCCGTCTTTACGCTCGGCCCCATCCTGTTCGCCTTCGCGCTGGCCTTCATGCACTGGGACGGCTCGAACCCGATCGAGTTTGCCGGCCTCGACAACTTCTGGCGTCTGTTCGAAGACCGCGCCTTCATCGACGCCTTCTGGAACACGATCATCTACACGGCGGTCTCGGTGCCGTTGACGCTCGCCTGCGCGCTCGGGCTCGCCATCCTGCTGAATCAGAAGATTTTCGGACGCGATTTTTTCCGCACGGCGATGTTCTTTCCCTATGTCGCCTCGCTGGTGGCCGTCGCCGTGGTCTGGAACATGGTGTTCAACCCCGAGATGGGGCCGGTGAACATGCTGCTCTACACGATCGGCATTCCGCCGGAGGATCTGCCCGGCTGGGCGGCCGACCGGCACTGGGCCATGGTGACCGTCATCCTGTTCGGTATCTGGAAGAGCATGGGTTACTACATGGTGATCTATCTCGCCGGCCTGCAGGGCATCAATTCCGAGCTTTACGAGGCAGCGGGCCTCGACGGTGCCAATGCCTGGCAGAAGTTCATCCACGTGACGCTGCCGCAGCTGGCGCCCACCACCTTCTTTGTGACGGTGATGCTGACCATCCAGTCCTTCAAGGTGTTCGACCAGGTCTACATGATCACGCAGGGCGGGCCCGGCACCTCAACGCTCGTGCTGGTCTATCACATCTACAACGAAGCCTTCATCTCCTGGGATCTCGGTTATTCCAGCATGATCGCGCTCGTTCTGTTCCTTCTGGTTCTGGTCGTGACCGTCGTCCAGTTCCGCCGCCAGCGGGAGGATTGAGCCGATGAGAATTACCGGAAAGAAGATCAAGCCCGCGACGGTCGCTGTCTATCTGACCGTGATCGTCGTCACCATCATCATGCTCCTCCCATTCGCCTGGATGCTGTCGGCCTCGCTGAAGCTCGACCGCGATGTCTTTGCCTTCCCGATCGAGTGGATTCCGTCCCATCCACGCTGGCAAAACTATGTCGATATCTGGACGAAGATCCCGCTGGCCCTCTTCATCTACAACACGTCGAAGCTGACGATCATCGTCACGCTGCTGCAGCTGTTGACCTCGAGCTTTGCGGCCTATGCCTTTGCCAAGTTGCACTTTCCCTACAAGAACACCCTGTTTCTCGGCTATATCGCTACGATTGCCATGCCCTGGCAGGTCTATATGGTGCCGCAATTCCTGCTGATGCGGGAATTTGGCCTCAACAACACGCACCTGGCCCTCATCTGCCTGCAGGCCTTCACCGCCTTCGGCGTGTTCCTGATGCGGCAGTTCTATATGTCGATCCCGACCGAACTCTGCGAGGCGGCGCGCATCGACGGCATGAACGAGTACCAGATCTGGGCAAAGATCATGCTGCCGCTGTCGAAGCCGGCGCTCTCGACGCTCACCATCTTCACCTTCGTCACCACCTGGAACGATTTCCTCGGGCCGATGATCTACCTGACGAAGACGGAGCTCAAGACCATCCAGATCGGGCTTCGCATGTTCATTTCGCAATATTCCGCCGAATACGGGCTGATCATGGCGGCCTCCGTCGTGGCGCTCATTCCCGTCCTCGTCGTCTTCCTGGCGCTGCAACGCTTCTTTGTCGAAGGCGTCGCCTCGTCGGGTCTCAAGGGTTGATGCCATGAATGCCGTTTCGAAACTCGCTCCGCAGCCGATCACCGAGAAAGAGGTGAAAGCCGCCCTCGACATCGCCGTCGCGCAGGTGCGCCGTAATCTTCCCACCTTCACCTATGCGGCGCAGAACCATTCGAGCGTCGGCAATATCTATCCGGCGGTTGCCAACGACCAGTGGACGGCGGGCTTCTGGCCGGGCGAGATCTGGCTGGCTTACGAGCACACCGGCGACAAGCTGTTCCGCTATGCCGCGCAGATCCAGGTGCAGAGCTTTCTCCACCGGATCGAACACCGGATCGAGACGGACCATCACGACATGGGCTTTCTCTATTCGCCCTCCTGCATCGCCGCCTGGAAGCTGGTGGGCGACGAGGACGGTCGCAAGGCCGCACTCTTGGCTGCCGATCAACTGATCGAGCGATACCAGCCGGTCGGCGGTTTCATCCAGGCCTGGGGCCGCAAGGGCAATCCGAACGAATACCGCTACATCATCGACTGCCTCTTGAACCTGCCGCTGCTCTACTGGGCGACACGGGAGACAGGCGACGACAAATACCGCGAGATCGCGCTGACCCATGCGCGAACCACGCTCGCCCATTCGGTCAGGCCTGACGATTCCACCTATCATACCTTCTACATGGACCCCGAAACCGGGGCACCTGTGCGCGGCGCCACCAAGCAGGGCTATAGCGACGACAGTTTCTGGGCGCGCGGCCAGGCCTGGGGCATTGCCGGCATGGCGCTGTCCTACCGCTATGAACGGCTTCCCGCCTATCGCGAGGCCTTCGAACGGTTGCTGGCCTTCTACCTGAACCGGCTGCCCGCCGATCTCGTGCCCTATTGGGATCTGATCTTCACCGAAGGCTCCGATGAACCGCGCGACAGTTCGTCGGCCTCCATCGTCGCCTGCGGGCTTCTGGAAATGGCAGACCTGGTCGAAGAGGCAGATGCCGCCCATTACCGCGATCTCGCCCGCCGGATAATGAAGAGCCTGACCGACCACTACGCCGTGAAGGATCCCGCCCTCTCCAACGGGCTTGTGCTGCACGGCACCTATTCGAAGAAGACCCAGCACAACACCTGCCGCGGCGAAGGCGTCGATGAGTGCGTGTCCTGGGGGGATTATTATTACATGGAAGCACTGACGCGGCTCTCGCGCCGCTGGTCTTCCTATTGGTGATTGCGTGAGGACGTCATGGCCAGCATCTCGCTGAAAAAACTGAACAAGAGCTTCGGCGCGCTGACCGTGGTGCACGATATCGACCTGGAAATCGCCGACAAGGAATTCATCATCCTGGTCGGCCCTTCCGGCTGCGGCAAATCCACGACGCTGCGCATGATCGCCGGCCTGGAGGAAATCTCCGGCGGCGAACTGGTCATTGGCAGCGACCTGATGAACGACGTGCCGTCCAAGGACCGCGACATCGCCATGGTCTTCCAGAACTATGCGCTCTATCCGCATATGACGGTCTACAAGAACATGGCGTTCGGCCTGCAGCTGCGCAAAGCCTCGCGCGAGATCATCGACGCCAAGGTGCAGGAGGCGGCGAAGATCCTCGACATCACCCATCTGTTGAACCGCAAGCCGAAAGCGCTTTCCGGCGGGCAACGCCAGCGCGTCGCGCTCGGCCGCGCCATGGTGCGCAATCCGGCGGTCTTCCTGCTGGACGAACCGCTGTCCAACCTGGATGCCAAGCTGCGCGGCACCATGCGCGCGGAAATCACCAAGCTGCACAAGCGACTGGACGCCACCTTCATCTACGTGACGCATGACCAGGTGGAAGCCATGACCATGGCCGATCGCATCGTCGTGATGAAGGACGGCCATATCCAGCAGGTGGATACGCCGCAGAACCTCTATGACCGTCCGGTCAACATGTTCGTCGCCGGTTTCATCGGCGCGCCGCAAATGAACCTGCTGCCAGCGACGATCCGCCGAGAGAACGGTCGTTTCGTCGCCGATGTCGACGGCCAGGTTCTGCCGCTGCCGCAGAGTTTCGACCAGAGCCGGATTGCGGCTTATGAGGGCCGCCCGGTGATCCTCGGCATCCGTCCGGAAAACTTTCATGAACTGGCACCGGGCGACATCGACCCGGCCAATACCGGCGCCTTCAAGGCTGTGGTGGAACTCGCCGAACCGATGGGCTCGGAAATCCACCTCAACCTGATTGCCGGTGAACGGGCCATGATCGCCCGCGTCTCGCCACGGTTTCGCGCGCGCATCGGCGACGCGGTGACGCTGACCGCCGACATGACCAATGCGCAACTGTTCGATCCGACGACGGAGCGGTCGATCCTCTATTAACCGGCTTGCGGAGACGCGCCATGCAGTGGCTGGAGGCATTCTGGACGAAGGAAGGCAAGGGCATCCCCAAGGATGCACCGGCAAAGACCGGTCTTGCACTGATTGCGGACATCTTGCGCCGGGAATGGTGGGAGCTGGTCAAGCTGAACCTCCTTTTCCTGGCTGCAAGCCTGCCGCTGGTGACACTGCCGGCCGCGCTGTTTGCCATGGCGCATGTCTGCCGCCTGATCGTCGAGGACCGCAATGTCTACCTGCTCAGGGATTTCCTGGAGGCGATGCGCGACCATGCGCTGCGGGCAAGCCTCTGGGCCATCGTGACCGCGGGCGCCGTGTCCGCCGGCACTTATGCGATCATCACCTATGGGACCTATGCCCAGGATGCCCTGATCTACGCCGTGCCGCTGACCGTCAGCCTGGTTGCCAGCGTCTTCGTTGCGCTCACGAGCAGCTATTTCGTGATGGTGAGCGTCACGGGCCGCAGGTCGGTCGGCGTCAGTATACGGCAGTCGGCGCTCGCCGCGCTGCTGCATCCGTTGCCAATGCTCGCGGCACTTGCCGTCATCGCCCTGCTCTGGCTGGCGCATATCCTGTTTTACCCCGTCTCCGTCTTCATGCCGGCGATGGTCAATTTTTCATTCGGAATGTTCGCCGTGGCGTTCGGCGCACAAGGGGCGGTGGCGCAGGTTCTCGCACCGTCCGGGGAGGCTTTTGAGAACCAGTAAATTCGAAGGGCCACGCGGACAGCCGCGCGCGCCGCTCAGAAACGTTCAAGGGAAGGAGAACGGATATGACACTGAACTATATGTCGAAGACCATTTTGGCCGCCGCGGCCGGACTGACCATCACCGCGTCGCTGGGAGGGGCTGCCTTTGCGCAATCCTCCGAGCCGGTGACGCTGAAATGGGCACTCTGGGACTGGGATAAGGTCGCCTATTACAAGCCGCTGATCGAGGCCTATCAGGCCAAGCATCCGAACGTGAAGTTCGAGCATGTGGACCTCGGTTCGCAGGACTATACCCAGATGATCGCCACGCAGCTTACCGGCGGCTCCAAGGATATCGACGTCGTCACGATCAAGGACGTGCCGGGTTATGCAACGTTGGTGAAGGCCGGCAACATTTCCGACCTCACCGATTTCATGAAGACCGACAAGATCGATGCGTCCGCCTATGGCGGGCTGATCGAGGCGATGACAATCGATGGCAAGGTCTATGCCCTGCCCTTCCGGTCGGATTTCTGGGTCGTCTATTACAACAAGGATATCTTCGACAAGGCGGGCGTGCCCTACCCAACCAACGACATGACCTGGAAACAGTTCGACGAGATCGCTGAAAAGCTGAAGGGCGGTTTCGGCTCGAACAAGATCTATGGTGCGCTGCTGCACACCTGGCGCTCCACCGTTCAGCTGCCCGGCATCCAGGATGGCAAGCAGACACTGGTCGATGGCCAGTATGACTTCCTGAAGCCGTGGTACGAGCGGGCGCTCGCGCTGCAGAAGAGCGGCGCCATCCCCTCCTATGCCTCGCTGAAAACCTCCAACACCCATTATTCGGCGCTGTTCTTCAACGGCACGATCGGCATGCTGCCGATGGGCACCTGGTTCATTGGCACACAGATCGCCAAGGTGAAGAGCGGTGAATCGAAGAGCGCCAACTGGGGTATCGTCAGCTTCCCGCATCCGGAAGGTGTCCCCGCCGGCACGACTGCGGCACAGCTTGCCGGTCTTTCGGTCAACGCCAATTCGGCACACAAGGAGGCGGCACTCGACTTCATCAAGTTCGCCGCCGGCCCGGAAGGCGCCAAGATCATCGCCGAAACCGGAACGATCCCGGCGATCCGCTCCGACGACGTCGCAGCCAAGATCGCGGCCCTTCCCGGCTTCCCGCAGGATGAGGCGAGCAAGAAGGGGTTGAAGGCCGGCAAGTCCTACCTCGAAATGGCCGTCAACCCGAATGCGGCGAAGATCGAAGTGGTCCTGAACCGCGCCCATGATGCGATCATGACGGACAATGTCTCGATCGAGCAGGGCCTCAAGGACATGAACGATGGCGTGAAAGCCATCCGCTGACATTAACCTGGCCGGCCGCGCGGTTCGTCTGCGCGGCCGGTTTCATTTCATGACATTCACGAGTTCCGGCCATGTATGATTTCGCCCGCGCCAATCCCCTGAATGGCAATCCGCTGAAGACGAGGGCCGATCTGCAAAAGGCGCTGCTCGATCTCTTCCGCCCGCTGCTGCCCTATTTTTCCGAAGGCGGCGCGCGTGTTCGCCTGAGCGCCGCCGGTGCGATCTTCGACCATGCGGCGGCCGATCTCGAAGGTTTTGCCCGGCCGCTTTGGGGCATCGTACCTTTTGTTGCGGGCGGCGGCCACTTCCCGTACTGGGATCTTTACCGCAAGGGGCTCGCCAACGGCACCAACCCCGATCATCCGGAATATTGGGGTGATGTGGCAGACCGCAACCAGCGCCTCGTTGAACTCGCCGCCATCGGCTTTGCGCTGGCCCTGGTGCCCGACCATCTGTGGGCACCGCTGGATGCGAAGGCCAAGCAGGACGTCGCGCGCTATCTGCTGGCGGCGCGCGAGCGGGACTATGTCGACAACAACTGGAAATTCTTCCGTGTGCTGGTCGATCTCGGGCTCACGCGGATCGGCATCGCGTTCGACCAGACCAAGACCGAAGCCTATCTTGATGAGCTGGAGGCCTTCGATATCGGCGAGGGCTGGTATCGCGACGGACCGGTGAAGCGCGTCGATCACTACATCCCCTTCGCCATGCACTTTTACGGCCTGATCTATGCGGTTCTGGCCAAGGGCGACGAGGCACGTTGTGAGAGAATCCGGGCGCGGGCCAGGCGGTTTGCCCCGGATATCCGCCACTGGTACGGACCGGATGGCACCTCGCTTGCCTTCGGCCGCAGCCAGACCTACCGGTTCGCCGCCGGTGGCTTCTGGGCGGCTCTTGCCTTTGCCGATCTGGAGGCGCTGCCCTGGGGCGAGATCAAGGGCTATTACCTGCGTCACATCCGCTACTGGTCGCAGCTACCGATCGCCGATCGCGATGGCGTACTCTCCGTCGGCTACGGTTACCCCAACCTCTTGATGAGCGAGAGCTACAATTCCGCCGGCTCGCCCTACTGGGCGCTCAAATTCTTCCTGGCGCTGGCGCTGCCGGAGGATCACCCCTTCTGGCGGGCAGAGGAAATGCCTGCGCCCGCCTTTGTAGACCCCGTGCCGCTCGAAAAGCCGGGCATGGTGGCCATGCACACGACCGGCAATATCGTCGTTCTGGCCTCGGGCCAGGAGCACGACAAGATGCGCGGCTCCCATGAAAAATACTCGAAGTTCGCTTATTCGACCCGTTACGGCTTCAACATCGAAGCCAATGACCGGCATTTCGATGCGGCAAGCTTCGACAACATGCTGGGCCTCTCCGACGACGGCGTGCATTTTCGCATGCGCGAGACGCTGGAGGAGGCGCTGATTGCCGATGACATGCTCTATTCCCGCTGGAAACCCTGGGCGGACGTGACCGTCGAAACCTGGCTGATCCCGGCCAATCCCTGGCACCTGCGTGTGCATCGCATCTCGACGCCCCGCCCGCTTGAGAGCATGGAAGGCGGCTTTGCCATTGCGCGTGCGGATTTCAATAAGGACCGCACCGAGGTGACGGCTGAGCGCGCCATCTGGTTCGGCCAGAGCGATACGAGTGCGATCGTTGATCTGTCCGGTCAGCCGATCCGAAAGGGCCATGCGCAATTGGCGATTGCCAATACCAATCTCGTCCATGCCAAAACGCTGGTTCCGCAACTGCGCGGCACCATCCCCGCCGGCGAAACGGTCCTGTCCGCCGCCATCTGCGCCTTGCCGGTCGAGGTCGGGACGGACTTTCTCGATGCCGTGCCCACGGCGCCGGATCTCGCCGCGCTCGATACCCTTTTCCGGCAGTCAGGAAGGCGCGTTGCCGCCTTCGACCTCAGGTGAATCCATGCAGGATGCAGACGACGAGGCCGAAATTGCCGCGCTTCACCGCAGGCGGCTGAACGTTCTCACCTGGGAACGGTCGGCGGCGGACATCGAAGATCCCGCTCATCAGGCGCGCCTTCGGCGCCTGGAAACCTATGCTGGCGCCAGTTTCGGCCCGGACGTCTATATTGCCGAAGAGGCGGAGATCCATACGAGCCGATTGTCCGTCGGCCGCTCATCCTGGATTGCCGGTCATGCGATCGTGCGGGGCGAGATTGATCTCGGCGACAACGTCTCGATCAATCCGTTCGCTTGTCTGTCCGGCAGGGTGCGGATCGGCAGTGGTGTCCGCATCGCCTCGCATGTCAGCATCGTCGGCTTCAACCATGGCTTTGACGATCTGGAGACACCGATCTTCCGCCAGCCTCTGACCTCGAAGGGCATCACCATCGAGGACGACGTCTGGATCGGCGCGAATGCCGTGGTGCTGGATGGGGTAACCATCGGACAGGGCGCGATCATCGCGGCGGGCGCGGTGGTCTCTCAGGACATTCCGGCCTATGCCATTGCCGGGGGCGTGCCGGCACGGGTGCTGAAATCGCGTTTGCCTGCTGCTTCCTCGCAGAGCGCACAAGTGGAAGAGGCGCTGACGAACCTCGATGCCGTGGCAAAGCGCGAGTGGCGGGAGGTCATCGACGGTTACCGCGCGGGCGAAACCTTCGTCTCTCCCGACTCAAGCGGGAAACCCGTCACGTCGCTTCGGCATCTCTGCGATGTCGTCGAACTGGCGGCGGCCTTTGGCGAACCAGAAGCAGCGGGCGACCGTGCAAAACGGATCGCCGACCTCCAGTCCCTGCAGGATGAGGAAACCGGACTCTTTCCTGAACCGGGCGCGCCAACGGTCTCGCCTCTCCAGACGGACGCGACGGCACTCTACAACCTGCTGGCCGTCACTTATGCGCTGGATTGCCTCGGCGCAGCACCGGTTCATCCGGTGCGTGTGGTGGACAATCTGAGTTCAGCTGACATCGAATCCTGGCTGGAAAGTCTGCCCTGGCAAAGCCGTGCCTGGCATTGCGGCGCAACGGTCGATGCGATCGCGACCGGTCTTCATGTGAACCGCCGTTACTTCGGCGGTGGAGAAAGCCGGCATGCCCTGTTCGGCTGGCTGATCAATGCCTGCGATCCGCAGACGGGGCTCTGGGGACAGGCCACCGAAGCGGAAGGCCTTCTGCAGCCGGTCAATGGCTTCTACCGATTGACGCGGGGATCCTTCGCCCAGTTCGATCTGCCGGTTCCCTATCCGCGGCAGGCAATTGACTCGGTCATCCGCAATTACCGGGATCACGACGGCTTCCGCCACGCCACCCTCACCGCCTGCAACCTGCTGGATACGATTCATCCGTTGCTGCTCTGCCTGCAGCAGACCGATCATCGGCGGCGGGAGGCGGAAGAGATTGCCGGGGAGATCATCCTGACGCTTACGCCCCTGTGGCAGACAAAGCGCGGTTTTCCCTTCGCACAAGGACATGCAGCCGGCCTGCAGGGCACCGAAATGGGGCTTTCGCTCCTCTGGCTATCCGCCAAACTTCTGGGGCTGGAGGATCGCCTGTCCTTCCAGCCGAAAGGCATCCATCGGTTCGGAGCCACGGTTTCGGCGCCGCTCCCTGCATCGGCCTGAGTGGCAGGCGGGCAGCACTGACGCCAGTCAGTTGTTGATCACCCGAATATCCGGCTCAGTGCTGCCTTCCATGATCGCGATGCCGTTCGGCAGATCGTTACCGTCCAGCTTTTGAAGAATGGCGGCTTCATCCAGCCCCAAACCTTCCCAGCGCGCACGAAGCCTCCGGCGCAGTTCGGAGATGTCCACCTCCACCAGCACGGTCAGATCGAAGATCGGCTTCAGTCGATCCCACGGGGACTGGCGCATCAGCAGGTAGTTGCCTTCACACACGATGATGCCGGTCTGGCGGGCGATCAACCGTCCGCCGGCACGGGCGATCTCGATCGAACGGTCGAAGACCGGTACGGCCACGACATCGTCCTCGTTGCGCTTCAGGCGCTCCAGCATGTGGCGCAAGCCATGCACATCGAAGGTGTCGATCGCGCCCTTGTTCGCAAGCCGTCCCCTCTCGCGGAGAACGGAGTCGTCGAAATGGAAGCCGTCCATCGGAAACAGGGCCGCCATTCCCGGCTCTCTCCGGTTGATCTCATCGACCACCACTTCGGCCAGCGTCGATTTGCCCGATCCAGGCGGCCCGGCAATGCCCGCCATGCGGCGGGATCCGCATGGAAGCGACAGGAGACGGTCGGCAATCAGGCTGGCATTGCGGCTCAGTGTGGTCATCAGAACGGCTATCCTCAGGGCTGGGTTGCAGGGTGCGAAAGTATCCTGCGAGTCGCGATGAATATGCCGTTTCAGCACGATGTGGATCACAATGCCAGACCATGTCACCGGTCGTGCCAAGACATAAACCTTCAGCATGGCGAGCGCGCAACGGGAACTGACGGCGACGCCCTTTGACGTATTCAGCGCCCATTGCCCTATTTTTACCAATCCCAATAATTGGATCCATTGGTTTAGGTGTTTCTTATATGCAATTGCCCCATTCTTCTCACGACAGATGAGGAAGCACGCTGGCTGTGGCTGGCGGATCAATCCTGCGCTTGTGTTGATCGCAACACATTTGGCGGCTGTAGGGTTCACGGACGTAAGGGGGCACCATGCGTGCTAGCATCAAACTAAAACTGACACTGGCATTCGGCTTCGTCATCGCCATGCTGTCCGCAATCGCGGCCTTGGGCGTGATGGCTTTGGGCGATCTCAGCGCGAGGCTGGAGACCGTGCTGGAAGAGCCGGCGGCACGCCTGCAACTGGCGCAGACAATTGACATCGAGCAACTCGAGCAGGTGCGAAACCAGAAGGTCATGCTGCTATCGACGTCGATTGAAGATGTGCGTCAAGCAATCGCAGCGATCGACCATCATCGCCAGCTGCATGACGATGCGTTTGATAAAGTCCTCGGACTGGCCAATGGTGAAGAGCGGGCGATCTTTGAGAAGCTGCACCAGTTGGAAGAGGTCTACCGCCGCCAGGATGACAAGATCCGTGATCTGATGCTGGGCGGCGATCAGGTTGCAGCCCTCTCATTGTCGACGACCGAAAACAAGGCGACGCTGGGCGAGATCGATGCCGTGATCGATGAGATCGTGAATCTTGAGGGCCGCAGGCTCGAGGACGCAAAACACGCCGCCCATGCGAGTTACGTGGAAACGCGCACCCTGATGCTCACCATCGCCGGTATCGTGATGCTGGCGGCGACGGTTTCGGCGCTTCTGATCGGACGCTCGATCAACCGCGGGATCGGCAGTGCGGTCAGCGCCGTTCAGAACGTCTCCGAGGGAGACCTGACCCGTCTGGCGGAGATCCGAACAAAGGACGAAATCGGCGAGCTTCTGGGTTACGTCAACACGATGATCGAACGCCTGCGTGGTGTCGTGGGAGATGCGCTTACCGCGTCAGACAATGTGTCCTCCGGCAGCCAGGAACTGTCCGCCAGTTCCGAACAGCTGAGCCAGGGTGCCACCGAACAGGCTGCCGCCACGGAGCAGGCCTCTGCCTCGATGGAAGAAATGGCCGCCAATATCAAGTCGACAGCCGAAAACGCGGCACAGACAGAAAAGATTGCCCGTCAATCCTCGCGTGACGCGGAAACCTCTGGCAAGGCGGTGATAAAGGCGGTCACGGCCATGCGCACGATCGCCGAAAAGATTTCGATCGTGCAGGAAATCGCTCGTCAGACCGATCTGCTGGCTTTGAACGCCGCGGTTGAGGCAGCGCGTGCCGGCGAGCACGGCAAGGGGTTTGCGGTCGTGGCCTCCGAAGTGCGAAAGCTGGCCGAGCGCAGCCAGGCGGCGGCAGCCGAGATCTCCGCCCTGTCCGGCACCACCGTCCAGGTCGCGACGGAGGCCGGCGAAATGCTGAATCGCTTGGTGCCGGATATTCAGAAGACGGCCGAGCTGGTGTCCGAGATCACCGCTGCCTGTCGCGAGCAGGATATCGGCGCGAGCCAGATCAACGAGGCAATCCAGCAGCTCGATCAGGTGACGCAGCAGAATGCATCGGCGTCGGAAGAGATGTCGGCGACGTCCGAAGAACTCGCCGCCCAGGCGGAAGAACTGCAGGCCTCCATCGCCTTCTTCCGCGTCGAGCGCACGAAGCCTTCGGCACCCAAGGCCGGCAAGGCACAATCCGCAAAAACGCCCGTCAAGAAGCCGATGCCTGCGAAAATGCAGGCGCCCTCCCGCCCTGCCGCCCGCAGTGTGGCGCAACAACAGGCACGGGCGCAGGGTTTTGTTCTCGACATGTCGATGGGTGGGCCCGACGACGAAGATCAGGACTTCAAACAAAGTGCCTGAAGGCGCTGTGGTAACGTCTACGCACTAAGCAGACGCTCACCGAGCCCCCGCCGGGGGCTCGGTCGATGTCTTTTTCAGATCAGCTTTTCAAGCGTGACAGGCAGATCGCGCACCCGTTTGCCGGTGGCATGAAACACGGCATTGGCAATGGCCGGGGCAACGCCGACAATGCCGACTTCACCAACGCCCTTGCCACCGAGAGCCGAAGCACGAAGATCGGGCACCCCGACGGAGATCACCTGGATGTCCGGAATATCGGCATTGGTCGGCACCAGGTAGTCGCCGAGGTTGTTGTTCATCGTGCGGCCGTTGCGGGGGTCGACGACCCCCTCCTCCAGCAGCGCCTGCCCAATGCCCATGATGATGCCGCCGCGCCATTGGCTTTCGACGAGACGCGGATTGTAGAGCCGCCCGCAATCGAACGCGGAGACCATGCGCGAGACCCGCACCGTGCCGAAATCTTCGTCCACCTCCACCTCGGCGAAATGCGCGCACCAACTGTGCATCGAGTAGTCGCCCATGGTGGGACCCTGCACCCTCGACATGTTGCCCCAGCTCTTCTGCTGGTCCTCGGGCGAGACACCGTCCGGCAGCGTGTTGCGTCGGACCTCGACATGGTCCCGTCCGAGGCTGGCCAGCAATTCAGGCAAACTCATCGTCGGACTGTCATTGCGCGGCAAGGATAGACGACCGTCCTGAATGGTGAGCGTATTGGCACCGGTGTCCCGAAAGGGCGAACCGGAGGCGCCGAGCGCCAGGCCGATCAATTCGTCGCGCGCAGCGAGCGCGGCCTTATGAACGGCCCCCGTGATGGAGCCGGCCAGCATCGAGCCCCCGGCAATCGCAGCGCCTGGCAGCCGTGAATCGCCGAGCACGACATCGACCTGCCCCACGGGCACGCCGAGCGCCTCGGAGGCCGTCTGGGCGAGGATGGTATAGGTCCCCTGCCCCATGTCGATCGAGCCGGACACCACTTCGACGCGGCCGTTCGAGAGAATGCGGATCATCGCCTCGCTCGGCGCCTGGATCACCGGGAATGTCCCGCAGCCGATGCCCCAGCCGACAAGTTTACGCCCCTTGCGCATGGAGCGCGGCGCCGGGCTGCGTTTCGACCAGCCGAAGGCTTCGGCGCCTTCAGTCAAGGCTTCCCGCAACTGGCGCGTCGACCACGGCTTGCCGGACTGGTAGTCGTGATCCGCATAGTTCTTCAGCCTGAGTTCCAGCGGATCCATGTTCAGCTGATAGGCGAGTTCCTCCATCGCACATTCGATGCCGAAGGCGCTGGGATTCTTTCCCGGTCCCCGCAGTGCACCGGGACTGACCGTGTTGACCGGCACCACCCGCGACTCCGATGAGAAGTTTTCCACCTTGTAGAGGATCGGCGTCGCCGCACCCGTCTGCTCCGGAACATCCGCATAGACGGAGGTTTCGCTTGCACCGCGTTGAATGATGGCCTGCAGGATGCCGTCCTGCGTCGCACCAAGCTTGATTGTCTGGCGCGTGGCGGCACGCCCGCCATAACTGGTAAAGTTCTGCGGCCGGGTCACCGCCAGCCGCACCGGGCGGCCGAGCTTGCGGGAAGCGGCAGCCGCCACGGCACCATAGGCCAGCGGTTGTCCCTTGGAGCCGAAACCGCCGCCGATGAAAGGGGAAATGATCCGGACGTTCTCGCTCGGCAGCGAAAACCACTCCGCATACATGCGGGCCATGCCATGCGACCACTGGCTGGGCTCCCAAAGGATCAGTTGATCGTCTTCCCACTTTGCCGTCAGGCCGTGCGGTTCCATGGCGCAGTGATATTCGCGCGGCGTGCGATACTCGGCCTCGATCTGGACGGGTGCTGCGGCAAGAGCTGCCTCGGCATCCCCCCAGCCGACGCTCAAGTGCTGAAGAAGCTTGCCTTCACCGGCTTTCGGATCATCGAGATCGGCAACGCCTGGCTGTTCCTCATAGGTCACGCTGACGAGGCGCGCTGCTTCCGCCGCCTGTTCACGCGTTTCCGCCACCACAGCGGCAATCGACTGGCCGTTGAACTGCACCTCCCGTGGCAGCGGATGGTAGGGCAGGTCTTCCGGCGGGTTGCCGCCCCAGTCACCCGAGAGGCGAAGGCCCAGATCATCCTCCGGCGTCAGCACCATCAGCACGCCCGGCGCGGCCAGTGCGCGTGCGGTATCGACGTTCAACACACGACCGGCTGCAATCGTGCTTTGGACGAGCACCGCGTGCGCCAGCTCGTCCGTTGGGTATTCCAGTGCGTAGGTTGCGCCACCCGTTACCTTCAACTGGCCTTCGATACGGGCAAGGCGCCCGCCGACGGCGCCATCGGCGGAATTGCCGTGTTTGCGGGGTTCCATGATCGTCATGCGGGTTCTCCCAGGTCTTGCGCAAGGTGCGGTGCAAGTGTTGTGGCGACGGTCTGAATGGCGCGCGCCACGACGCGCGGCAGGAGCTCGATCTTGTAGCGATTGCCGCCATGCGCGACGGCGCCGTCTACGGAATGGCCAACCGCCTGCCGGAGACCTTCGGCGGTGAGCGGCTTCCCGACCAAGGCCTGCTCCACCGCCCTTGCCCGCCACGGCTTGGTGGCGACACCGCCGACCGCCACGCGAACATCCTTCATCGTGCGGCCGTCCGGTTCGAATTCCAGGCCGACGGCGGCACTCGCCGCCGCAAATTCATAGGACTGGCGGTCACGGACCTTGAGATAGAGCGAGTTCTTTGCGGCAGGAGAAGCCGGGACGGCGATGCCCGTAATCATCTCGCCTTGCTCCAGAACCGTCTCCCGGTCCGGTCGGTCCTCCGGCAGGAGGAAGAACGTGTCGATCGGGATGGTACGCCGATCCGTCTCGACCACCGCGTCGAAGGCGACGAGGGCAACGGCCAGATCGCCGTGATAGGTTGCGATGCAGTGCTCGCTCGTTCCGAGAACCGCATGGTTGCGCGTCACGCCGCCGATCGCGGCACAGCCTGATCCCGGATTGCGCTTGTTGCAGTTCGGGAAGGTCACGGGATCACGGAAATACGGACAGCGCGTCCGCTGCAGAAGGTTTCCGCCAATGGTTGCCATATTGCGCAACTGGGCGGAGGCGGCGAGCGCCAATGACTGCGATAGTGCCGGACAGAGCGCCGAGAGGCCGGCATGATCCGCAACCGCGCTCATTTTTGCAAGCGTCCCGATGCGGGCGCCCGAAGCATCAACGCTGATGGTGTCCAGGCCTTGCAGACTGAGGATATCGACGACGGTCTGCGGCGTTTCCACGCCGCATTTTGCCAGGTCGAGCAGCGTCGTGCCGCCTGCCAGGATGCGTCCACCCTCGGCAGCGGCCTGCTGGCTGGCGTCGGCCAGGGAGGTGGCGCGTGAATAGGAGAAATCAAGCATCGGCCATCTCCGCGGCTTGCCGCACGGCGGCGACGATGTTGTTGTAGGCCCCGCAGCGACAGAGGTTGCCGGACATGTATTCGCGGATCTCTTCGTCTGAGCCTGCATGTCCTTCGCGAATGCAGGCCACCGCGGACATGATCTGGCCCGGCGTGCAGTAACCGCACTGGAAGGCATCGTTTTCCATGAAGGCAGCCTGAACCGGATGCAGCTCGCCGGCCTCCGGCGCAAGCCCTTCGATCGTGGTGATGACGTGGCCTTCCGCCTGAGCCGCCAGCATCAGGCAGGACAGCACACGTTTGCCATCGACATGGCAGGTGCAGGCCCCGCATTGGCCCTGATCGCACCCCTTCTTGGTGCCCGTCAGGCCGACATGGTCGCGTAGCGCATCCAGCAGTGTGACGCGAGGCTCGACCTCGACGTCATATCGTCGATCGTTGATGTCCAGCGACAGTGTTATGGTCCGTGTCATGATAAGCTCCTGCTTGTCGTCACGAATGCAATAATCTTTGGGGCGGGTGGGCTGGCCGGAACGCGGCCAGCGCCTAGGTGAAGATGAGCAAGGGCAACCGTCCAATTCGGCATGACATCCGGCCCCCTCATGGCTTAAGGAGTGTGAGGTGCCCCACATAAGCGGAGGCGCCTCCGTTTAACCTAATGGCTTGTGCATGTTCGTCAAGCCCTTGTGTGCTGGAGCGTTGGAATTGGCCTCACCCGAGCCGGAAAAAGCACCGCGTCTGCGGGCCGATGCGCGGCGCAACCGCGACCGGCTGATCCAGGCGGCGGCGGAGGCCTTCGCAGAACGCGGCGCCGGAGCATCTCTGGAAGACATTGCCAAACGTGCCGGCGTCGGCATCGGCACGCTCTACCGGCATTTTCCGACACGCGAACATTTGGTCGAGGTGGTCTATCGGCGCGAACTGGAACTGCTTGCCGAAGCAGCCGAGCACTTGGCCGCGGAAAAGGCACCGGACGAGGCCCTGGAAGACTGGATGTACCGTTTCGTCAATTACATGGCGACGAAACGCGGCATGGCGAACAGCCTGAAATTGCTGATCGTCTCCAATGCGGCACTCTTTTCGGATGGGTCCGCGCTGCTGCGAGGCGCCTTCGCCGCCCTGATCGCCAAGGCGATCAAGGCCGGCACGATCCGTTCCGACGTCGAGACGGAAGATGTTCTGCACGCGCTCTCCAGCATCTATTCCATTCCGGACACACCACAATGGCGCGAACGCGCCAACCGGCTGATCGGGCTTCTCATGGACGGTCTGCGTCACCGACGCCCACCATCGGCCTAATCCTCCACCCTCTACAGGATCTGCTCGAAGGCGATCACGTTCAGCATGGCCTCCTGCGCCTCGTCCTCGTGCGCCCGTTCGATGGCTACGACCAGATCGCGGTGCAGGGACAGGAAGGGCAGAAGGTCGGCATCCTGCGGCTGGTTGACCGGTTTCAGGTAGGCAAAGGCATGCGACAGTTCGATCACGCCGTTCAAGCCGCGGATGAACGGGTTTCGCGACGCCTCGGCAATGATGCGGTGAAGCTCGAAATCCGCAACGCAGAAATTGCTCGCCTGATCGAGCGACATCTCCATCTGCTGGATCCAGTAGCGCATCAGGCGCACCTGCTCGGGGCTGCGGCGGCTCGCGGCATGGGCGGCACCCAGCGGTTCCAATGAGCGGCGCACCTCGCCGAGCCCCGTCAGGAATTCCCGGTCCGGCGGCGCCGTTAGATGCCAGGCAAGCACCTGCGGATCATAAAGGTTCCAGCGGCTTTTCTTGGCCACCTTGGTGCCAACCTTCGGGCGTGCTTCCAGAAGCCCCTTGGCCTCCAGCGTCTTCAGCGCCTCCCTCAAAACGGTCCGCGAAACTCCGAACTCATCCATCAGCGCGGCATCGTTGGGAAGCGTACTGCCAATCGGAAAATGGCCGGAGATAACCCCGGCCCCGATTTCATGGATGACACGCGACTGGAAATTGCGTGCCACCGTTCGCTCGGTCAGGGAGCGAAGAAGGCTCCCCGGCTCGATCATGCAGGGGCTCGCTTCATCCGTTTCCCGCGTCCTTGGGCAGAAAACACGAGCTTCTGCAGCAGGATGAACATGAACAGCAGGAGGCCGATCGCAATCTTGGTCCACCAGCTCGACAGGGTTCCGTCAAACACGATGTAGGTCTGGACCAATCCTTGCAACATCACGCCGATGAGTGTCCCGAAAATAAAGCCATAACCGCCGGTCAGCAGCGTCCCGCCGATCACCACCGCGGCGATCGCATCAAGCTCCATGCCGACCGCCGCCAGCGGATAACCGGAGGAGGTGTAGAGCGAATAAACGATGCCTGCAAGGCCGCCCAGGAAGGACGCGAGCGCATAGATGCCGATCGTTGTCCGCGCCACGGGAACCCCCATGAGAGCCGCCGACGTGGGGTTGCCGCCGAGTGCATACACGTAGGATCCGAAGCGGGTCTTGTGGGCGATGATGCCGCCGATAAGGAAGACGAAGAGCATCAGAAGCCCGATCGCGCTCAGTCGCCCGCCGCCCGGAAGCCGGTAATAGAGCCCGGAGATGGCGCGGTAGACATCATGGTCGATCGGGATCGAATCCTGCGTCAGGATCGAGGCGAGGCCACGCGCCATGAACATGCCGGCCAGCGTCACGATGAAGGGCGGCACGCGCAGGAAGTGGATCGCCGCCCCCATGCAGGCCCCGAAGGCGGCCGAGATGGTGAGCACAATCACGAAGGCCGCCATCGGGTGGATGCCCAGTTTGGAGACAAGCACTGCCACCAGAACGCCTGCCAGGCCGACAACCGCGCCGACCGAGAGATCGATGCCGCCCGAGATGATGACGAAGGTGGCGCCCACGGCGGCAATGCCGAGAAAGGCATTGTCTGTCAGGAAATTGCCGAGCACACGGGTGGACCACATGCTGGGATACTGGCTGATGCAGATGGCGTAGGCGATGATGAAGATGATCGTGGTGGCGGCGAGAGGTCTGTAGCGCGGGTTCATCTTACTTGCCCCTCGATGTCATGCGGCCAAAGCGGCGCGATACCACCTCGGCAACCCTGTCGGACTGCATGACGAGGATCAGGATGATGACGCTGGCCTTGACGATCAGGTTGAATTCCGGGGGAAGCCCCGAGACGAGGATGCCGGTGTTCATGGCCTGGATGATGACGGCTCCCAGCACCGACATGGGGATCGAGAAGCGTCCGCCCATCAGCGAAGTGCCACCGATGACGACGGCCAGGATCGCGTCCAGCTCCAGCCACAGGCCGGCATTGTTGGCATCCGCGCCACGAATATCGGCAGCCGCAATGACACCGGCGACCGCAGCACAGCAGCCGCCGAAGGCATAGAGGCCCAGAATGACCGTGCGGGAGCGAAGGCCGGTATAGTTGGCGGCGGACAGATTGGTGCCGATCGCCTCGACGAAGAGGCCGATGGCGGTGCGCCGCATCACCAGATGGGCGGCGATCATCAGGACCAGCGCAATCACGGCGGGCATCGGCAGGCCGAGCACCGAACCCGTACCGACGAAGATGAGGGCGGGATCGGAAAAGGTGACGATCGAGCCTTCGGTGATCAACTGCGCCACGCCACGCCCGGCCACCATGAGCACCAGAGTCGCGACGAAGGGCTGAATGCCGAGGAAGGCGACGAGCGAACCGTTCCACAGGCCGCAGGCGAGCCCGACCAGAAGCGCCGCGACCAGCGTGACGATCAGCGGCTGACCGGCGACGGCAGACGTGGCGGCGACCGCACCGGCAACCGCCATGACGGCGCCGACGGAGAGATCAACGCCGCGCGTGGCGATGATGGCCGTCATGCCGATCGCAAGGATCGCGACCGGCGCGCCGCGATTGATGACATCGATCAGGCTGCCGAACAGCCGCCCGTCCTGCCAGGTAACATTGAAGAAGCCCGGAAAAACCATCCAGTTCAGTGCCAGGATGAAGGCCAGCGCCAAAAGCTGTGGCTTGGCGAAGTCGCTGAGGTTCAGGCGTTTCATGCGTGCACCTCCGCCACCGGCTCGCCCGCCTGTCCGGCGATGCTCTGGACAATCTTCGACGGCGTGATATCGGCGCCCTCCAATTCGGCGACCAGCGCCCGGTCGCGCATCACCACGACGCGCGAGGAATAGCTGACGATCTCGTCCAGTTCAGAGGAAATGACGACGAGGGCAAGCCCGTCCTCGCGCAGGCGGCTGATCATGCGGACGATTTCCGCATGGGCGCCGACATCGATACCGCGTGTCGGCTCGTCGAGGATGAGGAAGCGCGGATCGGTCGCCAGCCAGCGGGCGAGGATCACCTTCTGCTGGTTACCGCCTGACAGAAGCTTGACGGGCAGATCGGCCGAGGCTGTGCGGATGTCGAGCGCCTCGATGAAGTTGCCGGCAATTTCCATCTGTTCGTCGCGGTTGAGCGCCTTGAACCAGCCGAGCCGTGCCTGCATGGCAATGACGATGTTTTCGCGCACGGAAAGCTCGCCAAAAATGCCGTCGGCCTTGCGATCCTCGGGGCAGAAGCCGAAACCGAGATCCACCGCCTCGCGGGCGGAGCGCACCACCCGCTCTTCGCCATCGATATGCAGCGCGCCGCTATCGGCGATGTCGATGCCGAACATCAGGCGCGCCATCTCCGTGCGGCCCGATCCGAGGAGGCCGGCGACGCCGACGACTTCGCCCTTTCGGATTTCGAGGTCGATCGGCTGCACCTTGCCGGTCAGCCCCAGTTGGCGCACCGTCATCAGGGTCTCGCCGCCTTCGGCCTGCCCTTCCACCGGTGTATGGTGATGCTGAACCAGATCCTTGCCCAGCATCATGCGCACAAGGCTCGTCCGATCCAGGCTGTCGATGGTTTCCGTGCCAATCAGGGAGCCGTTGCGCAGGACCGTGACGCGATCCGAAAGCTCGAAGACCTGATCGAGGAAATGGGTGATGAAGACGATGGCAAGGCCGCGCGCCTTCAGGGATCGTATGATCTGAAAGAGTTTGTCCACCTCGTGGCGGTCGAGGCTGGCGGTCGGCTCGTCGAGGATCAGCACCTTGCCGGACAGTTCGACGGCACGAGCAATGGCAACGATCTGCTGAACGGCGACGGAATAGGTCGAAAGCTCGGCGTGGACATCGATATCGAGGCCGTAGCGGGACAGAACCTCGCGTGCCATCTCGGCGGTCGCCCGGCTATTGACAAGGCCGGCGGTCGTCGGCTGGCGCCCGATGAACAGATTGTCGCTCACCGTCATGTTCGGCAGGAGGTTGACCTCCTGATACACCGTCCCGATGCCAAGCGACTGGGCCTGCTGCGGCGTTGTGAAGGAAACAGGCTGCCCCTCGAGGTGTATCGTGCCACCATCCGGGATATAGGCACCGGTGACGATCTTGATGAGGGTTGATTTGCCGGCGCCGTTCTCGCCCAGAAGCGCATGCACTTCCCCGCGCCGGAAACTGATGTCGACACCCTTCAGCGCCGCATGATTGCCGAACGTCTTGATGATGCCCCTGGCTTCGAGCACCACCTCATTGTCTGTTGTCATTGTTTTTCACGCCCACCCGTCATGCATCTTCAGGTTTGCCAAAGGCCAACCGAAATTGGAAGACGGGACCGCCCGAGCGGTCCCGTCCGATGCCGTGGCTCAGTAGCCGAGGCCCTTGCGGCGCTCGTATTCACCCTTCGGATCGTCCTTGGGGGTGTAGAGCTTCGACTCGGTGACGATGAACTTTTCCGGCTGCTTGCCGCTCTTCAGGTAGGCGTCCAGCGCGTCGAAGGCCGGGCCTGCCATGTTGGGGGTCAGCTCGACGGTGGCGTTGGCCTCACCCTTCATCATCGCGGCAAAGATATCCGGAACCGCGTCGATGGAGACGACGAGGATATCCGTGCCCGGCTTCAGGCCGGCATCCTTGATCGCCTGGATGGCGCCGACAGCCATGTCATCATTGTGGGCATACATGGCGCAGATGTTCTTGCCGCCATTTTCCGCCTTCAGGAAGCCTTCCATGACTTCCTTGCCCTTCGAGCGGGTGAAGTCACCGGTCTGGCTGCGCACGATGCTGATGTTCTTGCTGGAGGCGATCGCTTCCTCAAAGCCCTTCTTGCGGTTGATCGCCGGCGTGGAGCCAACGGTCCCCTGAAGTTCGACCACGCGGCAATCCTTGGAGCCGACGGTCTTGGCCAGCCATTCGCCGGCAACGCGGCCTTCCTTCACCTGATCGGATGCAACCGATGTGAGGTAAAGGTCCTGGGGCGCGTCAACACCGCGGTCGAGCAGCACGACCGGGATCTTGGCTTCCTTGGCTTCCTTCAGCACCTCTTCCCAGCCGGTCGCAACCACCGGAGCGACGAGGATGGCATCAACGCCCTGGGCGATGAAACCGCGCAGTGCCTTGATCTGGTTTTCCTGCTTCTGCTGCGCATCGGCAAACTTCAGCGTCACGCCGCGCTTTTCAGCTTCCTGCTTGGTGACCGAGGTTTCGGCGGCGCGCCAACCGGATTCCGAGCCGATCTGCGAAAAGCCGACCGTCAGATTGGCAGCGGATGCTGCAGTGCAGCACAATGCGATCATGCTTGCGCTCAGCGCAAGCTTGCGTACGATATTCATGATGTCCTCCCTGAAAAGACGCCGCCTCCACGGCGTCTGCGAATAGTACTACTATTGCGTCAGGCGGTTGTAAAGTCAAAAAGTACGATTATATTTTGTGCATTGCAGCATAAAGGAATGACACAAATGGAGGACGCAGGCGCCCGGAACGGCCCGCGCCCTTCCGCAAAAGCTTAGCGGATAACGCCGCAGGCCAGACGCTGTCCGGCATCTCCCGACGGCTGGCTCTTGTAGTCATCCCGCTTCGCATGCACCATCAGCGCGCGACCGATGACACCCGTCTCGTTCTTGTCCAGCGAGATCATCGGATTGTGGATTTCCGTCCGCAGGACGCCATCCGTCCCGACATACTGATTCGGCATATCGCCCGCATGCGGACCATCGGCCGACTGATAGCCATGTGCCTTCGAACCAGGGTTGAAATGACCACCCGCCGATTCATGCTGGGTCGAGGCATCGCATTCGCCGGTTTCATGCACGTGGACAGCCACCCATTGCTCGGCCGGCAAGCCGCTGATCTCCATCCGGATGAGCACGCCGCCAGCCGCAGCCGCGGTCAGTTCCGCCGTGCCGGCCTGCTCGCCCTTCGCATCGACGAACTTCGCCGAGGACGGAGCGGTGTCCTGTCCCAAGGCAGTACCTCCCGACATCAGAGCGAACATGGCCGCCGCCGTTATGATTTTGCTTTTCATCGATCGTCTCCTCTCTTGACGAGAGGGGAACTTCAGCCGGCAGGCACTGTTCCAGGCACACGCAGAAGGATCGATCACAACATGTCGCGATCGATTGAAGACGCGGCTCGCGAAAAGAGCCCCGGCGAAGCCGGAGCCCTATTCCATCCTCAATCTGTCGTCCGAGCATATCGCTTCAGTTTGCCTGATCCTTCGGCTCCGCCATGCGGCGGTGGGCCGCCGCCAGGACGCCGGATGGCGTGACATTGGCGAGCGTCGATTGCAGCTTGTTTTTCCAGCCGGTCACCACGTCGCCTTCGCCATCCATCATCGCCTCATAGCCGAGACGTGCCACCATGGCCGGATCATCCTTCTTCATCTGGCCGATCGAGGTGTTTTCCAGGTCCGCCCGATCGAAGAACTCAGTATCGGTCGGACCGGGCATGAGACAGGTGACCGTCACACCGGTCCCCTTGAGCTCGTCCCGAATGGCCAGCGAGAAGCTGTTGATGAACGCCTTGGTGGCGTTGTAGACCGCCTGGAAGCTTCCCGGCATAAAACCTGCGATGGAGCCGGTCAGCAGGATCTTCCCCTCACCGCGGTTGCGCATCTGGTTGCCGATCGCATGAACCAGCATGATCGTGCCAGAGACATTGGTATCCACCACACGCTGCGCCCGTTGCAGATCCTCGTCCAGAAATGCCTCGCCCAGACCCCGACCGGTATTGGCCATCAGCAGATCGACCGGCCTCTGGAGGGATTGTATGGCCGCTACGAGACGCCGCACGCCCTCCGGCGTCGCGAGATCGACTTCGATCGGGTGCACCGCGCAACCGAACTCCTTCAACTGTGCGGCTGCCCGTTGAATGTCGTTTTCGTCGGCGGCGATGACGAGGTCATAACCATCCTGTGCGGCACGTTTGGCGAGTTCGTAACCGATTCCTGTCGAGGCCCCCGTCACGACAGCAAGCCCCTTGCCTGTCTGCGTGTCCATTGGTGTTTCTCCTGATCAGGGTTTCAGCACGACCTTGATGCAACCGTCCTGTTTGTCCCGAAAGGTCTTGTAGAGGGCCGGACCATCTTCCAGCGTACCGCGATGGGTGATGACGAAGGACGGGTCGATATCCCCGTTGACGATGCGATCCATCAGGAGCGGCAGGTATCGCTGCACCGGCGTCTGGGCCATCCGGAAGGTCAGCCCGCGATTGACGGCGGAACCCATCGGCATCTTGTCGAGGAAACCACCATAGACGCCGACGATCGAGACGGTTCCGAAATTGCGGCAGCAGTGGATCGCTTGGCGCAGCACGTGCGGCCGGTCAGTGCCGAGATAGGCGGCGACCTTGATGCGGTCCCAGCGCGAATCCCAGCTGGCGGATGCATCCGCTTCGGTGCCGACCGCGTCGATGCAGGCATCGGCGCCGCGCCCGCCGGTCAGCTCCATGATCTCCTCGTAGATATCGTCTTCGAGGAAATCGAGCGTCAGCGCGCCGGAGGCCTCCGCCAGGCGCAGACGCTCCGGAACCGCATCGATTGCAATCACCCGTTCCGCGCCAAGCATGAATGCGGATTTGATCGCCATCTGGCCGACCGGACCGCATCCCCAGATCGCGATCGTATCGCCCGGCTGGATGTTGCAGAAGTCAGCGGCCATATAGCCGGTCGGAAAGATGTCCGAGAGGAACAGGACCTGTTCGTCCGTCAGACCTTCCGGAACCTTGATCGGCCCCACATTCGCATAGGGAACGCGCAGATATTCAGCTTGGCCGCCGGCATAGCCGCCCAGCAGGTGCGAATAACCGAACAGGCCGGCGGGCGAGTTGCCCCACATCTTCGATACCTTGGCCGCATCGGGATTGGAGCGCTCGCAGCCGGAGAAGAAACCGCGCTGGCAGAAGAAACACTCGCCGCAGGAGATGGTGAAGGGCACAACGACGCGGTCCCCCACTTTGAGCTTGGAGTTCTCCCGTCCGACCTCCACCACTTCGCCCATGGTTTCATGGCCCATCACGTCGCACTTGTGCATGTCCGGCATTACGCCGTCATACAGGTGGAGATCGGAGCCACAGATGGCGCAGGCGGTGACACGAATGATGGCGTCACGGCCGTCTTCTATCTTCGGCTCGGGCACGCTTTCACAGCGGATATCGTGCTTTCCATGCCAGGTCAGTGCTTTCACGCGCTCTCTCCATCGTTTCAAGACTGGAGACAGCCGAACAGGTCACGCCCCGTAATGTTCCGGTGGGGCGTTGAATGCTAAGAGCCTGTCACAAAGCGAAGCCCGAGTTCCGTCAAGGTCCGGCGTGCGACCTCGCAGTCGAACCGCGCGCCGTCATCCAGCACCAGGACCAAGGCATCCGGAACGGAATGCGCGTTCTCGATCGTGACGCGGGCGCCTGTCTTGGACATGTCGCGGACGACGACATTGATCGTGCTGTGGCCATTGTTGAAGACGATCCTGGCCCCCTTCAGCATGCGCCGCCGCGGAGCGGGTGAAGAGATTTCGTCCATGGTAATCCTCATGCGTACACTTCCGCAGCGAGCACTTGATGCTGCACCGCACTGCAGCCTAGGTATTCACAGCTTCGTGATCTATGGATCAGAGGCTGCATCGGGAGATGCCCTCCCTTCTCGCGCGATATTTCGGCCTATTCGCAGCGGTTGGCTCTTGAAACCTGAAGCATCTGCTGCACATAGCCCGAAAATCTAAAGATCTAAGGTGAGCAGAGAGACCGTTTCGCGTGGATTTGCAGAGCATATCGAGGAAGCCCGCGGTTCTCGTCCTGGAAGACGACATGCTGCTGGCGATGGACATGGAAGACCATCTCACCGACCTTGGATACCATGTCGAAGGACCGTTTAGCCGCGTGGACCAGACCCTCCACGCCATTCCCTCTCTCAACATCATTGGCGCCGTGGTCGATCTCAACCTCAACGGGGAGTTCTCGTTCCCCGTGATCGAGGCGCTGCACCTTCGCCAGATCCCGGTGATCGTGTGCAGCGGCTATGCTGAACTGCCCGGCCTCAAGGCAAGGCTATCGGGCATCCCGCTGATCGCCAAGCCATGGAACCCCGACAAACTGGCACAGCTAGTGTCGGACGTTTTCGAGCCGGTCCGGCGCAAAGTTGGCTGAGTGATTTTGGTCGTCAGCATCATCGGCCACGTGAAGTGGAAAGACGATCTCGCACGTCAGCCCATCCCGCCCGTAGGCGAGCTTTGCTTCGCCTAAAAGCTCATAGCCGATCATGCGCTGAATGAGCGTCGTACCGAAACCGGTGGTTTCAGGCTCATGAACCGGTGGGCCACCGGCCTCTCTCCAGATCAGCCTCACGGTCTCGTTCTCACCGGTCGACTTGCTCCATGACACGCAAACCTTGCCGTCGTCGCAACTGAGCGAACCATACTTGATCGCGTTGGTCGCCAACTCGTTGATGACCATGCTGATGGCGAGCGCCGCCTTCGGGTCGAGATCGATGCGGGGACCTGGCTTGATCTCAATACGCTCGACGCGCCGGACATAGGCCGCGACCGTGCGCTGGATGACATCCTCGAGCCTCGCTTCCCGCCAGTTGGTCTCAAACAGCAGGGCATGCGCATCGGCCATGGCCCGAAGACGCCCCATCAGGTTTTCGACATACTCGTCCACGGTGGCGCTGTTCTTTGCCGTGCGGCGCACGATCGACATCACCATCGCCATCGTGTTCTTCACCCGGTGGCTGAGTTCGCGCACCAGAAGTTCTCTGTGCTGATCTGACCGGCGTCGTTCTGCCTTTTCAAAGGCTTCCGCCAAAGCCCGCTCCACGGCAGCCGGCAGGCGGATGAGCCGCTGCTTCAGAATGTAATCGGTCGCACCACGGCGGAAGCTTTCGATGGCCGCCTCCTCACCCAGCACGCCGGAGACGAAGATGAAGGGCGTCTGGGGCAGCTTTTCCCGCGCCATGTCGAGCGCGGTCATGCCGTCGAAATCGGGCAAGGAGAAATCCGCCAGGATGACGTCGAACTCGCCGTCCGACAGCGCGGTCACGTAATCGGCTTTGTTGACGGCGCGCCGGATATCCGGCTGAGGCTGCAACTGCTCGAGATGTTCGCGGATCAGTTCAGCGTCGAGGCTGCTATCTTCCAGAAGGAGGATACGCGGCGAGACTGGGCGGCGTTGATTAGTTTTTGGCATTGCTGGAAATTCCCGGAGGCGGCTCGTTCAACAGGGCCCAGAACACGCCCAGATCTTGTATCGCCTGAAAAAAGGCGCTGAATTCGACCGGCTTCACGACAAACGCGTTGACACCCAGCTCATAGCTGCGAACGAGATCCTGCTCCTCTCGCGACGAGGTCAACATCACGATCGGGATATGCTTGAGCGAGTCGTCCTTTTTCACCCGTTCCAGCACTTCCAGCCCGTCCACCTTCGGCAGCTTCAGGTCAAGGAGTACGACGGCCGGATCGCGCTGCGGCCTGTTGTGGAAGGCCCCGGAACTGGTGAGATAATCCAGTGCTTCCGCCCCATCCCGCGCCACCACGATCTCGTTGGCGAGTTGACATTTCTCTAGGGCAGCAAGCGTGAGTTCCAGATCGCGAGGGCTGTCCTCCACGAGCAGGATTGGTCTCAAGTCAGGCAAGCGCGCGCTCCTTTCTCTCCGGTCCCGGCAAGGCAAAGGTGAACGATGCGCCGCTATCGATCTCGCCCACCGCCTTGATGCTCCCATTGTGACGCTCAATGATGCGCCGTGCCAGTGCCAGTCCGATGCCGGTTCCATCGAAGTCCTCCGCCCTTTGCAGGCGCTGGAAAACCCCGAACAATTTTCCGACATAGGCCATATCGAAGCCGACGCCGTTGTCACGCACGTTATAGATGAAGATGTCGTCCATGACATGGCCATCAATGGTGATCTTTGCCGGATTGCGGGGCCGGGTATATTTCACCGCATTGTCGATCAGGTTGAACCAGACCTGGCGGATGAGCGTCGCATCGCCCCAGGCGTCCGGCAGCTTGGCAATCGACCATTCGATATTCCGGTCCAGCGCGGACAGGCGGACCGACTTGACCACCTCCGCCACCAGCTTGTTCATATCGACCGG
Source organism: Allorhizobium pseudoryzae (assembly GCF_011046245.1). NCBI lineage: Bacteria > Pseudomonadati > Pseudomonadota > Alphaproteobacteria > Hyphomicrobiales > Rhizobiaceae > Affinirhizobium > Affinirhizobium pseudoryzae. Next base: position 127,968 of record NZ_CP049244.1, read on the forward strand.
CTTTTTGGTCACCGATGCCCGGCCAAGCTGGGAGAAGTTCAACAGATCATCGACCAGCTTGCCCGCCGAGAGCGCGGCCTCGGAGATCGTCTGCAGATAGTGCTGTGATTTCGGATCAAGCTCCGTTTCCCTTTCCCGCAGCAACTGGGCAAAGCCGACGATATGACGGAAGGGGGCCCGCAGGTCGTGCGAGACGGAATAGGAAAAGGCTTCGAGCTCCTTGTTGGAGCGCTGCAGTTCGGTGGAAAGCTGCGCCAGCTCTTCCGCCTTGCGCAGGACGATGCCGACGATTGCCGCCCGGAGATCCTGTGCTGCGACCTCTTCGGTTGCAAGCCAGGGCGCCGCCTGCCGGCGAACCAGTTCCTTCCAGGCGTCGAACGACTGTCGGGGATGAATGCGCCCGCTTTCCCGGATCACCTTGTGCGGGTTGCCGCCCCAGGTGACGGTCCTGACCAGTTCGGGTCGGAACCAGATCAGCCAGCTGTTGTGAACCTTCGAGATGCTGACCGCGAGAACACCGCTGGCAACGCCTGCAATGTCGTCCACCCCATCCATCTCGCTGCTGAGCGATTCCGTCGCGAAATGGCTTTCACCCTCCCGTTTTGACAGCCACTCAACGATGTTCATGACGGAATGCTCATCGGGCACCGACCCGATGCAGCGAACCCGCCCATCGATCACCACGGCAGCACCCGCCGCATGCACCTGAGCCAGAAGCGCCTCCGATGCGCCGAGCAGCCCGTCCACCCAGTCGGGCGTCGACGTCATCGCCGCCAGAAGATGGCTTGTGTTCACGGCCAACGCCGCACGGGTTGCAGCGTCTTCGGCTCGCACAAGCGCGGAAATCCGCATCGCCAGCGACTGGGCGACAAAATCGCAGATTTCGCGCGTCGCATGCGAGATCAGATGCGGCTCGGCGCTATGGCAGGCGATCAGGCCCCAAAACGCTCCATCGACGATGATGGAGACCGACATGGACGCGAACGTCCCCATATTGCGCATGTATTCGAGATGCACCGGTGACACGCTGCGCAATTGCGACAGGCTGAGATCGAGCGGCGCCGAATCCGGTTCGTCCACGGACAGGATCGGGACCGGCACATAGGTCGCATTCGGGATGATCCGCAGTCGGTTGACGGAATAAAGCGCCCTGGCCTGAGCCGGGATGTCGCCGCTCGGAAAGCGAAGATCGAGATAGACAGGCAGACGTCCGCCATTCGATTCCGCCACCACATGGCCGTTCCAATCGGGATCGAAGCGATAGACGAGAACGCGGTCGAACTGAGTCAACTGCCGGACGAACTCGGCTGCCGCAGCCAGCGACTTTGGAATATCGGCCTGTGTACCCAGACGATGCGTGAAGCTCCGAAGCGTGCCAAACACTTCATCGACCGGACGGATCTCGGTCCGCTCGACCTCCACGACGACCCGCTCTCCACGCCGATGGGCGACCAGGCTGAGCTGCTCGGACGTGAGGACGGCCTGGTAGAACGGTTCATCGGTGACGAACCATTGGGACATCGGCTCCAGATGGGCGGCGACCTCACCTGAAGGGACCCGACCAAGTTCGACGGTCTCTCCGAGGTAGTCCGCCACATTCTGGCTTGCCTGAACGACCACGCCATCCGTTGACCTGATCACAAAGAGCGCCCCATGCGGCTGGATCGCACCGGGAATGTGAATGGGTTCCCGAGCGCAGAGGTCAAGATCCTGATTGTTCGGCTGCAATAATCGTCTCCGCTGGCAAGACGAGCGCTTCTTACGAAAAAAAACTCTTGGAAAACCGTGCCTTAGTCGTCCAAGCGTTGATAGTCGGAGGGGAAAATAGGTGCGAGAGCCAAAATGTAAACCGGCGCGCACAAAATCCTGGTCACAAAAGCGCGAAACCGGGACGAAGCCCGGTTTCGGGTGCGCAGGATCAAAAGTCGTCCCACCTCGCGGACTGGGCGGCAAGGGCGGCGTTGCCGCGGATAGGCAGCGGGGCATGCCGTCTCGTGCCGGCGGCTATGCCTGTTGGCCCGGCCCGGCCTGACCTTCCGACGTTTCGTGGAGCAGTGCCCGCCGCCGTCGCACCCAAGTTGAACGCAGAGACAAGCGCGATCAACTGCGAGGCTTCCTGAGCCAGCGAATGGCTCGCCGCATTGCTCTCCTCGACCATGGCCGCGTTGCGCTGGGTGCCTTGGTCTATCGTGTTGACCGCCTGGTTGATCTCGTTGATGCTCATGGATTGCTCACGCGAGGCTTCGACGATTGCCGCCACGTTGTTGCTGATGTCCTGAACCTGGGCAACGATCTCCTGCAGCGATCCGCCCGTCTCGCCGACCAGGCTTACACCCTGCTTCACCTGTGTAGCAGAGGTCGTGATCAGACTTTCGATTTCCTTGGCAGCTTTTGCCGAGCGCTGGGCAAGCTCACGCACCTCCTGCGCAACCACGGCAAAGCCCTTGCCAGCCTCTCCGGCGCGCGCAGCCTCGACACCGGCATTCAGCGCCAGAAGATTGGTTTGGAAGGCAATTTCGTCGATCACGCCGATGATCGATGAAATCTCGTTGGACGACGGATCAATTGCGCTCATGGCAATGATGGCCTCGCGCACAATCTCGCCGGAGCGTTCAGCATTGGCGCGAGTTCGCCGGACGAGGTCGCCCGCATCGGTAGCTCGGCGGCTGGAATCGGACACCGTCGTCGTAATCTGCTCAAGAGCCGCCGCCGTTTCTTCAACGGAAGCCGCCTGTTGCTCCGTCCTCTTCGACAGGTCGTCGGCTGCCGCCCTCACTTGGCTCGCCTCCGCAGCAATCAGATCCGCACTGCTGGCGACCGATCCGAGCGCCGATCTCAACTTTTCGGCCGCGTGATTGAAGTCATCTCGCAGCGTATCCAGTGCAGGGATGAACTTCTCCTTGATTTCGCCCGTCAGATCGCCCGCCGCCATCTTCTTCAGGTTATCGCCAAGTGTGTTGACGTTCCGGACACGATCGGTCACGTCCGTTGCGAATTTGACGATCTTGAACACATTGCCGTTCAGGTCGAGGATCGGATTATAGGAGGCCTGTATGAAGATGGGCCTTCCGCCCTGCCCAAACCGCTGAAATTCGCCTGCGGCAAACTCGCCGGACCGAAGCCTGTCCCAGAGATCCTTATAATCGGCGGTTTGCACATACGCCGGGTCACAAAAGATGGAATGGTGGCGTCCGACAATGTCCTCCAGCCGATACCCCATGGCATCCAGAAAGTTTGCGTTTGCTGTCAGAATCTCGCCGCTCGGCTTGAACTCGATGATGGCCTGGGCACGAGAGAGCGCGTGGATCTTGCCCGCATAATCCGCTGCTTCCAGACGGATGGCGGTGATATCGGTTGCTAACTTGACAACCTTATAGACGCGTCCGTTCCTGATGATGGGATTATATGAGGCCTCGATCCAGATCTCGCGGCCGCCCTTGGCGATGCGTTTATATTGCCGCCTGTCGAATTCGCCACGCATAAGCTTCGCCCAGAAAAGCTTGTAATCCTCGCTCATCGCCTCTTCCGGCGGAACGAACATACGGTGATGCTGCCCAATGATTTCTTCGCGGCGGTAGCCGAGCGTCGAACAGAAATTTTCATTGGCCGTCAGGACGCGCCCGGAGGGGTCGAACTCGATGGTCGCAAAGGAGCGGTTCATCGCGTCGAGAATGCGATCTGCATCCGATGTGAAGAGAAACGAACGTGATATGAGGCTATCCCATTTGCTGATCACTCCACGCGCCTACTGCGATCGACCATTGACGCGCTGACACAGATGGAAAGACCCGATCTGCTTGCCACTGCGCTCACTCTCATGGTGAGCGACATGCGGCATGCTCCTATACGAGTTTTAGGACTGCTTCATTAGCAATTCGTGAATTGCATTTCCCGCCTTTTAAGGAGCTGCATAATTTTTGTTCGAATGCGCACAGATTGGCCATTCCTCAACGAATCGTGGCTTCCTTTCATCCGAATTCGCCTCAAGCCCGATCTGTAGCCGAGACGGCGTACAGATCTAGCATCAATCGATCAACTGACGGCGGATGGCTTCGGCAATGGCCTGCGTGCGATTGGCTGCCCCCACCTTGCGGGTGGCATTCTTGATATAGGTGTTGACGGTATCGACCTGATATCCGCTCTCCTGCGCGATCTGCTCGCTGGTGAGGCCTTTGGAGGCCAGTTTCAGACACACCATTTCACCGGATGACAGGCGCAGCGCCGAAGCCGCGAAACGCTCCATCAGCGGTCGTGTCACGGCCGTGTGTGTCGATTGCGCGATGGCACCGAGAAAATCGATCTCATCTCTCTCAAATGGCACGGATCGGGTAAAGCCGACGCAGCCATACATGTCCTCACCCCGACGAATCGGAAACAGGAGACGGTTCTTGACGTTAAACGTATCGAGCAGGTAGGCGAGTCGCGGGGCAAGCTTGACACCCTGCAACACCTCGCTTTCGATCACGACACCTTCGGACAGTTTGGCACGCTCGATGAAGGGATCGGTGAGATGGAACTTCTCGTCGTAGTACGATTCGATGAAGGCTGGCGGGAAATCGGTGTCGATGGAATGCCCGGTTCCAAAGCGGAAATTGTCGATGTCCAGGCCGCTCACCATCACGTAATCGAACGCAACCGCCTTGCGCAGCCTTGCGGTGAAGGGGTGATTGTGTATGAACCGATGCCGGGGCACGGATGCTAGATCGACATACTGATCCAGATCGTCTGCACGACGGAAAATCGGGCTGGTCACCATGATACACCTAATCAAATCAAGGATGTCTGTCCTGGGCACGTCTTAAAGGGCGCAAGAGGGACAAATGGTTACGGAATCAAGCGGCTCCAAACCTGAACCACAATCGCATCGGATATAGCGCGCAGGCAACGTCTCAACAATAAGTTAGCGTTAATGAATCCCTTCTAATGTATCTCAACTGCGCGCTGCCGCCTCATCCTGGAGTTGACGATGACTACCCCCGAGACGTTGAAGGACCTGAACGAACGCCTGGATTTTGCCGGCCTGAATGAACCGGCGCGTCGTGTGCTTTCGGAGATGCAGCCACTGATCCGCCAGGCGATCGGACCTGCGCTGGATGACTTCTACGACAAGGCCAAGAAGCATCCGCACACAGCCTCCTTCTTCTCCTCTGCGGGGCACATTGCGCATGCAAAGGCACGACAGGAGCAGCATTGGGCAGCAATCGCGTCCGGGAAATACGACGCGAGCTATGTCGATGCCGTCTCAACGGTCGGCCGCACCCATGCGAGGCTCGGATTGGAGCCTCGCTGGTATATCGGCGGCTATACGCTGATCCTCGAAGGGATCATCAAAGCTGTTGTCGCGTCGGAACTCAAAGGCTTCCTGCACGCCAAAAAGGCAAAGACGGTTGAAGAGAAGATCTCCGCCGTCGTCAAGGCCGCCCTGATCGACATGGATTATGCCATTTCCGTCTATCTCGACGAACTGGCCGCCGCCCGCAAGAAGATAGAGGATGAACGTCAGAAAGCGGCCCTTGAACAGGAAACGGCGCTTGCTGCCCTCGACAGGGCTCTGCGCAATCTGTCCGACCGCAATCTCAATTTCCGTATGACGGAGCAACTCTCGGACGGCTTCTCCCGGATCAAGTCGAACTACAATGAATCGATCACCGAGTTGAACGGTGCGATGCTGGAAATTCGCGGCGCCGTGGCCCAGGTGCTGGCGGAAATCGGAAGCATCTCTGGTGCCACCGACGACATGGCCAAACGCACGGAGCAGCAGGCCTCCGCGCTGGAGCAGACCGCAGCCGCGATCGAGGAGATCACGACGATTTCCGCGTCCGCCGCTCAGCGCACGGCCGAAGTTCAGACGGTTGTGCGCGAATCCGCCGAGGAAGCGGTGCGTTCCGGCAAGGTCGTTGAAGAAGCGATCAGCGCCATGGGACAGATCGAAGGGTCGTCACAGAAGATGACCCAGATCATCGGCGCGATCGACGAAATTGCGTTCCAGACGAACCTCCTGGCCTTGAATGCCGGCGTCGAGGCGGCGCGTGCCGGCGAGCAGGGCAAGGGCTTTGCCGTCGTTGCTCAGGAGGTTCGCGAACTTGCCCAGCGTTCGGCTGCCGCGGCGAAGGAAATCAAGGAGCTGATCGATCAGTCCGCCGCAGACGTCAATCGCGGCGTCGACCTCGTCAACCGCACAGGCAAGGCCCTGGTGACGATCGGCGACCGGGTCAACACCATCAGCGAACACATCAGCTGGATCGCCCAGTCGGCGCGGGAACAGTCCTCCGGTATCGACGAGATCAATGCGGCGATCCGCAGCATCGACCAGATCACGCAGCGCAATGCCGCCCTGACGGAAGAAACCAACGCCTCGACGCAGAACCTTGCGGGGATCAGTTCCGGCCTCTCCGAACTGCTGTCCCGCTTCAAGACGTCGTCGTCACACGAGCAGGCCCGCCACGAGGATCGCGAGCGGCGGAGTGCCTGACGGCGCTTGCCAGCGTTTTAGATAGGCGCGCCCTCGGGCGCGCTGGCATTTGCGAGGTCCGAAAAAGCCCTTAATTCTTTCGGTCAGCGGTTGTCATAGTAGATCTTGGCCATAGTTACCGGGTGAGAAGACCGGTTCCCAACACGCCAAATCGAAAGGATCCTTCCGATGAAGAGGCTGTTTCGCAACGCGATCGCCGCTGCCGCCCTGACGCTGACCGCACCGTTGGCTCAGGCTCAAACGCCCCCGAACGTGCTGATCGTCGGGCAGATTGCCGAGCCGCAATCGCTCGATCCGCATGTCGCAACCGCGACCAATGACTTTCGTATTCTCGTCAACATCTATGACGGGCTGGTGCGCTTCAAAAGCGGCACCCTGCAGGTGGAACCGGCGCTTGCCGAAAGCTGGACCGTGTCCGACGATGGCAAGACCTACACCTTCAAGCTTCGGCAGGGCGTCAAGTTCCATGATGGAAGCAATTTTGACGCCGAAGCGGTGAAGTTCAACTTCGACCGCATGCTGGACGAGAACCATCCATTCTACAACACAGGGCCCTTCCCGCTCTCGTTCAACTTCGCAGCGGTGGATCAGGTCAATGTCGTTGATCCGCAGACCGTCGAGTTCAAGCTGAAGGAAGCGTTCGCGCCCTTCCTGTCCAACCTCGCCTATCCGACCGGTCTCATCGTCTCGCCCGCCGCCGTGCAGCAATACGGTAAGGATTTTGGCCGCCATCCGTCCGGAACGGGTCCGTTCAAATTCGTGGAATGGCAGTCGAACCAGCGCGTCGTGGCGGAGCGGAATGGCGACTACTGGAATGAGGCGCCGGCACTTGAGGCCGTTGTTTTCCGACCGATCACCGATTCCAACACCCGCGTCGCCGAAATGATGGCCGGTGGCATCGACGTGATGGTGGAGGTTCCGCCGGACAATATTGCGACTTTCCAGAACGATCCGAATTTTGCCGTCAGCGAACAGGTCGGGCCGCATGTCTGGTTCAGCATTCTCAACACCAAGGAAGGCCCGTTCAAGGACAAGGCCGTCCGCCAGGCGGCAAACTATGCCGTCAACAAGAAGGGCCTCGTCGATAACGTGCTTCAGGGAACGGCGACGGTGTCCGCCGGGCCGATCGCACCGGCTTTCGACTGGGTGAAGTCTTCGGTCGAACCCTATCCGTATGATCCGGAGAAGGCAAAACAGCTGCTGGCGGATGCCAAGGTCGAGGATCCCAGCCTGACTTTCTACATCACCGAAGGCGGCTCCGGCATGCTGGATCCGGTGACCATGGGCGCCGCCATCCAGGCGGATCTCGAAGCGGTGGGCTTCAAGGTCAAGATCGAGACCTATGAGTGGAACAGCTTTCTCTCCCGCGTCAATACGGGTCTGGAAGGCAAGGCCGACATGGCCGAAATGGCCTGGATGACCAATGATCCGGACACCCTGCCCTATCTGGCGCTGCGCACCGCCGCCATGCCGGACAAGGGCGGCTTCAATTCGGGCTACTATTCCAACCCGGAGCTCGACACGATCCTGGAGAAGGCACGCACCTCGACCGATCAGGCAGAACGCGCCGCGTTGTACGGGCAAGTGCAGCAGATCGTCCATGACGATGCACCCTGGCTCTTCGTTGCCAACTGGAAGCAGAACGCGGTGACGCGCGCCAATGTGCAAGGCTTCACGCTAGAATCCTCCTTCCTGCTGAATCTCCGACAGGTCAGCAAGTAAGTGAAGATTGTCCGGAGGTAGTTCATCGCAGAGCCACCTCCGGCAGATCCCGCTGGAGTGCCATGACACGTTATATCGCCAAGCGCCTGCTCTCGGTCATCCCGGTCCTGTTCGGTCTGTCCATCATTGTTTTCCTGGTGATGGCGCTGATCCCGGGCGATCCCGCCACCGCCATTCTTGGCTCCTATGCGACGCCGGAAAATGTCGAGCGGATCAACCGTGATCTCGGTCTCGACAAGCCGCTGGTGCAGCAATACCTGATCTGGATCGGCAATGTGCTGCAGGGCGATCTCGGACGGTCCTACATTCTCAACCGACCGGTGCTTGCGGAGGTGAGTGAACGGTTCGGCGCAACACTGATTCTGGCGGGCACCTCGCTTGTGCTGTGCTCCATCATCGGGCTTCTCGCTGGCGTCGTCTCCGCTGTGCGCCAGTATGGCTGGGCCGATCGGATCATCACCTTTGTCGTGCTGGCCGGCATTTCGATGCCCTCCTTCTGGCTTGGCCTTCTGCTGATCCTCGGTTTTGCCGTGAACTGGCGGCTTCTGCCACCCAGCGGCATGTATGCCGTCTATGGCGGCGGCGACCTGCCGGATCTGCTGCGTCATCTCATTCTTCCGGCGCTGACCCTTTCCGTCGTTGCCGCCGGTGTCATTGCACGTCTCACCCGCGGCGCCATGCTGGAAGTGCTGCGGCAGGATTTCATCCGCACGGCGCGCGCCAAGGGCCTTTCCGAACGCAAGGTGGTCTACGGCCATGCCTTCCGGGCGGCCATCGTCGGCGTCATTCCGGTGATCGGCATCCAGGCCGGCTTCGTGCTGGGCGGCGCGGTCTATATCGAGACGGTTTTCCAGTGGCCGGGCATCGGCGCCATGCTGGTCAAGGCGATTTCGACCCGCGATATCCTGCTGGTCCAGGGCGGCGTTCTGGTGGTTGCCGCAAGCTATGTCCTCTTCAATCTCGCCGCCGATGTGGTGCAGACCCTGCTCGACCCGAGGATCCGCGCATGACGGACAGCTTTGTCGACCTTTCCACGCCCCCACAAGCAAGCCGCATGTCGCCGCTCAGGCTTCTCGTTCAGAGCCGGCTTGCCGCAGCGGGTCTTGTTCTGCTGATCCTGATCGGCCTCGTCATTCTCTTCGCGCCTCTCCTGCCGCTTGCAGATCCCAATGCCACGGCGCCTGCTCAACGTCTGCTCAGACCCTTCAGCGAGGGCCACCTTCTCGGCACAGACCAGCTGGGCCGCGACATCCTGAGCCGGCTGATCTGGGGCAGCCGCGTCTCGATTGCCGTCGGCTTTGCGGCGACACTGTTTGCCGCCATCATCGGATCGGCGATCGGCCTCGTCTCCGGCTATGCGGGCGGGCGTACCGACAATGTCCTGATGCGCGGCATCGACATGCTGATGGCCTTTCCCTACATCCTGCTGGCGCTTGCCATCGTGGCAGCCCTCGGCCCTGGCCTGATGAACGCGCTCTATGCCATCGCGATCGTCAACATCCCCTTCTTTGCGAGAAACGTACGGGGTGTGACCCTTGGTCTTGCCCATCGTGAATTCGTCGATGCCGCCCGTCTCTCCGGCAAGAGCCCTCTCTCAATCCTCGCGACAGAAATCCTGCCAAACGTTCTGCCGGTCATCGTCATCACCATGTCCACCACCGCGGGATGGATGATCCTGGAAACTGCGGGCCTCAGCTTCCTCGGCCTTGGCGCGCAGCCGCCGCAGGCGGATCTCGGCTCCATGCTGGGAGAGGGTCGCGCGCAGCTCTTCACCGCGCCGCATGTCTCGATCGTGCCGGGCGTGATGATCTTCCTCATCGTGATCAGCCTGAACCTCGTTGGCGACGGCGTGCGCGATGCGCTCGATCCGCGGCTGAAATCCGGCGCGCTCGGCCGCCCCGGTCCGGTCACGGCCATTGCCAGGCACCGCAAGACGCATGAAAGGCGTGAACAAGGTTCCGTCCTGTCGATCGACGGCCTGGATACCGGTTTCCAGAGGGGGGCGCACTATGTGCCGGCCGTACGCAATGTCTCCCTGTCCGTCTTGCCGGGCGAGTGCCTCGGCCTGATCGGCGAAAGCGGTTCGGGAAAAAGCGTGACGGCGCTGTCGGTGATGGGGCTCGTCGCCTCGCCGCCCGGCCTGATCCGCAACGGCTCCATTCATCTGGGTGATGAGGATGTGCTCTCCATGCCGGAGAACCGGCTGATTGCCTGCCGCGGCGCAAGGGTTGCCTATATCTTCCAGGACCCGCTGACGACACTGCACCCCACCTACACCATCGGCCAGCAGGTGGCCGAAGCCATTGCCGCGCATCAGTCGCTCGGACGCACCGAGCTGAGGGAGCGCGCCATTGCGCTTCTGGAAAAGGTGCAGATCCCCGATGCCCGTGCACGAGCCGACCACTATCCGCACCAGCTCTCCGGCGGCCAGCGCCAGCGGGTCGGCATCGCCATGGCGCTCGCCAATGACCCGGACGTGATCATCGCCGACGAACCGACAACGGCGCTCGATGTCACCGTGCAGGCCGATATCCTGAAACTTCTCAAGGACCTGCAGCGCGAGCGGCAGATGGCTCTTCTCTTCATCACCCATGATTTCGGCGTGGTCTCCGAGATCTGCGACCGGGTGGCGGTAATGAAGGATGGTGAGATCGTCGAGACGGGCGAAACAAAAACCGTTCTGAACCGGCCGCAGCACGCCTACACGAAACGGCTGATCGCCTGCGTGCCGGAAATCGGCGAGGGCCGCCGGTTTCTGCGCCGCGTCGCAAGCCTGTTCGACGGATCTTCGGCAAAGGATGGCGCAGCATGAGCGAAACTGCCATTCAGGTCCGCGACCTGACAAAGACATTCGGTGGAAAATCGCGGCTGTTTGGCGGCGCCTCGCATGAGGTGAAGGCGCTGACCAAGATCTCGATCGATCTGAAGAAGGGCGAAACGCTCGCCGTCGTCGGCGAAAGCGGTTCGGGAAAAAGCACGCTCGCCCGCATTCTCGTCGGGCTGGACACACCGACCTCCGGCATGATCGAGATCGCTGGCCAGACGGCGGAGGCGTTGCGCAAGGAAGGGCCGAAAGCCTTTGGCAAAACCGTGCAATACGTGTTTCAGGATCCGGTTGCTTCGCTCAATCCGCGCAAGACGATCGCGCAGATCCTCGACACACCGCTTGCCCTGCTTGCCGGTTACGCGAGCGCGGAGCGGAAACGGCGCATGCGCGAACTGATGCACGCCGTGGACATGCCCGAGGAGGCGCTCGAGCGCTATCCGCATGAAATGTCCGGCGGTCAGGCGCAGCGCATGGCGATTGCCAGAGCGCTCGCGGCAGAGCCGGAGATTCTCGTGCTGGACGAACCGGTGAGCGCGCTCGACGTGTCGGTCCAGGCGCAGGTCCTGCTTCTCTTGCAAAAGCTGAAGGACGACCTCGGCCTCAGCTACCTGTTCATCAGCCATGACCTTGCCGTCGTCGAGGCGATTGCCGATCGGGTAGCGGTGATGCATTTCGGCGAGATCGTCGAACTGGAAGAGGCAGGGCGGCTGTTTCGCGAGCCCGTGCACCCCTATACCCAGAAGCTCATTCGCAGTGCCCCGCGGATTGCCCGCTGATCCTCAGAGAAATTCGAGCGTGATCAGGGTGAGCACGAGGTAGCGGCTCATCTTCGAGATCGTGATGAGGATGACGAACGTCACCAGCGGCACGCGCAGGACGCCGGCCATGATGGTCAGCGCATCGCCAATCACCGGCAGCCAGGCGGCCAGCAGCGACCACTTGCCATAACGATTGTACCAGGCTTCGGCCTTGACCAGCTTGTCTTCCGAGACCGGAAACCAGCGCTTGTGGCGAAAGCGGTCAATGCCGCGGCCGAGCCCCCAGTTGACCACCGAGCCGCTGACATTGCCGATGCCGGCGGCGAGCAGCAGCGCCCACACGGGATAGTGCCCGCTCAGGATCAGCCCGACCAGCACGGCCTCGGATTGCGCCGGAAAAATGGTGGCCGCCACGAAGGCGATGCCACACAGACCGAGATAGACGAGGATATCGGGAGGCAAGGTGAGACAGGATCCGCCTTTGGAGACTGCGGGCCCATGCCCGCTTGCGACCTCCATAGCGCCAGTCGGCGGGCGTTCACAAGCCGCCGACCATCACGATACGATCAATGCTGATCGATTTTCGCCTCCCGCACCGACCGTGCGGCGCGCTCCAGTTCAGCCCAATCCGCTTTCTGTGGTGCAAAGCGCGCCCGGAGATAGGCGGTCAGTTCCGCGACCTGACGATCCGAAAGACTGTCGGCAAAAGCCGGCATCGACATCACCTCCGCATCCGCCGTGTGACGGGCGGCAAGGCTTGCCGGTGCATCGGCGCCGCGGAAGATGGCATTCAGCACATTCGTTGGCTTATCGCTGTGCAGATTGCTGTTGAGGGCGAGGTTCACCAGCGGCGTCCCGCCCGCATGGCAAGATACACAGGCTCCCTCGAAGATCCGCGCGCCTTCTGGATAGGCCAGCCGGGCTGCATCGGCAGCGGCATCTGAATCCAGAATTGCGGTTTGGCGCTGAGACGCGGCGGTCTCCGAAGAGACGGACGGCGAGAGGTCTGCAAGATAGGTCGCCATGGCGGCGATATCCGCATCCGGCAGCGCCGAGAGCGAGCGGACGACCTCCGCCATCGGGCCCACCGCACTCCCGTGATCGGCGGCATGGCCATGCCGGAGATAGTCGAAGAAGGCGCTTTGCGTCCAGGCAACCGGCCCAGCCCGCGCAGCGTTCAGCGCCGGCGCCTCATACCCATCGGCAAAGCCACCGGCGAGGTGTGCGGCTCCCTGCCGTTCGGCGCCGAGCGCATTGCGGTCACTATGGCAGGCGGAACAGTGGCCGAGGCTCTCGACCAGATAGGCGCCACGGTTCCAGACCTCGCCCTTCACCGGATCGAAGGGGACCTTCGCCGCATCAAGATAAAGCCCGTTCCAGCCCGCCATCAACGGCCGGATGTTGAACGGCGCCTTGAGCTGCGTTTCCGGCGCCGCGGAGGCAGCGGCGGGCGATGCCATCAGATAGGCATAGAGATCCTGCAGGTCACCGTCACTCGCATGCCGAAAGGCCGTGTAGGGATGCACCGGGTAGAGATGCGAGCCATCTTGGGAAATCCCCTCCCGCATCGCCCGCTCGAAGGCCGCATAGGACCAGGAGCCGATGCCGTGGCTGGCGTCCGGCGAGATGTTGGCCGCATAAACCGTGCCGAAGGGTGTCTCGAACGCACGCCCGCCGCCGAGCGCTGCAGAGTTTACATCGGTGTGACAGGTATTGCAGCCGCCAACCGCGGCAACCAGCCGACCCCGCTCGATGCTGGCGGCACTGAAGAGGGCCGGGTCCGGTCGCTGGATGGCGGCGATCGTCGGCCGCCAGGGGGAAAAGGTCGCCAGGCCCCCGAGGGCGATCCCGGCAATCCCCGCAAACCCGAGACCGAAGCGGAACAGTCGCTTGCCGCTCTCCTTCCGCCGCTCGCGTTTTACCTGCCGCTCCTGTCCATTCAGCCCCGCCAGCACCCGGTCGGGCGTCAGCGGCAATTCGCGAAACCGGACACCCGTCGCATCATAGATCGCGTTGACGATCGCGGCGGCACTGGGGACCGAGGCCGATTCCCCGACGCCGAGCGGCGGCTCGTCCGGCCGCGGGATCATCAGCACGTCGATATCCGGCACCTCCTCGAAGGTGAGGATCGGGTAGCCGCCCCATTCCACGCTCTCGACCGCCGTCTGCGTGAAGCGGACCTTCTCTTTCAGCACCCGGCTGACGGACTGGATGACATTGCCGTGGATCTGGTGGCGCACGCCCTCCGGGTTGATCATCAGCCCGGAATCCTGGCCGACCGTCACCTTGGTCACGGCCACTTCGCCGGTACGGCGGTTGACGGCCACATCCGCCACCCAGGCAGACCAGGCCGCCGGCACGCCGGGGAACTTGCCGTGAATATAGACCGCATAGGCAAAACCGCGGCCATAGAGGAGATCGCCCTCGCCGCCTTCACTGCCAAAGCGGGTGCGGGGCTGCCAATCCGCCTTGTCCGCCACGGCGCGGACGAGATCGGACGCTCTCGGATCGGTTAGGTAACGCAGGCGGTATTCGACGGGATCGACGCCGGCGGCAGCCGCCAGTTCATCGAAGAAGCACTCATGCGCAAAGGTGTTCGGCATCGCCGAGACGCCGCGAAACCACGAGGCCCGCGCGATCGGCGGCATGTCATGCACGGCAATGCGCATATTGCTGACCGCATAGGGCGGAATGGCGGTGCGATCCCCCATCTCCACCGTCTCGTTTCCGGAAACCTTGCCCGTCAGCACCAGCGCCAGCGTCGGCGAGAGGTTGGACGGATAGCGCGTCTCGAAATCATAGGCGATCGGCCCGCCCTCGAGATCGAGCCCACCGCGCACATCGACCACCTGGGCGGCCCCTTTCGGCTCCCAGCCGTGTTCCTGTTCGCGGGTCAGCTGCACACGCACCGGTCGGCCGACAGCGCGCGACAGGAGGGCGGCATCCGCCGTTACGTCGTCGGCGCAATTGCGGCCGTAACAGCCGGCCGCTTCATAGCGTTCGACAACGATCCTCTCCTCCGGCATCTCCAGGAGGAGTGCCAGATCGCGGCGCATGAAATGCGGGTTCTGCGTGCCGGACCAGACAACAAGTTGGTCTTCGCGCCAGTCGGCCACCGCACAGGACGGGCCGATCGACCCGTGCATCTGGTAGGGCCAGACATAGCTACGCTCCATGCGCGGCGAAGCCGAGGACAGCGCCCGCTCGATATCGCCCTCATTGCGCAGGATGCGGGTCTTGGCCGGATTGGCGCGCAGCGCCTCCTCGAATTCGTTCAGGTCTGGTCGGGCTGGGGGTTCACGCCACACCACCTTCAGACGCCGTGCCGCGAGCGCCGCCTGTTCCTCGCGGGTGGCAACCACGCCGATGAAATCGCCGATGGCAATGACGCCGACCAGTCCGTCGATCTCGGCAACCGACGCTTCATCGATGGCGATCAGGCTGTTGCCGACCCCCTCTCCGTGATCGTAGCCGACATAGGGCGGGCGGATGACCCGACCGTGCAGCATGCCCGGAACCCGCACGTCATGCACATAGGTCCAGTCGCCACGCGCCTTGGCGGCGATGTCGTTGCGCGGTTGCGACTGGCCCACCAGCCGATAGGCCTCGACGGGCTTGGCCGGCGCGGACGGATCGATATCGATGCGAACATGCTCGCCGCGGATCAGTTCGCCATAGCTCACCGCAAAACCATTCGCACGGATGATGCCATCCTCGACCGACAGACCATCCGTCGCAAGGCCCGACCGTTCGGCTGCCAGTGCAAGCAGATAGGTCCTGGCCGAAGCGGCGGCGAGACGCAGTGGCTTTGCCGCGATCTGGATGGTTTCGCTGGCAATCGTCGGCCCCTGGTCCGGCACGGCGCTCGTTGTGCCCAGCACCATCTCCACCCGATCGAAGGCGATATCCAGTTCTTCGGCCACGATCTGCGCCAGCGCGGTTCGGATACCGGTTCCGAGATCCACATGGCCGTTGAAGGCGATCACAGCGCCATCCGCCTTCAGCGCCAGATAGATCTCCGGATCATTGCTGCTGCCAGGCCTAGTGACGAGCAGGATGTCCGAAGCCGTCAAAAACGCGTCACGCGTGACTTCGCGCAATCCAGTCATGGGGTGGCCGCCCTCTCCTGCTCCTGATGCGACGACAGGCGTTCAGCCGCCAAAAGATCGCGTGCACGCCGCACCGCCGCCAGAATTTCCATGTGGGTGCCGCAGCGACAGAGATGGCCGCGCAGGGCGGCGCGGATCTCGGCCTCGCATGGCGTCGGGTTCTTGCGCAGCAGCGCCACCGTCGCGATGATCATGCCGTTCAGGCAGTAGCCGCACTGGGCCGCCTGCATCTCGGTAAAGGCCCGCTGCACCGGATGCGGCTCGCCGCCGGAAGACAAGCCCTCAAGCGTCGTCACGGCACGCCCGTCGAGCGCGCCGATCTTTGTCGCGCAGGACCGCACGCAGCGATCATCCACGAGCACGGAACAGGCGCCGCACTCGCCCAGCCCGCAACCGAATTTCGGTCCGTTGAGCGCGCAGTCGTTGCGGAGGATGAAGAGCAGCGGCGTCTCAGGCGCCACTGCGAAATCGTGTGTTTCGCCGTTGATGGTGAGGGTTACCGGGCCGCGTGCCATTGCTCGCCAGCCTCGTCGGCGGGACATCGCGCGCACCTCTGCCCTTGGGTCCCTTGCGGGAGGAAGGTCAGGATTGCGTCGTTCCCCTTTTGGTTTTTGTCGGTCGCATCCATAACGAGAATGCTAACAGGAAATCATTCGCACGCAAATGATTTCTTCCGCCGCACGAGACGCGGATATCTCAGCAGATCTTGCGGATCAGGAGGGCCAGTTGCTCGCGCTCTTCCGGCGTCAGGGGCGCCATGGTTTCATCCGTCACAGTCCTTGCCGCCTCGAGGTTCCGCGCGATCGCAGACTCACCATCTGCCGTCAGGGAGAGGATCAGGCGCCGCCCATCTTCCGGGTCAGGCGCCGTCGCCACATAACCGCGCGCCACCAGCCGATCGACAACGCCCTTGATGGTCGCGGCATCCATCGCCGTTTCGCGCCCGAGCAAATTCTGCGAGGTCGGCTGGATTTCCTGCAGCTTTGTCAGCGCCGACCACTGGGTGGTCGTCAGCCTGTCGCCCATCAGGCTGGCAAACAGTGCGACATGGCGCTGGTTTGCCTGCCGGAGCAGAAAACCGATCTGCTGATCGACCCGGTAAGCCTTCGCCTGCTTCGGCCGCCGTGTGTTCTTGGCGCCTGTCTGATCGTCCGCCATTCCGCATCCCTTTCGCGCCGCGCGTCCTAGCGGTTTACGTCTCACCCGCCATTTGTCAACGGATCGGCAAGCGGCGTTACGGAAGGAATTTCCTCGATAACCCCCGCTTGACAGCCATCGGAAGCAGGATCACTATTCGTTTGCATACAAATAAAATGCGTCTTCCCCGCGGGATCGGCAGCCTTGCTTGCCACGATCTTGGCCGAGGATGACCCGAAGGGGACATGCGATGGTGAAGCAGCAGGTGGAAAGCGCTGTGAACGGCAAGATCCGTTGCGATGCCTGTCCCGTGATGTGCTACATTTCCGATGGCAAATCCGGCGCCTGCGACCGCTATGCGAACATAGGTGGCGATCTCGTCCGCGTCGATCCGCTGACCATTTTGGAAAACAGTCTGAGCGATGGCGGCAAGGTGGTTGCCTTCCTGCCCGAAGGCGGCAAGCCGGACTGGGATGGCGACATCGTCCACGCCAACGCGACCTTCGTGACCGCCGTCGGCGCCGGGACCACGTATCCGGATTACAAGCCCGCCCCCTTCATCGTCTCGCAGAAACAGAACGGCATCGACATGGTGACGGTCGTCACCGAGGGCATCTTCTCCTATTGCGGTGCCAAGGTGAAGATCGACACCGACCGCTTCATCGGCCCCGAAACGGCGGCGGTGCGGGTGGATGGCGAGCCGGTCGGCCATGTCACCACCGGCGAATACGGCTCGCAGATGCTCTCGCTCGGCGGCGTTCACCATCTGACCGGCGGCTCGAAAAAGGAGGGCCGCGTCACCTGCGATACGCTGATGCGCCTGTGTAACCGCGAGCGCGTCGAGATGGTCGTCGATGGCGGCGCCACGCTTCTGCTGCAGGCAGGCTGTCCCCCCGTCATCAATGGCGTCGAGGAAAGCCGGATGCGCGTCGGCTGCGGTTCGGCGACGATCGGAATGTTCGCCAAGCAGTGGAAGAACATGGTGGACGAGGTGGTGGTGGTCGACGACCACATCACCGGCGTGCTGTCCGAGCACCAGGCGGGCAAGCTGCTCGATGTCCAGCCGACCGGCATCAAGATCAAGGGCCGGCGCTCGACGCCCGGCCGCTATTTCCAGGTGGCCGAGCCCGGAACCGGCTGGGGCGGCACGAACATTTCCGATCCGCTCGCCATTCTGGGGGATTTCGACGCCAAGGTTGCCTATCCGGGGCTGCGGCTGCTGATGGTCTCCACCACCGGCGACCAGTACGGCTATTACATCCTCGACGAAAACCTGCAGCCGGTGCTGCAGACCATCCTGCCCGCCGCCATTCAGGAAACGGTCGATGTGGTGGCCGAAAACTGCGAACCGGCCATGGTCTCGGTCCTCTTCATGGGCGGTGCGGGCGGCAGCCTGCGCGCCGGCGTCACCACCAATCCGGTGCGGTTGACGCGCTCTGTCCGCGATGCCCTCGCCTACGTCTCCTGCGGCGGGGCGCCCGCCTATGTCTGGCCGGGCGGCGGCATCACTGTCATGGCGGACGTCATGCAGATGCCGAGCAACAGTTTTGGCTACGTGCCGACGCCGGCGCTTGTTGCGCCGATCGAATTCACCATGCGGCTTGAGGATTACCGGACGCTCGGCGGTCACATGGAGGCCGTCATCCCGATCGAGGAGGCGGTGGAACTCGCCGAACGGCGGATTGCCCCGCTGGTGCCAGGCGCCTGGCCGATGGCGGAGCGCAATTTCAAATGGGGCACGGGCGGCTGAGGGCGCGGCGATGAACGGACCGGTAGCGTGCTATCTGGACGGATCCGAGACGGGACGGCTGCACCTGCAGCACGGCCCGATCGATCTCATCATCGGCGTCGATGGTCCACGCGCCACGCCTCAGCAGATCCGCCATGCCCAGCAATGCGCCTGGAGCCGCTTCCAGACCATTTTGCCGGAACTGGTGGATGAACTGCGGCTGCTGAAAGCACCCACAACGCCGGACGGACCGAACGCCCGGGGCAGGACAGCCCGCCGCATGCTGGAGGCTGTCCGCCCCTTTGCCGCCAACCACTTCATCACGCCGATGGCGGCGGTGGCCGGTGCGGTGGCGGACGAGGTGCTTGCCGCCATCCGCTTTGGGTTTTCCCCGGACGACTGTCCCGAGCGGATCTTCGTCAACAATGGCGGGGATATTGCCTTCCACCTTTCGGGAGAGGCGGAATTTTCCGTCGGCATCGCCCAGGAAGATGGAACAGGCCTCGGTCGCTTCAGGATCACCGCCAACGAGCCGGTGCGTGGTATAGCAACGTCCGGGCGCGGCGGGCGGTCGCTCTCTCTCGGCATTGCCGATAGCGTGACCGTTCTGGCAAACGATGCCGCAAGTGCCGATGCGGCCGCCACCATCATTGCCAATGCCGTCGATCTGCCGGGCCATCCCGCCATCCGCCGGGCGCCGGCTTCCTCGGTCAAGGATGACAGCGACCTTGGCGACCTTGCCGTTGTCATTGAGGTTGCTCCCCTCCCCGCCGACGAGATTGCAAGGGCGCTGGAGAGCGGACAAGAGATGGCCGAGCATCTGATCCACCGCGGCCTTATTACCCGTGCCGCTCTTTTTCTGCAGGGGGCGCACCGGATCGCGGCCCCTCCTCCCGCCCAATTTCCCATGACAGCCCGACTGGAGTTGAGACCTCATGCCTGAACCGATTGTCCGCAAGATCGTCACCATCGTTGAAGACATCCTGCACGAGGGTGGGCCGAAGGTGGAGCGTCCGCTGAAGCGCGGCGCCATCCTGGCCGTCATTCACAATCCGTTTGCCGGCGCCTATCACGAGGAGATCGCCGGCTTCATGAAGGATCTGGAGCCGCTCGGCCTTGAGATGGCGAAGAAACTGATCGACGCCCTGGGCGGCGAGCCGGCCTCCATCGAAGGGTATGGCAAGGGTGCCATTGTCGGCCAGGCCGGCGAGTTGGAACACGGGGCACTCTGGCACGTGCCAGGCGGCTATGCGATGCGCGGCGCGCTGGGCGAAGCCAAGGCCATCGTTCCCTCCACCAAGAAGGTCGGCGGCCCGGGAACACGGCTTGACGTTCCCGTTACCCACATCAACGCGTCTTATGTCCGCAGTCATTTCGATGCGATGGAAGTGGGCGTGTCTGACGCACCGCGGGCGAATGAGATCGTGCTGGCACTGGTCATGACCACGGGCGCCCGCATTCATGCGCGTGTCGGCGGCCTGAAAGCCGAGGAGATCAAGGGCGAGGATGGCTTGAGATGAAGGCCGAGATCCGCAAGATCGCCGTCTTTGTCGAGGAGATCCATCGCGAGATGGACCGTCCCGTCACGCCTGCGACCCGCAAGGCGTCGGCCGTCGCCGTCATCCGCAACCCGTTTGCCGGTCGTTATGTTGAGGACCTTCAGGATCTGATGGAGATCGGCGCCGAACTCGGCGGGCTGCTGGGGCAGCTTTGTGTGCAGGCGCTCGGCATCCGACCGGATCAGGCGGAGAGCTACGGCAAGGCCGCGATGGTGGGGGAAAACGGCGAACTGGAACATGCCGCCGCAATCCTGCACCCCTCACTCGGCAAGCCGCTGCGCGAGGCGGTGGAAAAGGGGGCGGCGGTCGTTCCCTCCAGCAAGAAGCGCGGTGGGCCGGGCCAGGTTCTCGATATTCCGCTGGGCCATAAGGACGCCGCCTATGTGCGTTCGCATTTCGACGGAATGGAGGTTTGGCTGAACGATAGTCCGCGTGCCGACGAAATCATGGTGGCCGTCGCCGTGACCGACAGCGGCAGGCCCCTGCCCCGTGTCGGCGGCCTGCAGGCAACCGAGATCGAAGGAAAGGATGGGCTTCGCTAGAGCCCACCTGATGCTTGACAGCTGTCAAGACGACTGACACATTCGTTTGCATACAAATAAAAAGGGAACAGCCGTGTTACATCAGCGCGTCATCGCGAACGACACCCGGACTCCGTCTCCACGCCAGTCGATCGTCGCCGGCATCGATGTGGGCGGCACCTTTACCGACCTCGTTCTCTTCGATGCCACGAGCGGCCGGGTCCGCCTTGCCAAAACCCCGACCACGCTCGACAACCAGGCTTTCGGCGTCGTCAACGCGCTGGAAGCGGCAGAGGCCGACATTGCGGCGCTCGATCTCATCGTGCACGGCACGACGACCACCACGAATGCGGTGCTGGAGCGCAACCTGTGCAGGACCGGCCTTATCACCACCATGGGCTTCCGGGACGTGCTGGAACTCGGGCGCCGCACCCGCCCGAACGCCTACGGCATGAAGGGCGAGTTCCGGCCGATCATCCCCCGCGACCTGCGCCTGGAAGTGCCCGAGCGGCTGGACACGCGCGGCAACGTCATCACCCCGCTCGACGAGGAAGCTCTCCGCGCCGCTGTCCGGCAGCTTGTCGATCTCGGCTGCGAGGCGCTCGTGATCCATTTCCTGCATGCCTATGCCAACCCGGCGCATGAACTGAGGGCCGGCGAGATTGCCGCGGGGATTTGGCCGAACGGCAATATCACGCTTGGCCATGCGCTTCTCTCCGAAAGCCGGGAATACGAACGCGGCGTAACCGCGGCGGTGAACGCATCCGTGCAGCCTCTGTTGCGCCGATACGTGGAGCGACTGGCCGATACGCTGGCGGCGCGCGGTTACCGCCACGACGTGCTGGTGATGAACGGCAATGGCGGCATGGTCTCGGCCCGGCATGTGGCGAAGGAAGCGGCAAAGACGGTGATGTCCGGCCCGGCCTCCGGCGTCATGGCGGCTGCCTTCACCGGTCGGCGGGCCGGCATGCCGAACCTCATCACCTACGACATGGGCGGCACCTCGACGGATGTCGCCCTGATCCGCGATGCGGAGCCGACCGTGTCGAACGAGATCGAGGTGGAATATGCCATGCCGATCCATGTGCCGATGGTCGATGTGCGAACCGTCGGCGCCGGTGGCGGATCGATCGCCAGGATCACGGCGGCGGGTCTCCTGCAGGTTGGGCCGGAAAGCGCCGGCGCCAAACCCGGCCCCATCTGTTATGGCCGCGGCGGAACGAAACCGACCATCTCGGACGCCAACCTCCTGCTCGGTCGCCTGAACCCAAGCCGCCTGAACAGCGTTCCGGGCGGCATGACGCTCGATCAGATCAAGGCGATCTTCCAGGCAGAGCTCGGCGACCGGCTGGGTATCGACGCGATCGCAGCAGCAGATGCCGTCATTCGGGTGGCCAATGCCCGGATGTCGGATGCGGTGCGGATGGTCTCGGTCAGCCTCGGCGAAGATCCGCGCGATTTTGCTCTCTTTGCCTTCGGTGGCGCCGGCCCTTTGCATGCAGCCGCCATTGCCCGCGAACTCGGGATTCCCAAGGTGCTGGCACCGTCACGCCCCGGCATCACCAATGCGCTCGGCTGCATCGTCGCCGATCTACGCCATGATTTCGTCCAGACCGTCAACCGGCCGCTGGCGAGCGCCGACATGCAGGCCGTGCACGCGATCTTCGCGCGCCAGAGCGCCGATGGCCGCGAGTTGATCGGCAAGGAGGCTGTGACGATCCGCGAAATCCGCGAAATCCGCACCGTTGATATGCAGTTCATCGGCCAGACGCATCTGCTGCGGGTGGCTGTACCGGACGCGACGCCGACGCGCGAGGATCTGCAGCGGCGGTTCGAAGAGGCCTATTTCGCCCGCTTCCATGTCGAACTGCCGGAAATTCGCGCCAATCTCGTCAACGTCAACACCTCCGTCATCGGCCGGCGCGAGGAGATCGACCTGTCGGCCCTGATCGACGCCAGCGGACGCAAGGCCACGCTTGAAGACGCCCGCACCGGCTGCCGGCCCGTCTGGTTCGGCCGCTTTATCGACACGCCCGTCTACTGGCGCGATTACCTGCCGCAGGCAGCCACCATCGCCGGCCCCGCCATCATCGAACAGATGGACACGACCATCCTGATCGAGCCGGGCGATGTCGCGCATCAGGACCACGACGGCAACATCATCATCACGATCGGGGGCGCCGCATGAGCATCGATCCGATTACGCTCTCCGTCATCCAGTCCGGTCTGCAGCAGGTCTGTGACGAGATGGACCTGTCCTTCTCCCGCGCCGCCTTTTCCCCGGTGATCGCGGAAGCCAACGACCGGTCGGACGGCATCTATTCCGCCGTCGATGGCTCACTGATTGCGCAAGGGTCGAGCGGCCTGCCGGTCTTCGTTGGCGTGATGCAGTATTCGACGCGCGTGCTGATCGAGATGATTGCCGCCGGCAAGGCGGCCGCGCCGCAGCCGGGCGACATCTACATCGTCAACGACCCCTATCTCGGCGGCACGCACCTGATGGACGTGCGCTTCGCCATGCCGGTCTATCGCAACGGACACATCTTCTGCTGGCTCTCCAACACCGGCCACTGGCCGGATACCGGCGGCGCGGTGCCGGGCGGCTTTTCCGCCTCAGCAACCTCGGTCGAGCAGGAAGGGCTTCGGCTTCCGCCCGTGCGACTCTTCAAGCAGGGTGTGCTCGATCCGGAAATCTACGCGATCATCTGTTCCAACATCCGCGTTGCCGACCAGCGGATTGGTGACGTGAAGGCACAGGCGGCCGCCCTGCTTGTCGGCGAGAAGCGTCTGGTCCGACTGCTCGACCGGTATGGTGACGATACCGTCACCGAGGCCATCGCGGAACTGCGCGTGCGGGCAAGCCAGCAGATGCGCACCAACATCCGCCTCATCCCCGACGGCACCTACACCT
The DNA here is from genome assembly GCF_011046245.1 of Allorhizobium pseudoryzae. NCBI lineage: Bacteria > Pseudomonadati > Pseudomonadota > Alphaproteobacteria > Hyphomicrobiales > Rhizobiaceae > Affinirhizobium > Affinirhizobium pseudoryzae. The sequence goes on from NZ_CP049244.1 coordinate 151,713, forward strand.
CCGTCGCCTATGTGGACAGCGATGGCGTCGTCAACGAACCGCTCGAAATCCGGCTGGCGATTACGGCGCGTGATGGCGAACTCAGCTTTGATTTCTCCGACTCCTCGAAACCCTGCCGCGGCCCGATGAATTCGGTGCTCGCCACCACGCTCTCCTCCGTCTACCTCGCCATGCGCCACATCTTTCCGGACGTGCCGATTTCGGCCGGAGCCTTCGAGCCGCTGACGGTCATCCGTCCGGAAGGCACGTTTCTCGATGCCCAATATCCGAGACCGGTCTCCGGCTGTGCGGCGGAGGTCAGCCAGCGGATTGCAGAAGCCGTCTTCTCCGCCCTCGTGGAGGCTCTGCCGGACCGGGTCACGGCCTCACCCGCCGGCAGTTCCGGCAATTTCGCCCTCGGGGGCTTCGACCCGGACCGCGGCCAGAATTTTGTGATGTACCAGATTTCCGGCGGTGGCTACGGCGGCAATGCCGATCATGACGGTCTGGCAAACGGGTGTTCGACCATCGGAATCTCCAAGGCGCCGCCGGTGGAGATCATGGAACAGCAATATCCCGTACTCTACCACCGCTATGCGCTCCGGGAAGGTTCGGGCGGCGCCGGAAAACATCGCGGCGGCTTCGGACTCGATTACGAGATTGAATTGCGCCGTGGCGAGGCGACGGCGAGTTTCGTGATGGATCACGGACGTTTCGGCCCGCCGGGGGCACTGGGCGGTGCAGATGGTGCGCCGAACACGGTTACCCTGACGCGCAACGGCACCCGCATGACGCCGGACCACCTGTCGAAGGCGCAGGATATTCCCCTGAAACCCGGCGACCGGGTGCGCGTGCAGACGCCGGGCGGCGGTGGATATGGAGACCCGTTTACCCGGTTGCCGGAGGCGGTGGCCGAGGACGTCCGCCTGTCGCGCTACAGCATCAGCGACGCAAAGACGATGTTTGGCGTCGCATTAAAGCCAGACGGTTCTGTTGACGCAGACGGGACGAAGGCATTACGAGCGGAGGCAGAAGCGGCCTGAGGACAGGCCTTGCGGAGGCAGCCGCCCATGCGCGCAAGCGCGACCATGGCCAGAGCTTTTCGCAGCGGAGACGTGATGCGCTTCGCGAAGATTTCGTGCGCCAAGCTTATATATAGCGAATCCACTATAAATTCCACTCCTGCATCGATCCGAACTACCGGATTGCTGAACATGACGATGCATTTCCGCGACAAAAGCAGCAGAATTTGCACGATTAATAGGCCGAAATTTAGCTTGCATCTGTTTTGGGCCTTGATAATCTCGCACCCATACAGTGCATACACTAGAAAACGCGCAAAGCTCCCGCAGAGAAGGGGCGCGCAGACAGCAGATGAATTCATCTCGACCACGCAAGGGGAACGGCCATGCACTCGAAATACAATCCTCTCACTTTATCCATGCAGCGCCGTACCGCGCTGAAGACCTTGGGCGGGGCAGCGCTTGCGCTCACCAGCCCCGCCGTGTTGCGTCCGGGCTTTGCCCAGGATGGCACGATCAAGCTCGGCGCACCGATGCACCGCACCGGGATCGGCGCCTCCTATGGGCGTTGGTATGAACGCACCGCCACAGCTGCCGTGAAGGTCGTCAACGAGATGGGCGGCATCAATGGCCGCAAGGTCGAGATGATCGTGGAGGACGACGGAACCGATCCGAAGCGCGGCACGGAAGTCGTCGAAAAATTCGCCACCCAGTACAAGGTGGATGCGATCTTCGGTCACCTGTTCTCGAACGTCGTGGCCGCCGCCGCACCGCGCGCCGGCGAGTTGAAAGTTCCTTATTTCATCTGTTCCGAAGCAAGCCTGCTCGGCGCCGGCAAGCTCAACCGCTACACCTTCCAGCCGGGCATCACGGATGTGCGCGCCCAGGTGCAGGCCATGGCGCCGTGGATCGGCAGCACCATCGGCAAGAAGGTCACGATGATCTTCCCCGATTACAATTTCGGCCATGACCACCGCGATTTCTTCACCGCCGCCATCAAGGCGCAAGGCGGCGAAGTGGTAGCCAAAATCGCCGTGCCGCCGACGGAAACCTCGTTTACCCGCTATTTCCCGCAGATCCCGCCCTCGACCGAGGTCATTTACCACGTCATGGTCGGCCCCGCCGTCCTGACCTTCGTCAAGGAACTCGGCGATTACCTCGGCAGCAAGCGCCCGGAAATCTTCGGCTTTATTGACTCGCTGGAAGCGGTGAACTTCAACACGCCGCAGCTTGGCTTCCTGGAAGGAACCTATTTCTGGGAAGCCTATCCGCGCTACGCCCAGGCGAACCAGACGGAATTCGACAAGTTCTTCCGCGAGAAGGTCGGCGTGGATGCCAATGGCGCAAGCGTGGCCGACCCGAAGGACATCTCCACCTATTCGCACATGTTCTCCTGCTGGGAGACGCTCTTCGTCATCAAGCAGGCGATGGAGATGGCAAACTACAAGGGCCCTGAACAGAAGAAGGATCTGGTCGTCGCGATGGAATCGATGACCAGCTTTGCCGAAGGCAAGGAACATCCGCAGGGCGCCAAGCAGTTCAACGGCAAGACCCACCAGGTCTTCGGTTCGCAGAACATTTCCAAGGTCGAAGGCGGCAAGCTCAAGGTCGTGCACCGCACCAAGATCGAGGATGGCCTGTACGAAAGCGCCACCGACTATACCAAGATGGATCTCTGATCCTGCCGCAAGGCAATGCGATCACACTCCGCCGGCGAAAGCTGGCGGAGCACGGTGTCCTGTGGCCTGAACGTGCGGGCCGCTGATTGCAGGCAATGGAAAGGCAGGCCACATGGGATTGGGTCCCTATCTTCTTCTCGCCACGCTGGAAGGTCTGGTTCAGGCCGCCGTGCTCTGCATCACCGCAGCCGGCCTGTCGCTGGTCTTCGGCGTGATGCGCGTGGTCAATGTGGCGCATGGCGAGTTCGTGATGCTGGGGGCGGTCATCGCCTGGTATGCGGCAAGCCTGTTGACCGGTCATCCGGCGCTGGGTTTCGTGGTCGCGCTGATCATCAGCCCACTGATCGTCGGCGCCATCGCGGCGCTGAGCGAACGGCTGATCCTCAAGCGGCTGGACTATAATCCGGAAGCGACCATCGTCGCCACGATCGGCCTGCTCTACATCATCCAGCAGAGCGTGCTGATCCTGTACGGGCCGGATGCGCGGCCCGTCGATCCGCCGTTCTACTATACCATCCGCCTGCCGTGGTTCGGCTATTCCGCCTACAAGCTCTTCGTCATCGGCGCCGCCATCCTTATCATGGGGCTGATCTGGTTCGTGCTGCAGAAGACGCGCGCCGGCCTGATCATGCGCGCCACGCAGTTCGACCGCGAAACCGCCCAGGCCTTCGGCATTCCGGTGGACAAGGTTTCGGCCTATGTCTTTGCGCTCGGTGCGGGCCTTGCCGCCATCGCCGGCATTCTTGTCGTGCCGATCCAGCAGGCGCATTACCTGATGGGCACCGATCCGCTGCTGCTCTCCTTCATCGTCGTCATCATCGGCGGGCTCGGCAGCATGTCCGGCACGGTGGTCGCGGCGATCCTGATCGGCCTGTCGGACGGCATCCTGTCGATGATGTTCTCGCCGACGCTCGCCAAGATGGTTTCGACCCTGCTGGTGGCGCTGGTGCTGGTCTTCCGCCCGAACGGCCTGTTTGGAAAGGCCGCGCGATGACCGCTTCCGCCTTCCAAAAGAACCTCGCCTTGACGCTTCTGGTGCTGGCCGCGCTGCTTCTGCTGCAATTCGTGCTGCCGGAATACCATGTGCTGATGGCGACGCGGATGATGGTGCTTGCCGTCTTCGCCGTCGGCTTCAACGCGCTGCTCGGCTATATCGGCCTGCTCAGCCTCGGACATGCGATGTTCTTTGCCTGCGGCCTCTATGCCGCAGGGCTTTCGGTCTATCATTTCGGCTTCAGCCTCCCGGCGGCTTTCGGGGTGTCGCTGATTGCTTCGGCAGTTCTCTCGCTCGTCATCGGCGCCATCACGCTGCGCACCATCCGCGTCTCCTTCATGATCGTGACGCTGATGTTCGCGCAGGTGGGTTACCTCGCGGTGCTCTATTTCGCCGAATGGACGAACGGCCAGGAAGGGCTATCGCTGCCCGCCGCGGCCCGCCAAATGGCACTTGGCCCCTGGACGCTCAACATTGCCGATGCGGTAACGCGCTACAACATCGCGCTCGCGCTTCTCGCGGCAAGCCTCGGGATCCTGCTCCTTTATCTCAAAGGAACGCGTGGTCGTGTGGCGACCGCCATCCGCGACAATGAAGGCCGCACCGAAATGCTGGGCTTCAACGTCTTTGCCGCAAAGCTCGAAATGTTCGTGGTGTCCGGCACGCTCTCTGGGGCCGCAGGCGCCGCCTACGGCCTGCTTTTCGGCTATATCGGCGCCACCTTCGCCTCCTTCCAGTATTCGATCGAGGCACTTCTCTTCACGCTGCTCGGCGGTGCCGGCACGCTGCTTGGACCCCTCATCGGCGTGGTGCTGATGGTGGCGATGATCGACAAGCTGAGCGAACTCACCTCCGCCTATTTCCTCGTGATCGGTGTCGTGCTGATCGCCCTCATCCTCTGGTTTCCCAAGGGCATTCTCGGAACCATTCGCGAAAGGTGGGCGCCATGGCTTCTCTGACCCCTCTCCTCTCGACGCAGAATGTCAAGCGTCACTTCGGCGGATTGAAAGCCGTGGATGGCATTGATTTCACGCTGTACGAAGGCGAGATACGAGCCATCATCGGCCCGAATGGTGCCGGCAAGACGACCTTCGTCAGCCTGCTCTCCGGACGCACAGAGGTATCGGACGGCAAGATCACCTTTGCCGGCGAAGATGTGACGCGTCTGCCTGCCTATAAACGCGTGCAGCGCGGCATCGCCTACACGTTCCAGATCACCAATATCTACCCGACCAAGACGGTGGCGGACAATGTGCGGATCGCGGTGGAAAGCCGCGCATCGCGCATGCGCGACGCGCGTTTCGACAGGACGGCTGCGACCCGCGAAGCGCTTTCGGCCGTCGGTCTCGCCGACCGGGAAGAGACGCTCGCCGGTGAACTCGCCTACGGGCACCAGCGCCTGCTGGAGGTTGCCATGGGGCTTGCGCTCCAGCCGAAGCTTTTGATCCTGGACGAACCGACGCAAGGCCTCTCCGACCCCGAAATCGAGAATTTTCTGGCACTGGTCCGGCAGATCGCCAAAAGCGCGACGGTTTTGCTGATCGAGCACAACATGCATGTGGTGATGTCACTGGCCGATCGCATCAGCGTGCTCACCCGCGGCACGCTTCTGGCGGAAGGAACGCCGCAGGAGATCCGCGACAATCCTGACGTCCAGGCAGCCTATCTGGGGGCGTGATGCTGAAGATCGAAGACTTTCACTCCTATTACGGCCAGAGCCAGGCGCTCCGCGGCTTCTCGATCAGCGTGTCGCCGGGCGAGGTGCTGTGCCTGCTTGGCCGCAACGGCGCGGGCAAGACGACCGCGCTCAAATCGATCATGGGCATCGTGCCGCCGAAGCGCGGCCGGATCTCGCTCAACGGCGTGGACCTGACCGCGCTGCCGCCGAACCGCATTCCGATGCACGGTATCGGCTACGTGCCACAGGGCCGCCGGCTTTTTTCCGAACTGACCGTGCGCGAGAATCTGGAAATCGGACTGATGACGCGCCAGACCGGGCCGGAGGCGATGGAGCGGGCACTATCCTATTTCCCGGCGCTCCGCGAGCGCTTTCACCAAAGGTCCGGAACACTCTCTGGCGGCGAGCAGAGCATGCTGGCGATGGCCCGCGCTCTCTGTATCGAACCGACCATCCTGATGCTCGACGAACCGACGGAAGGCCTGATGCCGAGCATGATTGCCGCGATCCGCGATGTGGTGGTGAAACTGCGTGAAGAGGGCGTCGGCATTCTCCTGGTAGAACAAAGGATCGATGCGGTCCTGCCCGTCGCGGATCGTATCGCCTTCATGGACCACGGCGAGATCAAGGTGGAAATGGGGATCGAGGCCGTGCGGGCGGATACCTCGATCCTGAAGAAATATCTGGGCGTCGGCCACTGAAACGGAGATAGGATGCGCCAAGCCTCTTGGATCTTGCCGCTGGCGACCGGATTGATCGTGGGCGTGACGCCATGGCCAGCGCTGGCACATGGATCGGAAGGTGGCCTCGTACTGCTGCTTCCCACAGGCTATTACATTCTGGGCGCTGCCTTTACGGTTCTCGTCACCTTTCTGCTGATCTCCCTGCTGCCGGACAGCGTGACCCGCGCAATGTACCGCGGCGAGCACCCACTCCTCACTGTGCCGGCGCCCTCTGTCGCCCTCATCAGTTCTCTATCCTTCCTGCTTCTGCTGATCATGGTGCTGGCCGGGCTGTTCGGCGCACGCGATCCGCTGACGAACCCGCTGCCCGCCTTTGTCTGGACGGTGTTCTGGGTCTGCCTCACCATCCTGCATGGCCTGCTCGGGCCACTCTGGCAGGCGCTCAATCCGTGGACTGGACCGCTTGTACTTCTTCGTCGCCTGACAGGCACCAGGCTTGGCGAAGACTCTACGATCCGCCTCCCCCAGACGATCGGTTACGCGATCGCCATCCTACAGTTCTTTGGCTTTGCCTGGTTCGAACTCGTCGATCTCGCCCCCAGTGACCCGACCCGGCTTGCCATCGCCGTCTCGGTCTATTGGTTTGCGAACTTCACAGCGATGATGCTGTTTAGCGAACGGGACTGGTGCGCACGCGCCGAACCCTTCTCCATCTTCTTCTCGCTTGTCGGGCGGTGCGCACCGATCGGCTGGGAGACGAATGAAAAGGGCCGGCTTCAGATGAAGATCGGGTGGCCGGGACGTTTCCTGTTCGGCCTGCCGCCGCTTTCTGCAGGCGGCGTCCTCTTCGTGCTGCTGACATTGGGGACCGTCTCCTTCGATGGCCTGTCACGCACCTTTGTCTGGCTCGCCGCCATCGGCGTCAACCCGCTCGATTTTCCCGGGCGCAGCGCCATCTTCGCCCCCTCCACCGCCGGCCTCGTCGGCACCTGGGCGGCGCTATCCGCCCTCTTCTTCGCGAGCATCGGTCTGGGCGTTCTGCTCTCCGGAGAACGACGGCTCGGTCTCCTGGCCGGTCGTCTCGTCTACAGCATCATCCCGATCTCGATTTCATTCCAGATCGCCCATTACCTGACGCTGGTGCTTGTGGAGATCCAGAACTTCATGAAGGCGCTCGCTGATCCCTTTTCGCTTGGTTGGGACCTGACGGGTACCCGCGACCTGCATGTGACGACCTCCTTCCTCAACGTCTATGAGACCGTCATCTCAATCTTCAACACCCAGACCATTGCGATTGCGCTCGGCCATGTCGTCGCGGTCATCCTGGCCCATGCGCTGCTGCTGGATCTGACCGACGGCAAGCGACGCGTTTTTCTGATGGAATTGCCGTTGGCTGCTCTGATGGTCTTTTACACCGCCTTCGGCCTCTGGCTGCTCTCCACTCCGAGGATCTAACCATGTCGAACGAGACCGAGCTGCCTTATGTCGTGACCGAGCAGGTCGGCCATCTGCTGCGCCGGGCCTACCAGCGGCATCTCGCGATTTTCCAGCGGCATGCGGAGGAGCATAACCTCACCTCCGTGCAGTTCGTCACGCTCTGCGCGCTGCGGGACATTGGCCCATGCTCGCAGAAGGACCTGGTGGAAGCGACGGCTGTCGACCAGGCGACCATCCGTGGTATCATCGACCGCCTGCAGACACGCGAACTGATCACCGTGTCGCGGGACGAGACGGATGGGCGCAAGGTCGTGATGGCGCTGACGCAAGCTGGGACGGAACTGGTGGCTGCCATGGTGCCGAGAGGGCACATGATCACGGAAAAGACGCTGCTGCCGCTCAATCCGGCGGAACGCATCGCGCTGCTGTTCCTGTTGCGCAAGATTTCGATCGAGGCGGGCGATCTGGACGATCGGGCAGAGCCATGAGTCTCCGCCATCTCGTCGCAGGATGTCTGTTTGTCCTCGCCGGCAGCAGTGCGGCTGCGCATGACTATACGCCACCAGCCGATCAATCCGGTTATGCCATCCCCTCCATCGATCACGGCGCGATGCGGGTGATCGCCGATTTCCGGAGCGAGATCATCGACCTTGCCCGCCAGGTGACGGTCGCCGACCCGGAACTACAGGCCCTGCTGCTGCACAACCAGATGCAGGCGGCCAACTGCCTCTGGCTTCTTGTTCCAGGCAGCGTGACTGACGAGGAAAGCCCGCTGAACGAATGTGCACATGCCGATCTCGCGGGGCTGAAAGGTATTCTCGATCGCCTGCGGCTGATCCCGCAGACGCAGCCGGCTGCCGATGCACTCGTCTCGACGATCGATCACGCGATGGTGCTGGCCGGCACTTCGTTCATCAAGTGCGAATACAGCGCGGAGAGTTTCAACACCGCGTCGCAGGTGCGTCCGAACTGGGTGGATGTGGCCGGCTATGTGTCCAGCCGCCATGCGCTCAGCATGGGCTTTGTTTTTGCCCTGCTTGTCCTCGGATTTTTCCTGTGTCACGAGGCAATTCGTGCCATCCAGAAACGGCCAAAGCGCTCGGGCAATCTCGCCGATCATTAACGGACAAAGGCCCGCATCGCTTGACAATTGCGCTCATTATTGTTTGTATACAAACAATAATGAGCGAGAGGAACCGACCATGGATGCCGCCGCAACTCCTGCCTTCACAAAGCCCCCCGCTTACACGATTCCGGACAATGTTTTCGCGGAAACGGTGGTGAGCGTGCGGCACTATACGGACCGCCTGTTCTCTTTCCGCATCACCCGCCCGGCTAGCTTCCGCTTCCGCTCCGGCGAGTTTGTCATGATCGGCCTCCCCAACGCCGAAAAGCCGGTGTTTCGCGCCTATTCGATCGCCAGCCCCGCCTGGGATGAAGAGGTGGAATTCTTCTCGATCAAGGTGGAGAACGGGCCACTGACCCAGCACCTGCAGAAGATCAAGCCGGGCGATACGGTGCTGATGCGCAAGAAGCCGACCGGAACGCTGGTGCTCGATGCGCTGCTGCCCGGCAAGCGGCTCTATCTTCTGTCGACCGGCACGGGTGTCGCACCCTTCGCCAGCCTCATCCGCGATCCTGAAACCTATGAGAAGTTCGAGGAGGTCATCCTCGTCCAGACCTGCCGGGAGGTGGCGGAACTGACCTATATTACCGAGATGGTCGAGGCCCTGAAGGCGGACCCGCTGGTCGGCGAGATGGTGGAGGGCCGGCTTCGCCTCTATACCACGACGACCCGCGAGAGTTTTGAGCGCATGGGCCGGGTGACGGACCTGATGCGCAGCGGCACGCTCTTTGCCGATCTCGGCCTTCCGCCGATGAAGCCTGAAACGGATCGCGGCATGATCTGCGGATCGATGGCCATGCTGAACGAGACGAAGCAGGTGCTGGAGAGCTTCGGCCTGCACGAGGGCGCCAACAACGCGCCCGGCGAGTTCGTCGTCGAGCGCGCCTTCGTCGGCTGAGGCGCCATCCGTCCATCAGCGCGGCGCCTTCTCCTTCGCCCAGCGTACGGCCTGTTCGATACCGCCGAGCGGGAACAGGTGGACCTGCGCCATCAGGCTGTCCGGATGCGCGCTCTTGTGCGCCTGAAGGGCCTCTAAGAGGTCAGAGGGTTCGTAGGGCACCATCAGTTTGGTGAGGTCGAGGGCCCGTCTCTGCAAGATCTTCAGGGAAGGCCCGATGCCGCAGGTCACGGCGTATTTGAGAAGCGTCTGCAGCTTTGCCGGTCCGGCGATGCCGACATGGATGGGCAAGGTGACGCCGAGCGCGGCGATCCGCTCAGACCAGGCAATGATGCTCTGCGGATCGAAGGCAAACTGGGTAGTGATGGCAAGTGCGGCATCCGTCCGGTCCGCATAGGCCTGCTTCGTCAGAAGCGCGGCATCGGCAGCGCGGCTCGATCCGTCACGATCGATGTCGCGGTTGCCTTCCGGGTGCCCGGCGATGTGGAGATGCGTAAAGCCCATCCGGTCGAACAGGCCGGTTTCGATCAGGTCCAGCGAGCTTGACAGGCTTCCCCGCGGCGATACCCTGCCACCCGCAAGCAGAAGCGCCTGCCGCACATCCGCTTCCCCACGATAACGCGCCAGCAGATCCGCAAGCTGGGCCACATCGTCCAGCGATCGGGCCGGAATATGCGGCACGACCGGAAAGCCGTCGCGCGCCAGCCGTGCGGCGGTCGCCACCATGTCATTGAGCGGCGTGCCATCGACGTGCGCGATGTAGACACGCGTGCCTGCCGGAAGCAGAGCCGTGAAATCCGCAATCTTGGCCGCGGTGCGCGGCAGCACCTCGATCGACCATGTCTGCAGCAAGGACACCGCAAAGGCTGGGTTCTGGTGCGTTGCGTCTATAGCGCCCGGCTGTGTTGCGTGCATGATCTGTCCTGAGCCGTCCGCTCTGCGTGAAGGCGACGGCGTGACGTGCGCGCTGCCGTGCTCCATTTAAGCGGTCCGGCCGGAAAAGGCAGGCCCCAGACACGCAATTTCCGTGCCCAGAGGCGACACGAATGGGTGGCGGGGCTCGGCACTAGGCCTTCCACGGCATCTGCTTGAACCAGCGCACCCCATAGGCGATGCCGATCAGCACCGCGAAGCCCGAGAGGTTGCCAAGCGCTTCGACCAGCAGGCCGCGGCCGGCACGATCAAGCCCGATCCCGATCACCTGGGCCAGCACCATACTGGTAATGAACACCGCAAGCGATTGCTGTCCGACGACCCGCATGACGCGCACCACCGGTCCCTTCAGCCGTGCCCCGCCCTCGCCTACAAGATGGACGACGATATAGCTGAGCGCCAGAAAATGGATGAAACGGAGAAGACCGAACGTCGTCTTGTCGGTGAGGAAAGCGATGTCCTGCGCTGCCTGATGGAAGAACGGGTGCATTTCGTGGAATCGCACCCAGGCGAACGGGACGGAGGCGAGCACGATCAGGACGGCCAGCGTCATCAACGGGCGGTTGACGCCGGGGGCTGGAAACGTGCCGCGCATCAGAAAGAAACCGGTGAAGAACAGCAATTGCCAGCCAAAGGGATCGAAGAACCAGGTTCGATCCGACCAGGGTTCTGCGGGCAGGTTCAGGAGCCCGAACTGTGCCGGAAGCCATAGTGCCAGCATCAACACGATCGGCAGGGCGCGGTGCAGACGCTCGGCGATCAGCATGACCGGCAGGAGCGCCAGCACCACCACATACATCGGCAGGATGTCAAAATAGTTCGGCACGTATTGCAGGGTCAGCAGCGCACCCAGCAGACGACCGGGATCCTCGATGAAGGGAATGAGGTTGAGGCTGTCGAGATAGGTCACGCCATCCGGCCGCGTGCCGGCGACCGTCATCAGGGCGACGACCGTGATGAAGAGCGCGATATGCGCCCAGTAGATCTGCCAGATCCGCTGGGCCACCCGTGCCGACAGCGCCAGCGTACCGTTGCGGTCAAAAGTGCCGCCAAAGGCGATCGCGGACGCCATGCCCGACTGGAAGACGAACATCTCGGTCGCGTCGGAAAAGCCGAAACGCGCCGGTATCCACAAGGCCCAGCGATCGTAAGGAATATGGGCGAGCAGGATGATGAACATGCCGACGCCGCGAAAGAAATCGAGGCGAGGATCCCTCTCCCGCTTTGCCGGCGCTGCCTTCGTCATTCTGCCGACAGCGCTAGAAGGCGCCGTTATAGGCCGAGGCGTCGAAGCGGCAGCAGATGAGGCTGAAGGTCTGGCGCTCTCGCGCGGCCGCAAGTTCGTGACGGAGGTCATCGGTGGTCTCCACATTGACGCCAAAGCCGCCGAAACCACGGGCGACAGCGGCGAAATCGGTTTGTCCCAGAGAAACGCCGAGAGGCGGCAATCCGGCGGAGGCCTGTTTCAGCGCGATCAGCGCCAGGCTTTCATCCTGGAAAAGGACGATGGTAACCGGCAGGCCGAGATCGCGCAGCGTTGCCAGCTCTCCGATGCCCATTTCCAGTCCGCCATCGCCCATCACGGCGAACACCGGCGTCTCGGGCCGGGCAAGCTTCGCCCCGATCGCCAGCGGCAAAGCCGCCGCCATGGTGCAGAACCCAGCCGATTGCAGAAGTGTGAGCGGTTTCCGGCAAATCCATTGCTGCGAGAGCAAAATGCGGTGCGCGCCGCTGTCGACGGTAACGACAGCGTCCGGCTCCACCGCATCTTGGAGAACGTCCACGATGGCCCGTGGCCCCCATCGGTCGCCGCCGGAAAACATCTGCCTCAGTTGTTGTCGCACCGCGTGGAATTCCTGCTCAGGCCAGGAGTTCTTACGCGGCAGATGGGAGGTCAGCGTCCTCAAGATTGCGGACGGTGCAACGGGAATACGAAGACCGGCATGATGCATGGCGTGGTCGGCAGGGAGCGCGGTGACGTCGATCCAGGTCGATGGATCATCCACGATATCCATCCAGCCGATCCGCATTTCGATGGGGTCATAACCAAAGGCAAGAACCAGATCCGCCTGGCGGATCAGCGGCAGGAGCAGGCGATCCGCTTTCGGCGACAGACCGGCGCCTCCCAAGGCCAGAGGATGGTCCTCCGGCACCAGACCCTTGCCCTTGTAGGTGGTGATCACCGGTGCGCCTATCGTCTCCGCCAGCAACAACAGGTCTGTCGGACAGCCGCTGCGTGCGGCTTCAAAGCCGGCGATGACGAGAGGTCGCTCGGCCTGTTCAATCCGTTCGATCAGATGTGCGATCAGCGGGTCACGCTCGCTCACCTCCGGCAGCAGAACCGTTGCCGGAACCATGCTTTTGGCGTCGAGCGCAGGGGCGGCGGCGACCGATGGCGAAAGGTCGAGATGCACCGGTCCCTTGGGCTCCGTCAGGGCCAGTCGGATGGCGCGCGTCACCGTTGCGGCGGCGCTTTCCGGCTCGATCTTGAAGGAGGCCTTGACCAGCGGCCGCAGCAGGGCGGCATGATCGATCACCTGGTGCGTGTAGCGTGCGCGTGTCTCCCGATCGACGATGCCGGACAACACGATCAGCGGCATACGCTCCTGAGCGGCATCGGCAATGCCGTTGACGGCATTGGCAAGTCCGGGACCGACCGTCGTGACCAGCACCTGTGGCTGATCCAGGAGAACGGAGGCACCGGCGGCCATGATGGCCGCCGCCGTTTCATGGCGGGACAGGCAAAAACCGATCCCGGCCCGCTGCAACCCGTCGATCAAAGTCACCACCTCGCCACCCGGCATGCCGAATGCATGCCGCACGCCGTGGGCGAACAGCGTTTCCGCAACCCGATCCGCCACGCGGACCGGGGGAACCGGCATCTTGCCCATCATGGCGCCACTCCTGCGTTCGTTGCGGGCATCACCGTTCGAGCGCCCGCACCACATAGGCCACCACGATGCCGAACAGCATGTGGCCGATCAGCGAGGCCCAGGTCAGCGTTATGAAGCCGAGGAAGGGCGGCAGGCCGGCAATCAGATGCGCCATGATGTAAAGCGCGAAGATCCAGAGCCCGACCCCGAAACCGGCGCCCGTCAGCACCAGCGGCAATTGCGGCACGATCAACCTTTGCAGCGGCCGGGCGATGAAAAGATAGCCGATCGGATAGAAGACAATGCCGACAACGGCATGCAGCAGTTCCGCCAGCAACACGTTCTGGAATCCGAAAACGGACTGGATGAGGCCGGCGGGCTCCAGCGGGCCGCCGACCCAGAACGGCGTGATGACGCGCGCCCAGATCTCCCAGGTCACATCCGCGGCAAGCCCCGCCAGCACGATCACCCGGATGAGACCGGCATCGATCTGCGGAAAAAGGTTTGGTCTCTGTGTGTCGATCATCGTCATGGTCATTCCCCCTTGTGGTCAAGCCAGCAGGCCCATGCCTGCCGAATGCTGGATTCTGCGAAACAGGCGATCGTCCGCCTTCAGATGGCCGCGCACATGGCGGACCCGCGAGACGCCCGCGGTATCGCCGCTGCGTCCGAGCGCGCTGGCGAGCGCCAGCACGAAAAAATCCCGCTGGGCATTGCTGCCACCGATCTTCGGCAGGTTCAGCATCATCCGATCAAGCATCTGCCGATCAGCGGGCGCGTCGAATCCCGCCAGCATGCGGGCCAGCGGAACCCCCACTTCGGCCGCGACCTTTGCCTGATCGCCCGTGCCCATCGCCTTCGTCTCTATGTGCGAGACAAGTGTGTGGACGGCACCCCAGTCACCCACGGCGACAAGAGCCGCCAGATTGTGGAGGGCAGCGAAAATCAATGTCGTATCGTTCTGCCGGGTGCGGGCGAGCGCCGCCAACTCCTCCCAGCGAGTGCCGACATGCACGCCCATCCTGTTCAGCCGCCACAACAGGGAAACGGCGTTTGCCATGTCGCGGAAATCATCGGTCGGCTGCGGGCGCACCTCATCGTCATAGAGCGCCAGCACACGATCATGATCGCCGCGCTCCAGGTGCAGCAGCGCCAGGTGCCAAGCCATGTGGAAGGAGAAGTTGTTGCAGCGGGACCAGGCCGACCGGCTACCCTCCAGCCAATCGATGCCCTCGCCCGCTTCGCCGCGCATTTCGAAGACATGCGAGACCGCATGCAGCCCCCAGGAATCCTGCGGCTGCAACCGCACGGCCGCACGACCCATGCGCATCGCCCGATCATAGTCTCCGGCTTCCTCGAGGCAGAAGGCGTAACATCCGTAGATGAAACCGGCGGCAGGCACATCCTGCGAGACGACCGCCGCGGCCCGTTTCGACTGTGCCAGCATGCCGGCCCGGTCACCGGCCATAAAACGCAGGGCGTGTGAAATCTTGAACGGCAGGAAGACCTGCGGCCGCTCGGCAAAACCGGCATCGAGGCGATCGGCAGCCCTCAGGAACGATCCATCGACGGCATCGGCCAGCGCATCGACCAGGACCCTCTCGTCCAGGCTGCCGCCAGCCTTTGCGCCAAGGGCGCGACGCGCCTGCGAAAGAGCATCCTGAGCCGGCACAGTCAATTCGGAGCGCGCCAGGATGAGGTTTGCGAACCCCTTGAGCGCATGCCCCGCCACATGATCGGGATCCGCCCGCAAGGTGGCCTGCAGCGCCACGCCCGTGCTGGGTCGATGGGTGGCCAGCCCATGAACGGCCTCTTCAAAAGCCCGGCCGGCTTCGGCGCTGTCGCTGCTGGTCAAAAGGTCGAATGCGTCGCGGATCATCTGAGGCTCCATGGTGGTCATCGGGCAGACCGGGCATCGGCGTGGATGCCGATACCTGCGATACGGAGCGGTGCGGAGTTTCGTTACAGAGATGAAACCGGAATTCCGCGTGGATGGCGGCAGTCGCCGTATCAGGCGGCAATCGATGGCTGAAAAATTGAACCGAAGCCTGCCTCGTGCGTAAAAGGACGTGTGACGCGTGTCATGGGCCGCCTATTTGCCGGCGCAGCATCAATCTCTGGAGATCAGCCATGGGCCGTGACATCCGCATTGGCAGACGCCGTTTTGTGATCCTGGCGGGTTCGGGACTTGTCTCCCTTGCCATCCCCCGTCCCTCCGATGCAGCTGAGCAGTCCTGGCAGGCCATGCGCTCCGGCAAGGCCATTGTCCTGATGCGGCATGCCCAGGCGCCGGGCACGGGCGATCCGGAAGGTTTCAGGCTTGGCGACTGCCGCACGCAGCGGAACCTCTCGGAGGCTGGCCGCTCGGATGCCCGTGCAGTTGGTGCCCTGTTTCGCCAGAGCGGCATCTCCGCCGCCCGCGTGTATTCCAGCCAATGGTGCCGTTGCCTGGATACTGCGCGACTGCTGGGACTGGGACCGGTGACCGAGCAGCCGCTGCTCAATTCGTTCTTCGACAGTCGAGGGGATGGAGATCGCCAGACGCGGGGTCTCCAAAACTGGATTTCGGAGCAGACCGGTTCAGCCCCAATAGTCCTGGTCACGCATCAGGTGAACATCACGTCATTGACCGGCATCTTCCCCGCGAGCGGTGAGCTCATTGTGATCACCAAGCCAAACGGCGGGCCGATCACGGTTCTGGACCGGATATCTCTCACCAGCGCCGGTTAATGCGTGTTCGGACGGAGACGTGCGACGGATCATAGGCCAAACACGGCGAGCACCGCATCAATCACTGTCGCTCCCCCAATCGGTGCGATCGTCAGCACGAGGATATTGAAGCAGATGATCCAGATCATGACCTTTTCGCCGCGCGGCGTCAGCTTCGGACGCGAGGGCTTTGGCGGCAATGGCTCCGGGCGAGGCCCGTAACTCTTGAGATCGAGAAACATCGGCGTCTCCGCTGACCATGATCGCAGATAACCACTGAAACACAGGCCTTATTGCTGCACCAGCGCCAATCGCGGACGCGCGCCAAAACGACGCGCTTTCCCGGATGAACCGCAGCGGGGTGATCCACGACAAAACCGGCTTCGCGAAGACCTAGATCAGGATCCGCTGCGCAATCAAAGCCAACTCGTCAATCAACCGGTCGTCGTCTTCGGCAACCTGGATGATCCGTTTCAGAAAATCACGCGACGATATGATCGAACTGATCAAGGAGGTTGCCGCAACTATTTCTAAACTCGCATCTGATTTTCTTTCTTCGGAACCTTCACGAATTTCCAGGATGTATCTCAGCAAGACATCGTGAACGGGTCGCGCGATTTTATCCTCGATGATCTTCCTTCGCTCGGTGTCGGAACTCGTCATGATTTCGCTGATGAAGAGCTGAGAGAACAAAGGCCTGCGATTGATGATACTGACGAGGTCAATGCAAAGACGGTGAATTTTCACCTGTGGTGGGAAATCCATTGAGGCTTCACGACAACTCTTCAACTGACGCATCGCGTCATCGGCGACGGCATCAACCACGGCAGTCCACAGGCCGAGCTTCGATCCGTAGTGATAGGAGATCAGGGCGACGTCGACGCCGGCGCGATCTGCAATCGCCCTTAAGGAACACTTGTCGAAGCCGAACTCGGCAAAACAGGCGACGGCGGCCTCAAATATCTGATCCGTCTGGAGTTCTTTTCCCTTTTTGGGACGTCCGCGCCTGCGGCCCGCCGTGCTTTCAGCTGTCATTGCACCCCTCCAGTTTTGACCCTTGACAAGGCCAGTATCTGCCAATCATAGATATTCAACGGTTGATGAATAAAATCAAGGCGCCTGTTTCAACGTCCGGATGATAGCCATGGGCATACACACCAACACGCCGAGCGAAAGCGTGCAGAAGAGAAAAAGATCCCGCGTTTTGCCGCTTGCCGCGATGGCGCTGCTGGCTGCGCTTGCCTCGTGCGAGGCAGAAAGGAAACCGCTGACGCCGGATATCCTTCCTGTTCGCGTGGAGCCTGCCAAACTTGCGGCAGATGATCTGCATGCCTCCGGGACCGGCGAGGTCAAAGCGCGCGTGGCCAGCGACCTGTCGTTCAAGGTCGGTGGGAAGGTCGTCTCCCGGTCGGTTGGCGTCGGCGATCATGTCAAGGCAGGCCAGGTGCTGGCCACGCTCGATCCGGTGGAGCAGTTGGCCGATATCGATTCCGCCAAGGCCTCCGTCGCGTCCCAGGAAGCGACATTGCGCATGGCAGCCTCGGTTCTGAGCCGACGCAAGGCTCTGACACAGACCGGCGCGCTGTCGCAGCAGGAACTGGACAGCGCGCAACAGGAGTTTCAATCTGCACAGAACGACCTGGATGCCGCCCGCGCCAAGCTCGAGAGCGCCAATGAAGCGTTGATCCAGACGGAACTTCATGCGGATGCCGACGGCACGATCACCGCCCGCAATGTCGAAGTCGGTCAGGTGGTGCAGGCGTCCACAACTGTCTTCACTCTCGCGCATGACGGTGCCCGGGACGCGGTCTTCAATGTCCAGGAGTCCGCCTTGTCGGGGGACGAACGGCCCAAATCCATCACGGTCGCGCTCGTGTCCAAGCCCGATGTCAAAGCGGCGGCAACAGTTCGGGAAATCAGCCCGACGCTTGACCGGTCGCTCGGGACCGTCAGCGTCAAGCTCTCCATCGACAACCCACCGGCGGAGATGACCCTGGGCTCGGCCATCATCGCTAACGTCGTGTTCGGCAGAGAGCAGCGCATCTCCGTGCCCTGGCAGTCGCTGTTCTCCAAGGCGGGAGAACCGGCCGTGTGGGTGGTGGATGCCGGCACCTCCAGCGTCACGCTGAAACCGATCACCATCGAACGGTACGATGCCGCAAAGGTCATCGTCGAATCAGGACTTGAACCCGGAGAGCTTGTGGTTGTCGACGGCGGACAGTTCCTTCGCGATCAACAGAAAGTCTCGATCTCGCAAGAGGCGACCCAATGAAATCTCCCATCGCCATTTCCTTCGTGTTGATCGCGGCAGGCCTCAGCGCGTGCTCCGATGACAAAAAAGATCCCGCGCCTCCGGTGCGTCCTATCCTCTCCATGCTGGCGGAGCCCCGGGAAAGCATTGCGACCGGCTTCGCCGGCACTGTCGAAGCGCAGTTTTCCACAGATCTGGGCTTCCAGGTGCTGGGACGCATCACCGCCCGTCACGTCAGCGTCGGGGATCTCGTCAAGAAGGGCCAGATCCTCGCCAGCATCGATGCCACCGCATTGCAACTGGCTGTCACGCAGGCCGAAGCTGATCTTGCGTCCGCCGTTGCCAAGCTGGATCTCGCCAAGCTCAACGAGCAGCGGCAGAAGACGCTTGTTGCGTCAGCGGCCAGCACGAAGGAGCAACTGGAAACGGCGGTGCAGAGCCGCGAGGCTGCCGAAGCCACCGTTCAGCAGCTCCAGGCGAGCCTGACCAAGGCGAAGGAACAGCTCACCTATGCTGACCTCACCGCAGACACGGACGGTGTCGTTTCGGCCGTATCGGCTGAAGTCGGCCAGGTGGTTTCCGCCGGCCAAACCGTGCTGACGATCGCGAGACTGGAAGCGCGCAACGCCGTCGTCGATATTCCGGACAGTTTTGATCAGTTGACCAAGATCGGCACGCCCTTCGAGGTAACGCTCCAGGCAAACCCCGTCATCAAGGTGAGCGGCACGGTTCGCGAAACGACCCCCCAATCGGACGCAGCGACCCGCACGCGCCGCACCAAGATCGCACTGAACGCGCCGCCGGCCTCCTTCCGGCTCGGCAGCACGATCACCGCAACGCCTGAAGCCCCGAGCGACGGCCATATCTGGCTTCCTGAGAGCGCGGTGGGGATCGCCGATGGCAAGACATTCGTTTGGGTCGTCAACACCGACACCAAGACGGTGTCCCGCAAGACCGTCGAGACGAGACCGTCGGCCGGAGGCGGACTGGATGTTCTCAGCGGTCTTGAACCGGGCCAGCGTGTCGCATCAGCCGGCGTCTATTCGCTCGCCGACAATCAAACCGTCAGAATTCCAGATGAGATGCCCCAATGACCATGAAATTCAATCTCTCCGAGTGGGCGCTAAAGCACAAGTCGCTCGTCTGGTACTTCATGATCCTGGCCACGGTTGCCGGCGTCATGTCCTACGTCAATCTGGGACGGGAAGAGGATCCTGACTTCAGCATCAAGACCATGCTGATCCAGGCTTCCTGGCCGGGCGCATCCGTCGATGAAATGACAAGCCAGGTCACGGACCGCATCGAAAAGAAACTTCAGGAGCTTGAATCGCTCGACTACACGAAGAGCATCAACTCTCCCGGACAGACGACAATCTACGTCAACCTGCTCGAAACCACCAAGGCCAAGGACGTGAAGCCGACCTGGGTCAAGGTGCGCAACATGATAAACGACATCTCCTCCTCCCTGCCATCCGGCGTTCAGGGGCCGACCTTCATCGACAGCTTCGGCGACGTCTACGGCAATATTTACGCCTTCACGGCCGATGGCCTCACACAGCGCCAGCTGCGCGATTACTTGGAGGCCGCCCGCCAACAACTCCTCTCCGTTCCGAACGTCGGCAAGGTGGATCTGGTCGGCGCTCAGGACGAGGTGGTGTACCTGGAGTTTTCGACCAGGCAGATGGCTGCGCTGGGCATTACCCAGCAGCAAATCCTGGAGACGCTGCAAAACCAGAACGCCGTGACGGCCTCCGGCACGCTGCGGACGGGAGCGGAAAGCATCAACATCCGCGTTTCGGGACAGTTCGCGACACAGGACGCACTGCGCGACATCAATCTGCGCGTCAACGATCGCTTCTTCCGGTTAAGTGACGTCGCCAAGATCACCCGAGGCTACTCGGATCCCCAACAGCCCCTGTTCCGCGTGAACGGCCAGCCCGCCATCGGGCTTGCCATCGGCATGAAGCCGGGATCGAACCTTCTGCACTTCGGGGAGGCCCTCAAGGCCACCATGGACAAGGTCATTGCCGATCTGCCGGTTGGCATCGGTGTCCATCACGTCGCCGATCAGGCCGTCGTCGTGGAGGAAGCCGTTGGCGGCTTCACCAAGGCCCTGTTCGAGGCCATTGCCATTGTTCTTGTCGTGAGCTTCCTCAGCCTCGGCATGCGTGCCGGTCTGGTGGTCGCGTGTTCGATCCCGCTCGTTCTCGCCATCACTTTCATCTTCATGGAATATCTCGGCATCTCGCTGCAGCGCATCTCTCTCGGTGCACTCATCATCGCGCTCGGCCTGCTCGTGGATGACGCGATGATCGCCATCGAGATGATGGTCTCGAGACTGGAGGCGGGGGACCCGCTGCCGAAGGCGGCCACCGCCGTGTGGACGTCAACGGCTTTCCCGATGCTGACCGGCACCCTGGTCACCGTCGCGAGCTTCATTCCCGTCGGCCTGAACAACAGTGCAGCCGGTGAATTCACCTTCACCCTCTTCGTGGTCATCGCGATCTCGTTGATCACCTCCTGGATCGTCGCCGTGCTGTTTGCGCCGCTGCTCGGAGTGCTCATCCTTCCCAAGAGCATGAAGAAGCATCACGAAGACAAGAGCCTGCTGGCCCGTGTCTTCGGCAGCATTCTCTCGGTGTGCATGCACTGGCCGAAGATGACGATCCTCGCGACGCTCGCATTGTTTGCCACATCCCTCTACGGCATGGGCTTCGTGCAACAGCAGTTCTTCCCCGCTTCGGACCGTCCGGAACTGATCGTCGATTGGACGGCGCGACAGAACTATACGATCGCCCAGACCAAGGCGGACATGGACACGTTCGAGGCTAAGCATGTGGCCAACAATCCGGATGTCGATCACTGGACATCCTATGTCGGCCAGGGCGCCAAACGCTTCGTTCTCTCCTTCGACGTCCCGGCCTCGACCAACAACTTTGGCCAGATGATTATCGTTGCCAAGGACGTCGAGGCGCGCGACCGGCTGATGAAGCAGCTTTCCAAGGCCGCCGAGGACGAGTTTCCGGGTACGGACGTCTTCGTCAAGCAGATGGAACTCGGCCCACCGGTCGGGCGGCCGATACAGTACCGCGTCAAGGGTCCGGACCCGCAGAAGGTGCGCACCTACGCCCAGGATGTGGCCGGCATCATGGGCCAGGATATCCGGCTTGGCCGCGTGGTCTACGACTGGAACGAACCAGCACGTGTCGTGAAGGTCGATATCATGCAGGACAAGGCACGCCAGCTCGGCGTCAGTTCCTCGGACGTTGCAACGGCGCTCAACGGGATCACGGGCGGATCGACGATCACCCAGATCCGCGACAGCATCTACCTGATCAACGTCGTGGGGCGTGCCACCAAAAGCGAACGGGAATCGATCGAGACGCTGCGTGACCTGCAATTGCCGAGCAGCAATGGACAGTCGGTCCCGTTGGCCTCCATCGCGACCTTCCGTTACGAACTGGAACAGCCAATCATCTGGCGCCGAGATCGCAGCCCGACCATCACCGTTGAGGCCGCCATTCGCGATGCGACCCAGCCCGCCACCATCGATGCGGCCCTGCAACCCGCCATCGCAGCCTTCAACGACAAGCTTCCCGCCGGCTATTCCGTCGAAGCAGGCGGTACCGCCGAAAGCAGCGCCAAGAGCCAGGCACCGATTGCGGCCGTCGTTCCGCTGATGTTGCTCGTCATGACGACCATCCTGATGTTCCAGCTGCAAAGCTTCCAGCGCCTGTTCATGGTGGTCATCGTCGCGCCGCTCGGTCTCATCGGCGTGGTTGCGGCCCTGCTCCCCAGCGGCGCGCCGCTCGGCTTCGTCGCCATCCTCGGGGTGCTGGCTCTCATCGGCATCCTGATCCGCAACTCGGTCATTCTCGTCGTCGAGATCGACACGTTGCGCAACGCCGGCAAGGAAGCCTGGGATGCGGTCAAGGAAGCGGCTGAGCACCGCATGCGGCCGATCATGCTGACGGCCGCCGCGGCCAGTCTCGCGCTGATCCCGATTGCCCGCGAGATCTTCTGGGGTCCGATGGCCTATGCGATGATGGGCGGCATCATTGTCGGCACGGTGCTGACGCTGCTGTTCCTGCCGGCCCTCTACATTGTCTGGTTCCGTGTGAAGAAACCCGCCCCTGGCACGGCGCGTGAAGCAACCGCGTAGGCGGTACTACGAAAAAGTGTCTGGCCACCGGGCCAGGCACCTTTTGCTCTATTTCGACATGGCGGATCCGGCAGAACGCAAAGCAACGTGGTCCCGACGGATCAGTTCAACCTTATCGCACCAGCACAGCGCGGAAATCGTTGACATTGGTTCCGGTCGGCCCCGGCTTGAACAGATCGCCGACGGCCTCGAAGGCGGCATAGCTGTTGTTTGCGGCGAGGAAACTTCTCCCGTCCATCCCCAGCGCCCGAAGACGGCGTGCCGTCGTGCCATCGGCAAAGGCGCCGGCATGATCGCCGAGCCCGTCGATCCCGTCCGTATCGGCAGCAATAGCCGTGACCGGAAGCCCGTCAATGGCAAGCCCGAGCGCCAGCCCGAACTCGCTGTTTCGCCCTCCCTTGCCACCTGACCGGCGAATGGTCACCGTCGTTTCCCCTCCCGACAGCAGAACACACGGGCGGGCGAACGGGCGCCCACGCTCGGCGATCTCCCGGGCCAGCGCCGCATGGACCAGCGCCACCTCCCGCGCCTCTCCCTCGATCGCATCCGATAGAATATGCGCCGAGACGCCGTGACGGCGGGCGACCTCCGCGGCCGCTTCCAGCGACACGCCGGCAGAGGCGATCACATGATGGCTGTTGCGCGCAAATGCCGGATCGTCAGGGCGCGGTGCATCCGCAGCCGGTGAGTTGAGGTGCGCGAGCATGGCCGCAGGAAGCGCCAAGCCATATTGCTCGACAACGGACAGCGCATCAAAGCGCGTGGTGGCATCCGGTACGGTCGGGCCCGAAGCGACGAAGGCCGGATTGTCACCCGGGATATCGGAGACGATGAGGCTCACCACCCGCGCTTTCGTGGCAGCCGCCAACCGTCCGCCCTTGATGGTGGACAGATGCTTGCGCACCACATTCATCGCAGAGATCGGCGCCCCGGACGCCAAAAGGATCTCGTTCAGCCTGATTTCGTCTTCGAGGGACAACCCGACCGGCGGCGCGGGCAGCAGGGCGGAGCCGCCGCCACAGATCAGTGCGATCACAAGGTCCCCGGCTTCCAGACCGGAAACGAGATCGACCAGCCTGCGCGCCGCATGGAGGCCTGCCTCGTCGGGAACCGGATGGGCCGCCTCGACGACGCTGATGGAGCGGGTTTCACATCCATATCCGTATCGCGTGACGATGAGGCCCTCCAAGGGTTCGGGCCAGAGCGTTTCCAGGGCTGCGGCCATCTGGGCGGCGCCCTTGCCAGCACCGATGACGACGGTCCGGCCCTTCGACGGCGGTGATGGCAGATGGTTTCGGATGCCAATCAGCGGGTCTGCCGCGGCGACCGCAGCATCAAACATGGCGCGAAGAAGATCTCGGTCCTGCATGCTTCTACTCAAACTCCTCAACAAGTCGGCAGGTTAGCACTGCCGGCCTTCAAAAGGCCAGATCTGCCGCGGGCGAAGGGACTAGTCTTCTAACGTCGCGCGCCAAGCGGCCAGAGTCCTCGTCACAGGATGTTGGCTCCCTTGATCGCTTGGCACACGGCGGCCGTCACGTCTTCCGTCGTTGCCGTTCCGCCGACATCAGGCGTCAGAATACCGGCACCCGACACGCGTTCGACGGCCTGCATCAGATGCTTGGCGGCCTCGGGCTCGCCGAGATGCTCCAGCATCTGCGCTGCCGTCCAGAAGGTGGCAACCGGATTGGCAATCCCCTTGCCCGCAATGTCGAAAGCCGAACCATGGATCGGCTCGAACATTGACGGATACCGCCGCTCCGGATCGATGTTGGCGGTGGGGGCGACACCGAGACTGCCAGCCAGCGCCCCGGCAAGATCCGACAGAATGTCGGCGTGCAGGTTGGTGGCAACGATCGTGTCGAGGCTTTTGGGGTGGAGCGTCATGCGCACCGTCATGGCATCCACCAGCATCTTATCCCAAGTGACATCGGCGAATTCCCTGGCCACTTCGGCTGCGATTTCGTCCCACATCACCATGCCGTGGCGCTGTGCATTGGATTTGGTGACGACGGTGAGCAGCTTGCGCGGACGCGACTGCGCCAGCCTGAAGGCATACCGCATGATGCGGGTCACGCCGACGCGGGTAAAGATCGCCACTTCCGTTCCCACCTCTTCCGGCAGGCCCCTATGAGCGCGTCCCCCATGGCCGGAATATTCGCCTTCGGAATTTTCCCGCACGATCACCCAGTCGAGATCGCCCGGGCCGCAATTGCGCAAGGGCGGCGTGATGCCCGGCAGGATCTTCGTCGGGCGCACATTGGCGTACTGGTCAAAGCCCTGACAGATCGGCAACCTCAATCCCCAGAGCGTGATGTGGTCGGGCACGTCGGGTGCACCGACGGCACCGAAAAATATCGCATCGAAGCTTTTCAGTTGCTCCAGCCCATCAGACGGCATCATCTCGCCGTGCTTCTTGTAGTAGTCGGACCCCCAGTCGAACATCGTCGCCGAGATCGCGAAGTTGCCGCAGCGTTCGGCAAGCACCTCCAGAACCTGCAAGCCGGCGGCGATGACTTCCGGTCCGATCCCATCGGCCGGGATTGCCGCAATTCTGTATTCACGCATGAACCACTCCTGATCGAATTCTGCTGCATCTCCCCACGCCTTGCATGCAAGGATAAATTCATTAGATCGGGTCCGTTTGTCAATCGCCGCGCGGACCCATATAAGGGATCGAAGGAAGCAGGTGCCGATGATCACACCGAAGGCCAATCTCGCGATGATGGAGCGCCCAGGCACGCCGGAGCACACGGACTCTGTTGCCGTTTCAGGCACGGTTGGACGGGTCGGCGCCGCCTATCAGGCCATCAAGGAGGCCATCCGCAACAATGTCTTTCCGCCTGGATACCAGGCGGCGGAAGTGGAGATCGCACGGCAACTGGGCATGAGCCGGACGCCGGTGCATGAGGCCATGGCGCGGCTACAGGAAGACGGCCTTGTGCGTATTCTGCCGAAGAAGGGGATCCTCATCTGCGCATTGTCGCCCATCGACATCGAGGAGATCTACGAAGTGATCATCGCGATGGAGGGAGCGGCAGCAGCACGCATTGCCCGCCTGCCGGCCGATCAGCGCCGTTCCATCGCCGATGACCTACAAACGGCAACGGACGCCATGCACGACGCCCTTAGCAACGACAATCTTGCCGCTTGGGCTGTGGCGGACGAGCGGTTTCACGAGACACTCGTCGCTCGATGCGGCAATCGCCGTCTGATGCGAATGGCCGGCACGGTGGCCGATCAGCTTCATCGGGCGCGCATGTTCACGCTGAATCTGCGCCCTCTCCCCACCGCATCCGCCCTGGATCATCAAACGATCATCGACCAGATCGCCAAGGGGCACGCGGAGGCCGCGAGCCACGCGGCACGCGTCCACCGTCAACAGGCGCGCGATCTGATGCTGCCGTTGATCGCCAAGCTCAACCTGCGCAATCTTTGACAGTTTTTTTCGCAGCAGGTTCCGCGCGGCTCGCTCCCGGGAGCCGGATCTCGCCTGGCCAGTCCTGCGGCGAAAACAGCGTATTGTGCATCTGGTTCAGCGCAATCGCGATCGCTCCGACGAGAGTGGCGCGGGAGCCGAGTTGACTTGGCTGCAGGTCAATCCTGTGGCGGGTGATGCGCAGAAGTTCCTGCCGCACAAGGTCGAGTACAAGAGGGTGGCGTCCGACATTGCCGCCGAGCACGATCGTCTGCGGATCGATCATCGCATTGACGGAGAGGATGAGGAAAGCGGCGAAACGCGCAGTCTCCCGGATGACGGCGCGCGCGGGTTCTTGACCCGCCTCTGCCTCCTGCAGAAGGCCCGGCATGGTGGACTGATGTCCGCCCCCGGCCCGGTAGCGGGCGAGAATGGTGGGCACACCGATGGCGCTTTCCAGCGCTCCACGCTCCAGGCTCTCCTCGCTGTAGGGATCGCCGCCAAACGGTAGATAGGCGATTTCACCGGCCGCGCCGCGTGCACCCCTCATCAGCCTGCCGTTGACGAGCATGCCAAGCCCGACGCCGGTTCCGAGCGAGATGAAGGCGGAGGCTTCCAGGCCGGCGCTGCATCCCTTCCAGGATTCGCCCAGCGCTGCCGCGTTCACATCGTTTTCGATCACCACTGGGCAACCCAAGGCTTCGCTGAGGCGACGCACCACATCGAGACGACCGGTTTCCGCCATATCGGGTGCGAGCGCCAGATGGCCCGATTGAGGATCGACAACACCGGGTGTGGCAACAGCGCCGAGCAAAACCTTATCGAAGGGAATTCCGGCATGGTGCAGCAATTTTTCCGCCAGATCCTGCACATAGGCAATCAGCGCCTCGCCTGCCCTGCCCTCCGTGGGGTGCTCGATTTCATGCACGATGCGACCGGAGATCGAGACCACCGCGATTCGGATCGTCGTGACGCCGAGATCGACACCGATGCCATAGGCGCTCTCCTCCGCCACCGCATAGGTCACGGCGCTGCGCCCCACTTTGCCGCTGACAATGCCATTGACCTGCACCCAACCGGCGTCTTCCAAAGCCCGGATCACTTCCGACATGGTCTGCTTCGAAAGGCCTGTTCTTTTGGCGAGCGTCGCCCGCGACGTGGGCCCTTCCTGCAGCAGGACATCCATGACAGCCCGCACGGACAACTGGCGCAGGACGGGCGGCTGGTTCTGGCGGAGGTTCATAAGGCACTCGGGCGGGCTGAGGGTTCAAGGATGCAGACCAGAGCGCTCCGTGTCAGGGAGCGTTCGGGACGCCGGCGGTCTCTCGCCTTATCCCTGCGAGCCGGGCCGCGAACGCGAGCGCACCGACGAGACCGGCTCGGGCGCCAAAACGGCTCGGCTCTACGGGGCAGGCAAAGGGAAGCAGCGGCGCCAGATGGTGGGTCAAACGCTCGAGAAACAGGGGCTGCGACCCGATCCCTCCGCCGATGACGATCCGCGATGGATCGATCAACGCCTGAACCGCGGCGATCCCGATGGACGCTTCGCGCGCCACGTCGTCGATTGCGGCCAAGGATGGACCATCACCGGCCTTGGCGCGGGCAAACAAATCGACGACGGTGCCAGCGCCGAGGTCGAAGCGCTTGCGGATGGCGCGGGTCCCCACCATGTCCTCGAACAGGCCGTTCTCGGAGGACGGTGCCAGACCGTGCGGACGCCCCCCGATCGGCAGATAGGCGATTTCGCCGGCACGCCCAAACGCGCCGCGGACGATCTCCCCGTTGATCACCAGCCCCATGCCGACACCGGTTCCGAACGAGACGAGGACAAGCGAACGCGGACCGGCCGCATCATCAGCAATGGCTTCGCCATAGGCAGCCAGGTTGACATCATTTTCAACGGCAACCGGACAGGCAAGCAGACGCCCCACGAGCGTGGAGAGCGGCTGATCGGCAGGCAGAGAGAGGTTCGGTGACAGGGATGCCAGCCCCGTCTGCGGGGAAACCGCACTCGGCACGCCGATCACCAATTGCGCCACATCCGCCAGCTCGAAGCCGCTGTCCTTCGTCAACCGGAGCGCCAGCTCGGCGATCTGGGCAAGCACGGGCGCGCCCTCCCCGTGCCGCGTTGGCTCTTCGTGGACAGCCAGCAGTTTGCCGTCGGGCATTGCCAATCCGGCCAGGGTCTTCGTTCCGCCGAGATCGACGCCGATCAGGGGCCTCGAGCGCTTATCACCATGCGATGCTGTGGAGGTGGTCACGTCACGAGGGACGGAGCCAGACACGCGTTCTTCGGACACCGGACCACCTTATTTTGATTGTTCGGAAAGCTGACGAATTAATACAAATCCGCAGTGCCGAGTGTCAAGCGACAGTGTTATCGGTTTTGCTGCAAGAACGACCGTTCGAGAGGCTAAGTCCCGATAGCCCAGGGGCATGCGCACTCCGCGGCAATGGAGCGATCAATAACCGAAGAGTTCGGACGGATCCCAGACCGCCAACACGCCGACGAAACTGAAGATCACAGAAACGACCACCAGCACCATCAGGCCACCAAACACCATCTTCCTCAGCATCGTTCGCCTTCCTGCCTTCTGTTCGTCTTTCCCGTAAGCACGGGTTCGGTGACGGATTTAGACCGGAGACGGTTCAAAAGCCAGCAGTCTGGACCATATGCCGCGGGATCAGCGTCGTCGGCCTGCGAGACGGCGGAATTGCTGGACGGCGCGCCGTGTTGCGTCGAAGAGGTGCGGATGCGTCTTGATCCAGGCCTTTGACCGACCAAGCAGGGACAGCCCCGCAAGAACAACCCGACCCTTCAGCGTCAGCGCGGACTGAAAATCGAACATCATCTGCGGCTTTCCGCCAAAGCCCGTCTTGTGATAGCCCTCGCCGACCGAGTAATCGATGAGGCTGATGCCATTCTCCCGGCACCAGACAAGCAGGCGCGAGACCAGCACCAGGGCCGGCGAACATTTTTCCCAAGGGCCGCCCTGCATTGTCAGAACGAGGCAATGCAATGTCTTTGCATGCACGAGGCCAAGGCAGGTGGCAACCGGCTCCCCATCCACCAGCAGCGCCCAAAGCCGGGCCGTCCCGGTGCCGTCGAGATATTGGCGGGCGACAAGCCGATAGAAGTCCCGCACCTCCGTCTGGGCGAGAAAGTCAAAGCGCCCAAGTTCCTGGAATCGCTCCTGCCTCTGGCGGAACATCGCCGCAAGCAGCATCTCCAGATCCTGCTCGGTCTCCGCTGCCATAAACTGGATATCGCCTTGCTCGGCTAACCGGCGTTCGGACCTTTTCAGGTTCTGACGCATCTTGGTGCTTGCCATCGCATCGATCACCTGAGCGGCATCTGCGACAACGGGAGCCTCGTAGCGCAACTGCGCGCCAGTCACGATGCCGGGAAGCAGTGCCAACGGGTTTCTGCGACCTCGATAGTGAGGCGGTATTTGCGGGATGTTCACCAGATCCGCGCGCGGCAGGACGTCAAGAACCGCCTGCCAGAGGGCCCGTGCATCAGCCGCGTCTGCCACGGCATCATCACTTGCCATCACCGGCATCGCCAGATCACACACGCCCAGCGAGACAAATTCAATGGTTGCAAAACCGTGTTGGGACCAGAGACAGAAGGGCAGCAACATCAGCGTTTTTCGCGATGAGCGCTCGCGCAGTTCAACGACGAAGAAGCGTGCGCCCCTCTTCGTGCCCAGCGTCGCCTTCACGGCTTCGATCCACGAACGCATCTGAAAGGCCGTTGCGAAGCCTTCGGCCTCGAAACCGCCCCAGAGAGAGGAAATGGCATCCAGATCATCGTGACGTATGGCGTCGAAAGGTTCGTTTGACGTCATCCACGAACCTCCCCGGCTTCTCGCCGACCGATCAAGGAAAAAGTCCTTTCCATTTGGGTGCGGTCGCCGAGCCGTCGATGAATTCGAAACCACCGGCGCTATTCAGAGAATGCAGCCGTCGCCCGGGCCACTCTGGACCGGGCCCGATCATCGCTTCCACCACCTGCGCAAACCCCTCGTGATCCAGTTTCGTCACGCGGGCAATGGCGAGAGCTGCGCCATATCCGCGCCGGCAATCCTGCACCGGCCGCAAGAGGCGACCGTCCCGAACGACCATCCGCCCAGCCGGTCTCGCCGTCGCGATATCGATCAGGACAGGGTTGGCGGCATGCGGCGTCCAGGGGCCGCGGAAATCCGGCGCGGACCAGAGATGCAGCGCATCGGAGAAGGCACCGCCACCGTCGCGCACGGTCGCAAACATCCACCAGAGATTGCCGTGGCGGACCAGCGTTGCATCGCTGCAGGTCAGGCCCGTCACCAGGTCCGCCTCCTTCACCCAGCCACCCGGATAAGCCGTCGCGCGAAACAGTTCGATCGTGCCATTCCCGGAGGTCTCGGGCACCATCCAGATCTGCCCCTCCTCCTCGAAGATGAAAGGATAGGACAGGTGACAATTGTGTTCCAGGACCGGAATCGGCTTGCCGGCCGGGCGGCCATCGACGAAATCAACGGCCGAAATAATACCCTTGCCGAGCTTGTGGATGAAATCCTCGACAAAAAGCGTGAGCTTGCCCTGATGGACGAAGGGAAAGGGATCGGCATAAAAGCGGCGCCCGTCATCCGGCAGGTCCGTCCAGCCGGTCTTGGGGTGAGCACCGAGGTCGAAGAGGTCCGGACCGTTCAGCTTGCGCCAGCCCACCCGCCAATGCGGTGAATTATAACACAGCCGGTAGATCTGCTGCACGATCCGCCGCGCGACCTTCTTGGCGGCTGCCTTGCCGAGACGGCTGATCGACGGAATGGCCGGAGACGACCCGGCCTCTTCCTGTCGCAACGCCTGCAACCTCGTCTGGCAGCCACCGGCGACCGACGCGGTGATGAGGGTGACAGACCGCGCCAGCATCTCGTCAAAACTTGCCAGGGCGATCCCGCCATATTCGGTGCCGAGCCGGGCTTCCGCAATGACATTCTGGCCGTCGAGAAGGCGCGCCGTCGGGGTCGAGCCAGACAGAATGGCAGCAATCAGCCCGTCTTCTCCGGTAAAACCGTCATAGGTGAGTTGCCAGCGCGCAACCGTTGCCGGCGCCTTGCTGCCACACAGGTCGAGAACCAGATCCGCAGGCGCTTCCCCGGCATCCGACAGTGCCAAAAGATCGGCAGCAGGAACCCGTTCGGCCTGCCCATGCCCGGCGAGGCCGTGGATCGCGGCTTCCAACTGAAACAGCGCTTCCAGCCCCGCGGGAAGGTCCGGCAGTCCTTCGACCAGGGCAACGGTGACGGACTTGCCCGGCATCGACTTGAGACGCCGGACAAGCGTCAGGTGCCAGCGGCGCACCACCCCTGCATTGCATTCCACTCTTATGTGCATGCTCTTCCCCCGATGAACGAGCATTGGCGCGACGTGCCCCCACGTCACGCCAATCTATTTAGCCTGACCGGCCGTTGAAAGGCCAGCACCTCCCTTGAGGCGCCGGTAGACTGCGGCCCAGCACAGGCTGAAAAAGGTCACTTCGGCGAGAGCCGCTCCGGCCAGCGCCCAGGCCGGCGTCGAGATGGCGAGCAGGATCGCGATCGACACCAATCCGACAAGGGCGGCAAGACCGCTGAACAAGGCGAGTGTGGAAAAGGAACCCGCCGTCTCCAGGATGATCCGTGGCATCGAATAGACGATCAGCAGAGTTGATATGACCATGGCCGACGCGCCGATGACATGGATCGACGCATCAGCAAAGGTTTCCGACTTGATGTAAGGGACAATCAGAAACACCAGCGCTCCGTAGACCAGACATCCGAGACCGAGAATGCCGGACCACAGCAGCGCTTGCTTCCACACCCGCGCATAATCATGACGCCCCATGGCCGCCGACATCTCCGGCTGCATCATGTTGTCGAAAGCCGTTGCGATAATGCGCAGCGGAGCAAACAGCGTCATGACGGCCGCGATCGGCGCATAGGCCGCAGGACCTGCCACACTGGTCACCAGGATCGCAATCGTCTGCCCCTGCAGAAGTGCGGTACTGACATAGAAAACCGTCCAGCGCAGTTGCGGCCACAAGCGCATATACCGGCGACGCACCTCACGGCGAAAGCTGATGCGGATATGGGTGCGCGGCAAGAAGAGAAGCAGCAGAATTCCAAGGCCATTCGCTACCGCCAATCCCTGAAAGATGCCGACAAGGACATCGCGCCCCTGATAAACGATGAAAGCGGTGACGGCACAGCCGATAAAGGTAAAGGTCAGATCGCTGCAACTGACGATCCACTGCCGATGACGGGCGAAGGATGCGGTGCGCAGGTGGCTGCGCAGCGCCCAGAGCCCGATGAACAGTCCGCCGATGACAGGGCCATGCGACTCCCAGAGCCAGAGGAGCGCCATCGCAAGGAGCGCAAGCGTCGTGCTGAGGAGAAGGGCGCCAGAGCCGAAGGTGATGTCATAGGCATCTGCTTCACGGCGCGTTCGACTACGCGAGATCCAGACGCTGGCCGGCACGGCAGTCAACGAACGGGTATAGGCAATCGCCACCCCGCCCATCACCATGCTGATGGCGAATATGCCGTAATCTGCGGCGGAGAGAATGTGCAGCAGATAGAGGTTCAGCGCGAAATGGAATCCGCTCTGCAATGCTTCACCGCTGACCATCAGGATCAGGCGACGGATCAGGAAAAGGGTGCGCGGGTTCATTCGGCGGCTCCCCGCTCGGTCGTCGAACCCAAACCAGCGGCGATGCCGCGCCGCGCAAGTTTCTGCGTGACGATCCTGCCGATCGTGGCGGACACGGCATCCCGGCTGAAGAGCTTTTCGTAACGCAAACGTCCCGTAGCAGCGAAGGGAGCCAAGACCGCGGGATCATCCAGGATGGCGAGCAATGTCGCCTTCAATGCTGAGGGATCTCCGGGCGGAAGCGTCCAGCCGGTCCGGCCATGATCGACAACCTCGGTCAAACCGCCGATCGAGGATGCGATTACCGGCCTGCCCCAGGCCATGGCCTCAATTGCCACGCGTCCCAGCGATTCCGGCCGTTTGGAGGGAACCGTTACCACATCGGCCCAGCTGTAATGTTGCGAGGGATCGGGTATGAAGGGCAAAAGCGTCACGTGGTCGCCGAGGCCCAAGCGGTCGATCCGCTCCCGCAGATCACGCTCCGGTTCGTCGCTTTCGAAGGCGCTTCCGACGATACGAACCTCAAGCCTCTGACGCACGGAAGACGGCAGGGCCGCGACCGCGTCCAGCAGGACGTCCTGCCCCTTGATCCGGTTGATGCGACCGAGAAGCAGGACACGCAAGGGACGTGTGCCGTCATAGGTCACCGGCAAAGGTGCCGCCGGTCCCTCGACGCCGTTATAGACGACGTGCGTCATAACGGTCTTCGGATCGCCGAATGCCTGTCGTGTGGCGTTCGAATTAAAGATGAGTTCGCTGCCGCTGAAGCGGATCAGTCCCCCTAAGATCTTCAGCGCGAGCCCCTCGGGAATCTCATGAATGTGCAGGATTGTCCTGTCGCGGGAAAAGCGGGCAGCCAGCGCATAATCCACAATCACCGACGTATTGACGTAAACGAGATCGAAGGACCGGAGGCGCCGCAGCGCGCGCAGGACGGCGATGGGAAGCCGCGGCGCGTCGATCGTTGCCAGTCTCAGCAGCGACTTGCGCCTCAAAATCCAAAGCGGCTCGAACAGGATGCGGGTCGCATGTGGCTGAAGAATCTCAACAATTGGCCCGGGTCGCGGCAGAACGACCTCGATTTCCGCGTCGGGATGGGTCTCCCGCAGGGCGGCGACACTTTCGGCAAAGCTGCGGTCGGAACCGTACAACTCCCAGCCCTGGTGGATACACGCGATACGCATTTAAGTTCTCACTTTAAGACAACGGCAAGCATGGTTCGCATTGGTCCCGCAAATTTCGTGCCTGGCCCGTTCCTTGCAAGTTTCTCAACCAGCCGTGGCTAATGTGCCAATAGTGAACGTGTATGTGAGAAAGTTGAATCAGCTATGAACCAGGCTCGCCCATCGCTCCTCATTCTCGGCACGAGAGGCATTCCCGCATCTCACGGCGGATTTGAAACCTTTGCCGAAAAGCTGGCGTTGTTTCTCGCCAAACATGGCTGGCATGTTGGCGTCTACTGCCAGGAAGAAGTCGCACACGTGACGGAGGAAGTGCGATCGTCCACTTGGCAAGGCGTCGAACTCCTTCACGTGCAGGTTGCTTCCACCGGCCCGCGGGCGACGCTGGAATTCGATTGGAAATGCGTCAAGCACGCAGCAACCCGCCCGTCGGTTTGCCTGGTTCTCGGCTACAACGGCGCGATCTTCCTGCCCTACCTCAAGGCGAAGGGGCGGAAGATCATGACGAATATGGACGGCATCGAGTGGAAGCGGGCGAAGTGGAGCCTGCCGATCAAGGCCTGGTTCTGGCTGAACGAATGGATCGCCGCCTGGTCCTCCGACCGTCTGGTGGCCGACCATCCCGCGATTGCCGATCATCTGGCGACCCGACGTCCGAGAAAATCAACGGTCATGATCCCCTATGGCGGCGTTCCCGTGCGCTCGGCGCCGACGGCACCCGTAGAGGCTCTCGGTCTTCAGCCCGACCAATATTTCATTTCGATTGCCCGCATCGAGCCGGACAACAGTATTCTCACGCTGGTCAAAGCGTTCTCGCGCAAGAAGCGCAACGCCAGGCTCGTGGTTCTCGGGACCTTCGTCGAGGGCAATGCCTACCATCAGGAAATTCTGCGTTCGGCGGGCGATGAGGTCGTCTTTCCGGGCGCGATTTATGACGAGAAGGCTGTTCAGGCGCTTCGTTTCCATGCCCGCGCCTATGTGCATGGGCACACGGTCGGCGGGACCAACCCATCGCTGGTGGAATCGCTTGCGGCGGGCAACAGCGTGATCGCCCACGACAACAAGTATAACCGCTGGACTGCTGGCGATGCCGCCGTCTTCTTTACGGACGAGGCAAGTTGCGAGGCGGCCTATGAGCGACTGCTGCACGATGACGTCGTCGTTCGGCGTGGCCAGGCGGCCGCGCGCCGACGAGCAGACGCTGAATTTACCTGGGACAAGGTGCTCTCGACATACGAGGAGGAACTGCTTGTTCTGGGCGGCTTCGACCGCAAGGCACCGAATGCTCCACCCAAGGCTCTGGCGGGAGAATAAGGGATGCGGCGGCGCGATCTGCTCCTCGGAACGTCCGCGACACTTGCGGTTGGCGCAGTACCACGCGTGACGCAGGCACAGCCGCTGTCCTGGCATATCCAGCGCGGCGTCAACCTGTGGCCATGGTTCTCGCTGACCCGCGAGTTTCCGGCGCCGCGGCGGGATTACGACTGGCCGCCGTTCCAGACGCAAAGACCGGTCCCGACAAAGCAGGATCTCCAGAGGCTCAAGGCTGTCGGCTTCGATTTCGTTCGCCTTCCGATCGATCCCGGTCCTTTTGTGGCGTTTACCGGCGAGAGACGGAGGCAACTGATCGCTACCTTGAGTGCGGCCGTATCTGACATCCTCTCGGCGGGCCTCACGCTCGTCTTGAACGTGCAGACAAACGAAGCGACGCACTACTGGAATTCTCGCGTCCTGACCGCCAGCCGGTCCGCCGCCGAGTTTCCCGCCTATTTGAAACTGATCGGTGATGTCGCAGAAATGCTTGCCGCATTTCCATCGGACCGGGTAGCGCTTGAGCCCGTCAATGAACCGCCACAGGCCTGTGGCGCGCCGGAATGGGTGGCGGTTCAGCGGGCTCTCCTGACGACGGCGCGGACACGCGCGCCAAACCTGACGCTGGTCGCGACCGGCAGTTGCGGCAGCATGGTGTCCGGTTTGACGGCGCTCGATCCACGCCCGTTCGAAGTGCTGGCTCCGATCATCTACACCTTCCATTTCTACGAACCCTACCTGTTTTCTCATCAGGGGGCGCCGTGGATGGGCGAGCCGGTTTACCGCGCCCTGAACGACGTGCCCTGGCCGGGCGATGCCGGTTCGCTGGAGAAGACGCTGGCGGCCGTCCGCAAACGGATGCGCTCCGATGACCGCCCGCAGGACATCAAGGCCGCCGCCTATGCCGAAACGGAAAAAGTGCTGAAGGTCTATTTCGATGCGGCGCCTGCCCGTCCCTTCGTCGATTCCTACCTGCAGCAGGTCGCGGACTGGGGCAGCCATTACGGCATTGCCCCTTCCCGCATCCTGATGGGCGAGTTCGGAGCCCTCCGCAGCGATCATCGTTACGTGGCTTCCGGCGCAAGAGATCGTGCGCGATACATTGAGGATGTGCGCAAAAGTGCCGAATCCTTCGGTTTCCCCTGGGCCTTCTGGAACCTGTTCGACGGCATGGGCATCGTGACAGATGATGTCAGCCGTCGTTTCGATACGCCGATCCTGCAGGCCTTGGGGGTTCAAGCCCCCTGATGCTCACCGCCGCCGGAGGGTCGCGGGATGATAGAAGCACAGGATCATCACGCAGAACTTGGTCATCATCGTCGTTTTGGACGCAATGCTCTCCGCCGTGTTGATCAGGAGGATCCAGACGATCATGGGAAGCCAGACGCCGACAATCGACACCTTGGCCACTTCGTGCATGAAGAGCCCAAAGCCGACGGCCAAGAGCAGGGTCACGAACGCCCCCTGGTAGAGCGTCATGCGGACGATCGGGTTTTCGATCCCCCATTCAAGACCATAGATGCGCCGCCAGCTGTCCAGCACCTCAAGGTCCGGGCCGATGATGATCTGGCTCAGCGAAAAATGATCGAAGAGCTCGAACATCACGATGCGCGCATTGGCACTCCCACCATCCGACACGAAGCGGCTCGCCATCGCGTCGAAGAACCCCTGTGAAATCAAGATCGCCAACGCTACGGGTGCGAGACCCGCAAAAAGAATTGCGATCGCTGCAGCCAGCAGGCTCACCTTGCCCCGGCGGAGATAGAGAAAGGTCGTGCGCACGCCGTAGATGCCGCCTAAGAGCAGCGTCAGCACAAAGGCCGTCCGGCCACCGAAGGCGACGAGGGCAGCCAGTTGCAGCCCCAACATGGCTATGCGACGGGCTTGCGGCAGATCCTTCGCGCCGCTCATCAATGACAGGACATAGGTTGAGGTGACGGCGGCGTTGATCAGCGGGTGCCCCTGAAATGCCGAGGGCCGGAGGTCCGTTTCGAACGCCTGACCGTCGAAACGGAAGGGAAACAGAAGGTTCTTGGTGGCAAACTCGTAGAGGCACAGCAGCGCGTTGGCGGCCATGATCACATGCATCAGCACGCGCAGACGCGCCATCAGCCGTTCATCGGCGTCCGACAGGATCAGTACCAGACAGCAGCAGCCGACATAGGTATCGATCAGACCCGCCATGTTCGGGCGCCCGCGCAGGACGACGGAGAGAAACACCAGGACCGTGATTGCGAGCAATAGCATGGTCGCCGGACGCTGCGCGTTCAGGTGGGCGAGATAACTCAAGGGATTGCCGGTTGCGACGCACCGCCAGCCAAACACCAGCAGGGTCAGATAGGTCGCCGGATGGATTTTGGTGACGGAACTGCCCGACAATCCATCGTAATTGTATCCCAGCACCCACAGGATGCCGCCGGACAGCAGAAACAGTGCCAGGAAGATCAGGACGACACCGAAGCGGCTGAGGCCATCCAGGCTGAAACGTCCGGCGCGTTCGCGATAAGAGAATGCCGACGAGGAGGAGACGCTGACGGCCATGGTGGAATTCAGTTCCTCATGGATCGGTCGACCAGAAGCACGCCGGAAAGCCTCTGGCCCATGAGTTCCGCCGCCTGCCGAACGTCTGCAACATCCCTGAGCGATGTCTGGTTCTTTTCGGCGACCAGGATGACGTGATCGACGGATGCCACAAGCGGCGCCGTGCGCAGGTTCTCCGACAGGATGCCGCCATCGATGATGATGAGATCGAACATCCGGTGCGCCTGGGCGAGCATGGCCACCGCGTGTTCGCGACCCTGCGCCTCGCGCAGCACTTTCCGGCTTCGGCCACGCCGCATGTAGGCGATGTTCTGGCCGAACTGGAAATGCATGGCATCGGTGAAGGAGCATTCGCCGGCAAGTACATCGAGCAGGCCGCGGTCGCTCGATGCTTTCTGATCCATGTTCGCGTCGATGACCAGCACACGTTCGCCACGACCCGTTGCATGGACGCTGAGAAGGCTGACGATGCGCAGCCGCTCGCTCGTATCCCGCTCACAGGAGGTGATGATCAGGCTGGCAGTGGAATTCTTGCCGACGGATGAATGGTCGTTTTCCAGGATGCGGCGGAGCGCCAGGCCGATGGCGCCATCCAGGCGCGGGCTGATCAGGGGCTCGCCCTCGTCCTCCTCGGATGCCGAAGCAGGGCGGCGAAATGGGAAACGACCAAGCCAGCTGTGGCTGCGTCTTTCCCCGGGGATGATGCCGACCACGGGTGCCTTCAGGACCGATTGGGCCTGTGACGGGGAAAGGAGTGTCGGGGCCAGCAGTTCCGCGATCAGCGCCAGGCCTGCTCCGAGACCAAGCCCTCCGAACACGGCGCCGGCGAGGAGCAACGGCACGGGAGGCCAGCTCTTCTTCTGCGGCGGCAGGGCTTCGGTAATGATGCGCGCATTGGCATTGTTGATCGTCACCTGCTCGCGGGTTTCCTGCGCACGGGTCAGGAAGGCCTCGTAGACGGTGCGGACCGAATCGAGATCACGTTGCAGTTCGCTGAGACGGACGGAGGCCTGCGATTTCGAGTTCAACTCGCCCTCGAGCCCCGCCACCTTCGTTGCCAGCGCCTGTTCGTTGGCGAACGCGCGCTGGTATTCGGTATTGACCGAGGCGGCAATGCGGTCGAGTTCGCGGGTGATCAGTTGCTGGATATTGGCAAGCTGCGACTGGATCGTGATCATCTGGGGATGCGAGGGACCAAGCTGCGCACGAAGGCTTGTGGCGCGTTCCTCGAGAACGGCCTCCTGATTGCGCAACTGCGTGATGACGGCCGACTGGATCGCTTCAGAGGTCGCACCGCTCTGCAGGCCA
This sequence comes from Allorhizobium pseudoryzae, assembly GCF_011046245.1. NCBI lineage: Bacteria > Pseudomonadati > Pseudomonadota > Alphaproteobacteria > Hyphomicrobiales > Rhizobiaceae > Affinirhizobium > Affinirhizobium pseudoryzae. Next base: position 190,568 of record NZ_CP049244.1, read on the forward strand.
GTCTGCCGCTGCGCACGGATCTGATCCACCTGGGATTTCAGCGCTGCCGTGCGTCCGCGAGCGGTCGTCAGCTGATTGTTGAGATCCGTCATCTCCTGTTCGCTGACAAGGCGCCCCGACGCCATCGTCAGATTGTTCTGGCGCCTGTATTCCTCGACGGCGTTCGCCGCGGACTGAACCTGGCCGCGCAGTTCTTCCAACCGCGCGGTCAGTGCACCGGATGTATTCTCCGCCGTCTGGGAACGCGCCATGGCCTGATCGTCGAGGTAGGCCTGGGCGACGGCATTCGCGAGACGCGCCGATTTCGTTGCGCTCGTCGAAGTCATCGTCACGCTGATGACCAGAACCTTGTCGGCCCGCTTGACGGACAGACGCTTGCGCAGCGCGTCGATGGTGCGGACGAGCGCGGTCTCCTCGCTATTGGCTGAATCGCCACCCAAAAGACGGGTGAGAAGCCCCTGGCGGTTGAATTCCGGGTCCTTCGTCAGTTCGGTCGCCTGGACAGCGCGGGTGAGGACCCCTGTCGACTGGACGACGCTGACCTGGCTTTCCACCTGGGTAATGCCGCCATCGGCCGCGACCGAGTTGGGATAAAGATCGTTGGTCACCACCTGCAGATCACGTGGATCGATCAGGATTTCTGCGGTTGCGGAATAGAGCGGCGAAGTGAGCAGGCTGTAGATCAGGGCCAAAAGCGTGAGAACGGCGGCGGTTCCCACAACCAGTCGGCGCCGATGGAGCAGGATCTCCTTCAGGTCGCTCAGTTCCACGAGGCCGTTGCCATCGCGGTTTTCCTGCGCCTGGGGAGTGCCCGGTGCGATCTGGAATGTGTTTGCCATCTACCCATCTACCGTGCACATCGTCGGGTCGTTACCTACTTATCGATGAAATTTCTGAACAAATCATTGTCCTTGCATTGTTGATGTCCTGAAGCAGGACGGTATCGGCCACCAGGAGACCGCGGACGCAAGTCGACCCGTTGTGTTCTATTCCGGACGAGCGCTTGACATCGGCCGGCAACCAACCCCGTATCCATGGCTGCGCACATTGCGGCAGGACTGCATACGGGAGGAAAGCATGGCATTCACTCATTTCAATCTGGCGGGACGCCGGGCACTGATCACGGGTTCGTCCCAGGGGATCGGCTTTTCGCTTGCCAAGGGACTGGCCGAGGCCGGGGCATCCGTCGTCCTCAACGGGCGTGACGCGGCGAAGCTGAAGGCAGCGGCCGAGGCCATCCCGGGCGCGGAGGTCCTCGCCTTCGACGCGACTGATCACGAGGCGGTGCGAACCGCGGTCGATGGTTTCGAAGCATCCGGCAAGGCGATCGACATTCTCGTCAACAATGCCGGCATGCAGCATCGCGGACCGCTGGAGGACTTTCCGGCAGATGCTTTCGAACGCCTGCTGCAGACCAATGTCGCCAGCGTCTTCCACGTCGGCCAGGCGGTTGCCCGCCATATGATCGGCCGGGGCCGTGGCAAGATCATCAACATCGCCAGCGTCCAGACGGCGCTTGCCCGCCCCTCCATCGCACCCTACACGGCAACCAAGGGCGCCGTCGGCAATCTGACGAAGGGCATGGCGACGGACTGGGCGAAATACGGGCTAAACTGCAACGCCATTGCCCCCGGCTATTTCGAAACGCCACTGAATGCCGCCCTGATGGCGGATCCGGCGTTTAACGGATGGCTGGAAAAGCGCACGCCAGCGGGGCGCTGGGGCAAAGTGGAGGAGTTGCAGGGCGCCTGTATTTTTCTCGCCTCAGATGCCGCAAGCTTCGTCAACGGCCATATCCTGTACGTGGACGGCGGGATCACCGCATCGCTGTAACATGGCATGCGCGCCCGGACGTTTTCTGTTCGGGCGCGCTGATCCGTCACGCAGAGGAGCGAAGCCTGCTTTCCACCAGAAGGCCGCTTTCGTCCAGGATGGGATGGGCAACGGAGATGACGTGGGCGTTGATGCGCTTCAGGTCGCGCAGCAGATCGAGATGCAGCGAACTGGTCTGCAGGCTCTCCAGCAAACCCTCCTGGAGACGTCTCAGATGCCGTTCGGAGGATTCCTTTTCCATCCGCCGCACCTCCACCTTCACCTCCATCATCTGACGGGCCAGGCCCTGATCACGCGTGACGAAGATCGTCTGGGCAACCCTTAGATTGTCGACCGTCAGGTCCATCAACCGCGTCAGTTCCGCATAGCCTTCCTCCGAAAAGGTCAGGCCGAGCGAGATCTTCTTGGTCAGTTGCGGCACGAGCCCCTTTTCGATGATGTCGCCGATATGTTCGAGGTTGATCGCGTAGTCGATGATGTGGATCGAGCGCCGGCTCTCGTCTTCGCCCAGGCCAATGCGGGCAAGCCGCGAGAGATAGACCTTCACCTCCTGCTGCAACATATCGACCCGCCGTTCCAGCTGGGCGATTTCGGCCAGCGGTGTCAACTCGTTGGTGCGGAAGGCTTCCGATGTTCGGGCAAGCATCCGTTCGATCAGGTCGCCAACGCCCAAAACCTCACGCGTGGCATTGGTCAGCGCCATCAGCGGTGACGACAGTTCGTCACGATCGAGATATTTCGGGGCGAATTCGGCCTTCGTCGCCGTCGGGATGAGGCGCGCCATGGAGGTGGAGAGGAGCGATGACAGCGGCCAGGCGACGACGGAAAGGCCGATGTTGAACGCGAGATGCACATCGACAGGCAGCATGTGGCCAGGCGTCGGGATCATCGCCAGATATTCACCGAGATAGGCGGCGAAGGGAAGCACCAGCAGGCAGCCAGCGCCACGGACAATCAGGTTGCCCAGTGTCACGCGCCGCGCGGAGGCATCCGCTCCCAGCGAGGCGATGAACGGCGGGATCGCGCCGCCCAGGTTTGCTCCCAGCACCAGAACCACGGTCAGGTCATTCGGTATGGCACCGCTTGCCGCAATCGACAGGATGAGGATAACGGCCGCAAGGCTGGAGGACGACAGAAACGCGATGGCGGCCGTGAGAGCGAAGGCGACAGGCCAGGCATTCTGCAGCAGACCGATGAAAGCCAGTAGTGCGCTCGACTGGCGCAGCGGTTCGGTGGCCGCCGTCATCAGATGCAGGGAGAGGAGCATGATGCCGATGCCGAGCAATGCCAGGCCCAGCCCCTGCCGGTTCGAGGACTTGCTGCGGTGAAACAGGATGCCGATCAGGATAAGGACCGGGGAAAGCCAGCTGATGCCGGAGCCGACGATCCAAGCGGTGACAGCTGTTCCGACATTGGCGCCCAGAAGCACGATCTGCGCCATGCGCGGCTTAATGAAATCCCGCTCGACAAAGGATGCCGTCATCAAGGCGGTCGCCGTGGAACTCTGCAGCGCGATGGTGGCAAGGAAGCCGGATACGAAGGAACGAGGCCCTGACCGTGTCCCGGTGGAGAGGCCGGTTCTCAACCGGGCGCCGAACGCGCGCGACACACCGTCCTTGACCTGCGCCAGGCCGAACAGCAGCAAGGCCACAGCGCCAAAGAGATTGATCATCACGGCAGTCGAATTCATAAAGCAGGGATCTCCCAAGGGTTCGTGACGCGGTCAAGGGAGCAGCGCCATTGCTCGACTTCATCCGCCGGTCAGGAGTGGTCGTGGCGCCGCAACCGGCGTCCGTCGTCCCCAAAACACCGGGCTTAGCCACAGAGTTGCACATCGACCGGAAGGAACGGGATCCTCAAGCTCGGAAAACGGCGCATCATGCCTGGAGATTACACCACGAAGACCGGCTTGCACAGCTGTTCAAAAGCGACACGCGCTGATCTCGACGGGATGCAACATCGGTGGTCAAGGGCTGCGCGTCCCTCGGAGCAAATCCTACCGGGAATGAGAGAGGATGACATCCAAGAAGGCTTCGCCGAAACGTTCAAGTTTCGACGGGCCGATGCCTGGAATATCCAGCATCTCGTCATTGTCGGTCGGTCTTTCGGTTGCCAGCGCCACGAGCGTCGTATCGGCGAAGACGACATAGGGCGGCACGCCGAGCTCCTTGGCAATCTCTGTGCGCACGCCGCGCAAGGCCTGGAAAAGCTCAAGATCGGCGCCTTCCAGTCCCGCCTTGGCGCTGCCCGCCGCTGGTGAGGTGCGACGCGATGCCTTGCCGGTGGTGGGCCTGTCCTTGCGGAAGCGCACCTCCCGTTCCCGCTTGAAGACTGCCCTTGCCTCCGGCTCGATCTTCAGGGCGCCGTAGGCTGCGTGATCGACCGACACCAGCCCCGCCGCCAGCATCTGGCGGTAGACAGATTGCCATGTCTTTGCGGGCAGATCTTTTCCCGCGCCGAAGACCGGCATGCCGACATGGCCGGCGCGCTCCGTCTTTTCGTTCTCATTGCCCAGCAGCACATCCACCAGGTGACCCGTGCCAAAGCGTTCTCCCGTACGGTAGACCGCCGCCAGCGCCTTAATGGCTGCCTCGGTCCCGTCCCAGGTCTCCACCGGCTTGAGGCAGGTGTCGCAATTGCCGCAGGCGCCGCCATGGGCTTCGCCGAAATGCTTGAGAATGGCCTGCCGGCGGCAGCCTGCGGTTTCGCAGATCGCCAATAGCGCGTTCAGCTTGGCCCGTTCGACCCGTTTGATGTCGGGCGTCGCATTGCCCTCGTCGATCATCCGCCCGCGCTGGATGACATCGGCCATGCCATACGCCATCCATACTTCGGAGGGCAGGCCGTCGCGCCCGGCGCGGCCGGTCTCCTGGTAATAGGCCTCCACCGAACCCGGCAGATCGAGATGCGCCACATAGCGCACGTTCGGCTTGTCGATCCCCATGCCGAAGGCGACGGTCGCGACAAGGCAAAGCTCGTCTTCCTTGAGGAACGCATCCTGATGCCGGTCGCGGATCTCCCGCTCCATACCGGCGTGATAGGCGAGTGCGCGAATACCTTGCGCGTTCAACCATTCGGCCGTGTCCTCTACCTTGGCGCGCGACAGGCAGTAGACGATGCCGCTCGAACCCTTGTGGCGGGCAAGAAAACGCAGCAATTGCTGGCGCGGCTGGTCTCTCTCGACGATTTCATACCCGATGTTCGGCCGGTCGAAGGAGGTGGTAAAGACTGCAGCCGCCTGCAGCCTCAGCTTGTCGATGATGTCTTCGCGGGTGTGTGGATCGGCGGTCGCCGTCAGGGCCAGGCGCGGCACGCCGGGATAATCTTCCGCAAGACGCCCGAGTTCGTGGTATTCGGGGCGGAAATCATGGCCCCACTGGGATACGCAGTGGGCTTCATCGATGGCAAACAGCGCAATGCGGGCGCTGCCGATCAGGTCCCGGAATGCCGGGGTTACGATTCGCTCCGGCGTGACATAGAGCAGATCCAGTTCCCCCTGCTGCACGGCCCGGCGAACCTCGACAAACTCGTCCCGCGACAGGGACGAATTGAGGGCGGCGGCGCGCACGCCAAGCTGTTTCAGTGCCTCCACCTGATCGCGCATCAAGGCAATGAGCGGCGAGACGACAATGCCGATGCCCTCCCGGCACAGCGCCGGGATCTGGAAACAAAGCGATTTTCCGGCCCCTGTTGGAAACAGCACGACGGCATCGCCACCCTTTATCACCTGATCGACGACCTCCTCCTGCCGTCCGCGGAAAGCGGAATAGCCATAGATTTGCTTCAGCACGGAACGCGGGCTTCGGAGTGCTGCATCGGCAAACAGCGCTTCGGTCGGAGATGTCATCTGCGGCATGGATTCGGCTCGAAAGGATCAAAAGTCTTCTATGGCACGGATCAGCCCGCCATTGCGAGAGCAGCGCCGCATCGAGCATGGCTTCCCAGCCGCTAGCAGGACCATCGTCCTTCGGCGGCATCGCCACATCTGACGTTTCTGGCCCCGATCCGTTCGAACAGATCGGACAACGTGATGCCAACAGACAGCCGGCAGATCATCCATGGAACGGGGACCGTGACCTTGCAAAGCCGCGCTCACCCGTTGATCTGACCCGCAAGACATCCGCCGACATGCTAAAGCCGATCATGCCGTTTCGTTTCGAATGCCCACGGCATGGCACGCCGCAAGCCCAAACTGCCCGAAGAGATCCTTTCCGCCGGTGGCAAACCAGGGATCGGCTCAACACCGGCTGCATTTTTGCCACGCAGCGTCTTCGATCTGGAAAAGACGCGATTCAGCCTCTTCACCCACGCCTCGTCCAGTCGGCTGACCGGACGCATAAGAAGCGCGAGAAGACCTGTGGACACGACAAATGCCGCGGCGATGCCCAGCACATTGTTGCCCAGGAGAAGGATCACCAGGCTCGCGACAGAGCCCTGCAGCGGCACGTGCAGAATATACATTGCAAACGAATGGCGGGCCAGAAACCGCGATGGAGCGGATTGATAGACGCTGGAGAGACCCATGGCGCGCGTGCCCATGAGCAAGAGCATCGCGCCGAGGCCATGGATGAACCAGTCAGCCCGTAGGATCTGCCGCGCGGCCCATTCATCCGCCAGCCAGGCTTGCGGGAAGGATTGGTTGGTCGAACCCAGAACGAGGCCGACCAGGATGAGAGCCAGGCCCCCGGATTTGCCGAGGCGGTGGAGGAGAGGAAACCCGTATTTGGTCAGATAAACGGTTGCAACGCAGATGGCGCAGAGCGGATGAACTTTGAGAGCCGCATAGGCAAGCAGTGCGGCGATGGCACCATCCAAGAGGGCTCTCGGCCTGCTGCCAAGCAGCGCGGCGGTGATCAGAGCAAGGATGCTCCCCAAAAGCTCGTACTTCATGGTCCAAAGGACCGAGTTATATTGACTGATACCCCGGACGAAGAGCGACAGCACGTCCAGCGCAGCGCCCGGCAGGGTGGGATAAGGCCACGGTTCCCACAGCTTCACGCCGCCGCTACGCTCCAGCCAGGACGAGCCTGTGAGGCCCGCCGCTTCGCTGTTGAACATCCACCCGCAGAAAAACAGAGCCGCAGGCAGCGCCGTCCCAATGATCGTCAGGGGCAGAAGCCTCGGAAACCGCTTGATAACGCCGATAGCAGCCCGGCGAGGATCGGATTGGCGGACAAGATTCGAGGTCAAGACGAAACTCGACAACACGAAAAAGACCGAAACCAGAAAAGGTCCGTTGAAAGCGGCCAGCAGCACGGGACGATCGACCGAGACGAGGGAGGCTCCGAAGCCGCCGGACGGTGCTGCGGGAAGGAAACCATACAGGAAGTGGTAAACGACCACGCCGGCGGCGGCGACGCCACGCAGGAAATCCGCATCCTCGAAACGCTGTTTGCCATCCGTTTTCAAAGGCCGCTCCGCTTGCTGCTGCAGATACCTGCATCCGTTCGCTTGGGGGTGCCCCTTTGGACGAGCCATGTGGCGAGAGTTTGAATCGTCCGTGAGAAAACTTGGCTTCACACGAGCCGTTGTCCCGGAAAAACGAGCTGCCGACGCCCCGGCAGCACATCACATCCCTCCCCGTGCTAGCGCCGCTGTCGAACGCCGAACCTCCTTCGGCAGCGGCGCAAAGGCCTCAGACGTGCTTCATGTGAATGGCGAGCAATTCTTCGAATGAGGACCGGTTTGCCGCCAGCACCGGATGCCCCTCGAGCAAAGCGGGGCCTGTGGCGGGGAACGGTTGCGTGACGCCGCCGGCCTCGCGCACCAGGCAGAAACCGGCCATGCAGTCCCAGGCTCGCATATAGGGCTCGTAGTAGCCAACCAGCCGGCCGGCCGCGACGTAGGCAAGCATCAGCGCGCCTGATCCGTTGCGGATGAAGTTGCCGCCGCGCTGCATGAGATCGGTGATGATCGCGCCGAAGCGCTCGGGCGTAACATAACTGTTGCAGCCAACCCCCGTTAAAGCGTTCTGCAGATTGCGGGCAGGATCGAGACGCAGCGGCTTGTCGTTGAGCGTTGCCCCCAGTCCGTGCGCCGAGGCATAAAGCTCATCGGAGCACGGGACGTGAATGACGCCGACGACCGGCTCGCCATCGCGCACGATCGCCACCGATACACACCAGGTCGGCATGCCGTTGACGAATGGTGCGGTCCCGTCGATCGGATCGACGACCCAGGTGAAGCCCGAGGAACCTTCGTCATGGCCGAACTCCTCTCCGAGGAAGCCATCGGTGGCATAGATTTCGGCGACCCGCTCCTTGAGGAAGGTTTCGACATTGCGATCGGCGATGGAGACGACGTCCTGCAGATCGCGCTTCGTCTCGATCACCAGCGTCTCGCGCCGATTGAAATAGTCGAGCGCCATGGCCCCCGCTTCGGCCGCCAGCGTCTTGGCCAGTGCAAACCGGTTGGCGAGTGCCGTATCATTCACTGTCATATTCCTTTTCCTTTAAATCGTACTGGGATTTTCAGCCGCGGATCAACGCAATGCCGCGGTTCTTGAACGCAAGCGTGACGTCATCAGCAGCGGCATGCGCGTGATCGACGTCATGATCAATGACAAAAAGCGTGCCCACATCCGTCTCCACCTCGTATTCGACATGGCCTCCGAGATAGGCGGAGTGCAGGACGCGCCCCTTCAAGCCCTCCATGCCGGCAGCACTGATCTTGATTGCTCCTGGTCTGACCGCGAGCTTGGCCGGCCCAGGCCCAACCTTCGAACGCAGGCGATGCTGCAGATTGCTCACCTGGACCAGAACTTCGTCGTCATCAGCGTGCATGACTTCGCATGGCAGCACATTCGCCTCGCCCATGAAATCGGCGATGAAGGACGAGGCCGGCGCTTCGTAGAGTTCGCGCGGCGCACCCGACTGGGCGATCGCGCCATCCTTCATCACGATGATGCGGTCGGAAACGGCCAGCGCCTCATCCTGGTCATGGGTTACATACACAGCGGTGAATCCAAGGCGTTGCTGCAGGTCCCGGATCTCCGTTCGCACCCGACGCCTCAGTCTGGCATCAAGGTTGGAGAGCGGCTCGTCGAGCAGAAGCACTTGCGGCTCCAGAACCAGGGCCCGCGCGACGGCGACGCGCTGCTGTTGTCCGCCGGAGAGTTCTGCCGGAAGGCGGTGGCCCATGCCGGCAAGACCGACCAGCTTCAGCCCCTCCTCCGCCTTTTCGCGCGCTTCCTTCTTGCCAAGACCCGAGGATTGCAGGCCGTAGGCAACGTTTTCGAGCGAGGTCATGTGCGGAAAGAGGGCATAGGACTGGAAGACCATCGAGACATCGCGCTCATTGGCGGGAAGCATGGTCACGTCCTTGCCCCCGAGCAGGATGCGCCCGGATGTCGGATGCTCGAGCCCGGCCAGCATGCGCAATGTCGTCGTCTTGCCGCAGCCGGAGGGACCGAGCAGGGTCACCAATGTACCGGGCTCGATTGTCAGTGAAAGATCGGCAATGGCTGTAAAGGCACCGAAGGTCTTGCGGACATTCTGAAAGGTGACGGACCCGGCTTTGACGGTGATCATGCAGTTTTCTCCTGACCGAGAGGAACGGGACGGGTGTTGCCGAGACCGGCGACACGGTTTTCGCGGCGCAGCTTGCGTTCGCCGACGAGGAGCTGGAAGCCGCCGATGACGCTGATCATTACGACGATCAGCATCGAGGAGTAGGCGATGGCCACGCCGTATTCGCCATTTTCCACGAGACCGACGATGTAGGAGGTCGCCATGTTGTACTGCGCGCTGACGAGGAAGATGACCGCGCTGATCGAGGTGATGGCACGAACGAAGGAATAGACGAGCGCCGCGGTGATTGCCGGCCGCAACAGCGGCAGGATGATCTTGCGCACGGTGCGGAAGCTGTTCGCCCTCAGCGTCAGCGAGGCCTCATCCAGGCTCTTGTCGAGCTGGCTCATCGCGGCGATCCCGCCCCGCACACCGACCGGCATGTTGCGGAAGACGAAGCAAGCGATCAGGATCAGAGCCGTGCCGGTCATTTCGAGCGGCGGCAGGTTGAAGGCCATGATGTAGCTGACGCCGATGACCGTGCCCGGAATGGCGAAACTCATCATCAGCGCGAATTCGAACAGGTTGCGACCCGCAAACTTCTGCCGCACGATGATGTATGCGGTCAGCAGGCCGACGGCTGCCGTGAGGGGCGCGGAAATGAGCGCGATCTCCATGGTCGTCCAGAAGGAGTTCCACGCGACACCCGTCCAGGCGATCGAACCGTTCTGGATGCTGACCGAAAAGGCACGGGCGTAGTGATCGAGCGTCAGCGTGTTGTCGAGGCCCCAGGTGGTGACGAAACCGCCGAACAGGATCATGCCATAGACGACGACGGTAAAGATCATCCACGGGATGACGATGGCATGCACGCCGATCGACAGCCCGCGCGGCAGGGCGATGTGGGCACCGCTGTCTCCCTTGCCGGTGACCGTCGCAAAGTTCTTGCCCGAGAGCCAGACGCGTTGTGCCAGGAAGGCCGACAGCGTGAAGACGAGCAGAACGAGTGCCAGAACGGCGGCACGTGATGGATCATTCTGGGAGCCGACCACGGCAAAGAAGATTTCGGTCGAGAGCACGCCATTGCTGCCGCCAAGCACCAGCGGATTGCCGAAATCGGCCATGCTCTCGATGAAACCGATCAGGAAGGCATTGGCGAGGCCCGGCTTCATCAGAGGCAGCGAGACCCGCCAGAAGGTGCGCCAGCGGTCCGCCCGCAGCGTCTGTGATGCCTCTTCCATCGACGGGCTGACCCCCTCGACGACGCCAATCAGGACCAAAAACGAGATCGGCGTGAAGGAGAGGACCTGCGCAATCCAGATGCCGGTCAGGCCGTAGAGCCAGCGGCCGGGTTCGATGCCAAACAGGCTGGACAGGCTTTCGGTGACCACGCCGGCGCGACCGAAGAGCAGCACGAGCGCAAGGCCGATGACGAAGGGCGGCGTGATGATCGGCAGGACGGTCAGGACACGCAGGCCCTTCTTGAAGGGAAAGCGGGTGCGCGTCGCCACCAGTGCGAAGGCCAGCCCCAGCAGGGTGGAGGCGCTGGCCGTCATCATCGCCAGGGTGAAGGTGCGCCAGGCAACGCCGCAGCGCCCGTCACCGATCACGCAGCTCAGGCTCCAGATGCCGGGATCCTGCAGGTTGCGGATGAACCCATCGGGTTTGAACGAACCGTCAAAATCCTGGACCGCAGCGACAAGCATGCTGCCGATTGGATAGAAAACGAAGACGAAGACCAGAAACACCAGGATCGAGATGGAACCGACGACGAAAGCATCGCCTTTCATTACGCCGCGCTCAACGAGTCCGAAGGCAAACATCAGCACGAAGAAGATGGCGGTCGACACCGCACCGGCGCCCATGGAGGGCTGCCCGTCGGCAAGCGAGCCAAAGAGGTTCTCGCTGATCGCCCAGGTCCAGCCGGTAAAGCCGATCGCAAGTCCCTGCAGGCAGAGGTAGACAAGGCCCGCTGCACCGGCTGCGGCAAAGAGAGCGCCACGCCGCATCGGATCGGCCATGAAGCGTGCCGCAAGACCAAGTCCGAAGAAGAGGACGACGCCGATCAGCCAGATGCGCCCGTGCATGGCAAGCTGCAGCACGCCGGGCGCCGTCTCCGCGGTGAAGGGAAAACCGTTCAGCCAGGTCAGGCTGAAGAAGCCGGCTTCCAGCCTGTACCAGGGTAAAAGGAGGAAGGACGCGACGGCCAGAGCCAGCAACAGGTCCAGTCTGCGGTTGCCATGTCTCATGGTCGACCTCATTCATAGATGTCCGTTCGAAAGGGAGGGGCCGGCAACCCTCAGGCTGCCGACCGGTCGCGGCAAAGATCACCGGGCGATGGCGCCGATCTCACGATCCCAGCGTTCCAGCAGTGCCTTGCGCTTGGCAGGGTCGCCGAAGGTCTTGAAGTCGTAGTCGATCAGCTTGATGTCTTCGAACCGCGGCGCTTCCTTCGGAATTTCCGCGCTCTTGTTCGACGGCAGCTGGAAGGACTTGGCGTCCTTCATGCGAGACTGGACTTCCGGCTTCAGTGACCAGTCGTACCAGGCCTTGGCATTCTCCATGTTGCGGGCACCCTTGACGATCGACATGGAGCCGATCTCGTAGCCGGTCCCTTCGCACGGTGCGATCGACTTGACCGGGAAGCCTTCGGCCGTCTGGGCGACCGCATCATGCATGAAGACGATACCCAGCCCGGTCTCGCCGCGTGCGGCCGCCTTGACCGGCGCCGAGCCGGACTTGGTGTACTGCGACACGTTGACGTTGAGCGCCTTCAGATAGTCGAAGGCCTTGTCTTCGCCCATGATCTGAACAAGCGAGGCAAGGGCGGTATAGGCGGTGCCGGACGAGTTCGGGTTGGCGATCTGGATCTCGCCCTTCAGCTCCGGCGCGAGGAGATCAGCCCAGCAGGCCGGCTCCTTGTAGCCCTTCTGCTTGAAGATATCCGTGTTGTATCCCCAGCCAAGGGCACCGGCGTAGACGCCGACGGTCTTGAAGCCCGAGCTCTCGGCCTGGCTCTTGGCCCAGTTTTGAAGCTGGTCGAGCATCGGCGACTTGTATTCAGCCGTCAGCCCCTCGGAAGCGGCCTGCAGATGGGGATCGCCTGTGCCGGCCCACCAGAGGTCGGTCTTCGGATTGCGGGCTTCGGCGCGGATCTTGGCATAGGCCTCGCCGGAAGACATCCGCACCATGTTGACCTTGATGTCATGGGATTTCTCGAAATCGCCCTTCATCTGCTCGCAGATCACCACGTCTGCCGCGCAAATGAGGTTGAGTTCGCCGGCGGCAAGTGCCGAGCCTGCGCTCAAGCTGGTTCCGGCAAAAAGAAGCGTGGAAAGCACTGTCAGTCGCATGGGTATCCTCCTGTTTTTTGCGTCTGATGGTCATCGAAGAAAATGGACAAACCTTCGGCGGCGGTGCCAAAAGGGCACCGGGTCGGTGGGTCGTCCGGTCGTGGCAAAGTCAGTGTGTCGGGTTGATGTCCGTGTCGAAGCGGCTCAGCAGCCGACTTCGTTGTTCCGGTGAGCCGAATGTCGCGAAGTCATAATCGACCATCTTGATCATCGAGATATCGGGGGCGGCGAGCGGCAGTACGGCCTTGGCGTTGGACGGCACCTGGTTCTGGCCGGCAGCCGCACCCGTCGCCTGGCCTTCGGGGCTCAGGGCAAAATCGACGAAGCGGCGCGCTTCTTCCAGATTGCGGGCACCCTTGACGATACTGACCGCACCGATCTCGTAGCCGGTGCCCTCACAAGGCGCGACGATGACAAGCGGCGCGCCTGCCTCTTTCTGAGTGACGGCGTCATGCAGGAAGGAGATGCCGACCGTGATTTCCCCCCTGCCTGCCGCCTTGACCGGTTCGGCACCAGCCTTGGTGTATTCGACGATGTTCCGGCCAAGCTCCGCCATATAGGCAAAGGCCTCGTCCTCGCCCAGCAACTGCACCAATGTGACGAGCGTGGTAAAGGCGGTTCCGGAGGAGTGCGGATTGCCAGACAGGATATGGCCCCGATAGATCGGCTTGGAGAGATCCTTCCAGCAGTTCGGCGCCGGCAATCCCGCCGCAGAGAGGAGGTTTCTATTGTAGGCAAACCCGAGGGCGCCGGCGTAAAGGCCAATGGATGTGCCGCCGGACAGGGAAAAGAAATTGCGCGCCCAGGGCAGGAGATTGGCTTCCTGTTTCGGGCGATACGGCTCCAGCAACCCTTCGTAAGCCGCCTGCAGATGCGTGATCCCGGTTCCGCCCCACCAGACATCAACGGTCGGGGCGTCCTTGTCGGCCCGGACCCGGTCGAGGATCTCGCCGGTGCTCATGCGCGGCATGTTGACCTCAAGCCCGGTCTTGGCTTCGTAGGTCTTTTCCATCACCGCACACCAGACCTCGTCGACGCCGCACAAAACGTTCAGCGTGTTGGAAGCGTGGCACGTCGTGATCGCGGCGAAAGTTCCGAGAACCCCCGCGCCGATGGCAGTCAGCAACCTCACAATCGTCCTCCCTTGGAACCTCCCCGTTCCAATGTTCGAACCATGTCGATAACGGCGTCGGCTCGCAATCAAAGAATGGTTACCGATCTTTCAACAGGCTTGCACGCGCTGTTTCAGAGATTGCAAATGTTACAATTGTGACGATCGCCGCTGTTACGAAGTAGTCTTTGGCGTTTTTCTCCGGTCCGGCTATGATGTCGGTGGGAGGACTGCAACGTGTTGAACCAGAAGGTGAAAATTCTGATCGTCGAGGACGATCCGGATATGGCGGAGCTTATCTGTGATCTTGTGGAGGCGGAAGGGTGGACCCCGGTGACGGCACCCTCAGCCGAAGCCGCGCAGACACGGCTGCAGCATGAAACCGTGCAACTGGTGCTCGTCGATCATAATCTGCCGGGCCTCTCCGGTCGCGCCTTTGCCCAGCGGCTGAGAGCGCAGATGGATGTCGGCATCGTCATGGTGACGGCGGCGGGCAGCGCCACGGATCGGGTTCTGGGACTTGAAACGGCCGCGGACGATTATGTCGTCAAACCGTTCGAACCGGTCGAACTCACGGCAAGGATCAAGGCCGTGCTGCGCCGTACCCATCCCCAGCTGCGCCAGGAGCGGGAGATGGAGCGGGACCAGCCGTCGGCTTCGCTGAGGCTCGGCGAATGGGCGATCGATCTCGGTGGACGCCGCGCCCTGTGTCTGGCGGATCCGACAAAAACGCTGACGGCAGCCGAATTCGCCTTGCTGGAAATTCTGGCTGAAACCCCCAACATCCCCGTCAGCCGGGCGCAGATCCTCGATCGCATGGGCGCCGAGACGGACCGTTTCGTCGATAGGAACGTCGATGTGCTGGTTCTACGCCTCAGGCGCAAGATCGAACGCAACCCCGATCTGCCGCGCCATATCCAGACGCGGCGCGGCAAGGGCTATGTGCTGCACACGGATGAGGCCGGACCTTCACCTTGATCAATCGTGCCTACGTTTCGTCGATCGCCTTTCGATTGCCCTTTGCGATCACCTTCATCTGCGTATCCGTCCTGCTGCTGTCAGCCGTTGCCATATATGGTCTGCAAAAAGCCCGCAGCGAGATGTCGGCCTATACCGTGCAGGCGTTTTCCAGCCTCGCAAAGGCATCCCTCGTCTCCCGGCAGGTCTCCGACCTCGTCTCCAGCGCACCCTTCCTGATGAACGCCACCTCCCCTTACCGGGTGTCGAGCGAAAGCCGGGCTGTGGTTGCGCAGGTGGAGGCACTCCTCCAAACCATGTCACCGGATCAGTCTGGAACCGCAGTTCAGGCAGATGGTGCTCGCCGCATCATCGCCTTGCTCAAAAGCATCGAGGCCCAGACGCTTGCACTTGCCGGTAATGCGGATGCCGCGCAGGCGCACAAGGCAGAAGCGGCCGTCGCGCTCGGAGAGATTGCCACCGCCCGGACGATCCGCGATCAGGACCTGCGCCAGCGCTTGAATGGCATTGCCCAATCGGCATCGACCTCGGACAGTCTCTTCCAGCTGGGGGAACTCCAGCGCCGCTTCGTGGCCGAAACCTCAACACCCTTGCTGGCGGCCAGTGCCGATCCGGATGCGAGGGCCGACCAACTCGACCCCTATCGGCGGATTTTCGAGGCGCAGACACGTTACCTCCTGGAAATGTTCACGATACGGGCCTCGGTCTCGCGCCTGCATACGGTGTCGCGCGATCTCTCGCACGCAACGGAAACCCAGAGCGAGCTGGTCGCCCGCGCGCTGAACCAGAACCTTGAATCGACATCGAGTGCGCTGCGCCAACTGCTCGTCATGATCGTGCTCGCCTCCTTCGCGGTGGTCATCCTGGCGATCCTCTCGATCCGCTCGGTCATGCGCGTGTCGCACGGGATCGGCGATCTCTCGCGCGGCATGAATGCGCTGGCGCGCGGTGAGGAGAATGTCGGACCACCCGTGTATGCCGGGACGGAAACGGAGCTGATCCGGTTGCTGGATGCCTTTCGAGCGTTCAAGGAAAGCGTGGACCGCGTCTCCCGGCTGAGGCGCACCGCGGAAGCGGCTGCCCGCACGATCCGCTCGACGTTCCGCACGATGAACGAAGGCATTGCCCTCTTCGATGCTGCGGGCCACCCGATCACGATGAACCGCCGCATCATCGAATTGCTGCGACAGACGGGATCTTCCCGAAAAATGCCGCTGCGGCGCTTCGTCGGAACGATCCCCGAAATCGATCCGATGCTGATGCCGACGGACAGCGAAACCGGCGCGCTCGTCCAGCGACGGGTTCTCCGGCATCGCTTTCCCGACGAACAGGTGGTGGAGATCTCGGCGTCGCGGCAGCCCGACGGAGGTGTCGTGCTGCTTGCCCGTGACGTCACCGCGATGGATCGGCAGGAAATGGAAGCCGCCCGCGCTCAGCGGCTCGATGTGGTCATGCGCATGACGCACCAGGTGAGCCATGAAGTGGGCAACATGATCGGCATCATCACCGGCAGTCTTGGGCTTCTCGAGCGCGAGCCGGGCTTCACCGAGCGGCAAAAGCGCCATCTGGGGCGCATCCGAAAGGCCGCCGAACGGGGACGGGCACTCGCCGCAAGCATGCTGTCGGTCGGCAGCCAGCAGCAGATCCGACCGGCCCCGATCGATATCGCCGGCATTCTGAACGGAATGGCGGATGTTCTCGAAATGGCGATCGGGACGCGCAACCGGCTGGAACTCGATCTTGCCGCAGACCTGCCGACCGTCAGTCTCGATCCCGCTCTTCTGGAACAATCCATCCTGAATTTGTGTCTGAATGCCTCCGCCGCCATGCCGGGTGGCGGGCTGATCCGGCTGGAGGCTCAGGCAGACATGGGGATGCTGGTCATCGCTGTCATCGACGAGGGCGTCGGGATGTCGCCAGAGGTGCTCGACCAGGCGTTGGAGCCCTACTTCACCACCCGCTCAAAAACCGGCGGCTCCGGCCTGGGGCTGGCAATGGTCTACGGTTTCGTGCGCCAGTCCGGGGGCGATGTCCGGATTGTGTCACGCCTTGGAGAGGGCACACGTGTCGCCTTGCATTTTCCGCTCCTCGACAGTCTCTAGGCACCGGCAAACCCGATGGATGCCGATCGCCTCAAGCTATCCGCTCGCCTTGAGCGACCAGTCCACCTCGCTGCAGGTTAGCAACCGGACGAAAAAACCATCTCCCATCGCGCCACCCGCCGCACATCCGTTTCTTCCGCAGCTCTTGTCAGGCTGTTAGCAACTTCGCATAAAGACGTTGGAGGAGACACCTGATGACATTGCCCTGCGAAGTGGCGTGGTTTTCCGCGCTCTGTGATGACGACTACGAGTTTCTCGGCGTTCCGGACGCAAAGCTGCTTTCCAGCTTCGAGCATTGCCGCGATATCGTCCTGCAGGCGGAAAGCAGCGGCTTTGACAACATCCTGCTGCCCTCCGGTTATGCACTTGGCATCGACACGACCGCGTTTGCCTCAGCAATTGCGGCCATGACACGCCGCATCCGGCTGCTGATGGCTCTTCGGATGGGCGAGGCCTGGCCGCCGCAACTGGCGCGGCAGATTGCAACGATCGACCAGATGTCGGGCGGTCGCCTCGCCGTCAACATCATCTCCAGCGACCTGCCGGGAGAGAGCCTTGCCAGCAAGCCGCGCTATCAGCGCACCATCGAAGCCATGGCGATCCTCAGGGCCTTGTTGAACGGCGAGAGCGTCGATCACCAGGGTACGTTCTGGACGTTCAAGGTGGACCCTCCGCGCATCAGAACCGTCAGCGGCCGTTGCCCACCTTTCTATTTCGGCGGCCTGTCGGAGGATGCCCGGGACGCCGCCGCCGAAGGGGCGGACGTTTACCTCATGTGGCCGGACACCCTGCCGGCGGTTCGTGACATCATGGCGGACCTTACGGCACGCGCAGCAAAACGTGGCCGCTCGCTGCGGTTCGGGTACCGCGTGCACGTGGTGGTGCGCGATACGGAAGCGGAGGCGCGGGAGGCAGCCGACCGGCTTCTGTCCAAGCTCGACGATGCCGCCGGGGCAGCAATCCGGGCCAAATCGCTCGACAGCCAGTCCGTGGGCGTGCGCCGCCAGGCGGAACTGCGCGAATCGGCGGGGAATGAAGGCTATATCGAGGACAATCTGTGGACGGGGATCGGCCGCGCCCGCTCCGGCTGCGGGGCCGCCATCGTCGGCGATCCGGATCAGGTGCTGGCCAAACTGAACGCCTACCGTGCCGAAGGGATCGAGGCCTTCATCCTGTCCGGCTACCCGCATGCCCGCGAGGCCGATCTGTTTTCCCGATACGTACTGCCGAAGCTCGACCACGGCTTGCTGACCGGTTTCTGAGACGGTGCGGGATCTTTGATGGTCAGACCCGCAGTTGACCCTGTGGTCGCGTACCGCATATTGCAGGAACAGATCGCAGCAGGGAGAAGATCGCGCGCATGACATCTCACGACAGAAGGGCCGACAGTTCAGATTTGCCGCGGCGCATCGTCCTGATGGGCGTTGCCGGCTCCGGCAAATCGACGGTGGGCGAAGCATTGGCCAGCCAGACGGGCACGACCTACCGCGATGGCGACGACCTGCACCCTGAAGCCAACATCGCCAAGATGAGCAGGGGCGAACCTTTGACGGACGAGGATCGCTGGCCGTGGCTCACCCTGGTCGGCGAGGCACTGGCGAACGCGGAGACACCGCTCACCATCGGCTGCTCGGCGCTCAAACGCAGCTACCGCGATCACATCCGCGCAAAAGCCCGCGGGCCGGTTGTCTTTGTCCACCTTGCCGGGTCACGTGCTGTGATCGAAGGCCGCATGGGCGCGCGCACCGGGCATTTCATGCCGACCTCGCTGCTCGATAGCCAGTTCGCTACCCTGGAGCCGCCCGCTGCGGACGAGCACGCGGTGACCGTCGATATCGATCAACCCCTCGACACGCTGGTGGCGGAGATCATCGAGAAGTTGGGAGAACCGGCGCTCCGGGCCGACCTTACTGGGACGCGTTGAGGATCTGGTGAACCAGATCAGCGCCGCCGCTTGTCTTCAGAAAGCTGTCCCACACCGGACGCACCGCCTTCTGGAACGCGGCGACATCTACGTCGCGATTGATGACCATGCCCTTCTGCGCCAACAATGACAGGCCCTCCTCCTCCTGTGCCTTGCTCATCTGGCGCTGCCGATCGATCGCGGCGTGGGCGACCGCTTCCAGCATTTTTTGGTCCTCCGGCTTCAGCGCATCAAAGCTCTTGCGGCTCATCACGAGTGCGAGCGGTGAGTAGGCGTGCTGTGTCAAGGACAGATATTTCTGCACCTCGTTGAAGCGGTAGGAGAGAACGATGCCGAGCGGATGGTCCTGTGCATCGACCAGCCCCGCCTCCAGCGCCGCGTAAAGCTCGGTCACCGGGATCTGCTGCGTATGGGTGCCGAACAGGGTGAACATCTGGTTCAGCGGCACGGCGTTGTTGACACGCATTTGCAGTCCCTTGAGATCCTCCGGTCTCCGGATGGGCCCGCGATTGTTGGTGATGTTGCGATATCCATTTTCCGGATAACCAAGCACCTTGAGGCCGAAGGGCGCGAACTTCTCCGCGAGACTGTCGCCAATCGCACCATCCAGCACTCTGTAGGCGGCCTCCCGGTTAGGAAAGATGAAGGGGAGCTCGAACGCAGCCGCCTCCGGCACGAGCCGTGTGAAATTGTTCAGGCCGGAGATGATGATATCGATCACGCCGGTCTCTGCGCCTTCGATCATCTGCCCGTCATTGCCCAGCTGCCCCTGGGGGAAGATGTAGACGGAAATCTCCCCTTTCGATCTCGCCTCCACCTCCTGCTGGATGAAGAGGGAGAGGGTCTGCTGCAGGTCGCTCTCCGGCGCCGCATGCGCCAACTTCAGCTGGACCTGCGCCCTCGCGGGCGCCCAACCTGTTGCCAGCCCCAGGACCAGCAACACGACCACCTGCCACAGTCTCATCACGGACACCCCTCCCGGTCGGACAGACACAGAGGGAAGGATATCACAAAAGAAGAAACAGTCCTGCCTCACAATCGAAACAAGTTTGCGTATGGGCCTCTCCTCACGCGGCCTGCGGGAAGAAGATCGCCCGTGACGCATCGACGCCGTAGTGGCCGACATATTGAGGCGCATCCTGCGAGAGCTGGCTGACGCTTTCCAGGATGAACGCGACCTTTTCCGCCGAGAGAAGAACCGAGAGGTTGAGGCGGGTGAAGCCGGGCTTTTCCATCTCCTCACCGGCGAGGATCGCGGCGCGCAATCGTGCCGATTCCGCGTCGCTGATGCCGAGAAGCCGATGAACGTAAGGACCGGCGCAGGCGCAGCCGCCGCGCGCCTGGATGCCGAAACGGTCCGACAACATGCGGGTGACCAGTTGCTGATGGATGTAACCGCCTGCGCCGTCTCGCACCCGGAAGGAAAAGATGGGCAGCCGTGGCGCGGCGAGCGATCCCAGGAGTTCGAGGCGGGGGTGATGGCGCCACGCCTCAAAGGCCTGCCGCGTCAGCATCTGATTGCGTTCCGTCATCACCACGTCACCAATCGCCTCCTTCACCAGAAAGGCGAGCGCAGCGCGCACATCGCCCACCACGTTCGGCGTGCCGGCCTCTTCGCGCGCTTCGAGGCTTTCGGCATAGTCATGGCCCTGGGACGAGACATACCGGACCGTTCCGCCACCACTCCAGGTGGGAGTCTGTCGCGCCACGGCATCGCGCCGCACGATGAGCACGCCGGAGGCGCCGGGGCCACCGATGAACTTGTGCGGCGACACCACGATGGCGTCGATCCCGGCTCCGTCTCCCGGCAGCATGGTCATCGGCAGGTAAGGCCCGCCGCCGGCATAATCCCAGATCATCGTCGCACCGGCCTCCTTGACCAGCCGCGTCAGGGTTTTGACGTCAGACACGATACCCGTGACGTTGGAGGCTGCGGAGAAGGTGCAGATGATGTTGCGAAAACTCTTCGACTGAGCCAGAACCTCCGCCAGCTGCGCCTGATCCGGACCGCCATCCGCATCCTCGCGCAGTTCGATGATGTCTGCGCCACTCTCGCGCCAGGGCAGGATGTTCGAATGGTGCTCGTATGGCCCGATGATGACGCGGGTTCCGGGCGTGTTTGCCTCGAACAGGCTGACCAGACGGTTGATTCCGGCAGTGGCACCGGAGCCGCAGAAGATCACCGCATGCCGTTCATCCGCGCCACAGCAGCGGGCGATCGTGGCACGGGCTTCGCGGCGCAGGCGGGTCATCATGCCGCCGCAGAAGGACGCTTCCGTATGGCTGTTGGCATAATAGGGCAGAACCTTCTGCAGGATGAAGGTTTCCACCGGCGTCAACGCGCGACCGGAGGCCACATAATCGGCATAGACCAGCGGCTTTTCGCCAAACGGCCCATCGATCACGGCATCCTTGCCGATCAGACCCTCGGCGAGACTCTCCAGAACGTTGCTTCTCTTCAGACCGGCAGAAAATTCCGCCAGAAGCTGCGTCGTTGAACCGGTTGCCGTGCCTGCCATGGTCTTTGCCCCTCGTTTTTGATGGCTGGCGCAAGCATAGACATTGCCACGCAGTGATTTCATCGCCTATCTTTGCGAAATATCGGCAATTGGTGTGTCAAATGAACGATGAAATGGTTTCGGTTGACGCAATTGATAGACGCATCCTGACATTCCTCCAGCAGGACGGTTCGCTGTCGCAGCGCGAACTGGCCGACAAGGTGGGACTGTCGCAGAATGCCTGCTGGCGAAGGCTGCAGCGGCTGCAGGAAACAGGTGTGCTTGGGCATCTGCAGGCCAATGTCGATCTGGCGGCACTCGGGCTTGATCTCACTGTCTTCGTGATGATCCGCACCCGCCACCACTCCAAGGAGTGGGCCGAAAGCTTTCGCGCCCACGTGGAGAAAATCCCGGAAGTGGTGGATTTCTACCGGATCGGCGGCGACTGGGATTATCTGCTGAAGGTGGTGACGCGCGGCATGCGGGGGTATGACGCCTTTTACCAGAAACTCATCACCGGCTTCGACTTCTCCACCGTCACCGGCTTTTTTTCCATGGAGGCCCTGTTGCAGAACCGACCGACCGATCTGACGAGGTTATAGACCTGCGCAATGCGGCCATGCGGGATTGTTGCTTGCCGGCAAGCAAAAGGGGCGACATTTCATTGTGCAGCGCACCGTGAAGAAGGAAACGAATGGTATGAGCGAACACCTGGACGAACCGCAGGGCGATCTGACCCTTCGCACCCTGGCGATGCCGGCCGATGCCAACCCCGCCGGCGACATTTTTGGCGGCTGGGTCATGGCGCAGATGGACATTGCCGCCGGCATTGCCTCCTCCGAACGCGCGCGTGGGCGCACGGTCACCGCGGCGATGAAGGAGATGATCTTCCGACATCCGGTCAAGGTTGGCGATACGCTCTGCATCTACACGACCGTCACAAAAGTCGGCCGGACCTCGATGACGCTCTCCGTCGAGTGCTGGGTCCGCCGGCAGTTCTCCCAGGCCCGCCAGAAAGTGACGGAAGCCATTTTCGTGATGGTGGCGCTGGATGCCGACGGCAAACCGCGTGCGGTGGATGGCTGAGGCTGGCGACAGGGCCAGCGGCCCCCTTCATTTGCGCGTAGCGATATAGGCGCGCCAGCCGCCGAGCTCCGTAATCTCCTGCGCGCCCTGAAGCGCGTATGGCTCGCAGAGGAAGCCGGAGACCTCGGCACCGTCGTCCAGCGTCACCTTGCCGATGCCGAGCGGTGCCGGGATGTTCTGCACGAAACGGCCGAAGGCGGCGGGCGTCACCGTCCACACCTCGACCTCCAGTCCCTGGCCGTTAAAGCCCGGCTCGCGGATCAGGCCGGGCTTCGGCGGCGTGGTGTTGGGCAGGACGTAAAGCCGGTAATCGCCCGCCGTGCGGCAGGTCTTCACCAGTTTGCCGCCGGGGCCTGTCAGTTCGTGGTTCAGCGGCATGCCGGTGAGATGCGCGCCGACGACCATGATGGTGACGAGGCCGTCATCGGGTTCGGTCACTTTCGAGGCTTCCGGCAAGGCGGCGGCCCTGTCCTTGCCCATGCCGGAGGCGCAAGCGCGGTGCATCGCATCGGCAAACGGTGCCAGCGCATCGTCGGAGAAGGAGGGACCGAAGAAGGTCACGCCATTCGGAAAGCCATCGGAACCGAAGCCGCCGGGCACGGCAATCGCGGCGTAACCGAACAGGTTGGCGAAGTTGGTATAACGGCCGAAATGGCTGTTCTTGACGATCGGGTCCGCCAGCATCGCCTCCACCGTATAGGTGGTCGGCGACGTCGGCAGCATCAGCACGTCGAGGTTTTGCCACTCCGCGAGTGCCTTCTGGCGCAGATGGCCCAGTCGGTATTGCCCCTCGAAGGCGGCCACCGCATCATAGGCCTTTGCGCCTTCAATGATGGTGCGCACGGTCGGATCGAAGTCTTCAGCATTGGTTGCGATGAAATCCTTCACCGCCGCCAGACGCTCCGCCACCCAGGGACCGTTGTAGAGCAGTTCCGCCGCCTGCCGGAACGGCGCGTAATCAAACGGCACGATGGTGGCGCCCAGCGATTTCGCCCGTTCGATGGCGGCATCATAAAGCGCTTCGACCTCGGAATTGCCGAAGAACTTGCGTTCCGCTCCGTCCAGCACACCGATGCGCAGGCCCGTGCCCGGCAGGCGAACGGGCTCTGCCTTGCGGGAGTAGGGATCGGCGGCATCATACCCGTCCATGACCTTGCGGATCGTGACACCATCGCCGACGGTGGCGGCAAACACCGTCACCACATCCACGCTGCGGCAGGCGGGCACGACGCCGACATTCGGCACCAGGCCGGGTGTCGGCTTGATGCCGACGAGATTGTTGAAGGCCGCCGGAACGCGACCCGAGCCGGCGGTATCCGTGCCGAGTGCAAAACTGGCAAGGCCGGCCCCTACCGCGACGGCGGAACCGGAGGAGGAGCCACCCGAGACATGGTCCCTGTTGAACACGGAGCGCGGCGCGCCATAGGGCGAGCGCGTGCCATTGAGGCCGGTGGCGAACTGGTCGAGGTTCGTCTTGCCGATGACGATGGCACCCGCAGCCTTCAGCCGCGCGACGACGGTTGCGTCTTTCTCCGGTTGATAGGCAAAGGCCGGGCAGGCGGCTGTCGTCGGCAGGCCCGCCACGTCGATATTGTCCTTGACCGCGAAGGGAACGCCCCAGAGCGGCAGACTGTTCGGCTCCGGCGCGCGCTGCATCAAGGCCGCGGCTGCCGCACGCAGATCATCGTCCGGCGTCTGCGTGATGAAGATGGCCGGATCGTCCGAGGCCTTGCGACGGGTGATCACCTCGTCCACCAGATCGAGCGGGGTGAGGCCGCCCGCATAGGCTGCCTTGAGCGAGGCAAGATCAAGGATAACAGGCAGCATTCACACATCCTCCAGAACGACCAGAACATCGCCGGCCTTGACATTACGACCCGGCCCCGCCCGCAGGGCCCGGACACGTCCGGGTGAATGGGCGGTGACGGTGATTTCCATTTTCATCGATTCGATGATGGCGAGCGTGTCACCAGCATCGACGCGTTGACCCTCTTCGACCAGCAGTTTCCAGACATTGCCGGGCACGGCGCTTTCCACGCCGAAGCATCCTTGGGGGATGTCGCCGGCAAGACCGGGTCCAGTGCCCTCATCCACCTGGAAACTGTCGAGACCCTGCTCCTTCCAGCGCTGGCGCTCCGCCTCGAAGGCTGCCTGCTGGCCCTGCTTGAAGGCCGAGATGCTGGCGGCATTTTGCGTCATCTCGGCCTCGTAATCCGCATAGGAGAAGGTCCCCTCCTCAATGCGGACAGGGTAGCCGCCATGCGGGAAGGCGGCGCGTGCCTCTGTCAGTTCCTCGTGGCTCACGGGGAAGAAACGAATCTGGTCGAAGAAGTCGAGCAGCCAGGGCTTCCCCTTCCCGAACACCGGCGTCTGCCGCCAGGTATTCCACACCTGGATGGTGCGGCCGAAGAGCTGGTAACCGCCCGGCCCTTCCATGCCGTAGATGCACATATAGGCGCCGCCGATGCCGACGGCGTTTTCCGGCGTCCAGGTGCGGGCCGGATTGTACTTGGTCGTCACCAGACGATGGCGCGGATCAAGCGGCGTGGCGACCGGCGCGCCGAGATAGACATCGCCGAGCCCCATGACAAGATAGGAGGCATCGAAGATCGTGTCCTTTACGGCCTGTTCATCCTTAAGACCATTGATGCGACGGATGAACTCGATATTCGACGGGCACCAAGGGGCGTTCGGTCGTACCAGTTCCTGGTACTTGCGCATGGCAAGCTCGGCCTGCGGATCGTTCCACGACAACGGCAGCCAGACGGTGCGGCTCGGCACCTTCACCTCGGAGACCGGCGGCAGGCTGTTTTCGATCTCGGCCAACAGCCCCAGCAGCGTGGTCAGTGACAGCGCCGTGCTGTCGTAATGGATCTGCAGCGAGCGGATACCCGGTGTCAGGTCGATCAGCCCCGGCAGTTTCGCCGCCTTCACCGCCTGCATCAGCAGGTGAACCCGCATGCGGATGCCGATGTCGAGCTGCATCGGGCCGTATTCGATGAGCAGATTGTCATCGCCTTGGCGACGATAGACCACGGGGATGGGGCCGGTGTCGTTGACGGTGAGGATGGGGGAACCGAAGGCGGAGAGCTGAGTCACACCCCCCTCTGTCCTGCCGGACATCTCCCCCACAAGGGGGGAGATAGGCAGAGCGGCACCCTCAGCACCCCCACGGGAGGTCTGCGAGTAGCCTTCATGCTCGGCAGAAGATTGGGGCGAGACGGCAGCATCCCCGATCTCCCCCCTCGTGGGGGAGATGTCCGGCAGGACAGAGGGGGGCGCCAAGCGTGCTGCGCTTTCCCCTGAGGGTGCCACAGGCACCACACCGGCGGCCAAACCCTCATCCTCCTCGCGCCCTACCGGAAAAAACCGAATTTTATCGCCCGGCTTGAATTGGCCCATCTTCCACTGCTCATCGCGCGCGATGACCGCCGGGCAGACGAATCCGCCGAGGCTCGGACCGTCAGGCCCGAGAATGATCGGCATGTCGCCGGTGAAATCGATCGCGCCGATCGCATAGGCATTGTCATGCAGGTTGGAGGGGTGCAGCCCCGCCTCGCCGCCATCGGCACGCGCCCATTTCGGCGCAGGGCCGATCAGGCGGACACCGGTGCGCGCGGAGTTGAAATGCACCTCGTATTCGGTGGAAAACAGCGTCTCAATATCCTCCGGCAGGAAGAAATCCGGCGCACCGTGTGGACCATAGAGCACACCGACCGACCATTCCCGCGTCAGCTCTGCCGGCGCGTCGGCTGGTTTTACATCCACCTGGTTTCTGCGGGCCAGCCGCAGCACGTGCCCGGCGCGAAGCGTGCCGGTGGCATTGCCGCCGAACTGGCCGAGGCCAAAGGTGGCGCGGGACCCCATCACCACCGGCGCATCAAAGCCACCGGAGACGGCGAGGTAGGCCCGCTGTCCGAAGCCGGTGATCGCGCCGATGGTAAGCGTCTGGCCCGCCTTGACCTCAACCGCCTGATCGTGGGGCAGATCGACACCGTCGAGCTTCATCGGCATCACCGCCCCGGCCAGCGCGACCGTGACATCGGAAAAGAATTTCAGCACCGGACCCGACACCGTCAATTCCAGCGCTGCCGTATGATCGTGATTGCCGACGAGGCGATTGGCGTGGGCAAAGGAGCGTTCGTCCATCGGCCCCGATGGCGGCACGCCGACATGCCAGAGACCGAGGCGACCCGGAAGTTCCTGCAGGCTGGATTGCGCACCGGGCGCAATAACGTCCACCACATCGGGCATGAACTCGAAGTCCTTCAGCGCCGTGGTCGCCACGTCACCGCTTTGGAAGAGATCGGAGGCGGCAATGGCCTTCAGATAGTCGAGATTGGTCTCAATGCCGCAAAGCGAGGTTTTGTCGAGCGCGGTCGACAGGGCCGCAATGGCACTCGCACGATCCGGCCCGGCAACGATCACCTTGGCCAGCATGGGATCATAGAAGGGCGTGACCTCCGTGCCCGTTTCCACCCAGCCATCAATGCGGGCATCTTCCGGAAACACCACTTCCGTCAAAAGGCCGGCACTGGGGCGAAAACCGGCATGCGGCATTTCCGCATAGACGCGCGCCTCGATCGCAGCCCCCTTCGGCACAAGGTTTTCCTTGCCCGTCAGCACGTCTTCGCCGGCGGCTTGGGCGATCATCCATTCGACCAGATCGACACCGAAGACGGCTTCCGTAACGGGATGCTCCACCTGCAGCCGGGTATTCACCTCCAGGAAGTAGAATTCCTCCCGCGCCGGATCATAGATGAATTCGACGGTTCCGGCCGAGGCATAGGACACCTGCCGCCCAAGTGACACGGCCGCGGCGTGCAGGCGCTGGCGAACGGCATCGGACAAACCGGGCGCCGGCGTTTCCTCGATCACCTTCTGGTTCCGACGCTGCAGCGAGCAGTCGCGTTCGCCAAGCGCGATGACCCGGCCCTTGCCATCGCCGAAAATCTGCACTTCCACGTGACGCGCCTTGGAGACGAAGCGCTCCAGATAGACGCGGGCATCGCCAAAACTGGATTTTGCCGTGCGCTGCACGCTGTCGAAAGCGGCGGCGAGCGCGTCCGGTGTATCGCAAAGCTGCATGCCGATCCCACCGCCGCCGGCGGTGGATTTCAGCATCACAGGGTAGCCGATTTCTTCGGCTGCAGTGAGCGCATCCTCGCGGCTGTCGAGCAGGCCGGAGCCGGGCAGCAGCGGCACACCGCTCGCCTTCGCCAGTTCGCGGGCGGTATGCTTGAGACCGAAGGCGGAAATATCGTCCGGCGTCGGGCCGATGAAGGTGATGCCTTCCGCCTTCAGCCGTTCGGCAAAGCCGATGTTTTCCGACAGGAAACCGTAACCCGGATGCACGGCGTCCGCGCCCGTCTGCCGGCAGGCGGCAATCACCGCGTCGACGTTCAGGTAGCTTTTGCTGGCGGGTGCGGGTCCGAGGCGGACGGCCTCGTCCGCCATCAGCACCGCCTTCGAAAACCGGTCGGCATCGGAATAGACCGCGACGCTCGCGATCCCCATCTTCTGGAGCGTCTTGATGACGCGCACGGCGATTTCGCCGCGATTGGCAATCAGGACTTTGTTGAACATCAGGCGGCCTCGCCATCCCAGACCAGCACGCGAATGGGCGTGGGATCGAAGCCGTTGCAGGGATTGTTGATCTGCGGGCAATTGGAGATGACGAGCAGCACGTCCATCTCCGCTGTCAGTTCCACATAATCGCCGGGCGCGGAAATGCCATCGACGATGGTCATCTCGCCGGAGGGTTCGATCGGCACGTTCATGAAGAAGTTGATGTTCGGCACCACATCGCGCTTGCTCATACCGTGCTTGGAAACCTCGATGACAAAATTGTCGCGGCAGGCATGCAGGTATTTCGTGTAGTGGCCGAAGCGGACGGTGTTGCTCTCGCAGGAGCAGGCACCCGCGGAGGTATCGTGCCGCCCGCAGCTGTCGGCCGTCACCGTCAACATTACGCGGCCTTCATTGGAGATGACCTTGGTGCCGGTGGAGATGTAGGCCGCGCCCTGCTCGCGCATCGTATCCTGGCTGGAATAACGTTCGGAGAAATCATCCGCATTGTAGAACAGCGTATCGACCGCCTGCTGGCCATAGCTGTCCTCAATGCGCACGACCTGCCCCTTCTTGATGACGGTCGAGAACGGCGCTTCCGCTGCGATATGGTGATCCCGCACGGCATTGGAGAGCGTGCGGGCGGGAGAGGTCTGGATAAAACTGGTCATGGTCGCCTCTCCTCTCACTGGGCCGCAAATGCGTTGTTTTCGAAGCCGCGAACGGCTTCGGCGGTTGCGGTTCGGCACAGATCATCGACCGCCGGTTCCGCCGCTGCGATGCGGGTGATGATGACTGGATTGGGTGCGTAGACCGGGTTCGGGTCGAGCGGATGCGGGCAATTGGAGAAGCCGACGATCATGTCCATCTCGGCGCGCAGGTCCACATAGTCGCCATCGCTCACAAGCTCCGGCTTCCACTGGAATTTGCCCTCGGCATCGACGCGCACGGGCGCAAACAGGGCGAGTGCCGCCGGAATGTCGCGCTTGTCGAGACCGGCCTTCGTCGCGACCAGGACGAGATTGTCGCGGGTGTTGCGGAGGGCCGGACCGTTGGCTCCGGCATATTTTCTGGCGTTGGAGGACGCCGTCGAGCCGCCCATCAGCACGTCATGCGCGCCGCAACTGTCCTCGCTGATCGAGAACATCACCTTGCCCATGTCGGAAAAGATCACCCGGCCTTTGCCGAGACCGGTGGTCCACTGCACCTTCACCGTATCCGGCAGGTTCATGCGCTCGCTCGGGTCTGCCGCATTCCAGGCGACGACCGAGACGGTGGAAAAGCCTTCGTCGAGCGCAATGCGCAACACCTCGTTCGCCTTCACCCGCGTCCACCAGTACCAGCCGCCCGGCAGCTTTTCCTGATGCACGATCTGTTCGGCGGCAAGGGCAGGCGCAGGCTTGCCGCTTTTGCCCGGCAGCGCCTTCGGCGCAAAATCCAGCCCCTTTTTCTGATGCTCCTCGTAGCGCGCGCGGTTGGCGGCGATCTCTTCCGGTGAACGTCGAATATGCATGATGATCTCCAGTGGTTCCGTATGCCGGGCCGTCCCGGCTATTGACCCTTTGAAGAGACCGGGCCGTCCCGGTCGGGGCGAAAAATGGAGGGCACGCCCGCCTGCCGCGGCGGCCAGATGGCGATATCCCGGGTAATGGTCGCGCCGTAGCGCAGCTTCTCTTCGGGTCGGTCGCGCGGCCGCTCAAACGCAACGACGCGTGTGCCAAGCGTGAAGGCCTCGCGCATGTCATGCGTGACCATGACCACGGTCATCGGCGCCTCGTGCCAGAGCTTTTTCATCAGCACATGGATTTCGCCGCGGATGCCGGGATCGAGCGCCCCGAAGGGTTCATCGAGCAGCAGCACCTTCGGGCGCATGATCAAGGCCTGGGCGAGCGCCAGACGCTGCTGCATGCCGCCGGAAAGCTGCGCCGGGTATTTGTTTTCCGAGCCCATCAGCCCGACGGCGGCGATCATCGCGCGCGCCTCTTCTTCCAGCGCGCGACGTGCAGAGCCGAACAGGCGGGCGGCGAGGCGCGAGGCCTGCAACTCCTTGCCGAACATCACATTGCCGAGCACCGTCAGATGCGGAAAGACGGAGTAACGCTGGAAGACGACGCCGCGCTCCGGCCCCGGCTCCTTCGGCAAAGGTTCACCATCCAGCAGGATCTCGCCCTTCGTCTGGATCTCCTGCCCGAGAAGCATGCGCAGGAAGGTGGACTTGCCGCAACCAGAGGGGCCGACAAGGGCGACGAAGGCTCGGGATTCGATCTCGATCGAGACGTTTTCCAGCACGATCTGCTCGCCATATTCCTTCCAGAGGTTTTTGATCGACAGCGCGCTCATTTGCCCTTCTCCAGTTCGGACCAGGGGAAGACGGCGATGCGCAGGCGATCGAGCAGGATATCGGTGACGACGGCGAGCAGCGTGATCCACAGCACGTACGGAAAGATCACGTCCATCGAGAGGTAGCGGCGGACGAGGAAGATGCGGTAGCCAAGCCCGCTATCCGAAGAGATGGCTTCGGCAGCAATGAGGAACAGCCAGGCCGGACCGAGTTGCAGGCGCAGCGTGGTGATGAGCCGCGGCAGGACCTGCGGCAGCACCACCCTGAGCGCGATCTGCCAGGAGGAGGCAGACAGGGTTTCCGCCTTCACGATCATTTCGCGCGGCAGCGAAATGGCGGTGAGCGCCAGATCGCGGATCATGATCGGCGTCACCCCGATGACGATCAACGCGATCTTCGAGGCCTCGCCCAAGCCCATGACGATGAACAGGATCGGCAGGAGGGCGAGCGGCGGGACCATGGAAATCGCCGCAACGAAGGGTGATAGAAACGCCCGGGCAAAGGGAAGGATACCGATGACGAGGCCGAGTAGCAGGGCAATGGCCGTGGCGATGCCCAGCCCCGCCGCCAGCCGCTGCAGGCTGGCCAGCGTATCGGACCAGAGGAGATACTCACCGGTGCGGACATCCGCGACGAAAGCCATGCGGCTGATGGCTTCGCCCAGCGCGCCAAGCCCCGGCAAAAGCTTGTCATTCGGATTGTCCGCCAGCCGTTCGGCAGAGCCGATCATGTAGGCGACGACCAGGAGAATGAAGGGAAGCAGAGCCAGAGCCAGCCGCGAGCCGTTTCCCGGATGTGAGTTGATCCAGCGCATGGGCGTCTTCTTGATCCTAAAGGGTGAAGGGGGCGGGCAGAACCTGCCCCGGACAGGTGATCAGAGAGCGCCGTCTGCGGCCGCCTTCATGTAGGTCGGCGAGAAGCGCAGCTTGATATTGCCCTTGTCGCCCAGCACCATTCCGTCCGGCATTTCGATGCCGATGACGTCGGCGGACGGCGCACCGCTGCCCAGCAGACCCTTGGCGAACAGGAAGCTTCGGACACTGTCCATCGTCTTTGCAAGGTTCGGCGAGGTGGTGAAGGCCAGTGCATCCGCTGGCTTGTCGAACAGCTTGGTCGCCGCCATCTGCGCCTCGAAACCGGCAAGATCGGTTCCGGATGCCGCCCCCATCGCCGTGCGGGCGGCCTTGCCTTCGGGCGTGTCGGCGGTCATCACCTTCATCGTGTCATACCAGATGCCGGCCAGCGCCTTGCCGAAATCCGGATTGTCCTTCAGCACATCGGTATTGGCGACCATCAGGTCGATGATCTCGCCGGGAATCTGCGAACTGTCGAAAACCTTCTTGGCCGTCTTGTCTTCCAGAATTGTGGAAACCAGCGGATTCCAAGTGACGACAGCGGTCACGTCCGGCGTCTTGTAGGCGGCGACCATGTCTGCGTCGGAGGTATTGACCACCTTCACGTCACGCTCGGAGGAGCCGATGCTTTCCAGCGCACGGGCGAGGAGGTAATGCGAGACGGAGAATTCGACGAGGTTGACGTTCTGACCCTTGATGTCGGCAAGCTTGTCCTTGTCCTTCAGGATGACCGCGTCATTGCCGTTGGAAAAATCGCCGACGATCACGGCAGTGGTATCGACGCCGCCGGCGGCCGGGATCGACAGGCCGTCCATGTTGGTGAGCGTCACCGCATCGAAGGCGCCTGCCGTGTACTGGTTCATCGATTCCACGTAATCGTTGAACTGGGTGACCTCGATATTGAGACCGTACTTGTCCGCCCACTTCTTCACGATGCCCGTATCCTTGGCATAACCCCACGGCATCCAGCCCACATAGATGGACCAGGCCACCTTGAAGTCCTTCTTCGGCGCAGCGTCAGCCGTCATCGGTGCCGACAAGGCCAGCGCCGCGACGGAGAGGGTGGCGAAGAGTTTGGATATGGTCTGCATTGGAACTTCCCCTTCTTGAGCGTCTTCAGAAAGGGATCGGCATGGACCATCGTGCCGCCAATCCCTTGGCTTACGAGGTCTCCCGGGCTTTTATCCCGCCGTGCACCCGACAGGATGTCTCCCTGCCGGTAGCCGCTCTCGGACCAGTCACGCGTGCCGCGCCGGAACCCTAGCTGCTAACTCTGCAAAAGGTGATGCAAGGCGTATGCCAGACGCAACGAGCGGAAAAACGGCGGCATCCAGCAGAGCGAACGTTAATCTGTTGCACACAATAGGCGCCAATCTGCCTATTTATTTTGCAAATCGGAGAGTGTCCGTTTACGCGGCTGAACCAGGGCGACTTGCGCCCTCGGGTCCGTGCATCAGCCTTCACTAAAACGTGAAACGGGGCGCAGAACAAGCAATCGCTCTCCTGCGAAGCTGTGTTACAGTTTTCTAACGAAGACTGCTTGTGACGGGAATGCCATGCTTGCCACACTTGCAATGCTCGCAGGATTTGCCACGGGATCGGTGATCGCAGCCCTGCCCGACAATCAGGTTGACGTCGAACTCGTGCTCGCCGTCGATACGTCCCGCTCCATGGATTACGAGGAAGTGCGCATTCAGCGCGAAGGCTATGTGCAGGCCCTGCAACATGCCGATTTCCTCAATGCCGTTCGCGGCGGTTTGGTCGGCAAGATCGCCATCACCTATTTCGAATGGGCGGGAGAGGTGGATCCCACCTCCGTGCTCGACTGGCAGATCATCGAAACGGCAGACGATGCCCGCGCCTTTGCCGAAAAACTCGCAGCACGGCCGATCATGACGCAGCGGCGCACCTCGATTTCCGCCGCCATTGCCTACGGCACCGAAACCATCGTCGCCAATCGCTTTGATGGCATGCGCCGGGTAATCGACGTATCCGGCGACGGGCCGAACAATATCGGCCAGCCGGTCGAGCCGGTACGGGATGCAGCGCTGTCGGCGGGTATCATCATCAATGGTCTTGCCCTGATGCTGCGCCCGTCGGGCACCACGACGGGGCTAGACCGTTATTATGGCGATTGCGTCATCGGCGGCCCCGGCAGCTTCGTGCTCCCCGTCCACAACATTGAAGATTTCGCCACGGCCATTCGCCGCAAGCTGGTGCTGGAGGTGAGCGGGATCGAACCCGACGCCAAGGTGCGCCGTATTGCCGGCGCGCCGAAGGTGGATTGCATGATGGGCGAAATGCAGTGGCGGGAATTTCTCGACCGCTGAAGGCTCTACCGCAACAGGCCCTGTCCGCCATCGATATAGACGGGCGTTCCCGTGATATGCCGGGCGCGATCCGACGCCAGAAACAGCACCAGTTCCGCCACATCGGCTGCCTTGCCCGGCTTTCCATCACTGACCGGGATCTGCCCCTCAGGAAATTCGACCGGGATCTTCGTCTCCTCGACATGGCGGCGGTTGGTGTTGTCGCCGATCTGCGTTTCGATTTCTCCCGGGCAGACGGCATTCACCCGCACGTGGTGGCGCCCCAGTTCCAGCGCCAGTTGTTGCGTGATCGCCACCTGCGCCGCCTTGGTGGCGGAATAGGCGGTGGCGCCCGGTGAGGTGAAGGTGCGATTGCCGTTGATCGAAGATACGATGACGATCGCTCCGCCCTGCCTCTTCAGATACGGAACAGTCAAATGGAGCGTCAGATAGGTCCCGCGCAGATTGACCGCGATCGTCTTGTCGAATTCCTCGGGCTTCAGATCATCGATCGGCGCCCAGACGCCGTTGATGCCGGCATTGGCGACGACCACATCAAGACGCCCGAACTGTTCCAGCAACTGCTGCACGGCCCGGCGCATCGCGCTTTCGTCAGACACATCGGCGGTCAAGGCCACCGCCTCTCCGCCGGCGCTTCGGATCTCGTGCGCGGCCTCCTCGATTTCGTCAGCCGTGTGGCTGAGAAGCGCTACGCGCGCGCCTGCCTGTGCAAGGGCAACAGCGGCGGCCCGACCGATACCGGACCCTGCCCCGGTGACCAGCGCAACCTTGCCTTCGAACTCCATCCTCGTCTCCCGTGTCTTCGAACTGCCCCCGACGAACGGGAAAGGCCGGTGAATGTTCCGAGCTCTCGGCCTCTTCGGCCCCAAAGGATACGCAGCCCCTCCTCATGGCAATGGGACGAGCTTGCGGAATCTTCGCTTGCGGGGGACAGTTCGAACACCAGCGATACGCCGCTCCTTCGACGACGAGATCAATCCCTCTCGACATCATGACGGACATAGGAGCCTGTTCCGGCTTTGGCAGATCCAACCCCTCTGGGCGGCATCACGTCCAGGAAGTGGCATTGCGTGGCAAACGCCCTTCTGGATCGCTGACGGTCAGGCTGGGACCATCTTCGCCATTCCACTTCCACAGCGCCACGCAGGAGCCACCGCGCGACATGAAGGACGGATAAATCAGTCCGTGATAGTCCGCAGCCTGCAGCAAGGCCTGAAGGCGATGGGTCTCCGGCACCCGACCGGCCTCCATATCGGCGCGCCATGCGCAATCATGAATGGAAGCATCAGCACCGAAGCCCGCAAGAAACGCAGTGTCTGTCAGGTCTGCCAGATGTGCATTGGCCAGATGCAGTTGCGCAATCAGGGCAGGATGCTGAACGAAACCCTGGTTGTATTCCGCCCAGGCTGTCGAAAGCTCGCGCGCGGCATAGATGGTAGGCAGACCAACCGGGTTCCAACGCCCTCCGAAGCGGGCAGCCCCCTCTCCCGACAACGGCCGGTGTGACCAGCGTGGGACATAGGCCCGCCAAAGTATCAGGTCAGGCATAAACGCCCGACCGGACAGCTTCCAGATACGACAGAACCTGATCTGACTTCCCCTCGCCCACCAGATCATACGCGGTCTTGCCGGCCCAGCCGGGGATCGGCTGGTGCTTGAACCAGAGCGCGGCGCGTTGTTCATCTCCCGCCATGTCGGTGACCATGGCTAGAACGCGCACCAACGGACCTAGCGCCTGGTCCACCTTGCGCAGGCTTGCCGGTGCATTCAATGTATTGCGCGCAACGCCGATCAGCCGCGCAAGCTCCGTTTGTGTAAGACCAAGGAGCTCCGAAACACGGCGAGGCGACAGATGTGCCGTCTGCGGCTCACGGAAAGCCATCACGCTCATATCCAAGCCGGTCGATCCCATAGACCATATCCTGCGCAATATTTGACTTTATCTCGCTCAATATAAGCGCAAATTCCGTCAAAACAAAGCGGACGCAGCGCTGTTTCAAAGCGCCGCGTCCTGCTCATTGTCTTTGTCAATGCGCCGGATGCGATCCGCCGCCCTTGCGGGAGGGATCATGATCGTGATGCCGGTCCTGTTCTCCGCCACCACCGGAGACCTGCGATCGGCTTCGGCTATCGGAGTTTGCCTCGCCTTTGCGCAGATCAAGCGGCGCCTTGGCATTCTGATCGGACGAACCGGGACCTCCCTGCCGGATGCTGGCGGGCGTCTTCTGCGATGTCGACATCAGCTCCTCCTTATCGGTCCTGCTGGTAACCTTGGTTGGTCGTATTCACGTGGATATTGCCCTGGCGGCCCTGCTGGCTGAAGTTCTTCTCGGAGGGATCGACCGCACGCCCCTTTTCGAGAGGTGTATCGCCTTTCTCGCCGGTGCCCTTGTGGCTCAGATTGTCGTCGGGAACGGGTGGAAGTCGGCTGTTCATCACAAGCCTCCCTTCAATCTCGGTTGAACACAGGATTCCAACCGCAAACGGGGGGTGATGTTCCCCGCCGGCACCCTATGTCCTCGAAGAGAATGCGAAATCCAGGAGGATCGATGACCGAGCACGCCCGCCTCAATCCCGCCGTTACCATCACCCGCCAATGGTGGCATTCCTCCACGGTCTACCAGATCTATCCCCGCAGCTTTGCCGACAGCAATGGCGACGGGATCGGCGATATTCCCGGCATCATCTCCAAGCTCGACTACCTCGAAAAGCTCGGCATCGACCTGATCTGGCTATCGCCGATCTACGCCTCGCCGATGGATGATAACGGCTACGACATTTCCAACTACCAGGATATCGCCCCCGAATTCGGCACGCTCGACGATTTCTGGGAATTGCTTGCCAAGGCCAAGGAGCGCGGGATCGGTATCGTGCTCGATCTCGTCGTCAACCACACGTCTGACGAACACGACTGGTTTCTCCAGGCAAGAAAGGGTCGCAACAACCAGTTTCGAGACTTCTACATCTGGCGTGATCCGGGTCCGGACGGTGGCCCGCCGAACGACCTGCAATCCATTTTCGGGGGATCGGCCTGGGAACTCGATCCGTCGAGCGGGCAATACTACCTGCATCTCTTTTCGAGGCGCCAGCCGGACCTGAACTGGGAGAATGAAGGCGTCCGCCGCGCCGTCTACGACATGATGAACTGGTGGCTGGACCGCGGCATTGCCGGCTTTCGCATGGACGTGATCGACCTCATCGGCAAGCAACCGGACAAGCAGATCACCGCCGACGGGCCGCACCTGCACGACTACATCCAGGAAATGCACCGGGAAACGCTTCGCCATCGCGACGCGCTGACGGTCGGCGAGACGTGGAGTGTCACCCCGGATTCCGCGCTTCTCTATTCCGGTCGCGAGCGCCACGAACTGTCGATGGTCTTCCAGTTCGAACACGTGACGCAGCGCTGGGACGAGGTGTTTGGCAAATGGCGCTCGAAACCCTTCGATCTCGTGGCGCTGAAGGCCGTCTTCTCCAAGTGGCAGCAGGCGCTCGCCGAGGATGGGTGGAACTCGCTGTTCTGGGGCAATCACGACCTGCCCCGCGCCGTGTCCCGTTACGGCGAAGACGGGGAATTCCGCGTCCCCTCGGCCAAGACGCTGGCCACCGTGCTGCACATGATGCGGGGCACTCCCTATGTGTATCAGGGTGAGGAAATCGGCATGACGAATGCGTCCTTCACGTCGATTGAGCAGTACAAGGACATCGAGACGCTCAACATGCACCGCCTGCACCTCGCGGCGGGCCTTTCCCCGCAGGACTTTATTGCCGGCGCCCATATGAACAGCCGCGACAATGCCCGCACGCCCATGCCATGGACCGATGCGCCGCATGGCGGTTTTACCACCGGCACGCCGTGGATCGAGGCAAACGGCAATGTGGGCAGCATCAATGCCGCGGCAGCCGTGGACGACGATCAGTCTGTCTTCCATCACTACCGGAAACTTATCACGCTGAGAAAGACCCATGACGTCATCGTCTACGGCCGTTACCAATCCTATCTGGACCAGCATCCGGAGGTCTTTCTCTACACCCGCACGCTGGGCGGGGACCGTGTGACGGTGCTTGCGAACCTCTCCAAGGCTCCGGTCGTGGTGGAACTTCCCGGCGAGATAGTGACGGGAGGAGAAGCGCTGGTCTGGACGCACCAGCCCATCAGTAGCCTAGAGCAGACCGTTTCGCTGCGTCCCTGGGAATCCTTCTGCATACTCACGCGGACCTGACGGCGGAGGCCCAGAGGATGTCAGCGTGTATTGTATGCAATGGATGTTCCGATGCATAATTTTTAAACAAGAAAATGCAAATGCATAATTAGAAGGCTTATCGAGATCCTATACTCACGCTCTGGCCCCGGAAAACCTGCTGCTGCGCAGCGCTTTCTGGGAAAATGGGCGTGGCACGCCCTTTGCATTCTCTTCTGGCAAAGACCCATGAGGGGTCGAGAAAGAGGGGAGTGCCAATGTCCAAATTCGATCTGTCCCGCCGCTCGCTGCTGAAAGCCGGCCTTGCCGGCGTCGCTGCCAGCGCCCTGCCATACCATATCGCCCGCGCTCAAGGCGCCGTCACCGTCGGCATCGTCTATGTCGGCCCGCGCGACGATTTCGGCTGGAACCAGGCCCATGCGGTTGCCGCCAAGGCGCTGAAGGAAGTGTCCGGCGTCACTGTGATTGAAGAAGAGAACGTGCCGGAAACGGATGCCGTCGCCAAGTCGATGGAGTCCATGATCAACCTCGACGGCGCCAATCTCATCCTTGCCACCTCCTTCGGTTACTACAATCCCTTCGTCGTCGACATGGCGAAGAAGTATCCCAAGGTCGAATTCCGTCATGCGGCGCCGCTCTGGAGCAAGGACAAGGACCCAGCGAATGCCGGCTCCTATTTCCCGTATCTCAACCAGGCGCATTACGTGAACGGTGTCGCCGCCGGCCTCTCCTCCGCCTCCGGCAAGATCGGATTTGTGGCCGCAAAGCCCATTCCGTCCGTGCTCTCCAACATCAACTCCGTGTTGCTCGGCGCCCGTTCGGTGAAGCCGGATGCAACGGTGCGCGTCATCTTCACCGGCGACTGGTCGCTGCCGGTGCGCGAAGCCGAAGCCACCAACGCGCTGGTTGATGCCGGCTGCGATGTCATCACCTGCCATGTCGATAGCCCGAAGGTCGTCATCGAGACGGCGGAAGCCCGTGGCGTCAAAAGTCTTGGCCACAACGCCTCCCAGGCGCCGCTTGCGCCGAAGGGCTTCATTACCGGCGCGGAATACAAGTGGGAGACGATCTACAAGTCGTTTGCCGCCGATATTGCCGGCGCCAAGACGCTGCCGAACTTCCTCGTCGGCGGCTTCGACAAGGACATGCTGCGGTCAACCCCTTATGGCGCCGGTGCGACAGAGGAGGCCAAGAAGGCGGCGGATGCCGCACGCGCAGCGCTCGTCAAGGGCGAAGCCATCTACAAGGGCACGCTGAAGGACAACCAGGGCAAGGTCGTGGTCGACAAGACCTACGACAATTACGACCCCTATCTCGACGGCATGAACTGGCTGCTGGAGGGCGTGCAGGGCTCGATCACCTGATCCTTGAGAACCGGACGCGACCGCCGCACAGGGCAGCGCGTCCGGCCCCGAAATGTCGAACGGCGGTGCGATCGCGGACCGTCGATGGGACAACGGATGGTAGGAAACGGTCATGACCCTCAGCATTGATGCAGCGCCCGGCCGCCAGGCCCGCTGGAGCCCTTCGGTCGGCACACTGAAATTCGCCGAATCCATCTTCATACCGGTTGCGGCCCTGCTGGTGTCGGCGGCGCTGTTTTCCGTGTTCCTGCTGTTTCTCGGCAAATCGCCGCTGATGTTCTTTCAGCTGCTCTGGGTGGGCGGCTTCGGCTCCGGCTTCTCGCTGCAGAATACATTACAGCGCGCAGCTCCCCTTATCCTGACGGGACTTGCCTTTGCGGTTCCTGCACGCATCGGGCTGACCATGATCGGTGGCGAAGGAGCGCTGGTACTGGGCGGACTGTCGGCCGCGGCGATGGCCATTCCCCTCGTCACGGCCGGCGTACCGGCGTTCCTCACGCTGCCCATCATGGCGGTCACGGCCATGCTGGCCGGCGGGCTCTGGATCGGCTTTGCCGGCTGGCTGCGTTACTATCGCGGCGTCAACGAGACGATCTCGTCGCTGCTTCTCTCCTATATCGCGATTGCCACCATGAACTTCTTCGTGGAAGGCCCGCTGCGCGATCCGGCGTCTGCCAACAAACCCTCCACCATGCCGATCGGCGATGCCTACCGGATCGGCAACATTCCCGGCACAGACGTGCATTGGGGCCTCGCAGCCGGCCTGGTGCTGGCAATCGGCCTGCATATCCTGATGACCCGAACCACGTTCGGCTTCGCCGCCCGCGTCACCGGCGGCAATGCACGGGCAGCGCTGGCACAAGGGCTTCCCGTCGGCCGGCTCATCGTCGCCTGTACGATGATTGCCGGCGCCTGCGCCGGGCTCGCCGGCTTCTACGAGGTCGCCGCCGTGCACGGTCAGGCGAATGCCTCGCTAGTGGCTGGCTACGGCTTCACGGGCATCCTGGTCGCGTTTCTCGCCCGCCAGGTGCCGCTCGCCGTTCTTCCCGTTGCCGTGCTCTTTGGCGCGCTCAGCGCTGCCGGCGGCATCATCCAGCGGCGCATGGGCATGCCGGATGCGACCGTCCTGGTATTGCAAGGCCTGATCTTCGTCGTGCTGTTGACCAGCGAAACCTTTTACGGCCGCATCCCATTCCTGCAGCCGAAACGCGCGGAGGACCGCACATGAACGAGACCCTGCAGGACAGCGCGCTCATCACCGCTTTGATCGCCATGCTGGGCGGCGCGATCCGCGTCTCCACGCCCTTCATGTTCGTGGCACTGGGCGAATGCCTGACCGAGAAATCGGGTCGCATCAATCTCGGCCTCGAAGGCAGCCTCGTGCTCGGCGCCATGGTCGCCTATGCCGGCTCCTTCCTCACCGGCAACCCGTGGATCGGTGTCCTCTTCGCCGGCTGTGCAGGCCTCGTGCTCGGTGCCCTGCACGGCTTCATCTGCAAGCTGCCGAAGGTCAACGACATCGCCATCGGCATCGCCTTCATGAGCTTCGGCACCGGCCTCGCCTTCTTCTTCGGCAAGCCCTACATCCAGCCGCAGGCGCCGCGCCTGGAGGCGATTCATCTGGGTGACTGGACCGGCGATCCGCGTCTCGCCCAGGCGCTCGAAGTCAACCCGCTGTTCTTCGTCGGCGTTGCGCTCGCGATCTTTCTGTGGTGGGCCTTCCGCAACACGCGCTGGGGCCTCATCGTGCGCATGACCGGCGATAGCGCGCCGGCAGCCAAGGCCATGGGCGTCTCTGTCGACCTGGTGCGTTTCATCGCCACCGCCATCGGCGGCTTCATGGCCGGCATCGGCGGCGCCTTCCTGTCGCTCTATTATCCCGGCTCCTGGAACCAGGGCCTCTCCTCCGGCCAGGGGCTGATGGCGGTGGCGCTCGTCATCTTCGCCCGCTGGGGACCCTTGCGCTGCATTCTCGCCGCCCTGCTTTTCGGTGCGGCTGGCGCGCTCGGCCCCTCTCTGCAGTCAGTCGGGATTTCCCAGGGCTACTACTTCTTCAATGCCGCCCCCTACATCCTGACGCTGCTGATCATGATCGCCTCGGCGCGGTCGAAGGTCGCAGCGCGCGAGGCACCGGGCGAGCTTTCCATTACCAAGTGAGGTCAGACCATGAAGTCTCTCGACGAACGGATCGAACAGGCGCTCATTGCCGGCGGCACGACGCTATCCGCCGACCCCTATCCCTGGCCCTTCGACGGCAATTGGGGGCCGCACAACACCGCGCTCGTTGTCATCGACATGCAGACGGATTTCTGCGCGCCGGGCGGTTATGTCGACAGCATGGGTTATGACATCTCCCTGACCCGCAAGCCGATCGAACCCATCCAGGCCGTGCTCGCCGCCATGCGCGCCAAGGGTTATCCGATCATCCACACCCGAGAGGGCCACAAGCCGGATCTGTCCGATCTTCCCGCCAACAAGCGCTGGCGCTCGCAGCGCATCGGCGCCGGCATTGGCGACCAGGGGCCATGCGGGCGCATCCTCGTGCGCGGTGAACCGGGCTGGGAAATCATTCCGGAACTGCAGCCGGAACAGGGCGAGGCGATCATCGACAAACCCGGCAAGGGCACGTTTCTCGCCACCGATTTCGAACTCGTTCTGCAGATGAAGCACATCCGCAACATCGTCTTTACCGGCGTGACGACCGATGTCTGCGTCCATACGACCATGCGCGATGCCAATGACCGCGGTTATGAATGCCTGCTGCTGGAAGATTGCTGTGCCGCGACGAAGGTCGAGAACCATTTGGCCGCGATCGACATGATCAAGATGCAGGGCGGCGTGTTCGGCGCCGTCTCCAACTCGGCTGACTTCATCAAGGCGCTACCCTGATGCGTGAAGCCAAGGTGCACCGCATACCGACCAAAGGACCCGACGATGTATCTGGCTTGGCATCGGCCATCGCCAGAGGCGCGATCGCGCCTGAAGGCATCGTCGCGATACTGGGCAAGACCGAAGGCAATGGATGCGTCAATGATTTCACCCGTGCCTTTGCCGTTCAGGCTCTGAAGGCCGAACTCTCAAACCATCTGCCACGGGCTGCGGTGGACGACATCGCTTACGTGATGTCCGGTGGAACCGAGGGCGCCCTGTCGCCGCATATTCTGGTGCTGGAGCGCACGGCAGGCCCGGCGGACAACGATGGACCGTCGCTCGCGATCGGTCGGGCACTGACGGCGCCCCTTGCTCCGGAAGATCTGGGCCGTCTTGCCCAGGTGCGGCTGGTGGCGGACGGCGTGAGGACGGCGATGGCGGATGCCGGCATCGCCGAGATATCGGACGTGCATTTCGTCCAGATCAAATGTCCGCTTCTGACATCGGAGCGAATTCAGCGCGCTGAGGCGTCAGGCCATACGACAACAACGCGGGACACGCTGAAATCCATGGGGTTGTCGCGAGGTGCTTCTGCGCTCGGTGTCGCGGTTGCCTTGCGCGAACTTTCGCTGTCCGACATCGATGAGTCTCACATCGGGCGCGATATGTCGCTCTGGTCCTCGCGCGCCAGCACATCCGCCGGGGTCGAACTGGAAAATCATGAAATCGTCGTCCTTGGCATGAGCCGGGACTGGAGCGGGCCGCTTATCGTGGATCATGCGGTGATGGCAGATGCCATCGACGTGGCGCCCGTGAAGGCAACGCTTGAGCGGCTCGGCCTCGGCAAGGACACATCGCTTGTTGCGCTGCTGGCCAAGGCGGAGCCCGGCACCAGCGGTCGCTTGCGCGGTTCCCGTCACACCATGCTGGATGACAGCGATATATCCGCCACCCGCCACGCTCGCGCCTTTGTGGGCGGTGTCTTGGCGGGTCTCGTGGGCAGCACGGAAATCTTTGTCTCCGGAGGGGCCGAACATCAAGGCCCCGATGGCGGCGGACCTGTTGCCATCATTGCCAGACGAAACGGAGGATGATCATGAGCGCACTTGCATCCGACATGCCATTGCCGCGAAAGGCACCCTCGCTTTCCGCCATCGGCATGACGAAAACCTTCGGCAGCTTTACGGCTCTCGGCGATGTTTCGATCGATGTCGCCGCCGGCTCCTTCCACGCCCTGCTCGGAGAAAACGGGGCGGGCAAATCCACCCTCGTCAAATGCATCATGGGCTTTTATTCCGCCGACAAGGGCCAGGTGATGCTGGATGGCCGCGAGGTGATCATCCGGTCGCCGCGCGACGCGCGCGCCAACGGCATCGGCATGGTCTACCAGCATTTCACGCTGGTGCCCTGCCTGACGGCGGCGGAAAACCTGGTGATCTCGCGCGCGGATACACCCTCGGTCATCAATTGGTCGAAGGAGCGCAAGCTGCTCGACAGCTTCATGAAAACCATGCCCTTCCAGGTGCCGCTCGATACGCAGGTCGCGAGCCTCTCGGCCGGAGAGAAGCAGAAACTGGAGATCCTGAAACTTCTCTACCTCGACCAGCGCTTCATGAT
Source organism: Allorhizobium pseudoryzae (assembly GCF_011046245.1). Taxonomy (NCBI): domain Bacteria; kingdom Pseudomonadati; phylum Pseudomonadota; class Alphaproteobacteria; order Hyphomicrobiales; family Rhizobiaceae; genus Affinirhizobium; species Affinirhizobium pseudoryzae. Next base: position 234,108 of record NZ_CP049244.1, read on the forward strand.
CCTCGACGAGCCGACCTCCGTGCTGACGCCGGGCGAAGCGGACGAGATGCTCGGCCTGCTGCACGGCATGTGCGACCGGGGCGAGATCACGGTACTGATGATCTCCCACAAGTTCCGCGAGGTGAAAACCTTCTGCGACCGCTTCTCGGTCTTGCGGCGCGGAAGGCTGACCGGCGAAGGCGACGCGAAGTCGGCGCCTGTCGACGAGATGAGCCGGATGATGATCGGTGATACGGAAGTGCGCGAACGGGCGGCGCGGACCGAGCAGGTAGGACGCAAGGACGTGCTGGAACTCGCCGGCCTCTGCGCCGAGGACGATGCGGGGCTTCCCGCCATTCAGGGTGTGAACCTGAAGATCAAGGGTGGCGAGATCGTCGGCATCGCCGGTGTCTCCGGCAACGGGCAGAGCGCGCTCGTCGAGGTACTCGCCGGTCAGCGGCCCCTGACGGATGGCGAGATCACCATCCATGGCGAAACCTTCACGCCCAAGCGCGGCAATTTTGACCGCTTCAAGGTCTACGGCCTGCCGGAGGAGCCGCTGAAGAATGCCACCGTGCCGCGCATGAGCGTGGCGGAAAACATCGCCTTTCGCACCTTCGACAAACCGCCGATCACCAGTCTTGGCTGGTGGATGTCCAAGGGACCGATGCGTAGCCAGGCAGAGGAACTGATCGCCCGCTACCGGGTGAAGACCACCTCCCCCGATGCGCCGATCGAAACGCTCTCCGGCGGCAATGTGCAGCGGGCGGTGCTGGCCCGCGAACTCTCCGGCGATGTCGATGTGCTGATCGTTGCCAATCCCTGCTTCGGGCTCGATTTCGCCTCCGTTGCCGATATCCGCAGCCAGATCATGGAGGCGCGCAACCGCGGCGCGGCCGTGCTGCTCGTTTCGGAAGACCTCGACGAGATCCTCGAACTCGCGGACCGCGTGGCGGTCATGTCCGGCGGCACGATTTCCTATGTGGCGCCGATCGAAGAAACCGACCGCAACACCATCGGCCAGCACATGGCCGGCCATTGAGGTGGATGAGCCCATGACCTTTCCCGTTCCTGCCCGCCCCTACCCTTTCCCCTTCGCGCCCGGCCGCACGGCGCTCGTCGTCATCGACATGCAGCGCGACTTCATCGAGAAGGGCGGTTTCGGCGACAGCCTCGGCAATGACGTGACGCGGCTGGAGGCGATCATCCCGACGACCGCAAAACTCATCGAGCTTTTCCGCCGCAAGAAATGGCCGGTGGTGCATACCCGCGAGGCGCATCTGCCGGATCTCTCCGATTGCCCGCCCTCGAAGATCCGCCGCGGCGACGCGCCGCTGAAGATTGGAGAGAAAGGCGCGATGGGCAGGCTTCTGGTGCGGGGAGAACCGGGCAACCAGATCGTCGAGGCGCTGAAGCCGATCATGGGCGAAATCGTCATCGACAAACCCGGCAAGGGCATGTTCTGGAACACCGACATCCAGTCGATCCTCGACAACAAGGGTGTCACGCATCTGGTGTTTGCCGGCGTGACGACAGAAGTCTGCGTACAGACCTCCATGCGTGAGGCCAATGACCGCGGTTACGAATGCCTGCTGGTGGAGGATGCCACCGAAAGCTATTTCCCGGACTTCAAACGCATGGCGATCGAAATGATCGTCGCTCAGGGCGGCATCGTCGGCTGGGCGACGCCCTTTGCCGAACTGGACGCCGCTGTGACGCGGGAGATGGCGCATGCCTGAGAGAGAAGAGGCGCAGAGAGGTCGCTGGGCGGGCCGCAATACGGACAAGGATGCGGTGCGCAACCGGATCTGGGCTGCGCTGGAAGAGACCGGGGTTGCCGTCGGTCCTGCCTGGAGCATGATCCCGAACTTCGTCGGCGCCGACGTCGCGGCCTGGCGGCTGGCCCAAACCGAGGCCTGGAAACGGGCCTGCACGGTCAAGACAAACCCGGACGCGCCGCAGATCCCGATCCGGCTGCGGGCACTCTACGAAGGCAAGACGGTCTATGCGCCGGTGCCTTACCTCACCAAGGAATTTCCCTATCTCAGGCTTGATCCCAAAAAGCTCATCGAAAAGGGCGTTTCCTTTGAGCTTGCCGCGGTGGCCGAGGGTTTTCTCGACCATGGCGAGCGTATCGGTTTCGAGGATGTCGAGCCGCTGGATTTCTGCGTGGTCGGTTCGGTCGCGGTGTCGCGCGCCGGCGGGCGTACCGGCAAGGGTGCGGGCTTTGCCGACCTCGAAACGGCGATCTTCCGCGAACTCGGCATCATCACCGACGACACACCGCTGGTGACGACCGTGCATTCCGTGCAGCTGGTCGAGGACCATGCGGTGGTGATCGAACCGCATGACAGCCCGCTCGACATGGTCGCGACCGAGAGCGAACTGATCATCACCGGCAATCGCCAAACACGCCCTGCCGGTGTCGATTGGGACCGTGTGCGGCAGGACCAGTTCGAGACCATTCCCTTCCTGACCGAGTTGAAGAACCGCATGCTGACGCGCAGAAAGAGTGCCTGATGGAGATCAATCATCCTGAAACACAGGCAGAGGTGGAGGCCATCTTTGCCGCCTATGAAACTGCCCTGCTCGCCAATGACAATGCCACACTGCTTTCCATGTTTCTCGACAATGCCGTGACCGTCCGTTACGGGGTGAACGAGGTGCAGCACGGTTTTGGCGAGATCACGGCCTTTCGCAAAAGTCAGGAACCGTTTACCCGTCGGCTGGAAAAGACGGTGATAACCACCTATGGCCGCGATTTCGCGACCGCCTCGACGCTCTTTCTGCGGCCGGACCTGCCCGGAGAGATCGGCCGGCAGATGCAGACCTGGGTGAGGACGGACGATGGCTGGAAAGTGGCCGCCGCGCATGTGAGCATGATGCCCGACCCGGCTCACCAGACGTAACAGGGTCAGACAAGGAAGACAGGTTTCGCGTGCTGAAGAAGACCCCTCGGACATCGACGGAAGACATCCGCCGCCAATTGGCCGACCGGATCATCAGCAGCGAACTGGCGCCCGGCACCGTGCTGGACGAAACGCAGCTGGCGGCCGAATTCACCGTGTCCCGCACTCCGGTCCGCGAGGCGCTCAAGCAGCTCGCCGCGAGCGGGCTCGTCGATCAGCGACCGCATGCAAGGACCGTCGTTGCCAAGCCGGACGAGAACAAGCTGGCCGGCATGTTCGAGCTGATGGGTCATCTGGAGGCACTTTGCGCTGGCGCGAGTGCGCTGCGCATGGCGGCAGTTGAGCGCGACCAACTCGACACGCTGCATGGTGAGATGGCGGCCATCGTCTCCGCCGGTGACCGGCAGGCCTATATCCAGGCGAACGAGCGTTTCCACGGCGCCATCTATCGCGGCAGCCACAATCCCTACCTGGAGGAGATCACGCTTTCGACCCGCCAGCGCCTGCAACCGTTCCGGCGGGCGCAGTTTTACACGCTTGGCCGCCTGGCCAGATCGCATGCCGAACACGGGCTGATCCTGGAAGCGATCCTGCGCGGCAACCAGATGGAAGCCGAGCGGACGATGCATGCGCATATCACGCTGGTGGAGAACGCCTATCACCGGCTGGTCGGCGGCTAACGGGCGGGGCGGTTCTCCACCCGCAGCGCAAGAGAAGCCAGCAAGCCGTCACTGTCCGCCGGACCGATGAAAGTGACGCTCGACGGCAGGCCATCGCTGCGAATCCCGACAGGCAGGGTAATGGCGGCGAGGTCCAGAAGATTGACGAAATTCGTATAGGTCCCGAGATTGGCGTTATAGGCGATCGGCTCCTCGGCGATTTCCGAAATGCGATAGAAACGGGGAACCGTGGGAACAGCGAGACAATCGAGCGCCTGCAGCACCGGCTCCAGCTGGCGCTTCAGTGCCTTCAGCCGATACATCGATTCAAACGCCTCGACTGCGGTGATGTTTTTCGACGGTCCGATAACGCTGAAAGTGACGGGCAGAAGAGCGGACGGATTGCTTTCGATGAAGGACCGGATGGCGGCATAGCGTTCGGCAACCCAGGGCCCCTCGTAGAGGAGACGCGCGACCGCGTGCAAAGGCTCGAAATCGACCTCGACCACAGCAAAGCCCAGGGACTGCAGCGTTTCCAGATCGGCGGAAAAGGCAGCTTCCGCTGCATCATCACCGAAGAACATGCGTTGTGAGGCTGGCGGCACCCCCACCTTCGGCTGTCGTTTCGGCTCTTCCAGAACCGGCCGTGGCACATTGCGGGAAAACGGATCCTCCGCATCATAGGCGGCAATGACCTGCAGCACCCGAAACGCGGTTTCCACATCGCGCGAAAAGATAGAAACCGTATCGAGCGTGCGGCAGGCCGGCACCACGCCCGTGGAGGAAATCAGCCCGAGAGATGGTTTCAGCCCCACGATGCCGTTCATACCGGCGGGAATTCGGCCGGACCCGGCGGTATCGGTGCCGAGCGAAAAATCGACGAAACCTCTCGCCACCGCCACGGCAGACCCGGAACTCGATCCGCCCGGAATGAGGTCGGACCGCAGGGCATTGGGTGCGATCCCGAAGGGGGAGCGCACCCCCACGAGGCCGGTCGCGAATTGATCCATATTGGTCTTTCCGACCAGGATCGCGCCCGCCTGTTCCAGACGCTGCACGACGGTGGCGCTCCTGTCCGGCATATAGGCAAAGGTGGGACAGGCCGCTGTTGTCGGAATTCCGGCAACGTCGATGTTGTCCTTGACGGCAAAGAGCAACCCGAAGAGCGGCTTGCGATCTCCCTCGCCACTCTCCATCCGCTCGGCTTCGGCAAGCGCCAGTTCGCGTCGCTTCAGTGCGGTAAAGACCGAGCGGCTTCTCAGATTCTCCAGTTGGGCGATGGTGTCTTTGGGAAATGCTTGGCGAACAAAACTCTCGGATCGAACGGCAGATGGCATGGAGGGAGCCCGCGCGGAGGAGATGAGATCTATTTTACATCCCTAAGATAGAGGCCTCTTGAAGAAGGAACAGACCCACCACGACAAAAGTCGAACACCTTCACGCGCCGAACCGTGCGAGCGCATCGACAAAGACAGCCGGATCGACATTGCCGCCGGAGCATACCGCCACGACTGCATCGCCTTCAATCTCGTCCCGCCGAAACAGAGCGGCGGCAAGTGCGACGGCGCCGCCCGGCTCCACGACGATCTTCAACCGCGTGAAGGCGAGAACCATTGCCTGCAACGCCTCCTCGTCCGACACGACGAGACCCGACCCGCAGAGCCTTTGATTGATGGGAAAGGTGATCCGGCCAGGCTCCGGCGTTACAATCGCATCACAGATCGAGCCGCCCATGGCGGCATTGCGTTCGATCCGGCCGCTGGCGAGCGAGCGGGCGGTATCGTCAAACCCTGCCGGCTCTGCCGGGCGCACCCGAAGGCCCGGCGCCTTTGCCTCGAGCGCCAGCGCAACGCCCGCCGTCAGGCCGCCTCCGCCGCAGCAGACGAGGACATCGGCCTCGGCCACTCCTTCGGCCTTCGCTTGCTCAGCAATCTCCAGACCCACCGTCCCCTGCCCGGCAATCACCTGCGGTTCGTCGAAAGGCTTGATCAGCGTCAGGCCACGGCGGGTCGCCAGATCCGCACCGAGAGCATCCCGGTCCTCGGTCAGACGGTCGTAGAGCACGACCTCCGCGCCGTAGGCCCTGGTGTTCTCGATCTTCAGCCGCGGCGCGTCGGAAGGCATGATGATCACGGCCGATGTGCCGTGCAGTTGTGCGGCAAGCGCAACGCCCTGCGCGTGATTGCCGGAGGAAAAGGCAAGCACACCGCGCCTGCGCACATCCGGCTCAAGCGCGGAGACCGCCGACCACGCACCGCGAAACTTGAAGGAGCCCGTCTTCTGCAGGCACTCCGGCTTGACGAACAGGCGACGGCCGGCCATCGCGTCCAGAAAGGGTGAGGACAGCAAGGGCGTGTAGACGGCCCGCGTGCCAATGCGCCGGCGCGCTGCTTCTATCATCGAAATGTCGGTCATGGGGAATCACTCACGGAGAACAGACGGGTTGGAGCCGCAGCCTACAACCCCGAACACAGGCCGCAAGTCCCATCAGAAATGGGAGGCAATGCCGCTGACATTGCCTCCCTGCCGCATCTCCCGGGAATGGGACATGTTTGCGATCGGACATCTGATATATCTGGTACTCGAAACACTTATGACAGATGCCCGAAAAGGCAAGATGCAACCGTTGCAATTTTGACAGGCGCTGCGGGCCCTATGCGGTTGGCGCCCCGAAGACCGACCAGCCGGTTCTGTTGGCAAGCATTTCCAGCGCAAGGGAGCCCACCAGCGAATTGCCGTTCTTGTTCAGGCCCGGTGACCAGACAGCAACCGAAGCACGGCCGGGCGCGACGGCCAGAATGCCGCCACCGACTCCGCTCTTGCCGGGAAGGCCCACGTGATAGGCAAAGTCTCCGGAACCGTCATAATGACCGCAGGTCAGCATCAGCGCATTGATGCGCCGGGCACGCTGGCTGGAGACCACCGTGTGTCCCGTCAGCGGCGTGCGGCCGTTGCCGGCCAGAAACAGGCCGGCCCTTGCAAGCTGGGTGCAGCTCATCGCCAGCGCGCATTGATGGAAATAGACACCGAGCACATGATCCACAGGGTGCTGCAGCTTGCCGTAGGACTTCATGAAATTGGCGAGCGCCAGGTTGCGGAAGCCCGTCGCCGTTTCGGACTTGGCTACCTCCGGATCGATCGCAATCGCCGGATCATCCGCGAGATATTGGACGAAGCGGACGATCTCGCCGATCGCTTCGCGCGGTGTATGGCCGGACAGGACCAGATCGCTGATGACGATGGCGCCGGCATTGATGAAAGGGTTGCGGGGCTTGCCATGTTCATGTTCCAGCTGAACGATGGAATTGAACGCGGAGCCAGACGGTTCGCGTCCGACGCGGTTCCAGGTCGTCTCGCCGTGTTTGCCCAGCGCAAGCGTCAGGGTGAAGACCTTGGAAATGCTCTGGATCGAAAACGGCTCGTCACAATCTCCCGCCTTGTAGACCTGACCGTGGAGATCGACGATGGAGATGCCGAACTTGGTGGGGTCAACCTCCGCCAACTGGGGAATGTAGTCGGCCACCTTTCCTTCGCCGATCCGCGAAAGCAGAGCCTCGTGAATCTCCTCAACGACCGCCTGCAGGTCCATCGTCATTCGTTGTCTTCCCAGCCGTTGTCTTCAACCCTGTCGATCCTTCTCCCGCATTGCGAAAGACTTCGCAAGATGGTGCGCGCGCAACACCGACCGTGGGTTCTTACTCGCCCTCGGCACCGCTCAAATGGTTGGCGGTGGAGCGTTTGACGTGGCCGATCTCCTCCCAGAGGGACACGATCCGGGCCGTCTCCACATCGGCCATCAGATCCCGAAGCCAGGCCTCGTGCGCATCCGCCATGGCGGAGAAGACGCGCGTCCCCTCCTCCGTCAGCCGGGCCACCGTGACGCGCCGATCCGCCGTCGGCGTTTCCCGGACGACGAGCCCTTCCGCCTCCAGCCGTTCGACCAGGCCGGTGACATTGCCATTCGTTACCATCGTGCGTTTCGACAGTTCGCCGAGCCGCAGGCCTGCCTGTTCGCGGTACAATTGCGCCATCAGGTCGAATTGCGGCAACGTGGCGCCGAACTCGGCCCGCAGACGCTTCCGGATCTCCGTCGAAATCAGCTTTGTCGTGGACAGCATGCGCAACCAGAGGCGCGTTTCCGGCTTCGCGCGCGCCTCCGGCCCATGGGTGATCATCTCGAGATCGACAGATGCGACATCGCTATCCATTATCCGTGCTGCCCCTCATTTGGCATGGTTTTCTGCCAGCTCTACGAACCGGTATTTGAAATGTCAAAGGTCGTCTGAGTGTGCCAGAGAGCAAATGAATATGCGAATGTTTTAAAGCTTTGGCGCGGGGATCGCTTTCCACCACCGGCCTGCCGACAGAGGCCCCCGCATTCGCGGGGACAATGTCCAGCTGTCCCATGACCTGAAGGATCTTTGGCAGGAGGGCCAAGACCTGAGGCCCCTGCAAGACATCCACCGTTGCGCCCTCATCGAACAGCTTCTTTACGCTAGCAAGTCCGACGCGCGAAGCGGCCCCGGTGACCGCCGCGACCATTGCCGTCATGTCGGTCGTCATGCCGTTGTGATGCGATGGCTTCACTCGGTCATGCGGATCTGCAGCTTCACATCCTGCGGCAGTCCCTTGGCGGCGCGTTCGAAGGCTGCGATGCTGTCTGCAAAGGCATAGGTTTCGGTGATCAGCGGCTTGAGATCGACCTTGCCGGAGGCGATCAGGTTGACGGCGCGGTCGAAATTATTGGCATAGCGGAACACGGTTTCGATGCGGGCTTCCTTGAAGATGGACGCGGGCACATCGAACTCGACCGGCTCGATCGGGAGGCCCACCAGAACCAGCGCACCACCCGGCCGCATCAGATCGAAGATGCCATGATAGGCCCTGGGGCTGCCGCTCGCCTCAAAAATCACATCCGCACCCCAGCCGTCCGTTGCGCCCATGACGGCGTCCTTGAGCGCGGTCTCCTGAATATTGACCGGCGTGATACCCGCATATTGTCCGGCAATCGCGAGCTTTGGTGCGCTGAGATCGGCGATGAGGACGCGCGAGCAGCCGCCGGCGAGCGCGGCAATGGCGGTCATGATGCCGATCGGGCCGCAGCCGATCACCACCGCCACATCGCCGGGCGTGATTTTGGCGCGCGTGGCGGCCTGCATGCCGACGGCGAAAGGTTCGATCATCGCGCCTTCGGCAAACGAAACATTCTCCGGCAGCTTGTAGGTGAAGGCGGCCGGGTGCACCACTTCCGGCGTCAGCACGCCATGAATGGGCGGCGTCGCCCAGAAGCGCACATCCGGATCGACATTGTAGATGCCGAGCTTGGACGCGCGCGACGCCATGTTCGGAATGCCAGGCTCCATGCAGACCCGGTCGCCGACACGCAGATTCTTGACGTCGGAGCCCACCTCGATCACCGTGCCTGCGGCTTCGTGACCCAGCACCATGGGTTCCTTGACGACGAAGGAGCCGATGGCCCCGTGGGTGTAATAGTGCACGTCGCTGCCGCACACACCCACCGTATGGATGGCGATCTTGACGTCGGCAGGACCGACATCCCGCGGCAGATCGATGTCACGGATGGCCAGTTCGCCTTTGCGTTCGAGTACCAGAGCTTTCATGTTGTGCGTCCTGAGGTCAGAGCAATTCCAGCCGAAGTGGAAACCGGTTGTACGTCCGAAATCGCGTGAAAACCTAGAGTGCGATCCCGTCCGGCTTAAAGAGATAGACGTTCGACGCATCAATGCCAGCCGTCATCTGAGCGCCAGGCGCCAGATCCGGTCATCCGTGGGCCAAAATCGTCACGGTTTCCTCGCCTGTTCGAGCGGAGATCTGTGTGGAACGATGGAGCGACCGATCGCCACGCGCTGGCGCTGGTCGCCGAGACTGCGCGTGGCGTGCCGGCAGCCTGTCTGAGCCCGGGGGAAATCGGATGGGAAACCGCAACCTCCTCGACGATCTCAAGCGCATCAGCGCCCTCAGCGATGACCGCGCCAAACACGGACGTCCCAGCCAATCGTGCTATCCGTCTCACGAAGATTTGCTCGGACTTTATATTCCGGCGAATGAGCGGCAGACATTTGTCAGCAGGTTTTCATCCGTGGCGTCAAAGTAAACAGCCTCAGGTAAGCAATAGAAATTAAGCATGATAGACAACGGGGACACCATCATGCCGACATTGATGCTTGAAGACACCATTCCGTTCGAGCGGCGCTCAGCACGTGCCGGACAAAGAGGTGTTGAGAAAGATCGATGGCTTGCAACGGCTGCCCTGTGCAGTTTCGTCGCGACAGGGGTACTGCTGGGGACCAAGGGCACGTCCAAGGCGCAGTCCGTGGTGGTGACGAAGGATGTGAAGGGCGGCGCTGTTCTGTTGAACAATCAGCAGGATATTACGCTGCCGACAGGTGCAACGGTGCCCGCCGGAACATCGAGCCTTCTGGGGGGCGAAAGCCTCGGGCAGGACTGGTTCTTTTTCGGAAAGCCGACCGAGGGCGGTGCCGTCACCATCACCAATAGCGGACGCCTTTTGAGCAACGGCTCGCAAGTTGGCGGACTGTCCGCCCTCAGTCGCGGCGGGGACGGCGCGATCGTGGCCACGGACAACGGGGCGGTTGCTCTGAGTTCCGGCGCGAGTTCCGGCGCCGTCAACATTCTCAATTCGGGTGCGATTTCCACCACGGGCGCGTTTGCTGCCGGCGTGAGTGGCATGAGTGTCGGCGGTACCGGCAATGATGGTGTGAAATCCGTCTGGGATCTGTCATCGATCTCGAAGTCGGGCGGCCCGGTGAGCATCATCATGCAGCCCGATGCCGCCCGGACTATACCGTCTGTTTCCACCAGTGGCGAGGGTGCAGCGGGTATCGTCGCGCTGAGCGCAGGCGGTGGTGATCTTGCCGAGTACCAGAAGAGAACGGGCCGGTTACAGGCTGTCTCGGGCGGGAATGCCGAAACCGTTCGGATCGACCTCGGTCCTGCGGTCATCAGCACGCGCGGCGCGCAATCGACCGGTGTGTTGGCGCAAAGCATCGGCGGTGCGTCCGGCATATCCCTGGAGGGCAAGGCGGGTCAACATGGCGGCAATGGCGCCTCGATTACCGTCACGGGAGACACGGCGGGATCCGTCACCACACGGGGACTGCATGCGGATGCCATGCTTCTCCAGTCCTTCGGCGGCAGTGGCGGCAATGGTTCCTCGGACAGCGGCAGTGTTGCGGTCGGCGGCGATGGCGGCCGAGGCGGCTCTGCAGGCGCTGTTACCGTCAACTTCCGGGGAATGCTACAGACCTATGCCGATCATGCCCTGGGGCTGATGGTGCAGAGCATTGGCGGCGGGGGCGGACGCGGTGGAAATGCAACGGCAGAAGGCCTGTTCTCCGCCGTTGCCATCGGCGGGTCCGGCGGCAATGGAGGGCAAGGCGGGCCACTCGATCTCACCTTCGGCAACATTACCACGGCCGGAAGCTTTTCGCACGGAGTCAACGCCCAGAGCATTGGCGGCGGTGGTGGTCACGGCGGTTCAGCGACCGCGCGCGCGACCTCACCGGTCTTTTCGTCCAGCGTCGCCATTGGCGGCAGCGGTGGCGAAGGAGGCGATGCCGGGACGATCACCTTAAGCCCGACCGGCAACGTCTACACGTCCGGCACGCACTCCTTTGGTCTCTTTGCCTCCAGTATTGGCGGCGGTGGCGGCACGGGCGGATCAGCCGCCACGGTTTCCGCAGCCGCAGGTCCGGTCTCGCTCACCTCCGCCGTTTCCATCGGTGGCAAGGGTGGCAAGGGTGGCAAGGGCGGACGTATCGTGATCAACCAACCGGCCGGAACGGCTGTCGCGACAAGCGGTGCCTTTTCCAGCGCCATCGTCGCGCATTCGATCGGCGGCGGCGGCGGAACAGGCGGCGATGCACGCAGCATTTCCGTCGGTGCGTCCAACGGCGCCGGCACGATTTCGGTGTCCGTTGCCGCAGGCGGTTCGGGTGGCGAGGGGAATGGCGGAGGCGAGGTCGTTGTCAGTACCGACGGTGTCGTCTCCACCCTCGGCAGTTTTGCCAACGGCATCGAGGCCTTGAGCGTCGGCGGTGGTGGCGGCAGTGGCGGCAGTGCCACCGCCATCTCGGGTGCCGTGTCTGCCGGCATTGCCGTACCGATTTCCGTTTCGGTTGGCGGCAGCGGCGGCAAGGGCGGCAACAGTTCGTCCGCGTCGGTCGTTGTGGAGCGGACATCGTCCGTGATCACGGCCGGCGATCACGCAACCGGCGTTCTGTCTCAGAGCATTGGCGGCGGCGGCGGCAATGCGGGCTCTGCCGTGTCCCTATCAGGCGCTATCTCCGAAGGCAGATCCGTCAGTCTCAGTGCCGCCATTGGTGGCAGCGGCGGCAGTGGCGGCAGCAGCGGATATGCAGGCGTGACGGTCGCCGGCCGCGTGACGACCTCCGGTGCATTCGCCAATGCCGTTCTGGTCCAGAGCATCGGCGGCGGTGGCGGCAAAGGCGGCAGTTCGCTGAGCATTGCTGCCGGGGCCTCGACAAGTGGCAGCACGCCGCTCAGCGCCTCTGTCGGGGGAACGGGGGGCACCGGCGGAAATGCTGCAGGCGCCCTCGTTTCGATGTCTCCATCCGCCTTCCTGGCGACGACGGGAGACCATTCCACCGGGGTCCTGGTCCAGAGTATCGGCGGTGGCGGCGGCTCAGGTGGCAATGCCCTGTCTGGAACTCTGAGCATCGGCGAGGTCAATAAGCCAAGTGCTTCGGTGGCCATCGGCGGGTCGGGCGGCAGTGGCGGCCAGGGAAGCCTGGTCCGAGCAGATCTTGGCGGCTTCATCCTGACGCAAGGCGTCCTGTCCCATGGCATTCTCGCGCAATCGATTGGCGGTGGCGGCGGATTTGGCGGCAATTCCGTCTCAGCCGCGCTCTCGGCTGCTGCCAGCGAAAAGGCATCGAAAAACATAGCGCTTTCGATTGGAGGCACAGGAGGAGCCGGTGGCGCCGGTGGGCCAGTTACCGTCACCAACAGTGGCAATCTTCAGACCATCGGTACGGGTTCGAATGGCATTATCGCCCAGTCTGTCGGCGGAAGCGGGGGCTACGGCGGAAACGCATTGTCAGTCACGGCGTCTGTGCGCCCGGCCTCGGAGGGCACCGGGAAACTCTCCGATGGACGCACCGTCACGCTCTCCATGGGGGGAAACGGAGGGAATGGCGGCAATGGCGGAACGGTACACGTCTTCAACGCGGGATCCATCCAGACAACAGGACAGACGGGGACGGGTATCTTTGCCCAATCCGTCGCGGGCGGCGGCGGTGCTGCGGGACATGCCACGTCAATCTATCTCTCGGCAGAAAAGAAGACGAGCTTCACCAGCGAGAACGGTCAACTGACGACCAAGGATCTGAGCAAGCTCATCCTGAGCGCTGGGGGTGTCAGGGGCGGCTTCGGGATCGGCGGTGATGTTCTCGTGGAAACGAACCGCGGCTTCGTCCGAACGGAGGGGGATGGCGCGATCGGTATTCTTGCTCAATCGATCAGTGGTGGCGGCGGAACCAGTGCCCTCTCAGACCCGATCCATCATGTCAGCTCTGTCCTGTTTGGAGCGGAAGGAAGTTCGCCCTACAACCATGCGGGGCAGGCAACAGTCGTGAACCTTGGCGAGATCAGCACCAAGGGCATTTTTTCGTCTGCAATCGTGGCACAAAGCATCGGCGGTGGCGGCGGAGCCCATCTGTCCGTGCAAAACCGTCGCAGTGAGCTGCTGGGTGCCAATGCCCTTGCAAGGGAAACCGGCTCGGTTCACCTCGGCGGTTTGAACGGCAATGGCAGCGGAAATCCCGTCACCATCGCCTCGAGTGGCTCACTCAGCACCACCGGCGACTTTGCTCTCGGCATCCTGGGGCAGTCGATTGGCGGTGGCGGCGGCCTTGTCACGCTCGACAACGACGCCTCGACAACGCTGGTTGATTTCGGGGGCAGCTGGGATAGGGTCAACCGTTCCGACGCGGTAACGATCACCAATGGCGGACAGATCACGACGCGCGGCAAGGGCGCGATAGCCGTGCTTGCCCAATCCGTCGGCGGTGGCGGCGGGCTTGTTCAGGCGGACAGTCCGGTCATTTACGCCGAGACCCCGATCACCATCATCGCCAACAAGGAGGATCGGGACCGCTATAACGAGATCTTCGATCCGTCGAATCCGTTTCGCCGCGCGGAGCGGCTTTTGAATTTCGGCGGAGACATCAATGTCACACTGACATCCGGAAGCGATATCCGAACCTTTGGCAATGGCGCCGCGGCAATCTATGCCCAGACCATTGCCGGGCCTGGTGGTCTGGTGCAGATGTCGGACGGCAGTCTGTTGTCGAAGACGTATAATCGCGGCGACCGGGCAGGCAACGTCTCGATCAACATGAATGGCCGGGTGGAAACGCACGGCAATCAGGCGCCCGGTATTCATGCGGCAATGCTCGATGGCGACTATTCGTGGCGAAGCGAACAATCGCATCGCCGTATGTCGATCGAGGTGCTTGGTAGCCTGGATACCTTCGGAACTGCCTCGCATGGGATCGTAGCGGAGTTGTCTGGTAATACATCTCGCCCGGAAAAGCAGACATCCGTGAACATCACGGTCGCGCGGGGCGCAAGGGTTGCAGTCTCCGGACAGGGATCGGATGCGATCCACATCAGCAATGCAACACCTTCGCACATCGCGGCCACCACCATCGACAATGCCGGCACCGTGGCGAGCAAAAGTGGTTTTGCCATCGTCAGCGACCAGAAAACAAGCGTGATCAATTCCGGAACCTTGACCGGCTCTATCAAGGCCGCGGGCCCGGTCTGGGCCTTCAAGGGCGACCTGCGCGGCATCTCGCTCGTCAATACGGCGAGTGGCTCGCTGTTGCCAGGCTCGACCATCGACCTTGGCATCGACAGCCTTGCTGTCCTCGGTTTGCCCGACTATGGGCACCTCCAGAATTTTGGGCTTCTGTCGCCCGGAGGACGTGGAGCGATCCAGGTCACCACGCTGCAGGGCGCGTATGTTGGCGCACAGGGATCAACGCTTGAAGTCGATCTTGATATGCGTGGGGGAACATCAGACCGGCTTGAGGCAAGCAGTAGCGTCCAGTTGAACGGCGCGGTTCGCCCGCGATTGACATCTTTTGGCCGCACGCGACAATTCACCATCGTCAAAGCACCCTTTCCGTTCGACATGGCGATGAACGCGGCGGCTCTTGATACGCCGGTTGTCGACTACTCGCTTAGTCTGCATCGATATGGCTTCCAAGGGTGGGATGCTGACGTTACCGTCAACAGCGTGAACTTTGCCGCACCAGGTCTTTCGGATCATGATGCCGTTGCAGCATCCTGGCTCAATGACCGCCTGTCGGACGGTGATACAGATGCCGACATGGTGACGCTCGCCAATGCGGAAACGCTGGCAGACTATCAGAACCTGCTCGATTCCTATGCCAGCGAGCACGCGACTCAGCAGGTCGCAGGGCTGCGCGCCTCCGCATCAGGTTTTCAGTCTGGAATGCTCAGCTGTGGTCAGATCGGTGCAGGTATGACGGCAATCGATGAAGGCGAGTGCACGTGGGGCAAAGCCTCTTCCCGCTGGTTGGAATATGATGGTGGCTATTCCGGTGACGGCCGTGATGACCGCTCACGTCTTCTTTCGTTTGGAAGCCAGTATGTGGTGGATGATCACTGGCGGCTTGGCTTTGCAGCGGGCTATGAAACGCTGACGTCTCAGGCTCGGCTTGCAAACTCCGAAACGCAGGCGGCGCATATCGGGGCCATTGCCAAATATCAGCAGGGCAACGCGCTGTTTGCCATCGGTCTGTCCTATGGTCACGGCTGGACGGATTCCAGCCGTTCCATTCCGCTCTCAACGGGCCTGACGGCCCGCGCAAGCCACGATACCGACTGGCTTCAGGCGCGCTTCAGAGCCGCCTATCTTCTGCCCGCAGGGTCGTTCTATCTGAAGCCCAGCGTGGATCTGGACGTCAACTATATCCGCAGCGGCGGCTATACGGAGACGGGCGCACCAGGTTACAACCTGATGATCGCTGCCTATGACGATGTCATGGTTTCCGTGACCCCGAGCATCGAAATCGGCACGGACCTGACAGTGTCGGAGCACCTCCAGATGCGACCATTCGCATTCGCAGGAGTGCAGCACAGCGCCGACACCACAGTGTCCAGCAACGTCAAATTCTCGCCGACATCCCATCAGTATTCGCGTCAATTCGACACCGACAAGTGGGTTGCCACCTTCGGCGCCGGCATCAGTCTGTTTTCCGACGACCGGGTGTCTCTCGATCTCCGCTACGATGGCACCTATGGAGAAAACGTCTTGTCGCATGCGGTCGCGGCAAAGCTTCGGGTCGATTTTTGATGATCCGTGGCACTCGGCATGAACAACAGGCGGCAGGCCGCTATTCCGCGTAGGACGGACAAAAAATGGGGCGCCGAGGGGTGGTGCCCCTGCGTCTCCGTATCAAGCCGCACTCTCCGGCTGTCAGCCTCCACCAGCGCCAGAGAAACCGTTCCTGATCGTGGAGATACACGTCATCAGGGCGGATGCATATCCCCCGCGACGATGTTCCCACCATTGCCACAATGCTGCGTCGTGTGCTCGATCGTCGAACGGTGGGCGCCAAGTTCTATCCCGGTGGGCGCCGCGTGCTTTTCGGCCGAGCTGCCACCAGACCCGTGGCAATACTGTGGTCGATGACCAACGTGGTGGCTATGCCGGCCTGCAGGAGGGCCAGCAGCGGCTTTGTCTTGGCCGTTCCAGCGGCCACAACGACGTTGTCTGCCTTTTGCAGATCTTCGAATTCAATTCCCGTATGGCGGTCATTCAGTTCGGTATCAGCACGTGAACCATCCGCCTTGAGGAAATGTCCGGCCACTTCGCAGACGGCCCCGGCTTCGCGCGCTCTCTTCAGATCTTCCGCGGAAATGCCGGACGCCATAAAGAAGCTGCCGGTTTCATCACAGCCGCCACAGGAGATTACATTGAAGTCCGTTGAGGCCATCTCCGCAAGGACAGGACGGATGTACGGATCGGCCTTCAACGCGGCACATGTCTCTTGAAGACCGAGCACGAAGGGTATCGGCAGGGTGCGGGCGGTGCCGCCGACGATCTGCGCCATTTCGAGGCTGAGGGAATAGGCACTCGTGCCGTCATCGTTATGCGACGCTCCCATCAGTGCCACAACTCGTGAATCGGGCTTCGACAGGACCCGCATGGCGTCGATCGTCCGACGCACCGTCGTGCCGCCACCCACGCCAACCGACACATTGCGCGTGTTCAGGATGCGCCTTCCGATATAGTTCGCCGCAGCAATACCGACGGCATCCTTGCGCTGGGGATCGAGCAGCGGATCGTCCGGATTGGCGGCGTCTGCCGGCGGGGTGAGGATGCAACGTCCTAAACCGTAGCTGGCGGCAATCCAGTCGCCCAGCGCCAGTGTTTCCGCCATCTGATGTTCGAGACTGATCTTGACGAGGCCGCTCTCACGGGCGCTGGAGAGCATGCGCACAACCTTGGTTCGCGACACCTCAAGACGACGGGCAACCTCTTCCTGCCCCAATCCATGCACGTAATAGAGCCACGCCGCCATTACGTGCAGGTCATGATCGTCAGAGCGTATACGCGCCATCAGTTCCTCTCCCCGATTCATCCGCAGCAGTATGGCGCAACTTTGTCGAGACACAAAGGCGCCGCACATTTGCGCACTTAACGCACACTTGACACAGGCGTTCCGTGCGAACAATATGGTCGCCGACGAACAAAAGTGCAATCAGGGGAGTGAGTGCACGATCGTCGGTCTTTCACGTGAGGGAGGATAACGTGGACGCAGTTCTAAGCGGCCTGAAGGCCATTATTGACGACCTGGGAGCCACGGTGCTCCTGCCCATCATGATCTTTGTTATCGGCTTGGTTCTGGGCGCCAAACCCGGCAAGGCGTTTCGTGCCGGTGTCACGATTGGCGTTGCCTTCATCGGCATCAATCTCGTCATCGGGCTGATGTGGACGAATCTGAGCGATGTCGCTCAGGCGATCGCCACGAACACGGGCGTCAAGCGTGATGTGGTGGATGTGGGCTGGCCCTCGTCTGCGGCCATTGCCTTTGGCTCACAGGTTGGCCTCTGGGTCATACCGATCGGTATCGCCGTCAACGTTGCTCTGCTTCTGGCCGGCTGGACCCGTACGCTGAATGTGGACGTCTGGAATTTCTGGCACTTCGCCTTTGTCGGCTCGCTTGTTACCGCGGCGACAGGCTCCCTGCCCTACGGGCTTGTAGCAGCCGCGCTCATGGCGGCGCTTTCGTTGTTCTTCGCCGACTGGAGCGCAAAACCCGTACAGGCCTTTTATGGTCTGCCCGGCGTTTCTGTCCCGCATCTTCTGTCGGCGCAGATCCTGCCCATCGCGATCCTGACCAACTGGATGATCGAGCGAATTCCGGGTCTGCGCGATATCGATCTGTCCACCGATCACATCCAGAAGCGCCTGGGCGTCGCCGGCGAACCCGTCATTCTCGGCCTCATCATTGGTCTCGTTCTCGGTCTGGTGGGCTTCTGGAATCCGGCAGATATTCCGGGCATGACCGCCAAAGTGCTGAAGGCTGGCATCAATCTGGCCGCGGTGATGTTGCTGCTACCCCGCATGGTTAAGATCCTGATGGAGGGACTGATCCCGGTTTCGGAAGCGGCCCGTGAGTTCGTGCAGAAGCGGGCCGGCGACCGACAGATCAACATCGGGCTCGATTCTGCGATCCTGATCGGCCATCCGGCGGCGATCTCGTCGGCTCTGTTGCTCGTACCCATCGCGATTGTCCTGTCGATCATCCTCCCCGGCAACCGCGTCATTCTGTTTGCCGATCTGGCGGTCATCCCCTTCGTTGTCGCTCTGGCAGCCCCGATCGTGCGCGGCAACGTGCTGCGCATGGTCATCATCGGCACGATTACGCTCACCATCGGTTTCTACATCGCCGGTGCGCTGGCGCCCCTCTTCACCTCGGCCGCCGGTAGTGCCGGCTTCACGATGCCGGCCAATGCCAGCCAGATTACCGCCATCGGCGATGGCTTCGTCTGGATCGGCTTTGTCGTCGTCGAACTGTTCAGCGGTCTCGGTTGGCTCGCGGCCCCCATCATCGCTGTGGTGATCGGCCTCTGCATGTGGCTGCTGAAGGTGCGTGCAGGCGCCATGGAAGCCCTCGCTTCGGCAAGTCCGGAGAAAACCACGCAATCCACCACCAGCAGGGTATCTGCATGACAGACAGCATGAACGCGACGAACTTCCTCTTGAAAGAGGACATCTTCATCGGGCTCAACGTCCGAAACGCAGATGAGGTGATCGGCCAGTTGGCCGATCACCTTCTCCGCCGCGGCAAGGTTCGCCCGAGCTATCGCGGGGCGGTCGAGCAACGCGAGCGGGAGATGCCGACGGGCCTGCCGCTGGAGGATGGTCTGGCCGTGGCGGTACCCCATACGGATCCGGAGCATGTGCTTCTGTCCGGAGCGGCGGTTGCCACGTTGAAGGAGCCCGTGACCTTCCGCAGCATGGACGATCCGGACAAGGAACTGCCGGTCCGCCTTGTCTTCATGCTCGCCCTTCACAGCAAGGAAGAGCAACTCGACATGCTGTCTGCCATCGGCGGGCTCATCCAGGACAACAAAACGCTTCACTCTTTGTGCGAAGCAAAAGACAGTGGTCAGATCTATGCTGACATCGATCGATATCTCAAACTGGGAGGTTGAGAGCACCATGACCAAGAAAACAGTCCTCGTCGCCTGCGGCACCGCCGTCGCCACGTCCACCGTCGTTGCCGCCGCGATTACGGACGCGATGGGAGATCGCGGCATCGACGTCGAGACACGGCAATGCAAGGCAACCGAGGTGCCGAGCATGCTTGATGGCGTAGACCTTATCGTGTCCACCACGCCTCTGCCGCCGAACCTGCCAAAGCCCGCCATCGTCACCCTCGCCTTTCTGACGGGCATCGGTCGCGATGCAGAGATCAACAGAATCGCCGACATCCTGCGAGCTTGAGCCAGAGGTGTATCGATGGAAATCCAGCGCGCCGTGCGCGTCGCGGTTCCGGGAGGTATTCATGCCAGACCGGCGGCCGAGATCGTAAAACTGTCCAAGGGCTATAACAGCGAGCTCTTTCTTGAGTATCAGGGCAAATCCGCCACGACGCGCTCGTCCTTCAAGCTCATTCTGCTCAGCCTCAAGGAAGGTGCGGACATCACCATCCGAGCGATCGGCGAAGATGCCGATCGCGCCGTGGATGACATTGCCGGCTTTCTCGAAGCACGGCAGGACAACCATGCGCAGGGTGCAGCGGAGGAACCGGCTCCACCGTCGGCACCCGCCGACTGTGCTGATGGTCGGCTCGGCGCGGCCTTGCACTTGGACCGCGCAATGACAGGAATAGCGGGTGGCTCGGGTGTTGCGATCGGTCCCGCCTTTCAATTCCGGCAACCGGTGCTCGCTCCGTTTCCACCGGTCGCCGCGGATGTTGATACGGAGATTCGTGCTGCGATGGAGGCCATGCAGCATGTGGGTCAGTCGCTTCGCCGACAAGCCGCCGCCGCCAGCGGCGGCACGGCAGAGGTGCTGAATGCGATCGCCGAGCTTTCGGCCGATCCCGAATGGCATGCGCGCATCGTCGGGCTGATCCGGAGTGGCCGCAGCGCCGGTGCGGCAATCCTCACTGCTGGAAAAGACCTCGCAGAAGAACTGGCCGCCCTTGAGGATACCTATGCCCGGGCGCGCTCGGAAGACATCGCCAGCTTGACACGGCTGACGGCGCTGCAATTGCAGGGCAAACAGCCGATAAGCCTCAACGAGGTGCCCACAGGCAGCATCCTGGTTGCCGATGAAATCAGTGCCGCCGAAGCAGGAGGCACCGATCTTTCGCGGCTTGCGGGCATCGTTACCCGTCATGGTTCTGCTGCCAGCCACGCGGCCATTCTGGCAAGGGCCGCCGGGGTCCCTGCGGTCTTCGGCGTCGCCGATCCGCTCGCACTCCTCGAAGGCGCCAGAGAGATCGCTCTCGATGGCGATCGCGGCCAGGTCTTTCCCAACCCGGATGCGTCGGTCCGTGCCGAAATCATAGAACAGCGTGACAGGGCCAAGGCGGAAGCCCTGGCACTGCAGGCTTTGGTCGGTGTTGCGCCCAGAACGAAGGATGGCGTCGCAATCACCGTTGCCGCAAATCTCGGTTCGGTCGAGGAGATTGCTCAAGCAAAGGCGGCCGGCGCCATGGGTGTCGGTCTTTTCCGCACCGAATTCCTGTTCATGAACAGGAACGACCTGCCAACAGAGGAAGAGCAGTTCCTCGCCTATCAACGTCTGCTGCAGGCCTTCCCGGAACATCCGGTGATCATCCGGACGTTGGACATTGGCGCAGACAAGCCGGTGCGCAGCATCGCGTTGCCGCGGGAAGACAATCCCTTTCTGGGCCTGCGCGGCATTCGACTGTGTCTCGCGCGACCGGAACTCTTTAAGCCGCAACTGCGCGCCCTCTTGCGCGCCGCCCCCTTCGGCAGACTGCATGTCATGCTGCCAATGGTGACGGGGACAAGCGAAATCGATGCAACAGTGGCGATGATCGACGAATGCCGCCGCGCGTTGATCGACGAGGGCAAGGACGTTGCGCCCTTCGTGCTCGGCATCATGGTCGAGACCCCGGCCGCGGTTTTTGCTGCCCAAACTCTTGCCCGCAAGGTGAAGTTCTTCTCCATCGGTACCAATGATCTGACGCAATACGTCATGGCTGCCGATCGGTTGAATCCCGGCGTCGCCGACCTGTGCCGCGTCGATCAGCCGGCCGTCCTTTCCGCTATTCGCATGGTCTGCACAGCTGCAGAGCAAGCGGGCATCTGGGTCGGGGTCTGCGGGGAGGCAGCAAGTGATGCCTCAGTCGCGCAGCAGTTGATTAGCGCCGGCGTGACGGAACTCAGCATGTCGCCAGCATCGATCCTGAAGATGAAAAATGCCATTTCCGGCCACGTCAGGGAATAAACAACAAAAAGATGAACCGCTCCCCCCAACAAGAATGGAGGGGGCTCTTCCATCGGCACCCGCCGCACAGTCACAACAATCGTGACACGCGGTCAGGCAATCAGCGACCGTGCCGTCTGTTCGTCCGTGATGAAGGTGGTTGGATCGACAATGCGGATCGCTCCCCGTAGCGCCAGAATCTTCTCCCTGCCGCCAGAAATCAGCACGCGTTCCGGCGTGCGCCGCAGACGGGACAGACTGGCGGACACCACACGGGAGTTCACATCGTGATTGACGATTTCGCCGGCCTCGTTGATGAAATTATAAAGCACGTCCCCCACCGCGCCGGCTTCCATCAGAGAGCGCCGATCCGACTCGGAAATATAGCCTGCGCGGTAGCTGGTCGTCAGCGTTGAAATGCCGCCGACGGAGAGAAGCGCCACATCCAGCTTGTCCGCCATCTCGAAGATTGCAGACAATCCGCAGCGTTCAAGAAGCGCATGCTTTGTCTCGGGACTGTCGACCACCGCCGGCGCCGGAATGAGGAAGCCTTCCCCCTGAAACAGTTCTGCGAACTGCCAGGCGAATTCGGCCGGGTTGAAACGGCGCGCAGCGGCAATCCCACCCAGCAGCGACACCACGCGGAAATCATCGAGCGCGCTTCCGAGGATAAAGGGCAGCGTGTTGTAGAGTGTCTGGCCCCAGCCGACGCCGACGGACATGCCGGATTTCATCAGCCCGGAGATAAAGCTACCCGCGGCTGCCGCAATCACCTTGACAGGATCGGCCTGCGGATCATCGAACGGCGCGACGATGACGCGCTTGATCTCGTAGTGCAACTCGAGTGCGCGCTCGAGTTCGGTCAACTCCGCCAGCGGCGAGGAAATCGTAACGCGCACTTCATTTCGCCGCCGTGCCTCGGCCAGCGCGCGCACGACCATGATGCGGTTGATGCCCAGAATCGACGCGACCTCGTTCTGGGTCTTGCCTTCGACGTGATAGAGCCAGACGGCCTTGGCCCTTAGGCGATCGGCTTCGTTCTGCATCCCAGCCGGCCTCATCGCCTCCTGCATCCGCAACACTCCTGGTGATGTGCCTCAACCCGGAGCTTCGACAGCCGCAAATTGTCTTTCGACGATCTTTGCCACGCGTTCCGGGCATTCGAAATGAGGGATATGCCCGATGCCGGACAGGAAATGAAGCGCAAAATCAGCTTCGACGCTCAGGGCGTGACGGAATGGCGTCACCTGGTCACGCCGCCCCCATAGGATCGCCGCCGGCATGGACAGACGTGCGAAGGCTGGACGCAGGTCAAAGGCCTGAACCCCATCCGGGAAAAGCGCATCCGCCATATCCATCTGGCAGGCGCGCATAGCCGGATCGGCACGCCCCCGCATAGCAGCCTTCGCGTAATCCTCGCCGATCAGCTCGGCATTACCCGCGAGTTGCCGCAGCCAGGGATACAGGCTGTCGACGCGCGTCGCCCGGGCAATCCCTGCCAGCATCTCCCCGTTGATGTCAGGCCCCAGCCCCGCCGGCGCGATCACCGTGAGGCTCAGGATCCGCGGCGAGCGGATATCGGCAATGGCGGCTGCCAGCGCGCCGCCCAGCGAATGCCCCAGAAGATGAACCCCGTCCAGACCACGCGTTGCCTCGTCGAAGGCCTCCAGCACCATGCGGGCCAGATGGGCGAAATTCCGGATCTTCCGCTTCGGCGAGCGACCATGTCCGGGAAGATCGATCCGGATCACGGTTCGGCCCGGCGAGAGCGCCTTTTCAAACGGCAACCAGCTCGTGCTATCGGCAGCAAAGCCATGGATGAGAACAAGCGGCGCCCCCTGCCCCGTGCGTCTGGTGATGGCAAGCGCTCCGCCTTCCGCTGACCAGCCGGCAGCGGATCGCGACGGGATCTCGCAGCGATCCAGGGCAGAGTGACCTTCGACATCATGCCTCTGGATGCGCCCGCGCGGACCGCTGCCAACGACATCCGAAAGGTCGAGGCCTGCCGTTCGCGCCGCATGACGGGCAGCGGGCGTTGCGCGCAATCCGTTCTCCATCGGCGCGACGGCTGATGCGTCCGCTCCGCCCTCGGCAGGAGCACGCCTTGGCACTCCTTCGTGCGATCCGGACGCCATATCGGTCGGTTGTGCCGCGGGGATGTCATCGACAGCTCCGGCCCGTGCGGGCGGTGCCGTATCGACCGTCTCGCCTTCCGCATAGAGCCAGGCGATCACGGACCCCACCGGCACTTTGGTTCCCGGTTCGGCCAGCACATGCTGCAGGCGTCCCGTAGCCGGCGCCTCCACCTCCATCGCGGCCTTGTCCGTCTCGATATCGAAAAGGGCAGCCCCCTTTTCAACCGCATCGCCTGGCTTGACGTGCCAAACCGCCAGCGTGCCATGGGTCATGTCCATATCGACCTTGGGCAGGATCACTTCCACGGGCATGTCAGACCTCCCGGTTCGCCAGGCGCCGCGCGGCAGCGAGGATGGAATCGACCTGCGGCACAGCCGCCCGCTCCAAATCGGGATTGTAGGGAATGGGGGCCTCGGCTCCCCCGAGGCGCAGGATCGGAGCATCGAGGAAATCGAAAGCGTCGCTTTCTGCCACCATGGCGCTGATTTCCGCCCCGATGCCGTAGCTCTTCACCCCTTCATAGACGATCAGCAGGCGTCCCGTCTTGCGCACGGAAGCGAGAATCGTTTCATGATCGATCGGACGGATGGACCGCAGGTCGATGACTTCTGCGCTCACCCCTTCGGTCACCAGTTGTTCTGCCGCTTCGATCGCACGATGCACCATGATAGAGGCGGCAACGATGGTGAGATCACTGCCGGCACGGCGAATGGCGGCCTTGCCGATGGGTGTGGTGTAATGGCCGGCCGGCACCTCGCCCTTCATCTTGTAGAGCAGTTTGTGCTCGAACACGAGCACCGGATCTGGATCAGCAAGGGCTGCGAGCAGCATGCCTTTGGCATCCTCCGGCGTCGAAGGCTGAATGACCTTGAGACCCGGCACATGGCCGAACCAGGCTTCCAGGCTCTGGCTATGCTGGGCCGCCGCCCCCGTGCCGGACCCGGCCGGCATGCGGAACACCACCGGCACCGAGGCTTCGCCGCCGAGCATATACCTGAGCTTGGCGGCCTGGTTGACGATCTGCTCCATGGCCAGCGTGGCAAAATCGGAGAACTGGAATTCGAAGATCGGCTTCAATCCTGTGAGCGCCGCACCGACGGCGACACCCGCCCCGCCGAGTTCGGAAATCGGCGTGTCCATGACCCTCTCCGGACCGAAGCGATCGACCAGATCCAGGGTGACCTGGAACGCGCCGCCATAGACGCCGATATCCTCACCCATCAGGATGACGGTCGGATCCGTCTCCATGGCCAGCACCATGGCCTCGCGGATCGCCTCTGAATAGGACAAGGTCCGGGTGGATGCTTCCTGTACCGTCACGTCCATATCAGGCCTCTGCATATACATAACGGGTCACTTCACCGATGGCAGGGGCAGCGCTGCCCCGGGCGAACTCGATCCCTTGTTCCACATCGCTGACCGCGGCATCGGCAATCGCCGAAGCCTCGGCCTCATCCAGAATGCCGTGGGCGACCAGTTCCGCCTGGAAACGAACGATTGGGTCGCGTCCCATCCACTCTTCGATCTCTTCCTTGGTGCGATAACGGTTGCGATCCGATTTGGAATGGCCGCGCCAACGATAGGTCAGGTTTTCGACGAGGCTTGGCCCGTCGCCAGCCCGTGCTCGGGCAATCGCATGGTGCACGGCCTCCGCCACGGCGGAAAAATCATTGCCGTCCACCGTGGTCCCCGGCATTGAATAGGCAGCGGCACGGTCGGAAATTCTGCGCACCGCCGTCGACCTCTCCACAGAGGTCGACATGCCATACCGGTTGTTTTCGCAGATGAAGACGACCGGCAGCTTCCAGATGGCCGCCATGTTCAGCGCCTCGTGGAAGGCTCCCTCATTATTGGCGCCATCGCCGAAGAAGCAGAGCGTCACATCCTCGCGGCCAAGTCGCTTGGCAGACAGCGCCGCGCCCACGGCGATGGGAAGTCCGCCTCCGACAATACCGTTGGCGCCGAGATTGCCGGTCTGCACGTCGGCAATGTGCATGGAACCGCCGCGACCGTGGCAATAGCCGGTTTCCTTGCCGAAGAACTCGGCAAACATCCGCGCCACATCCGCACCCTTGGCGATGCAGTGGCCATGGCCACGGTGGGTGGAGGTGATCTTGTCCGCATCGGTCAGCTCGATGCAACTCGCAACGGCGCTTGCCTCCTGGCCGATGGAAAGATGCATCGTGCCGTGAATGAGACCCCGCATATAGCTCTGTTCGGCCCCTTCCTCGAAGCGTCGGATCAGGTACATGCGCTTGAGCGCCTGCTTCAGCTGGGCAGGCGAATAGGTACGAATGGCAAACGGCCGGTTATCGGTCATGCTCATTGCAGGCTCTCCAGCATCGCATCCTGCCGTGCCCGCAAGATCGCGATCGCACTGTCGGCGGGCACAGCCGTGTTAAGGGAAGTCAACAACTCGCCCTTGCGCACCGGCACCGTCGTGCGCGCTCCGGCAAGAAGGCCACAGGGCACGGCATTGGCGGCACGCGCGTCCGTCGCGGTCATGATCCAGGCGCGATAGCAATACTCACCGATCTGGTCGAGCGTTTCACCCGGCTGAAGGTCGCGCTTGGCCACCGCGCAGACTTCCGCCACCGGGCGGGAAAGCGGCACCATGTCGGCCTTGCCGTAGAGGACAGCCCTTGCGCAGGTCAGCGGCACTTCAAGGGAGGTCAGGTGGTAGGGCCGGAAGAAGGTGAAGTACGGACCCTGTCCCATCTTCAGGTCTTCCATGCGTTCACGAATGCGTGGATGCTCCATTTCGGCGACGACGAAGACGCCGGGTGCGACACCCTTGCCGATCGAAAAATCGACACAGCCCTCCGCGGACGAGAGCACGCCACCGGACGACTGCGGTACGAGGACCTTGTTCAGCTCTTCGCGCGTGCAGGCGGGACCATGCATGCCGGGCTTGTCCGGCAAGAGACCGGTGGCATTGGCAATTGCCGCCATCTCCACCATTGTCTTTGATCCATCGACGAACTCCACCAGCATGCGCGGGTTCATGTTGCGCCGGCGCGCTTCGTCCGCGTAAAGGTCTGGCGTTGCATCGACGTTCAAGGGATTGTTCTTGCCCTTGCCCGCCGAAATGATGCGATGCCCCATGGCGCTGACGAACTCGATCAGTTCCATGCAGCTGGAGGGTTCGTCCCCTGCCCCCAGTGAATAGACAACACCGAGCTTCTCGGCTTGCGCCCGCAGATAGGCGCCGATCGTCACGTCCGCCTCGACATTCATCATCACCAGATGTTTGCCTGCCTGCATGGCAGCAAGCCCGACCTGGGCGCCGACGGCAGGAATGCCCGTGGCATCGACAACAACGTCGATCAGTCCGGCATTGAGCAGAACATTGACGTCGTCGGTTACCGCAACCAGCCCGGCCTCCATCGCGGCATTGGCCGCATCGGGACTTCCCACCATTCGTGAACGATCATCCGTGCCATAGGCAATCTGTACGGATCTTTCCGCGGCGCCGGGCCGCACTTCACTGATCGCACCGACCGTTATTCCCTGCATGTGCGCCACGCGACTAACGATATCGGTTCCCATCTCTCCGGCGCCGACAAGGCCGATCCGGACGGGTTTTCCAGCATCTGCCCGCGCTGACAGATCGCGGGCGAGCCCGGTTAGGGCAACATTGGTTGGCATGATCAACTCCTCCTCGGTGCGGCATTGATGGCGTACATTTGTTATTTTTGTCAACATAAAGTTCTCGAAATTGTATGGTGCAATGCAGCACTTTTTCCGCATTGACAGTCAGGATGAATGAACACATGTTCTATTTGCAATGATAATGTTCATTATCGCTGAGTGGAGGAGCGACCCAGCGATATTCCTGCATAGGATGAATCTCACCGGGAGGACGGATATGGGTAAGGAATTCGCAGCGGTCTCACGCCGCAGCTTTTTGCGTGCAACTGCCGCGGCAGGCGTGACCGCAGGCTTTGGGGGGCTCGCCATGCCATCGCTGGCAAAAACGGGCCTGCCGGACGTCAAATCCATTCTCGACGGCATCTCCGTCGAAGGATATGTTCGGGCCGACTACCGCAAACTCTACAACATGACCAATGAGCCGTTGTGGGATCCGGCCAAAGACTGGATCCGGACGGTCGATTGGGAAAAGGTGCGCTCGGAACAGGCGGGCAAGACTGTTCGTTTCGCCATCGGCGCAGCGGACCAGGAATCCGCAGCCGAGGGCCTGAAGCCCTTCGAGCAACTGTCGGGCATCAAGGTGGAACTCGTTCCGATCCCGGATGACAGCTTCTACGACAAGGCGGTCGCCGAATTCATTTCCGGTAATGCCTCCTTCGACGCGCTGCAGTTCTTCTCGCCCTGGCTCGGTGACTTTGCCGGCCCTGGCTTCCTGGCCGAACTGGACGACTACGCAACCAAGTGGAAGCTGCCGCTCGACGATTTCTATGACACCTATCGCCTGAACTACGGCTATTTCGGCGGCAAACTGGTCGGCATTCCCTTTGACTGCGACGTGCAGATGGTCCACCTGCGCAAATCCTCGATGGAAAAGATCCTCGGCGGCAAGATCGATACGGCGAAGTCCGTGCCGACCTACGACGAACTGATCCGCATCACGGGCGAGGCCAATAAACTCGGCGGCGGCGTGGCCGGTGTCGGCTTGATGCTGGCCCGCGGTTTCTGGGCCACCTACACCTGGGAGCACATCGCAGCGCAGGCAGGCCTGAAACTGTTCGACGAACAGTGGAATCCGACCCTGACGAGCGATGCCGGCATGAAGGCCATGGATATCATCATGGCGCTCCAGAAGAATGCCATCGAGGGCGTGGCCGGTGCCGGATGGGGTGAAAACCGCGCGGCATGGCTGGGTGGGCAACTGGCAGCCAATGTCAGCTGGCAGGATAGCGGCACGCAGGCCATGCGTCCGGACCAGTCCAAGATCGTTGATGATTTCGTGACGATCTACGAGCCGCGCATCCAGGGCGGCGTTTTCGCACCTCCGAACATTGCCGGCTCCACATCCTGCGTGGCGGCTACATCGCAGAATCCTGAGGGTGCCTTCCTGATGCTCGCCTTCCTGACGACGGCCTCGATCATGGCCATGAATGAGGCGAACGCAAACGGCGTTGCGCCGGGCTATCGTTCGGTTCTCGCCAATCCACGGCTGCGCGCAGTCAGCCAGCCGGCCAAGGTGTGGGCGGACAGCCTCGAGCATGCCTGGTGCGCACCGCGCCTGCCCGGCATGTTCGAAATGGAACAGGCCCTCGGAAACGAGATCAACCGCGCCATCACCGGCCAGATCTCGGCCAAGCAGGCGCTGGAGAATGGCGAAACGGCCTGGAAGCGCATCATGGAAAAGAACGGCTTCTCGGGAGGCAAGGGGCCGGTCGCCTATGCCGATGTCGCTCCGGGCATGTATGTCGGTGCCGGCAAGGCTCTGCCGTTCTAAGCCGATGGCAAGCTCAGCACACAGCATCAGGGCGGTGGCACCAGCCACCGCCCGTTCATCCACCGGAAAGCCGCGCCGCCGATCGCCGCTGCTGCGCAGCGCCTTTCCCTATCTTCTGGTCGCGCCCGCGGTTCTCTACCTGTTGGCGATCACACTCTATCCAGGCATATTCGCCATCTATCAAAGCCTCTATGTGGTCCGCTTCGTGAAATGGACCTGGGTCGGGCTCGGCAACTACGAACGCATCCTGCAGGACGCCGAGTTCTGGGCGGCCCTTTGGAACACCGTGGTGATCGGCGGCCTGTCGCTCGCCCTTCAGACTTTGATTGCCCTGGCCCTCGCGTATTTCGCCTACCGCGATCCGTTCATCCGCGGCTGGCGCATCATCTTCCTGATGCCCATGCTGTTCATGCCCTCGGCCGTTGCCTTCCTGTGGAAGCTTGCATTCAACGATGGGCGCGTGATCTCCGACCTGCTGATGACGCTCGGGCTGACGAGCGGCAACGTGGACTGGCTGGCTTCCGTCTGGCTCGCACGTCTGACGCTGATCGTTGCGGACGTCTGGCAATGGACCCCCTTCCTGTTCATCATCTTCGTCGCCGCCCTGCAGGGCCAGGACCAGGAAATCGAAGAGGCCGCACGGCTGGATGGCGCATCCTGGCCGGCAATCTTCTGGAACATCTCGCTTCCGATGATGCGACCGGTCATCGTGGTCGCCGTCACGCTTCGCGGCATCGATATCACCACGATGTTCACCAATGTCTACATCATGACGCAGGGTTCACCCGGCGGCGCGACGGAGACGATGAGCTTCTTCATCTATCGCCAGGGCTTCCGCATGTTCAACTTCGGTTATGCCTCGGCAGCCTCGGTTCTGATGCTTGTGATCACCATCCTCGTTGCCCAGACACTCGTGAAGCGGGCTTTCCGCTCGGGAAGGAGTTGAGATGGCTTCCGTTCGTCGCGATCGAAGCGAGCGTTTCTGGCTTCGCTATCTGATCCTCGGTTCCTGGGCCATCGTCTGCCTGGCGCCAATGCTGTGGTTTCTGACGATCGGCTTCAGGCCGCGCACGGAAGTCATCGTGCCGCATCCGATCTACTGGCCGAGTTGGAGCCTGGACGCCTGGCGCCTCCTGGTGAGCGACTGGCCAATCGCCAGTTACCTGCGCAATTCGGTGGTGGCGGTCGCCGGGTCGGTCGTCATCGATCTCGTGCTCGCCATACCGGCTGCCTATGCGCTGTCGCGCTACGAATTCCGGGGCCGCGAGGACATCGGCTTTTACATTCTCTCGACCCGCATGATGGCACCAGCCATCGTCGCCGTGCCGATTTTCTTCCTGTTCAAGAATCTTGGCCTGCTCGATACCATCTGGGCGCTGATGCTGGTCTATGCGGCCATCAACCTTAGTCTGGTGACCTGGATCATCCGCAGCTACATGCTGGACATTCCCAAGGAACTCGAGGATGCGGCCCGCACCGATGGCGCCGGCGATATGACCATCCTTTGGGAAATCATCATCCCCGCCTGCCTTCCCGGCATCATCACGGCAGCCGTCATTGCGGCGATCTTCGCGATCAACGAATTTCTGTTCACGCTGCTGATTGCCTCCACGTCGAAGGCCTACACCATGTCCGTTGCGCTGGCGAATTTCACCGGCGGTTCGGACGGCATCATCTACAATGCAATTGCGCTCGTCTCCTTCCTCGCCTTCGTGCCGATCCTGATCGTTGTGATCCTGATCCAGAAGCACCTCTCGCGCGGGTTGACGATGGGTGCGGTCAAAGGTTGAACCATGGCTTCCATTCAACTCAACAACATCGTCAAGCGCTTTGGCTCCTTCATCGGTGTCGAGAACATGTCGCTTGACATCGCAGACGAGGAATTTCTCGTGCTGCTCGGCCCGTCCGGTTGCGGCAAGACCACGACCATGCGCATGATCGCCGGTCTGGAGCATCCGACCGACGGTCAGATCGTCATCGGCGGCGAGGTGGTCAACGAGATCGACGCCCGGGATCGCGACGTCGCCATGGTTTTCCAAGGCTATGCGCTTTATCCCAACATGACGATCTACGACAACATCCGGTTCCCCTTGCGCATGCGCAAGGTGCCGGCGGACCAGCACGACCGGCTGATCCGACGCGCCGCCGACATGGTGGAGCTCGGGGCGTTTCTGGAGCGCAAGCCGGGCGCGCTATCGGGCGGTCAGAGGCAACGAGCAGCGCTCGCGCGCGCCGTGGTGCGCGAACCGCAGGTCTTCCTGATGGACGAGCCGCTTTCCAACCTGGATGCGAAGCTGCGCGCCAGCATGCGGGTGCAGATCAAGCATATGCAGCGCCACCTGAAGGTCACCACCGTCTACGTGACGCATGACCAGATCGAGGCGATGACGCTGGCAGACCGGATCGTCATCATGAACCGCGGCGTCATCCAGCAGGTCGGCACGCCAGACGAGATCTATTCCGATCCGGCCAACACCTTCGTCGCCGGTTTCATCGGCTCGCCCCCGATGAATCTTCTGGATGGGGAAGCCCACGATGGCATCTTCCGCAGTGAGGGGGTCACGGTGCCATGCCCCGAAAATGTCAGCGGACGCGTAACGCTCGGCATCCGTCCAGAGGATTGCACGGTGGGCGGGGCGCACCTGCAGGGGCTGGTCTACGGCGTCGAACCGACCGGCGATACCACCTATCTCACCGTCCAGACCGGCAAACGTGCCGTCGAAATCAAGGCTGCACGCGACTTCCGCGCCGCGATCGACACATCGATCACCATCGGCTTCGATCTCTCCCGTCTCTATTTCTTCTCCGAGACCGGCGACCGCATCCGGAGGTCCGCATGACTCCCCGCTTCGACTATTCCTGCATGGGCTTCTACACGTTCGACGCGCTCTGCCGGCCGGTCAGCCAGATTGCGCCGGGCGGCGGCACCTATTTCGTCGAAGACTTCACGCTGGCCGTTTCCGGTGCGGCGGGTTCCGCCTCCATCGTCGCGGCGAAACACGGCCTTCGCGTGCAGGCCGCTGGCGGCGTAGGCGAGGACGACATGGGTGATTGGGTGCTGATGAAACTGCACTCCTTCGGCATCGACACCCATCTGATGGCACGATGCCCGGACTTCTCCACGTCCTCCTCCATCGTCACAACGCGTCCGGATGGCGCAAGGCCTGCGCTCCACAAGCGCGGTGCAACGGATGGCTTTTTCATCAACGATAGCCAGACGGAGGACCTGCTCGATACGCGCATCCTGCATGTCGGCGGTGTCGGCCTGATGAACCGCATGGACGATACGGGCCGCACGCGCGAAATCATGACCGAGGCAAAACGGCGGGGCGTCATCACCACCCTTGACGTGTTCGCCTCGACAGCGGCGGACCTGCCGAAAGTCGAGCAACTCCTGCCCTACACGGATTATTTCCTCCCATCGGAAGAAGAGGCGCAAGCCCTGTCCGGCCTCAGCGACAATCGTGATCTCGCGCATTTCCTGTTGGAGCGCGGCGCAGGCTGCATTGTGCTAACGCTCGGCGCGAACGGCGCCTATTACTGCAGCCGTGACGGGCAGGAGTTCCATACTCCGGCTTTCGAGGTGGATGTAAAGTGCACCTGCGGCTGCGGAGACTGCTTCAATGGCGGCTTCGCGACCGGGCTCGTCAAGGGCCTGTCAGCCGAACAATGTGTCGAGTTGGCGCAAGCCTCGTCCGCACAGAACGCCACCGGGCTTGGGAGCCAGGCGGGTGTCAGGGATTACGCGCAAACCCTCGAATTCATCCGCTCGGCACGCCGCCGTCAGGGTCTGGAGGCTTTCGTGCCGGCACTCACCGCGGTATAAGAAGGCTCTCGGGAAGGGGAGTAATGGCTGTGAATCTGATGCCCATCCGTCCGGATTCGACAACGCTGAGGGAGGTGCTCCGCGGGGTGCGCCACGTGTTGCGAAGCGGTCGCAAATCCCTCAAGGATGTCAGCGCCATGGAGAACCTGCCCGAGCCGGCGGCACGTCTTGCCAGGACGCTGCTGGGCGATATGGATGATCTTGCGCGCGGACTTGACGGCATGGCCTCAAGGATCGCAGGCAAAGTGCTGCCCTCGGCCACGTCGCCGGCCACGCCCTTTGCCGAATTCCGCGCCCATCCTCAGGGGGATGCACCCTTTGCCGTCGTTGCTTATGAAGCCTTGAAGAAGGCCGTGCGGCATCTGCACGCCAGCAATGCCTTCATCAGCGAGGCGGCGGCCAGGGCAGCCTTCCAGCGCATGCGCCAAGCCACATCGCCGGAACAGACATCGGAGGCTTGTTCCGCCATTCTCATGCTGGCAATGCTTGATCTCAAGGTGGTCCGCGCTGAGCCTGTGACGGCCGAAGTCCGACATGGAGCCGGCGATGTGGACGTCCTGGCGACGTTCGCCGTGCTCTTGTGGCTGCTGGCTGACCGCTCCGACGCCGATCATGACATGGCGCTTGTCTCTGCCTGCGAACTCTCGCGGGCCCTGGCGGACAGCATCCTGCAAGCCTCCGCCAAACGCGACCTCGCTGCCTTGCGAAAGCTCTTTGAACGGTATGCCGCCAATGTCTGATATGCCCCTGCTTCGCGTAGCACTGCCGCCGACCAACCAACCACTACGCCTTGCCGTGCGCCGCTTTCGTTGGTTCAAGCTGGCTTTCCATGCGCATGTGGAGGCCGCAGGCCAGCACCTCGGCTGCGCCTTTGCGATTGATGACGAGAGGCTGGCGGACGTCTTCGTCCGCTGGCTGGAGGCGATCGACCGGCAGAACCCACGCGACAAGGCAAAACGCCGCGCGTTCTTCGAATTCGCCGCTTGCCTGATGCTGCGCGAACTGATCTCCGACCTGCCGATTGCGAGAACTGGCGAACCAACCCGCCAAAAGGGATCGGCAGGCGCCTTCTGGCCTGAAGGCTATGCATCGACGATGTTCTGCCTGTCGATCCACGCCGCCGCGATGAAGCAGGAGTTCAATCTCGATGTCGACATCAGCCCGAGCGTCGACGACCTTCGCAGTTGGTGGTCCTTCAAGGAAAATTCTGCGGAAAATCGCAGCTTCCCTGCAGGTTTCCTGCAAAAGCTTCTGGGCCACGAGCCAAACTGGTCAATGCCGGATGTCTTCAGGGCGCAGCTATAGGCGCGGGCTGGATGCACGCCTGTTCGACAAAGGCAGCGTCAGCGCAAATCCGCATGCTTTCTGCGGTCTGTCCGCTTCCCTCGCACCTGCGACGAAGCGGACAGTTCTGAATACGGCCCCGAACGGCCATCCAGCCGCGTCTCAGGTCACGATGGTCCATTGACCGGCGTGGAGGATGGGACGTGATGTCTGATCGCCGTTGCGCAACAGGATCGTTTGCGTCGCGTCCGACTTGAGCCTTGCGACAAGAACGCTTCCATCCACCCACTCCATGTCGAGTTCGATCCCGCCCCGCAGCCGCAGGCCTGAAACCTTTCCCGTCGACAGGGCCTTTGGCAGTGCCGGAAGAAGGCGGACCTCGCCGGCGCGACTGTGGGCCAGCATTTCGCAGATGCCGGCCGCGCCGCCAAAGTTGCCATCGATCTGGAAGGGGGGATGCGCATCGAAGAGGTTGGCGTAGGTTCGTGCTGGCGAAAGCTGCGTCTTCAGGATGGACCACGCCCGCTCGCCATCCCCCAGACGTGCCCACAGGCAGATGCGCCAGCCGATCCCCCATCCCGTTGCGTTATCGCCGCGGATATCGAGCGAATGTTTGGCAGCGGCCGAGAGTTCAGGCGTCGTGAGGGTATCGATGGAGAGCCCTGGATAGACGGCATAGAGGTGCGAGACATGGCGATGGTCCATTTCGGAGACATCCATGTCCCAGTCTTCCAGCCATTCCTGCAACTGGCCGGCCTGACCAATGCGGTCGGGCAGGAGACGCGCCCGTGCTTCTCGCACCCTGTCCAGGAAACGTGCATCAGTCTCCATATCCGCCGAAAGGATCGCATCGAAAAGATCGCGTCCCAGCTGGTTGTCCATCGCGGCACCCACCGAGAGGCTGACACCGAAGGGATGTATGTTTTCCGGCGAATTGGTCGGCACGGTCACCAGTGCTTCGGTGCCCGGTAACGGCGTGAGGAAATCCAGCAGGAACTCGGCTGCTCCACGGATGATCGGGTACACTCTTTCCACAAGTTCCTTGGGCCGACCGGCATAGACGCAGTGGTCCCAAAGCTGACAGGAAAGCCAGACCCCGCCCATGGGCCACAGTCCCGGGTCGGCTGCATCCATCGGACCGGCAGCCCGCCACAGGTCGGTATTGTGATGAAGCACCCATCCCCGCGCGCCGTAGTGTTCCCGGGCAATCTCGGCGCCGGTTTCGGTCAGGTCTTCCAGCATCGCGATCAGCGGCTCGAAACACTCGGCAAGATTCGTCGGGTCCGGCAGCCAGTAGTTCATCTCGGTGTTGATGTTGACTGTGTATTTCGAGTTCCACGGCGGCCGGAATTCGGCATTCCAGATCCCCTGCAGATTGGCCGGTTGCGTGCCCGGTCGCGACGAACTGATCATCAGGTAGCGGCCAAATTGCACATAGAGCGCCGCCAGTGCAGGATCCGCTTCCTTGTCGGGCGCGGCGACCCGCTTGTCGGTCGGCAGTTCCACCTTGCCGGGGCCGAACTCGATCGAGAACCGGTCGTAAAGGCGCTTGTAGTCCGCCACATGATCGGCCCGGACGGCCTCCCAACCCTTGGCCGTCACGGCCTGGATCCGACCGGCGGTCGCGCTCACGGGATCGCCCGAAACGTCGTCGAAGCGCCTGAAGCTCGTTCCGACGTCGATCCACAGGGTAACGCCGCGCACGCCGGTGAGCCTCAAGCCCCCGTCATAGGCTTCCATCGTGCCGCCATCCGGCAGAACCTTGACCCGGACCACCCAATCCAGTCCGGCCGGCACGCCGAATTCGCCGCGATTGCGGCCGCGGCAGGTGATCTCGCCCTGCTCCGCGTCGATGACCGGAGACACGGTCTGCTCGATGTCGAAGCTGATATCGGTGTTGAACGCTTCGCCACCCTGCGTCCACATGCGCGTGCCGATGACGTTGTCCGGCGCGGACGCGAAGGTCTCGCGCTTGTAGTGGATCCCCTGGTGCCGGTAATCCACAGACGCGATGGCGGTTTCCAGATCAAGCCACCTCTTGAACGTGTCGCGGTCGGGCCTGTGGCGGGTTTCAATGAACACCCATCCCGCGGGCTGGTAGGTCATCTGCGTGCGTGGCCGCGACATCATCCGCGCGTCGGCAAGCCGTTCCGCGTCGGCATAACGTCCGGCGAACATAAGCTCGCGCAACGCCGGCAGGTGGTGGTAAGCCCCCTTATTGGCGGCGCTGTAGGGCGATCCTGTCCACAACGTGTCTTCGTTGAGCTGGATCTTTTCCTTGCGGCTGCTCCCGAAGACCATGGCGCCGAGACGGCCGTTTCCAACGGGCAAGGCGCGCGTCCAGTCCACCCAGGCTTCGCGCTGGTACCAAAGTATGTTCGACATGTTCTGCCTTTATCTCAAGAAGGGATGGGAGAAGCGGACCGGACCCGCTTCCCGGATGCATCGAAGAGCATCACGCTGCGATCGTCGAAGGTGACATCGATCTGCTCGCCGGCGCAGATCCCGGGCTGATCGCGCGCCTCGACGGCGACCGGCGTATCGTTTGCCAGACGACCGTAGAGGTAGCGGGTACCGCCCAGATACTCGATCATGTCGATGGTGACCGGAAGGCGGTGCTTTTGCCCTCCCCGCGGGGCCATGTGCTCAGGGCGGATACCGATGGTGACAGGCCCCGCCAGAGTGGAAGAGCAAGGCAGCATGATGCCCGGCGCCAGATGCACCTCCCCCTGCCCTGCCTCGCCGGACAGGAAGTTCATCCGCGGGCTTCCGATGAAGCCGGCCACGAAGAGGTTG
The DNA here is from genome assembly GCF_011046245.1 of Allorhizobium pseudoryzae. NCBI lineage: Bacteria > Pseudomonadati > Pseudomonadota > Alphaproteobacteria > Hyphomicrobiales > Rhizobiaceae > Affinirhizobium > Affinirhizobium pseudoryzae. The sequence goes on from NZ_CP049244.1 coordinate 271,129, forward strand.
TCGGGGTCGCTGTAGAGTTGTTCCGGCGTGCCCGTCTGCTCGATCCTGCCGTCACGCATGACGACGATCTTGTCGGCGAGCGTCATCGCCTCCGTCTGATCGTGGGTGACATAGAGCATGGTCGCCTTCAGCCTCTGGTGCAGGCGGGCAAGTTCGACGCGCATCGACACCCGCAATTCGGCATCGAGGTTCGACAGAGGCTCGTCGAACAGAAACACCTGAGGATTGCGCACGATGGCCCGGCCGATGGCAACCCGCTGCCGCTGCCCGCCGGAGAGATTGGCCGGCTTGCGATCAAGCAGATGACCGATCTGCAGAACATCGGCGGCCTGGCGCACGCGCGTCTCCACCTCGGTCTTGTCGTGCCCGGCGATCTTCAGGGCAAAGCCGATATTGCGGGCAACGGTCATGTGCGGGTAGAGCGCATAATTCTGGAAGACCATGGCGACTCCGCGGGCAACGGGATCGAGATCGTTCGCGCGCATACCGGCGATCTCCAGCGTTCCGTCCGAGATCGCTTCGAGACCGGCGACCATCCGCAGCAGAGTTGACTTGCCGCAGCCCGAGGGCCCCACAAGAACCGTGAAGCTGCCGTCTTCGACCACCAGGTTGAGGTCGCGGATCACTTCGACGCTGCCGTAGCGCTTGCTGACATCTTTGAGCTCAACGTGAGCCATGTGTGTTCTCCATAATGAAGCAGAAGAGCATCACTCCTTGCCGCCGCTGGACACGCGGTTGCCGGCAGCGAACTGCTTCTGGAATAGAAGAAAGATGGAAAGGGGGATCACCGCGGTCACGATGGCCGCCACCGCCTGCTGATCAAGGTTGGGATCATAGGTCCCGGCAATCCGCGCAAGCAGCACGGTGAGCGAGATGTCGCTGCGCAAGAACAGCATCGGCAGCAGTAGCGTGTTCCAGCACCAGAGGAACTGCAGAATGCCGCAGGCCGCGATTGGCGAGATCAGGTTCGGCAGCACGACCTGCGTGAAGGTGCGGATCGGGCCACATCCGTCGATCTTTGCCGCCTCGATCAACTCCTTGGGGAAGTCCTCGAGGAAGGATTTCACCAGGAAGACGGCCCAGGCATAGCTCAGCCCGACGAAGGGGATCACGACTGCCGCCATGTTGTCGAGCAGGCCGACATCGCGCCAGAGCTGGAACAACGGGATGATCACCACCTGTTGCGGCAGGACGAAGGCGTTGATGATGATGATCAGCCACAGACGCCGCATCGGGAAGCGCAGATAATGGAAGGTGTAGGCGGCGGCAGGTGCCGTGATCATGGTGAGGATCGTAGCGGTAAGCGTGATCTTGGCCGAGACCCACAGACTTCCGGCGAGCGGATAGGTCTGCCAGACCGTGTACCAGGCCTGCAAGGAAAACTGGTTCTCGCCGAAGTGCCACCAGCCCCGGGCAATCGAGTCGGTCGTCTGCAGGGAAGTGGCTACGATACCAATGATGGGGACGATCCACAGGCAGCCGATGAAGCCGACGACGAGAATGATCCATCGGGGTGCGCGACCGGCCATCATTTGGCTCCACTCGTTCGCTGCGCAATGGCGGGGGTCGAGACGAGCAGCACACCGATCAGCAGGATGATGGTTGCTGCGGCGCCATAGCCGAGATTGAATTGCGTCATCGATTCCCGGTACATGAAAAAGCCCACGGTCTCGGTTGCCCGCGCGGGGCCGCCGGCCGTCAGAACGAAGACGATGTCGAAGGCGCGCAGCGAACTGAGAAGCGTCAAAAAGATGGCTACCCGAGCGCCCGGCAGGGACAGTGGCATCATGATATGCCACATCATCGCGAGCGGCTTGGCACCGTCCATATAGGCCGCTTCCAGGATCGAGCGCGGAATAGCCTGCACGGAAGCAAAGCTCAGAAGAAGGGGCAGTCCGACGGCGCTCCACGAGGCGGTGACGATCAGTGCGATCAATGCGGAGTGCGCACCACCAAGCCAGGGCTGGGCCAGGTCTCCCAATCCGATTGCCGAAAGCAGGCCGTTCAAGAGGCCGGCGTCGCCCGGACGAAAGATGCCGATCCAGATATAGCCCGCGACCGCCTCGGAAATACCGAAGGTGGCAAAGATCATCAGCCGAAAAATGGACGTCTGGCGCGGGGCAAAGGCGCACAGAAGAGCGACGGTCCAGCCGATACTGACGGCGACGACGGTGACGCCGACCGTAAAGACGAGCGTCGTCCAAAGCGTTCCGAGAAAGACGGGGTCACTGAACAGTCGAAGATAATTGTCGAAACCGACGAAGTGCGGCCGGCCGAGCCCGCGGATCTCCCAGAAACTGACGCGCAGCGTCTCGATGACCGGATAGATGACCGAGAGGCCGAAGAGAAGGATGACGGGCGTGAGCAACAGGAACGCGGTGGCCGATTCCGGCAGCTTCAGCCCCGGCCGCCTCTGCTGAGGATCGTGCGATCCCAAGCGCGCCGGCGGCGCACCTGGTTTTTCGATCCTTGTGTGAGCGCCACGCATCAGTAGGCTCGAGCTGCCGCTGCCTCGATCCGCGCGAGGGTCGGGGCAATATTGGCTTCAGTCGGATTGCCGATGAACTGTTGCAGGGCAAGCCGGTATTCATCGACGAGGCTGCCCGGCAGCATGTCGCCGAGCACGAAGCGGACTTCGCCTTCATTGACGAAGCGGACGGACGCCGCGGCAACCGGATCATAGATCGATACATCGACATTCGAGCTCGGCGTCGCGAAGCCGGCCTTGGCTATGAGATTGGCTCCCTCCGGGCTGAGGACATAGTCGAGGAACATGTCAGCGCCGTCCGGATTGCTGCCGATGCTTGTGGCGAGCATTTCCTTCGCATCAATGATGGATGCATTATCGAAGCCGCGGCCGAGCGCCGGGAACTTGCCGAGCGCGAAATCCACGCCGGGCTTCAGGTGATACTGCGAAATGGCGCGCGCATTGATCCACATGCCGATTTGCAGGAAATTCGCCTTGCGTTCAACGAAGATCCGGTCTGCTGCATCGTCCCAGTGGGTGGCATACATCAGCTTGCTGTCACCACAGCAATTGGCGGCGAAGAGGCGTGCATACTGGCGCAGCGCCTCAGCCACCTTCGGATCCGTCCAGGCGACCTTGTGCGCGCCGAGATCGGTGACAAGTCCCGGCCCGCCGGTGCGCATCAGCAAGGTCTCGAACCACTCGGCATGCGCATAGACCTTGGCCGGCATGGCGATGGGTTCGGCGAATCCTGCCTTGCGCAGCGGATCAAAGGTCCCCAGGAAGTCATCGTAGGAGGTGGGGAATGCCTGCAGCCCGATCTTCTGCAGATCGGCCGGCACGTGCCAGATGCCGCTGCGGTAACCGAAGATGTAGGGAATGCCGTAGACGGATCCGCCCGTCGTGCTGATATCGCGCCATGTCTTGGCGAGAGCCTTGTCCCATCCCTTGTCGGTCCAGACGGGCGCCACGTCGCGCAGGATGCCGGCATCGGCCAGTTCCTTGCGGAATGCCGGCCAGGTATTGGTGACAAGATCGGGCTTTTCTCCGCCCATCAGCGCCGTTCGCATGCCGCCACGGGCATCGCCCTGCGACGTCACGACATTGATCTTGACCTTGAAGTCCGGATGCTTGGCTTCAAAGCCTGTCACGAGCGTGTCGAGAACCTTCCGGTCCGGACCCCCGAGCCATGTCAGCAAGGTGATGTCCTTGGCGGCCTGAGCGAAGGCACTGGTGCCGAGCAGAGCCAGCCCCATTCCCAGTGCCACCACGGTAGAATTTCTAAAGCTGCACATTTTTGGTCCTCCTCCAAAAGTGCCTCGACCGCCTCTCCCAACGATATCGATCGAAACGTTACGATTGGAAGAAAATCACCGGAGATGCCGGAATGTCAAGCACGCCTGGCGAGAAATTAATCGGAAACGGCTGCAGATCCCGCAAGCGTCGTCGATGCACAACGTAGACGGTTGATTTTCCGACGATCTTCCAGCAATACTCATTCGAACAATTTATCAAAACAATTCGAGAGGACGTATGGCGACGATCAAGGATGTTGCGCGAACTGCGGGTGTCGCCATTTCCACCGTCTCGCTAACCTTTGCCAGCCCCGAACGTGTCAGCCCGGACACGGCCCAGCGCGTCTGGAAGGCGGCGGACCTGCTGGGCTACCGCCCCAATCCGTTGGCCCAGAGCCTGAAACGCGGACGCTCGCGCATGATCGGCGTGCTGGTCGGCGATATCTCCAGCCCTTTTTTCGGACGCCTACTGAAGGCCGTCGAGCGGCGGGCGCTGGAGCGCGGCTACCTCATGATCGTCGCGGACACGGACGCTGATCCGCAGCGCGAGCTCGAAATGCTCGATCAGTTCACCGCCCAGCGGATCGCTGGCCTGCTGATCTCGCCGCATGGCAGCAGTGCTGCCTATGGCCGCCGCTTGTCCACCTGCAAGACGCCGCTCGTCATGGTGGACCACCGCTTTCGCGGTGCTGCCCTTGATTACGTTGCCTCCGATACGCGCATGGCGGCGCGCATGCTCACGGACCACCTGATCAATCTCGGGCATCGGCGCATCGCCCAGATCACCGGTCCGGTGCAACTTTACACGGCGGCGGAGCGGATCGAGGGATATCGCGAGGCTCTCGCGGCTGCTGGCCTGGAGGCGGACGAAAGCCTGGTGGTGGATGGACGTTACCGCGATGTGGGAAGCTATGAGCAAACCATGCGGCTGATGACGCGTGTCGACCGGCCTACCGCCATCTTGGCGGCCAGCAACATGATGGCGCTGGGGGCGCTACAGGCCATCCAGGAACTGGGCTATGCATGCCCGAAGGACGTGTCGCTGGCGACGATCGACGACATTCCCTGGAGCGCCGTGATCCAGCCGAAACTGACCATGGTGCTGCAGGACATCGAACGGATTGCCCAGGTGTCCACCGACTATCTGCTCGACCGGATCGAGTCGACCTCGCCCGACAAGCTGGCCCCCCGTGAGACGGTTCTCATCCCGCGGCTGTTCATCGGCAACTCCACCGCGCCGCCGCCTTCCATGAACGGTGCATGACCGCCAGGTTGCCGGGCGGGTTGGAGCGCGGCTGGCCGGACAGAAATCCCGGCATTGTGCGGCAGGCACGGCCATGGCCGACGCTACACAATGCGCCGTGACACAAGCCTCCTGACGGCAACCATCCGTCCGCATCATGCACTTCGGTTTCCAGGCATCCGGCATGGCGCAGGAGCCCTGTCACTCTGCTGCCCATCCATCCGCAGAGCGCAAGCCCTGTCCCTCCCCATCGCCCTCAAGATCGGCTCTTGCCAAATAGAAAAATACTCTTGTATGTTACATACAACACGGAATTGGAGGGTGCGGTGGAAGAGGTTAACGGGGATCAGCTGCTGGCGAAACTGCGGCAGGCGCTGGGTGCAAATGCCGTTCTTTCGGGAAACGATCTCCCAGAGCGCAATCGCACCGACTGGAGCTTCCTCCCCAACGCTGCCCCGCTGGCCGTTGTCCGTCCAGCATCGACCGAAGATGTCGCGACGGCGCTGAAGCTATGCCATGACGCGGGTGTTGTGGTGACCCCGCAGGGCGGGCTGACAGGCTTGTGTGGTGGCGCGCGGCCTCCAGACGGCGGGATCGCCCTGTCGCTGGAACGGATGCACGGTATCGAGGCCATCGATCCCGTTGGCATGACGATCACCGCGCGCGCCGGGACGCCGTTGGAGGTCATCCAGAAGGCGGCCGACGAGGCCGGCCTCTTCTTTTCCCTTGATCTCGGCGCGCGTGGATCCTGTGCAATCGGCGGCAACCTCTCGACCAATGCCGGCGGCAATCGCGTGATCCGTTATGGCATGGCCCGCGATCTCGTTCTCGGTCTCGAGGTCGTCACCATGGACGGCACCGTCCTCACGATGATGAACCGGATGATCAAGAACAATGCGGGCTACGATTTGAAGCAGCTGTTTCTCGGCAGCGAAGGAACGCTCGGCGTCATCACGAGGACGGTTCTTCGGCTCCATCCCAAGCCCGGATGCGTGCAGGCGGCACTGTGTGTGGTGACGGGATATGATCAGGTTCTTGCATTATTGGAGAGTGCAAGACGGGCTCTGGGGCCGTTGCTCTCGGCATTCGAGGTGATGTGGGCTGACTACTGGACGCTCTATGCCGATCACGTGCCCGGCGCCCGACCGCCCGTGTCGCTCGGCAATGGCAGCCATGTCGTTCTCATCGAGATGCAGGGGTTGGACGAGATGATCGATGGCGGGCGGTTTTCGGCTTGGCTGGAGGGCATGTTCGAACAGGGCGCAGTCGTCGATGGCGCGGTTTCGCGCAGTGTTGCCGATCTCCAGGCCTTCTGGAAAACGCGCGATGCGGCTGCCGAATTCGCCAATCCCGAGGTCGCCGGACCGCATATTTCCTTTGACGTCGGGTTGCCGGTCGGGCGCATGGACGAATTTGCCAGCCGTTCATCGACGGCGCTCACCGAAGCGCTCGGATGCCGCTCCGTTTATTATGGCCATGTGGGCGATGGCAACCTGCATGTGGTCGCCTGGGTCAAGGGCGCGGCGCCCCAGCCGCTGCCCGCCGTCAGCGAGGTCGTATACAGGATCGTCCGTGAACTTGGCGGCACTGTTTCAGCGGAACACGGCATCGGCACGTTGAAAAAGCCCTATCTCGGCTACAGCCGCAGCCCGGTCGAAATCGACCTGATGCGTCGATTGAAGTCCTGCCTGGACCCCAAGGGACTGCTTAATCCCGGAAAGGTCTTCGACTGAAGAAAACGCGTTCAGGAGGATGAACGCGACTGCCACAAACCCAAGGAGGAGAAATCATGTCTATCAAACGTCGCCACGCCCTGGCTCTTGCAGCAGGCCTTGCTATCGGCAGCCTCTGTTCCGCTCCCGCCTTCGCTGAATGGCCCGCAGGCGCGGTTACGATGATCGTGCCCTGGGGCGCGGGCGGTGGAACGGACGCCACCGCGCGAATGATCGCCAACCTGCTTCAGAAACAACTGGGCGTGCCGGTTCCCGTCGTCAACCGCACGGGCGGCTCGGGTGTCGTCGGTCATTCCGCCATTGCCGAGGCCGCCCCCGATGGCAGCACGATCGGCATTGCCACGCTGGAAATCGGCACCATGCACCACCTGGGGCTGACCGCGCTGGACTACAAGGCCTATACGCCCATCGGGCTCTACAACTCCGATCCTGCAGCCGTTTTCGTACGCGCCGATAGTCAATACAAGGACATGCAGGCATTGCTGAAGGCTCTCTCCGCAGCAGCAGACCGCGAACTCAAGGCGTCAGGTTCGGCACAGGGTGGTGTCAATCATCTCGCGCTCGCCGGCATGCTGGCGGCTGCAGGACTGCCGGTCGATCGGGTGGCGTGGGTGCCATCCGAAGGTGCCGCTCCCGGCCTGCAGGACCTGGCGGCGGGCGGCGTCGTCATCGCAACGGCATCGATGCCGGAAGGCGAGGCATTGATGCAGGCCGGGCGCATCAAGCCCCTGGCGGTATTCTCAGCGACCCGCCTTGAGAAATATCCCGATGTCCCAACCTTTGAAGAGGCCTCAGGACATGCCTTTGCCATGGGGTCCTGGCGCGGCATCGTCGCACCTGCCGGCCTCCCGGCCGATGTGACCATCAAGCTGAGCGAAGCGGTCGAGGAGGTCGTCAGTGACCCCACCTACCTCTCCTTCATGAAGGAGCGCGGATATGCGACGCAATGGACGCCTGGCGAGAAGTTCGGACGCTTCATGGAAAAATCGGATGCCACTCTCGGTGACACGCTGAAATCGGTCGGTCTCGCCAAGTAATGCATGGAAGGCCCGCCTGCTTGCGCAGGCGGGCCTCACCATTGCGGAGGGGTTTTCATGAAACTTCACGACTCGCTCATCGGCTTGCTGTTGATCGCCTTCGGCGGCTGGGTTCTTTGGCAGGCACAGAGTTTTCCGGCGATGCCAGGGCAGATGATCGGCCCCTCGACATTCCCGACATTGCTCGGCGGCCTGTGCGCCCTGGGCGGCCTCCTGCTTGTCTGGCAGGGCCGGAGAATATCCAGGGATGAACTCGTCTGCATCCATGAGGGCTGGCGCATTGGCTCGCGTGTCGCCTGTGTTGCCGTGGCGGTGTTCGGCACCCTGCTTCTGGGCGTCACGTTCGAGACCGTCGGCTTCCCGGTCGGGGGCACGCTGCTGCTGTCGGCGCTGTTCTACGCAGCAGGTCTGCACAGAGCCAGATGGATCGCGGTCTCCGCCATCTTCGTGCTGACGGTGCATCTGGTCATGACGCGCCTTCTTTATGTTCCCTTGCCGTCCGGCTTTGTGAAGGGGCTGCTGTGATGTACGCCGATTTCGATACCGTCATCTCGCTGGTGTTCAACTGGAACATGGTGATCGTGATGGTCAGTTGTTCCGCATTCGGTTTGTTTGTCGGAGCGGTCCCCGGATTGTCGGCCACGATGGCGACCGCCATTCTCGTCCCGATCACCTTTTTCATGGAGCCGGTCCCCGCCATCGCGGCCATTGTCACGACAGCGGCCATGGCGATCTTTGCCTCAGATATTCCAGCCGCCCTCATCCGCATTCCCGGCACAGCCGCCTCGGCGGCCTACATCGGAGACCTCAACGCCCTGACCCTCCAGGGGCGCGTCGGACGGGCACTCGGCATCTCCGTGGTCGCATCGGCGATCGGCGGACTGTTCGGGTCCGCGGTTCTGATGCTGGCAGCACCGCAACTGGCCGAGGTGTCGCTCAACTTCACCTCTTTCGAGTATTTCTGGCTGGCATTGCTCGGCCTGTCCGCCGCCGTCATGCTTGGCTCCGGTTCGTTGTTGAAATCGCTGATGTCATTGCTGTTCGGGTTGATGATTGCGACGGTCGGAATGGACACCACGATCGGGCATCCGCGGTTCACTTTCGGCTTTGCCACGCTTCTCGACGGCGTGGCCTTCGTGCCGGCGCTGATTGGGGTGTTCGCCATTCCTGAGCTGGTGAGAACCTTCGTCAACCGCGAACGAACTCCTCCTGCCGCGCCGGTGGGCAATCCGTTTCGCATGTTCGATGGGCTTGCAGCCGTTCTCTGGCGCTACAAGGCCAACCTGTTCAGGGGATCGGTGATCGGCACGACGGTCGGCATCCTGCCGGGTGCGGGCTCCGACATCGCATCATGGATTTCCTACGCAGTCTCCAAGCGCTTTTCGAAACAGCCGGAGCTTTATGGCAAGGGTTCGGAAGAAAGCCTGGTGGATGCCTGTTCGGCCAACAACTCCGCCCTGTCGGGTGCCTACGTTCCGGCCACCGTCTTCGGCATCCCGGGCGATTCCATCACGGCAATCGTTATCGGCGTCCTCTACATGAAGGGCCTCAACCCCGGCCCACTGGTTTTCATCAACAAACCCAATGAGGTGATGGCCATCTTCGTCACCTTCTTCCTGGCCAATATCCTCATCGTGCCGTTCGGATTGCTGGCCATCGCCCAGGCCTCGCAGGTGCTGCGGGTCCCCAAGCTCATGCTCGCCCCGCTCATTCTCGGTTTCTGCGTTGTCGGCGCCTACTCGATCAATGCGGCCGCCTCGGGCATCATCATCATGTTGGTGCTCGGCCTGTTTGCCTATCTCATGGAAGAGAACGGCTTCCCTGTGGCCCCCTTGATCCTCGGACTGGTGATGGGGCCGCTGGTGGAGCGGAACCTGGTGACATCGTTGATCAAGGCGGACGGCGCTCCCCTGGTCTTTGTCGAGAGACCGATTGCTGCCGGCCTTGCCCTGCTTGTATGTGTCGTCTGGGCTGTTCCGGCCGTGATGCGCCTGAAAAAGGGACGGATGACATGAGAAAAATTGCGCAACCGCATTCCTTGGCAGAGATTGCAGCCGCACAGTTGCGTGAGGCGATCGTCACCGGACAGTTGCGTCTGGGTGAGAACATCTCGGAGGAAAAGCTGGCGCGGCAATTGGGCATCAGCCGCACCCCGATCCGCGATTGCATGGCGATCCTGTCGAAGGAAGGCCTTGTCGTCGTTCGCTCAAAACGCGGTTCGTTCGTTTTCGAGACCAATGTCGCGGATATCGGCGAAATCTGCGATTACCGGCTCATGCTGGAGCTTCAGGGCATCAAGGCGGCCGTCGGCCATGCGCCGGCAGCCTATCAGTCCAGTATGACGCAAATCCTTCAGGATATGGAGGCGGCGCTCGCGCGAGGCGACAGCGTTGCCTACGGGACAGCCGACACCGCATTCCACCAATTGGCCTTTGACCTGTGCGGCAATTCCTATCTGCGCGACGCGTACAGCCTTGTCGCCGGCCGTATTGCAGCGCTGCGTGCCAATATCACCGCAGCCTATGACGAGCGCCGGCGGGAGTCCTTCACCGAGCACCGGGCCATGGCGGACATGATCGCCGCGAAAGACTTTCCCACCCTCGAGACGGCCTTGTCGCGCCATGTCGGCCGAACGCGAGAGGTCTACATCAAAGCCATCCAGGAAGGGCATCTCGGCCCGCCCGGCGCTCCTGTCGATATTTCCGCCTGACCACCGACCCATGCCATGGAGACCGATATGCACCCCGCGGACAGCTTGAAAGCCCTGATTTCCAGAGGCGAAATCGTCATGGCACCGGGCGCGCCCGACCCACTGACAGCCCGTTTGGTGGAGCAGGCGGGTTTTCCCGCAGTCTATATGACCGGATTTGGGGCAACAGCCAGTCATCTTGGCCTGCCCGATCTCGGCCTGATGAGCCAGACGGAAATGACGACCCATGCCCGCAATATGGCGCGGGTGGTCTCGATACCCATCATTGCGGATGCCGACACGGGTTACGGTGGCCCGGCCAATATCGACCGTACCGTCAGGGAGTATATGCAGGCCGGCGTTGCGGCCATTCACCTTGAAGACCAGCAGCAGCCCAAGCGCTGTGGCCAACTGGCCGGCATTAAGCTGATCGCGGCCGAAGAGAATGTCCGCCGGTTGAAATGCGCCCTTGCGGCACGCGATTCCGGCAAGCTTCTGATCATTGCGCGCACCGACGCCCTGCCCGCTTCTGGAGCCGAAGAGGCTATTCGCCGGGCGAACATGTATCGCGACGCGGGCGCCGATCTTGTCTTCGTCGACGGCATCAAATCCATCCGTGACATTGAGACCGTCGCCAGGCATGTCGAAGGACCGAAGGTGGTGAGCATCGTCGATGGCAACGAGACAACCGAACTGACGGCAGACCATCTGGGGCAGATGGGTTTTCAGGTCGTATTCTATGCCGTATCGACACTGTTTTCAGCAGTCAGGGCGATCCAGGACACCCTTTCGGTTCTCATGCGAGATGGCACGCCCAAGGCGCGGCAATCGGCCATGGTGACTTATCAGGAATACAGCCAAAGCGTCGGCCTGACGGATTTCCAATCTCTGGACGATCGCTTTGGCTGAAGAAGCCCTGGCTCTACCGGGCTTCCATCGTACCGGCGCCTCGTGACGGGACAGTCCTCTCGTGTGCGCAAGCGGTCAGGAATTGGCCGCGACAGGCCTATCCGTTCCGCGCCAACGGTCGATCCGGGTGGGAAGCTGAGGACTGATCTCACCCCTGCGCAGATAGGGCTCGAACTGCCCGACAGCGCGGTCGAGGCGGCTGATCAGGGCGGGCGAGATGATTTCGTCTCCAGCGAAGTCGCGCTCGCAGGCGTAGACGCCGGTGGCCAGCGTCTGTGCCTCGAAGAAGCCGAAGAGCGGCCGCAGGTGATGCTCGATGACAAGGGCGTGCTTGTCGCCTCCGCCGGTGGCTGCCAGCAGAACGGGTTTGCCAGCCAGGATCATCGGATCAAGCAGGTCAAAAAGATGCTTGAAGAGTCCGGGGTAACTGCCCTTGTGGACGGGCGTCGCGATGACGAGCGCACGCGCTTCGGCAATGTGTTGAACCGCATCACGTGCCGTACCCGTCAAATCCTGGATCTGGCGGGCGAGAGCGAAGCCGGGTGGCAGCTGGGAAAGATCGATCACCTTGGAGCGCCCGCCGAAGCGCGCCGCCGTTCGGGAAACAGCCTCCTCCACGAGACGCCGTGTTTTGGACGGAACGCTGAAGCTGCCGGCAAGTCCGAGAATGTCGAGTTTGGACATGAGATCACCTCCGTTTTCAGTCTATCGGTTTAGGCCGTGTGCGTCGCCGAAAGCCCCGGCGTGCCGATCAGCCGCTCGGCCAGGCAGGCCGCCTGAACGCGAATGTCGGGCACGGCGGTGATCTCGAAGTGCGTGGCTCGCGTGATGGGTCCAACGCCGAAGATCCGGCGCGCACTCCGGCCGTCTCGGTCGATCAGCGCGTCATTCTGGTCGAAGTCCAGGCCGAGGCTTAAGGGATCGAGACGGCCGAGCCCCTGATCCACCAGCGACTGCAGCAGCCGGTTCGGTGTCGGGAGTGACAGGCGCCGAAATCCACGGCAATCAATGGCATAGGCGCCCTCCAGACGTGCAAGAGACTTCTCCCCGGATGGCCTATAGGTGACGCTTGTGCCGGAGACGTGTCGCTCGGCCCCCTGGAAGTGACCCTTGACGATGCGGAGAAGACCGGCGGCCCGAGCCTCCTCCATGCGGGCGGCTGACGAGGGCGGCATGCGATGACGATGCGTCTCCCAGAGGCTCGAACCTTGCCGGAGAAATCTTTGCCGACTGTCAGGGGGAAGGTGTCGCCACAGGAGTTGTGTATGCGGTCGCAACCCGTCCATGACATCGCGCCAGTCTCCTCCTGCGGCCTCATGCGCCCGAATTGTGGTTCGCAGCCATTGCAGCAGGTAACCGGCGCTCGATCCCATGGGAATGTCGGCAGTTGACAGCTTCAGTGGTTTCGTTGGCCTGTGTGGTTGCGGCAGGAGACCCCGCCTAGAGATCGCGTAGATCGGCGCAGACTGGCCCGCGTTGAGGAGAGACAGGACCATGTCGACCATGGTCAGCCCCGTGCCGACCAGAACCACAGGAGACGCCGGATCAGCATCGGATGGACGCGACCACGGGTCCTCCAATCCCGAGGCCTTCTGATCGTCGCGGCAGATGCCGGTTGCGAGAATGGCAAAATGCGCTGGCAGCACGCTGCCATCCGCCAGGCCAACCTCGACGCCATGGTCGTGAACCCGCAACGCCACACATTCCTGGTCCAGGATCTGCAGGCGCGGCACCAAGCCGCCCTCTGCCGCCGGTCCCAGCAGGTCGGCGAGATACCGCCCGTAGGTCTTGCGCGGCACGAAATCCATATCCCGGCCCGGGCCAAAACCCTGCCCCTCCAGCCATCGGCTGAAATGCGTGGGATCGTCGGGGAAGGCGCTCATGTTGTGAACGCGCGTGTTGAGCAGGTGGCAGGCCTGAACCGTCGAATAGGCGACGCCGCATCCGACATCCTGCCGCGCCTCCACGATGGTGATCCGCAATCTCTGGGGGTTCACCCGCCGCTGAAGCAGGTGTGCGGCGGTCAGCGTTCCGCTGGCGCCACCGCCGATAATGGCGACATGCAGCGTCATGATGCCATCTCCCGGGTTGCGAGAGGGCCAAGTCCCGTCAGGAGGCGGAAAGTGCTGCCGTTTCCAGGTCCGCCTTTTCGTCCTCCACCATCTGCCGCATGGCGGTGAGAGACTTGTTGTCCAGCACGGCGGCGATCGCTTCGCGCACCTCCAGCATGGTCAGCCGCACGGCACAGGCGTTTTCGTCCGCACAGTCGTGGCAGCGTTGGTAGGCCGTCCGGCTGGCGCAATGGATCGGCGCCAGGGGGCCATCCAGGACCCTGAGGACATGCCCCACCATGATGACGTCGGGAGACCGCGTCAGGCAGTAACCGCCGCCGCGCCCCTTGCGGGTCTGCACGAAACCGCTGTGGCGCAGGTCCGCGAGAATGGCGTCGAGGAATTTCTTCGAAATCGCGTGTTTTTCGGCAATCTCGACCGATTGCGCCATCACGCCTGGAGGCAGTCCGGCAAGGTGGGTGAGCGCTTTCAGCCCGTACTTGCCCTTCATCGACAGCATGGAATGGAACTTCCTCTCGGAGAGTTTCAAGACAGAATCTTGTCCCTCCATATAACCGTCCGCTTCGCTCACGACCAGTGAATCCTCGCATCGTGGCACTCCTTTCACCCTATCGGTTGACGTGTTTGGGGCCCTGCTATTTCATGCGGTCAGACGCGGCGGCCACGTGCCTCGGTCCCGGGGAGTCCGGTTGCCGGCCGATCGGCACGGAAATCATCAGAACGATGAGCAGGTAGGAAGCCAGGAAGGTCGCCCAGGCGAGCGTATTGTCGGATGTCTTGCTGCCGTGCATATCACCATCTCCCGTTGGAACGATGTGAAACTTCGCCTTCGGCCAGGCCCTTCCGGCGAGCCTGGACTGCAACACAGAATGATTCAGTCTACTTCTTTAGTAGACATTTTCCACTCCAAAACGCCCGGCGCGGGAAAAAGTTCTGGATGCCGATGCCGCGGTGCTCGTCTATTGTGACCCTGACCGGTTCCACGACGAGATGAGTTCAGGTGTGACGCCCAGCCAGATCCTGATCATCATCCTGCTCGCGGGTCTGCTTGCCGCCTTCGCAAGCGACCGATTCCGCGCCGAGAACGTGGCGATCGCCGGGCTGGTTGCGGGCGTTGTGCTGGGGCTTGTTCCAGTCCATCGCATCTTCTCGGGTCTCACCAACCCCGCGGTCATCACCGTCCTTGAAGTGCTGCTGATCGTCCATGCGCTGGCGCGAAGCCATGTCTTCGACCGGATCGGAGACGTCTTGGGCCGTCGGTTCATCGACCCTCGCATGCAGATCTTGGTGCTTTGCGTCATCGCCGCCGTCCTGTCGAGCGTGATGAACAACATCGCGGCGTTCTCCCTGATGCTGCCGGCCTGCTTTTCCCTGATGGCGCGAGGACGGGTGCCCGTGCGCTGGATCTTCCTCCCGCTCTCCTATGCCACATTGCTGGGCGGGCTGTGGACCTCGATCGGCACGCCACCCAACCTCATTGCCAGCACCTTCTTGCAGCGCGCCGGGATGCAGGGTTTTGCCCTGCTGGACTTTGCACCGGTCGGCATTCTCGCCACCGCAGCCGGATTGCTCGCTATGGCTTTCTGGTTGCCGCGCACGCTGATGGACGAAGGCGACTCCGAAACGGACGGGGACACCCAGAGCCTCTCCCGAGTCACGACGGAACTGCGGATATCCGTCTCCGAACTGCCGCCTCCGTCGGTCGCCACCCTTCAGACGCGGCTTGGTGGGCGCATCCACAATATCATCCGCGACGGGAAACGGATCTTTCCGCTCCGGCCGGATACCACCATAGATGCATCGGACCGACTGCTGGTGGACGCAGAGCCGAAGGCGCTCGACCGCGCGCTTGCAGCAGGAGCCGTCTCCTACTGGCGCCGGGCACACACCGGCGAACGACGGCGCCTCAGCGCGATCGTGATGCCACACAGCCTTCTGGCCGGCTCCTCCATCGCCGCGCAGAACCTGACGGACAACACGGGCGTGGAGATCCTGCAGGTCGAAGGCGAACAGGTGCGTTATGACGGGCCTTTCGAGGAAGTGGCCCTCAGGGTCGGCAGCATCCTGCTTCTCGAAGGTGATGAAGCCGCGATCGGGGCTTTCATTGCCTATCATGACCTGGTCGAAGTTGCGGAGAAGCCCAATTCCGGCACGACCGTCGTCGGTGTCATACCGCTTGCGGTATTCGCAGTGGGAGTGGTGGCGGTCGCCTGCGGCCTCGTCGCACCCGAAGTGGCACTTGGCGGGGTCGTGGCCTTTCTCTGCCTGACCGGCAAGCTCGACATCCGATCGGCCCTTCGCACCCTCAACTGGCCGATCCTCGTTATTCTCAGCGCAATGCTCCCCTTGGGCGAGGCCGTGGGCACCACGGGCGCTGCGGCTGCCATTGCATCAGCGCTGGCAGATCACCTGCCCCTCACCTTTGCGCCCGTCGCGGTCTTTGCACTGCTTGCGACCGCCATGGCCATCACGCCCTTCGTCAACAATGCAACGACCGTGACCATCCTGGCGCCGATCGCCATCGAGATTGGGCATGCCACGCAGCTTTCGCCGCAGATGCTCGTCATGGCAGTTGCCGTCGGAGCCTCCTGCGACTTCCTCACCCCCTTCGGCCACCACAACAACACGCTGGCCTATGGGCTCGGCCATTACCGTTTCAGGGACTTCCTGAAGCTCGGATGGCCGGTCTCGCTTGCCAGCTTCCTCGTCGCCGGCAGCGTTCTGTTGCTTTACTGGTGAGACGATACTCCGAGATTTTCGGATCAAGCCGGTCGCTCGCCCGAATGTTTTATGCGCCAATCGCCGGCTTCACGACGTGCACATTGCGGCCCAGCCAGCCTGCTGATGGCTCCCGTTCTCTCCGGCAGACGCGAAGGGAAACACTTTTCCCGTCGAAAGAAGCCGCGTTGACTTAGTCTACTGCGCTAGTAGTCTGATCGCAGTCAACGGAGGAAGCCTCATGTCCAGATCCATACGATTGTTCGGTCTTGCCGCAGCCGGCGTGCTTGCATCCCTGCTGGTGGCGCCCCAGGTCATGGCCGATACGACACTGCTCAACGTTTCCTACGACCCGACCCGCGAATTCTACAAGGATTTCAACGCGGCCTTTGCAAAACATTACAAGGCCGAAACCGGTGAGACCGTTACCATCCAGCAATCGCATGGCGGCTCCGGCAAGCAGGCGCGCTCGGTCATCGACGGGCTTGAAGCCGATGTCGTGACGCTGGCGCTGGAAAGCGACATCAATGCGATCGTCCAGAACGGTGGCAAGATCAAGGCGGATTGGCGCGGGCGCCTGCCTGACAATTCCTCGCCCTATACCTCCACCATCGTCTTCCTCGTTCGCAAGGGAAACCCGAAGAACATCCACAATTGGGGTGACCTGGTGAAGGGTGACGTCCAGATCGTCACCCCCAATCCAAAAACCTCCGGCGGTGCGCGCTGGAACTACCTTGCCGCTTGGGCCTGGGCGAACGAAGAATTCAAGGGCGACCAGGACAAGATCAAGGCCTACATCGCCGACCTTTACAAGCGCGCCCCGGTGCTGGACAGCGGCGCGCGCGGCTCCACCGTCACCTTCGCGCAGCGCCAGATCGGCGATGTCCTGCTCGCCTGGGAGAACGAGGCCTATCTGGCCGGCGAGGAGTTCGGCAAGGACGCCTTCGAGATCGTCGTGCCACCGATTTCCATTCTCGCGGAGCCGCCGGTCGCAGTGGTGGATGCCAATGTCGACGCCAAGGGCACGCGCAAGGTGGCGGAAGCCTACCTGCAGTATTTGTACTCCAGTGAGGGACAGAACCTTGCCGCCAAGCATTTTTACCGCCCGGCCAAGCGTGACGTGGTCAAACCCGAGCTGCTGAAGGCCCTGCCGGACATCAAGCTGGTGACGATCGACGATCCGCTCTTTGGCGGCTGGAAGAAGGCGCAGCCCGAGCACTTCGGCGATGGCGGCATCTTCGACCAGATCTACAAGCCCGCGCGCTAGGGAGTCCGCTGCGAATGACATCCGCAACCGCATCGAAGCGGTGGCGAATGAAAGAGCCGAGCATCATCCCGGGCTTCGGGTTGACGCTCGGTTTTTCAGTCGCCTACCTCTCGCTCATCATCCTCATTCCGCTGGCGGGTCTCGTCTGGCGCGCCAGTTCGCTGTCCGGCGCCGAGTTCCTGGCCATCCTCACCGACGTCCGCACGCTCGCGGCGCTGAAGATCAGCTTCGGCACGGCTTTGATCGCAGCGGTCATCAATGCCGTCTTCGGCGTGCTGATCTGCTGGGTGCTGGTCCGCTATGAATTTCCGGGGCGCCGGCTCATCGATTCGATGGTTGATCTGCCCTTTGCGCTGCCGACAGCGGTCGCCGGCATTGCGCTCAGCGCGCTCTATGCGCCGCAAGGCTGGATCGGCTCCTGGTTCACGTCGTTCGGCATCCGCATCGCTTATACGCCGATCGGCATCACCATCGCCCTGATCTTCATCGGCCTGCCCTTCGTGGTGCGCACCGTGCAGCCGGTGATGGAGGAGATCGACCGCGAGGTGGAAGAGGCGGCGGCGACGCTTGGCGCCAACCGCTTCCAGACCATTTTCAAGGTGCTCCTGCCCAGCCTGACGCCAGCGATCCTGACCGGCTTCGCGCTGGCCTTCGCCCGTGGCGTCGGGGAATACGGCTCCGTCGTCTTCATCGCCGGGAATATTCCGTATGTCTCCGAGATCGCACCGCTTCTGATCGTCATTCGCCTGGAGGAGTTCAACTATGCCGGCGCGACCGCCATCGCGACGATGATGCTGGCGATCTCCTTTGCCATGCTGCTCGTCATCAACCTGATCCAGGCCTGGAGCCGTGGGAGATATGGACATGGCTGAGCGCCCATCGCGCACGCGCGCTTTCCGCAACCCCACCGACGAGACACCGCTGACCAAGCTGGTGCTGATCGGCATCGGCGGCGCCTTCCTCGCATTCTTCCTGTTTCTGCCGCTGATCACCGTCTTCGTCGAAGCCTTCCGTAACGGCGTCGAACGTTACGCGGAGGCGCTGGTCGAGCCGGATGCGGCTGCGGCCATCCGGCTCACTCTCACGGTCGCCGCCATAGCTGTGCCTTTCAACCTCGTCTTCGGTCTCGCCGCCGCCTGGGCCATCGCCAAGTTCGAGTTCAGGGGGAAGGCCTTCCTGATCACGCTGATCGATCTGCCGTTTTCGATCTCACCGGTGATTTCCGGTCTCGTCTATGTCTTGCTGTTCGGCAGCCAAAGCGTGCTTGGCCCGATGCTGAAGAGCTACGGGATCGAAATCCTGTTTGCCGTGCCGGGCATCGTGCTTGCCACCGTCTTCGTCACCTTCCCCTTCGTCGCGCGTGAACTGATCCCCCTGATGCAGGACCAAGGCACCGGTGACGAGGAGGCGGCGCTCTCGCTCGGCGCATCCGGCTGGCAGACCTTTTGGTACGTGACACTGCCCAATATCAAATGGGGCCTGCTGTATGGCGTATTGCTCTGCAATGCCCGCGCCATGGGCGAGTTCGGCGCGGTCTCGGTGGTCTCGGGTCATATCCGCGGGCTGACCAACACCATGCCGCTGCATGTCGAGATCCTCTACAACGAATACAACATGGCCGCCGCCTTCGCCGTCGCCTCGCTGCTGGCCGCCTTGGCGCTGGTCACGCTTGTCCTCAAGACCCTTCTGGAAATCCGCTTCGGCGCCGGCAATGCCGGCGGTCGCCGACACTGAAAGGCCTGAAAACATCATGGATGTTTCCGTTTCCCATGTGACCAAGGAATTCGCCCGCTTCCCGGCATTGAACGATGTCTCGCTCGATATCCGGTCCGGTGAACTGATTGCGCTGCTCGGGCCGTCCGGCTCCGGCAAGACGACTCTTCTGCGGCTGATTGCGGGTCTGGATCAGCCGACCGAGGGGCAGATCCTGTTCGGCGGCGAGGATGCCTCGCACAAAAGCGTTCAGGAGCGGAACATCGGCTTCGTCTTTCAACATTATGCGCTGTTTCGTCATATGACGGTGGCGGAAAACATCGGGTTCGGGCTGAGGGTAAGGCCTGCCGCGACGCGTCCCTCCAAGGCGGAAACACGCCAGCGGGTCGCAGAGCTTCTGGACATGGTGCAACTCACCGGTCTGGAAAAGCGCTATCCCAACCAGTTGTCCGGCGGCCAGCGTCAGCGCGTGGCCCTTGCCCGCGCCATGGCAATCGAGCCGCGCGTGCTGCTGCTCGACGAGCCGTTCGGCGCGCTCGATGCCAAAGTGCGCAAGGAATTGCGAAAATGGCTGCGCGAGTTCCACGACCGGACCGGACACACGACCGTCTTCGTCACCCATGACCAGGAAGAGGCACTGGAGCTGGCCGACCGGGTGGTCGTGATGAGCCAGGGCAGGATCGAACAGATCGGCTCCGCCGATGATGTCTATGATCGGCCGGGATCGCCCTTCGTGCACCGCTTTATCGGCGAGGCATCCGAACTTCCCGTCCGCGTGGAGAACGGCGTCGTCTGGCTTGACGACCGGCCGACCGGCCTCAAGAGCGAACAGGCCGGACGGGGCTCTCTCTTCTTCCGTCCGCACGATGTGGATTTCGTCGATGGCTGCGGCGGCTGCCTGAGCGGCGTGGTCATCGGCAGCCGAAGGCTTGCCGGCTCACGCCGAGTGGAGCTTGAACTCGGCGGTGGGCGTCTTCGTGTCGAGGTCGACATTGCCCTCGACAACCCAGCCGCACTGAAGACATCGGTATCGTTCAGACCGCGTCATTGGGCAATATTCCCGGCTGCAGGCGAAGATTATGCATAGGTCAGGAAGCCGCCAACGCTCACAGCTGCTGCCATCGAGCGGCAAACTGACGCTCCGTTATCCGTTAAACAGCGACTGGGCGACAAACACAGTTGCGTTGACGAACGGCTTGCAGTTGGGATCGAACTACACTCTCAAACGTCATGGGGACGTTAAGCGACGCCCTCAACCTGCGTCTTCCCAGGGCCACGGACCAAACATGCCTTGCTGGGCGCTTGTCGGATCGCTATTGCTTTTCGGCGCTTCGAATCAAAGAGGATAAAGATGGCAACTGGTACCGTAAAGTTTTTCGCTCAGGACAAGGGCTTCGGCTTCATCACCCCGGACAATGGTGGACCGGATGTGTTCGTCCACATCTCGGCTGTAGGCTTCGGCGCTTCGCTGACCGATGGCCAGAAGGTCAGCTACGACGTGGGCCAAGACCGGAAGACAGGCAAGTCGAAGGCTGAGAACGTTAGCGTCCTCTGAATTCAAAATCCCCGGTCTCGCTGAAAAGGCGAGATCGGGGGCCATAGGATCGTCTTCTCCTGGATGGGAGTTGAGCAGCTTGCGCGCGCCGAACTGGTGCAGTCGGCTGACCCATTTTTGCATGCCTTTTACGGCTTCGACATTGCCTTGCACTGAGCGGAAATGGCTCAGGAGCGCGGCATGGCCTTATCCAGAAAAGCCAGGACGTGCCTCCAGTTTTCCGCGGCGCCCACGGGATTGGCGTCATGTCGAAGGCTGGAGGAACCATGGACGCCGTGCCTTGGCACATATTGTTGCGCCAGACCGTTTGGCACAGCTTTCGCCAAGGCCATCGCACTCATCACTTCCTCGGCGTCCGGTGCAGAGGTGATAAAGACCGGAATCGTCAAACGGGATGCTTCTTCCTGGATCGAGTAGCCGCTGATATATTCGGCCGGCGAAAATGCCAGGAGCGCTTTGACCTCCGGATGGTGTGCCGCAACGACAAACACGAGCGCCGACGAATAGCTCGATCCCCACACAGCAATGGGAGCGCTGGTATGTGCTGTCGCGTAACCCAGGGCTGCCTCAAGATCAGGTAGGGCGTCCGCGTAGGTGTGGCTTGTCCGGGAATTCGCAGCCGTTTCGTTCACGGCCCCCCACAGGTCGCCGCCCGAACGTTGATCGACGGCAAGGGTCCCGAACCCCGCCTTGTTGAGGAGCGGCGCGAGAGGTTCATATTCGCTTTTGTTCGATCCGGCCATGTGGAACAGGAGGATCGTGCCTCGGCTGGTCCCGATCGGCTTGCGAAGATCTGCGTGGATCTGCACCCCATCTTTGGCCGCGAAGGACACGTCATCGGCGAGCGCCGGATACGGCGCGGTAAAGCTCAAGGCTACGGCGATGGCGAGACGGATAAGTCGAGGCAAGCGCATGGGAACTCCAGGGATTATTTGTGTTGAGCCCTTGGTTCGCACGCGCCTCTACCATTGTTACAGAGCGTATTGATAATCGTCGCAGGCTCACGAAGCTGTGACACCGTAACATTCCCGCATGTCTCAACGAATTCACTGTGTCACCTTGGATCCACCAGGGTGTGATGATCCTTTTCGGGAGCGTGCCATGGCTCATGTCAATGAAATTCAGAAAGCGGCCTTTGCCTTCTCTGTCGTCGTGGGGATGGCAATGCCTGCTCATGCGGCAGATCGGTCACTGACCGTCGTCGAACTGTTCACCAGTCAGGGCTGCTCGTCCTGTCCGCCGGCCAATGCCAATCTTGGCAAAATCAGCCGGCGGCCGGATGTTCTGGCGCTCAGTTTTTCGGTGACCTACTGGGACTATCTCGGCTGGAAGGACACCTTCGGAAAGCCGGAATTCACCCAACGGCAGATCACCTATGAGCCGGCTCTCAACCAACCCGGTCCTTATACCCCGCAGATGGTGGTGAATGGACTCGCCACCACCGTCGGCAACCGGCTCGACGATGTTGAAGCGCTTCTTGCCGCGGCTCAACCGCTGAACGGGCCAAGCCTGGCGCTGCGCGGAGGGACAGTGCAGGTCGGTTGGTCGGAGACAACACTTCCGGCCGATGTCTGGCTCATTCGCTATGATCCTGCCATTGAAGCGGTTCCGGTGGCGCGCGGTGAAAATCGCGGCAGCACACTGCCGCATACGCATGTGGTTCGCCGTCTTGACCGCTTGGGAATGTGGAATGGCCGGCGTGCGTCTTTCACCTTGCCGGCCTCGGAACATGGCTTGAAGACCGCAGTCCTCGTCCAACGCCCGAACGGCGGCCCGATCCTGTCTGCCGTTACGGACTAGAACCAACCGGCACCTGGGGTTGATTGGTCACAACCTCCGCTTCTGTTCAAGCTCTAGAAAGGTTTCACGACGGCCAGCCACGCAATCGCGGCGAATGCGACGAGCGTGGCGACCGGTGCGTGCCGCACCAACGCCGGCAACTTCACCTGTCCGCGGAGCGCGCGGCGAAGCATGTCAGCCCCGATGGTGTGGAGCCCCGTCAGGAAGACAACAGGTATCATCTTCAGCAGAAGCCATATCGACGTATCCCATCCCGCCCCGAACGCCATGGTGAAGCCCGCCAACCAGACGACCGCCAGGGCCGGTGTGGTTACGACGATATCCCACCTCAGGACGCTCTCAACGACGTGGCGGGATCGTTCATCAATCCGGGGATGGATGGTTCTCAACGTCATGGCGAGCAACAAAACGCCGCCGATCGTCAGAACGACGGCAAAAACATGAACAGTCTTTACAAGGAGATACATGCCGGCAGATCCTCTCCTTGTCCCCAGCGGACGCCAAAATTCTCGACGTCCTTTTGCGTGCCAGGCAGGGTCGTAACGGGCACAGCGTGACCATCAAGAGTTCGCGCGGAACGATATTGCCGATGGAGATAATATCCGCGTTGCATCTGCCAGTGCAGATGCAACTGGCCAGCGCCTCCCCGTCCGACGCAGAGCTTGCACACCAGGGGAGTTTCGGATGCCGACACAGCGGCTGTCGTTGTCATGAAGGCCAATGAGGGACATTCCGGCGATGCGAGGCAAGGCGATCATGATCCACCCGGTCACTTGGGTCTGACGGGATGCCCATCCGCGCGGCGGATGGGCTTTTGCCGGAGAGGCAGGCCAGGATCACGGCTCCGGCTGCAATTTGACCGTATCCCAGTTCGCATCGGCCTTCGCGATATTGCCGGGCACATCCTCTCGCCAGGCCTTAAGGACGCTGTCGTCGTAATTGAGGTAGAGCTTGTTCCCCACCACGGTGAACGCCTGGGGTTCGGTCGGGGCCTTGTGTCCCTGAGCGGTCCCGTACGCACAGTAGCCGCCATATTGTGGCGCGAAATGCGCCGGATCGGCGATGAATGCGTCCCGATGGGCCGCCGATGCGAAATGGAAGGTGGCTCCCTTATAGTTTGCTGTATATTTGTCCGAGCCTTTTACCGGCTTGTGATCGGTGAAATAGGCGACGGGATCATAACCATTGATCGCGACCCCTTTGGTCGCGAAGATTTCTTCCGCAAACGCGTTGGCAGCCAGGGAGAGCGTCAGAGCAGAGGCAAGCGGGAGTAGTTTTCGTAACAAGCCGGTCATTTTTCGATCCTTTTCCGGGATAATCACCACCCACCTATTTCGCCGTGGCCAGGGGAAAGGTTACATCCATCACGATCAAGCGTTTGTGCGGGCAGACCAGGAAACCGGACCTATTGGGAACACATGGCGAGCGCCACCTTCCCGGTGAGCTCTCGGATCAATCGGTCTTTTTCTGCGACTTCCCGGGTCAGGTTGCGGATCTGCGCTTCCGAAGACGGCGCAATCTCCCAGAACGTCACCGTAAAGATGATCGGAACCGTCATGGCGGCGCCATCGTGGGACTGCGGGTCCCATGGGGGCGCCTGTTCGTCCTTCGCAACACGGCCCCACAGCTTGAGAACGCAGGCATCCCCGACCTCGCATCGAAGCACTGCATCCGGCGTTGCCTCGGGGCTGCTCATCGCCTGGCGAAGTGTTGCGGCGTCGGCATGGAACCGGAAGGTTGATTGGTCGATGACGTGGGGTGTCATCACCTGACCGGACACAACCTGAAAAACGATCCCCGGCGCGATGCGCGCATAATCGATAGCAATCCGCCGTTGGGTTTGCACCAGATGCGCAATGCTCGGGGTGATTGCCTGCCCCCATACGGCAGCACCTGACGCAAAGTAGTAGACGACGGGATGTCCCCTGTTGGGCGTGACAACCGAATTCAGCATCGCTTTGCTCCTGTTGGGCACCGGCGCCACAATGGGGCCGGACCGATTGAAAACTGCGTGGGAGCACTTCCACTCTTGTCCGATACGTCTGGGGATGACAGTTTGTTACAGGCTGCGGAAGCAACTCATGAAGCGGCGGGGAGTGGCTATTTCGGGAAGCCCAGAACGGCAAGGCCAGCGTCGAGCCACCCCGCGCGCGCCTCGTGGCCGCGGTTGTGAAGACACATGATGCTGTCACCGCGAAGGCAATCGGGAACATCGTCACAGACGATACCGCCCACGACAATCTGTCTGGTCTCCGTCACATCGCATCGTGCCCGCTGGCGCATGATGGCAAGGCTTTTGAAGGCGTCCCCTTGATGAAAATGGTCGCCGATGGCCCGCCCTTCCAGGGGGAATGTGGTGTCGGCGCGACCGTGAAAGTGCACCATTGGCGGGATTTCGGACACGCAGTCGGAGGGCTTTGGTAACGGGTTCCAGAACACACCGGAGAACGTCACCATTCCGGCCGCCTTTTCACCCTGTTGGCATGCAGTATACCAAGCCATCGACGCGCCGATCGAAAACCCGCCGATGACGATCCTGTCCGGCGTAAAATGATACCGCTGCCTCAGATCATCGAACAGGGCTCCGATAAAGCGCCTTTCATCCCGCCGGACGGTCGGACTGCCGGGAAAGGACCATCCTCCCTCGATGCCATCGACCGCCACATAAGCGAGGTGATGAGCAAGCGTCATGGCGACCAGGGGCCGCTGCTCCATTTGCAGATCCGCCGATCCCTTCCATCCGTGAAAATAGACGAAGGCACCTCTCACGTCGCCGTCCGCGGGAAAGGCAATGCGATATTCTCCGCCCGGAATCGGACAGCCGGTACTTGCGCCGCATGGAACCTCTGCAGCGATTGGGGAAGCCAGCGCTGCCGCCAGCATGGCGAGAAGGTAGATACGCATCGCCGGCACCTCATCTCAATGGACAGAAGGAAAACCCTCGGTCGGCTTGGGGACCACTCCACCTCTCCGAACTGATGAACCCGAGCATTAAGCCCGTGTCCCCGAGGTGACATCGGTCATCTCGTGCACGGGGCGTCTGGCCTCGATCTGGTTCGCGGTGGCGCACGATGGACATTTCGTCAAGGAGGGGCGGTTCGTTACATCGAAGTTGGAGCGCGTCATCACATCGCCGTGCATCAAGGTCGGTCGCGCGCCTGCCATCGGAACGGCGGTGAGATTGTGCTGGTGAGAACGCCCGCACGGACATCCCCGGTGGTTGCGCAAATTCACTCCTGAACCGGTCGATCCCCACGGCGCTTGAGTTCCTCGATATCACGCTCCAGCGCCGCAATCTTGAGGTCACGTTCGGCGATTGCAGCCCGCAGAGGCTCCGGCTCCACAAGATGCGGGATATGCTGCGGACAATTGACATCCCATGTCTCGACCGTGAAAAGCATGGCTCGCTCGATCCGCGCCCGATAGTCGGGCGGCGACAGACGGGCAATCAGATCCCGGTCGCCCTCGACAACCAGAACCCGGCCCCACAGCTTGACGCGCTGACGCAGATCGTAATCGATCAGGAACAGGTGGGCCTTCGGGTTTTCCGACAGATTGCCTATGGTGATGTACTGGCGATTTCCCGCGTAATCGGCAAAAGCCACCGTACGCGGATCCAGCACCTTGAGAAAACCGGCAGGACCGCCACGATGCTGGATATAAGGTTGTCCGTCGGCGCTTGCCGTTCCCAGAAATGCGCTCTTTCTGCTTTCGATGAACCGAACAAGGTCCGGGGACAGATCCACCGGCCAGGAGCCATGGTCCTCCATGCGTGCATAAGCTGCCCTCGAATTCCTCCGGGTCTGGGCAGCCTTCACCGCAGACGTGAAGGCGACGTCGCTGGGGACAGGGTTTCTGATTTCGGACATGGACCTGATCTCCTTTATAACCCCAGTTCGCTCAACGACGGATGGTCATGCGGCCTGGGACCAGGCCTCCAATGAAAGACACGTTGACCGTCATGAATGGGCAAATCGTTGATGCTGGCGATGCGCAACCGCATCAGACCCTCGCCATCGAACTCCCAGTTCTCGTTTCCGTAAGACCGGAACCATTGGCCGGAATGGTCGTGCCATTCGTACGCAAACCGCACTGCGATGCGATTGTCCTGATAGGCCCATAGTTCCTTGATCAGCCGATATTCGAGCTCGCACGCCCATTTGCGCGCAAGGAAGCCACGGATCTGTTGCCGTCCCTCAATGAATTCCGATCGATTTCGCCAACGGCTGTCAGGGGTATAGGCCAGACACACAACATCCGGATCGCGCCCATTCCAGGCATCTTCGGCCCGGCGGACCTTGATGATGGCGCTTTCCTTGTCAAACGGCGGTAAAGGGGGTCGGGACATATCGCTCTCCGGTTCAAGCGGAAGTCGACCGCGATACCCGGCCGACTTCCATTCAGCGCTTCAGGATACGGCGGGAAAATCGATTTCCGTGCCAGCGACTTCGTTGATGTAATTCGTCCAGGTATTGAGGGCTACGTGCTGGACGATCTCGACGATCTGCGCGTCGTCGTAACCGGCTGCCTTGACGACACTGACATCCTCGCGGGTGACATGGCCGCGCTCAACCGCGACCTTGACGGCAAATCGGACGGCGGAATCCACCTTGGCGTCGATGGATCTGCCGCTGCGATTGGCTGCAATTTCAGCGTCGTCGATCTTTGCGAGGTTCTTGCCGATGTAGGTGTGTGCCGCAAGGCAGTAGCCGCAGCCATTGATCTGCGCCACGGCCAGGGCGATCCCTTCGCGGGTCTTGGCGGGAAGCCTGCCCTTGCCGAGCGCACCCGACATGGCGAGATAGCCTTCCAGGGCCGCCGGGCTGTTGGAGACGACCCGAAAGAGGTTGGGAACGCTCCCGAGTTGCGATTTGACCTGCTCCAGCAAGGAGCGGGATGCTTCGGGCGCATTGGCAATATCAGCGGGAGTTGCGATGTTGGTCATTGTCTTCTGCCTTTCGTGAGGTTCAAGCGACGACAACACCATCTCATCTTCCGTTTTTCGGGTATATCCGCTATCTTTGGAAGACAATCTCTCATTTTTTGGAAATCAAAATGGACCGTCTGGACTCCATGGCTCTCTTTCTCGACGTACTGGACATGGGAAGTCTTTCGGCAGTGGCGCGCGCGCGATCCATACCGCTTGCCACCTTGAGCCGGAAAATATCCGATCTCGAGGCCCATCTGGGGACACGGTTGCTGCAGCGCGCAGGACGCGGCCTGGTTCCGACTGACGTTGGCGTTGATTTTGCCACAGCATGCCGCCGCATTCTTGATGATGTCGCCGAAGCGGAACGGGTTGCGGGTGGAGAACTGTTCCGACCGAAAGGCAGCCTGATCATTACGTCGCCCGTTGTGTTCGGCCGACTGCACGTGCTTCCTGTCATCGCTGACTTTCTCAAGATGTATCCCGACATTCGGGTCCGCCTCATCCAGTCCGACAGGATCGTTGACCTGGCGGAGGAGCATGTCGATCTCGCCGTGCGTATCGGCACTCTCAGGGATAGCGGCCTTGCGGCCCGCACCATCGGCACGCTGCGCCAGGTCCTTTGCGCGAGCCCCGACTACCTTTCGCAGCATGGCCGCCCCACCCGACCGGAAGAGTTGGAGAACCACTTCTGCGTGAGTTTCCAAACGCTGACGAGTGGCAGCAACTGGACTTTCCGGTCAGCGGATGCGGATGTGCAGGTGGAGATCCATCCCCGGCTGACGGTCAATACGGCGGAAGCAGCCGTCGACGCTGCGATATCCGGTCTTGGTCTGACACGGGTCCTGTCCTATCAGGTGGACGATGCACTGCGGGCCGGCAGGCTCGAAACCTTCATGGAAGATTTTGAGGGGCCGGATTGGCCGGTGAGCCTCATGTACCCCAAACGCGGATCGGTGCCGAAAAAGATCAGGGTCTTCATCGATTTTGCCGCGGATCGGCTGAAGTCACGCTTGTCCGCCCTCGGCCAATCCAGTTGATCACATAACGATGAAACCTTACAAAATACATTTATAACGTTACTCTTCATGTTATGCAGCGCCACTCCCATAACATGAGGACTGAAATGAACCCGAAAAGTTCTCCTTATTCACACGCCATCATCATCGCACTGTCGTTGACCTCATCGTTTGCGCGGGCTGAGGATGCGTCGCCGAGACTGTCTCTTTCCGAGGCCCGCAAGTTGGTGGACAACGCAATCAGCGACTGCGAGGCGAAAAATTTCAAAGTCTCGGCTGCGGTGGTTGATGCGAGCGGCCAAATGATCGCCTTCGGGCGAGGCGATCGCGCCACACCGCACACGCAAACCTCAAGCTTTCGCAAAGCCTACACGGTCGCGACACTCGCGCCGATCTTCGGCTTCTCAAAGCTCGGCGACTTCGTGCAGAAGGTAGGCCAAACGCCCCAGGGTGCTGCGATCGCAACCCTTCCCGATATCCTGCTCCTGGCAGGCGCTGTGGCAATTGTGAAGGATGGCGTGGTCGTCGGAGCCCTGGGCGTGGGTGGAGCACCGGGAGGTGACCGGGACGAAGCCTGCGCCATTGAAGCCGTGAACTCTGCCAAATCTTGAACCGGCCTCGATCTTCAGATGAAACGACGCCAGCAGCGAGAACTGCTGGCGTCCACGGGCCACAGGTACTGGAGAGAGGATGCCAGCCACGGCATCCCCTCACGTTCATAAACAGGCATCAGTACGCCCGCGATTGCCCCGGGTTATCGGACGTTGGCCGCGAGGAAACGGTTTGTCGCAGCCGCAATCTCTTCCGCATGCGTCTCAAGCGCAAAATGCCCGGCGTCATAAAGCTCCGTGGTGGCATGCGGCAGCAAGGCTTGAAGAGCTTCGACACCAGCCATGGTGAAGAACGGATCGTTCTTACCCCAGGCGATCAGTGTGGCGGGCTGGTTGCGCTTCAGATAGGCCTGCCATGACTCATACCGCGCAAGATTATCCTGGTAGGACCAGAGATATTGCAGCATGACGGCATCAATGCCCGGGCGATCGAGCAAAGCCTGATCAAGCGTCCAGGCATCGGCATTCAAACGCTCTGCCCGGACCGCCCCTTGCGTGTACTGCCACTTCGTGGTCTCGGCGGCCAGGAAACCGCGCAGGGGCTTTTCCGTCTCCGCCGTGCGCGCTTTCCAGAAGGGCCCGAAATTCTTTGCGACATCCGGATTCCAGCCCTCGGCATGGAAGGTGGCATTCTGGACGATCAGACCCCTCACCCGCTCCGGATGCTTGACGGCAAGACGCATTCCGACCGGGCCGCCGAAATCCTGCATGTAGATGACGTAGGACGTCGCGCCCAAGACATCGAGGAAATCGTCCATCACGTCGGTGACCCGCGAGAAGTCATAGCTGAACTGGGCCGGATCAGGGGCCGCGCTATAACCAAAGCCGGGATAGTCGGGTGCGATGACGCGATATTTGGGATCGATCAGCGGCATCAGATCCCGGAACATGTGCGAGGACGAGGGAAAACCGTGGAGCAGCAGCAGCACGGGCCCATTCGGGGATCCGGATTCCCGATAGTGGATGTTGAGACCATCGACGCTGACATGATGGCTGAGCACGCGGTGATCTGCGGCCCCGGCAGCGCGTGGCGTTGCGGCAGCCAGCAAGCCGCTGCCGACTGCAAGGGCTGCGAGGCCGATTGAGAAACGAGAGGAGGATAAGGTCATTTACAGGCTCCATGTAACCGTTAATTTGAATTTTATCGGTTACATGGGCGCTGTAACTTGTCAACTCGATTTTTTTAGGTTACTTATCGGTGATGAATGACACAGACCCTTCCCGTCCGACAGCCGGTTCGCACTGGGCAATGCCAGCCATTGCCCTTGGCGATCATCTGGCGCTTGATTTTCTCAACTCCGTCGCCACCCCCCAAGGTGAGATCGTCGATTGGATACGCTCGGGCAAGGATCTGGTGGATTGGCTTGACGTGTTCGGAGCGATCAGCAAAAGCGACGCTGCAGACATCCACGCCACGTGGAATGCCGTGACTCTGGATGCGATTGCGCGCGAAGCCGTGGCCTGGCGCGAGGAATTTCGGAGCCTGGTTGGACGAATGGCATCCGAGGGGCGCTCGGCGCTGCGCATTGATGACTTGCAGCTTATCAACCGCTGGCTGCTGCCGGACAGGATGGCAAGCCAGCTTGTGACGGACGCGACCGGCGATGTGGTGCTGGTGCATCGGCGCTTGTGGACCGATGCTGCGCAAATCATGGCGCCCGTCGCACTTGCCGCCGCCGAGATGGTCGCCGGTGGCGACTGGGATAATATTCGTAAATGTGAAAATCCAGCGTGCTCGATCTGGTTTCAGGATCGAACAAAAGGGCACCGGCGCCGCTGGTGCAGTCAGGCCCTTTGCGGAAACCGCTTCAAGGTTGCCGCCTTTCGCGAGCGCCAAAAGCGCGGACGCTGAGCCCTGGTGCCACCGCTCCGAGCGTTTCGGCGGCGCCAGCCGGAGGCGGAACGACGCCAAGCCATTGTTTGCTTGTATTTCAGGCCCGCGCGGGACAGCCATGCGCGCCCAGTCTCACCGAGAGAAGCTTGCTATCGCATTATCTTCTCGAACAAAAATCCCTCGTCGTCCGGCAAATCACGCGGGCCGGGCTGGTGCGGATCCGGGTGCTTGGCGTGGTGAAACGCGGTGATCTTGAATCCGCATTTGTTTACATAGAAGTGGATGTTCCGTTTCTCGAAATACGGCGTATGGGTTTGCCAGGTGATTGTCTGCGGATAGCGCGCTTCAATGGCAAGCCAGGCTTTATGACCCAGACCCCGCCCATGCTCGCCGACCTTCAGGAAGAACAGGTCCAACGTGTTGTGATGTGTCTCTTCATCGATGGTCACCACCGCGCCGCCCACCGTCTTGCCGTCTGAACGAATGCGCAACGCGACAGCTCCCGATGCTTTGATGGCCTTGTCGAGATCCTCATCGGACGGAATGGGACCATCAGGCAACGCCCCGTATTCATCGATAACTGCGACGGAAAATGCCTCCTGGAGTTCCTCCTTGAAGTGCGGAAGATCATCTGGATCTGCAACGGTGAGGCTTACAGTTTGATGGGTCAAAACGTCTCTCCAACGGCCAATGAACAGGGGGCGGCCTTGCCCCCGTATGCGCCCTTTCCGTTCATCCCCGGCAGAACATCTTGAACGCCACTGGGATGATTGCGCACGACAAAAACTAGCAAGCCGGGTTTACGACTTCGTGGAGGCAAGGCGTACTGCTGAACCATCCGCAGACTTCCGCCCCGGAGCCGCAGTCAATGGAGGCTCAGGAGACTGGGTTTCCAAGAAAGATCTCGAACATCGCGCCGCCTTTTTCAGACGGCGCGTGGCGAACTGTGCCGCCATGCGCCTCGACGATCGCACGGACCACGGACAGACCGAGCCCATTTCCGCCCTTCTCCAGCGAGCCGGACGCTCCGCCTCTCTTGAAGGGTTCGAACGCGGAAGCGGCGATATCGGACGCAAGGCCCGGACCTTCGTCGGCGACACGCAGGATCACCTGATCCCTCTCCACACGAAGGCTGATTTCGATAAGGCCACGATGGGCGTAGCGGCGTGCATTGGTGATGAGGGCAAGAAGGACCTGCCGGATTCGCATGGCATCCACCCGGACCGTGACATCGGCCAGGTCGAGCTGCAGTCCAAAACCGTCCTGTGTCAGCTCCTCATCCAGCACCCCCGCCAGCCGCAGGATCTCTTCCTTCAGCCTGACCGGCTGAAGGCGAAGATCGAGGTGACCGCTATCGGCAAGCGTGACCGTTCGCAGGTCTTCCACCAGCCTGGCAAGCGAATCCACCTGAAGCACCAGGGCATGGAGCGACGTCTCGTCCGGTTCGAAGACACCGTCGATCATGCCTTGCAGGCGCCCTTTCAGGATGGTCAGCGGCGTTCGCAATTCATGGGCTATTTTGGCATTCCACAAGGTCATGTCCGCAGCCATATCCTGGAGACGCTGCGCCATGGCGTTGAAGTCTTCGACAAGAAGGGCGGTCTCGCCCAAGGAGTGGTCGCCGGGGATGGCACGGGCAGACAGATCACCCTCTTTGATGCGCCTCGCGCTCACCGCCAGCGATTCCAGCGGCTCGAGAATGCGGCGCGCGAGCCTGAACGCCGCGACCGCCGCAACGATGAGCGCGATGAAGATGAGGATGGCCAGGATGACAAAATCAAAGCCCGTCAGCCAGCCGTCGGTGTCTTCCGACCAGGGAGAAAAGTAGAAAAGGACGGTGAAGGCAAGGTAGGTTCCAAAGAACACCAGCAGGCCCGCGGCCACGGTGACGGACGCCATGGCGACGAGGATCTGCCGGCTGAGGCCCTTCCCGATCATGCATCGACCGCCAGACGGTAGCCGACACCTCGAATGCTGGCCAGCAATCCCTCGCCCCCAGCCTGCTCAAGCTTTTTGCGCAATTTGCTGAGGTGACTGTCAATGGTGCGATCCAGCGCATCGGAACCCGGCAGGCAGGCATCCACGAGTTCGCTTCGAGTGAAAACTCTGGTTGGAGTCCTCGCGAGATGCGCGAGCAGCCTGAATTCGGTCAGCGTCAGGGAAAGAGTGGTCATTGCACCGTCCCTTTCGATCTTCACCTGATAGCTGTCGAGATCGATTGTCAGGGTTGCGACGCGAATGACTGCACTTGTCTGGCCAAGACCGGCGCGGCGCAAGACAGCCTTGGCCCGCGCGACGACCTCGATCGGATTGAACGGCTTGACGATGTAATCGTCAGCGCCGATCCGCAACCCTTGAAGACGGTCGCCGTCTTCATCCAAGGCTGTGATCATGATGACGGGCGTGCGGTCTCGCCTTTGAATTTCAGCAAGAAGCTCCCAGCCATCCAGCCGCGGCATGGTGATATCCGCCAGAACGATGTCTGGTTTCAGTGCGCGATGCAGATCAAGGGCAATCTGCCCGTCGCGGGCATGCACCGTGCGAAATCCCTCACGGGTAAAATAGGCCTCGAGAATGCCCGCGATCTCCGCATCGTCTTCGGCAATCAGAACAAGCTCTGTCATGGTCATCGAACTCCTGGCAACATCAATGCCATCCAATTGTCCAGGGGTCGAGTGGGCGCCCCGCGCCTCCATACGTTCGCAACAGAACCTCCACAAAGCACCAATGCAACCCTTCTAAAGGATAGCCCTCAAGCTTTTCCTCGCACGAAGGACGATGCCTCCCATGCGGACTGTAACGCTGATCTGGATCTTTTGCTTGTGCTGCCTTCCGATGTTGGTTCTCGTTGCCTGCAGCGATCAGCCGAACGTCAAGGCGCATGCGTCCGCCGAAACGCCGCCAGTGCGCGTCAGCGTGATGACGGTGCTGCCGCAAGCCGTCACTGTTTATGACGAACTGCCGGGACGTGTCAGTGCCTTGCGCACGGCCGAGATCCGGCCGCAGGTCAGCGGCATCATTCAGAAGAAGCTCTTCCAGGAGGGCGCTTTCGTAAACGCCGATGCGGCACTCTTCCAGATTGACCCGGCCCCCTTTGCAGCCGATGTCGATGCGGCCACCGCCGTGCTGGCGCGTGCCGAAGCCGAATTCGTCAACGCGAAGGTCAAGTTCGAGCGTGCTCAGCTTCTCTCGGCGCAGAAGATCACCAGTGACGAGGCTTTCAACAATGCGACCGCGGTGCTCGCCCAGGCGAAGGCGAGCGTCGCCGAGGCCACGGCCAATCTGGCACGGCGAAAGCTCGAATTGGCAAATGCCACGATCCGCAGCCCGATCAGCGGGACGATCGGCCAATCCTTCATGACGGAAGGTGGGCTTGCCTCCACTTCCGCGAACTCGCCTCTCGCTGTCATCCAGCAGATCGATGAGGTCTATGTCGATGTCCGTCAATCGTCGATGAGCCTGGAAAGGCTGCGCGAAACGGCATCCGGATCCGATCTCGACGATCCGGAAAAGCTGCCCGTCCGAATCAAGACGATCATGGACAGGCCCTACGCCCATGTCGGCAGGATCGTCTTCTCCGACATCTCGGTGGACAGCGCCACAGGCAGTTTAGGCATCCGCTTCGTCGTACCGAACCCCGAGAACCAGTTGCTGCCGGGCATGTTCGTTCGCGCGATGGTCCCGCGGGAGGTCTATTCCGCCGCACTTCTGGTGCCGCAGGAGGCGGTGATACGTGACCTGACCGGAAAGCCGCAACTCGTCGTCGTGGCGGCGGACAAGACCGGCGAGAAACGCCGGGTCGAACTGGGTCCGCTGATCGATCGCCATTACCTCGTAACACGCGGTCTTGCGGCTGGTGAAACCATCGTCGTGCAAGGCCAGGAACGGATCCAGAGCGGTCAGCCGCTTGAGACATCGCCGGCGCATGCCGCAGCTGATACGCAGAGTTGAGAAAGCCACCATGCCGCAGTTTTTCATCGAACGGCCCGTCTTTGCATGGGTCATCGCGATCCTGATTGTGATCGCTGGCCTCATCGCCATCCCGCAACTGCCCGTCTCGCGTTATCCGGCCATTGCTCCACCAAGCGTCTCGATCTACGCCACCTACACGGGCGCCACTCCGCAGGTGATCAATGACAGTGTCACCAGTCTCATCGAACGCGAGATTTCCGGCGCAAAGAATGTGCTTTATTTCGATTCGTCTGCGGACTCTTCGGGATCCTCGAACGTCACCGTCACCTTCAAGCCGGGCACGGATCCGGAACTGGCACAGGTGGACATCCAGAACAGGCTGAAGGCCGTCGAGCCGCGGTTGCCCGAGGCGGTCCGCCGGGCTGGCCTGTCCGTCGAGTCCGCTTCGTCGGGCTTCCTGATGATTGTCTCCTTGAAGTCGAAGGACGGTACGATCGACGCGCTTTCGCTGGACGATTACCTCGTGCGCACCATCGCTCCCGAACTGAAACGCGTATCAGGCGTCGGTCGCGTCCAGTCCTTCGGCTCGGAGGCGGCCATGCGGGTCTGGATCGACCCCGTGCGGCTTCTTGCGCATTCCATCTCGATGGCCGAGGTCACGCAGGCGATCCAGTCGCAGAACCTGCAGGTGGCACCCGGCCGTCTTGGAGATGCGCCGACAGTGCCAGGGCAGAAGGTCAGCGTGCCGCTCAGTATCAAGGGCCAGTTGCGGACGGCCGAAGAGTTCGCTGACGTCATCCTCCGCTCGAACCCCGACGGTTCTCGCTTGACCCTCGGCGAACTTGCCCGGATCGAGGTCGGATCGCAATCCTCCAGCTTTGCCATCCTCGACGGGGGCCAGCCGGCCACGGCCGCCGCCATTCAGGTTACTCCCGGAGCAAACGCTGTC
Source organism: Allorhizobium pseudoryzae (assembly GCF_011046245.1). Classification (NCBI taxonomy): domain Bacteria; kingdom Pseudomonadati; phylum Pseudomonadota; class Alphaproteobacteria; order Hyphomicrobiales; family Rhizobiaceae; genus Affinirhizobium; species Affinirhizobium pseudoryzae. The sequence continues at coordinate 306,879 of NZ_CP049244.1, forward strand.
AGCACATCCAGTGGGATTCGTGCGCGGCTGGCAGAGCTATCGCTGACCATGCCGGCGGGGATCGAGTATGCGATCTCCTATGACACCGCACCTTTTGTGAAGGTTTCGATCCAGAAAGTGGCTCAGACACTGGCCGAGGCCATGGTGCTCGTCTTTCTGATCATGCTGCTCTTCCTGCAGAACATCCGATACACTCTCATTCCGGCCATCGTCGCACCGATCGCATTGCTCGGCACCTTCGCGGTCATGCTGGCGCTGGGATATTCCATCAACGTTCTCACGATGTTCGGCATGGTTCTCGCGATCGGCATCATCGTTGACGACGCGATCGTGGTCGTCGAGAATGTCGAACGGCTGATGGCGACAGAAGGTCTGTCGCCCCGTGAGGCCACGCGCAAGGCGATGGGCGAGATCACCGGCGCGGTAATCGGCATTACGCTTGTGCTCACGGCTGTCCTTCTTCCGATGGGACTGGCCTCCGGCTCGGTTGGGGCCATCTACCGCCAGTTCACGGTATCGATGGCGGTGTCGATCGTCTTCTCCGCGTTTCTGGCTCTCAGCCTCACCCCCGCTCTGTGCGCCAGCCTGTTGAAGCCGATCGAGCGCGGGCACCATCAACGGAAAGGGCTGTTCGGCTGGTTCAATCGCGGCTTTGATCGATTGACCGAGCGCTACACCGGTTGGATCGCCCGCCTGGTTCACAAGACGGGTCGGACGATGCTTGTCTATGGGGCGATCGTGGGCGCGGTGGCCTATGGTTACGGCGCGCTGGCCACGGCATTCGTTCCAGAGGAAGACCAGGGTTCGTTCATGACCTCTTTTACGTTGCCGGCAGAGGCAACGGCAGAGCGCACCCGCGACATCGTTGACCTCTTTGAGAAACACGTCCAGACGCGACCGAATATCGTCAACAACCTGACAATCATGGGTTTTGGCTTCTCGGGTTCCGGCGCCAACACGGCCATGGCGTTTACGAGCCTGAAGGAGTGGGACAAACGCTCGACCCGGATCGACGACGAAGTGAATGCAGCCACCGAAGCCATGGCTGCCGCGCCCGAAGGCGAGGTTCTCAGCATGAAGCCGCCGGCAATCGATGAACTCGGCACGAGTTCTGGATTTACGCTGAGGCTTCAGGATCGCGCCAATCATGGCGAACAGGCGCTTGCCGAGGCGGCAGCGCAACTCACGCAGCTTGCGTCACGCAACACCCAGCTCCGCGACGTGCGGGTGGACGGGCTTCCCACCGGTCCGAGCGTTACCCTTGTGGTCGATCGCGAGAAGGCCAGTGCCCTGGGGGTCGCCTACACCACGATCAGTGACACGCTCAGTGGTGCCGTCGGTTCGACCTATGTCAACGATTTCCCGCGCAACGGTCGGCTCCAGCAGGTCATCGTGCAGGCCGAGCCGGCAAGCCGGATGCAGGTCGATGACGTCCTCCACCTGCATGTCCGCAACGATGCTGGCAAGATGGTCCAGCTCTCCGAGATCGTGACGGCGGAATGGTCCACCATTCCGCTGCAGGTGACGCGCTATAACGGATATCCATCCCTCAGCCTGTCGGGCTCTGCCGCGCGCGGTGTTTCGAGTGGCAAGGCGATGGACGAGTTGCAGCAACTGGCGCTCAAGCTTCCCAAAGGCTTTGCCATCGAATGGACGGGGCAGTCCCTGCAGGAGCGGCAATCCGGCGCTCAGGCGCCGATGTTGATGGCCTTCTCGTTCCTCATCGTCTTCCTGGTGTTGGCAGCCCTTTACGAAAGCTGGACGATTCCGCTTTCCGTCATGCTCGTGGTCCCGCTCGGGATTCTTGGGGCGGTGATCGCTGTTCATCTGCGTGGCTTGGACAATGACGTCTTCTTCAAGGTCGGCCTGATCACCCTGATCGGCCTCTCCGCCAAGAACGCTGTTCTGATCGTCGAGTTCGCGCGCAAACGCCAGAGAGACGGACTTGGACTTGCCGACGCCGTTGTCGAAGCCGCACGCCTGCGCCTGCGCCCCATCGTCATGACCTCGCTCGCCTTTACCCTCGGTGTCGTGCCGCTGGTCATTGCATCAGGTGCAAGCTCGGAAACCCAGAATGCGATCGGGACCGGCCTGTTTGGCGGAATGATCTCCGGAACGGTGCTGGCGGTCTTCTTCGTCCCGGCCTTCTTCGTCGTCGTCACCCGGCTCGCCATTCGGCGCGAACCTTATCCGGCGCCAGACGGAAACCGCGAGCCTGCAGAATGAAGGCCGTTCCAGATCTATCCCTTCCAGCACAGGCAAGCCATTCCGCTCCGCTGATCGTGGAACTCTCTATAGGATCGTGCCCAGCACGGACGCCAGCTGCTGTTGGGAGTAGGGTTTAGCCAGTCTGGCGACGTCAATCTCCAGGCCCGAAGGCAGGTCAGCGTAGCCCGAAGCCAGCAGGATCGGCAGTTCGGGCGCGCGTTCACGGGCAGCTTTTGCCAGTTCCGCACCTGTCATGCCCGGCATGGAGTAATCCGTGATCAGAAGGTCGAATGTGGCTCCGCCGTCCATCAATGCGAGCGCTTCCTTTCCAGAATAGGCTTCGACGACCTCATGGCCGAGGTCGGCCAGCATATCGGCCGAGCTCATGGCAATCAGCATATCGTCGTCAACCAGAAGTATCCGTTTTGGACCGGCGGCGGCGGGACGTCCCGCCGGCAACTCATCCTGCTGTTTTTCCTGGACCTCGGAGGTGGAAACGGGGATCCACAGTTCTGCCGTTGTCCCCTTGCCCACGGCGCTCTTCAAGGTCAATCGGCCATGGAGCTGCAATGCCAACCCGTGGACCATCGACAGGCCGAGACCTGTCCCCTTGCCGAGTTCCTTGGTGGAAAAGAACGGCTCGATCGCCTTCTGCACGGTTGCAGCGTCCATACCCGAGCCTTGGTCGATGACCGACAGGACGACATAGCTGCCCGGCGCCAGTGAGTCCGATGGCGTTTTCTCCTCCACCCGGTTGAGCTCGATCCGTATCGTTCCGCCATCCGGCATCGCGTCGCGGGCATTGACGGCGAGATTGAGGAGCGCCAGTTCCACTTGGTTTGCATCGGCCGATACCGGAGGGAGATGCCCGCTCGCCGCAACCTCTACGGCAATCCGCGAGCCAACCGAGCGCTGCAGCAAATCCTTCATCTCCGCAACGAGCATGCCGAGGTCGACCGGACCGACCTGGAGATCCTGCCGGCGGGCAAAGGCAAGCAGCCGCTGGGTGAGCGATGCGCCGCGCTGCGCGCCCTGCAGCGCGCCGTCGATCAAGCGCGTCGCTTTCGCATCGCCCGCCACATGCTTGCGGAGAAGTTCAAGGTTGCCGAGCACAGCCATCAGCAGGTTGTTGAAGTCATGGGCCACGCCGCCAGTGAGTTGCCCGATGGCTTCCATCTTCTGGGCCTGGCGAAGCTGCTCCTCCGCCCGCTCCCGCTGGCTGACCTCGGCCAGCACAAGCCGGTGCGCGTCCAGCAGCTCGCGCGTCCGCTCCGCCACGCGTTCCTCGAGCATCTCGTTGAGTTGGCGCTGCTGCTCTTCCGCCAGAAGCCGTTCCGTGATGTCGACAGACACCCCGACAAGCTTAACGGGCTGGCCGGCGCGGTCGCGGTAGAGTTGGGCGCGGATCTCGGCGCCATGGATCGAGCCGTCGGGCCAGACGGTCCGGTAGGTGATCGCATAATCAACGCCCGTTTCCAGCGTGTTGCGGACCGCCTCCTGCATGCGCGCCAGATCGTCGGGATGAATGGCGTCCAACAAGTCGCCATAGGTGAAACGATCTCCGGGACTGCGGCCGAAAATTCCCCGGCAGGTCGACGACGACGTCAACACCTTCGTCGCCAGATCCAGCTCCCACGCGCCAAGTCGGCCCGCCTCCAGCGCTGTCTGAAGGCGGCGTTCGCCTTCGTCCAGTTCCTCCATGCGGGCACTCGCCTCATACTGCCGACGCCGAGCGCGCATCGCGGACCGGGTCACGCTGATGAATGTGGTTGGGTGGAAGGGGCGCTCAATGAAACTGACATTGCCAAGGATTTCAGACAGTCGGGCGGCGGCAGGATTTCGCTCGGGCCCGCCGCCATGAGCCGTCAGGATGATAAACGGGAGGTCGGACCAACTGGGCTGGCTTTCGATCCACGACACAAGCGGGCGCAGATCGGCGGAGTGTAAAGCCTCTTCCGTGATCACCGCGAAGGCAACATTCTCGCCCAGTTCCGCCACCAGCGCATCAAGCGTGGCGGCAACCTTTGCGGCAATGCCGGCATCCTGCAGCAAAGCCCTTGCAATACCGGCGTCACGGCCCAGCGGGGCGTGGATCAGGCCTAAGACATCACGCTCAGAAATGGCTGCCATCCTCATCAAGGGCCCGCAACAGGGAATGCCCGTCTCCGACCAGAACCGGAACCCCTCGCAGAATCCCCTGGAATCCGGCCAGCGGCTCGCCAAGCGTCAGTCCGGCACCGCTGATCTTGTATTCCCGGATCGTATCTTCGTGCATTCCGGTCCGCTTCTTGATCACCGAGATCGCCCGACGGACTCGACCTTCCGCCTCGAAATAGCGTAGCAGGATGACCGTGTCTGCAAGATAGGTCACGTCCACCGGTGATTTCATGTCGCCGACAAGACCATGCTGCGCGACGGTGATGAAGGTGTTGGCACCCTGCCGGTTCAAGAATTGCAGCAATTCGTGCATGTGCAGGATCAACGCATTTTCCTCGGGCATGGCAGCCTGGTAGCCATTGATGCTGTCAATCACAACCGTGGTGGCGTCGAAACTGGCGACACGGTCTCTGACGCGCTGGGCAAACTCACCGGGTGACAGTTCTGCTGCATCGACCTGTTCGATGTGAATGAGCTTTTGATCACGCAATGCCTCCAAGTCCAGCCCCATCTCCTTCGTCCGGGAAAACAGCAGGCCCAATTCCTCGTCGAACACGAAGACGGCGGCCCGCTCCCCCCGCCGGATGGCTGCCTCGACAAACTGCAGCGCCACGAGGCTCTTCCCGGTTCCAGCCGGCCCGATCAGCAGCGTGCTGGACCCGCGCACAATGCCGCCTCCGAGAAGATCGTCGAACGCGCTGATGCCGCTCGCCAGGACGGATCTTTCAAATCCTGATTTGTGCTCGACAGCGCGAAGCCGTGGAAACACGGCGACGCCGCCGGTCTTAATGATGAAGTCGTGATAGCCGCCACGAAAACCTTGACCGCGATATTTGAGCACCCGAAGGCGCCGACGCTCCGATCCGTAATCCGGAGCAAGCTGCTCAAGGTGAATAACGCCGTGCACGACACTGTGGACAGTCTTATCCATGGCATCCGAGGTCATGTCGTCCAACAGGAGGACCGTTGCATCGGACCGTGAGAAAAAGTGCTTCATCGCCAGGATCTGTCGGCGGTAGCGAAGCGAACTCTGCGCCAGAAGCCGGATCTCCGAGAGGCTATCGATCACAACGCGATGGGGCTTTACGCGCTCGAAGGCTTCGAAAATGAGCTTGGTCGTCTCGCCGAGTTCCAGATCCGAGGAATAGAGGAGACTTTGCTGCTGGTCGGAATCGAGCAGGCTCTCAGGCGGAACGAGCTCGTATATCTCCACCTGTTTGCCGATATCCTTGCCATGGGAGAGCGCGCTGTCACGCAGTTCTTCCTCGGTCTCCGAAAGGGTGATGTAAAGGCAGCGCTCATCGATTTTGGCGCCTTCCAGCAAAAATTGCAGGGCGATCGTCGTCTTGCCCGAGCCTGGAGCGCCTTCGAGCAGAAAGACGTGACGGCGGGACAGGCCTCCCAACAAAATGTCGTCCAGACCCTCGACCCCAGTCTTTGCTTTCTCACCCAAACTGCCTGACATAGATCCTCCCAGACGACTTTCGATATAGGACCAGCAAACTGACCTGCGAGCAGTAAGACGTTGGAAACGGCAGATTCGTTCCACCGCAGGCTTCAGACGATCTGCCCGGTTGGGCAACCGTCGTGTACGATGGCTGGGGCGCTTTTGAGGATGCAATACCGTAGGGGCGATCTGATCGCCGAAAGGATGGGCTCTTCTGCCTGATGCCCTGGATGCGTATTGCGCCGACCATCAGCGCCATCACAGCATGGGTTGGAGTGCCGAGCATCCGGAGCGGGATGAACGATGTCTGCGCCCGGCATCGGTTGGCCCATACTAGACAGGAACAGCCTTGATCGCCCCACCGCCCCACCTCAATGGGCAGGTTGCTGCCACGATTGCCGGCATTTACGAGAGGCTGTCACCGCTCGTTTTCAGCGACCTTGCCAAAGTGGCTGCTGTCTCAAGCTTCGCGCGATCGAGGCCAGTGGCAAAGCCTCTCTGCCGTAGCAGAGTATCGACTTTGATCGTGTCCACATTTCCTTCCGCCCCTGGCGCATATGGGCAACCGCCAAGCCCGGCGATGGCACTGTCGAACACCCGAAGCCCTTTTTCCAGGCTCACCTCAATGCTCTCGCACGCGCGTCCATTGGTGTCGTGATAGTGGCCTGCAAGGCGTGACGCAGGGGAGACGCCGAGAACTGCGTCCAGCATGGCGGCGACGGTTTCCGGCCGTCCCCTGCCGATAGTATCGCCAAGGCTCACCTCGTGGCAGCCGAGTTGCAGCAGATCGCTCGTCACCCTTGCCACTGCACCTGTGGCAACGGGTCCTTCGTAGGGGCATTCGATCACGCAGGAGACGTAGCCCCTGACAGGAATGGCGGCCGCCCTCGCAGCCTCCATGACCGGACGGAAGCGTTCCAGGCTTTCGGCGATCGAACAATTGATGTTCTTCCGACTGAAGCTTTCGGACGCGGAGGCAAAGATAGCAACCTCGTCGGCGTGCGTGGCAACCGCCATCTCCACACCCTTGAGGTTGGGAGTGAGGACTGAATAGACGATGTCCGGAAGGCGGTTGATGCCCTGCATGACATCGGCCGCATCGGCCATCTGCGGCACCCAGCGCGGCGAGACGAAACTGGTCGCCTCGATCCGTCGGAAACCGCATTCGCTCAGCAGATCAATGAGCCTGATTTTGAGGGTCGTATCGACGAAACCCTTCTGATTTTGAAGCCCGTCACGAGGCCCGACCTCGACGATCGTGACCTTGTTGTCTTCAATCGTGCTGCCGTTGCTCACCGCATATGCTCCGGAAGCCACGTGACAAGATCCGGCAGAGCGACGCAGATCAAAAGACCAACGACCTGCAGCAGGAAGAAGGGCAGAATACCCCGATACACCGTGGCCATGGTGATATTTTTCGGCAGTGTTCCCTTGATGTAGAACAGGGTGTAGCCGAAGGGTGGGCTGATATAGCCCATCTGGATCGTCAGTGCGAACAAAACGCCGAACCAGATCTGGTCGAAGCCGTAGAACTGGACCACAGGCAGGAAGACCGGGACGGTCAGCAGGATGATGCCGATTTCGTCCAGCACGGTGCCCAGGAAGATGAGGATCAGCATCATCAGCGCCAGCACGACATAGGGATTGGCATCAAGTCCTTCGAGCAGTTGGAACAGCGTGTCCGCGCCGCCAAGTCCGGTGAAGATCGCCACATAGGCTTTGGCGCCCAGGGTGATCCAGAGGATCATGCCGGTCGTCTTGAGAGTGCCGGTCGCGCAGTCATAGAGCATGCCTCGGCTGAGGTTGCCGCGCAGGACGGCCGCGATCGCGGCACCAAGGACGCCGACGGCGGCAGCTTCCGTCGGGGTGGCCACGCCGAAGAAAATCGATCCGAGGACCATGACGATGATCATCGTCGGAAGGATAAGGGTTTTCAGGGCTGAAAACTTCTCTCCCCAGCTGGCCTTGCGAGTGTCCTCGCGCGCCGGGATCATCTCGGGTCGGAAGTAGCCTATGATGAGAATGTAGCCGATATAGAGCAGACCAAGGAGCACACCCGGGACAATGCCGGCAATCAGCATCTTGCCGATCGAAACCTGGGCGGTAACCGAATAGACGATCGTCAGCACCGATGGCGGAATGAGGATGCCGAGCGTGCCGGATGCGCAGATCGTGCCTGTGGCGAGCCTTGGATCATAACCGCGTTTCAGCATCTCCGGCAGCGCGAGGATTCCCATGGCGGTGACGGCGGCACCGACCACGCCGGTCATGGCAGCCATGACAAGGCAGATGACCACAGTGCCAATCGCAAGACCGCCGCGAACCCGGCCGAACCAGAGCTCCATCGCAGTGTAGAGATCGCGGATTACGTCCGAGCGCTGCAGCAGCATGGCCATGAAGATATAGAGCGGAATGCCGAGAAGTGCTTCCGACTGCATGGTGTCGAACATCTGCAGGACGAGGACGACAAGCGCGCTCGAATCCCAGAATGCGACCGTGAAGATGACCGAGAGACCACCGAGCACGAAGGCGACCGGAAGGCCTGCGAGAAGGAAGAGGCTCAGGCCCCCGAACATGATGATGAGAATTTCTGTCGGCGACATCAGCTTGCGATCCCGTGATCGGATTGCGCCCCGGTGACGGCGGAAGGATCGAACAGCACGCGGATCCATTCGACTGCGGCCTGCAATCCGAGCAGCACGAGAGACAGCGGGATGAAGAGCTTCACCGGCCAGATGGGCGGGTTCCACGACGAATAGGACGTTTCGCCGTATTGCCAGGCCTGGAGGGCGAAGGGGATGGCATACAACAGCAGGATTACGCAAAAGGCGATGATGATGGGATAATTGAGAAGCTCCAGCAGCCGGCGGACCCTCGGTCCTGCCGCGTGCTGAACGAGGTCGAGGCTGACATGGCCACGCTCGTGCAGGAGGTGCGGCCCCGCCAGCAGGAAATAGGGGCCAAAAATCAATGTGGCCGTCTCCATCGCCCAGGATGAGGGTGAGTTGAACACGTAGCGTGAAATGACGGCAAACAGCATGACCGGCACGATGATGAACATCAGCAGGCTGGCTGCCCGGAAGATGAACCTATTGAGCGCGGTGACCGCGTCGTAGAGGATTTGGACCGGTTTGGGCATGATTGCTCGACGGCTGGAAGGATAAGGGGACGCGCCGCGGATGGCGCGTCCGGGAAAGATCAGGCGAGAAGCCCCAGCTTCTTCATCTGCGCAATCTGGCTGTCGAGGATCTTGTTGGCAAGCGCATCGCTCTTGGCGGCGGCCCGCCATGCCTCTGCCGCCTTGGCACGATTTGCGGTCACGTCGGCTTCGTCGAGTTCGATTACGGTGACGCCCTTTTCCTTGAAAGCTGCAAGCGCGCTTGCATCCGTCTTGGTCTTGTTGGCCTGATATTCGTCCGAGATATCCTTAGCGGCATCCGCAAGCGCGGCCTTGAAGTCATCCGGCAAGCTATCGAACGCAGCCTTGTTGGCAACATAGGAGGTGGCGGTCGTCGGCTGGTGCACGCCCGGCAGGATGATGAACTTGGCGACTTCGGCAAGCCCTGCATCAAGGTTGGCCTGAAGGTCACCCCGATCGGCAATGTCGATCAGGCCCTTGTCGAGCGCTGAATAGACCTCAGCCGTCGGCAACGGCGTGACCGCTACCCCAAACGCACCCATCACGGTCGAGGCGAGACCGGTGAAGCGGCCCTTCTTGCCGTTGAAATCGGCGATCGTCTTGATTTCCACCTTGGAATGGATGGGCTCCTGATCGTAGATCGTGGGAGCGATGTAGTGGAGACCCGCTGGCGCATAGGATTCACGCGCCATATCCAAACCGCCGAGTTCATAGAACCAGGCCGCATAGTCCTCCGATTTCTTGTAGCCGAAAGGAATGGTGCTGGTGAAGGCATGCGCCGGGATCTTGCCGGCGGTATAGCCGTCAAAGGTTTTCATCAACTGGAAGGCACCACCGCGCACGGCGTCGAAAGATTGCGCCGGCGGAACGATCTGGCCGGCGGAGAACAGCTTCAGTTCAAAGGCACCGCCGGTCTTTTCGGCAACCTTCTTGACGAACATTTCCTCGTATTTCTGCGGCGTGGTACCGCCGTCCCAGAGCGATTGCATGCGCCAGGACACTTTGCTGCTCTGCGCGATCGCAGGCGTTGCCAGCTTCGACGCCCCCACCACGGCGATACCGCCGGCGGTGAACTGCAGCAGCGAACGGCGTGATATGTTGATCTTTGTCATGTGTTCCTCCCTTGGAAAATTCATTGCCCCTGGGGGCATTCCTCCCTTTGCCGGATACCGGCACAGACCTCACGGATCCCGTCCCTCGCTCCGCCACGGTCATCCGTTGCGCAGCGTTGCCAGCAGATCGCGAGCCCGCTCTACGCGGACATCGTGGGCTGCTGCAAGCTGCTTGGCCACTGCCTCGATTTCCTCGCCGACGGCGCCAGCCACGATCGCAATGTTGCGGGCATGCAGCGCCATGTGACCGCGCTGGATGCCTTCGGTCGCGAGCGCACGCATCGCTGCCATGTTCTGTGCGAGGCCCAGCGCCACGCAGAGTTGGGCAAGTTCCGCCGCCGTGCTGATGTTCAAGATCTTCAACGCCAGCTTGGCCAACGGATGGGTCTTCGTCGCACCGCCGACGATACCGACTGCCATCGGCAGTTCCAGCGTCCCGACGAGACGTCCGGACTTGTCCTTCTCCCAGGTTGTCAGCGAAGTGTAGTGGCCCTTGCGGACGGCCCACACATGGGCACCGGCTTCGATTGCCCGCCAGTCGTTGCCGGTCGCCACGATCAGGGGATCGATACCATTCATGATGCCCTTGTTGTGGGTCGCGGCCCGATACGGATCGATGGCCGCAAACTGGTAGGCGGCAACCATGCGGTCGATCATCTCTTCGCCGGAGATGTCCTTCGTGGCCAATGCTTCCGGTGTGACCGCAATACGTGCCCGGGCCAGCCGGAGATCGGCGAGGTTCGACAGGATCCGCAGCCTGACGGTACCCCCGGTCAGTTCCGCGACCAGAGGTGCGACCCGTTCGGCCATGGTGTTGACTGTATTGGCACCCATGGCGTCGCGCACGTCGACGATCAAGTGCATCACCGCCATTGCGCCGCCTGGCGTGTCCGGAAATACATGAACCTCGATGTCGCGGCAGCCGCCACCGAGTTCCACTAAAACCTTGTCGCAGGCATTGGCGGCCGCGATGATGCGCGTGCGCTCGGACAGGATCTTGAGTCGAGCACCGTAGGGATCCGACAGATCGATCAACTGCACTTGGGCACGCATGAGAGGATCCGTTACGGACGCCTCGAAACCGCCGCAGCCACGCACGATCCGGGCCATGTATGAGGCGGCGGCAACGATGGAGGGCTCCTCGACCGCCATCGGGATGATGTAGTCGCGGCCGTTGATGGTGAAGTTGGCAGCAACACCCATGGGCAGTTCGAACGTGCCGATGACATTCTCGATCATGCCGTCAGCCGTCTCGATCGGCAGAGCCCCGGGCTTGGCGAGCAATGCTGCCTCGCTTTCGTCAAGGCCGACAGCCTCGACGACTTGCTGCCAGCGTTGCTGCGGGGTGAGATTGCGGAAACCTTCCAGACGCGAGTTTGCGACGCCCGACTGCACTTTCACTGTCATCCTCCCAAAGCATTTTCGGCTGCACATCTTCTGATATGCGCATCCGTCTTTCCTTAACTTTGGTCGTATTGTACCATCACCACAAGGTACAGTCAGGGCTGGTAACGGCAAACTGTACCTGTCGAACTAAGGAGACAGTCGCGCGATGTCAGCGGAAGATAGCAAGACCGATCAGATCGCCGCTCGGATTGCCCTGTCTATCGATGAGGGTGTCCTTCCTAAGGGCACGAAACTCAGATCGTTGCGGGCGGCGGCCGATGCGTATGGCGTCTCGAAGAATACGGTGGTCGAGGCCTATGACCGGCTGGTGGCGCGGGGCTATGTGGAGCCGCGGCACGGAGCGGGTTATTATGTGACAGGAATCCGCCCCCGCTCGCAAGATCCCGTCACCGCCCGACAGGCCGAGGCGGTCGATATTGCGACACTGCTGCGGGAACAACTGGACCACAGCTTCACCACGCGCCTTGGCGAAGGACGTCCGCCGGCGGAATGGGTGGAAGGCTCCGTCCTCAAGAGCCATTTGCGCAATATCGCGAGCGGACAAAGGGGGTTGTTCGAGCACGCTTATGAAAGTCCCATTGGCTATCTGCCGCTGCGCGAAACACTGTCACGGACCCTGGACGAACGCTCCATTGCCGTTCGGCCGCAGAACATCCTCCTCACCCTCGGCGCCAATCACGCCTTTGACCTGATCATCCGGCAGTATCTGCGCCCGGGCGATGCCGTCTTAACCGACAGCCCTGGATATTATCCACTTTTTGCCAAATTGAAGCTTGCCGGTACGCGTCTTGTCGGCGTTCGTCGCGGCCGAAACGGCCCAGATCCCGACGATCTTGCAGCAAAGGCACAAGCGAGCGGCGCCCGTTTCTTCTTTACACAGTCGCTGGCACACAATCCGACCGGCAGCTCGCTGACGCTTGGGCGGGCACACGACATACTCAGAATCGCAGAGCGCCTGGATTTCATGATCGTGGAGGACGATGCATTCGGCGATCTCATGCCAGCAAGTGCTGCCCGGCTTGCAGCACTCGATCAGCTACGCCGCGTCATCTATGTTGGCACCTTTGCCAAAATCCTGTCGGCCAGCCTTCGCGTCGGCTACGTCGCGGCCTCAGCGGATATCATCAATCACCTCGTCAACATGAAAATGCTGACGATCGTCAATTCGTCCGGCTATGTCGAACGTATCGTCCACACAGTGCTGAACGACGGCCATTATCGCCATCACCTCAAGCGCCTGAATGGGCGGATCAGAGATGCGCAACTCGCCGCAGTCCGCACCCTGCGCAAACTTGGCCTCACCCCCTGGATCGAGGAAGTCGATGGCTATTATCTCTGGATCGAACTGCCCGAGGGACTCGACGACATAGAGTTGACCCGGCGCGCGGCGCGCGAGAGCATCTTCCTCGCTCCCGGATCGGTATTCGAGATCGATCGCAATCCGGGAGACCGCGGACACCTTCGACTGAATGTGGCCTATGTCGGAGATCCAAGATGCGCCAGTTTCTTTGCCCGTGAACTTGCCGCCACCTAAAAGACAAGGCGTCACGGCCCGCACGCGCGGAGGCGCTCACAGCCGACCGCGATCGACTTGTTCAGGAGCACGGACCCGGGGCCACATCATCCCGCTCCCGCCAAAAGACATTGCCTTGCCATCAGGTGCCAAGCGACATCGATGGGACGGATACGAAGGATTGAATGTACCCAAAACTTTGATATGCAAGACTCGTAGCTACTTAACCGGCAGGAGACGATGAGTCGCAATTTTCTTGTAGTGGATCCCGAGCAGCGCCTCGACGTTTTGAAAGCCTTGGCCTCTCCGATCAGAATCCAGATTCTCAAGCTGTTGCGCACGCAATCCGCAATGAATGGCAGCGATATTGCTGACAAACTCGAACTACCGCAATCCACGGTTTCCACCAATCTTCAAATTCTCGAAGCCGCGGGATTGATACGAACCGATACCCAGAAAGCCCGAAAAGGCAATCAGAAGATCTGTCACTCGACCTTTGATGAGGTGCTGGTGATGTTTGATGACGACATCGCGCCGCTACGGTCTCCAATGATCGAGGTTGCCATGCCCCTTGGTCTTTACACCAGTTGCGAAGTCTCGGCACCCTGCGGGATCTGTTCTGTGGATGGCATCATCGGCATGCTGGATGTGCCGGACACATTCCTGGAGCCAGACCGGATGAAGGCCGGGCTGGTTTGGTTTACGCAAGGCTATCTCGAATACAAGTTCCCGAATAACGCGCGGCTTTCCCAACATACCGTCGAAGCAGTAGAAATCTCGCTCGAGCTCAGCTCGGAGGTCCCCGGCACCTCAGCCGACTGGCCGAGTGATATCACGATCTCGATCAATGGGATCGAGATCGGCACGTGGATGACCACCGGCGATTTCGGCGACAAGCGCGGGGTCTATACGCCCAGCTGGTGGAAGCTGAAGGGAAGCCAATACGGTAAATTGAAGAACTGGCGCGTGACGAAGGACGGAACCTTCGTGGATGGCATGAAAATTTCACCCGTTTCCCTGATAGACTTGGATCTTTCAAACCATCATTCGCTTCGGGTTCGGATCGCGGTCAAACCTGACGCAAAACATCCGGGTGGTATCAATATTTTCGGTCGCGGGTTCGGCAATTACGACCAGGACATCATCCTGCGCCTCTACACGGCGACCTGAGTACGTCATCTCTTATCATTAGCGCGACGATCCCTCCTTGGGCGAAGCTGACGTGTGCAATTTTTGCGCACGCCAGCTTGCATTTTCATCAGCATTCGAATTATAACCGAAATCGTGATGCACATCACATAATCGGATTTCGAGGAGAACACCATGCAGGCGAGCGTCATTGCGAACAAGGATTACACGATATCCGAGATTGATGATCGTGTTTATGGAGCCTTCCTCGAACATCTTGGCCGCGCCATCTACGAGGGAATCTATGAACCCGAGCACCCCACTGCAGACGCCAACGGGATGCGCGGCGATGTCATTGAGCTTGTGAAGCGCCTGAACGTGCCGTTCGTCCGGTACCCGGGCGGGAACTTCGTCTCGGCCTACAACTGGGAAGATGGGATCGGTCCCCGCGACCAGCGTCCGGTGCGTCTGGACCTTGCGTGGCACACCTCTGAAAGCAATGCCGTCGGGATCCACGAGTTTGCTGATTGGTGCGCAACGGTCGGCACGGACATGATGCTGGCCGTCAACCTCGGCTCGCGCGGCGTCGATGAGGCCCGGAACTTTCTGGAATACTGCAACCATCCGGGCGGCTCGTACTGGTCCGATCTGCGGATCAAGAACGGCCGGAAGGATCCCTGGAACGTTAAACTGTGGTGCCTCGGCAACGAGATGGACGGACCCTGGCAGGTCGGCCACAAGGACGCGCACGAATATGGGAAACTGGCCGCGAACACCGCGCGTGCGATGCGCATGTTCGACAAGTCCCTGGAACTGGTCGCCTGCGGCTCCTCGAATTCCGATATGGTCACCTATCCCGACTGGGAGCGGATCGTGCTTGAGCATACATTTGAGCACATCGACCACATCAGCCTGCACATGTACTTCCGCAACTATGAGAAAAACACCGCAAATTACCTAGCGCTAAGCGAAAAACTCGACCGCTACATCGATACGATTGCGGCAACGATCCGCTACGTCCAGTCGAAAAAGAAGTCGCGGCACAAGGTCTTCATCTCCTTCGATGAATGGAACGTCTGGTATCACTCGAACCAGCAGGACCGTGCCATTCGCGACGGTCACCAGGGCTGGCCGCACGCGCCAGCTCTGTTGGAGGACATCTATAATTTCGAAGACGTTCTGATGGTTGGCCTCGCGTTGAACACGTTCATACGCCGATCCGACGTGGTCAAGATCGCTTGCATCGCGCAGCTGGTGAATGTGATTGCGCCGATCATGACCGAACGGGGCGGCCCGGCCTGGGCGCAGACGATCTATTATCCGTACTACTACGCATCGATCCATGGCCGAGGGACCGCGCTGCAACTTCAGGTGAAGTCGCCCGGCTATGAAAGCGTCCATGCCGATCATACACCCTATCTCGACATTGCGGGCGTCCATAACGAGGCCACAGGCATCGTCACATTCTTCCTGATCAACCGGCATTCAGTTGAAACCATCCGAACCGAAGTCGCCCTGCAGGGATTCACGCAAGGCACCATCCTTGAGCACAAGGTGATGACGCATAGCAACTTGGAGGCCGTCAATACGGCAACTAGCCAGCAGGAAGTCGCGCCGCGCGACGGCAAGGGTGCAGCCCTGACCGAAGGGACACTGACGATCGAGCTACCCCCGTATTCCTACCAGATGGTGCGGGTAAAGGTCTGACAGACGGCCATTGGACGCAGGCAAGACGCATTCTTTCATATATCACGATCTTCGATGTACATCATGTAATTCGTTGACAGCTAGGGCATCCTGATTATCATTCAGATGGGAAATTGGCCTGAGGGAGCGGGTCAACTCCCATAAACCGGGAGGAAACAATGAACAGACGTCGATTTCTGCAGACGACTGCGCTGGGCGCGGTCTTTATGGCCGGCGGTCGTTTTGCCGGTGCCCAACAGGCATCCGCACCGGATCTGGCCCGTTTTCCACGAGACAAGACCATCATCATCCAAAATCCGGAAGGCGTGATCCGCAATCCCGGCTGGTTCAACATCTGGGTGAACGGTGGCGGCGGCCAATCGACTGGCCTTCAGCAACTGGCGCTGGATACGCTTTGGTACATCGATCCGGATGCCGGCATCGAAGGCGCCTCGCAGAACGGCATCTACAATTCGCTCGCCTCCGGTCCTTGGCAGTATAACGACGATTTCACCAAGATGACTGCCCCGCTGCGCGAAGGAATGCTGTGGAGCGACGGCAAACCCTTCACATCCGCCGATGTCGCCTTTACCGTCGATCTGCAGATGCGCACGCCGGGCATGATCTGGTCGAGCACTTTTGCAAACCAGGTCCAGTCCATCGAAACGCCGGACGAAAAGACGGTCATCTTCAACTTGAAGAAACCGAACTCGCGGTTCCATACGCTATTTTCGGTGCGCTGGAATGCCTGCTGGATCATGCCGAAGCACGTCTTCGAAACAGTCAAGGATCCGCTGACTTTCGCCTTCAACCCGCCAGTCGGGCTCGGCGCCTACACCTTGAACAGTTTTGATCCCAACGGGACCTGGTTCATCTGGGACAAGCGGCCCGACTGGGACAAGACGCCGATGGGCCTCGTCGGTGAACCGAAGCCGCAACATGCGATCTACCGCAACAACATCTCGATCGACAACCGGCTGATCGAGATGCGCAACGGCAATCTGGATATGATCCACGACCTGACGCCCGAGGGCGCCTTCTCGATCGTGCAGCAGGATCCGACGACACAGGGCTGGTTCCCGAGCTTTCCCTACGCCCATCCCGACCCGACGCTCATCCATGTCCTGTTCAATCACCAGTCCGGCGCATCTTTGTTTGGTGACAAGCGCATCCGCTGGGCGCTTGCCTTGATGCTCGATGCCCGGGCGATGAGCATGGCGAGCTATCGCGGCGCAGCAACACTGTCAGCGATCGCCGTGCCGCCCACGGGAACCCATCCGCGCGACTACCATATGAAACTGCAGGATTACCTGACCAATTACGAAGTCGACACCGGCAAACGGAAGGTGAAGGTCTACGATCCGGACATCGGGATGCAGATCGCCGACATGGTCCGGCGGCAATTCGGCGCGGCCGTTCCGACAGACCCAGTCGCCGTGCGCAATGCCTTCGGTTATGGTTGGTGGAAACAGGATGTGGCTGCCGCCGAAGAACTGCTGCTTGCTGCCGGATGTACGAAAAGCGGCCGGCAATGGATGCTGCCGGACGGAAAGCCGTTCCGCTTCAACCTGATGGTGCCGCCAGATGGCGTCGTCAACCGGCTTGGCACCGTCATCGCCCAGGCCTGGAGCCAGAACGGGATCGAGGTCACGCCCGAAGCTGCCCCCGACATCCGGGAACGCCTGACGGCCGGAGACTATGTCGCATCGGTACGCTGGGCGATCGAAACCTTCGGCGGTCACCCGGATCTGAGTTTCTTCCTCGACAGCTACCATTCGCAGTACGTCGCGGCTCAAGGCAAACCGCAGGCGCCGCGCAACCTCATGCGCTACAGCGCGCCGCAACAGGACCAGATCATCGAAAAGATCCGTGGCACTGGATTCAACGATCCGCGCAGCCTCGAACTCGGCCATGACTATGTGAAGTACTATATCGATGAGATGCCGGTCATCCCGATCATGTCCTTCAACGTCTTCTCGGTACAATCGAACCGCTACTGGACCGGCTGGCCGAACGCGCAGAAACCCTATGCAAACCCGGTCACGAACTGGGGCAACAGCCGGTACATCCTGACGCAGATCCGCTCTGCCAAGTGACGCCACAGACGTGAAAAGACAAGAAATCGGGAGGCACGCTCTGCCTCTCGATGCTCTGCGCAACTGCTGCGCGGTCTTTGACCGCGGATACCAGCCGCAAAGGGAATCGCATGAAATCGTATTTCTGGTTCGTCGCCAAACGAGCGGTGCTTCTGGTCGCGGTGATCTTTTTTGGCGTGTCGGCCACGTTCTTCATCACCCATCTCTCGCCAATCAGCCCGGTTGAAACCGCGCTGGGCCGCATCATGAACCAATCCAGCTTCAGCCCGGACGCCATAGAAGAGATGCGACGGGTTCTGACCGACTTGTACGGCACCGACAGGCCGCTGCTGCAACAGTATCTGACCTTTTGGCAGAAGCTTGCCGCGGGGGATCTCGGCCCCTCTCTGATCGCCTTTCCCACGCCAGCCATGACACTTGTGATGCAAGCCCTGCCCTGGACGGTCGTGCTGCTTCTCGTGTCCACCATGATCACCTTTGCAATCGGCAATCTGATGGGTGCGATGGCCGGATATTTCCAAGACAACATCGCTCTCAAGGCATTTGGCGTCGTGGCCGTCGTCCTGCAACCCATTCCGTATTACGTCGTCGCCTTTGTACTGCTGATCCTGTTCGGCTTTGTTTGGCCGGTCCTGCCGATTTCCGGTGGCTACGCGATGGATGTCGCGCCCGGCTTTACGCTGAGCTTCGTTCAATCCGTTCTCATGCATGCGATCCTGCCGGCCGCCTCGCTGGTGCTCGTCGGCTTTGGAAGCTGGTTCCTCGGCATGCGGGCGCTCGTTTCGACCGTCGTCACCGAAGACTTTGTCACCTATGCCGAACTTGCCGGCGTCCGAAACTCCACCATCATGGGTGGCTACGTCATCCGTAACGCGCTGATTCCACAGGTCACCGGACTGGCCATGAGCCTCGGCGCCGTCTTTTCCGGTACGATCATCACGGAACAGGTCTTCAACTATCCGGGACTCGGCTCGCTGCTGATCGATGCGGTCTTCGGGGGCGACTATGCGCTCGTCCTTGCCGTTTCGACCATATCGATCGCCGCTGTCGGCATCGCCATCTTCATCGTCGACCTGCTCTATCCCCTGATAGACCCACGCGTGAAAGCGGAGTGACCCGATGTTTGCCGTGCTGCGCGACCTCATCCGTTACAATGCCGAATTTGCCATCGGGCTGGTGCTGGTTCTCTCCATCATCATCTTTGCGATGCTCAGTGTCTTCAACCCTGTCGATGCGCGCCTGATCTTTACCACCATTCCCGACCAGCCGCCTTCGGCGGAATTCTGGTTTGGGACCAATTCGCGCGGACAAGACATGTTCTGGCAGCTGTCCGAAGCGTTTCGCAACAGCCTTATGTTTGGTCTCACGGTCGCCGTCATCAGCCGCATCCTGTCGATCAGCGTCGGCCTGTTGTCCGGCTATATCGGTGGCTGGACCGACCGCATCCTGATGTTCATCAACGACATCTTTGTCGCCATTCCGATCTTTCCGGTGCTCGTGCTGTTCTATTTCGTGCTGCGCAGCGACATGAACGCCGTCACCCTTGCCTTCATCATGGCCTGTCTCGGCTGGCCCTATGATGCGCGCCTGATCCGATCCGTCGCTCTTGGATTGAAACATCGCGAATTTACCCGCCACGCCGTGTTTGCCGGCATGAGCACACGCAAGATCCTGCTCGAAGAGCACCTTCCGTTTGTCATGCCGATCGTCTTTTCGACCTTCATGAACAACATGCTGTGGTCGATCGGCCTGGAAGTGACGCTCGCGGTCCTTGGCCTGACGGACATCAACACACCGACGATCGGCACGGTCCTTTATTGGGCAAATTCGCATTCGGCCATGGTGGTTGGTGTCTGGTGGTGGATCGTCATACCCGTGGTCCTGACGGCCCTCACCTTCCTGGGCATGTTTCTCCTGGCGGTCAGCACCAACGAGTACATCGACCCGCGCAGCCGTTTGCGCCGGATGGGAGTGTAAGTGATGAGCGACACAATTCTGCAGGTCAAAGGCCTGAAGGCCTACTACCAGATGCACTATTTTGGCGTTCAGAGGGAAGTTCGGGCCGTCGACGATGTTACCTTGTCGATCGGGCGCAACGAGGTCTACGGCATCGCTGGCGAGAGTTCGTCAGGCAAGACCAGCCTGATCAAGGTTTTGGCAGCAGCCGCTCGCCCGCCTTTGCGGGTCGTTGAGGGCGCGGTGAACTACAACTTCAAATCCGGGCCCATCGACGTCGCCAGTGCCAATAAGACGCAGATCGACCGGGTTCGCTGGAAAAGCCTGAGTTACATCATGCAAGGCTCGATGAGCGTTCTCAATCCTGTTCGCAGGATCGGACAGACCTTCCACGACTTTGCCTACCGCCCGCTCAGCCTCCCCCGTGAGAGCTTTGACCGTCGTGTCCTGGACCACCTCTTGCGCCTGAAACTGCCGCCAGACATTCTTCGCGCCTATCCGCATGAATTGTCCGGCGGCATGCGCCAGCGCGTGACGATCGGCTTGGCGACGATCTGCCATCCTGAGTTCATCATTGCCGACGAGCCGACAACGGCGCTCGATCTCGTGGTGCAGAAGGAAGTCCTCCACCTCATCCGGGACATTCAGGCCGAGATGGGCGCGTCCGTCGTCTTCGTCACGCATGACATGAGCGTGCATGCCAATGTGACCGACAGGATCGGCATCTTCTATGCCGGACGGCTGGTGGAAGAAGGACCGACACGCACGATGTTCTTTACGCCGAAACATCCCTATACGGCGCATCTTGTCGCCAGCCTGCCGCGCATTGGGGATACGGCGCCACGCCCGTCACTTGAGGGGCGACCACCCAATCTGGCAACACCGCCTGACGGATGCCGCTTTCACCCCCGCTGCCCGCTCGCCGTCGATCGCTGTCGCGTCGATGTACCTCCGCTTGTCGAGGTGGCGCCGCATCAGCGCTCGGCCTGTTGGCGATGGAAGGACGTCGTGCCGCTCGATGCATCGGTGGCAACAGCACACAGGGCTACTCCATGACAACTCATCTTGAAATCCGCGAGGTGTCGAAGACCTTCAATCTGGGTGGCATCTTCGGCCGCAAGACGGTGCGCGCCGTACAATCCGCCAGCCTTTCCCTCAGAGAAGATACCCCCGAAATCTTCGCGATCATCGGGGAATCCGGCTCGGGAAAAACCACGCTTGCCCGGATGATCCTTGGTTTGGAAGATCCGAGTGAGGGCAGCATTCTTTTTCGCGGCGAACCTGTACGCCGCCGCATGGGAGAGAGTGAACGGCACCGTTTCATGGCCAGCGTTCAGCCGGTGTTTCAAAATCCCTTCGAGGCCTTCAATCCGCTCAAGCTGATCGATCGGTATCTGGATAGCACCGCACGCGCGTTTCTGGGGGCATCTGATCCGGTAGCGATTGACGCTGCCAAGGATGAGGCATTGCAGAAGGTGGGCTTGAGCCTCGCCGAAGTCCGCGGGCGTTTTCCGCATGAACTGAGCGGAGGGCAGCTGCAACGCGTCGCCATCGCCCGGGCACTCATCCCGAAACCGGCGCTGTTGATCGCAGACGAACCCGTGTCGATGGTCGATGCCTCTTTGCGCATGAGCATCGTCAACCTTCTCAAGAGCCTGCGAGACGAGTTCGGCGTCTCCGTCATCTACATCACCCATGACTTGGCGACGGCCTACTATATCTCGAATCGGATCATGATCATGCAGCGCGGTTGCGTGGTCGAAATGGGTGACGCTCGCGCCGTATTGGACAGGCCGGAGCATCCCTACTCCCGCCTGTTGCAAGCCAGCGTGCTATCGACGGCGGATGCCGGAAACGGCCAGCTGGAGGTCGACAGGGCGCTGCTGAGTGCAGCATCGGACTGCGTCGGTCGCGTGGGCAAGCTCGTCACGCGACCCGACGGCCGGTCGGTAATGCAATATGCGCCTGCTTGATTGAGTTGGTGCCTGAGGGCCATCCCAGCAAGGAGACCGGACATGTCCAAGCCGATCTATCGTGACCCCGTGCAGGATGGCGCCGCCGATCCGACGGTTATTCGCAACGTTGAAACAGGCGCCTGGTGGTTGTTCTACACCAATCGCCAGCCGGCTGCCGAAGGCGGCAAGCGCTGGATTCACGGCTCCCCGATCGGCATTGCCATCTCGAAGGATGACGGAGCAAGCTGGCGGTATTATGGAACCGTCCGAGGCCTGGATGCGCCGGGAGATCCGGTGCGCAATACCCATTGGGCGCCGGAGATCATCCATGACGGCGCACTTTACCATATGTATCTGACCTATATTTCGGGCGTGCCGGACTCAACGCTTGCGCAGCATCCACGCAGCATCGTGCATTTCACCAGCCTCGATCTAGAGACCTGGACGCGGATCGGGCCCATCACGCTGTCCAGCAACAGGGTGATCGACGCCTGCGTCTTTGCTTGTCCCGACAAGCTGTGGCGGATGTGGTACAAGAACGAGGCCGATGGCGACAGCACCTGGGTCGCCACCAGCCCAGACCTCTACGCCTGGACCGTCGTTGAACGGGTCATCCCCGGCAAGCCGCACGCGACGCCGCATGAAGGGCCGAATGTCTTTTACTTGTCAGGCTGGTATTGGATGGTGGTGGACGAATGGCACGGGCAGGCGGTCTATCGCTCGCCGGACACACTGTCCTGGAAGCGACGCGGCATTTTTGGGAATGAGCCAGGGAGCGAGCCAGACGACCTGCGTTATGTACGTCATGTGGATGTCGAGGTCGTCGCTGATTATGCCGTCTGCTACTACTTCACCCATCCGGAATGGGACGAGACAAGCCAGAGCGCCGGCCCACAATCGGTGAACGCCAGAAAAACGGCAATACACCATGCGATCCTGCGGGTTGTGAACGACGATCTGCAGTTCCAGCGCGATGTGGACCTAAAGCTCCCGCTGCTCAATGAAAAGAGCGCCTTCCAGAGTGTCAGGACCACAGGCTCAAAGGGTCATACATAATTCGGCTGGGGCATGTCTGGGACGAGTTTGATCAGACCATAAGGAATGCCTTGATGGAATTCGAACCGGCGGCCGGTCACTCAAGCTTGCCGACCGGTTGGAAGGGATATCATGTTGCGTGTGTCCGGCAGTCGCCAATCCGGATGTGACGCGAATTGTGCTGGTTGACAGCATGAGCACATGCGGACCGAGGGTCCGGCCGGCAGGAAGAGAAACGTTGCCCCGCTTCAACGGCGGCAGAAGCAACGACTAGCCTCGCTTCGGCTGGCCGTAGACGGCCTGATAGGACAGGGCGATGAGGGCGCCGCCCAGAATGTTGCCGATCGTTGCGGGCAAGAGGTTTGCGCCAATGGCGCTCGCCGCCAGCAGCGTCGGCGCCGTCTCAACCGTGCTCTGCACAAGAAACGCGTAGGTGAGCAGGTACATGTTCGCGATCGAGTGCTCGAAGCCGGCGGCGACGAAGGCGGCGATCGGCAACATCAGGCCTATGACCTTTTGCGTCACCGACTGTCCCGCATAGGCAAGCCAGACACCGAGGCAGACGAGCATATTGGCAAGAACACCGCTTGCCAGCACCGTCCAGAAGCTCTTGCTCGTCTTGGTGTCGGCGAGATTGACCGCCGCACGCCCCACCGCACCGTCGCCGGCCTCGTGAAGACCTGACAACAGAGCAATCACGGCAAGCAGGGCGGCTCCAACAAAGTTCGAGAGATAGACAATGGCGAGTGCGCGTGCGGCACGGCCAGCCGGGAGACGGCCCGCGGCCACCGGCCCGATCATCAGCGTGTTCCCGGTGAAGAGTTCAGCGCCGGCAAGGATGACCAGGGCAAGACCAAGGGAGAAGACGACACCCGCAACCACCTGCGACAAGCCAAAGGGGACGGCATCGGCACCGGCCAGAGCAACTGTGGCAAACAGGCCTCCGAAGCCGATGTACAGACCGGCCAGTATCCCGAGGACCAGCATTTTCGCGAATGGCAGTTCAGCCTTGTCCTCGCAAGCCGAAAACACGGCATTGCAAATCTCTGATGGCTGCAGCATTGGGCCTTGGTCTGCCATGACTGCTCCTCCCCCTTCAATTGTCGCACGCCAGGAGGTAACTGTGAGGGAAAGCAGATCAGGAAAGGGCACGAAGGCGTGATAGATCTGTGAAGTCAGCAAGGCGTCAGCCAGAAGACACCGGCAAAACAGAAGATGACCGCCACGATTGCGGCAATAGAGACCCGACTGCCGACCGTTCGCAGAAAGCGATCCGCATCCGACGCCTCGGCAAAAGTCTGGCGACGCATGTATCTCGCCAATGCCACGACGCCAGCAACGCTGAGGATGGCAAGACCGCACAGCACGATCCGCAGCATTGTGATCGCATTGGCCCGCTCGGCACTGATATGGCATCCGGTCGCCTGCGTGGCGTAGAGTACCAGGAAGGCAAGGGACCATGCGATAAAGGTCGCGGTGATCAGGACAAGCGGATGCCGCATCGTCAGCCCCCTCCTGTTCGCGCAAGGCTGTCGAGCACGTACGGAAACACCAGCGCGACGAGCCCCGCCAGTACCGTATAGCCATGCCAGAGCCGCCCGATGCGCAGAGTGAGCGTGCAGAGCGGCCCGCGATGCAAGGTTGACCATAGGGCGTGTCCGGCAAAGACGGTGCCAATCCCATGATGAAGCACCGCGTAGACCAGAACGACGACCATGGAGGCAATGGCGGCGTGACCGGATGGTGCTGGCATGTCTATAAAGGCAACCGTCAACAGCAGAAGACCGGCGGTCAGATGCCCAGCAAGCACCAGCGCCATGCCGGGTGCGGGGTGAGACGCGGACCAGCGGCTTCCCATCGCCACGGCCAGCATTGCGGCAACCGCGCCCAACGTGAGGCCAAACCGCGGCAGCGCCAGATCGGCAGGCGGCCAGTTGGGTGCCGATACCCAGAGAAACATGCAGCCGAACAGCAGCGATATATAGAGCGTCGCATCGGCCACCAGCGTCAGCACCATAGCCAGATGCGATGGAGGCGAGGCCGCCTTGACATGGACCGGCAATGATTTGCCGTGCCCGATGTCGAGCATGTCGCCGCCCTCCAGGGCGGCACTGGATCGATTCCACAGCAGAAAGAGTGCGACGATTGCGACAAGCGCAAACGGCGTCGCCCAGTAAAGCTTGAACAGCATCAGCAGGAAAAACGAGCCGGTCGCGAGCGCCGTCCACACCGGTAGATAGGTCTGCCGCGGCAAGATGACGACCTGGTCCGGCTCGCCGGTGATGCTGTCGACACCGAGCACCTCCATACGGTCATGCCGCACGAAACCGAGATAGCCTTTGCCGGCCGCCAGATGTGGGCCTATCGCTTCCGGATCGAGCAGATCGGCGCGATTATCGATATACGGCAGCGAGGCGAAATTATAGCTGGGCGGCGGCGTAGGCATGGCCCATTCGAGGGTGCCCGCCTTCCACGGGTTGCGGCGGAACGCCCGCCCGAACCGGAAGATCAGCAGAAAATCGAGCGCCACGAGAGCAAAGCCCATCGCCATGACAAAGCTGCCAACAGAGGACAGAAAGTTCAGCGTCTCCCACCCCGATTCCGGCGGATAGACAAAAACCCGTCGGGGCATGCCGCGCAGTCCGGTGAGGTGCATCATGAAGAATGTCGTATTGAAGCCGATGAAGATCATCCAGAACGCAGCGTTCGACAAATGCTGGACCGGCTGCTTGCCCGTCAGGTGCGGCATCCAGTAATAGGCCATGGCGAGCATGGGAAAGATGAAGCCCCCGACCAGCACATAGTGAAGATGTGCGACAACGAAGTGCGTGTCGTGCGCCTGCCAGTCGAACGGCACCATGGCCAGCATCACCCCGGTCAGGCCACCGATGACGAAGACGAAGAAAAAGCCGAAGATGTGGAGCAAGGGAATGGAGAAGCGCGGACGGCCGTGAATGATCGTGGCAAGCCACGCGAAGACCTGGATTGCGGTGGGTATGGCCACAAGCGCACTGGCGGCGGAGAAGAACGACAGCGCCAGATGCGGGATGCCGACCGTGTACATGTGGTGCACCCAGAGGCCGAAGGACAGGAAGGCCATCGACACGATGGAGGCGATGATCAGCCTGTAGCCTGCCAGCGGGGTGCCGGACAGCACGGGCAGGATCGTCGAGATGGCACCGGCGGCGGGCAGGAAGATGATGTAGACCTCCGGGTGGCCGAACAGCCAGAACAGATGCTGCCAGAGCAATGGATCGCCGCCCCGGTTCGGATCGAAAAACGGAAGGTCGAAGGCGCGCTCCACCTCAAGCAGGATCGAACCGAGGATCAGCGGCGGAAAGCCGACCAGCATCATGGTGGCAACGACCAACATGTACCAGGCAAGGATGGGCATCTTGTCGATCGACATGCCTGGCGCGCGGATTTTCAGGATCGACACGATCAGTTCGACTGCGGCGGACAAGGCGGAAATTTCCACGAAGGTAATGCCGAGCAGCCAGACGTCGGAATTGATGCCCGGAGCATAGACCGCGGACGAGAGCGGCGTGTACATGAACCAGCCGCTATTGGGGGCGACGCCGCCGATCAAAGCCGCGATCAGCATGGTGCCTCCGAAGAGGTAGCACCAATATCCATAGGCGCCCATGCGGGGGAAAGCGAGATCGCGGGTGCCGAGCAGCTTTGGCAGGAGATAGATCGCCATCCCTTCGAAGAACGGAATGGCGAACAGGAACATCATGATCGACCCGTGCATGGTGAAGACCTGAGCATAGGTCTCCGCATCCATGAAGGCGCTGTTGGATGAGGCGAGCTGGGTGCGGATCAGCATGGCAAGCAGGCCGCCAATGGCAAAGAACACCAGCGCCGTCAGCATGAAGCGACGGCCGACGACCGTGTGGTTGACGGCGGCCAAGCGCCCCCAGCCGGGTTTGGTGCCCCAGATGTGCTCGAGTTGGCGATGCAGCGCAATCGCCTCGCTGTTTGTCCGGTTGGTCTGGCTCACGGCGTGCTCCCCCGGCCGATGGCCAGTCTAAAATCTTCTTCCGTATGAGCCTGCACCTCAAAGCGCATGCCCGCATGCCCGGTGCCGCAATATTCCGAGCAGACGCCCCCATATCGCCCAGGCTGGTCGGCGCGGATGCGCAGGATATTCGCGTGTCCGGGTATGGCGTCGATCTTGCCGCCGAGGCGCGGCACCCAGAAGCTGTGGATGACGTCCTGACTGGTCGTTGTGATTTCTACCGTTTTGTTGACCGGGATGTGCAGCACGGCCGTGGGTGGGGCTGCGCTGAGATCGGGATACGAAAATTCCCACTGCCACATGCGTCCAACGGCGCTGATGCGCACGACCTCGCCGCCGTCGCGGGAGGCACCATCCAGCAGGAACTCCCCTTGGGCAAAGGCATAGAAGGTCAACCCGGCAAGGATTGGGATGGGCAGGATGAGCCCGCCCGCCATCGTCCAGTGATGCGCGGAGATGCTGCGCCCGAAGTGCGGCAGGCTGACGGCTGCCAGGAAAAGGCCGAGCACCAGGGAAAAGAGGCCAACGGCGGCCCAGAACATCACCCACCAGAGATCCGCGATCGAAGCCGCCGAGGGACCCGCCGGATGAAGCGCGGAGAGGTCGCCGGTGCAACCGGACAGCGCCAGCATCGGCCCGATGACCATCCAATTCGGGAACCGGCGCGCCCCATGACGAATTGAGTGGGTAAATGGAGAACCGCTATGCAAGACGACGTCGAGCGAGAAAGCCCTGTCATTACCGAGATCGAGCAAAAGGATGCCAGTTCCGCCGTCGCAGTGGCCGGCCATCCTCTGCATGGCATGACCGTGCACTTCCCGATTGCGCTCGCCTTCGCCACGCTGGCTGTGGACAGTCTCTACTGGTATGGTGGGGACCCTTTCTGGTTGCGCGTCGGCCTCTGGAGTTCCGGCGGCGTCTTCTTCCTGGGGTTCGCGGCAGGGCTCATCGGCACGATCGAATTGATCCTGGTTGCCGGCATTCGCGGACGCGTTGCGAGCTGGGCGCATGCGATTGCCGCTGTCACGCTGATCGCGCTGGCAGGGCTCAATTGGGGCATGCGCGTCACCCATGCTGCGGACGTCCTGCCGCATGGTTTTTTCGTCTCGGTCTTGACCTGCGTGATGACCGGTATGGCCGGCTGGCATGGGGGAAAGCTGATTTTCGATCATGGTGTCGGCCTTATGGTATCGGCCAAGGACTGAGGCGCTGGATCAGACTTCGCAGCCCGCCGGGCTTGAAAAGCCCGTCGGCCACCGCGACGTCGATGTCCGGCTTTGCCAGCACGATGACGAAAATTGTTACCACGATCCCGGACGTCACGATGGTCGCCACTAGAAACCGCCAGACCGGATAGCCCTCGCCCTCACGAAAGATCCGAATAATCACCAGTCCCGTCAGGACGTGCAGGATCACCAGTGACGCAACGAACAACAGCTTGACGGAGAACCAAGGGGCATAAACCTGGCGCAGGAAGATCAGCACGATGCCGCTGAGGACCGCGATGAAGGCGGCAGGCGAAATGACATTCACATACGAAAAACGGACGATCTTCTGCAGGCGGTGGAGGGCATCTCGGTTCGCGACCGTTGAGCGCTGGACATAAAGGCCCGGCAAGCTCACGAGACCGGCAGCCCAGAGGCAGATTGAAGCCACATGGACAAATTTTATCAATGCGACCAAAACCGCTGTCCTCGTGCGCCAAATGACCTGTTCCCGCCCTGGTAGATGGAGCGCGCCGCTGTGGATGGAAGAACACAATTTTGTGACGATGGAACCGAGCGTTCGCCGACCTGGGGCGGAGACCGCTGTTGGACGGATGATCCACGGCTCCGCGAGCGAGGCGAGCTTGCGCATGAGGGCTCGATGCTGGTGACGGACCTGTTTCGATCCACGCCTCCGAGAGGGAGGCGACGCCAGCGACCAGATCATGAAACCGATCACCGCGCAGTTTCGATCCACGCCTCCGCGAGGGAGGCGACTTGGTCGGCATGGCGTTCTTCCTTCATGTCAGAGTGTTTCGATCCACGCCTCCGCGAGGGAGGCGACCGGGCGCTATTGCCAAGATTTCGGGCGGTGGATCGTGTCCCAGGACGTGGTGTAGGTTAGACGACCACGG
This sequence comes from Allorhizobium pseudoryzae, assembly GCF_011046245.1. Lineage (NCBI taxonomy): Bacteria > Pseudomonadati > Pseudomonadota > Alphaproteobacteria > Hyphomicrobiales > Rhizobiaceae > Affinirhizobium > Affinirhizobium pseudoryzae. Next base: position 335,858 of record NZ_CP049244.1, read on the forward strand.
CTCATCCCAGAGGGCCGGATGAGTGTCAGCTTGCTGCTGGCAAGTTGATGAGCGGATCATCGCTCATCGTGGCGATGGTTTCCAGCGTCATGTAGCGGGACCGTTGGACAGCCCACTTGATGGCATGGACCGCTCCCTTCCCCTCGGCGAATATGGCGGTGTCTTTTAGCCAGAAGGAGCGTTTCCATGCCTGTTGTTACCGTTGGTCTCGACCTTGCAAAAACAATCTTTCAAGCGCACGGCGTTGATGAGGCCGGTCAAACCGTTCTGCGCCGTCGCCTTGGACGAAGTGAGTTGCTTGCATATTTCGCCAAGCTGCCTCCTTGCCTGATCGCGATGGAAGCATGCTCCAGCGCCCATCACTGGGCTCGTGAGCTGGTTATTCTTGGACATGATGTTCGGCTCATTCCGCCGCAATACGTCAAACCCTATGTCAAACGGAATAAGACCGACGCGGCAGACGCAGAGGCGATATGTGAGGCGGCGGGTCGGCCAAGCATGCGCTTTGTTCCAATCAAGACCCGAGATCAGCAGGCAGTGCTCGTTTTGCATCGGTCTCGTTCATTGCTGGTTCGGCAGCGAACAGCATCGATCAACGCTGTGCGGGGATTGGTTGGTGAGTTTGGGCTGATCACATCAAAAGGCCGCTACCGCATGTCAGAGTTGCGGCAGCGCATGAACGCAATGACGCCAGACCACCTACCAGCGATCGCCTGCCAAGCTATCAATACCCTGTTTGATCATATCGATGTACTTGAAGAACAAATTGCTGCTGTCGAACGACAGATTGTCGAGTGGCATAAGAGCAACGAAGACAGCCTTCGTCTGGCGACTGCGCCAGGTGTTGGCCCAATCACGGCGAGCGCTATCGTTGCCGCTGTGGGAGATGGTCGTCAGTTCCAGTCGGCGCGGCATTTTGCGGCCTGGCTTGGATTGACCCCAAGGATGCATGCAAGCGGGAAAAAAGAGCGGATCGGAAGGATCAGTAAAGGAGGCGACCGATATCTGCGGGCGCTTCTAATCCATGGCGCAAGAGCGATTGTCGGAACGCTGTTCCGCAATAACGTGACGCCTCGTCCGTGGCTGGTTGCACTGGCGGCACGCCGACCGACCAACGTCACCGCTGTCGCCGTCGCGCACAAAACGGCACGCGCCTTGTGGGCAATGCTGACGCGTGAAGAAAAGTACCGCAAACCAATTGCGGCGGCACCGTCTGCAGCATAACAGCTTCAGCACTGTTCCTATGATCAGTGCTGGCTTGCGAGGGTAAGCGAATGTGATGGCAAACCGGTATGATCCGGGTTCGGCAAAGGCCCATGAAACGATGCGAGCCATATGAGCTCGTCCATTTGTCTGGCCGCCGATCCGCGAATACCATCAAGGCCAGCGGCCGAGCGGCTCGCATAAACAGGCCGGATACACGACCGCAAGCACCGTCTCTGCCGTGACGTTCAAATTACTCCTTGCAAACCGGGAGCGGTCCATACACGTCGTTTTGTTCGAGGAGCAGCGCCCCCACGAGCCTGACGATGGCGTCATCGTTGGGGAAGATGCCGACAACCTCTGTGCGGCGCTTAATCTCGCCGTTGAGGCGTTCGATCGGATTAGTGCTGTGGAGCTTGGTCCAGTGCTGCTTGGGAAAGGTCATGTATGCGAGCACATCCTGTTCGGCACTATCCATCAGCGTGGCGAGTTTCGGCACCTTCGGCCTGATCTGGTCGGCGACATTACGCCATTGGGTGCTTGCGGCCTCGGGCGTGTCCTGGGCAAACGCCGTGGCGATGAAGGCGGAGACGACGCGCCGTCCGCTCTTCCCTGCATGGGCCAGCGCGTTGCGCATGAAGTGAACCCTGCACCTCTGCCAGGTGGCCGAGAGCACCTTCGACACCGCGGCCTTGATGCCCTCATGTGCATCGGAGACGACGAGCTTGACGCCACGCAGGCCTCGTCTGGTCAGCTTGCGCAGGAATTCGGTCCAGATAGCTTCAGCCTCCGACGTGCCGATTTCCATGCCGAGCACCTCGCGTCGGCCATCGGTGTTCACACCCACGGCGATGATGACCGCAACAGAGACAATACGACCGCCGCGACGAACCTTCAGGTAGGTGGCATCGATCCACAGGTATGGCCACTCGCCTTCGATGGGGCGATCGAGGAAGGCTTTGACCTTGTCATCGATCTCTTCGCAGAGCCGCGATACCTGGCTCTTGGAGATGCCCGACATGCCCATGGCCTTGACGAGATCATCGACGGATCGGGTCGAAACGCCTTGGATATAGGCTTCCTGGATGACCGCCGTCAGGGCCTTCTCCGCCATGCGGCGCGGTTCAAGAAAGCTCGGGAAGTAGCTGCCTGTGCGAAGCTTAGGAATGCGCAGCTCGACGGTGCCCGCGCGTGTCTCCCAGTCTCGGTCGCGGTAGCCGTTGCGCTGGGCAAGTCGGAAGCCGTTCTTCTCGCCATAGCCCGCGCCGGTCTTTGTGCCGACCTCCAGCGCCATCAGCTTCTCGGCAGCAAAGCCGATCATCTCGCGCAGCAAATCGGCGTCGGCGCTCTTCTCAACAAGTGAGCGCAGGTTCATCATGTCGTCGGTCATCGGTGGTGTCCCTCAGGTTGGTCTTGAACAACCCGACCCTACCGGAAATCACCGATGGCTATGAAATCCAGCTACACCACTCCATGGGACACGATCGAAAACATCTGCTGACGGGTAGCACACCCCTCATACACTTTGCGGATTGAGATAGGGGCGGACATTGGTTGTTCCTTGCGATGTTGCGGACCGAAGCGCCGAGATCCTAGCGACCTCGTCTTTTTCTTCAGTCCTTCAAGACACCTTCCGGAACGCCGAATTGCCGGTCGGCCGGGTCAAGGGCCGGCGCAGCCGGGCGAAGCTTCCCTTGACGTGGCGGGCCGGCATGCGGCACGCCTCCTATTCCTCTTCTTCTTTCGCTCTTCTCCTTTTCCCGTTCCTTCAGGACCTCGTTCCAGTCGTCTGCGGGTGGCCGCAAACGAAGCCAGGCACAGCCGACATCCTCGGACAGAGCACGGAGCCGATCCGCAAAGGCATCGCCCTGAGAATTGCCGTCTGTCGCTGCAACCAGCTGAGTGTCCGGCGCCGCGGCAAGGCGCTGCAGCGCTGCCGCAGTCGCCGGCGCCCATCCGCCGCCCGTGCTGAGATAGAGTGTTCCCTCTCGCATCCCCTCGATTGCAACAAGGCTCATGGCATCGATCGCGGCCTCGGTAACACAAAGACGATTGGCCCGGCCGTCACCAAGACGAAACAGGATCTTGCTCCCGCCCGTGGCGAAGCCGCGCCATTCGGGGCCACGCCCTTCCCATCCGCTGATGGCACCGCCGTCGTCGGTATGGGCAGCCCACATGCTGCCATAGGGGCCCTCCCGCAGAAGATTGCGATTGATCGCTGCGCGAATGACGAAGGCGGGGAGGCTGCGATCCCACCGGAGATAACGCCAGGTGGCCGAACTTGGCCATGGCGCTCGACGGTCGGCCCAGTCCTCGGCGATGGATCGGAGGGACTTATGCCCTCCGTCGCCCTGAAGCCACAGTGTGTTCGATAGCTGGAAACCGGACAGATCGGCGATACGGTGGCACCCTTCGAAAAAATCGCACCCCTCAAGCGCGATCATCAGGCCGAAGACGTCACCTTTCCCGTCACTTAGAGGATCAAACCATCCACGCCCGGCATGCGTGACGATGATGATCTCCCCACCTCGGCGATACTTCATCGCACGTTTCGTACTTTCCTTCACATCAAGGGCAAACCCGGCATTTTCCAGCACCGCCTGGCAGCCGACAGTTTCGCGAAGACGTTCGATCTCTTCTCTCTTCATGTTCGTTTCCGGCCGCATGGCGGTTGACCCTTCCTCTCGCTTCCTCCCGCAACATGCGGGACCACTTTCCGAAAGGCGCGAAGAGCAAAGGCTGCAAGGGCGCGCCTGGCAATTGTAAGATCCGACAAATGGGCGATCAGGCGCGGCGGAGCTTCCCTTGCGGCCGCTGGCTCGCAAGCGGCAGCCGGAACGGCAAAAACGGGGCTCAATGAGCCCCCCATGGATGGAATTCATGGATGACCTCGAGGTCGTCGCCTGCGTCGATCTCGTCAGAAGGAAGGACGCCATACTCGCCGTCGACTTCGAAGACGGTGACCGGGACCATCAGGTCGCGGCAAAGCTGGAAGGCGTGGGACTGTGCAAGAGAAAGATCGTGTGACATTTGAGAGGCTCCATCTGGGAGCGGGCCAATTCCCGCTCGATGGCTCCGACGGGGCGCAGGGGCGGGCGCGATCACAGCGCAGGCGAATGCCGAAGCGGCCGCAGCTCGCTAGCGGACCCCTTGCGGGTTGATCGTGGAAGATCCGGACCTGCGCCAGGACGCCATCAGAAGAGAGCGGGATTGGTTTGCTTCAGGACTGGATCGTCCGGGGGCGCTCGTTCTTGTCGCTTCAAGTCCTGTTTCCGAGTTGTCCAAACGTCACGATACCGGGTATACAGTCACACTATGGACCCGGTTTGTGTATAATCGGCTGACGTCGTCCCGACACGAATCCCTCGAGCTCACCAGTCCCAGCGCCTTCGAAACAGCTCTGCGGCAGGTGATGAGCCGTCGCGTTATCCGCTGATCAAAATGGATGTATGGCAATTAAAATTGCGTCTTTCAGCCATTATTGTTGTTATAAAATAATATTTTATCTTGTGCAGGGTAAGCATAATTATGGAACGACAGTGCTGCAGCCGTGCTTTCGGAATACCCGGCGTTTGACGCGCTGCGAGCTATCACGCAGGCGCCGTACTGCGAGCTGCTAATCAAGCCCAGAAATCTGGGTCGCTAAGTAGCTCTGGTGCTGCTCAGCAGCACTCGACTTCCACGGGCGATTCGATCCGCATCAACCGGATAGCGCACAATGTGATGTGAAAAGATGATCAGCCCTCGGTGCGAGCGACGCCTTGTTCGCATGCCATGCCAGAGCGCTGGTCGGAAACAAGAGCCCGTTGAAGCCATTTCCAGTGGAACCGGCGCGCTGGCCTGCGCAATTTGTTGGTGCCGGGGTGAGTTGGCTGGAGACCACCCTGCTTTCACGAGTTTGCAGAACGGTAGGCGACAGTGTGGTAGTCACGGAACTGGATGGACCTGGCAGAGAACTCCGCATGCGAGTCCTACCCATTCTAGATCCGAGACCGAGCGTGGCCTGCCTCTTGATTTTGGCAGACCAGGCGACAGACCGTTCATGGACTGACGAAGGAGTTCCCGCCTCGCCCGCTGGCTATCCTCGTGCGAAGCTGCCTTTGGCAAGACTGCTTGGAGGCTCAACTCGCGCGCGATAGCTTTAGTTTTTCTATAGCTACGGTTAGATCATTTCACTTTTTGTGGATGTAAATTCGCGCCAATGTCGGGTGCGCGCCTGATCGGCGAGCATGGGAGGAAACATGTTAGAAGCTTTTCAAACGCTGGTGGGATCATCCGCGCTTTTATACTTATTGTTCGGCGCATTGCTCGGCCTGTTTGTGGGGATTTTGCCTGCCCTTGGCGGCGCGGCAGGAATGTCGCTACTGATCCCGTTCCTGTACGGCATGGAACCGGCCGCTGCCATGGCCATGGCGATCGGAATGCTGGCGACCGTCAGCACCGGCGACACAATTAGCTCTGTACTCCTGGGTGTCCCAGGTTCGGCCTCCTCGCAAGCAACAGTCCTTGACGGTTTTCCGATGGCGAAGAACGGGCAAGGCGCGCGTGCACTGGCGGCCGGCTTTCTAAGCTCGGTTATCGGCGGCCTGTTTGGTGCCTTTGTCCTGACCTTAACGCTGCAAGGGGCGAAACAGGTCATTCTCTGGTTCGGCATGCCGGAGATACTTATGATGATTCTCTTCGGCGTAGCTAGCGTGGCGGCACTGTCGGGTAAAAGCCTCGCAAAAGGCATTTCGATTTGCGCCTTCGGCATGCTCGCGGCTTCTATTGGGTTCGCGCCTGCAAGCGGCGAACAGCGCCTTGATCTCGGCCTGTTCTATCTGAGTGAAGGGCTACCCCTGCTCGCCTGTGTGATCGGGGTCTTCGTCATCCCGGAAATTGTGGACCTCATTCAGCAAAACCGTTCTATATCCGATCGCCCGAGCCTTGGAAGCGGTATGCGCCAAGGCGTCGTCGATGTTCTTCGCAACAAATGGATCGTATTCCGTTCAGCTATTGTCGGCTGCCTGGTCGGCGCCATGCCCGGAGTGGGTGGCTCCGTAGTGGACTGGATTGTCTATGGCCAAACCGTACGCTCAGCGCGTGACAAGTCGATGTTTGGCAAAGGTGATGTGCGGGGCGTGATCGGGGTTGAAAGCTCGAACAATGCCGTACTGGGGGGTGCATTGGTGCCCACTCTGCTTTTCGGCGTCCCGGGGTCCGGATCGACAGCCCTGCTGCTTTCCGCGCTGATCCTGATCGGCATTCAACCCGGCCCGGGCATGTTGACGCAAGACATCAACTTGACCTACTTGATGATATGGAGCCTCGCGCTCGCGAATATCATAGGTGCCGGTACCTGCTTTCTTTTCGCGCGCCACCTCGCAAAGCTGACGCTCATCCCGTTCGCATGGATCGCGCCATTTCTGATCGTAGCCATCACCTTTGCGACGCTGCAGATCAACCGCGATCCGCGTGACCTGTTTCTTATTCTCGTCTTCGGCGCCATTGGCATTGCTATGCGGCGCTTCGGTTTCTCGCGCCCAGCGTTTCTGATCGGCTTCGTTCTACAGCAAAACCTCGAAAAGTCGCTGTATCAGACAGCGCAATTGTATAGCCTCGGTGAGTTCCTTTTCCGACCGATCGTTCTCGTTTTGCTCGCTGTTATCTTGGCGGTTTTGGCTTCGTCCGTCTGGCAGCAACTTCAGAAGCAGCCCGAAGACCGCGAGGAAATTGAAGCAATAGCGAAAACGAGGCCGGTCCAGTTTATCCTTCCCATACTGCTTTCGGTCTGCTTCGCCAGCGCGCTCGCCATGGTCAATGACCTGCAACCGCTGGGTCGTCTGTTCCCACAGGTTGCGGCGGGCATTGGTCTGGTCTCGGCTCTCATATTGCTCTGGCAGCTCGCGGTAGGGACCCCTTCTGTGCTGGAAGACCAGCGGGTGACAGGTCCGCGCTACTCTATTTCGTTTCTTCATACGATCGCCTGGGTCGTGACCGCCGTGCTGCTGATTGCCTGCTTTGGCTTCTTTGCAGGTGCATCGCTTTTTCTAGGCGCTTTCCTTGCCTTCGAAGCGCGCGCCAAACCGCTGGCGATCGCAGCCGGGGTTGTTGGCATCATGGGCGTCTATCTGTTCCTGACCTTCCAGGCCGGGACATACCTTCCGGATGGCTGGGTTCTGAGCCTAAACCCCTGGGACTATTACTGATGAGGAGGAAACTATGAACTTTAAATCGATAATCACAGCCACAGCTATCGCGGTTTCGTTGGCCCTGCCTGCTGCGGCCCAGGAGCTGGCCATCGGTCGGATCAATGTTACGGTTCCCTTTGGCGAAGGGGGAGGCAGCGATACTCTGGTCCGGGCAGTAGCGCCGTATCTTACGAAAGCATTGGAGAACGAACCAACCGTACTCATCCGTAACGAGCCCGGCGGTGGCGGCATACCTTCAACCAATCGCTTCGCTAGACGCGCGAAGTCCGACGGATCGGACATCCTAGCACTGTCATCTTCGATCTTCCTGGCAAAGACACTTAAATCGCCTCAGATCGATTTCCAGTTCGACGAATTCGTTCCTGTGTTCATCGCGCCAATGGCACCAATCTTCTACGTTTCTCCAACGACCGGTGCCAGAGCAAAGGGCGACGTGGAAGGCATGAGAGGCGCCCAATTGGTGTTCGGCGGAGGGCGTCAAGATTCTGCTGATATAATGACGGTCCTGCAATTTGATCTGCTCGGCTTCGACATTAAATCGGTGTGGGGCTTGGAGCGCGGCGGAGGCCGTATCGGCTTCGAGCGCGGCGAATTCAATGTCGATCATCAGACCACCGCCGCCTATGTGCGAAGCGTGCAGCCGCTCGTAGACGAAGGAAAAGCGATAACCTTCATGACGACTGGAATCATCGATCCGTCCGGCAAAATCGTACGAGATCCAAACTTCCCCGACGTCCCGACCTTCCTTGAACTCTACCAGAAGGTCCATGACAAGCCGCTCTCGGGTCCTGCATACGAAGCCTATCTCGGTTTGATGGGCGCGACGATAACGACGGGCAAATCTATAGTACTCCCGTCTTCCGCCACTCGAGAGGTAGTCAAGGCGTATAGCGAGGCCTTTTCTCAGGTTGCAGGAGATCCGGCTTTCCGCGATGCGACAAAGGAATCTTTGGGCGGCTACCAGCTCTATACCGGCAAAGATGCACAGGCGCTCTGGGGCACGGTCACTGATCTCTCGCCGGACGCTTATGCTTGGCTCGCCAACTGGTACGAAACAAAGGTCGGCTTCAAGTTGCCCCGTTGATCAAACTAGGGTCCGGGCAGCGTCCGGGCCCACTTCAGAGAAAGCAGACGAACTCATGATGCAACCCTCCTTAAAACCGCAGCACAAAGGCACTGATATCCCGTTGCCGGCGGTCCCACCAGGCGTATGTGTAATCCGCGACGTGAGTTTTGGTCCGCACGAGCGTCAATCCTACGACGTTTATCTGCCGGAGAATGCACCACGGCCAATGCCGGTCGTGGTGTTTTTGCACCCAGGGGCGTGGTCCCGGCGAGACAGGCGGGCAGTTCGGACAATGTTCGTCTTAGAACATGGTTTCGCGCTCGTAAGCATCGGTTATCGCCTTGCGCAACATGCCCGTTTTCCCGCCCAGATTAACGACGTGAATGATGGTTTGCGTCATTTGATTGCTCATGCCGATCGCTATGGGATCGACTGCGATCGCCTTGTTATGGCCGGCACATCTGCAGGGGCGCATCTTGCAGCGCTTGCGGTTCTCGCTCGTGAAAACGAGCCGTTTCGGCCCGTCAGTCATTTTGCGCCTCGTGGGGTGGTTGCGGTCTACGGAGCCTATGACATGGCAAGACTTCTGCGCGACGAATGCAAGGTCGATATCGACCAGACGAGTCCAGAAAGCCCGCTCGGGCTAATGTTCGGAGAGGCTCCAGCCGGACGCCCCGACCTGCTGCGCGAAATCAGCCCGCGTACTTTCGTGGCATCGGAGGCTCCGCCGTTCTTGATCATGCATGGTCACGAGGACCGTGTCCTGCCTTGGACCCAAAGTGCAGAGATGGCGACAGCGCTCATAGAACAAGGTGTTGACGTCACATTGCGGGTCATACCGAAGGTCGGGCATGGCGCGGAGGCGTTTCGGACGCCCCCTGTATCGGATCAGATCGTCGCATTCATGCAGAATGTCACAGCTACGCCTCAGCTCGTTTCAGCTAGGTAGGACTCCGTTCTCTCACGCAGCAGAGCTGCCTCGGACAATAACCAAGTCCGAAACGCCATGGGGGCTCCGCGGTGCGCACGCGACGTCGGTAGAACTATTGAGATTGGTTCGTTCGCCTCGATAACTTCCGGAAAGGGACGAACGAGCCGGCCCGCAAGCAAATCGTTTAGCACCAGTTCGACCTGGGCAATTGCCAAGCCGTTGCCAGCCATGGCTGCCTCGTAGACGAGTGTCGAATTCGAAAAGACAAGCAATGGTGTTTGGTCATTCGCCGCCCGATCAGCTCTGTCAAGCCATCGAGGCCAGTCAGCCATACGGTTGCGGGAGGCAATCAGCGGAACTCGCGCCAAATCGAGTGTCGGCCCCAGCTGAACAGCCACGGACGGGGTACAGACTGGACAAAGATGAGGGGTGAAAAGTGGGATCAACTTGTGCCCTGCAGATTCGACAGTCCGCACAGTTAGCGCCATATCGAGGTCAGGCCTATCAGTGTCCACTGTATCGATTCCGGTCTCGAACTCCACAGCGATTCCAGGATGCTGCTGATAAAATGCGTCCAGCCGCGGTATCAGCCAACGATTTGCCCAAGTCTGGAACACTCTAAACTTTATTGCCTTTAGCTCTCTGCCGACGACCTGTTCCAAGGCGACTTCAATTCCACGAAATGCATCGCCGAGCGATTGTGCGATTTGTATCGCCGCTTCCGTCGGCTCTGATCGATTTCCGTGGCGCCGGAAAAGGGGAACTCCCAGATTTTCTTCGAGGCGGCGGATCTGCTGACTGACTGCCCCCGGCGTCACGTTCAGCTCCCGTGCTGCCGCTTCAAATGTCTTGAGGCGGACAATCGCCTCAAGATGACGCAGTGCCTGGAGGTGCAATCGAGACAGGATGCTTGTTTCATGTGCCATAGGTTTGCCGAAAGAACTCAACACAGATTGCGCAGTAGCGATAGCGTAACGTACTAAACCCATATCTGAGAGGATTTCTGGTTTGAATAGCAGAGACGCCGTCGACTCCAACTAATAATGTTCAGATCACCTCTTGCCAGCAGCTTTCGCTCCCAGTGCTGGCTTTCGGGTTGCCGGATTGGCTACCCTGAAGAGGGTCGCGGTATGAATTGTTCAGCGCCTTGAGCGGATATGAACCGGCGACCCGATCGGTACTGGTGGGCCACGAAACTGCTAACGCGTTACGGAAAAACACCAATTGCTAATCAGCGCACGTGCCGAGGATCGGCGACATCAGCTTGATGTGGGCATCAACCCGTTCCAACACTCTATCGGGTAGAACAGCTCGTTCAGGCAGAGACCACCAAGACTGATTGACGCGCTCGACCGTCTCCGTAACAGCCTTCAGCACAGCAGCTTCCGGCAGCCGCGCACGATGAGCGAAGACTTTCCATCGCTGGGCGTTCATTGCCTTGAACGGCCTTTCACCGGCCAGCGACAGTGCCATGGCGTCCGACGGAATGTAAGGGACAGTCGAGAGCACATCATAGACTGGGGCGAGTGCCGGCTTGTCGCCCTTCCCATGATAAATCAGCGACCAATTCTTAAGGTGCATGTCGCCATTTCCTGTCAGGACAGCCAAAGCCAGTCGTCGGACGAACTCGAGGGCTGCCGCTGAAGAAACGGCGACCCCAATAGCCACAGCGATGTCATGATAGGCGGCCCCCTCATATTTTCGAGACGGATAGACGCCGAATACCTGAGCGAAATCTTCGATATGGACGCGCTCACCACCGGCAAAGCGATCGAAACGTTTGACGAGGAGGACTTTGCCGTCGGACAATGTCTTAAACTCCTCCGGGATACCCTCGAACTGCGATTGTTCCACGAGCTCGCGTTCCGGCACGTCCATACCAATCGCTTCGGCCAATGCGAGATTTGCAAATTCGTTTTCCGAGACACCGGGAAATGATGTCGATGGGCTTTGGTGCGTGGGTCGTTGAAAGAACGGAACTCCGTCTTTGATGCTGCTTCTATGGGTTAGCTTTTGTGCAGCGGACGGATTTCGGGCGTGCGCAGGCCAGCATGCGATTGAGGACAGCGCAGCCGATGGCGACTTCCGTCTGCTGGGTCGCGAATGAGCGCGCCCGCAGCCGCCGTCCGATGATTGATTTGTAACGGCCGATCGCCGTCTCGACCAAAGATCTTTTCCCGTAGCCGGTCGCGGCCTGCCACTTCATCCGGCCGTCGGCGTTGATCGCGGCTATATGACGGGCTCGTTGACTGGAGGGATCAGCGTCAGGTTGCTTCACAGCATTGGCGCGTGGCGGAATGATCACCGCCGCGTCAGGACTGTGATTGGTAAGGGCGCCATAGGTCGGATCGCCATCATAGGCGCCATCCGCGGTGAACTGGCCAATCGGCGTGTCGATCATCTGATCGAGCAGCGGCCCAACCTGTGAAGTGTCGCCGGCCTCCTGATCGGTCATGACGTGTGCGATGATGTCGCCGCTGTCGGCATCCAGCGCTAAAGCGTGTCGCATTTATTCTGCCTCATATCCTGCTGCGCGGAAAAAGTTTCTGCATTCAGTGACGGAGAAGAGGCTGATGATGTCGCCGAGGGCTTGGGCAATCGCATCGAAGCTTCTGGCGGCTCGCTTTCGTAAGAGCGCCTTGAGCTTTGAGAACGCCATTTCGATGGGGTTCAGGTCCGGTGAATAGGGCGGCAGGAAGAGCAGCCAGGCGCCCTTCGCCTTGACCAGCTGCTCGGCTTTCTCGCTTTTGTGGAAGCCGACATTGTCGAGGATGACAACATCGCCGGGCGACAGTGTCGGCGCAAGCTGTGTTTCGATCCATGTTTCGAAGATGCGGCCGTTCATGGGCCCCTCGACGATCCACGGCGCGGTCAGGCCATGGCAGCGCAGTCCGGCGATGAATGTCTGCGTCTTCCAGTGGCCGAAGGGAGCGTAAGCCGCAAAGCGGCTGCCTTTGGCACACCATCCGGTGCGCTTTGTCAGACGGGTATTCGTGGACGTCTCATCGATAAAGATGAGACGGGACAACGCCTTGTTGAAGAACCGCTTTCGGCGGTTGATCCAAAGGTCACGCGCCTTGGCGATCTCCGGTCTGCGCTGCTCGCTTGCCTTGAGGCTTTTTTTTATTGCTGAGCCCAAGCTGGTGTAGAAACCGCCCGACGGTGGCGCGGTGGACGTCGATGCCGCGCTCGGCCAGTTCGAGACACAGTTCGTCCAGGGTCACTTCGCCATGCAGAGCAACGCGTTCTCTGATCCATTCCCCATGAGGCGAAAGTTTACTGCCAGGCGGATGGCCCTGTCTGGCGGGGCGAAGAGAACCAGAGGAACGATGCAGGATCATCATGTTGTTGACGAACCGGGGCGAAACCCGGAAATGCCGGGCGGCTTCCCGATTGCTATTGCCTTCGTTCACAAACGCAACGACACGCTCACGCAACTCTATCGGATGCGGCTTACCCATGGCGCTTCTCCTTCCATGGGCAAATGAATCATAAATCCAAACAAACCGGAATACCGAATCTGGTTTGGCGCGACACGCTTTAGGTGCAGTTTTCGCCAACCTCTGCGGGATTTGACACTATGCTTTTCCTCCAGCCACTGCCCCGCGCCGTAGACTTGCAAGCCGGTGCTATCGATCAGGACGTGGATGGGCCCCTTCTGAGGGATGCGATCATTGTGCCGCTTGTCCGGCACTCTCAGCCTACTGGCTCGACGGCTCAGGGTCGTATGGTCGGGAACGGGGAGATCCAGGCCCATCAGCTTCAGTACCGAAGTCAGCAAACCTTCCGTCTGGCGCAGCCGCAGCCCAAACACCAAACCAAGCGTCAGTGCCGTCTCGATCGCCAGATCGGAGTAGCGGGGCTGGCCACCGCGTGTTGTCCGCTTTGGTGCCTGCCAGCACGATAGTGCCTCCGGCGTCAGCCAAAGGGTTAGGCTGCCACGCCGACGCAGGCCTGCCTCGTATTCCCGCCAGTTCGTCACCTTAAACTTCATCTTGCCGATACGATGCCGGCGGCTGGCGTTGTGTTTGAAAGGCATGATCAGTCAGCTGGGTTGTTTCCACCCAATCCGACTACATCACCGCCCTTAAACGATCCGTGCACCAACGCCCCCGAGCATGAGAGATATGTGCGGATAGCGTCTTTCGCTCGCCTTTCGTTCATTAAGTTTACGATGCCAGCGGAGGGGCGGTCAAGATGATCCGCTCTTCGACACGCCCGCCATGAGCGCGGGTGACCTCCAGTACCGCCGACGACCTCATCCCTAACCAGACTGCGGCGTTTTCGCTTTACCAGATTCGGACATTTCCGTTGCCGCAAGTGATATGGCGGCATCCAGATGTGGAGGCAAGTTCAGGCTCTCCAGCAACCATTTGACAAAGAGGCGCACCGGCTTGCGGATCGGGCGGTTGCGTGGAATGACCAGCTTGTGGCCGCTGTCGTAAAGTCGTCCCCCTGCCTGCGACAGCGGTGCAACCAAGCGGCCGCTTGACAGGTCCTCTTGGGCCAGTCTCATTGATTCAAGGGCGATGCCGAGTTCGTTGCGGGCTGCGGAAAGGGCCATGAAGCTGCGATCGAAGCGCAATGCCCGGTTCAAAGACTTGTTGATGCCGTTGACCTTGAGCCAATCGTCCCACCGCACCTGTTTCTGGTCACTCTGGATCAACGGAAAAAGCGCAATATCATCGATGCATCCGATTTGGTTCGCTATCGCGGGAGCGCACAGGGGTGCGACTTCTTCTTCTCCCAGCAGGAGGGAGGTCACACCTTCGGCCCGCACAGGACCGTAAACTATATCCAGATCGAAATCGTCGGTGGCGAAGCGGGCATATTGCGTGTCTGCCGACAGGCGAAGCTCGATCCCCTCGTGGCGCGTGGTGAATTGCTTCAGGCGCGGCGCAAGCCAAAGCGCTGCGAAGCTGGGTGCGGAATGGATGCGCAGCAGCGCCGACCCACGCTGACCGACATCCTCGATGCCCCGTCTGATTTCATCGAAGGCAACGGAAAGCCGTGACAGAAGCGCAAGCCCTTCGAGGGTCGGACGCACACCTCTGCCGGCGCGTTCGAAAAGCTGGACGCCCAGTGCCGCTTCAAGCTGACGCACGGAATGGCTGATGGCGCTGGGCGACAGGCGCAGTTCGTCGGCGGCCCCTTTGAAGTTGCCGTATCGCGCTGCAGCTTCGAAACTGCGCAGCATGGAGAGTGTCGCGCCACCGATCATAGGTCTTGATTAACGTGAATCTGATTCATGAATCAATGAGGAATTGTCGTTTGCATCTCAGGTATCGGATGAGTACGCCTTGACGCCGATAGTCGCGCAGTGCCTGCACGGGTACGCAATGGGAGGAAACATGGTCGACATACAGCGCATGGCGCATGCAATCCGGTTTCTCGCCCTCGATTCCATCCTGAATGCCGGCGAAGGGCATCAGGGCGTACCACTTGGCATGGCCGAAATCGCGGCAACCCTTTACGCCAGGCATCTGAAGATTGACCCGTCCGAACCGCTCTGGCCGGACCGCGATCGCGTCGTGTTGTCGAACGGCCATGGCTCGATGTTGCTTTATGCGCTGCTCCATCTGGCCGGCTACGACCATGTCTCGGTTGATGCGCTCAAGAGTTTCCGCAAGCTTGGATCTCTGTGCGCCGGTCATCCCGAGATCGAACAGCACGCCGGCATAGAGATCACAACCGGGCTGCTTGGCCAGGGCATTGCCTGCGCGGTCGGCATGGCGGTAGCCGAGGCGCGGCTGGCGGCGCGTTTCGGCGCGCCTTTGGTCGAACATCGAACCTGGGCCTTTGTCGGTGATGGCTGCCTTCAGGAGGGGATCGGACAGGAGGCTGTTTCTCTGGCCGGCCATCTACAGCTCGGCAAGCTCACGTTCC
Source organism: Allorhizobium pseudoryzae (assembly GCF_011046245.1). Taxonomy (NCBI): domain Bacteria; kingdom Pseudomonadati; phylum Pseudomonadota; class Alphaproteobacteria; order Hyphomicrobiales; family Rhizobiaceae; genus Affinirhizobium; species Affinirhizobium pseudoryzae. The sequence continues at coordinate 351,135 of NZ_CP049244.1, forward strand.
TGTGGGACGATAATCATATCACCGACGATGGTGACACGGACCTGTCGACCAGCGAGGACATTCCGGCACGATTTCGCGCTGCCGGATGGCACGTCCATGCGGTTGATGGTCACGATATAGAGGCCATTTCGATGGCGCTTGATGCGGCAAAGGCTGATCCGCGACCGTCGCTCATTGCCTGCCGGACGACGATCGCGCGCGGCATTCCCCGCCTTCAGGGCCAGCGCGGCGGCCATAGCGCGCCTTTGAAGGTGGAGGATTCTGAGCAGGCGCGTGCTCTTCTCGACTGGCCTCACGCGCCTTTCGACATACCGGCGGAGATCCTTCGCGATTGGCGCAGCGCGCTTGCCAAGGGCAGCGCCGCGCACGAGGCCTGGCGCTTGAGGCTGGAAGTCTATCCGGACAAGGCCGAATTCCAGCGTTGGATATCGGGCGGCCTTCCCATGGACTGGTCCTCGCAGATCGCGGCACTGCATGCGGCGGCCGGGCGCCAGATCGAGCCAAGGGCAACGATACTGTCGTCCGGCGATCTCTGCGACGGGCTGGTGTCCGTGCTGCCGGAGACCTTGGTTCTTTGCGCCGATCTCGAAGCGCCGACCAACCACAAGCGCAGCCGTGGCGCCTTCGATGTGCGCGACCGCAGCGGCAGCTATGTCCACTGCGGCGTCCGGGAACATTTGATGGGGGCAATGGCGGATGGCATTGCCGCCCATGGTGGTCTGCGCCCCGTCAATGTCACCTATCTTGCCTTCGCCGATTATGAACGGCCCGCCATGCGCATGGCCGCGCTGATGGGTCTGCCGGCACTGTTCGTTTTCAGCCACGATTCCATTGGCGTCGGCAGCAACGGGCCGACCCACCAGCCCGTCGAGGTTCTGGCGAGTTTCCGCGCCATGCCGAACATGCTAGTCTTCCGACCCGCCGATGCGATCGAGACCGCCGAGGCCTGGCAGGTTGCCATCGAACATCGCAGCGGTCCGAGCCTTCTGGCCCTGTCGCGCCAGGCGGCTGTGCCTGTGCGGATGGAGACGGACGAAAACCGCACCAAACGCGGCGCCTATGTGTTGCGCGAGCCCGCAGGCGGCCGCGATGTGACGTTGATTGCGACCGGAACCGAGGTGAGCCTTGCCGTCGCCGCGCAAGCAGAGCTTGCTCACCTGGGGATCGCTGCCGCCGTGGTGTCCATGCCCTCGTGGGAATTGTTCGAAATGCAGGGTATGGATTATAGATCCGCCGTGCTTGGTGAGGCGCCGCGCATCGGCATCGAGGCGGCGCTGTCCTTCGGCTGGGAGCGCTGGCTGCGGCCCGAGGATCGCTTCATAGGCATGAGCGGATTTGGTGCTTCCGCGCGCGCGGAGGTTCTTTACGAGCATTTCGGCATTACCAGCCGGCGCATCGTGGACATGGCGAAACAGATGGTGGCAGGAGTGGCTGCGTGAGCCGTATCGTTTTTCTTGACCGGGACACGATCAGTCCCGATATCGACGTGCCGCGTCCCGGCTTCGATCACGAGTGGATCGTCTTCGCAAAGACTGCGCCCACGCAGACCGCCGAGCGCATTCGCGATGCGGAGATTGTCATCACAAACAAGGTACGCATCGACGCCGATGTTCTCGATGCGGCACCCGCTTTGCGGCTCGTGGCGGTCGCTGCCACCGGCTACGATTGCGTGGACATCGCGGCCTGCGCGGCGCGCGGGGTCACCGTCTGCAACATACGCGGATATTCGGTCAACACGGTGCCGGAACATGTCTTCGCGCTACTTCTGGCGCTACGCCGCAGCCTGGTGCCGTATGTGTCGGAGGTGCGCGACGGCGCATGGCAGCGGGCCGGACAGTTCTGCTACTTTTCCAATCCGATCCGCGATCTCGCCGGATCGACCATGGGCATTGTCGGCAAAGGGGGCATCGGCGGAAAGGTTGCCGCGCTGGCTTCGGCCTTCGGCATGGAGGTGATCTATGCGGCTAGGCCCGGCGAGACTGCCGCGCCCGGTCGGATCGCCTTCGACGAGTTCTGCGCCCGTACCGATGTGATCTCGCTGCATTGCCCGTTGACGGAGAGCACAAGGTCGCTCCTCGATGCCAAGGCCTTTTCGGCCATGCGCAAGCAGCCCATCATCATCAACACGGCGCGCGGAGCGCTGATCGACCTCCCCGCCCTGCGCGAAGCCCTGGAGGCACGGAAAATCTCCGGCGCAGGCCTTGATGTCGCCGATCGCGAGCCGCCGCCGGCCGACGATATCCTGATGCAGCTTGCCGGCGATCCGCGCGTTCTGGTCACGCCGCATATTGCCTGGGCCTCGAGAGAGGCGCAGAAGACGCTTGCGCGCCAGCTTTGCGACGTGATCGAGTCGTTCCAGCGCGGTGCACCGATCAACTCGCTGACACCATAAAGAACGACGCGATCGATGACAGACACCAAGGCCCTTCTGCGCAGCATGTTCGAGACGGCAATCAACGCGGCGCGGCCTGGCATTGTTCTGCCGCCGGCGCTGCCGCCGCGTCCCCCGACTGGTCGGGTCGTCGTCATTGCCGTTGGCAAGGCGGCGGCAGCCATGGCGGCGGCGGTCGAAATGGTCTGGGGGCCGTGCGAAGGATTGGCATTGACGCGCTATGGCCACGGCGTGCCGACGCAATCGATCGAGGTGGTGGAGGCGGCTCATCCTGTTCCGGACAAGGCGGGGCAGGACGCGGCGCGGCGCATTCTGGCGCTGGCCGAAAGTCTTGGTGCGGGCGACACGCTCCTGTTTCTGATCTCGGGTGGGGCCTCCGCGCTTTTGTCCGCTCCGCTTTCCACAATCACTCTGGACGAAAAGGCGGCGCTGACGCACGCCCTGTTGGCGAGCGGGGCGACGATCACCGAAATGAACAGCGTGCGCCGACATCTCTCGTCAGTGAAAGGCGGACGCCTTGCCGCCGCAGCCCATCCGGCCCGCTGTCTCTCCTTTGCCATATCCGATGTGCCGGGCGATCGACCGGAGGTGATAGGCTCAGGCCCGAGCGTGCCCGATCCTACGACGCAGGCCGACGCGCGCGCCGTGCTCGCCAAATATGACATCCCGGCACCGCCATCGATCACGTCCGTTCTGGCAGATCCTTTTTTCGAAACACCCAAGCATGACGACCCGCGTCTGGCCCATGGTCAATTCAAGCTCATTGCCACACCGCAAATGATGCTCGCCGCGGCCCAGGCGGCTGCGCCCCTGCCCTGTCATTTGCTCGGCGATGCTATTGAGGGCGAGGCGCGCGAGGTCGGCCGCGCCTTTGGGGGACTGGCGCGTGCCGTTAAGGAAGGCAAGTCCGCCTTCATGGCGCCCTGCATTCTTCTTTCCGGCGGTGAAACAACCGTCACGCTGCCGCCAAAGGCCGACGGAAAAACCGTGGGCAGAGGTGGCCGCAATGTCGAATTCCTGATGGGCCTTGCCGGCGAAATTGCCGGCGTCGAGGGCATCTTCGCGCTCGCCGGCGACACCGACGGGATCGATGGTGCCGCAGACGTCGCCGGCGCCTATGCGGATTGGACGACGCTCGAGCGCGCACGCACAACGGGCTACCCGCTTGGCGCGGCCATGGCGGCGTATGATGGGCACGGCCTCTTCGAGCGCCTGGACGACCGGATCGTCACCGGGCCAACCCATACCAATGTCAACGACTTTCGCGCCATCCTGATCCAGTCCTGAAGCGAGCGTTCCGCACGCATTGCGATGGCAGTCGATAAGCCGAAGCCTATTTCCTCTTTTCAACGAAATGCTTTAGCTTCCAGACATGCGTGATCTCAATCTCAAGGCAACCGAATATTTCGAAGCGGCCGCCCGACTGGGCAGCGTGACCAGGGCGGCGGAGGAACTGGGCATTTCCCCTTCCGCAGTGAGCCAGCAAATATCGCTTCTCGAGGCACAACTCGGGGTGAAACTCTTTCGGCGCGAGAAACGCAGGCTGCTGCTGACGCTTGACGGAGACCGACTTTTTCAGACAACAACACAAGCCTTCGGGGCCATCCGCAATGCGCGCTCGGCAGTCTCCTTCCAGCGAGACCGACGCAATTTCGTCATTCGCGTCAGTCCCAGTTTCGGGGTGCGGTGGCTTGGGCCGCGCGTCGGCGCCTTCTGCGCGGACAATGAAGAATGGAACATGCGCATCGATGCCACGCCCGACTTTTCGGCTTTTGAAACGGAAAATGTCGATGTGGACCTCCGCTATGGCCTCGGCACCTGGAGCGGGGTTTCCGTGACGCCTCTGATGCATGATCTGGTCCTGCCGTTGTGCAGCCCGGCCTATCTGGAGCGGCTGCGACAGATCGATCCGGATCCCGCCCGCCAGCTGGCACAGGCGCGGCTGATCGACAGTGTGAAGACACTTTATCGCTGGGACCTTTGGCTTGCCTCCAACCAGATCCATATTCCGAACGTGAGTTACCCCTTACGCTTCGACCGATCGTCCATGTCGATCGAAATGGCAAAGCAGGGCGGAGGCATCGCGCTTGACAGCGTTACGCTCTGCCTCGGAGAACTGGAGCGTGGCGAGCTTGTGCCGTTCTCGACGGCCTTCGAAGTCATCGACTTCCCCGCCTATTGGTTCGTCTGTCCGTCACGGCATCTGAACAGACGGATTGTCCTGCGCTTTTTCAACTGGATGATGTCGGCCTGCAAGAACCACGACGATTCTGCCCGTGCGCATCTAGCAGGCCTGGGCTGCCGGTTCCGCATGGGGTTACCCACCGATCTCATCGACGTCAAACCCTGGGGTCTGTGACGCGCCGGGAAAGAGTTGTTAAGCCTGACTTCACATGTCTTTCGGATTTCTTAAAATATTTTCTCTGCTGTAGATGCTATCTCTCAGGCACAAACAGTCGGGAGGAAACGATGAATTTGGCAAGCAGCCCGGTGGCGCGTTCCAACGTGTCGCTGGCACTTCGGGCATGGAATATCCGGCGCAAGGCCCTTCTTATGGGCCAAGTTCAAGGCCAGGGCTACATCGGCCAGGCGCTCGGCATTGCGGATGTTCTGGCCGCCTCCTATTTCCACGCGCTTGAATACCGCTCCGAAGATCCGGAATGGGAGGGACGCGACCGCTTCCTCCTGTCGATCGGTCACTATGCCATCGCACTCTATGCCGTGTTGATGGAAGCAGGCCTCCTGCCCGAGGAAGAGCTGGAAACCTATGGCATGGATGACAGCCGCATGCCGATGTCGGGCATGGCATCCTACACGCCAGGCATGGAAATCACCGGCGGTTCGCTCGGACACGGATTGGGCATCGCCGTCGGCATGGCCATGGGCCTGAAGCGCAAGAGCAACAAGGCATTCGTCTACAATCTCATGTCGGATGGTGAACTGGGTGAAGGATCGACGTGGGAAGCCGCCATGTCGGGCGCGCATCACAAGCTCGACAACCTGATCTGCCTTGTCGATTTCAACAACCAGCAGGCCGACGGCAAGTCGACCGAGATGCTCTGCTCCGAGCCGCTGACGGAAAAGTGGCAAGCCTTCGGCTGGCACGCCCAGCGAGTCGATGGCAACGATCTTGCCGCCGTCGTCGCCGCATTCGATGCCGCGCGTGACCTCACGCAAGCCAAGCCCCGCGTCATCATCTTCGACACGACCATGTGCAAGGGCGTGCCCTTTCTGGAAAGCCGGGAAATCACCCATTTCGTTCGCGTTGACGCCGATGAATGGGACAAGGCGCTTGCAGTTCTGGAAGAAGGAAAGCCCGCATGACGCTCGCATCCATGGCTCGCAAATACGAAGCCCGCAAGCTTCCCGAGGGCGAACGCCAGGCAACCTCTGCGATGATCGCATCGCTGGCCGCCGAAGGCTACGCCACCGTGGCCGCTCCGTTCGGACAGGCCCTTATCGAGGCCGCTCAGAAAGATGAACGCATCGTTGGTCTCACGGCCGATCTCGGCAAATATACCGATCTGCATGTCTTCGCCAATGCCATGCCGGACCGTTTCTATCAGATGGGCATGGCCGAGCAGGTGCTGATGTCAGCGGCGGCCGGACTTGCACGTGAGGGTTTTCTGCCCTTTGCAACGACTTATGCCGTCTTTGCGTCGCGCCGCGCCTACGATTTCATTGCCATGGCGATTGCCGAGGAGAACCTTCCCGTTAAGATCGTCTGCGCCCTGCCAGGGCTTACGACCGGCTATGGTCCGAGCCACCAGGCCACCGAGGATATCGCCATCTTCCGTGGACTGCCCAATATGACGATCATCGATCCGTGCGACGCCGACGATATTCTCGGCATGGTGCCGGAAATGTGCGCCCATCAGGGCCCTGTCTATGCGCGACTTCTCCGGGGCAAAGTTCCTTCCGTGCTCAGGAAACACAAGCCCGATTACAAATTCAAGCTCGGCAAGGCCCAGCCGATCCGCGAGGGTCGAGATGTTCTCGTGATATCGACGGGCCTGATGACCATGCGTGCGCTGGACGCTGCCGTAAAGCTTGCCGAAGACAAGGTGGATGTGGCGGTCCTGCACTGCCCCACCATCAAGCCCCTCGACCTTGAAACGATCGCGGCGGAAGCCTCCAGGGGCGGGCGCCTCGTCGTGACCGCCGAAAACCATACGGTGGTGGGCGGATTGGGCGAGGCCGTCGCCGCAGGTCTTCTTTCTCGAGGGATCGCGCCGAAATTTCGCATGATCGGTCTGCCGGACCAGTTCCTTGAGGCAGGCGCGCTGCCAACCTTGCACGACATGTACGGACTTTCGGTCGATAAGGTGGCGCAGAAAATTCGGGAATGGCTCTGAAGGCCGCCCCGGAGATCCAATAAATTTACGGAGGAATGAGACCCATGGGTCTACTGAAGGGAAAATTCGCGATTATCACGGGGGCTGCGTCGGCACGCGGGCTTGGAAAGGCAACGGCAAGGCTGTTTGCCGAGCATGGGGCGACGGTTGCAATCCTCGACCTGAACGCCGATGCCGCAATGGCCGCAGCCTCGGACCTGGGTCCTGATCATGTCGGTCTTGCCTGCAACGTGACCGACAAGGCGGTCTGCGAGGCAGCCGTGGCGGGACTCGAAAAGCGCTGGGGTCGCATCGACATCCTCGTCAACAATGCCGGCATCACGCAACCGCTGAAGATCATGGATATCGAACCGTCGAATTACGATGCCGTGCTCGACGTGAACCTGCGCGGCACGCTTTACATGAGCCAGGCGGCCATTCCGGGCATGCGCGAGCGCAAATCCGGCTCGATCGTCAATCTGAGTTCGGTGTCTGCTCAGCGCGGCGGCGGTATCTTCGGCGGACCGCATTATTCGGCGGCGAAGGCGGGCGTGCTTGGCCTCACAAAGGCAATGGCGCGGGAGCTTGCTCCGTCTCAGGTCCGGGTGAATGCCATCTGCCCCGGCTTTATCGCGACTGACATCACGGACGGCAAGCTCACACCGGACATGCTCGAAAAGATCGTCGAGGGCATACCGCTGGGCCGTGCGGGAGAGGCCTCGGATGTTGCCGGTTGCGCATTGTTTCTTGCGTCGGATCTTTCGGCTTATTGCACGGGTACCGAAGTGGACGTGAACGGTGGTTCCTTGATCCACTAGGGCATGAGTCCGAGTTGGCAAGGCCGCAAGAGGAGCTGCGGCGGACCTTGTCATCAAGGCAAGAGGAGCCTGCGGCGGGCCTTGTCATCAACGCTTGTCACGCTCCGGAAATTGAGTTTGGTTCGCCGGCGGCAGATCCGCCGGCAGCCGTTGGGGGAGATCTGAAACAAAGCAATGGCCGCAAGGCGGCCTGCCTGTTTCGGGCCGCGCGTGAAAAGCCCCGGTCACAGCCCGGCTTGGCACTAGCGGGGGATCATTTGAGGAGGAGAAAAACATGAAATCGAGCTGCATAACCGCTGTTGCACTGGCAGCGACTTTGTCCGCGAGCGGCGCGTTCGCCGACCAGATCACCTTTGCGCATGGCGCGAATCCGGGAAACCCCCGGTTCGTGGCTGCCGAGGAATGGGGCAAGATCTACGCCGAATGCACGGGCGGCAAGACCAAGGTTGATGTCGCTCCGTCGGCAACGCTGGGTGACGACGTGGAATTGCTGACCTCGGCGATCGGCGGCGTCATCAATGTGACGGCCAACAGCCAGGGCGCAGTCTCGCAGGTCGTGCCGGAAGTCGGCCTTCTGGGCCTGCCTTTCCTCTTCAAGGATTTGCCTGCGGCCTGGAAGGTCCTCGATGGCCCTGTCGGTCAGATGCTCGACGATCGCGCCCAAAAACACGGCCTGAAAATCCTGGGATTCTGGGATAATGGCATCCGCCAGGTCAGCACCCTCAAGGGTACGGTCAAGGAACCAGCCGACCTGAAGGGGATCAAGATCCGCACACCGCCAGACCAGATGACCATCGACATCTTCACAGCTCTGGGTGCGGCGCCTGCGCCGCTGGCCTTCTCGGAATTGCCGACGGCCTTGCAGTCCGGCGTCTTCGATGCGCAGGAAAATCCGCTGACCAACATCTACTCGTCGAAGATCTACCAGATCACCAAAAACATCACGATGACCGGCCACAAATATGAAAGCACGCCGGTTGTCGCGGGTCTGGCCTGGTGGAATGAGCTGGACAACGCGGGACAGGACTGCGCGCTCAAGGCCACAGCGGAAGCCGGGAAAATGCAACGCGATCTCTCGCTGGAAGGCGACCAGACGCTGCGTCCTAAGATGGAAGCGGAAGGCGTTGTCTTCGCCGAAGCCGATCATGACGCCTATGTGAAGGCGACGGCCTCGGTCTACGACAAATACGCCAAGCAATATCCTGAGATCGTCGACATGCTTAAGAAGGCAGCGGGGCAATAATGTCCGGCCGCACGCAGTCTTCCGAAAAAACGGTGGAGGGGCCGATGGCCCCCCTCATCCGGTTCATGCTCCGCCTGAAGATGGTGTTGGACTGGAGCGGTCGCGTTATCGCCGCCGTCTCCCTCAGCGCTCTCTTCGTCGTTCTGCTGGTCAATGTGGTCCTGCGTTATTTCTTTAATTCGGGCATCGCATGGGCCTATGAGATCCACGGACTGTTGCTTCCGTGGCTTGTGGCGGGCGGCCTACTGATGGCGGCCGCACATGGCCGAAACATTGCAGTGACGCTGTTGCCGGAAATGCTCGGACCGCAATGGTATCGGCCGATCATGGTGGCGGTTCACCTCTGCGCCTTGGTCATCTGCGTCAGCGTTCTTAGCTCCAGCTCGCCCATCTTGCGCGCGGCGCAATACCAGATGTATTCGACCATGCCGATCAGCCAGATTTGGGGCTATTACAGCATCATCTACGCATTCGGCGGGATGGCTTTCATTGCCACCGCAGATGCTCTTGCACTCCTGCTTGGGCACGCCGTCACTGAAATCGATGTCAGCAATTCCAGCCTGAGCTGAGGAGACTTTCTCATGTCTGCCGTAATGATATGGGTCTTCATGATCCTACTGGCCATCGCAGTGCCCGTGGCCCATGCCATGCTTGGCGGTGTGGCTGCAGCGCTTTGGCTCGCGGATCGCCCGCTGGCCGTCATCACCCAACGGCTGTTCTCGACGACACAAAGCTTTCCGATGCTTGCGGTGCCGTTCTTCATCCTCGCGGGCAGCTTGATGATGTCGGGCCGCTTCGGCGTCTATCTCGTCAATATCGCGCGTCTTCTCGTGGGGAACTTCAAAGGCGGCCTCGGTCAGGTATCGATTATCGGATCGGTCATGTTCGGAGGCGTGTCGGGGTCTGCCGTTGCCGATGCCACGGCCATGGGAAATGCCCTGATTCCAGTGCAGCGCGAAGCGGGCTATCCGCGCGGGTTTTCGGCGGCGATCAATGCCTCCTCGTCAACGATTGCCGTGCTTATCCCGCCTTCGATCCCGCTCATTCTCTTCGGTCTTGTCTCCAATGTCTCCATAACCGACCTTTTCGTGGCGGGTATTGTGCCCGGCCTCCTTCTGGGTTTCGGCATGTCGGTTGCGGTCTGGTGGGTCGCGCGCAAAGAGAACCTGCCGCGCGCGCCGCTGGCTGGAGGCTTCAAGGCATTTCGCGGTGAAATCCTTACAGCGCTCCCGGCACTTTTCATGCCCTTCTTCGTCATTGGAACGCTGCGTTTCGGCGTTGCGACGCCGACAGAAGTCAGCGTCATGGCCGTAGCCTATGCTCTCCTGATCAGCGGCGTGGTCTATCGCGACCTGAGCTTTCGAACACTATGGCGCGCAGCCTGCGAAACCGCGCTCATGACGGGTGCTGTCATGTTCATCATCATGGCATCATCGACCATTCAATGGCTGCTGACCGCCGAACAGGTTCCTCAGCATCTTGCGGCCTGGGTTACGTCCTACTTCAGCGAGAAGTGGATGATCATTCTGGCGATGAACATTGTCATGCTGATCGTCGGATGCTTCCTCGATCTTCCCGCAGCCGTCCTGCTGCTTGGCCCGCTCTTCGTCACGATCGGTAGCGCCATTCACCTGGACCTCGTGCAGCTCGGCTTGATGATGGTGGTGAACCTGTCCATCGGACTTTACACGCCTCCTGTCGGTACGACGCTTTTCATTTCCTCCGCCATCGCCAAAAGCGGCATCGGTGAGACGGTCAAGGCACTTGCGCCATTCTATGCGGTTGCGGTTGCCGTGCTGTTGGCCATGTCTTACTTTCCGATGCTCACTATTTATTGACTCGGTCACGGCGGCACTTGAGAATCGACCCCAATTCGGGGCGTCAAAAAGGGCATCGTAAACTTAATGAACGAAGGGCGAGCGAAAGACGCTATCCGCAGATATCTCTCATGCTCGGGCAATTTTCGCCCACAGGCTCATCGCCTCCGCACGCAGTTCGCGATGATGGCAGGAGGTGATGTCGTGGCGCGGGATGTGAAACAGGTTGGCGATCGGGTCATGGATGGAGACGAAGCATTGTAGATGTCGCCGTGATTTGAAGCGCTGCATGATCCGCTCTCGCCGCCGGACTGGCTGGTGAGAACTCTCCGCCCGATTATTCAACCCCTTGTGGGAGCGATGCTCGACACCCGGCATGATCTCTCGCTTTGCTGCGCCGTAGGATTGCAGCTTGTCTGTGATCATCACTCGGGGCAGCCGTCCCTGGCCCTTCAAGAGCTTGCGCATCAGTCGCTTGGCGGCCTGTGCATTTCGGCGGCTTTGCACGAGAACGTCCAAAACGAAACCGAGCACGAACCCGCTACGCGGGAGGGCGTGCGCGGCGAGTTCCGCATGATTATCTGAGGTTCTAGGCAGGCTGTTGGTGTTGCCTGACCATGACGTTCCCTTCAACGAGAGGAACGTTCAATGGCCAGCTTTCAACACGATGCCCCGATGGCGTTGGTGCACGGATCGTTTAAGGGCGGTGATGTAGTCGGATTGGGTGGAAACAACCCAGCTGACTGATCATGCCTTTCAAACACAACGCCAGCCGCCGGCATCGTATCGGCAAGATGAAGTTTAAGGTGACGAACTGGCGGGAATACGAGGCAGGCCTGCGTCGGCGTGGCAGCCTAACCCTTTGGCTGACGCCGGAGGCACTATCGTGCTGGCAGGCACCAAAGCGGACAACACGCGGTGGCCAGCCCCGCTACTCCGATCTGGCGATCGAGACGGCACTGACGCTTGGTTTGGTGTTTGGGCTGCGGCTGCGCCAGACGGAAGGTTTGCTGACTTCGGTACTGAAGCTGATGGGCCTGGATCTCCCCGTTCCCGACCATACGACCCTGAGCCGTCGAGCCAGTAGGCTGAGAGTGCCGGACAAGCGGCACAATGATCGCATCCCTCAGAAGGGGCCCATCCACGTCCTGATCGATAGCACCGGCTTGCAAGTCTACGGCGCGGGGCAGTGGCTGGAGGAAAAGCATAGTGTCAAATCCCGCAGAGGTTGGCGAAAACTGCACCTAGCGCTGGATGCCGACAGCGGCGACATCATCGCACACGTCATGACCGATCAGGAGGCCGGCGACACTTCACAGGTTGGGCCGCTGCTCGATCAGATGATCGACACGCCGATTGGCCAGTTCACCGCGGATGGCGCCTATGATGGCGATCCGACCTATGGCGCCCTTACCAATCACAGTCCTGACGCGGCGGTGATCATTCCGCCACGCGCCAATGCTGTGAAGCAACCTGACGCTGATCCCTCCAGTCAACGAGCCCGTCATATAGCCGCGATCAACGCCGACGGTCGGATGAAGTGGCAGGCCGCGACCGGCTACGGGAAAAGATCTTTGGTCGAGACGGCGATCGGCCGTTACAAATCAATCATCGGACGGCGGCTGCGGGCGCGCTCATTCGCGACCCAGCAGACGGAAGTCGCCATCGGCTGCGCTGTCCTCAATCGCATGCTGGCCTGCGCACGCCCGAAATCCGTCCGCTGCACAAAAGCTAACCCATAGAAGCGGCATCAAAGACGGAGTTCCGTTCTTTCAACGACCCACGCACCAAAGCCCCCACGCTCCAAAATCTTGTAGAACAGGCAAAACCCCTGGCCGTCCCACCACAGAAGCTTGATCCGGTCAGCGCGCTTTCCGCGGAAGCCGAAGATCGCGCCCGAGCCAGGCGCCTCCTTCACGACCGTCTCGACCAGCGCGGACAGACCATCAATGCCACGCCGCATATCGGTCACCCCGCAGGCCAGATAGACCCGCACATTCCCCGATGGCCCGATCATACCGCCTCCACGCAAGCGACCAGCGGACCAAGCAGCTTCAACTCAACGTCAGCCGGAACCGTCAAGCGCCGACCGTTTCGGAGCAAGATCTCGACGATCGCCGGCCTCGTTGCCGCGCTAGAAGCCTGGCCTACGCCAACCTCCTGGGTGATCTCCACCGGGAGGAACACCGTCGGCCGATCGGCATAGCTGAATGATTGCCGCCATAAGCGGATCTGGCCCGGATGAATGTCATGCCGGCGCGCCACATCGCCAATGTGAGCACCGGGCTCATCAGCTTCCGCAAGTATCCTCAGCTTCGCCTCGTCCGACCAACGCCGTCTGCGCTCGGTACCGGACATGATCTCCATGCGAGCCATGAAACCTCTTTGTTCTGGTATTAATGTCAGCATTAATGCTGGTTCGAATGCCAGAACATCGCCTGATTTGCCTGATCAGCAAAAACAGCTCACCGGACGTTCACGATGTATGAGAAAGCAAATGACAGTGGCTAATCGCAGGCTCCCGTCTTAAGCGGGATGGAAAATATAAATCGGGATCCGATCTCTTCGCCAATGGCCTTCAACGAACCACCATGTGCTTCGATGATGGACTTGCAGATCGCAAGGCCCATACCCATTCCAGAGGACTTTGTTGTAAACATCGGTTCGAAGATCTGAGCGGTGAGGTCTGGTGAGATCCCGCTGCCGAAGTCGCGGACGCTGACCCTGACATCCGTCTCTGTCTTCCTCGACATGATTTCAATCCTTCGTTTGGATGCGGGAACAACGTCCATGGCATCCATCCCATTTTGTATCAGATTGAGCACTACCTGCTTAAGTTGTGTCGCGTCACCTATAACTGAAGTTTCGGAGGTCGCGAGATCGAGCGCGATCTCGGTCTGCTGACGATCGATTTCGGATCTGGAAATTCGCAGAACTTCCTTGATGACTTCATCCAAGACAACGGGCTGTTGAACACTCGGCGCCTGTTTTGACAACGCCCGCAAAGCGCGGATGATATCGTGAGCACGCGTAACGCTGGTCTCGATTTCGGTAAGGACGCTGAGCGTTTCCGCAATGTCCGGTTCGGGGCGGCGCAGCCAGCGAAGGCCGGCGCCGGCGTTTGATGCTATGGCGGACAGGGGTTGGCCAAGCTCGTGCGTGACGGAAGCGGCAATACCGCCGAGGAGTGTCAAGCGGGCGTTCTTCTCGAGTTCAGCTCTGGCACCTGCGAGTGCCTGTTCGCTGCGGGAGCGTAAATCATTCTCCTCCAGAAGCTTCGTGTACAGTCTGGCATTCTCCAGAGAAATTGCCGCCTGCGAGGCCAGAAGCTTGAGGATTGCCACGGTATCCGAGGAAAAAACGCCTTCCAGATAGTCGTTCTGAAGGCAGAGCAGACCGGTCAGTTCGCCGCGGCGCAGAAGTGGCACGCAGAGGATCGAGCGCCCTGTGGTGGATACCTTATCCGCGGCCCAGGCTCCAAAATCGGACCCGGAAATGACAAAGGGGGTTCGGGTCTGAAGGGCGCGATCGATTACCGAATAGGGTGGGCTGAGGCCATACCGATCCGGATCGATCGTGCTGACGCGCACGCTGTCGCCTTCAGTCCAGGCGGATGCCTCGGCCTCCAGTTTGCCATCACCGATCTTCAGCAGAAGCCCGCGATTGGCGCCCGCGTGTACGAGCATTCGGGTCATCAGGGTTTCGATCACCCGATCGAGGACGATCTCCTCAGATAGTGCGAGCGAGGTTCCGAGAACAGTGTCGAGGTCGCTGGCGGCGGAGGCAAGGCCGGATGCGGAAGCCGGATGCCGAGTAACATCGAGGGTTGTTCTCAGGCTTCTTGCTTTGTGTCCCGCACCCCAGCGCTCATAGGCGTCTGACGCAAGCGATAGATAGGCATTGGCACTGATCCGGTTGCCCATCTCGAGACAGCAGCCCCCCGCACGCTCAAGCGCCAGCGCATGCTCGTGCTCGAAGCGGGACGATCGTGCGGCGGTGGCGGCCTTTTCGTAGAGGACGAGGGCTTCAGCGTAATTGCGGTTCCTGCGGGCAATCTCGGCATCCAAGAGCAGCAGCTTGTCGGCGAAGTTCAAGGGGTTCAGGTCTGCCCAAAGCGCTAGGCGGGAGCGAACGTCACGGAGCCGGGCATCCTTCTCGCTCTCTGCCGACGCGCCTTTCTCCAGAGCAGCAAGACCGAGCCCGAGATAGAACTTGCAAAAGCCCGTATCGATATGGGCAAGCAGGAAGATGCTCAACGCGTCGGCGACGAGCAGTTTCTCGACCGCTTCAGCATAGGCACCCTTGTAATAAAGCGAGGTGCCTTCATAGAAGGCAACCCAGAAAGCCGTCGTAGGTGAAATCACAGGGGCCGTCTGCGCGAGGCTTTCTGACGACTGGACAGAGCCGCCCTGCCCTTCGGCGAGATCGACGACCAGACGGAGCTGTGCAGCCAGAATATGCTCGATGTCGGTGTAACCAAAACGTCGGGTAACAGCGATCGACTCCTCCGCCTCTCGCCGGATCTTTGGGATTTCCTCACCCATGGCAATCAGGTCAGAAACGAGATGGTTGCGTGCATAACACATCCAGCCAACATCACCCGCCGTATGAGCAGCATCGAGGGCTTCACGCACGCGCTCCAAGGCGTAAGGCATCGAGCGGGTCCAAGGGGAAACCTGATCAACGGCGAGCAGGACAGAGGTTCGATGCTCTTCGAAACCATATTTGTCCAGAAGCGCGCGTGCGGCGAGGCTGAAGCTCAGACCGTCGGCATAAGCGTCGTACTTGTCCGAGATCATGGCACCGAACCAGGCGAGGCCATGGGTGGATTCCGGACTTGCCCCATAATCGAGCGTGAGTTCGACCATCTTGGCAAGATGCAGGAAGCGCAGCCCATCCGTCGTAAAAACCGATGAGATCAACGGCGCTAGCAACGACATGGCAGCCCGGATGCGCGGATCCTCCATCAGCGGAATATGCTCGAGATCGGCAATCTGCCTTCCCTCCAGTCGTCGGCGGATGGCGCGATAGGCTTCATCCTGCTCCGTTTCGCTCGACCCACGTGAGAGTTTCACGCCAAGTTCGTCGAGACCCAGCAATGCCTCGTCGATTGAGCCCTCATAGTCGGATTTTAGCGTCAGAAGGTTGGAGCGAAGGCGGAAGACAGCGCTTCTGTCGAGTGCGGACCGCGCATATGGCAGGAGTTCGTTGAGCCGACGCTCTGCCGCTTCGAGCGAGGCGGATCCCAGCAGAGCCTCACACAGTTGAGTATGGGCGCGGAACGAAAGACCGTAGTCGTCTGCCCACGTATCATCTCGGATCAACTTGACCGCGGTCTCGCCATATCGGACCGCCTGACCAAAGGCTGCCGAACGCCTTGCATGAGTCAGTGCGGC
This sequence comes from Allorhizobium pseudoryzae, assembly GCF_011046245.1. Classification (NCBI taxonomy): domain Bacteria; kingdom Pseudomonadati; phylum Pseudomonadota; class Alphaproteobacteria; order Hyphomicrobiales; family Rhizobiaceae; genus Affinirhizobium; species Affinirhizobium pseudoryzae. Next base: position 367,135 of record NZ_CP049244.1, read on the forward strand.
CAGAAGTGCATCAATGAGCAGCTTGCGCTTTTCAAGCGACAGATCTTCGGCCCGAGCAAGCTCGATCTGATTGGCAATCGCGAACGCGGTAGCATTGGCACCACTGCCCCATACGGACATCATTACATCGACCAGATGACGATGGCGGTCGCGCCTTGTCGCCTCGCCCATAAGCGAATAGGCGGCCTCCTGAATACGGTCATGAGTGAAGCTGAGTTTCGCAGGCGACAGCATGACGAAGCCCGAACGCGCCAGGGGGGCGGCAAGTTGCTGCAGGTTTTCGTCGGATAGACCAAGCGCCCTGGCAAGGACGACCTTTTCCGATTCCGGGCCTATGCAGGCCATCGTTTGAAGCAGACCGAGTGCCTCCGCGCCCTCCTTCTCGAGACGGGCCGTAACGAAGGAGATGATGTTTTCACTGGCCGGATAACGAGCCACATCTTCAACCCGGCACAGCCAGGCCTTCTCAGCCGGCGAGAAGTAGACGACACCATCCTGCACCAGTGCCTGCAGCAGTCTTCGGAGATAGAAGGGATTTCCTCCTGTCTTCTCATACAGCGTGTCGGCCAGATTCGAGAAACCGTCCGGGGCATCCGAAAAGATCGCTTCGAGCATCTGCCGTATGGCCGGGAGAGAGAGCGGACGCAGGTGAAGTTCTGCCAGCTCAGCCATAGAGGTCCGAGCATTTGCAATCCAGCGGTCGGACAAGGCTTGTGCTTCCCCGGATTGGTCGCGCCGGGCAACGACGAGAAGCAGACCGGTCACCGGCTCGCTGATGAGTACCGACAGGAAGGAGCGGGTCGCTTCATCAGCCCATTGTATATCGTCGAGAAACAGGACCAGTGGGCTGATCGTCGCTGCAGCGACGGACAGCACGGTGCGCAGGGCCCGCTGCAAGCGAAGTTGGATCATTGGGCCGGGAATCTCGATCCGGCTCGCGAGCGGTCCCGTGAGAATTTCAACGGCTGGCAGGAGATCAACCAGCAAGGACGCATTTCCCTGTAGCTCTCGGGCGAGCGCTTTTCGAAGAGATGCGAGGATCACGTGATCAGTGCGCACGGCTTCATCGATCAAAGCGCTCATTGCCTGCACGATGGGCCCATAAGGGACTTCCGACTGATGCTGGTCGCTCTTGCCCTGGAGGAACACGACCCTTTCACCTGCAATCTTAGCAAGACGCTGAACAAGACTCGACTTGCCAACACCGGGTTGGCCATGCACCGATATCATCGAGGGCTTGCCATGATCAAGAAATCGGTCGAGCACGTTCTCGAGGGTCTTTTCCTCGTCCCCACGCCCGAAGAGCGAAGATGTCAAAAGCTGTGCGAAAGGCGCATCAACACGTCCGATCTCGAAGTCAGCGATCGCGCCCATCTCGCGCCATTCCTGATCGCAGCGCGCAAGGTCAAATTCAAGCGCCCGGGCGGACTGGTAACGGGCTGACGGTTCCTTGGCGAGCAGGCGCTTGAGGATCTGGCCGATGACCGGCGGCAGGCCCGTGAACATGCTGCTCGCATCCATGGGAGCCAGCGCAAGATGAGCATGGCGCCATTCAACCGCCGAATTGGCTGCCAGTGGAAAGATACCTGTCAGATGCCTGAAAAGGATCATGCCGAGTGCGTAAAGATCGCTTCTGCTGTCATATTGCGGTGCGACCGGTCTCAACTGCTCGGGCGCGCGGTAGATGATTTCGTCGATCACACCAAGCGTCTGGGCGGAGACCGTGGCGGGCATTGCTCGCAAACGGATGATACCATTTCGATCCATGGCAAAATCGATCGGATGCAGAGAGCCAAGCTGTGCGCCGTCGGCATGTGCTGCAGCAAGCGCACGAACCATGGATAGCGCTCGCGGCAGGAACTCCTGCAGCGGAACGGGCGAAGGCGACAACAACCCAAGCACGATACTTGTGCTATCGAAGACCAAGACCCGATGTTCGTCTTCTTCCAGAATGGCAGCTGGGGTGTCGAGCCAGATCTCGGCATTCGCGTACCGGCGCAGGCCCAGATCGCCATTCGCCAACCGCACCGGCTCCCTGGACCGGGGGAGAAACAGCGCATCCCATCTACCATCATCTTGCGACAGGCGACGGAAGCTTACTCCGGCAGACTGCCATACAAGAGTTTGATTGCAGGCCCGAAGCCATGCTTGATCAAACATTCCGCTATCTCTGGCTACTTGGAGCATGGTCATGACCCAACGTGGTTTCCCATGTTTCAGTGGTAGCATTGGCGCGCCAAGACTGTCTTTGCCCCACGTGCTGTCGTAAAGGCCGAGTGTGCTGCGAATGCGAAAACTCGGCATTGCAGACGGCAAATCGGAGATTTATGATAAGTGGCTATCGAGGGGCAAAGGCGCATGTCGTCACTACACGATCATGGCATTTTCAAATTCCCTCAGGCGGGTGTCATCAACTCTTCTGCGGATCGGCGATGGCGTAATCTGGGCGCGGAAGTGCGTGCACATCCGGCCTGCGAGATACCTGACATTTGCAGCACCCAGATGGAGATTACCCTCGCTCTCAAGGGCACTCCCTCTGGCGTCGTACATCGCCGGGGTGACGGGCGTTTTCAGTCGACGGCGGTCCGTAGCGGCACACTCTGGTTCTGCCCGATAGGCGTACAGGAAGATTCGATCAGGATCACCGAGCCGCTGCCTGAAATTCTGCATCTCTATCTTCCGGAACACCAGTTTGCGACAGCGGGCGAATTGACCTCTCAGCCCGTTGCTTCGGGCGACATCGCTTATCTGGCCGACGTCGCCGACGAATTCGTTCGACAGGTCTGCATGCGGGTTTTGCAGGAGATGCGGCATGAAACGGCGGCTGGCGACCTGCTCGTCGAACAGCTGTCGATGACGCTCACGCTGCATCTCCTTTCACGGTATTCGGGAAACGGTCTTATAGAATCGTCGACCGAAGTGAACGGTGCCTTGAGCCCGGTCAGGCGAAACAGGGTCATCGATTATGTTGAGGAAAACCTGGAAGCCGATCTTACCGTTGCAGAGCTCGCTGAAGTTGCCTGTCTCAGTCGCTATCATTTTGCCCGCTCCTTCAAAGCGGCGCTCGGCCAATCGCCATCGGAATATGTGGCCAATCGGCGGCTGCTTCTGGGACAGAAACTCTTGGAAGACCCGACACTCTCACTTGCGGAAATCGCCTTCCGTTGCCGTTTTTCCTCGCAGGCAGCCTTCGGACGTGCGTTCCGGCGCCATACCGGCATGTATCCCGGTGACTATCGCCGGCGCAGGAGCTGAACGCGCTCCAGGTCCTAGAGCGGAACTGGCAACGGCAACGGCTGGAGATCAGCGAAACGTCCAAAATGGCTGAGTAACCGACAAGATACAAACAGCGCATCAGGGCATTTTCTCCTCGTCACTGCTTCTCACAAGCACCGAGGAAATGAAAATGACGATCCAAGCCAAAGCCACTCCTGGCGCGAAACTTCTGAACGCCGCCGATCACACCCTGATCATGATCGACTTTCAGTCTCAGATGGCCTTCGCCACGAAGAGCATTGACGCGGTCAACCTGCGCACGAATGCAGCGCTCGTTGCCAATGCCGCCAAGACCTTCAATGTCTCGACAATCCTGACCACCGTCGCCGAGAAGAGCTTTTCCGGACCAATGTTCGACGAGATTACCAGCACCTTCCCCGGCCAGGCAATGTTCGACCGCACCTCGATGAACACCTGGGAAGACGCAGCCGTCATTGCCGATGTCAACCGCATCGCCAAAAAACGGATCGTGCTTTGTGGTCTCTGGACCAGCGTGTGCATTGTCGGTCCTGCCCTGTCAGCACTCGATCAGGGCTTCGAAGTCTATGTGATCGCGGATGCCTGCGGCGATGTGAGCACGGAAGCACATGAACGCGCCATGGATCGCATGGTGCAGGCTGGTGCCCAGCCCATGACCTCACTGCAGTATTTGCTTGAACTGCAGCGCGACTGGGCGCGTGGCGAAACCTATGAGGCCACCACCGGCATCGCAAAGAAGCTCGGCGGCGCTTACGGCCTTGGTGTCACCTACGCCAAGACGATGTTCAACGCGGCCGAAGGCCACTGATCCCCCCCCGGTCGTTCCGTGTCCCGCCTCCCAACCGGAATGACCATTCGAGCCTGGCGCGGCCTCCCCTCCCGCGCCAGGTGTCGGGGACGGCGGGACAAGACCGCCGAGCCCTATCGGTCTGAAATCCCGCGCCGAAAGGAAAATCTGATGAAGCTCTATGTCATTTCACTCGCCGCAGGGCTGCTGGTCGGCGTGATTTACGGCGTCTTGAACGTCCGCTCCCCTGCCCCACCGGTCATTGCGCTGGTTGGCCTTCTTGGCATTCTCATCGGCGAACAAGTCGTGCCGCTCGCCAAAGCCGCACTCGTCCGTCAGCCGATCACCACGTCGCTTCCGAGGACCTCCGACCTCAGCGAGACGCGCAGGCCGCAGGATCAGGCCGGCTGAGCGCTGAGAGATCGCCCCCCAATTCGTCGCACTGATGGCTCGGTGCATTCCCACTTCGAAAGGAACACTGTGATGGATGCCGACCTCATCCTCTACCACGGACTCGTGACCACACTTGACCGCTCCAATCCGTCGGCGACGGCGGTTGCGATCAAGGACGGCAGGTTTCTCGCAGTCGGCAGCGATGCTGAAATCATGAAGCAGGCCGGTCCGCACACAAAGATTGTCGATCTGCGCGGCAAACGCGTCTTGCCAGGCCTCAACGACAATCACACCCATGTCGTCCGCGGGGGGCTGAACTTCAACATGGAACTGCGCTGGGACGGCATTCGCTCGCTCGCCGATGCCATGGACATGTTGCGGCGCCAGGTGGCTATCACGCCTTCACCCCAATGGGTGCGGGTGATCGGTGGCTTCAACGAACATCAGTTCGTTGAAAAACGGCTGCCGACCATTGATGAAATCAATGCGATTGCGCCGGATACGCCCGTCTTCCTGCTGCATCTCTATGATCGCGCATTGCTGAATGCCGCGGCCGTTCGTGCCGTCGGCTTCACAAAGGAGACGAAAGATCCGCCGGGTGGCGAGATCACGCGCGATGCCGCCGGCAATCCGACCGGGCTGCTTCTGGCGAAACCGAATGCCGGCATCCTCTATGCCACACTCGCCAAGGGCCCCAAGCTGCCCTTCGACTACCAGGTGAACTCAACGCGCCATTTCATGCGTGAGCTCAATCGACTGGGCGTCACGGCCGTTATCGATGCCGGAGGTGGTTTCCAGAACTATCCGGATGATTATGCCGTCATCCAAAAGCTGGCGGACGAGGATCTGCTGACGGTTCGGCTCGCCTATAATCTCTTCACCCAGAAGCCAAAGGAAGAGAAGCAAGATTTTCTCCGCTGGACCTCCTCGGTCACCTACAAGCAGGGCACCGACTACTTCCGTCACAACGGCGCAGGTGAGATGCTGGTCTTCTCCGCGGCCGATTTTGAGGACTTCCGGCAGCCGCGCCCAGACATGCCGCCGGAGATGGAAGGCGATCTCGAAGAGGTGGTGCGCGTACTTGCGCAGAACCGCTGGCCCTGGCGCATGCATGCGACCTATGACGAGACGATTTCGCGGGCGCTCGACGTTTTCGAGAAGGTCAATCGCGACACGCCTCTTGATGGCATTCACTGGTTCTTCGACCATGCGGAAACAATCTCCGATCGTTCGATCGACCGTGTGGCCGCGCTTGGGGGCGGCATCGCGGTGCAGCACCGCATGGCCTATCAGGGCGAATACTTCGTCGAGCGGTACGGCCATGGTGTCGCCGAAGCAACGCCGCCGATCGCCAAGATGCTGCATCGCGGCGTTCACGTTTCGGCCGGCACTGATGCGACGCGCGTCGCATCCTACAACCCCTGGGTCTCGCTCTCGTGGATGATCACCGGCAAGACGGTGGGCGGCATGAACCTCTACCCGCGGCAGAACTGCCTGGACCGGGAAACGGCGCTCAGAATGTGGACCGAAAAGGTCCAATGGTTCAGCAATGAAGAGGGGCGGAAGGGTCGTATCGAAGCCGGCCAATTCGCAGACCTGATCGTCCCTAGCAAAGACTACTTCTCCTGCCCCGAGGACGAGATTTCCTTCCTGACCTCCGACCTCACCATCGTCGGTGGCAAAGTCGTCTATGGCGCCGGAGACTTCAGCGGGATCGACGGCTCACCACTTCCACCCGCCATGCCCGACTGGTCGCCGGTTAGAACCTTCGGTGGCTACGCCGCCTGGGGAGAGCCGCAGGGAGCCGGCAAACACTCACTCCGCCGTCATGCGCTGAGTTCTTGCGGCTGTGCCAATGATTGCGGCGTGCATGGCCACGACCATGCAGGGGCATGGACGTCCAATCTTCCCATCAGCGATCTCAGGGGCTTCTTCGGCGCACTCGGCTGCTCATGCTGGGCCGTTTAGGAAAGAAGACACGGATGCAAGAGCGGCCAAACGTCCAAAAACCAGCCTAGGCGACAAGCGCACGCGGCACGCAAGCCCTAGTCTCGGATCATCCAATCAGCAGGAACCAAGCGATGGATCACAAACACGAATTCCTCTTATCCCGGCGGCAGGCACTGCTCGCGGGCGCCACCCTTTCGCTGGCAACGACGCTCCCGGTCCTTGCCTCGGAAACCCTCAACGCACTTCAACAGGAAGGAACGATACCAATGACCGAGAACTTCGTCACCACCAAGGACGGCGTCGAAATCTTCTACAAGGACTGGGGTCCGAAGGATGCGCAGCCGATCGTATTCCATCACGGCTGGCCGCTGTCGTCCGATGACTGGGACGCGCAGATGCTGGTCTTTCTCCTGAATGGCTACCGCGTCGTCGCCCATGACCGACGTGGCCATGGCCGGTCGCAGCAGGTGAGCGAAGGTCACGATCTCGACCACTACGCGGCCGATGCCTCGGCCGTTTTCGAAAAGCTCGACCTTCGCAATGCCGTCCATATCGGCCACTCCACAGGTGGCGGCGAAGTGGCCCGTTACGTCGCGAACTTCGGCGAACCGCAGGGTCGTGTTGCGAAAGCCGTCCTGGTTGCCGCCATCCCGCCGATCATGCTGAAGACCGAAGCCTATCCGGGTGGTTTGCCGATCGAGGTGTTTGACGGCTTCCGTTCGGCGCTTGCCGCCAACCGGGCCCAATTCTTCCGGGATGTGCCGGCAGGTCCCTTCTACGGCTTCAACCGTGCCGGTGCGACCGTGCATGAAGGCGTGATCCAGAATTGGTGGCGCCAAGGCATGATGGGCGGGGCCAAGGCCCATTACGACGGCATCAAGGCCTTCTCTGAGACCGACCAGACAGAGGACCTGAAGAACATCTCCGTGCCGACTCTTGTGATGCATGGCGACGATGACCAGATCGTTCCGATCGCGGCATCCGCTGAGATTTCGGTCAAGCTTCTCAAGAACGGCACGCTGAAGGTCTATAAAGGTTTTTCTCATGGCATGCTGACAGTCAACGCCGACGTGATCAATCCAGACCTTCTGGCCTTCGTGAAGAGCTGAGCCGACTAGTGGCTTCCAGGCCGCCGCCTGACCCGCGGCGGCCTTTGTGTGTCTACACCTTGCCCGCTTCGCAGCAGGCTCTCCGTCGCACCGAAACTCCAGAGGTGATCGTGATGACCCAATTGCAGCCTGACAAAATGGAGGCCGGCAGTGCGCTCGCTCCGTTCCATCATACGGCCTTCGCAGTCCTCTGGACCGCAACCGTCATCGGCAATACCGGCACTTATATGCGTGACGTCGCAAGCGCATGGCTCGTCGCTGATCTTTCGGCGTCTCCGGGTGCCGTTGGCCTGCTCCAGGCTGCGGGAACACTTCCGATTTTCCTGCTTGCGCTGCCGGCCGGCGTGCTCGCCGACATTTTCGATCGGCGCAAACTGCTGATGGCGATGCAGATGATACTGCTGTTTGTGAGCCTTGCCCTGACACTGCTTGCTTGGCACGAAATGCTCACCGTCGAACTCCTGATCGGCCTCACCCTTGTTGGCGGAACGGCCGCTGCGATTGCAGGTCCCGCCTGGCAATCCATGGTGCCGGATCTGGTTCCCCGGTCCCAGTTGCGCGACGCGATCGCGCTGAACTCCGTCGGCATCAATGTGTCGCGGTCGATCGGTCCGGCGGTCGGCGGCATCCTGCTCGGCGCCTTCGGTGCCGCTTTTGCTTACGCGGCAGATCTTGCCACCTATCTTTTCGTGATCGGCGCCCTCCTCTGGTGGCAAGGTTCACCGGCCGAGTTGAGCCACATCCCCGAGCACTTCTTCGGCGCTTTCCGTGCGGGGCTGCGTTATGCACGCTCGAGCCACAAGCTGCATGTCGTGCTGTTGAGGGCTGGCGTCTATTTCATCTTTGCAAGCGCCACTTGGGCGCTTCTCCCGCTCGTTGCCAAGGATCTGCTCGGGGGCGGCGCAAGCTTCTTCGGTCTGCTGCTCGGCTCGGTCGGCGCAGGGGCCATCGGCGGGGCAATCGTGCTGCCGAAACTGCGCAACTATCTCGATCCCGACGCCATCCTGTTGGGCTCGGCGATTCTCAGCGCTGGGGTCATGGTCGCTCTTACCGTTACGCCACCGCAATGGGTGGCCTTGATCTGCCTCTTCCTCCTGGGCAGCGCGTGGATCGCGGCGCTTACCGTGCTCAATGGCGTTGCCCAGGCGGTGCTGCCCAATTGGGTGCGCGGGCGGGCACTGGCGGTCTACCTCACCGTCTTCAACGGGGCGATGACGGCCGGCAGCATAGCCTGGGGTATCTTGGCCCAGGCGACGGGACTGACGGCGACCCTTTTGATCGCCGCCGCAGGCCTTACGTTAACAGCCCTTCTCATGCACCGGCTGAAACTACCACCGGGCGAGGACGACCTATCCGCGTCCCACCACTGGCCAGCGCCCATTGTCGCCGATGGCGTCGCCTATGATCGGGGACCCGTCCTGGTGCAGGTCGAGTACACCGTTGCCGCAGCCGATCGCCCCGCATTCCTTCGGGCGCTTAACCTCCATGCCGAAGCGCGACGGAGAGACGGCGCCTATATGTGGGGTGTGAGTGAGCATGCGGCAAAGCCCGAGCAGATCGTTGAATGGTTCTTTGTCGATTCATGGGCTGAACATCTGCGACAGCATGATCGTGCGTCGCACGCGGACGCCGAGATCCACGGCCAGCTCATGGGCTATCACCAAGGCGAAAATCGACCGACTGTACGGCACTTCATCTCCATTCCGGCGAGAAGTCGGGATCGAAAATAGGCCAATGAACAGGCGTTTCGGCGCCTGATCAGGTCTGCGGCTGGGCGCTGATCGCCCGCTCGATGCAGGCGATCAGCGCCTCCGCCTGGTAGGGTTTCTGGAGCACACAGATGGGCGCCTCGATCTGCTGACGGACGGGGGCTTCGGCAAAGGCGGTAATGAATATGACGGGGACGGTATCCTGGCGTTCTCGCAAGGCGGCGAAAAGTTCAATGCCACTCATGCCCGGCATCTGGACATCCGAAATGAGACAGGCCGAGCGACCATTGCTGGGAGAGTGGAGGAAATCTTCAGCGGAAGAAAAGGTCGCGACGTCGAAACCGCAGGATCGCAAGAGGCTGCTCGTGGCTCGAAGAACTTCGACTTCGTCGTCGATCACTGAAATCAGCCTGGGAGCATGCACCTTGATCTGCCAATCTCCGGTCGGGACCGGGTTACCTGGACAACATTGTATGCACAGTCCGACCTTTTGGCGATTATACTCACGTTTATTGAGATGTTGACGAGATCTGAGTCCGCGCAAGCGTCTCTGCCATCTTGACCAGATCCGCAAAGGTTCGCGCCATCATCTTGCGCATGACCTTGCCGCGATGGATCTTCACCGTGATTTCACTGAGATCGAGTTCTCCGGCAATCTGCTTGTTCATAAGGCCTCTGGTGGCCATATCCATGATCTGCCGTTCGCGCGGCGTCAGAGACGAAAAACGCTGCTTCAGCTCTGCTTCCAGCTGCGTTGCTCCTTTGGCAACTGCACGGGTCGAGCAGGCGGCGCCAACAGCATCCAGCATGTCCTGGTCACGAAACGGCTTTGGCAGGAAGTCCACAGCGCCGGCCTTCATAGCCCGCACCGACATCGGAATATCACCATGGCCAGTCATGAAAATGATAGGAACATCGCTGCCCATTTCTGACAGTTTCTGCTGAAAATCGAGACCGCTTGTGAAGGGAAGTCGAACGTCTAGGATTAGGCAGTCCGCTTCCGCTAGCGACTCCTGATCTTGAGCCAAGTCCAGCGGCATTTCATAACATTTTACCCGGTAGCCGACCGAGCGCAGCAGGCTATCCACGGAATTGCGGACGATTAGCTCGTCGTCGACAACAAGAACGAGAGGGCTTGCGGACATCCTTCGGCTTCCCAGTTACCATGGTCCACTGTTCCTAGACCGCACGCCAGCCAAGGAGCAACTATACGTCTGTATGTCGGGATTAGACTGCAGTCTGACGCGGATCAATTTTCGTACAATATCAGACGACCGCAGTTCGTCCCAATATTCCCCCGTCCAACAGGGTTGAAGGGGAAACCTTATGTTCTCACATCAGTCTCAAATCGATAGCAGGAATTACCGACCACAAACCGATGTCCTGTCCATCAGTCATCAACACCATCAACTCAATCTGCTGATCGCCAACGCCATTTCGCTGGTAGAGAGCGATGAGAAAAGCGCTTTGGCGTTCGTGAAGCAGGCATCCGCCATTGCAGTATGTCTCGAGCTACTCGATGGAAATGCAGAGCCAGCTTCGCGGGGTTTGGCGCCATGGCAATCACAACGCGTTAAGCAGCATATTGAAAGTCAATATGGCAGACGCATTCTCATAGATGAACTTGCCAAGTTGGTGCGCCTTAGTACCAGCTATTTCGCCGTTGCTTTCAGAGCAAGTTTTGGCACATCGCCGCACGACTACGTGTGTCGTCGTCGGATCCACCACGCACAGCTTCAGATGGCGACAACCGGCAGACCGCTTTGCGAAATTGCCCTCAATTGCGGCTTTGCGGATCAGTCCCATCTCTCCAGAGTTTTTCGCCGTGTCACTGGCCAGACACCTGCGGCATGGCGACGGACCAAGCGAGTTTCATGAAACAGCACTCAGTTGGCTTGCACGTCGAACTGCCGGGTTAATTGCACCAGCATCTGCTCGCCCCAGATGGCGGCGAGCGCAACTTTTGCCTTGAAGGCCGGGCTGTGATTGCGGCGCGGTCGTCTTCGGCAAGGTCGAACGGCCGGCTGAATGTTTAAGGTCACCTGCACCTTGGTATGATATCTTTCATGGGTGCACGGGCGCATAGATTAAGGAAAGACAACAACAGGAAAGGCCGCTTCCTTGCCCGCCGCCATAACCATTGCCGTTGTTGATGATGATCAGACCATTCGCGAAGCCATGGAGGGTCTCAGTCTGTCCTTCCTGTACCAAGGCCCTCTTTTCTCTCTGGCAAAGGCGTTCCTGACATCGAAGCAGCGGGCAAACGTCGATTGCATCGTCATGGATGTGCACATGCCCGGTCTTTTGGGCATGAAGCTGACAAGCGAACCGAACCGGCCTTGGCCACATCCGCCGATGATTTCCATCAAATCTTCCCTGGACGAGCGCATATGCAATGCCGCTTCGGCCGATGGCGCTTTCGCTTTGCTCCGCAAGGCCGTGGCTGTCGATAATCTGATCCGATCCCTAAGATCTGCCCTCACCCGACCAGCTTGATCGGGCCCACCGCGTGAGCCGTTGATCATGAACCGCTCCGGATGCCGCAGCGACAGCCAAATTTGCATGGCTGGTTCTCGCTGGCCACCGATTGAACACGATCCCTCGCGCGACAGCTTGCTGTCACCCCATGCCCCTGAATAAAGGAGAAAGCTCATGAATATCACTATCGCCGATCTGCTTGCACAGACATTGGCCAATGCCGGTGTCAAGCGAATCTGGGGCGTTACCGGCGACAGCCTGAACGGGTTAAATGATAGCCTGCGGCGGCTCGACCGCATCGACTGGATGCATGTGCGGCATGAAGAAACGGCGGCCTTCGCCGCTGGTGCAGAGGCCGCCGTGACCGGCGAACTTGCCGTCTGCGCCGGAAGCTGCGGTCCCGGCAACCTGCACCTGATCAACGGGCTGTTCGACTGCCATCGCAACCGCGTGCCAGTCCTGGCGATCGCCGCTCATATTCCCTCGTCGGAAATCGGGCTTGGTTATTTTCAGGAAACCCATCCGCAGGACCTGTTCCGCGAATGCAGCCACTTCGCGGAACTCGTGACCAACCCCGCGCAGATGCCGGAAGTCCTGCATCGGGCAATGCGGGCTGCGATTGGCGAACGGGGGGTGTCCGTCATCGTGCTGCCGGGGGATGTCGCACTGCAAGCGGCTCCAGATGGCGCAAGCGCCGAATGGGCGCCACTCGCACGCCCGCGCCAGCTGCCCGATGAGGCGGAGCTTTTGCGACTCGCAGACTTGCTGAACGCCTCCAATTCGGTGACCATTCTCGCCGGAAGCGGCTGCGCCGGCGCCCATGATGCCGTGGTAAGCCTTGCAGACCGGCTACAGGCACCGATCGTCCACGCACTGCGTGGCAAGGAATATCTCGAGTGGGACAATCCTTTCGATGTCGGAATGACCGGGCTGATCGGCTTTTCCTCCGGCTATCATGCCATGCTCAACTGCGACACCCTCATCATGCTGGGCACCGATTTTCCATATCGCAACTTCTATCCGAAAACGGCCAAGATCGTTCAGGTGGATTGCGACCCATCGGCGCTCGGCAAACGGGCGCACCTCTCCATGGGTCTCGTCGGAGATGTGGCCGAGACGATCGAGCAACTGCTGCCACGCATCAACCCGGATCGGAATTCTGACTTTCTGGATGCCGCGAAAGCACATTATACGAAGGCGCGGCAAGGTCTGGATGATCTGGCGCAACCTTCGAAGACTGGCCAGCCGATCCATCCCCAATACCTTGCCCGACTGGTGAGCGAACTTGCCGCGGACGATGCCATCTTCACCGCCGATGTCGGTACGCCAACCGTCTGGGCAGCGCGGTATCTGAAGATGAACGGCAAGCGACGTTTGCTGGGTTCGTTCAACCATGGCTCCATGGCAAATGCTATGCTTCAGGCCATTGGTGCACAAGCGGCAGCACCCACCCGACAAGTGATTTCCCTTTCCGGGGATGGTGGCTTTACCATGATGATGGGTGACTTTCTAACGCTTTCCCAACTCGATCTCCCGGTCAAGATCATTGTTTTCAACAATGGCTCGCTCGGTTTTGTCGCCATGGAAATGAAGGCCGGCGGCTATCTCGATACAGGGACCGACCTGCAGAACCCGAACTTCGCAGCGATGGCCGAAGCAATCGGCGTGAAGGGGATCCGTGTCGATGGTTCGACCGATCTGGAAGACGCATTGCGCGATGCCTTTGCCCATCCAGGACCGGCGCTTGTCGATGTTGTTACGGCACGGCAGGAACTGGTCATGCCGCCGAAAATCAAGATCGAGCAGGCCAAAGGCTTTAGCCTCTACATGCTGAAGGCGATAATGAATGGCCGGGGAGACGAGATCGTCGAACTTGCAAGCACAAATCTGAGGCGCTGACCATGGCGCTTTCCGTGACCGCCCGCGACATCGCTTTCGTTCTGCGCTGTTCCGGCGCCGGCACGCTCGCCTATGCGCTCGCCTCGATACTCGGTCTCGAACATCCGGTCTGGGCATCGATCTCCGGCGTGATCGTCTCACAGGAGGAACTCGATCAGACAAAGAACGCCACATTCTGGCGTTTGGCCGGCACCATTGTCGGCATCCTTGTGTCGGTGAGCGCCGGCAGCCTGACCGCATCCACGGGATTGAGTGTTGCCATGCAGATGGGACTCAGCATTGCCCTTTGTGCCGCCATCGTCCGGCGCTGGCCTGACCTGAAGGTTGCGATGTGGACTGCGCCGGTCCTGTTCTTCGCACGTGACCCCAACGTCTCGCTGCTGACGATCGGCTATTGGCGCGGCAGCGAGGTTGTACTGGGCGGACTGACGGGTGCAGCGCTGCACTTCGTTTCCGCGCGGCTCATTTTCAACCTTGAAAACAGGACACCAAAGCGGGGCGCGTAGGAAAGACGCGGCGGCTACAGCGGTCGTTTAAACCCTAGGCGGAGCCAAACTACACATCTGTATAGATGCCAATACTGTCCGGCCGCCGTAGTCTCTTCTTCACGTCAACTTTTCATGGCGCGCAGAAAACATATCAAAAAGAACCGCTTTTCATGGAGCATCGCATGACCTCCATACGGACGATTTCGGACGAGAGCAGAACGCACAGCGTCTTTGTGATTTTGACCTTGGCATTGGCGACCATTGCGCTCGTTTCCGGCAGCACGCCGGTGACAAAGACATCAGAACCAGCCTTTGCGAGCAAGCTGGTTGCTCCCGCTAACTCATTCCGCATCCTCGCGCCACACCTCATCGAAAAACTCTCTGATCGATCCGCAACTGCGATAATTTCCCTGGCTTCCACTCGCCCGGGTTTGGATGAGGCATCCTGTATCGCAGAACGCGCGGCAACCAAGACAAGTCGTCATGTGGCGATCGATCCGCAATCCTTTTGTCGCCTACAGACGAGGCTTGTAAACGCCGAACTGATCGGCCGCAAAAGTCTACGGGAACTGGCAAGTGTCAAGCCTTCCTCAGAGGTGACATCTGAATTCGCCTTCAACCACAGTCGCTAGCGCTTCAGCATTTTAGACGCAAACCGTCTGCTTTTCCTGACCCAACCAGAGCGAATGCGGGAGCAACCCATGGCTCTTCTTCACACAAGAGAGTACCAGATGTTTCCGGTCCTCACGCCAAGTCAGATCGCCACGGCACAGCGATTTGCAAGTGGCGATGCGAGGCGCTTCTCACCCGGCGCGGTAATCTATCAAACAGGCGATCGCCTGGTGCCGTTATGGCTGGTGATTGACGGCTCGATGACTGTGTATCGCCAGAACGGCCTATCGGGACAGACACCGATCACCACCCATGGCACCGGCCAGTTATCCGGAGAGATTGATCAGCTCTCGGGAAGGCCAACCCTGGCCAAGGCACTTGCCGGGCCGCTGGGCTGCACCGCCCTTCCTTTCGATGCCGCGCATCTCAGAGCCCTAATGATCGGTTCGGCGGACGTGGGTGAGATCATCATGCGAGCCCTGATCCTGCGGCGGACCGCTCTGATCGATGCTGGAGCCGGCTCGGTTCTCGTCGGTTCTGCAGGAACTGCCGCGCTTTCCCGGCTTCAGGGATTTCTGGCACGAAACGCTTATCCCTACACTGTTCTCGATGCAGCCAATGGAGGGGATGGCAAGGCACTGATCGACCGTCTGGGAATCCAAGACGCTGAAATGCCGGTGATGGTTTGCCCAAACGGCACGATCCTCAGGAACCCGAGCGATGCCGAAGCGGCACGGCATCTCGGAATGACGCCAGACCCTACGGCGGGCAAGATCTATGATGTTGCAGTGGTGGGAGCCGGTCCGGCAGGCCTCGCAACAGCCGTTTACGCCGCGTCCGAGGGGCTTGGTGTGATCGTCTTCGAAGAACGCTTCGTGGGTGGCCAGGCCGGCGCGTCCTCACGCATCGAAAACTATCTCGGCTTCCCCGCTGGAATATCCGGCCAAGAGCTTGCCGAACGGGCGTCTCGTCAAGCGTTGAAATTTGGCGCAGAACTGTTACTGCCCGTGGCAATCGAGAGCCTTTCCGCATCGTATGGGGCGATTGCGCCCCTGTCGCTGATGCTTGCGGGCGGCACGTCGGTGTACGCCCGGACCGTCGTGATTGCCTCTGGTGCAAGGTATCGGCGCCCCGGAATTGCTGGCCTTAAATCCTTCGAAGATGGCAGCGTCTCCTATTGGGCCTCGCCGATCGAGGCAAAACTCTGTTCTGGACAGGACGTGGTTCTGGTCGGTGGCGGCAATTCAGCAGGCCAAGCCGTTGCCTTCCTTGCACCTCAGGTGCGCAGGCTGCATCTCGTCGTACGGCGGCCCCTGGAGGAAACCATGTCGCAATATCTGATCGACCGTATCCACGCACTGCCCAATGTTGTCCTTCACGTGCACTGCGAGGTCGTCGCTCTCGAAGGTGATGCGCCACACCGCCTTGCTTCTGCGGTGATACGCTCCCAAGACGCAAGCAGCGAGACGCGTTTGCCGCTGCATCACCTGTTTCTCTTCGTGGGAGCCGACCCCAATTCGGGTTGGCTGCCCAAAGACGTGATCACCGATTCAAGAGGCTTCATCGTTACAGGTCAGCCTTTCGGAGAAGGTGCGAAACCGGCCCGTGCAGCGCTCCCGCTGGAAACCAGCCTGCCGAACGTATTTGCAATCGGCGATGTCCGGTCCAGTTCTACCAAGCGCGTGGCTGCCGCAGTGGGCGAAGGCGCCGCGGTCGTTTCGCAGATCCATACGGCGCTTCGGGATGAGGGCACAAGACATCAAGGTTGACGCACATGCCGCTTCGGGCAGCGAGCCGATCTCAGGCAGGTTTCCACAAATACAACGCTTCGGTCGTCTGACCCTTCATCGGCCACGTGTGATCGGCAGAACCGGCGAAGAGTAAATCGACCGGCCGGGATCAGGTCATTGCATTTTGCCTCTACAGGGCAGAAGCGCCAAGCTGCCTTCCATAGGCGACGATATCTCGCCCGACTTCGATGCGTTCCGCTTCGTAGCGGCGCAGGGCCATGGCGAGCTCGTCCTCCTGAGACAGCACCTCACACAGTGCCATCACATCGCCGGCGGCCTTCGAGACACCCATGGCCGTATGCGGGCGCGCGATGAAAGCGGCATCGCCGATGAGCGCGATCGACCGGCCTACCATGCGCGGTGCCTCGTAATCAAAAATGGCCTGAATCGAGGGCATCGGCTCTTTTTCAACCGCCGCTACGAACTGGGGCGGAAGCATTCGCGCCGCATCGGCCCGCAGCCCGGCGAGGCGCACCTCCGATAGCGCGCCCCGTGGCAGAGAATAGGCGTGCGGTTGCTGAGTTGCATCCGTCAAGGTCAAGGGCAGTTCGCTTTCCGGCACGGGACGATACCAGACCCAGTTGTAGCGCCTGTGGCCGACATCCGTCTCACCCTTTGCTCCCGGAACGAGATAGCCGAGCACATGGACTCCGGGCTGGATGTAGAAGGCAAAGCGATTGAGAAGCAGGGCCGCGGTGTCTGGCAAGCTTCCTTCCGGAATTAGTCCGCGCCAGGCGACGTATCCGGCATACAGGTTGCCCGAATGCTCGGGATTGATCGCAGCGCGCACCGCGGAGCCAAGGCCATCCGCACCGATGACAAGATCGGCGATTTCACGCCCCCCGTCTTGGAAGGCGATCTCTGCGTGATCATCACCATCGTGCACCGCCAGCACCTGGCGTCCCAGTTCGTAGGTATCATCCGCAATATGTGAGGCGACCGTTTCAAACAGGACATCCCAGGAAATCTGGGTCTGTGGCATGTCAAGCCTGCGGGCGATGCTGCCGTCGCGGTTGAGATAGATCCGTTCTCCGGCAACGACACCGACACGCGCCACATGTTCACAGCCGATAAGCCTCAGAACACGCAGCAGATCCCTCTGTCCCACCAGCCCTGCGCCGCGCCCTGCAAGGCCACTCTTCGAACGTTCGAATATGCGCACATCGTGGCCGGCCTGTTGAAGCATGATGCCAGCAAAAAGACCGGCGAGCGAGCCGCCAACGATCCTGATCCGGAGCTTTCGCATTGCCGCCTCCTTAATGTCTGACCGTGGAGGCCGCCCCATGGCGACGATGATGGCCGAGCTTCACCAGGAAGGCGCTGACCGCGAGCACGACACCCAAGAGGCTCACCAGCAGCCAGCCGCCCTCCCGCCAGGCCAATGTCGCGATTGCCGATCCGGCCGCACCGCCCAGGAACATTCCGGTCATGAACACCGTGTTGATCCGGCTTCGCGCCGAGGTGTCAAGCGCATAGATGATGTGCTGGTTTGAGATCAGCGCGCTCTGGATGCCGAAATCCAGAAGAATGACCCCGATGATGAGGGAGGCCATCGAGGCCCCGGCGCCGAAAATGAACCAGGCGATGATCGTCAAGCCGGCACCCAGCCAGACGACGAAATGCGGCCCGCGTCTATCAGCGACCCGTCCAGCCAACGGTGCTGCGAAGATGCCGACAGCACCAACGATGCCGAACAGGCCAGCAACATCCGCACCGAGGCCGAACGCTGGCCCCTGCAGATAGAAGGCCAGAATGGTCCAGAAGGCCGTAAACGACGCGAAGAGGCAGGCCTGGATGAAGGTCGCGGCGCGCAGCGATGGGTGGCGCTTCCAGAGATAGACGAGGGAACGAAGGGCTTGCGGATAGTCAAGGCCGGAGTTGATACGGTGATGAGGGAGCACGGCAAACATCAGACCTGCCGCAAAGAGCGCAAGCGGCACACCGATCCAGAACATCTCCCGCCAGCCGGCATGTTCGCCAACAAAACCCGATAGCGTTCTGCTGAACAGGATACCCGAAAGGACACCTGCCATCACCGTTCCGATCGTCGAACCCCGCTTTTCTGGTGAGGCTAAGGATGCCGCAAACGGCACGATCTGCTGCGCAACGGACGAACAGGCACCGACAAGGGCGGATGCCGCGACCAGGCCCCAGGCAGAAGGCGACAAGGCTGCCAGGGCGAGCGCCAATCCCAGCAGGAGAAACTGGCCAATGATCATAAGCCGCCGATCTACGAGGTCACCGAGAGGCAACAGGAAGAACAAGCCAAGCGCGTAACCAATTTGTGTCGCGGTCGGCACCAGAGCCGCGATCGGCTGATGCGGGAAGTCCGCCTCGATGAGGCCGAGCATCGGCTGGTTGTAATAGATGTTGGCGACGGCGATACCACCGGCAGCTGCCATCGCCAAAAGAGCGACATGCCCAATCGTGTCAGCAGAGCTGCTTGCCTTTACCAACGCCGCCTGTCGCGTCCCGTCTGTTCCCATATTCATTCTGATGCTCCGTGTGTGGGAGAAATTGCATTCCATGTGATCCCATCGGACAATGGCGACCACTCCATGGTGGTGTAACCGTTGCTATACGTGCGTGCAGGATGTTGCCTCGGCCGCGTCGAAGGCGCGCGCGTGCGAAGCTCCAACCGTGGCGACAGGAGCTCATGCGACTTCAGCTCCGCCGCACGGCTGTCAAAGAGTGAGAAGGGCGCGGCGCAGCTTTTCTGGCGTCAGCGGCATTTCTCGGAAGCGCACGCCCGTTGCATCGGCGAGCGCATTGGCAAGCGCCGCCGAAGTGGGCCCCTGCGAGGCCTCGGCTACGCCGAGAAACGGTTCTCCCGGCCTCGGCAAGACATCGACCTCGATCTCCAACGGCACATCCCCGAAGCGAAGGATCGGATAGCTGCTCCAATCAAAACTGGTCCGGCGTTCCGCATCATGGGATATGGCCTCGCGGGTGCACCAGCTGAGCGACTGTATGAGGCCGCCTTCCACCTGATTGCGCACGCCATCCGGATTGACCACCTCCCCGCAATCGACCGCGGCACGGGCGCGCTGCACCGTGACCAAGCCGGTGTTCGGTTCGACGGAAATTTCCAGGAACACCGCGCAATAGGCGCCGAGGTTTTTGTAACGGGCAAAGCCCATGCCGTAACCATGGAACTTGCCCTCGCTACGGCGTGTTGGCCAACCGAAGGCCTCGGCGCCGGCCATCATCACAGCCCGCGCCCGTGGTTCATTCATGTGGTTGAGCCGAAGCGTCAGCGGATCGATGCCCGCTGCATTTGCCAGTTCGTCGAACATGCTTTCGATCGAAAAGACATTCAGATGCGCGCCGAGCGAGCGCATGGCGGACGATCGGAACGGCCCGTTCGGAATGAAGTGAAAGTTCACATTCATGTTCGGCAGGGCATACAGCGGATTTGAATTACGACTTCCATCGCCAGCGGGCATTGGGATCGGCACGTTTTCCGGCGGTGGAAATGCATGCGTTACCTCCCAACCGGCAAGCACTCCGTTGGCGGAGGTCGGTCGCGTGTTGTGGGGAGGGCTCCAGACGTCGTAGTTCCAGGTGACGATATGGTTGTCTGCATCAAGTTCAGCGACGACTTCGGTCACCATGCCCGCACCCAGCGGCTCCCAGCCGAACTCCTGCTCGCGCATCCATTGCAGGCGAACCGGACGGCCCGGCAAAGCGTGAGCAATGAGCGCAACGTCCGCTGCCACATCATCAGCTCCGTTCTGACCATAACATCCGGCGCCCTGCACATGGATCGCGTAGACTTTGTCTTCCGAGAGGTCAAGGAGGCTTGCCGCCACCCGTCGAACATCGAAAATACCTTGGCTATGGCTCCAGATCGTCAGCTCACCACCCTTCATCTCGGCGATCGCGCAGGATGGCCCGATGGAACCGTGGCTGTACCAGGGACGGGCGTAACGAGCGGAAAGACGCTTGGTTGCCGCCGCGGTTGGATGCGTGACCTTCTCTATGGAGTAATCCTGAGCCGGCAGCGCCTTCAGGACTTCAGCCATGTTGCCCGTCGGAATGGCAGCATCGGTCCGCTTGGATTGCCCGGCCAGCAATTGCCGCATGATGCGCACTGCATCCCATTCCCGTTCGCAGACGACGGCGGCAAAATTGCCATCCTGAACAAAGGCATGGAGACCCGGCATCGCCTCGATCTCGGTACGCGAGGGCAAGGTCAGCGTCATGCCTTCCGCCGGTGCCCGGATGACCCGCGCATGCAGCATTCCGGGAAGGCGCATATCCTGGATAAAGGACAAACCGCCCGTCACCTTGCCCGGGATATCGAGACGCGGAAGGCTCTTGCCCATGGTCCGAAAGTTAGCTGGCTGGCGCAAAGGGACGTCAGCCTGCGCTTGAACATGCAACGAAAGCGTCGCGGCCACCGCACCATAACCGATGCTGCGACCATCGGGGGCGCGGATCGTGCCCTCTCCCGTTGTCTCGAGGTCCGCTCCATCTGTCCCCAGCATCGGTGCTGCAGCCCGCAGCAGCAACATGCGCACATTGGCCGCAGCAAGGCGAAGAGCGGGGCCACCATATTGCATCGAATGGCTTGCAGCCGTCAGTCCTTCATCCGGCGTACGGGCGGTATCGCCTGTCACAATCGATAGGAGATGTGGCGGCATGTCGAGTTCTTCGGCGGCCACCTGCAGCAGCGCCGTCATGATGCCCTGCCCCAGTTCGACCTTGCCCGTAAAGACCTGTGCCCGACCGTCGGGGTCGATCCTGATCCAGGCATCGAGGTAGGGAAATGGCTGAAGATCATCCGGCAGAGCAGTGCTTGCACCCGCCGGTTCCGGCTGACCGGTCGCAGCAGCCCTGGCGGCTGGAACTCCAGCAAAGGAAAAGGCAACGAGGAGGCCCGCACCACCCAGAAAGTTGCGGCGCGTGGTCGTCAGAGCACTGGATGACATCACGATGCATCTCCCTTGCCGTTTTGGCTGCTCAAGACAGCGCTGGCCCGCTTGATGGCGCGGATGATCCGGTGATGCGTGCCGCAGCGGCACAGGTTTGGTTGCATGTGCCGACGGATTTCGGCATCCGAGGGAGCTGGATTACGGTCCAGCAGGCTCTGCGCCCGCATGATCATGCCGGCAATGCAATAACCGCATTGTGCAGCCTGTTCATCGATGAAGGCCTGCTGCAGGATGCCGGGTTGCTCCTGTGTACCCAGTCCCTCCAACGTCGTCACCTGCCGTTCCTGCATTGCCCCGATCGGAGTAAGGCACGAGAAGACCGCCTTGCCATCAAGATGGACGGTGCAGGCGCCGCACTGGCCAAGGCCGCAGCCATATTTCGCGGCATTCAGTTCAAGGTCATCGCGCAGCACGTACAGAAGTGGTGTATCCGGAGTGGCCGAAACGGTCCGCCGCTGGCCGTTGACAATGAAGGAGACAGTCATCTTGCATCTTCCTTTCGAATGGCGGAAACCTCGGCGGTGAGATCCGGCCATGGGCTTGCATCCGTGAAGTGCGCCCGTGCATAGCCGAGGAGGTCGGCAATCTGTTGGTCGGTCAGGTTGTCGGCAAAACCGGGCATCGCCGGGCCGCGACCGGAGGACGGCGCAATACCCTGCAGGACCGCCTGAATGGCATTGCGCGGGTTCGTCATGCGCAGATCGGACACGGTCGACAGAGGCGGACGTCCGGCAACCTGCATCGGCGCGCCCGGCATGTGGCAACCGCCACAGGTGCCCGCAAACAGCGCCTCCGTTGCGGGAAACGCAATGGTTGACTTTGACGGCGCAGGATCCTGGAACGCAGCATCCCGTGGCAGAGTTGCCGCCGTGGACGCAGCCTTTAGAGGCGCACTCTGGGGTTTCATGCGCGAGGCGATGTAGACAGCGATTGCCTGGACATCGGCGTCGTCAACCATCGACAGACCCTCCGCAACCGGCCCCATCGGGCCGCCAGCTGCGCTATGACCGCCTGCAATGCCGGTCGTAAGATAGGTCTTCAACGAGGCCTCGTCCCACCGATCGGCAGAAGGATTGGATTGGTCGAGAGCAGGCGCGATCCAGCCTTCGGCGATACCGCCCGACAGATCCAACGACCGCTCTTCGCCACCCAGGAGATTGCGGGGGGTGTGACAGCCCCCACAATGGCCGAGACCCTCAACGAGATACTTTCCGCGATTCCATTCGGCACTTTGGGCGGGATCCTGCGTCGAAGGACCTTCGTGCAGAAACAGAAGCTTCCAGCCGGCAAGCAGCGGGCGAAAGCCGAGGCCGGGTAGAAGGTCATTCTTCGGCTGGACCTGTTCGACCGGCTGGCGAGTCATCAGGAAGGCATAGATGGCCCGAAGGTCGGCGTCATCGACATGCGTGAAATGTTCATACGGCAGCGCCGGATAAAGATGGCTTCCGTCTCTCGCCACGCCGTTGACCATAGCACGCTTGAAAGCAGCAAATGACCAGTTGCCGATGCCTGTCTTTTCATCCGGGCTGATATTGTCGGAGTAGAGCGTGCCGAAGGGCGTCGGCAGAGCCCTTGCCCCGGCAAAGGGCCTGCCGCCATCCGCTGTATGGCACACGATGCAGTCGCCAATGCTCGCCAGTTGTGCACCCTTCGCAACCTCTCCCGGGTCGAAGCTGGTCGGTAACGGACGCTCCACCGGTTTGATTTCTGGCGCATACATGACGGCAGCGGCAACGATACCACCGGCGACGGCAGCAAGGCCAAAGGCTGCAAGCAACCCTCTCGATTGAATCGGTCTCATCATTAAGCTTCCGTACGATCAGAAAGGTCCGACATGGGATCTGTCTGCTGATACTAGAACCTTCGAAGAGCGAGGGAATTATAGGTTGGTCTGGTTGAACCGATACCTGAGTATAGTATAGGCGAAAGCTGTGGCCTGAATTGAACCAGAAAAACGACCCGGCCGATCGCCGAAAGCAGGGCATATATTGTTTTCGATCGCGCGCAGAAGCGGCGGTCGCGATCTGGCCAACCGTTAAGGATTGAATAAGCGGCCATCAATCTGCCGACGTCGCCGAACACGACTATACAAAAGTGCAGGCTATCCGATACCTCAATCGGATACTCAGCGATCGAAGGCTTTTATATCTTCAGTGAGGTTTTCCGCATCTGCGGCAACCATCTTTCAACTGGAGATAGTCATGAGCAGCCCGTCCCTTATGAACCGGCGTCTTGCCCCGCTCACCACCCCAACCGATCTTGGCGCCATCGCGCGGCATGAGATTTGCGCGTCTCTGACGGCCTTGCTGGCCGATGTCTTAGCACTCTATCTAAAGACGAAAAACTTTCATTGGCATATGTCGGGTCGCAATTTCCGCGATTATCACCTGCTTCTCGACGAGCAGGCTGACGAACTGCTCGCCCTGACCGATGTAATTGCCGAACGGGCGCGCAAGGTGGGCGGCACGACCCTTCGCTCGCTCGGTCATGCGACGCGGCTGCAGCGCATCCCCGACAATGATGCCGATTTTGTCACCCCTGACGATATGCTCGCCGAGCTTCGCGAAGACAACAAGCAGCTCGTCTCCATCTTGCGCCAGCTGCATGGCACAACCGCAGAGAACAATGACGTCGCAACAACCAGCCTGATCGAGACATGGATCGATGAGGCCGAGCGTCGTGTGTGGTTCCTGTTCGAAATCTCCCGCAACCTCTGAACCGGCGGTTTCGCGATGATCAGCCAGGCTCTTCCCATCAAGCGGCGCGGTATCCTGATTTCAGCTGCCGTTACTGCTGCAGCCAGCGCGCTGCCGCTTTCGGCCGCCGCTGCCGCACCCAAACATCATGAGCAAGAAGGAAACAAACGCATGAGCTACGTTACAACCAAGGACGGCGTCGAGATTTTCTACAAGGACTGGGGCCCGAAGGACGCCCAGCCCATCCATTTCCATCACGGATGGCCGCTGTCGTCTGACGACTGGGATACCCAGATGCTGTTCTTTCTTGGTAACGGTTATCGCGTTATCGCCCACGATCGTCGCGGACATGGCCGTTCGCAGCAGGTCAGCGAAGGCCATGATATGGATCATTATGCCGCCGACGCAAATGCGGTGGTGGAACATCTCAATCTCCGCAATGCCATCCATATTGGCCATTCGACTGGGGGCGGCGAGGTCGCCCGCTATGTGGCCAAATACGGTGAGCCACAAGGGCGCGTGGCCAAAGCGATCCTCGTATCCTCCGTTCCGCCGCTGATGCTGCAGACGGCGGCCAACCCTGAGGGCACCCCGATCGAGGTCTTCAACGGCTACCGGGCCGCACTTGCCGCCAACCGGGCGCAGTTTTTCCGCGATGTCGCCTCTGGCCCGTTCTACGGCTTCAATCGTCCCGACGCAAAAGTCTATCCAGGCGTTATTGATAACTGGTGGCGTCAGGGCATGATGGGCGGAGCCAAGCCGCACTACGATGGCATTAAAGCTTTTTCGGAGACCGATCAGACGGAAGATCTGAAGCGGATCACGGTTCCGACCCTTGTCACGCAAGGTGACGATGACCAGATCGTTCCCTACACCGACGCCGCCGAAAAGCAGGTCAAGCTGCTGAAGAATGGCACCTTGAAGATCTACAAGGGCTTTCCCCACGGCATGCTGACGACCCATGCGGACGTTCTCAATCCGGATCTCCTGGCCTTCATCAGGGGCTGACGCAAACCGTCGTCCCATCCCGCATCCTTGACGGGATGCTCGACTAGAAGAGGCGGGTCGCCGGCCCGCCATCTACCGATCGGGTTTCGCACAAAAAGCACTTACGAGCGCAGAAAATTCGCTCCATCTGCAATAGCCGCCCTTTGTTATCCGAAAGTTACAAAGGCTTAACGAACCGGACAGCCTGCCGTAATCATGGTTGGACGAGAGTCTTCTCCAAGGTCATGCAGAAGCCGTGACTGTTTATGAAGGATCAAGAACATGTTGAGCGTATCACGTCGATTTGTCGCCACCGGTCTGCTCGCCCTGACGGTTGCCAGCACGGCTTTCGCCACCGCCTCCCAGGCTGAAGCTCATAACAATTTTGGCCCCGGCCTAGCTGCGGGATTGGCCGGAGCGGTCATCGGGGGCGCATTGCTTGCCGGAGCAGGCCATGCCCCTGCCTCTATCGCTCCCCCTTATGCTCCCCTGCCATACGGCTCGCCGGCCTATGCTTACGGCCGAGGTCCGGCCGTTTCCTACGATGCACGCTGCCACATCGTATGGCGCCAGGATGCATGGGGTGACATGTACCGCACGCGCGTCTGCGACTAGATCGATCGCATCGCATACAGGCGAGCTGCCTTTTTTATTCATCCTCCACGTCACGCCCGTAGCTCCTGCCGCGTCGAACGGGGCCTCATCACCGTATCGGACAACCAGCATAATGCCTGGGAGCCTTTGCGGGGAGCAATCGCGACTCACTACGCAGCGGGCAATGTCCGACGAGCGTGTCATACGCGAGACGATGCCGTCTGCGACTTGATCATCATCAGTGAAGACGTTGCCGCCATTGTACGAGAGGCCGAAGGTGTCATCGTCGTGTGCCCCAGCTTTGGCTATCGTGCCATCGGCCACATCCTGACGGCGCAGGTTTCCTTTGTCCGTACCGGCTCAACTGCCCAATGATGGGCAGTGCGGTTCGAAACTTCCCCAGGCGCTTTCGCCGCCGGTCATCGCTGGTACTCTTTCTGATGGTCGGAAGGGGATATTGGTGATCAAGGTGAGGCAGACGGTCATGATCTGGATCTGGATCAGTTGGGCCTGACGGTGTCGGCTATTTCCATACAAACGAGCATCGACCGCAAGACAATGCGCAAATGCCGACTAGGGTCTTGAGGCTGCGGCCTATGGCCCAAGATAGCGGCGGGCAAAGGTCATCGATCCGTTTGCTGCCGCTCTAGGTGAGCCAATGAAGTCCTAGCCCGATCTGACGGGGCCGCCGCAGGCTTTAGGGAACTGCCGGAGCGAGATTATGCCGGTGGCTACACAATTCTACCGAATTTCCGTGGTGACATCCGTCCGCCTGCAAGCCAGGGTTTTGAAGTGCGTTTCGTTACGTCAGCTGGCAAACAGGCTCAAGTCGATTTTGCCCAATTCATACTCTTTATTGAGGAACAGATGACGTCGAGGATCGTCTGGCTGGCTGTTCCCTAGGGTGGCGGGCCACGGCCGTATGAACCGTCGGGCGCTGGTTATGCATCAAAACCTGCCGACCGACCTGCTTTGACATATCGCGGCTTTCAAAGCCATTGGCGCCACGCGACGTTCTTCACGAGAGGATGAAGACGGTCATCGGCGAAGGTCACACAAAGGGTGTTGTCTATAATAGTGCCCTCATCGACCTGGCCGGACATTATGCTTTCCACCCGAAGGTGTGCAAACCCACCACGCCGAGACCGACGGCAGGCAAACTTTGCACAACCCAACCCGGCAGCGTTACGGCGTCAATCCCGCCAGCCACATGACGAACCTGAAGGCCATGGCAAAAACGCCGAGACTGAGCACCGACATCGTCCAAATTACAACAAGCCAGACGACCTTCCGGGCAGGACCTGCAAGCGAGACCCTGATCGCCATCAGTGATACCCCTCACCCGCGACCGGTTTGTCTCGGAATACATAATAGGACCAGGTGGTGTAGCCGAGTACGATCGGAACGATCAAAAGTGTGCCAACAAGCGCAAAGCCGGAGCTTTCTGGCGGCGATGCCGCAGCCCAGATGGTGATGGATGGTGGGATGATATAGGGCCACATACTGATGGCAAGTCCGGTATAGCCCAGGAAGATCATCAGCAGCGCCAGCATAAACGGTGCTGCGTGCAGTTCGCGACGCCGCAGGATGCGCAGGTGAAGCCAAGTGACGCCGAGCACCAAAAACGGAACAGGCAGCAGGTAAAAAAAGTTCGGCAGGCTCAACCATCGTGCGGCGATATGAGGATGCGCGAGCGGCGTCCAAACACTCACTACGACAATGACCATTAGGAGACCGATGGAGATCACCTGAGCGAGATCGCGCATCCGTCGCTGCAAGTGGTCGCTGGTTTTCATGATGAGCCATGTGGACCCCAGAAGCGCATAGGCAACCATCAAGGCAAACCCCGTGAAGATGCTGAAAGGGGTAAAGCAATCGAGCGCCGCGCCGGCAAAAGTTGTTCCGTCGATTTTGAACCCATTGATGAAGGCACCGAGCGCAACACCTTGTGAAAAGGTTGCAACATAGGAGCCAAAAGCAAATGCCTTGTCCCAAAACGGCCTGCGACGTTCGGAGGCCTTGAAGCGGAACTCGAAGGAAACACCACGCCAAATGAGACCGGCCAGCATAAACATAAGAGGCAGATAGAGCGCACTCAGCAGGAAGCCGTAAGCCAGCGGAAAGGCGGCGAACATTGCCGCACCGCCCAACACGAGCCACGTTTCGTTACCGTCCCACACCGGTGCCACGGTATTGATCATGATGTCACGCTGCTGTCGGTCCGGCACGAAGGGAAAGAGGATTCCGATGCCGAGATCGAAACCATCCATGATCACGTACATCATAAGCCCGAAGGCAATGATGACAGTCCAAATAAGCGAAAGATCGATACCCATGTCAAACCTCCTTGGTTTCGCGCTGCGGTGCACGGGTGATGTTGTCGGGAACTGCGGAGAGCGGCCTTGCGGCTCTATGAACCTGTAAGGTGGCGGATGAAGGTACTCTGTCTGGATGCTGCTCAGGTACCTGTGCAACCAGCTTCAGCATGATGCCGATGCCCGTTCCAAAGATCAGAAAATACATGACAAAGAACAGGACGAGCGTGACGCCCAGTGTCAGTGCCGAATGGTTTGAAACCGCATCCTGGGTGCGCAGGACCCCATAAACCACCCAGGGTTGGCGCCCCACTTCGGTGGTGATCCATCCCGCGAGGACGGCCAAAAGACCTGTCGGGCCCATGAGCAGCGCAAACCGCAAAAAGAGTCGGCTCTGGTAGAGCGTGCCGCGCCAGCGCTGATAAGCTCCTCCAATGCCCAGCAGCAGCATGGCAATGCCCAGCCCGACCATAATGCGGAAGGTGAAGAAGATGATGGTCGAGTTCGGACGGTCCTGCGGCGCGAACTCCTTCAGGCCAGTAATCTTGCCGTGCAATGTGTGGGTTAGAATGAGACTGCCAAGATAGGGTATCTGGATGGCGTATTTCGTTTGCTCGGCCGTCATATCCGGAATCCCGAAGGCGATCAGGGGCAAGCTCGTCGCGTTCGGGTCGTTCTCCCAATGACCTTCGATGGCAGCGATCTTGGCGGGCTGATGCTCCAGCGTATTGAGGCCGTGAGCATCGCCCACAACCATTTGGACGGGTGCCACGAACAGCAGCATCCAGAGCGCCATGGAGAACATCTTGCGAATTGCGGGCGTTGAGCGACCGCGCAACAGGTGCCATGCAGCAGCAGCGGCGACAAAGAGAGCCGTCGACAGGTATGCTGCGAGCGTCATGTGCATCAGGCGGAAAGGAAAGGAGGGATTGAAGATCACCGCGAGCCAGTCAGTCGGCACAACTTTGCCATTGACGATCTCAAAGCCTTGAGGCGTCTGCATCCAACTGTTCGACGCCAGGATCCAGGTCGTCGATATCAGCGTTCCAAGGGCCACCATGGCGGTAGCAAACATATGCAGACCCGGCCCCACCTTGTTCCAGCCAAACAACATCACGCCGAGAAACCCGGCTTCGAGGAAAAATGCGGTCAGCACCTCATAGGTGAGCAGAGGTCCGGTGACGCCTCCGGCAAATTGGGAAAAGCCGCTCCAGTTGGTGCCGAACTGATAGGCCATGACGAGGCCGGACACGACGCCCATGGCGAAGTTAATCGCAAAGATCTTCGACCAGAAATGGTAGAGCTCCACGTAAACCGGATTTCGCCGGATCAGCCAGAGCGATTCAAGCACGGCCAGATAGCTGGCCAGCCCGATCGTGATGGCGGGAAAGATGATGTGGAACGAGACGGTGAAGGCAAATTGCAATCGCGCAAGTTCCAAGGCGCTGAGACCCAGCATGCAGCACTCCTTCGCGTTGACGGAATAAAAGCGAGCTTTAGCGCTCGAACGGGTGGCGCTCGAAAGCACCTGCGACAAAGGTCGCCGCGGACAACTCTCATCGCAACTGAACGTAGGTATAGATCAGCTATGCCTTGTATTGCGGGTCGGACGGAGCGATTTTGTCTGTGCAAGGCCGCTGAAAGGATCTACGCGACTCACAACGATTGAGCTCGGCGGTGGACCCATCAGACTGCCAGGGACTTCGGGTCGCCGCCTGCCTGTTTTACAGCGGCTTTGAATAAGCTGGCGGTCTACACGCAGCGTTTTGAACGGTTGCGCCACGAAATGTGATACCTAAGCATCTGTACGTTGACGCACGGTTCCCGCGTGGATTTTATCTCTGCCATCGAACGATAATGGACGGTGACGAGTATGATCGACACGCTTTTCGAACGACGCCCAGAGCTGAGTGGTGAGGTTGATGAAGGAGCCACCGATGCCGCGGCACTTCTTGCAGAGCTGGTGAAGTTTGCCGGTGCGGACCAAGGCAAACTCATCCGTTGTAGCGGTCAGTGTGCGATCGTGTTCGCGACTGCACAAGTGCAAGATGGAGAGGTCCAGACAACAGTGAACCGTTCCGAG
This sequence comes from Allorhizobium pseudoryzae, assembly GCF_011046245.1. Classification (NCBI taxonomy): domain Bacteria; kingdom Pseudomonadati; phylum Pseudomonadota; class Alphaproteobacteria; order Hyphomicrobiales; family Rhizobiaceae; genus Affinirhizobium; species Affinirhizobium pseudoryzae. The sequence goes on from NZ_CP049244.1 coordinate 397,217, forward strand.
CGGCTGGACGCCAACCAGCAACAGGTTGTCAGACAGGCACTGTCCAGCGGATGCATGGTTACTTCTGGGATATCAACGCTTTGCGTCCCGATGGCACCATGCAATGGCATACCTTGGGCACTTCATCTTCAGACCCGGTCGCATGCCGAGGGCTTTTCCGATCAGGTTGTTTCCGCAATCAGACTTTTCGCCAAGATGCTCGAGCGCTTACTCGACAGGCATGCCAATCTTGACACGATATCGTCGGCTGACACAGCAGCCACTACCTACCTGCAAAAGCCGATGATCGAATCTCCCTCGTTGAGCGGAATTGACCCAGTCGTGTTGGCGGGCGTGGCAGAATCCATGGCAATCAAAATCAACGACTCCCTGTCTTCTGTCGTTGCGCATGCGGGCGCAGGCCTTCAATGGCTCAACCAGGAGACGCCAAAGCTGGAACAAGCGCGACAGTCCTTGAGAAAAATCGCCTCCTCTTCCTTCGCGATAGGAGCGATGATATCTGGCTTTCGGTCAGCATCCCAATCGAGCGGTCATGCGTTTGAGACGGTCGATCTTCAGGATGTCATCGCGAGCGTCCTTGAGCAGCTTGCGCCGGATTTACTGGAGGCAAAGGTGCGTATCGATTGCGACCTTTCTGCCGGTTCGGAGGCGTTGGCAACCGCCCGACAGATAGAACAGGCCATTGTGAACCTCGTCAGCATTGCCGCGGATTCGATGCGGGAGATTTCCCACCATCGGAAGATCTCCATATCCAGCACACTGCAGGACCGATATCTTGTCCTTTCGATATCGGACACGGGGCCTTCGATACCATCGGAAGGTCGTGACGCGATATTTGACCCATCCTATACGGCCAAGCAAGGAAACAAGGGGGTTAAACTAGCAATTGCACGCACCATCGCACAACTGCACGGCGGGAACCTTGAAATCGCCCGCTCCGATGACGAGGGAACGACCATGCTCCTGAAGCTTCCCGCAAAAATTTGCAACTAGTGGGTTGGCGAACCGGTACAAAGGCGTGAAGGTGTGCGGGTCTGGTATCCGACAGTTTATTCGTACATGATAATCGATCTCATTTGATCTTACATAAATGATCGTCAAACATCGCCGTGGAGTTGGTGAGCTATGCCGGAGCCAGAGGAGCAGGTGGTTGACAACCGCAACATGGAGTTTCTGCGGGTCCATCAAACGCCGCAGATTGTGGCGGCGTCTCTCAGCGGCGGGATATTATCCGCATCACGGATCATGCGCGACACGCCCGGCCACGGCATGTCGGATGATCATGTTCAGGAAGACGCGTTCATGCTCTCCATGCAGATGCGCGACTATCATGGCGCCCTCTGGGCCGATGGCAAGGAAATAGACTTTGCTGGTAGCAGGCAGGGGAATTTTACCCTTTACGACTATACCAGAGTATGGCGCGCAGATTTGCAGTCTGCCTTCGACTGCATCAACATACATATCTCAAGAAAGGCACTTCTTTCTCTCCAGGAGCAGACGGGTGTCCGGGCTGTAGAAGGTTTCAATATTGCCCCGGGTGCGGATGTGGATGATCCGGTGATCAGAGGTATCGTAAGCGCCATGGCTCCGATTTTCCAAAACCGTTTCGACGCGAACCAACTTCTACTCGACTATATCGGCACAGGTTTGCTGGTCCATCTTTCATCCACTTATGGAGGCCATCCGCATAGTTTGCGATTACATCGCGGCGGCCTCACGCCGGTTCAGTTAAGAAAAGCCACAGCGATGTTGGATGCCAATCTCGACGGTAGGCTGAATCTGATCGATATCGCACAGGAGTGCGGGCTATCATCATCCTATTTCGCCCGAGCGTTCAAACAGTCGACCGGCAGCACGCCACACAGATGGCTGGCGCAACGGCGGATCGACAAGGCAATAGACCTGATGAGAAACTCTTCCAAGACATTGAGGGAAATCGCCGCTGCCTGTGGTTTTTCCGATCAGGCGCACTTTACCCGTGCCTTTGGAGAGGCGAAGGGGATTTCCCCTGCCGCATGGCGACGCCACATCATTCCCGCGCCGTCTCATCTCTTCCGAGATGCGCCGAAGGGCTGAGTCCCAGAGCTCCCCGAACCTATTCTCCCGTATAGTGTCGGCAGTTCTTGGGGACTGCTAGCCTTCGCGTGAACCTCTTCCTCCATCACGCCGACCGGGGCTGAATGCCGATGACTGACCAAGCCAAGACGGGGAGCGCCTCACCTGCGCCACAGCAACCACCATCCCAACCCGCGGCGAGTATCAAGCGCCTCGCCATTCCGCTGCTCGCAATTCTTTTTGTTGGTTCTGCGGTCGCATCGGTGATTATTGACTGGGATCGCTGGATCGCCGGCGCGTCCTATCAATCGACGAATGACGCGATCATCAACGCGGATGTCTCGACGCTGAGTGCCCAGATCAGCGGTGCGGTGCTCAATGTTCCGGTTGGCGACTTTCAGAAGGTCACCAAGGGGCAGTTGTTGGTGGAAATCGATCCGCGTAGCTATGAGGCGGCAGTCAGAATTGCATCGGCCAACCTTGCCGCAGCGAATGCCACGCTCTCCAATCTAAGCAATCAGATCGAACTTCAAAAAGCAGCGATCGAGGCGGCGGATGCACAGCACGCCTCAGCCATGGCGCAGAATGCACAAGCACAGGAGGAATATCAGCGCCAGTTGAGTCTGGGAGGTGCGACCTCGCAGCAAGCTCTCCAGCAGGCTCAAGCAGCGGCGCTCCAGGCCGCGGCTGCCGTACGTTCGACCGCCGCTTCCCTTGTCGCGCAGCAGGCCCAACTGAAGGTTCTGCACGGCCAAGAGCCGCTGCTGAAGGCGCAGGCAAGCGCAGCCGAAGGGAACCTGGAGACGGCTCGCATCAACGAAGGATATACGCGCATCTACGCGCCTTTTGACGGGAGACTCGGGCGAAGGCTGGTTCATCAGGGTGATTTCGTCACCGCTGGCACTGGTGTCGTTTCTGAAGTGCCGCTGCCAAACGTCTACGTGACGGCGAATTTTAAAGAAACACAGCTTTCACGTATGTTGGCAGGCGATAAAGCTGAAATCAAAGTCGATGCCTTTCCGGGTCGGCCCCTGCATGGAACGGTGGCAGAACTTTCTCCGGCCAGCGGCTCGATCTTCGCTTTGCTTCCTCCTGACAATGCGACCGGCAATTATACGAAGGTGGTTCAACGACTGCCTGTGAAGATTGCGATCGATCCCAATCAGTCTCTGCTCGATGCGTTACGTCCTGGCATGTCCGCGACCGTCACCGTTTCCACCCCTGGCGGCACGAGCCAATGACGACAGCCTTTCGTTCGTTTGGGCCAGTTACTGAGGGCACCACCGCAACCCGGCCGGTGTTGATCGTCGCTGCCCTGCTTCTGGCATCATTCGTCGTCGGCTTCGACACACGTGTCTTCGTCGTCGGTTTACCCGATCTTGAGGGTGCCTATTCGCTCGGCAGCGACGAGGCATCTTGGCTCAGCACGATCGCCAATGCGCCTCAGATCCTGATTGCTTCTGCAGTGGCCTGGCTTGTCACCGTGTTTGGCGTCCGGCGGATCATGATCCCGACCGCCCTCGTTTATGCCATCGTTTCTCTTGAAATTCCGATGGTTCACGACGGGCTGCTCCTGTTCGTACTGCATGCCATCAGAGGCCTTCTGCTTGGCGTTTTCATCCCCGCCACGATCATGGTGATCTTCCGAAACCTGGACAAGCGCTACTGGCTGATTGGCATTGCCATCTATGCGCTGCGTGTCCCACTGTCCCAAAATCTGGGCTTCGTGCTGGTGGGCTTTTACGGAGATTACCTCGGCTGGCAGTGGATGTACTGGCAGGACGTCATCGTGGCGCCGTTGATCGCTCTCCTGCTGGTCATCGCGGCACCAAAGGAGCAGATCAATCTTGGCCTCCTTGAGCACGCGGACTGGGGCGGAATGCTGCTCCTGGGCTCGTCCATGACCTTGCTGTATGTCGGTCTCGACCAGGGCAACCGGCTCGACTGGTTCCAATCGGGAACGATCATTGCGCTTCTTGTCGGCGGCTGCACGCTGGCAATCGGCTTCGTAATCAACGAGAGCGTGGTTGCGCACCCCTGGGCCCATCTCAGCGTCATCATGAGCCGCAATATCGGGCTCGGATACGCCATCATCATCTGCTATGCGCTCTCGAGTGCCGGCGCATCCATGGCCATACCGGGTTTTTTGCACACTGTCCTCGGATTCCGTCCGATTGCAATTTCCGCGCTATATCTCGTCGGAGCTGTTTTCCCTGCCTTCCTGTTCATTTCCGTCGCGATCATCCTGCTGCGACGTTTCGATGCTCGCCTCTGTATTGTGCTGGGTCTGTCACTGATGGCACTTGGTTCGCAGTTGGGATCGCACCTGACGCTGGCCTGGGGGCCGTGGAATTTTCTTTCGACCGTGCTCATTCATACCGCAGGCCAATCCTTCGTGTTTTTCGCGGCGGTCGTTTATCTCGTCGGCAGTTCGGATCCTTCCCGCTCGACGGCCGTCTCGGCCTATATTCAGGTTGTGCGATTGGGAAGCGTCGAACTCGCGACAAGCATTCTAGGAACGCTGCAACGACATCGCGAGCAGTTTCATTCCGACATCCTAAACGGCCCGATCGCCGCCACGTCACAACAACTCCAGCTTTTGCTTGGCAAGCTGCAACACGTCTATGGCCAAGGAACCCGTGGCCATTTGGAAAGCCTCTCTGCCGTATCATTGGCGATCCGCAATCAGGCGACAATCCTCGCTTATAGCGACCTGTTTGTGGTGTCATTCTGGGCAGCGGTCGCGGGGCTTTTCGTGACGATTTTCATGATCTCTATGCCTTATGGTCCACTTCACCAGGATTTCAAACATCAAGCGATAGCCGAAGCCGATCGGTAAGCGCAGCGCAATAGCTTGTATTTCCGCAAGGCTGCAAATTGCTCCGGGTGTCGAGGCGAGCAGTTTGATCTGCCGGCCGTTCGCCGGTCGCATTGGCACAGCAGGAGGACCTTTTTTCTCGACAGCCTGCGTCGGCACACGTGCTGCCCGAGATCGCGATAGCGCCGGGATTTGTCAGGTCCATATGATCGTTTGCTTCACAGAGAGGGTGACGCATGGCGAACGATTGCAGGACCTATGCTCCTGTATAGCTTCGAAGCCGTCCGCGCGCTGTTAGGGTGTCCTTACGTAACGGAGATTGACCGATGAAAAAGAAACGCCCGGACGGCATCAAGCCATACAATGAACCAGCAGGCGGCTGGGGAGCGCTCAAAGCGGTTGCCGAAACGCTCGCCAGACAGCAGGTCGTCGCGCAGGGAACGGCCACTCTGATGAAGGCGAACCAGCCCGAAGGTTTCGATTGTCCCGGCTGCGCCTGGCCCGACCCCACGCATACGTCATCCTTCGAGTTCTGCGAAAACGGTGCCAAGGCGATCACGTGGGAATCCACCGCCAAGCGCGTCGGCCCCGATTTCTTTGCCGACCACACCGTTGCCGAGATGTGGAATTGGACCGATCACGAGCTTGAGAACCAGGGGCGCCTCACACACCCGCTGATCTATGACTCAAGCATCGATCGCTACCAGATTATCGAGTGGAATGAAGCCTTCCGCCTGATCGGTCAAGAGTTGAACGCTCTTGAAAGCCCGAACCAGGCCGAGTTCTACACCTCGGGCCGCGCCTCCAATGAGGCGGCCTTCCTCTATCAGCTCTTCGTGCGCGCATTCGGAACCAACAATTTTCCAGATTGCTCCAACATGTGCCATGAGGCAACCAGCATCGGGCTGCCGGAATCGATTGGCGTTAGCAAGGGAACGGTCACGCTGGAGGACTTTGACCATTGCGACGCGATCTTCAGCTTCGGACACAATCCGGGCACCAATCATCCGCGCATGATGACGACGCTGCATGAGGCGTCGCGTCGAGGCACGCCGATCGTGGTCTTCAATCCATTCAAGGAACGAGCGCTGGAGAAATTTGCCGCCCCGCAGGATCCGGTCGAGATGGCCACGTTCTCTTCGACGGAGATTGCGTCAGACTATCATCAGCTCCGCATCGGCGGCGATCTCGCTGCGATCAAAGGCATGATGAAGCTGATCTTCGAACGCGATACCACAGATCTCGCCATGGGTGGCTCTGGCGTCCTCGACCGTGCCTTCATCGCCGATCATACACTGGGCGTGGATGACCTGCGCCGGGATGTCGAAGAGACGAGTTGGGATGATATCTTCACCTATTCCGGCCTTTCACGCGCTTCGATCGAAAGCGCCGTAGATGTCTACTTAAAAGCCAAGAATGTCATCCTCTGTTACGGCATGGGACTGACCCAGCATGCGAACGGCACTCATAACGTTCAGCAGACAACCAATCTCTTGCTGCTGCGCGGCAATATCGGGCGCCAAGGAGCCGGCATATGCCCTTTGAGGGGCCATTCGAACGTTCAAGGGGATCGGACAGTGGGGATTACAGAAATCCCGAATGTGTCCCTTCTAGACGGCATCCAACGTGCCTTCGGATTTCGCCCCTCAGCCGACAAAGGCCACAATGCCATTGAAGCAATTAAAGCGATTGTCGAAGGTCGATCCAAGGCACTGATCTGCCTCGGTGGCAATCTGGCAGTCGCGATGTCGGATCCGACCGTGACATTCCCCGGGATGCGCAAGCTCAATCTTGCTGTTCATATTTCTACCAAGCTTAATCGATCTCATCTACTCCCCGCAAAGACATGCCTGATCCTGCCATGCCTCGGTCGAACCGATCTCGATACCCAGGCTTCCGGTCCGCAATCCGTGACGGTGGAAGATTCCATGTCTATGGTTCACGCCTCACGGGGCTTTCTCAATCCGCCGAGCCCACTCCTAAAGTCCGAGCCTGCCATCTTGGCCGGCATCGCGCAGGCGACGTTGGGTAGTCGATATGGGATCGACTGGGCCGGCATGATCGAGAATTATGATCGTATCCGTGACAAGATCGAGATCGTCTTCCCGGATTTTAAGGATTTCAACAGGCGCATTCGCGCGCGCGGCGGTTTCCGGCTGAATGTTCCGGCATCCCGGCGTGAATGGCACACCGCCACAGGCAAGGCACATTTCCGCATCGCGTGCGGCCTTGACGAAGACCCTCGCCTCAAGGACCCAGACACGCTCGTTATGGCCACAATGCGCAGCCACGACCAGTACAACACGAGCATCTATGGATTGGATGACAGATATCGGGGAGTGTTCGGTCGCCGCGACATCATTTTCGTCAGCCCCGCCGACTTGAAGGCGCGCGGCCTCCAGGACGGCGATCTCATCGACGTCCATGCCATAACCGAAGGACCGGAGCGGTCGGTACGTGGCTATACTGCCGTGGCCTATGATCTTCCGCAGGGCTCGATCGGCGGCTACTATCCGGAGATGAACGCCATCATTGCCCTCGGCCATTACGATCGCAGATCCGGAACTCCGGCTTATAAGGGAGTTCCGGTCAGGATCACACGCTCACAGGCTACGTGATCCGGAAAGGCATTCCAACCGAATGAGGGGCCCGAGAAAATCCGAAAGCATAATCGGCTCTCGGCCAAAGCCGGCGCATCCGACTTTCTGCTGGCCCCCTTTGGAGAGGGACAAGCCCGGAAGCCGGCCCAAGTCGCGCTGGAGCAGGATGCCGAAATCCGGCGTCATTATGGGACGGCATGCTGCATCGCAACAATGGCATGCGCACGATGAATGCACCTTCGCTCGGAGAGCTTGTGCATCTTGGCGGCGTTTGGTCCGGCCAAACGCTCTGAGGGTGTTGTAAAGCTCGGTCTCGCGTTCACTGAACTATCTGAGAACGGCGCGCAACATAGGCGACTTGTCAACCATGCGCTGCAAGGTTCGACGATGCATAGCCAAACTGCGAGCGCTCCGAGAAACATTCGCCCCGCAGGATATCAGCACCTGACGGATATGTTCTTCACGCACGGCGTTTGGTGCTGGCACGCAAGGCTGTTCAGAAAATCTGCGTATGTCCTCGTTGAAGAGGATTGCCAGAACAAAGCTTTCCGACATTGGTTTTGGCAGCACATCGGCTGCCCCCGCCTGCGTCAACGCGACCGCGACCGAAATATTGCAGTATTGGCTGTGGACGATTGTTCGACAGGCAGGATGGTGGACGGCCAGCAAACGAAGAATATCATGGCCCGTCCCGTCCTCAAATCTCAGCTCCGTGACGCAATAATCGATCGGCGAATTCGTGATATGGTGAGCTGCTGCTTCTACGTCCTTTGCCAACAAAACGCGATGTCCGTTGCTTTCAATCATTTGTTTTATAATTGAACCCTGCGAGTTCTGAGGGTCGACAATCAGTACAATTTTTTGTAATTCAACGCTACCAGTGTTGCTTTGCGCACGCCCGTTTTGCATACCTGTCAATCTCCTTTAGACAATGACAGGCTACGCCAACCGACGGCCTTGCTACACTATACTTTGCGGTATGTTTGCCCATACACTATGGCAAACTGTCGCGTTTCATGTGCGGGGGGTGAATTCGCTCTCAGTGCGCTTCGGCAAGGCCAGCGCCAGCTCTAAGCACTCGATCAATTTGGTGAGGTTGACCGGCTTTCCCAGGAACGCCAACGCTCCGCCATCAAGAACGGCCGCGCGGGTTCTATCGTCGTGATATGACGTCATGAAGATCATCGGAGGGCGATCCGCCTCATGGTTCAAGCGCCTCTGAAGTTCGATGCCGCTCAAACCAGACATTTTGACATCCACCACCATGCAATCAATCGCGGATCGCGGCTGAAAATCCAAAAACGCTTCTGCGGAGGCGAACAATCTACTTTCGTAGCCCAGCGACTTTACAAGATCATCGAGAGCTTCGCGGATTGCCAAATCGTCATCGACAATCGCTATAATGGAGGAATGTGACACGGAGATCGGACTTCCTGTGTTTCGCATCGATCAGCAGCGTCCTAGATCGTTGCGGGTTTCGTTGAGCGCACCGAGAACTCATGAGCCTGCTCGGTTGCACGGACCAGTTCAGCAAGCGATCTGACCTGCATCTTGCGCATCACATTCCCGCGATGCAGCTTCACGGTGATCTCACTGATGCCGAGTTGGAATGCGATCTGCTTGTTCATGAGCCCCTTCACAACCGCTTCCAACACCTGTTGTTCTCTCAACGTCAACGTCTGAAATCGTGCCGTCAGCTCCTGAAAGCGACGCGCCTCGCGACGTCGATCCGCATCACGTTCCAGAGCGGACAGAACAGCGTCAAGGATATCCTGATCACGAAATGGTTTTGCCAGGAAATCGACAGCCCCGGCTTTCATTGCACGAACGCTCATTGGTATATCGCCGAAGCCGGTCATAAAGACGATGGGTGTCAATCGGCACGGAAACTTGACCCCATATCGGCGTCCAATGTTGACCCCCATGTTGACGATCAGCACCTGGATCGCCCGGCGCTGGCCGGGGTTGCAGAGGGCGAACCAGGTGCGAGTGATGGGGCTCTTCGGCTTTAGCTTTGAGAGCGGTTTTTGAAGCGCCAGGACTCGTTGCCAGTTTCGACGATCTCGCAGTGATGGGTCAGCCTGTCGAGGAGCGCGGTGGTCATCTTGGCGTCGCCGAAGACGGTTGGCCATTCGCCGAACGCGAGATTGGTGGTGACGATGATGGATGTGCGCTCGTAAAGCCTGCTGATCAGATGGAATAGAAGCTGGCCGCCGGCCTGGGCGAAGGGCAGGTATCCGAGTTCGTCGAGGATGATGAAGTCCAGGCGGTTGAGATAATCCGCGGTCCGGCCTTGCTTGCCGCTGCGCGTCTCCGTCTCCAGCCGATTGACCAGATCGACGACATTGTAGAAGCGCCCGCGTGTGCCGTTGCGGATGAGCGCGCGGGCAATCGCGATGGCCAGGTGGCTCTTGCCGGTGCCCGTGCCGCCGACGAGAACAACATTGCGCTGATCGGCAACAAAGGCTCCGGTGGCCAGATCGCGGACAAGGCCTTCATTGACGGGTGTGTTGGCGAAGTCGAAGTCGTCGATGTCTTTGGCGAGCGGCAGTTTGGCGATGCTGAGCTGGTAGCGAATGGAGCGCGCCTGTTTCTCGGCGATCTCGGACTGCAGAAGATCGCCAACGATGCGCGGCGGTTCATGCTGGCGCTTGATGCCGTTGCCCATGACCTCGTCATAGGCGCTGCGCATGCCGTAGAGCTTCAAGGTGCTCATCAATTCCAGAACCTGTGTGCGTTCCATCAGCTTGCCCTCCTGAGGCTGTCATAGCGTGCGCAATCGGCGACCGGCTCATGGGTCAGCCGCAGTGCATCGGGGATTTGTAGGGGCGCAGCCGGAGCCGGATCGCGACGACGCGCCAGGATGTTCAGAATGACGGCAGCCGAGCAGACACCCTGTTCAAGCGCCTCCTGACAGGCGGCCTCCACGGCCGTGATCCCGTCGCCTGGCACGCATCCGAGGATAGTAACCATTTGCCGATCGCCATCATCGACTGTCTTCAATCGCTTGCGGACCTTCTCCATCGCCGCTGGCATTACCCAGTCGCGGAACGGCGCGCCATTGCGAAGAGCGCCGGGTTTGCGGGCCAAGACAGGCACATAATGCCAGGGATCATAGACCGTCTCGCCGCGTCCGAAGCTGCGCCGATGTTCGGCGATGACCGTGCCATCCTGCTTGACGACAATCCGGTCGGCATAGGCGTGGACTTCGACCGGGCGGCCGACTGCCGTTGAGAGGACCGAGTATTTGTTGTTGTCGAAACGGACCGTGCAGGTCTTGGACACCGAGGCCGGAACGCAGTGAAAGCCGTCGAACGGACCGACATAGGGAACGAGACTGCCGCGCTCGGCCTCGAACATCTGCCAGATCGTCTGGTCGGCCTGTTCCGGATGGTTGTGCGCCTTGGCATAGGCAACACATTTATCGAGCAGCCAGACGTTCAATTCCTCAAGGCTCTTGACCCTCAGGCGCGGGGTGAAGAAGCGTTCGCGCACCAAGCCAACCTGGTTCTCGACCTGCCCCTTCTCCCAGCCGGAGGCGGGTGTGCAGGCGACAGGCTGAACGAGATAATGACTGCACATCTGCAGGAAACGGCGATTGTATAGCCGCTCCTTGCCGACGAACACGGCCTCCACTGCCGTCTTCATGTTGTCGTAGATGCCGCGTGTGCAGGTGCCACGGAAGAAGGCAAACGCCTTGTCGTGGGCGTCGAACACCATCTCCTGGCTCTCGCGCATATAGGCGCGGGCAAATATCATGCGGCTGTGGCAGAGCCGGACATGGGCGACCTTTACGGTCGTCGTCGTGCCATTGATCAGCACGATCTCGTGGCTCCAATCGAACTGGTAGGCTTCGCCGGGTGCATAGTAGAGAGGCACATAAGCCTGCGCCGTCGCTGATCCGCGGTTCTTCGCCCAACCCTTGGCGTAACGGCGGATCGCATCATAGCTGCCGTCGTATCCGAGCGCCCGCAGCTCCTCGTAAATCCGGATCAGCGTCAGCCGTTCGCGCGATGGCCTGCCTTCGTTCGTCACGAGAAACTGCTCGATCTCCGCCTTCCAGGCCCCTGTCTTCGGCAAAGGTTGCCGCTCGCGCTCGTAAGAGAAGTCGGTCTCATCGGTGCGCAATATCTTGCGGACCGTGTTGCGGGAAACATGCAGTTCGCGGGCGATCTTCTTCATCGACCAGCCTTGAACATGAAAGGCCCGCCGGACGCGCGCAATCGTATCCACTCGCTTCAACTCCCTCTCCATCCGCCGTCAAAAGACGGATGGTCAGATAAATCCGAAGGGGGTCAAAATTGGACGCCGATTACCCCGCTAATGGGGTCAATTTTGCACGCCGAAACACAAGCGGCCGAGCGGCTCGCATAAACAGGCCGGATACACGACCGCAAGCACCGTCTCTGCCGTGACGTTCAAATTACTCCTTGCAAACCGGGAGCGGTCCATACACATCGTTTCGATCCACGCCTCCGCGAGGGAGGCGACGTTTCTCCAGCGACCCGCCACCATTTCCAACGAAGTTTCGATCCACGCCTCCGCGAGGGAGGCGACTTTCGAGATCGACGACAGGAGAGCCGTCCAAGCAATCGTTTCGATCCACGCCTCCGCGAGGGAGGCGACGGGTGCGGGACGGTCGGGCGGAGAACAGGCTCTCGAACAGTTGCACATTCGTGGTGACGATGACCGGAGCCGCCCAATCCTCCATCGCCAGCTTCAGCTTGTCGCGCCGCTCCCGCGCTTGAAACTTCTCCTCGTCAATATTCGAGTGATGTTCCAGCACATGCTCGTCGCCCAGGACACTGCGGAAGATGGCGGCTGCCTGGTCGATGATCGAGGTAAAGGGAATGGCGTAGATGATGCGTTGATGACCATGGGCTTTGGCATGATCCAGCGCAAAGCCGAGCGAGGCGAGCGTCTTGCCGCCGCCAGTTGGCACGGTCAGGGTGAACAGGCCGGGCCGGGCGGTCGCCTTGCTGCGCACGTGCGACAGGATGTGGGCACGCAGATCATTCAGTGCACCGCCCTTGCCGGATGTCCCGGACCGGCCGGAAAGGCCAGCCATGTGCGCCTCAAAACGTTCCCAAAAATCCGGGATCAGATCTTGCAGAGGCGGCCAGTCGCGATCCGCCTGCCGCTCGCCCTGAGAGACATAGAAGGCCTCGGTATCCCTGAAATCTGCATCAACCAGACACGAAAAGACCATTCGCCCAACAAAGGACAGGGCGAAACCCTGGCGCTCGCGGTCCTCGACCACAAAGCGCGTCAGGTTGTCTGCCATGCCGGAGATGCGAGCGGCAAGGTCGTCCCCCAACTCGTTGCGCCAGGCGTCAGCGATCCTGAGAGGCTGCCCGATCCGCAGGTTGAAACTCCCCCCGGTGGCATTGTCGCGATCCGGCAGGCCGGCATGGTGGCCGAGAATGGCATAGGCGATGATTTCCGCCACGGCCTTGTCCGGCCCTTGCGCAAGATCGCGCAGCACCTTGGCGCCAGCTGTCGAATGGTCTACCGACGCGCCCTGTCCTGCAATATAGGCCTGAAAGGCAGGATCATATTTGCCGAGATCATGAAACAGGCCGGCAACATAGGCTGCGCGCGCCAAACCGATCTTCTCACCGAAACTGCCGGACAGCCGGGCAACATTCAGCAGATGCGCATCAAGCCTCTGCCAATCGCTCCTGTCTCCGCAATTGCCGCTGTGACCAAAGTAAATCACAATCCAACCTATCGGCCGCCGCCTTGAATGGCGACCGCCCCCATGGATGCGTCGTGCAAAACTGGTATTGTATAAATCGGAGCACTTTACAATCCAAGGATGCGCCAAGGACGTTTAAATGGGCATCGCGCGCACTGGATCCGAAATCCATCAAAGACATCGTCAAGCAACGCGTGCCCACGTCTGGTGATATCGGATCGTGTCGTTGCTGATGGCGAGGTCTCAGGCGCTCCAGCGGCAAGTGCGGCTTTCAGCAATCCGCGCCATGGATCGGAACCCACCAATCCGATTAGGCGGTCTCTTTTCTGACGACCAAGCTCCGAATGAAAAATTGGATCAGATCTTGACAAAAGCCAATTATGGCTCGTCCGACGCAGACTGTCTCCGCGTAGCACGTCAGCTTCGCTACCTCTAGGTGAAACAGCACAACAAAGCCCGTGCATCGGCACATTAGCACGGCCTGCTTTAGAATCTGTTAACCATAAGAAGGAACTATAACCCAGTATCGTCAACACCTTGCGGCATTCCCCGAGGCGTAATCTAGGTCCTGTTGACAAAGTGGATTCCCAAATCAGCGGAAGCATGATTCAAGACTGCTTTTTAGGAGGCAGCTTTGGCTCGTGGCGACCTGACGGATATGGAGTGGCGGATCATTGAGGGTCTGTTACCCACCGAACGTGGTAGGAAATCCCGGCCCTCGCACGATAATCGACGATACCTGAACGGTATGCTGCATGTTCTTCGGGTCGGCTGCCCCTGGCGCGATATGCATGAGCGCTACGGAAAGTGGAACTCGGTCTATGTACGCTTTCGCCGTTGGGCCGAACAGGGCGTGTGGGACGCTCTTCTTGAGACCTTGGTCGAACTTGGGCTAACGGATGACTGGCAGCACATGATCGACAGCACCACGGTTCGCGGCCATTCGCAGGCTGCGGGCGCTAAAGGGGGACTTATCAGGAGGCTTTTGGTCGATCACGCGGCGGCTTTACGACGAAAATCCACGCCCGAGCAGACGGTCAGGGACGCCCTCTTGGCTTCATCCTGACGGGCGGAGAGGTTTCGGACTACAACGCCGTTCCGGACCTGCTGGCGATACCGGTCGGCAAACCGAGGCTGTTCCTTGCCGATAAAGGCTATGACGGCGATTTCCTGCGTGAAGAACTCCTGATCCACGGGATCAGGCCCGTCATTCCGCCGAAGGCCAACCGGAAGAACCCGCCTGCCTGCGACTTCCGGGCATACAAGGATCGAAACCGCATAGAGCGGATGTTCAACCGCCTCAAGCAGTTCCGTCGCATCGCGACCCGATACGACAAGACCCGAAAATCCTTCGCAGCATTCCTTGCCCTGGCCGCCGCAAAGATATGGCTGCCATACTTTGTCAACAGAACCTAGTTCTTTTCAAGGGAAAGTTTTTGATCGAGGCGCGATTGACATTTGTGGCGCTCATGCTGGCATTGGTGGGATGCAGCACGACCGGTGGCGTCAGACAGCCAAGCGGGCCTGAACTCGTGGCGGCCGACAAGGCGCTCATCATGCCTCCCCCCGGCGGACCCGGGATTGTCGGCGTCGTGCAACAGTCGCATGAAAACGGCACCGAGCAGACCGTGTCGCTGACAACCGTCTCCCGCATCCCCGGACAGAACTACCTCAAGATCAGTTTCTCGGGCGGTCGCGACGCCGAACAACCCACAAGCATTGCCTATCGGCCACTGGGTGAAGCGACGCTGCGCACAGAAATGAATGCTGCGGCACCAGGCGTGCAACTGACCCGCTCCACGCTTTATCTGCAGAACGCCTACGGGCCGTTCGGCTATGCTTCAGGGCATAGCCGCCATGGCGACGTGTGCATCTATGGTTGGCAGCAGCTTCGGTCCCGCTCGACAGGGAACGGCTTCGGGCGCGATTTCGGCATGATTCAGGTTCGCCTGCGCCTGTGTGACAACAGGGCGACCGAGAACGAACTGCTGAGTGTTCTTTACGGATATACGATTGTGGGTGGTTTTCAGGGAGAGATCTGGAACCCCTACGGAAGCCCGGCCCCGATCGATCCCCGTCTTGGCCAGACCGGACAGCCGATCTATCCGACACCAGACGCGGCAGCACGCCTGGCAGCCTTCGGATACTCTGCGGCCACTCCGATCACGACCAACTCGA
This sequence comes from Allorhizobium pseudoryzae, assembly GCF_011046245.1. Classification (NCBI taxonomy): domain Bacteria; kingdom Pseudomonadati; phylum Pseudomonadota; class Alphaproteobacteria; order Hyphomicrobiales; family Rhizobiaceae; genus Affinirhizobium; species Affinirhizobium pseudoryzae. Next base: position 412,566 of record NZ_CP049244.1, read on the forward strand.
TACGCCCCGTTGCGGACCGGACCGTGCGCGCATCCACCGCACCCCACCCAACGCCGGCCCCCGCCCACCGCGTCCCGGTTCCAGGCGTTGAGGCCGGCGTCATCACCATCCCATCACCGCCAGCGGACGCCTCCGTCACCGGAAACGCGACGTCCGTGGTGGTTCCGTCACCTGACTGCATAGGCACGACAGCCATACCGGCAGCGTGCTCCAACAAAGGCGGTAGCAAACCCTCGCGGTGAAACGCGGATGTCTACCGAAGGAATAACGATGCGTAATGCGCCAAGCATCATTGTGTGGTCGATCATGGCGATTTGCGTCATTGGCCTTATCACGCTCCCCGTCAATCTGCAGACGCAGTTGATCGTGAGCGTGATTGTGGTTGCCATCATGGCCGCCCTCAAGATCCTGGGCGTCGGAGGACGCTGGCGGCTTGTGGCCCTCGCCTTCGGCATGGCCATTGTCTGGCGCTACGTCTATTGGCGCACCACGGAAACACTGCCGCCCATCAATCAGCCGGAGAACTTCATCCCCGGGCTTTTGCTGTACCTGGCGGAGATCTACAGCGTCATGATGCTGGCGCTCAGTCTGTTCATTGTTGCCATGCCCCTCGACTCGCGTCCGTCGCGAGCAGCGCGACAAAAGACTTTTCCTTCGGTCGATGTGTTCATTCCGACCTACAACGAAGACCCCGTTCTTCTGGCCAACACGCTGGCCGCGGCAAAGGCGATCGATTATCCGGCTGACCGGCTGACCGTGTGGCTTCTGGATGACGGCGGTACGATCCAAAAGCGAAATTCGACGGATGTGCGAGAGTCCGAAACGGCACTGTCGCGTCACGCCGAACTGACCCGTCTTTGCGACGCGCTCGGCGTGCGCTACCTCACGCGCGAACGCAACGAGCATGCAAAGGCCGGCAATCTCAACAACGGGCTTCAGCACTCAACGGGCGAACTCATTGCCGTGTTCGATGCCGACCACGCACCCGCACGCGACTTTCTCCTGGAAACGGTCGGATATTTTGAAGACGATCCGAAGCTCTTTCTGGTGCAGACCCCGCATTTCTTCCTCAATCCGGATCCGCTGGAGCGCAACCTACGAACCTTTGAGCGGATGCCAAGCGAAAACGAGATGTTCTACGGCATTATTCAGCGCGGACTGGATAAATGGAATGCGTCGTTCTTTTGCGGATCGGCAGCGGTTCTCAGCCGGAAAGCCCTTGATACAACAAAGGGCTTCAGCGGTCTGAGCATCACGGAAGATTGTGAAACCGCTCTTGAACTGCACAGTGCCGGGTGGAACAGCATCTACGTCGACAAGCCATTGGTCGCCGGCCTGCAGCCTGCGACCTTCGCAAGCTTCATCAGCCAGCGCAGCCGGTGGGCGCAGGGCATGATGCAGATACTTCGCTTTCGCAGACCGTTCCTCAAGCATGGCCTCACCCTGCCCCAGCGCTTCTGTTACATGTCGTCGACGCTGTTCTGGCTCTTTCCGTTTCCGAGAACGATTTTCCTGGTGGCGCCGCTGTTCTACCTGTTTTTCGATCTTGAGATCTTCACCGCGTCGGGCGGCGAATTTCTGGCCTATACGCTTTCCTACATGCTCGTGAACCTGATGATGCAGAACTATCTCTACGGCTCATTCCGGTGGCCGTGGATCTCCGAGCTCTACGAATTCGTGCAGACCATCCATCTGCTGCCGGCGCTCATCTCCGTCATGCTGAACCCGCGCAAACCGACGTTCAAGGTCACCGCCAAGGACGAATCCGTTTCCGTCAGCCGCCTGTCCGAGATCAGTCGCCCCTTCTTCATCATTTTCGCGGTGCAGGTCGTGGCGCTCGTGGTCACGATCTACCAGATCTATGCCGAGCCCTACAAAGCCGACGTGACATTGGTGGTCGGCGGCTGGAATCTCCTCAATCTCATTCTTGCCGGCTGCGCACTGGGAGTCGTGTCGGAACGCGGCGAAAAATCCTCGTCGCAGCGCGTTCGCGTGCGCCGCCGCTGTGAATTCGGCATCGAAGACCAATGGTATCCGGCCTCCATTGACGACGTTTCCGTCGGGGGGGCGGGGCTGCAGGTTTTCGGGCGCGATCTTCCCTCGATCTCGAAAGGCACCGAAGCGCAGATCCGTTTTCGCTCCCATAGCCAGACTGATCCAGTCGTCCTGCCGATTTTGGTAAGACACGTTAGCACGCAGGCCACGGGCGACGCGGCGCTCATCGGCTGCCAATACAGGCCAAGGGACCCGCAGGACCACAGGTGGATCGCCGACCTCATTTTCGCAAATTCCGAGCAGTGGGAGGAGTTCCAGCAAACTCGCCGGCGTAACCCGGGCATTCTGCAAGGCACGATCTGGTTTGTGGGCCTGTCGCTTTTCCAGACCAGCCGTGGCTTGATTTACCTGTTCCGCGGGATGGGAAGGAGCAAATGATGGCAAGATCCACGCTTCCCGCAGGTATCGTCGCGCTGATCGGCATGCTTTGCGGGCCGTTAGCGCACGCCCAGCCCGTCCCCTTTGATATGTCGCCCGAGGGTCCGGCACAGCCGCCTGCTGCACAGGAAACGACACCACCTCTGGCTCTTCCCCTTCCGCTTCCCGGCATTGATGGAAGCCCGAAGCCATCAGCACCGTCCGTGCAAGCAGCGGCCGAAGGCGACGACATCGATCGGCGATATCTGGTACCGGCCGAGGAGCTGACGCTTTCCGGCGAGTTCGCCCGCCGCGTCTGGACCATCTACCTGCCGGAACAGCAAGCCAGCCTGCCGGCTACGCTTTCGCTCGGTTATCGAAACTCGATCGTGATCGCGCCGGAAGCGTCCCGCCTTTCGGTTTATCTCAATGGGCGGGTACTGTCCGAGGAAACCATTGCGGCGACCGACACGCAAAAGGTGCTCAACCTCCAGATCCCCGAGGGGATGCTCCAGACGGGCGCCAACCGGATCGAGATGCGGGTGAACCAGCGTCACCGGACGGATTGCGATATCCGTTCGACCTATGATCTCTGGACGAGGATCGATCCGGCGCAAACCTATCTCAGCTTCCAGGGCAAGGCGTCCGCCCTTCCATCCGTTGCCGAGACGGTAAGGGCCATCGGCGTGAATGAGAGTGGAGGGACGCGGTTCAACATCGTGGCACCCGCTCTGGGCCAGTCGGCGGTTGTGTCGCCCCTTCTTCGGCTCTCCGAAGGACTTTCGCTGCTGGCGGCGATGCCAAACCAGGACTTCGTCTTCAGCAGTACAAATGCCCAAGCTTCGTCACCCGGCACGTTAACCATCGGCGTCGGCACCGCATCAGAACTGCAACCGCTGTTCCCGGATTTGCCTGCCGCCGCGCAAAGCACCGGCATAGCCTCGATCGTTACAGTTTCCCGCACGGGACAGAACATCATTCTGATCTCCGGTCCCACATGGAGCCATATTCAAGGCGCTATCGAGGGCCTCGTCGCGCCGCTCGACTGGACACCCAGCGTGCGCCGGGACGTCATTTCCACGCAACGATGGATGGCACCGGATGCGCCGCTCTTGTTTGGTGGAGAACGTCTACCGCTGTCGCAGCTGGGGGTGGATACCATCGAGTTTCCCGGTCGCCGGGTGCGAACCTCGTTTTCGATAGCGGTTCCGGCGGATTTTTATGGCAACGCCTACGGCGAAGCGCAGCTGCTGCTGGATGCCGCTTTTGCGAACACTGTCGAACCGGGCAGCCATATCGATGTCTACGTGAACGGAAACATCGCTTCCACGGTGCCAATCACATCGACCAAAGGCGGAATTTTTCGCCACCTGCCCGTCAAAATCGCGATGCGGCACATACGACCTGGCGTTAACACCATTGATATCGAAGCCATTATCCTGACAAAGGAGGATGCTGTTTGCGCACCGGCAGCGACGGCCTCGTTGCAACCCCGCCTGGCTATCTTCAACACATCCGAATTGCTGATGCCGAAATTCGCGCGGATCAGCCAGAATCCCAATCTGGCGGCTTTGGCCAACACCAGCTTTCCCTATGCCCGCAAGACGAATCCACTGATGTTGTCCGTGGACCGTTTCGACGCGGAAACGCTGGGCGCGGCGTCCACCTTCCTCGGAAAACTGGCGCTCATGGGCGGACAACCCATACCGATTGAGCTTCTGGTCTCGCCGAACGCCATTGGCGAGCGCAATGCGATCTTCTTCGGCACCATTTCGCAGATGCCGCCCAAGCTTCTAACCCAGCTCAGCCTGTCGCCCGATATCGCGACGGCCTGGCGACCGGATGTCAATGCCCCGGCACAAGGCGTCGAGACATCGCAAACCTTCGAGAAGTGGCGGTCGCGCGTCAGTGGTGGCATATGGAGCGGCCAGGTCGGCAGCCTGCAGGAATGGCTCCGACGCAACTTCGACCTATCCGCATCCTCCTTCCAGTTCATACCACGTGATGAGGTGCTCTTTACCCCCTCAGCCAGTCAGTCCTTGCTTGTGGCACAAGGTGCCAGTCCCGAGGGACGGGCAAGCTGGACGATCGTCACAGCCCCGACGACTGCCGACCTCCGGCAGGGTGTCTCTGCGTTTGCCCGGCAGGATCGGTGGGATCAGATCGCCGGAAGAGCAACGGCCTTTGCCGACAAGACGGACGAGGTGCAAATCGTCCCGGCTCTCCACGTCGATTTCATCTGGACCGGCCCGATGACGCTTAGCAATTACCGTCTCGTCCTTACGAACTGGCTGTCCACCAACATCCTGGCTTATGCACTGCTGCTGGTCGGGTTTACGGTGCTGTTCGGACTCTCGACGGCCTCGGTGCTGAACCGACTGGGGAGAAACCAATGACCCTCCATGTCTCGGCCTTCCTGGCCGTTCCATTTCTGATTGTTCAGCCAGCGCTCGCCACCCCTCAGTCGGACCCTGCGATCCTTGAACAGGAATGGGCTGACTACAGGTCGGAGCGCCGCGACGAAGCCGGCAGGATCACCGGTAACGAAGGCATCGTCCATAGCGAAGGCCAAGGTGACGGTCTTGCAGACCGTGTTGTGGATGGGAAAACCCTGCCAGACCAGCCGCAATCCAACGACTTCGCCACATTACAGTTGCTCGGACTGGCCTATGCAAGGGAGCAACATCCGAGATGTCTCTAAAACTCCCTCTCTTCATCCTCACCATGGCTGTCGCGGGCGGCAGCCTTTTTACCACGGTGCAGGATCGCGGACCGGTACCGGTCAATGCTCTGTCAGCGCCAGATGGCGCTGCCCAGCGTCAAGGCAGAATATCCGGCGCGCCCCCTCTCGTTGAGCCGTCCCATGTTGCCGAGCAGGTTCGCACAGCCCAGTTGAAAGAGCCAAACGAGGCAGTCCCTGCCCAGAATATGCCGTTCGATGAATTTGACGTCGTAGAGGCTCAGCAGCCTTCCCAACAGCAACCGGCTGAACCACCATCTGGCGAAGCTCGCGCACCATCGCAGGCACGACAACAAAACAACGGACAATCCTCCCCCGTAGCGGCGCCACCGACGGCTAGCCCCCCTGGACCGGACCTTACGGCATTGCGGTATTTCGCGGCGCAGGGCGATACGGCCCGCCTTCAGGCGGAAATCGCAAGACTTCGCTCGCTTTACCCGAACTGGACGCCACCTGCCGATCCGCTGGCCGTTCCGACCGGACGTGACGAACAGCTCGATCAGATGTGGAAGTTCTACGCGGACGGAAAGTATGCTGAGGTTCGCAAGGCCATTGCGGACCGGCAGGCATCCGATCCGCGCTGGCAGCCGCCGCAGGATTTGCTGGACCGGGTGAACGTGGCGGAGACGCGGACACGGCTGATCACCGCTTCCGAGCTGAAGCAATACGAAACCGTCATCGACCTCGCCTCTCAGACCCCCAGTCTCAGAAACTGTAGCGATGTCGATGTCCTGTGGCGGCTCGGTGAAGCCTTCATCCAAACGAAGCGGCAAGATCGCGGAGAGGCCGTCTATCGGTATATCTTGACGAATTGCTCCGACCCCGAGCAGCGGCTTGCAACAGTGCAGAAGGCATCGACACTGCTCCCGCCGGAGGCGCTGGCGCCCTTGCTGTCGCTGGAACGGGGCGACGAGTTTGCCTCCGTTCGCGATGATCTGGCACGCAATCGCGTGGCGCAGGCCAATAAGAAACCAGGCAGCGCTGTGCCGCCGGATGATCTTGCACGCCTGAAGGCTATCGCGGAACGGGACGGAAAGGCAACGGACGCGCTGCTGCTCGGCTGGTACGCCCTGCGGCATGACGACATGAACGAAGCGATGAAATGGTTCAGCGCCGCACGGGGTTTGGAAGACAGTTCGTCTGCCTCACAAGGCTTGGCGCTCGCCATGATCAGCCTCGACAAGGCCGGCGAAGCGGAAAACGTCATGTACAAGTGGCGCAACGATTCCGAGGAAGCCTCCGCTACCTATCTTGCCACGACGGCAAACCTGATGGCGGAAGATCCGCCGCCTTTGCTGTCCGAGGAGGTTCTGCGTCGTATAGCGGAAACGGTGATCGAGAAAAAATACGTGCCGACAGCACAGCAGTTTGGCTGGTACGCGCGCGCCCTTAACCAGCCGCAGACTGCGCTTCGCTGGTTCCAGACCGCCCTCGGCTGGAAGCCTGATGATGAACCCTCCGCATACGGCCTTGCCGTGACACGCCAGCAGTTGAACGACCGCGCAGGCGTTGCCGAAATTCAACGTCTTTGGGCTGGACGTTCGGCGCGGATCGCCAATCTGGGCCTCGTGACGCCGCCAATGGCCTCTGCTCGCGTGGTCAGACCCGGAGGACAGCTGGTTCAGCAACAGCCACAGCAAAGTGTTGTGCCGAGCGACAGCGTTCGTCCGCCCGAGACGACAGCCACGCCGCGACAAGTGCGGTTGGTGCGCGCGGACAAGGCCGGATCCGCATCACGCGTCTCGTGTTCAAGCTATGCCGATCCTGCCGAATTGCCCCCTGCTGCCGCATTGGCGCGGGGATGGTGCCTGATGGATCTCAAACGGCCGCTGGAAGCCGTCCGCGCCTTCGAGATCGCCTTGCGCAGCGACAACATCCGCGTGAAGCAGGACGCCGCCTACGGCGAGAGCCTAGCCTATCTGAGGCTGGGCCTCACCAGCAAGGCCGCCGTTGCGGCCGCAAAGGCGCCTCAGAGACCTGAACGTTCGGCCGAACTTCAGATCGCGATCCTTGCCGATCGTGCCAACGCCGCCTTCAACTCCGAACGGTATCGCGAAGCCCTCGTCTATCTCGACCAACGTTCGACGCTGCAACCGGAAACGAGCGATCTGTTGGTCCTTCGTGCCTATGCGCTCATGAAGCTTGGGCGTCCGGACGATGCGCTTCGCATTTTCGAGCTTGTGGCTGAAACCGGCAACCGCGCTGCTTCACGCGGCCTCCAAGAGGCCCGGATCGCATTGGGTCTGGACAGGAACTGAGGCGCCAGTCAGCGCTTCGACTGTGACCTTCTGCCAGAAGAGAGGCTTATTGCATCGCGTGTGTGTTTCGGCATGGAAAATTGGCTCTGACGCCATCCGGTGGTCAGAGCCCAGCCGGCGGCACTGACGCGGGCCTGAAGGATGCCGATTTTCCCTCGTCCGTCCATCTGGCGTTTGCACGATTGAGCTTGATGATCTGCCCCTCTGTCTGTCCATTTGACCGCGGCGAAGTGATAGCGGTACTTTCCAAAGCGATCTATCAGAGGCTGTCCATGGATTTGTTATCTGTTGCTATCTTTGCCGCCGCTCTGCTTCTGAACGCGGGAACTCCGGGACCGAGCATTGCTGCGCTAGTCTCGCGTGTGATCACCAGTGGTTGGCGCGATGTGATCCCGTTCATCGCGGCTATGTGGATCGGTGAGGTGGTATGGCTCACAATGGCAATGGCCGGTCTCACTGCCATCGTAAACACCTTCGAGTTTGGCTTTCATATCTTGAAGTGGCTAGGTGTTGCTTACCTCTGCTGGCTGGCGGTCAAGATGTGGCATAAGCCCGTTGACGAAAGCATGGGGGATCTTCCTCAGCGGGTCTCGCCATTGTCCATGTTCGGTGCGGGCATGGCGCTCACCTTGGGCAACCCGAAGATAATGGTGTTCTACCTTGCCCTTCTGCCGTCCTTGATCGACCTATCGAAGACGGGATTCGCGGAATGGTCAATCCTCGCCGCCGTTACACTGGTTACACTGGCCGGCATCGATCTCACTTGGACATTCCTTGCGCATAAAGCACGGCTTCTCTTGCGGACCCCGCGTGCCGCACGGGTTGCCAACCGGATCGGGGCCACCGCTTTGGCTGGGGCGGCGGCTGCCATCGCGGTTCGCAATTGATGATCAACGGGAGGCGCGCCTGCAGAGGGCCGGTTTTGCGGCGCGCCCCCAAGTCAGGGGCGCAATCAATCGGTGGACCAACGGATGGTCAGGCAGTGGGAATCGTCCCGCCGTCGATCACATGTTCTGTGCCCGTAATAGACGATGCTCGATCCGATGCGAGGAAGGCGATCAGGTCGGCGACCTCCTCGGGCGCGGCGGGTCGTCCAAGCGGTATGCCGCCGAGGGAGTCCACGATCACCTGCACGGCAGCGTCATATTCAATGCCGGCTTCAGCGGCGATGCGCTGGGCCAGGCCGTTGGCGCCGGGATTGGCGATCCAACCGGGCGAAACCCGCAACACCCGTATGCCCTTGGGAGAGACTTCCTTGGACAGGCTTTTGCTGTAGGTGTTGAGCGCTGCCTTGGCCGCTGCGTACCCGGTCGTCGCCTCCGGCAGTGGTAGATGTCGCTGGATCGAGGTGACATGGATGACGACGCCGCTTCCCTGCGCGACCATTCCGGGAACGAGCGCGCGGTCCAGTCGGACGGCCGGAAAGAAGTTGAGGTCGAATTCCTTGTCCCATTCCTCATCAGAGAGCGCAGCAAAGCCGCCTGAAGGAGCAGAAGAACCGCCCAGCACGTTGACGAGGATATCGATCCCGCCGAGTTCCCGATGCACCGCATCGACCACGACCTGAACTCCGCCCTTGGTCGTCAGGTCAGCCTCGACAAATGCTGCGCCGGAGAAGTTTTCCGGCTTCTTGCGGGCAGTGGTCAGCACGCGGGCGCCGAGATCCTTGAAGAGCGCGACGGTTGCAGCACCCGCACCCGAAGTGCCACCGGTAATGAGGGCTCTACGGCCCTCCAGCGTGAGAAACGGGGTCATACCGTGATCTCCAGTTCAGCGATCTTGTCGCCCGAAAGGACGAAAAAGTAGCGAAGGTCGATGGGGCTGCCCGGGAAGGTACCGACGAGATGGGCCGTCACCTGCGTCTTGTCGTTCTCCGTGCCGATGAAAAAAGGCTCGACGCTATAGCTGTATTGCCCGGACTCGTCCGCCACCCACTGGCGGATCGCATCACGGCCGCGATGGGTCTCGCCCTTGTCCTTTACGCGGCCGCTGCTGGTAAAAAGGGCAGCGACAGTATCGGGGCTGCCTTTTCGGTCCGCATCGAAATAGGCTTGAATGGCCTTGGGTAGTTTAATCGTCATCTGGTTCTCCTGTCTCGCCTCTGCCTTTGCGACCGAGGCTTCGATCTCCGTTCGAGGGTGACTGGCTTCAAGATAGACGACCCTTATTGACGAATAAGCGGGATAAAGGAGGATGTTGTATTGCGAAAAGAGGGACAATGACGCGATTCGTTCTTGCTGATCTTGATGCCGTTCTCAGCATCGCCCGCCTGGGGTCGTTCAGGGCTGCCGCCCTTGATCTCGGCATGTCCACGACTGCCTTGAGCAATTCGATCGCCAAGCTGGAGCAGCGCCTCGGCATCCGCCTGTTCAACCGGACGACCCGAAGCGTCTCGCTGACCGATGCGGGCAGGACCTTTGTGGAACGCGTAGGCCCCGCGGTCACCGATATCCGCGATGCCATGCTGGCGGCACAGTCGCTTCAGGAGGTCCCAACGGGCACGCTGCGCATCAACGCGTTTGCCACGGCAGCGCGGGAAGTGATGGAGCCGCTCATCCTGTCATTTCTGCAGCGCTATCCCCAGGTCCATGTCGACCTGGTCACCGAGGGACGGATCGTCGATATCGTTGCGGCCGGTTTCGACCTCGGGCTGAGACCGGCCGATCTCGTCCCGGCAGACATGATCGCCGTGCCTCTGGGCCTGAAACGCAGCAATGCGGTCGTGGCGTCGCCGGAATTTCTGCGCACCCATGGGAGGCCAACGGTACCAGCCGACCTTTACCGATTTCGCTGCATCCGCGTACGTCTTCCCAACAACGCGCTGTTTCGATGGAAATTCGAGAAGGACGGAAATGCCGTTCAGATCGACGTCCAGGGTTCGATTACCCTGGACGAGTCGAGCCTCGTGCGAATTGCGGCGCAAAACGGCGTCGGCCTCGGATATGTCATGGAAGCGGACGTGCGCGAAGACATCGCGGCCGGCAGGCTGGTACGTGTTCTCGAAGACTGGACGCCGGCCCTGGCACCGCTGGCGCTCTACTATCCCGGCAGGAAAAATCCACCGGCCGCCTTCACTGCGTTCATCCAGGCTGCCCGCCATTTTGCCAAGGGGTGATCGCGCAGGCGTCGTACGGGGCTATTGCTCAGGGTCGGGGTATTCCACACCTCTCTTCACCCTGAGCGAACCGATGTCGGCGCAGGCCTCTATGCCTCCAGCGTCAACGCTCGCCGGTCAGACAAGGGCATTCTGGGTGATGAGAACCCGTCGTATATCCTCAGGAACAGCCTTTCCTGTCTGCATCCAAAGGGCTGCGGCCACGCCGGCCGCGTGCCCGGTGGCAAAGGCCGTGCCCATCACCCGTACCGATCCATAGGCCGTCTGGTCGGCACCGACGACACGTCCTGCGAGGTAAAGATTGGCGATATCCGCAGCCTGGAGCGAGCCCATCGGGATATCGGCAAAACCTTCGCCGCCGAGATCGGTAAAGGAGGCCCGGCCCGGCGCCTCGTGCACCTCCATCGGCCAGGCGGCGCGGCCGATGCCATCGGAACGGCGTGCGCCGGTCTTGAGTGCGGCGCCGGTCATGTCCTCGCACGACTGCGGCCGGCGGGTCTCGCGGATGCCGATCTGTGGTCCGGTCGCCACCAGATAGGCCCGCTCGAAACCGGGCATCTGTTTGATGAGTGCGAGATTGCGCCAGGCCTGCCGCCGTGCCTCCCGCTCGACGACGCAAAAATCTTCGCCACTCAAACCGCCGAGGGGAAGATCGATCGTCATCCACCACACATCGCCCGATATCGGAAGCCGCGACATCACGCCGCCATCGGCGCGCAGAATGGGCGTGTCTGATGTGGCATTGTAGTGTGCGATGATGCCGGACAGCACTGCCCGGTCAAACGGGGCATCGGGTGCCACGCCGCCAATCCGGACGGGCATCGAGGCTGGCTGCACATGGTCGCCGCGACGGATGTCGCTCGTCAGGCGGGCGCCGGCTAACACTGACAACGTCGCCTCGCCGCTCGCATCGATGAAACTGCCGGCCTCGATCGTAACGGTCCCTGCCTGATCGGCGAGCGTGACGGAGGTGATGCGGCCCTCTTCCTTGGTAACTGCTGTCAGCTTGCTGTGTAGCCGCACCTCAACCCCAGCACGCTCGCACATCCGGTCAAAGGCGAATTTCACCGCTTCCGGATCAAGCATAACGATCCAGTTTCCGCTTCGCGATATGATCGGCGCGACGGATTGGCCGATGGTTTCAAGCTCCGCAAGCAATTCAGCGCCGATACCGAGCACGGCCGACACCGGCGTAGACCCCTTCTGATAGAAGCCGCAATAGGCGAGCACCTGCGAATTGGATGCAGCGCCACCGAGAAAGCCGTATTGTTCGATGAGAACCACCCGCGCTCCCAGACGCGCTGCGGCAACAGCCGCGCTCATGCCGCCGGCACCGCCGCCAATCACGACGACATCTGTCTTCTCCTGCCGGGCGTTAAGCATGATGGTTTCCGTCCATGATCCCCATAGCCTGCGCGAGCAGCTCGAACTGAGCCTTGGCCATCTCGACCCCGGTCTGCACGGCAAGACCGCGTGCAGCGGCGGCCTTCAGGAACACGGTGTGCTCGGGCGAGGTGATGACCTCGGCGGCCAGGCCGTCTGCCGGCATCATCTCGATGATGCTCTGCGCCACCGGTTGCGGGTCGAAGTCGCGCATGCCGGCGGGCGAGCAGTTCACCACCAGATCGAACGGTTGCACGTCGCCGGTCGCCACGGCGCAATGGCATTCTGGAAAAGCGGAGGCGAGCTTTGCCACCAGCATCTTGGCGCGCATCGCGTCGATGTCCTGGATCGAGAGTTCGGCAAGGCCTGTCTCAGCCAACGCCTGGGCAATAGCACTGCCGGCGGCCCCTGCACCGATCAGCAGGGCCGATTTGCCTTCGACCGAAAAACTCCGCGCGCGCAGCGCATCGACAAAACCGGCTCCATCGGTCATGTCCCCCGACAGATGTCCGTCGGGATGACGCCGCACGACATTGACCGCGCCGAGAAAGCGCGCGCGCGGGCTCAGATCCTCGATGAGCCTCGCCACCGCATTCTTGTGCGGGATGGTGACGACAAAACCGTCGAGGTTCTGCCATCCGCGCGCCATCGCCACGAAATCCGCGACCTGGCCTTCCGTTAGGTCGACCGCGATCATGGCGCGATCGAGCCCGTTATGCTCGAAATGGCGATTGAAGTTCTCCGGCGATTTCACCTGGGCGATAGGGGAGCCGATGATGGCCACGAGGCGGGTAGAAGCACCGATCATGTCGTACCAATCCATTCTGTTGCATCGAGCATAGCGGTGGCAGCGCCATTGACGCCAATACGTAAAGAGACGACATACATAAACAGAAGTTATAGCTTGAACGCGGGGAAGCGTGGCCACACCGAAACTGAAAGAACGACATCTCGAGATCTTCCGCATCGTCATGGCGACCCAGTCGCTGACGGCTGCGGCGAGGCATCTCGGCGTCTCCCAACCCAGTCTCTCGGTCGCGATCAAGCGGTTGGAGGATCAATTGGGGGTGGCGCTGTTTGCGCGCATCTCCGGCCGCATGGTGCCCACTGAGGAGGCGCGGCTGATCCTGGCCGAAGTGGAGCGGGTCCACCAGCAGTCCGAAATGCTGTCCGATGTCGTCTATTCGATCGCCCGCGGCCAGGCCACGACGTTCCGCTTTGGCGCAACCCCCAGCATCGGCATGCGCCTGCTGCCCAAGGCGGTTCGGCAGTTGCAGCTCAAAGGCACGGCCGGCACCTATTATTGCGATTCCCTGCCACAGCGCGATGTCAGGGATTACCTGCTATTCGGACAGGGCAGTTGTGTGGCCACCATCGCCACCGTGGAGGACCCGCTGATTGATACGGTGAAGATCGGGGAAGCCAACCTCGTCTGCGTGGTGCCGGCTGGCCATGCGCTGGCCTCGCGATCATCGGTCACGCCCGGGGACATCATGGGCGACACGCTGATTTCCTTCGCACCCGCCACGACGCACGGCCTGCATATCGACGAGACCTTCCGGCGCTGGGGCATCGTGCGTGAAACCTCCGTCTTCGTGCATTTCGTCGAGGCTGCGCTGTCCTTCGTCGCGGAGGGGATCGGTATCACCATCCTTGACGCTTTCTCGGCGATGGACTGTACATCGAGCGGCCTCGTTGCCATACCGATCGAAAACAGCGTCACTGTCTCGGCCTATGTGCATTCCTGCCTGCTGCGGCCGCGGCCGCTGGCTGCCGACAAGCTGATCGCCGAGTTGCGCACCATCGCTGCTGCTGCAGGAATGCGTTGAGGAGAGACGGACGTGACGAATAAGGAAGCGCTTTTTGCCGGCTTTGCCGAGACGGTGATCGAGACCACGGATGTCCATTTTTCGGTTCTGACCCATGGCCGCGGACCGGCGGTGCTGCTTTTGCACGGGTACCCGGAAACGCGCGCGGCCTGGCATCGCATAGCGCCCTGGCTTGCCGAAAGCTGTAGCGTCGTCGTGCCTGATCTGCCGGGCTATGGACGCAGCCGCGTGATTGCCGATTTCGAAGGCGCCGGTTCCAAGCGCCGCATGGCGGCGAGCTTGGTTGCGATGATGGGTGCACTTGGCCATGAGACATTCGCCGTTGTCGGCCACGATCGCGGCGGTCGGGTCGCCTACCGTATGGCACTGGATTTTCCCGACAGGGTAAAGGCGCTGGTATCCGTGACCGTCGTACCCACGCCAGAAATGTGGGAAGGCGCATCCAAGGCATTCGGCATGGGCGCATGGCACTGGTTCATGATGGCTCAGCCCGCGCCGCTACCGGAAAAGCTGATGGCCGGTGACCCGCGATCCCTGCTCGACACCACGCTTGAAAAAATGGCGGGCGGGCTCGATCGGCTCGATCCCAGAGCGCTCGCCGATTACCGCGCCTGCTTCGATGATCCCGCTGTGCGCCACGCCATGTGCGAAGACTACCGTGCCGGTGCGACCACCGACGAGGCGGACGACCTCGCGGATAGGGCAGCCGGGCGGATGATCGAGGTGCCGGTGCTGCTGATCTGGGAGGCTGGGCGACGCTATGGCGGCGGACGCGAGCCGCTTGATATCTGGCGCGACTGGGCAAGCAACGTCGAGGGGGTGGGGCTAAACGGTGGCCACCTGCTGCCGGAAACGGCGAGCGAACAGGTGCGCGAACGGATAGAGGACTTCTTCGGGAGGATCGGCCATGGTGGCTAACGATCTGGGCGTTTCTGGAACGGGCTCTGCCGAGCAGCTTCTCAGCCTGCGTCAGATCGAGGTTTTCCACACCGTCATGAATGCGCGCTCGATCACGGGGGCGTCCAAGGTGCTCAACGTATCCCAACCGGCGCTGAGCCGCACGATCCGCCGAATTGAGGACCTTCTCGGCATCGCCCTGTTCATCCGCGATCGAAACGGGCTGGTGCCGACATCGGAAGCGCTGGAGATCTACGCCGAAATCGATCCGCTGTTGCGCCAGCTGACCGGTGTCGGCGCACAGATTGAACGCATCGTGCGCGGCGAGACTGCGGTCTTCCGGATCGGTTCGACGGCGAGCGTCGCGCGCGCACTGGTGCCGCAAGCGCTGCGCGAGCTCTCCCAGGAAGTGCCCGGCATCGAACTCTTCTTCGATGTCCTGCCGGTAGACCAGATCGAGGACTACCTGACGACCGGGCGCGGGGAAGCGCTGGTGACGATCGCAACACCCGATCACCCCTTGATCGCGATCGAGCCGGTGGGTCGGGCCGATCTCGTCGCCGTCATTCCCCGCACCCATCCGCTATCAACAAAGACGCTGGTCAGGTCCAGGGATCTTGCAGGCGCCGACTTCATCGCCTTTGCCGCTGGCGGCGCCCATCAGCGCGTTGTGGACAGCTTTCTCGACCGCGCCAAGGTCAAGGTGAATGCGCGAGCCGTCGCCCGCTTTTCGGACACGGCACTCGCCCTTGCCAACGAGGAAATGGGCATCGTCCTCGTCGATTACATGACGACGCTTGGCCCGCTCGGCAGCAATCTCGTTGTCCGGCCGATCGAGAACGCGCCGCAATTCGAAGTCTCGGTGCTGTGGAACCGCCGTCGCCCGCATTCGGCAAATCTCCAGAAGCTGATCGAAATCCTCAGCCGCAAGCTCGCCAATCTGCCGGCACTCGGCTGACGGCCCGCAGCCCACCAGCAAGCGGCGTTCGTCACTCCCCATGCTCTCAGGGCATGGGAAACATAATCATTATTGGTTGTCATGCCCGATCGCGGGTGGCAATGAAGGCACATGGCGCCGGGGAGGCGTCATCTATCGGAGGAAACAGACAATGCAGTTCACAATGAAACGCCGTCAGGCGCTTTGGGGCATGGGCGCCTTGGGTGCCGCTGCGGCATTCGGCCTTCCTGCCCGCGCAGCCACCCGCAATCTTGCCGTCCTGCACCTTGCTAGCCACGCACCGAGCTTCATTGCCTTCGAGCGCGGTTACTACAAGGACGCCGGCCTCGACATTCAACTGAAGTTCTTTGAAGCGGCGCAGCCGATGGCCGTTGCCATCGCTTCCGGCGATGCCGATTTCGGGGTGACCGCCATGAGCGGCGGCCTGATCAGCCTGGCCCAAAAGGATGCCGTCAAGGTCATCGGCGGTGCACTCACCGAGGAGAAGGGCATCACCGGCGCGATCGTGCTCGCCTCCAACAAGGCCTACGATGCCGGCCTGACCGATCCGGCGAAACTGGCGGGCAAGAGCTTCGGAATCACCACTGCCGGCTCGTCGTTCCACTTCATGGCCCACAAGATCGCTCAGGCCAATAACCTCAAACTCGCCGACATCGAGCTTCGCCCGTTGCAGAAGCTGGGCGCTATCGTCGGTGCGCTGTCGACGGGCCAGATCGACGCGTGGGTCATCCAGCCGAGCGTCGCCAAGAAAATGATCCGCGAAGGTGCTGCCAAGCAGATTGGCATCATGTCGGATTATGCCCCCAACTATCAGGTAACCACCGCCTTCACGTCGACCAAAAACGCGAAGGACGAGCGGGCAATGACGGAATCCTTCATCAAGGCCTATTCCCGAGCTGTCGCCGATTACAATGCGGCATTCGTCGACAAGACCGCCGACGCGGCCGAGGTCGATGCCTTGGCGAAGATCGTTCACAAATATGTCGAGAGCGACAGCCCTGCGGATGTAGCCAAGCAGAACCTGATCGATGGCTCGATGCGCATCAACCAAGGCCTCGCTTTGTCGCTCGATAGCTGCGTCGAACAGCTCGAGTGGTTCAAGGCCGAAGGCATGGTCAAGGACGCCATCACTAACGAACAGCTGTTCGACACGACCTACGTGAAGACGATCTGATTATTCGACGTTCGGCATGCGGAGGCCAACCGGCCTCCGCCGGGAGACCGCCATGGACCTGAGACTCAACAATATCAGCCACTATTACGGAGCCGTCGAAGTCCTCAAGGACATCTCGCTCGACATACCGCAGGGGCAGATCGTCTGTCTGATTGGTCCGTCCGGCTGCGGCAAGTCCACGCTCCTGCGCTTCCTCGGCGGGCTTGAGCGCCCGTCGAAGGGCGAGGTTCTGCAGGTCGGCGATGCGCCCGCGGATTCGCTCAACCCGCTGACCTATGTCTTCCAGCATTTTGCGCTTCTGCCGTGGCGTTCGGTGGAAGGCAATATCAAGCTCGTTCTCGAAAATCACGGCCTCAGCCGTCGCGAAATGGATGACATCGTCACAGACGTTCTGGAGCGAACCCGCCTTTCCGATTTCCGTTCGGCGCTTCCAAAGCAGCTGTCCGGCGGCATGCGCCAGCGCGTCGCCATCAGCCGAGCGCTTGCCGTGCGGCCCGCCGTCATGCTGATGGACGAACCCTTGTCTGCGCTCGATAGCCAGACCCGTGAGCTGCTGATGGATGATCTGGTGTCCCTGTGGACCCGTCAGCCATTTACCTCCGTCTATGTGACGCATAATCTCAACGAGGCGGTGAGGCTTGGGCACCGCGTCGTCGTGCTGTCTCGCCGTCCCGGCCGTATCCGCGACATTGTTGATATCGAAATCCCGCTCGCAGACCGTCATCTCGGTGATCCCCAGCTGGAGGCCAAACAGGCCCAGCTCTGGGACCTCATGCGCGAAGAGGCCATGGCGGCGGACAAGGAGCTGGTCAATGTCTGAAACCACATCGACGGCAGGGCGTGTACCGCTGATGGACGCACACGACCGCAACTCCGGTCGCATCAAGGCCGTCAACTTTCGCGGCGGCGGCTTTGCCCCGGTGCCGGTGCGCGGGATGGGACTGATCGTTTTCGTGGCACTCATCGCGCTTGCGGAAGCCGGTACGCGCAGCGGCTTCATTTCCAACCTCACCCTGCCCCGCCCCTCTGCCGTTTTGGACACCTTCGTGCAGCTCTGGCAGACCGGCCTTCTGTGGAAGCATCTTCTGCCCTCGCTGCAGCGCCTGCTCATCGGCGGCCTGCTGGGCGTTTCTGTCGGCGTCGCCCTCGGCGTCCTGATTGGTCTGTTCAGCTATGTACGCGCCGGCCTCGTTCCGCTGGTCGCCGCTCTGTTTCCGATCCCGAAGATTGCGCTGCTGCCGCTGTTCGTCATCTGGTTCGGCATTGACGAGATGTCGAAATACATGCTGATCGCCTTTGGCACCTTCACCCCGACGGTGGTGGCGACCTACGGCGCCGTCGACAATGTCGATCGGACCCTGATCCGCATGGGTCAGAGCTTTGGGCTGAGCTGGTGGTCGATCGTGCGCAAGATCGTCCTTCCGGGCGCCTTTCCCGCCATCCTGTCCGGGCTCCGGGTCTCGATCTCGATCGCGATCATCCTGCTCGTGGCTGCCGAAATGCTCGGCGCACAGTATGGCGTCGGTTCCTACATTCTCGAAGCCGGTTCGCTCTACGATCTCGAAAAGCTGTTCGCTGGCGTGACCATCCTGTCCGTGCTCGGCCTGATCGTCAGTTTCGTCATCGGCAGGGTCGAAAAGCACTTTCTCAGCTGGCGCTGATAACCTCCGCGTCCTGATTTCTTGGAGACTGCACCATGCTTGCCTTGCAAAAGACCCGCGCCGCCGCGGGGCTGGACTTCCGCGCGCCCGATAAACCTGCGCCCCAGGCCGGAGAAGTGCTGGTGCGCGTCCATTCCGCCGGGATCTGCGGCACGGATCTCCACATCGCCGCCTGGACACCGGGCTATGAGTCGATGGAAAGCGCGATGCCGGTCACGCTTGGCCATGAATTTGCCGGCACGATTGTAAAGGTCGGGCCGGGCATTGCCGAGGAAGTGCTGGATATGCGGGTGACGGCGCGTCCGTCCACCACCTGCGGCCGCTGTGCGGCCTGCCTCGCCGGGGACGATGATAACTGCAGCGCCCGCAAGGGAATCGGCATCGGGCGTAACGGTGCCTTCGCGGCTCTGGTCAGTGTTCCCCATGCCAATTGCCACCGGGTGCCGGACGGGCTCGACCTGTCGATCGCGGCCCTGACGGAGCCGATGACCGTCTGCGCCGAGGCTGTCGCCACCGCGGATGTTCGAGCCGGCCAGACGGTGCTGGTGATCGGCCCGGGCTTCATCGGACAAGGCATCGCCATCCTCGCACGGGCCAAAGGCGCAAGGGTCGTAGTTCTCGGACGCGATGACCAGCCGCGGCTCGCCGCGTTGCGTGCGGCCGGTTTTGCCGACCTGATCGACACGCAGGACACGACGCTGGACATGGCCCTGACCGACTATCCCCCCTTCGATGCCATCATCGAGGCGGCCGGAGTACCGTCTCTGGTCAATGCCAGCCTGCCGTTCCTGAAGAAGCGCGGCATCTTCACGGTTGTCGGCATTCATCCGCGCGCTGCCGAGATCGACCTGACGCGGCTGGTGCGGATGCATCAGCAGATCCGCGGGTCGTATCGCGCGCCGCCGGCGACCTGGGACGACGTGCTGCGTTTCCTCGAAACAAACCAGGGCCTGATGCGCGGGCTGATCAGCCACAGTTTCGCCCTCGCCGATGCGCTGGAGGGCTTTAGGCTTGCACACACCCGTGTCGCGTCGAAAGTCATGCTGACGATCGGTGACGCACCATGAGTAAGGCCTTCCTCGCGCTCTGGAACGATTTTCCTACCGCCATGCGGGACGAATACGAGACGTGGCACACGTTCGAACACGTGCCCGAGCGGTTGACGCCGCCCGGCATCCGCGCCGCCCGTCGCTACGCCGCCTTCGGCGCCGCTTCGGATCGCTATTTCACCATCTACGAGCTCGATGATACAGCAGCGCTCGAACATCCCGACTATCTGGATCTCGTGCGCCACCCCACGCCGTGGTCTTCGAAGATGCGCCAGCATTTCTCCCAGGTTCTGCGCATACCGGCCGAATGCATCGCCTCCGGCGGCCGGGGGACGGGCACCCATGTGCTGATCCAGGCCTATTCCGTGGACCGCAGCCAGGCTGACGGCGCATCGGCCAAACTGGCCTTGGTTCTTCAGGATCTGGTCTCCGCCGGGCGGATGCTCTCCTATCGCATCGGGCTTGCCGAACCGAACCAGAAATACGAGGTGTTCGAGCAGGAGCCACAGGCGGATACGGGCATGCTCAATGTGGTGTTGCTTGCCGAAAGCAGCAGCCGTGGCGGACTGGAGGAGATCCATCCGACACTTGCGACGGCGGCCAAGGATGTGCTGCAACCGCAGGCCACTCTCCGCGATGGAGTGATGGAGCTGCTGGTAAGTTTTCATGACATCGACGTACCCGCGAACCGCTCCCAGATCTTGGCCAGCGAGACGATGAGGGCACGCTTCACCGACGCCAGCTGCGGGACCAGCAGCCCCGATCGGAGAAGCCGGAAGCTCCCTGGCTCTCACTCCGGCCAGGGTTGAAGAGGCGCCGACAAGGCATGTCGGGAGGCACTACGGGTTAGATTTTATCCGGGAGCGCCACGACGACAGAGGCAGTCCGTCAAGCAATAAATAAGAATAAAGATAGCCTAAGGGCGCTTTCCAGACGATCCGGGATCAAAGAGCCGCGCTCGACTGTGCTTTCACTGGAGGAGGAAGCCGTCGTTGTCGCCTTTCGCAGGCATACAGTGTTGCCGCTTGATGACTGCCTCTTTGCGCTCCAACCGACCATCCCTCATCTGACGCGCTCGTCACGGCATCGAGAACCCTCCAGAGCGCCCATGGAACATCCTGTCAATTGGCAGACGCCATGGGCACAAACGTTCGGATCAATGCTGGTTGGCCTTACTGCGATGTTGTCATGTATCTGCTGAGGATTTCGGAAATTTCCGGGCCGTCCTTATTATCGTCAACCTTCGCGCGGTCCTCAACCGAGTGCAGATGATGATCCATGATCTGCACCGCCGTTGATACGTCCAATTCCTTGAGCGCCTCGATCAATCGGACATGTTCATCGATCCCGCATTCGGCCGAATGCGGCCGGCCAAAGCGCGCAAGGATCAGCGATGAGCGCGACACGACCTGACTGATAAAGTCGATCAGCAGCTTGGAGCCGGTCAATTCCGCCAGAAGAATGTGAAACTCGCCTGCGAGCCGGATGGAGCGCGGTGACGCGGCCCGCAGAGCACGCTCCTCTTCCTTCACGTGTGAAATCAAGGCGTCGATGCCATCTTTTGGCATGCGTTTGCACAGCCGCTCGATCACTTCCCGTTCTAGGCAGCGCCTCAGGGCGAACACTTCGTCTGCCTCTTCCAGGGTCGGCATGGCAACCGATGCCCCGCGGTTGGGCTTGATCTCGACCAGTCCGTCAGACGCCAGTCGAAGCAGCGCGTTGCGCGCACTCGTGCGACTGACACCAAAGGTGTCACCGATGGAATCTTCCGGGAGTTTGACGCCTGGTTTCAGCGCCTGCTCGAGAATTGCACGCCGCAATGATGCGTAAATCGCGTCGCTGCGGCTTTGCTGAGTGGACATGCACGGCCTCCGGCACGGGACGAATTGATCTGTTGCGGCCTTATAGCCCAGGTTTCGCATTCTATCGACCGCAAATTTTTGAACGCAAATTTTTGTTGAAATTGCATGCAATCGACGATAATACTTCCTGCCAATGGGCCGTACAGATCATGCCTTTCGACCGGAAACGCTACCTGACGACGAGTCGAAGAATCTTCTCGTTGAGGATATTGCATGCAATTATGATCCGCCAACGAATGCCAAAAAAGGGGAACACAATGAACATTCTAATGAAGACGATTATGGCCAGCACAGCGCTTCTGGTGCTGTCACTGCCTGCTTCGGCCGAGACGTTTCGCTGGGGAGCATCGCGGGATATCGGGTCGCTTGACCCTTATTCCTACGGCGACAGTTTCACGCTTGGCGTTCTCAACCACGTCTACGAAGGTTTGGTGCGCTATGACCGGAATCTGGAAATTGAACCGGCGCTGGCAACATCCTGGGAAATCCTGTCGCCAACAACCTGGCGCTTCAAGCTGCGCGAAGGCGTAAAATTCCAGAACGGTGCCGAGTTCACCGCAGACGATGTGCAGGCTTCGCTGAAGCGCGCGTCTGATCCCAAGTCGCCGTTGAAAGGCAATATTCCCGCCTACAAGGGGTCGCGCGTCATCGATGCCCATACGATCGAGATCGACGTATCGGAAAACTATCCGCTTCTGCTCAACGATCTGACGACGATCTACATTTTCGACGCGGGCTGGCTGAAGGACAATAACGCGGAGGCACCCACCGATGTCGGTTCGGGCGTCGAGGGCTTTGCCACCTACAATGCCAACGGAACCGGTCCCTTCAAGGTCGAAAGCCGTCAGCCTGACGCCAAGTCGGTCTTCGTCAAGTTCGATGGCTGGTGGGACAAGCCGCAACACAATATCGACCGGATCGAATTCTCACCGATTGCCTCTGACGCGACGCGCGTTGCTGCTCTGCTGGCCGGTGACATTGATTTCACCGACAAGGCACCGGTGCAGGATATTCCGCGTCTCGAAGCGTCGCCCACCGTCAAACTGCTTGAAGGCACGGACCTGCGCACCGTCATGCTTGGCTTTTCGCAGCGCGACCAGCTGATTTCCGGTGCGCCCAACCCGATGAAGGACGTGCGTGTGCGCCAGGCGCTGCAGCTTGCAATCGATCTGGATCTCATCCAGAAGCGTGTCATGCGCGGCAAGTCGCGCAATGCTGGAACGCTCGTTGCGCCGCCCATTCCTGGCTATGATGCAGCACTCGATACCCCGATCAAGGCAGATCCCGACAAAGCCAAGGCGCTCCTGAAGGAGGCCGGCGCCGAGGGCTTCGAATTCGATTTCAACTGTACCGACACATTGGTCAACGAGGAGCAGATCTGCCAGGCGATCGCCTCGATGTGGTCGCGTGTCGGTCTGAAACCGAAACTCGATCAGGCCCCGCGTGCGGTCCAGACGCCGAAGCGGTCGAGCGGCAAGGTGGATGTCTACACACTCGGCTGGGCGACGTTGCCCATGCTCGATACCTACAGCCTCACGTCGCAGGTCCTGCACACCAAGGAAGGGACGTTTGGGATCTTCAACTGGGGCGGATGGTCCGACAAGGAGTTCGACGCACTGACCGAAGCAGCTGCAACAGAACTCGATCGCACCAAGCGGCTTGCCCTTGAGGCGCAGTCCTTAAAGGTAGCCAAGGAGCATGTGCTGATGATCCCGCTTCACCAGCAGCCGCTCACCTGGGCAACGACCAACAAGGTCGCAGATCTGCCGCTGATGCCGGACAATCTGCCGCGCCTCTGGCTGGTGAAGAAGTAAGTGAAGCAGATGCGTGCCGGTAATCCGGCACGCATCCTGCCATCCGTTTTTCTCATCCAGGACGCTGCACCATGATCGTCTTCCTCATCAAGCGGATTGGCAATGCCATTCTCGTGATGCTTGCCGTCGCCTTCCTGGCCTTCCTCATCTTCCGCTTCCTCGGCGATCCCGTGGAAATGATGATGAACGAGAGCGCAACGCAGGTGGAGCGCGACGAATTGCGCGCACGTCTTGGGCTGAACGATGGCTTTCTCGTCCAGTACGGTCGTTTCGTCGTCAATGCCGCGCAAGGCGAATTTGGCCTGTCCTGGCGCAATCAGCAGGCCGTCGTGACGCTGATTGCCGAGCGCTTTCCGGCAACGTTCGAACTGGTGCTGATTGCCACCATCATCTCACTCGTTGTGGGAATTCCGCTCGGCGTGTTTACGGCCATCGGGCGGGGCCGATGGTGGGCGGAGAGCCTTCAGTTTTCGTCTGTCATCGGCGTGTCGCTTCCAAGCTTTCTGGTCGGGATCCTCCTCATCCTTGTCTTTTCCGTGTCACTCGGCTGGCTGCCGGGATACGGACGCGGCGAGGTGGTCAACCTCGGTTGGTGGACAACAGGCTTACTGACCCCATCGGGCCGGGCTGCCCTGGCGCTGCCGGCGCTGTCTCTCTCGCTCTTCCAGGTCACCCTGGTGATGCGCCTCGTGCGGGCAGAGATGCTCGAAATTCTCCGAACGGACTTCATCAAGTTCGCCCGGGCGCGTGGCGTGCCGCGACGGCCTCTCTGGTTCCGGCATGCCCTGAAAAACTGCCTGATGCCGGTCATCACGCTCACCGCCATGCAGATCGGCAATCTCATCGCTTTTGCTCTCGTCACGGAAACGGTTTTCCAATGGCCGGGCATGGGCATGCTGTTCATGCAGGCGGTGACCTTCGTCGATATCCCGGTCATGGCCGCCTATCTGTGCATCGTTTCCTTCATCTTCGTTGCGCTGAACACCGTCGTCGACATCGCTTATGCCGTGATCGACCCGCGGCTGCGCAAAGCCTGAGACGGCAAGGAGCTCCCATGACACTCGTTCACCCCGGCAGTCCCCCGCAAAAGTCTCGTCTCGGGTGGGTGGCGCGCCTGCATAATTCCGATCTCTGGTGGAGCTTCACGCACAAGCCGTCTGCCGTTCTGGCAGCCATCGTGCTGGCTGTGCTCATTCTTTCCGCCTTCTTCGCGGCGTGGATCGTGCCCCAGAACCCCTATGATCTTGCGGCGCTGGAACTGCTGAATGCCGAAATACCGCCGATCTGGCATGCGGACGGCCAGTGGCCATTTCTGCTTGGCACAGACCTGCAGGGTCGCGACATGTTGTCGGCCATCCTCTATGGCTCGCGCGCGTCGATCATCATCGGGGCCGCCTCGGTCGCCGTGTCGCTCACCATCGGCGCCATTCTCGGGCTCATCGCCGGCTATTACGGCAAATGGGCCGACGGCCTGCTGATGCGGGTGGGCGACGTCCTTCTATCGATGCCGACCATGCTGATCGCCATTCTCGTCTCTGCTGTTGCCCGCGAACTGCTGCCGCCGCAACTGCGCGAAAGCGGCGCCGCAGCGGTGATCGTTCTGGCAATCTCGCTGTCTGCGTGGGTTCAATATGCCCGCACCGTCCGGGCGCTGGCGATGGTCGAGCGCAACAAGGAATATGTGCAGGCCGCCCGCCTCATTCGTGTGCCGGCTCGGCGTATCATGTTGAAGCACATCCTGCCGAACACCACGACGCCGTTGCTGGTGACGGCAACGCTCAATTTCGGGCTCGGCATTCTGATTGAGGCGACGCTCTCCTTCCTGGGTGTCGGCATGCCACTGGAGCAGCCGTCGCTCGGAACGCTGATCCGCATCGGCAATCAGTATCTGTTCTCCGGTCTGTGGTGGATCGTGCTTTTCCCCGCCATTCAGCTCTGTCTTCTCGTGGTGTCGATCAACGTGCTGGGCGATTGGCTGCGCGACGCCCTCAACCCAAAACTGCATTGAGGTTCCAATGACCGACCTTTTAATCAAGAATACCCGTCCAATGGGTGGCGAGACCGCCGATATCCTCATTCGCAACGGCCGGATTGATGCCATTGGCCCCGGCCTTTCAGCCGACGGCGTCGAGGTGGAAGATGGCGACAGACGGATCGCTATTCCGGGCCTGGTGGACGCGCATACGCATCTCGACAAGTCGCTGCTTGGCTACCCCTGGTACAGGAACGAGGTTGGCCCGCGGTTGATCGACAAGATCGACAACGAGCGCGCCGTGAAACGCGAATATGGTCTTGATGCCCATGTCCAGTCGATGCGCCAGTCGCTGCAGTCGGTGTCCTATGGCACGACGTTGATCCGCACCCATGTCGATGTCGATACCGATCAGGGCGTTGCCGCCATCGAGGGCGTCCTGGAAACGCGGCGCCAGTTGCAAGGCATCGTCGAGATCGAGATCGTCGCATTTCCGCAGTCGGGCCTGATACGCCGGCCGGGCACGCTGGAGCATCTCGACAAGGCGATGGCGCTTGGTGCCGATCTCGTCGGAGGTCTCGACCCCTGCGGCATGGATCGCGATCCGAAGGCGCATCTGGATGCCATATTCGCGATCGCCGAAAAATACGGGAAGGGCATTGATATCCATCTGCATGAAAATGCGGAACTCGGGGCCTTCTCGATGGATATGATCTTTGAACGGATCCGCGCCCATTCCATGCAGGGCAAGGTTGCCGTCAGCCATGCCTTCTGCCTTGCCGCTTCCGACTGGAACATGACGCAGGGACTGATCGACACCTGTGCCGAACTCGACGTTCCGATTCTGACCACGGCGCCGCCATCCCGTGACGTGCCATCCCTCAAGCGCCTGCATGCCGCCGGCGTGCGGTTTGGGGCAGGCGTCGATGGTTTCCGCGATACCTGGGGGCCTTACGGCAATGGCGACATGCTTGAACGCGCCATGCTGCTCGGCATGAAGAACAATCTGCGCCGCGACGATGAGGTGGCAAGTGCGCTTTATGTCTGCACAACCGGCGGTGCGCTCGCCATGGAACGGGCAGGACATGCGCTGGAAGCGGGCGGGCGCGGCGATGTGGTTCTGGTTGAGGGCGAGACGCTGGCCGAAGCCGTGGTGACACACGCGCCGCGGAAGCTTGTGGTGACAGCTGGTGCCGTGGTTGCCCGTGACGGGCAGAGCCTGAGGGCGCGTCCATGAGATGGCAGGATCTTCCCCTGGGCAAACGGCCGCCGGGCCGCTGGGCGCTTTCTGCCCGTTTCGTGATTGCCGACCTTCCCGAAGGTCGCCGGCTGATCGAGAACGGTGAAATCGTGATTGAGGCGGACCGGGTGATCTTTGTCGGCCACCGTTTCGAGGGCGAAGTGGCGGCGCGGTTCGACATGGGCGACGCAATGATCGGCCCCGGTTTCATCGATCTCGACGCGTTGTCCGATCTCGACACCACCGTGCTGTCGATGGACAACCAGCCAGGCTGGCAGAAAGGCCGTGTCTGGCCCGAAGATTATGCGTCGCGCGCCTATGAGATGTATTCGGCCGACGAACTCACCTTTCAGAAACGCTTTGCCTTTGCGCAGCTGCTGCTCAACGGCATCACCTCGGCGCTACCGATCGCATCTTTGTTTTACCGTGCGTGGGGTGAGACCGTTGCCGAGTTCGAAGCGGCAGCCGATGCAGCGGAGGATCTCGGCCTGCGGGTCTGGCTGGGACCGGCTTATCGCAGTGGCGGCGTCATTCTGGATGTCGACGGCGCGATGCAACCGTTTTTCGATGAAGAACGAGGCATGGCTGGATTGAACGAAGCGGCTGATTTCGCTGTTCGGGTGCAGGGGACCGGTGGTGGCCTGATTTCCGGGATGTTTGCACCCGATCGGGTGGAAACCTCGACGGAGACTTTGCTGCGCGAAACCTTTGCGCGGGCCGATGACCTCGATATGCCCGTGCGCCTGCACATGGCGCAGGGCGAGATGGAACTTCACACGGTCAGGCGCCTCTACGGCAAAACTGCACCCGAGTGGCTGGATGGCCTGGGGCTGCTCTCACCGCGGCTGATTGCGCCGCATGCCACCGTCGCGACGGACGAGGATCTCGCGCGCTACGCGGACAATGGCGTAACGGTAGCTCACTGTCCGCTGGTGTCTGCCCGTCACGGATCGGCGCTCACATCCTTCTCGCGCCTCAAGGCAATGGGAATCCGCATCGGCATGGGCACGGACACTGCACCGCCCGACATGGTGCTGAACATGGCCGTGGGCCTGATGATGAACAGGGTCACCTCCGGCAAGGGCGATGCCGGCTCCGCTGCCGAATTCTACGATGCGGCGACACTTGCCGGTGCCGACGCCCTCAAGCGGTCGGATCTTGGCCGCCTTTCTATCGGGGCCAAAGCGGATCTTGCCGTATTTACGATGGCCGATCCTCTGATTGCCCCGCGCATCGACCCGGTGCAGACCCTCGTCTATGGGGCGACAGGCCGCGTGACGAAGGCAACCATCGTCGATGGAAGGCTGTCGATGCGCGATGGTGCCGTCGCCGGCATGGACATGATCTCGGCACGCGTACAGGCACAGGCGCAGTTTGACAGGCTGGTCGCATGTTATCCCGAACGAACCTATCGCCATCCGCCCGTCGAGACGATTTTTCCGCCGAGCTATCCCCGTCCGGAGCAGCCATGATGAGCCAGCCCCTTGCTCTTGAAGTCAAAGATCTTTCGGTGGAGTTTCCGACGCGGCGTGGAACGCTGCAGGCGCTATCGCAGGTCTCTCTCACCATTGCGCGTGGAGAGATCCTCGGCGTCGTTGGCGAATCCGGTGCCGGCAAGTCGATGACTGGCATGTCTGTGCTTGGCCTGCTCGAACCACCCGGCCGCATTTCCGGCGGCGAGATCCGCATCGCCGGCGAGCGGACCGACAATTTGCCGGAAAACCAGATGGCCCGGGTGCGCGGCCGCGTGGTCGGAGCCATCTTCCAGGATCCGCTCACATCGCTCAATCCTTTGTTTTCGGTGGGCCAGCAGCTGGTGGAAACCATCCGCCTGCATGCCGATCTCGACCGCAAGCAGGCGCAGTCTCGGGCGATCGATCTGCTGGAGCAGGTCGGAATTCCAGGGGCAAAGGAGCGTGTCGATCATTATCCTCACCAGTTCTCGGGCGGCATGCGCCAGCGTGTGGTGATTGCCCTTGCACTTGCCGGGAACCCGCAGCTCATCATCGCCGACGAGCCGACGACCGCCCTTGACGTGTCGATCCAGGCGCAGATTACCGCACTGCTCAAGACGCTCTGTCGCGAACAGGGAGCCGGTGTGATGCTTGTCACCCACGATATGGGCGTGATCGCTGAGACGGCCGACAGGGTTGCCGTCATGTATGCCGGTCGCGTGGTCGAGATCGGCTCGGTGGAGGATGTGGTGAACCGCCCCATGCATCCCTACACGCGGGGCCTCATGGGCTCCATCCCGGCACTCGGTGCCCGGGTCGAGCATCTGACGCAGATCGACGGAGCCATGCCCCGACTGAATGCCGTCCCGGCCGGTTGCGCCTTCAATCCGCGCTGCCCAGATGCCGGCCCGCGTTGCAAACTGGTTCGTCCAGCGCTGGTGCCCGCCGGCACCAGCGCGGCGGCTTGCCTGATCCACGACGGAGGTGTTGCATGAGAAGTCCCGACAACGCGCTCGAGATCGACCAGCTGACCCGCATCTTTGACGTGTCCAGTCCGTGGCTGAACCGGGTCCTCGAACGCAAGCCGAAACGCTATCTGCGGGCGGTGCAGGACGTGACGTTTACGGTCGGCAAGGGGAAATGTCTGGCACTGGTTGGGGAGTCCGGCTGCGGAAAGTCGACGGTTGCCCGCCTTGTGACGGGTCTTTACGCCCCGACCGAGGGCGCCGTCGTGTTTGCACCGGATCGCAACGGCCGACCGATGGAAGCCCAGATGATCTTTCAGGATCCGCATGCCAGCCTCAATCCCCGCTGGCGTGTAGGGGATATCGTTGCCGAGCCGATCCGCGAGTTCAAGCTGCGCGCAAGCGAAGAGGAGACGGCAGAACGGGTTGCCGAGGTTCTGCAGATCGTTGGCCTTTCTGCCGATGATGCCAGGCGCTATCCGCATGAGTTTTCCGGTGGCCAGCGTCAGCGCATCTCAATTGCCCGCGCCCTTGCCTCCGAGCCGGAGTTTCTCGTCTGCGACGAGCCCACCTCGGCGCTTGACGTATCGGTCCAGGCCCAGATCCTCAATCTGATGCGCAGGCTGCAGGACGAGCTGGGATTGACCTATCTGTTCATCAGCCACAACCTTGCGGTTGTCCGTCACATGGCTGACCGGATTGCGGTGATGTATCTTGGCCGGATCGTCGAGGAAGCAGATACGGAATCGCTGTTTTCCAATCCGCAGCACCCCTATACGCGCCTGCTGTTGGCAACGATCCCCGACGTGCGAGCGCCAAACCGAGACCGTGCCCTGATGGGGGGAGAACCCCCAAGCCCGCTCGATCCGCCGGGGGGCTGTGCTTTTCATCCGCGTTGCCCACTGGCGAGCGAGCTTTGCAGCCGCGAAGCGCCGGCCGTGCGAATGCGCGCAGATGGCGGCCGCGTCGCCTGCCATTTTGCGGATCAGAAAGCCTGATTGCAGGCGCTGTCACGCCATTTCCATTTTTCCAAAGAGAGAGCAAGACATTGAGCACAACCCTTTTTACCAATGCCAAGCTGATTGATGGCAGGCTTTGCGATATCGCCGTCGCGGCAGGACGCATCACGGCTATCGAGCCGGCAGGTGTCAGCTCACCACAGGCTGAGCGCATCGATATCGCCGGACAACTGCTCGTCCCCGGTTTCGTTGAGGGGCACATTCATCTCGACACAAGTTTCTACGGTGACACCTGGGTGCCGCACCGTCCCTGTACCAACGGCTTCGACGTGCACGAACGTGTTGCCTTCCAGGCCGACAATATGGCGAAGGCAGCGCCCATGGAGGAGCGCGCGCGCAAGCAACTCGATCTGTGCATCGCCAATGGAACGCTGCAGATGCGCAGCCACGTCATGGTCGATGGGTCGGTGGGGCTGACATCACTGGAGACGATCCTTGCCGTACGCGAAACCTATCGGGAGTTGATCGATATCCAGATTGTTGCGTTCCCGCAGAGCGGCATTTTGAAAAGCCCGGGAACGCCGGACCTGCTGGATGCCGCCATTGGCCTTGGTGCGGATGTGGTCGGAGGGCTCGACCCGGCAAGCTTCGATCGCAGCATCGACGGCCACCTCGATGTCGTGTTCGGAGTGGCGGAAAAGCGGGGCGTCAGCATCGATATCCACCTGCACGACGCGGGTACGCTGGGTGCTTTCACGATTGAGGAAATCTGTGACCGAACGGTCGCATTGGGCATGCAGGGACGCGTTGCCGTCAGTCACGCCTATGGTCTCGGAGACCTGGGCACGGATGCGGCGCGAAAGATTGCCGGAAAGATCGCCAGAAGCGGCGTTTCGATCATGACCAACGCCCCCGGCAATCATAGCTTTCCACCGGTCGCACTTTTGCGTCAGGAAGGGGTGACAGTGTTTTCAGGCAGTGACAACATCCGGGATTCCTGGTGGCCTTTCGGAGACGGAGACATGTTGCGCCGCGCAGAGATCATCAGCTACCGGTCCGGTTTTTATACGGATATGGACCTTGCCTCCGCTTTCGATGTTGTGACCTCTGCAGGCGCCATGGCGCTGGGGCTGGAAGGCTACGGAATAGAGATTGGCGCTAAAGCCGACTTCGTCACCCTGGACGCCGAACATGTTCCGCTTGCTGTGGTCTCCGTGCCAAAGGCCCGGCGGGTGTTTAAGGCGGGAAAACTCATCTCCCAACCTAGCTAGACAACGGCAACCGCAAGGGCGCCACAGTTTTACGCTTGCCGCCGCGCAACGCTGTGCCGCCGCTTGTCATAACCCCATCTCTCACGAGCTAGGGTCTCGGACACATCCGGGACGGTTCACCTGGGCGACAATCGCAACGCTCCTTTAGACAGCAAAGATGAACAACGTCGATCCGCAGGCTTGGCTCACCCAGACCCTTGAGCGCATCGCCAACGGCTGGCCCAGCAGCGATCTCAAGACGCTCATGCCGTGGAATTACGCCCGCTGAACGGCCTCGGCTTGCCGCTTACTTTCTTTGTTGTACATGACCACAATGATGACTGACAAAACGCAAAAGCCGCCCCCGTTAGATGGGAGCGGTAATTGATTTGAGATACTTGGTTGCGGGGGGTCTGATGCCGCAGAGATTTGTAAATTTGCGCCGCATTTAAAGACTGGAAAGCGTTAGGCGGTGCGGCACTGCATAGATGTTTCGTCAGTGCGAAGCTTTTCGCCCTAAGATCAGTCGCTCCAGTCCGCAAGCGGTTCGCCTGTGTCCAAGCGCGAGCGATAAACGACGGCTAAAGAAGAGCTGTAAACTCCGCTTTTGCAGCAGCCGGAACAACCAATGTCACTGCCCGTCCCATCGACTATAGATCACGACGCACCTGCCGGAACGGCAGGATCCGCACGACATGGCGGCATGCCCCGGCTTTATGCTGTGCTGGCCGGTCTCTATCTCGCCCAGGGCATCCCGACCTATCTGCTGCTCGTGGCGCTTCCGCCGTTGATGCGAGAGGCCGGTGCATCGCGCACGGCCATCGGCCTGTTTTCGCTGCTGATGCTGCCGCTGGTGCTGAAATTCGCCGTTGCGCCGTTCGTCGATCGCCATCGGCTTTTGCCCCGCTTGGGCCATCGCCGGGGCTGGATCGTGCCGACCCAGGCGCTGGTGTCGCTGGCCATCGCTGCCATGGCCTTGCTCGATCCATCCCAGGCATTGCCGCTCTTCGGCCTCGGCCTCTTCATCACGCTTCTGTCGTCGTTGCAGGATATCGCCACCGATGGGTACGCCGTACGCAACCTCAAGGGAGGCACGCGCGCCGTTGGCAATGCTGTTCAGGCAGGGGCTGTCGCGCTCGGCGTCATCATCGGCGGCACGCTGGTTCTGGTGCTCGTGCAAAAGATCGGTTGGACACCGACCATTCTCATCGTGGCAGTCCTGTCGCTCCTGCCGCTTGTCGCCACGCTCTATATGGCGGAAGACAGTGAGCTTGCGAAAACCGGTCCCACGCAGGTGAAGCCCAGCCTCTCAGCCTTCTTCCGCCGTCCTCATGCCTGGCTGATCCTCGGCTTTGCGCTCACATACCGCGCAAGCGAAGGCCTTGTGCGTGGCATGGAGGGCGTCTATCTCGTTGACATCAAGGTTCCGACAGCCTGGATCGGTTATCTCTCCGGCACGGCGGCTGCGACGGCGGGGCTCGCCGGCGCGCTGCTTGCGGCCATCATCATCCGAAGGCTCGGTCTCGGCACGACGCTGCTTTTGCTCGGTGGCTTGCGCAGCCTGTGCTTCCTCGCCTTTTCCCTCAGTGCCTTCGGTTTGGCGCCCGGCATTGCCGTGGCGCTCGCCGCCTCCGGTTTTCAGACACTGATCCGCTACATGGAACTGGTCGCGATCTATGCCTTCTTCATGAAATCCGCCTCCGACGACCAGCCAGGCACCGATTTCACGCTCCTCGCTTGCGCCGAACTTGTGGTCTACATTATCGGGACGTCACTCGCCGGCATCATCGCCGACCGTGTCGGTTATGCTTGGCTCTTCTCGCTGGCAACGGTGATCTCTGTCCTGGGCATCGCGCTGTCGCTGTCGATGCTGCGCCGGCTCAGGCAGCCGGCCGAACCTGCCGCTTGAGATCCGACGGCCGGATTTGGTAGCGGCTCCGAAACGACCGGTTGAAATAGGACAGGTCGTTGAAGCCGCATTGATAGGCCACGTCGGCGATCGACAGGCGCTCGCCCGAGGCCATCATCAACGTTTTTGCCCGCTCCAGCCGCCGCTCCAGCACATGGCGGGAAAAGGTCGTCCCGTCGCGCGAAAACAGTTTCTGGATTGCTCGAGGCGTGACCCCCTCGGCCAAGGCCACGTCATTGATCGAAAAGCCGCCATCGCCCAGGCGTGCGTCGATCAGCGTGCGGATGCGGGCCAGCCGATTATCCGGGATTGTCTCTTTGGCCCCACCTCCCAAGGCTTGCGAGAGAAGCGGCAGGAAATCGTAGAAATGGCTGACCATCATGGCCACATCTTCGGCCGTCTGCTGCTCGCTTTGCAGCAGATAGCCGGCATAGCTGGTCATCATGTGCAGCGGCAAACTGGCGGCGGACACTGTCTTCAACATTAGCGGCTCGATCGTCGCGCGATGGCGCTCGATGGCCTGCTCGGGCAGATGCGCGCAGTCCAGCCGCCCCCCGTCTGCCAAGGTGACGCGCAATTCGCTCAGCGCCGGCAGAAACACCACATCGCCGCTTTCCGCTTTGATCCACACCTGCGCCTGTTCCACCACAACGGGCTGGCCAACCGAACGCAGGAGCAGCACCCCGCGGTCCCGGCTTCCCTCACAGGTCAGCTTCACCGGTGTCTTCGGGAAGTAGACGGTCGCCAGGGATAGCAGCGGGCCTTGCCAGTGCAGACCATTGAGTCCGCTCAGGTCTTCCGCATCAAAGCTGATGCTGGCTCCTCCGGTCATGTCGATAAGGATGCTGCCGCACAGCACTCGGGCATCCGTGTCGGACAGTGTTGCAGAACCGAACTTCAAGGGGCGAAACAAGCTCATGCGAACGGTCAACTTTCCTCCGGAAACTTCGCGCTGGTCCAACCCGCGTTCGCCTCCATCCAAGCGCGGCCCACGGCCATGTCTTAAAGATGACAGAAGCAGTAGTGTTTTATCTCGCGTCGCTCAAGTCTTGAGCGTCGTGAAAATGAGAGTGATGAGGGGATCTATGACATTCAGTGGGGAACAAAGGCGTGAACTGGCAGCGACCCAGGCCTTGGCACGTTCGAGCACATCGTTGACGGCACTCGCGTTCGTTGCATTTCTGGCCGGCGCGAATGCAGGCCTTGCGCAGAATGCGGCCGGC
This sequence comes from Allorhizobium pseudoryzae, assembly GCF_011046245.1. NCBI lineage: Bacteria > Pseudomonadati > Pseudomonadota > Alphaproteobacteria > Hyphomicrobiales > Rhizobiaceae > Affinirhizobium > Affinirhizobium pseudoryzae. Next base: position 446,690 of record NZ_CP049244.1, read on the forward strand.
GAAAATGCCGTGACGGCGACCGAGCCATCCGGCGAAACTGTTCTTGACCGCATCGTCCTCACCGGCAGCCGCGCCCCGGAAAAGATCTCCGAGATCGCGCGCACCATCAAGGTGGTCGATGAAGCCCAGATCAAGGCCGCCGCGCTGCAGGGCAAGAGCCTGCAGCAGATCCTCGCCGAAACAGTGCCTAGCTTCGATGCAGCGAGCGAGGGTTCCCGGACCAGTTACGGCCAGAACCTGCGCGGTCGCACGGCACTTGTGCTGATCGATGGCGTCTCGCTCAATTCCGCCCGTGGGCTCAGCCGCCAGTTCGATTCGATCGACCCATTCAACATCGCCCGCGTAGAGGTGCTATCCGGCGCCACCGCACTTTATGGCGGCAATGCCACCGGCGGGATCATTAATATCATCACCAAGAAGGGCCGGGACGCGGGCGATGGCCTGCATGCCGAAACCCAGGTCGGCATCGTCGGCGGCTTCCAGGGGAGCCAGGATCTCGACCGCAACGCGGCTGGCGCCGTCACCTATAACAGCGCCAACTGGGACGCACGCCTGTCGGTCTCCGGCAACAGAACCGGGGCCTACTACGATGGCTCTGGCGAGATGGTTACGCCCGACATCACCCAATCCTCGACCGCTTTCAACAAGCGCATCGACGTGATGGGCTCAGTCGGGGTGCAGATCGACGAAGATCGCCGCCTCGACGCGACGATGCAGTATTTCGACAGTGCTCAGGACAGCGATTACGGCCTCTATTATGGACCGTTTCTCTCCGGTCTCACCAATCCGAGGCTGTTTGAAGCCCGCTCCGGCTACTCATCGGATGTCGAGCCTCAAACCCGCCGCAAAATGCTGACGCTGAGCTATACCGATGCGGATTTCTTTGGTCAGCAATTGCTGTTGCAGGGAGCCGCGCGTAGCGAGGATATTGTCTTCAATCCCTTCCCCTCGACCGGCACCGCTGCCGGCACGTATTTCGGCGCCAGCCAGCAGAAGACCGAATACTACAGCTTCAAGGCTGCCATCGTGTCGGAACTCACAGACACGGTGACCCTGACATACGGCGTCGATGCCGATCGTGACAGTCTCTCGGCTGACCAATCGATTTTCAATCTGACTACGGCTGTTATGTCCGGCGGTCTGGATTTCGACACGATTGGCATCACTGGCCTCTATCCGGATATCGACGTTTCAACGATTGCGGGCTTTACCGAGGCCTCCTGGGAGGCAACTGACCGGCTGACTGTCAGCGGCGGCTTGCGCTACCAGTTTGCCAAGACGGAAGTTGGCGATTTCGTTGGCGCAGCCCAGCAGGTGGCGATCCTCAATCGTGCGGCGACCTCGGCCGATGCCATCCCCGGCGGCGATGTCAACTACGACGCGCTGCTGGTAAATGCCGGCGCGACCTATGACGTCACGCCAGACCAGCAGATCTATGCGAACTTCTCGCAAGGTTTCGAACTGCCGGATCCGGCTAAGTATTATGGGGTCGGCACTTACAAACTGTCCAATGGGCACTACGTCCTGAAAAACAGCGTCAACGTCTCCACCTCGGCACTCGAAGCGATCAAGACCGACAGTTTCGAAGTCGGATTCCGTCATGACGACGGCAGCCTCAATGTCACGACAGCTGCCTATTACTCGACCTCCGACCGCTCGATCAGCCTCAATCGCACGACGCTGACCATCGGGATGAACGACGAGAAGCGTCGGGTCTACGGTATCGAGGCAGAGGCTGGTTACAAATTCGACAACGGTTTCGATGTCGGTCTGCTCGGTCACTGGGTAAAGTCGGAAAAGAAGGGCGCCAATGGCTGGTACCAGGAATCGGTCGGCACGGCGAGCACGTCAAAGGCCGGCGGCCACATCGGCTGGGGCAACGAAGCTTTTTCCATCCGACTGACCGCCGAGCATGTCTTCAGTCTTGAGGATGACGCCGGTTACGAGATCGAAGGCTACAATCTCTTCAATCTCGGCGGTCGCTATACGTTCGCCGAACAGGCCACGACGATCAATTTCGGCATTCAGAACCTGTTCGATACGGATTACACCACGGTCTGGGGCTCTCGTGCGAAGGCGCTCTACGGCGGATTGGTCGACGAGTCGGTCTTCGATTATCACGGTCGTGGTCGCACCTTCGCAATTTCCATTACCAAGGTCTTCTGACCAAACACGAGATGGCGTGGAAGAGGTTCTGCGCCATCTCGGTGGCAGCCGAGGCCGAGCACAGCTGAGTAGCCCCAGATTTGGGGACGCCTTTATAACTTCCCAAAGTCCTCACTTGAGCCGTGCCGTGTTTGCCGGAGACCCGGCGCGTTAGAAGTAGGGTTATAACAAGCAAGACGACGAACAAGTTTCCGCTGAGGTCCGTGCACGCGCCGTTCGGATCGTGACGGAGCATGAAGCCGAACATCCTTCCCGATGGGCCTGGAGAGATCGTCGCGACTGGTGGTCATGAGGCGTGCGACAGTCCGTGCCAAGGGCGTACGGGTCAACGCCTCGAAATCCATCTTTTCCGGCTTTCTCCGAGGCGTCGCTCATTCGGTTACGACGCGAAGGCAGCCACGGAACCCGTGGCGCGTCGGCTCTCGCCACAAGTGTGTGCCATTGCGGTGACCGGCACTCCACTGTGCACCGAGCCATGGCAGAAAAACTTCAAGGGAGTTCTCCCGCACGCGGATCACGTCGGATCTCTGACCGCGCAGCACCCGCCTGACGACCCACGACTGTGCCCGGTGCGACGAATGATTTTTTGGTTGCAACACCGGACTTGGCCAAGTCCAGAATCGCGGCGTTCGTATTTCCTCGATGCAGATATCCCTGATATTTGGATCCGCTCAGCGGCCGTCAACAGGTCCGGATTGATCGTTGCGATCCCAGTCGCCGTTCTGATCTGTCGCATAGATTTGCGGTCGGCCTCAAGGAATGCCCGACTGGCGTTTTCCCAGACACCTGTCACCCTTCCATTGGCAATATCTAGGCCTCTGAGGGTGGCGAACGACACGCCTTGCGCCGATCCCTGGCGTTTTACCAATCAGGCTTCTTCGATGGCTCCAAGGTTTGCCTGAGCGGGATAGGATCGCTGGCGGTGAAGACGCCGATAAGGCGTTTGGGAGCCGACAGTTGGAGGCCAAAATTTACTACCAAAGCCCGGATTAAATTCGCAATGATCTGCGTTTGCAGATGCTCGCGCGGTGAAAAATGACCGAAGAAGCGGGGCACGGTCTTCTTACGAAGCAGTCGGTTGAGTCTGCCGATAACTCCAAGCGAACCGAGGTCAGCGATGCAAACGCTTCTGCTTAACAGGGACCAAGTCACGCATCTCGTCGACATGCGGCAGGTCATCGGCGCTGTGGAAGATGCCTACAAGGCGTATAGCAGCAATCAGGTGGAGCAACCCGACTATCTCAGCATCCACCTGCCGGAGGGGCGCGGAGAGATCGATTTCAAGCTGGGCTATCACAAGCAGACGGAACTGATCTCGATGAAGGCGCATTCCGGGGGCTTCAAGCACAACCCCCAGGCCTACGACGTCCCCAACAGCATGGGAACGATCCTCCTTTTCGACGCCAGAAGCGGCGCGCTGGCCTGTATCATAGACGGAAGCCTAATTACCGGTCTGCGAACCGGCGCCTCCGGTGCTGTCTCCGTTAAGGCGCTTGCGCGGAAAAACGCCCGGGCCATTACGGCAATCGGCACCGGCAATCAGGCGCGAATGCAGATCCGGGCGATCAGCCAGGTCATGCAGATCGAAGAAATTCACGCCTGGAGCCGCACGCCGGAAACCCTGTCCGCCTTCCAGAAAGACATCGAACGCGAATTCGATATATCGGTCAGGATTGCGGCGTCGAAAAAAGACGCTGTCGAAAAAGCAGATATCCTCATCACAACGACCCGCGGCAAGGGCGATCTGGTGCAGGCAGACTGGGTCAAGCCCGGCACCCATATTGTCGCCATCGGGACGGACCAGCGCGGCAAGCAGGAGCTTGACCCCGAACTGTTCAGAAACGCGAAAATCGTGGTCGATTCGATCTCTCAGTGCACGCAGAAGGGTGAAACCTATCACCCGCTCGCCAATAGAATCATCTCCATGGAATCCATTCACGCTGAAATCGGGCAGGTTCTGCTGGGCACGAAGCCCGGTCGAACAAGCGATGACGAAATAACGATCTTCGATTCAACCGGCATGGCCATACAGGATAACACCACGGCCGGTTCCATCTATCAGAACGCTCTCGCCGAAAATGTCGGCACATTCTTCTCTTTCATTGAGTGACGATCATGAGAACTTTCCCCACGATACAGGACATACTTGACGCGCGCGCGCGTCTGAAACCCCATATACGGCACACGCCACTTCTGCGCGCGGACAAGATCGAAAAGTCCGTGGGTTGCGAACTCTACCTCAAGCCAGAGATCTTGCAGGTTACCGGCGCCTTCAAAATACGCGGCGCGCTCAACAAGGCTCTTTCGCTTTCCCGTGACGATATTGCCAACGGTATCATCGCCACCTCATCGGGCAATCATGCGCAGGGATTGGCCTATGCCGCCAAAATGCTGGGCGTGAAAGCGATATTGGTGCTGCCAACAACCTCGCCCAAGATAAAGATCGAGAACACGAAGGCGCTGGGAGCAGAAGTCGTTCTCTTCGACGGCGACAATGCAGCCCGTTGGAAGCACGTTTACGAGATCGCCGCTGAAAACGACTACGTGCCCATCCACGCCTTCGAGGACCCGATCGTCATGGCGGGACAGGGAACGATTGGTTGCGAAATTCTCGACGATCTTGCGGATGTGGATACGGTCATCGTTCCCATGGGCGGCGGTGGCCTGATTTCCGGCATTGCCACTGCCATCAAGGAGACAAAACCGTCGGTCCGCGTCATTGGTGCAGAGCCTGCGCTGACCCCGAAATACCACCAAAGCCGGATCAACAAGGAGCGAACCTCTCTTCCCTTACTCAACACAATTGCAGACGGTCTGCGGCTCAGCGTACCGGCCAAGAACCCCTTCCCTATCATCGAGAAATATGTCGATGAAATCATACTGGTCGAGGATCAGCACATCATTGAGGGTATGCGTGTTCTGGCAAAGGATGCAAAACTTATCGCTGAACCAGCCGCCGCAATTACGATCGGCGCCTTGCTGGCCGGGTCTGTTGGCCTGAAGCCGAACGAAAAGGTCTGTGCCGTCCTGTCGGGCGGAAACTGGGACTTGAGCGATCTCGCGGCGATCTACGCCGACGGCTGAACGTTTGCCGGCTCGCGAAGCGTCGGCAAACACCATGAAATGGTTAGCGCCTCCGTGGCATCACGTGCCGCAGAATTTGCTCGATATCTCTCCGCTATCCTTGCAATTTTCCATCGAAATGAACGCGGCTTCGGCATGCAATCCCGCAAGAATCCGCCATTTTACTTCCTAGAGACATTGCCGAAGAAGAAGATCGCAGTGGCGCTTCTGTCTGGTGCCAGCAGATGATCTTCAGCCTGAAGGAGCGCGCGGTTTGACCTTTTTGTTTAACTCCGACGCCAGCCGCGGTTCAGTTTTTGCCGACGCCTTTGCCGCTGCATTGCCTGACATTCCGTTCTGCATGGATGCCGCAAGCGTGGATCCGGATGCGGTGCGGTATCTCATCACCTGGAAAGCACCGACCGATCTCTCTCGATATCACAATCTTGAGATCATCTTCTCGATCGGGGCGGGTGTTGATCAGTTCGATCTTGCGTTCATCCCCCATCATGTGAAGCTCGTGCGGATGGTCGAGGATGGCATCGTTCGGATGATGCAGGAATATGTGCTGCTGGCGACGCTGGCGCTCCATCGCAACCTGCCCGCCTATCTCGACCACCAGCGGAACAGGCGCTGGGCACCGCTCCCGCAGAGGCAGACAGCAGAACGGCGCGTCGGCATCCTCGGTCTTGGCATGCTGTCGCAGGCCGTTCTCCAACGCCTCAAACCGCTCGACTTTCCGCTGGCAGCGTGGAGCCGCAGTCCGCGATCTCTTGACGGGGTGACCTGCCATCATGGTGCAGACGGGCTCGAGACAATGCTGGCGCAGACCGATATCCTCGTCTGCCTTCTGCCCCTGACAGCACAAACCCACGGCATCTTGAATTCGGCTCTCTTTTCCAGACTGCCTAAGGGAGCTGCGCTGATCCATGTCGGTCGCGGTCCGCAGCTCGATCAAATGGCGATGCTTGCGGCGCTGGATAGCGATCACCTGAACGCGGCAATCATCGACGTTACCGACCCGGAGCCTCTGCCTGAAGATCATCCATTCTGGATGCATCCGAAGATTATCATGACACCGCATGTCGCCAGCGTCACTCAGCCGGTGAGCGCGGCAAGCGCCGTTATCGACAATATCCGGCGCCATCTTGCCGGTAGCGATCTCATCGGCCTCGTCGACCGAACACGCGGTTATTGACATTCAGGTTAATGCAGAGACGCCCGCAAGCGGTAGGGGCCAAACGGCTGGGCACCTGTCTTTACGCCTGACCGTTGATGATACAGTGCCCCTCCCAACGCTTCACGTTTCGGGAGAAGAGGTCCCCGTCACGGCGATGGCATCAATTTCCACCAGATATCCATAGTGGAGTTCTGGCACTGGTACGACAGTACGCGCCGGTCTCGCATCCCCCAGCTTTCGCGCATAGATCTGATTGAAGCGCGGCCAGTTGCTCACGCCCACGATATAGGCGGTCACCCGAACGAGGTCGGCAGGCGTGCCGCCGGCGGCCTTCAGGATCGCCAGCATATTGTCGATCGCCTGCTCGGCCTGCGTCTCGAAGGCGTCGGTGTCGAGCGGCGCACCATCCGGCCGGATGGGGAGTTGGCCGGAAATGTAAACGTGCTGACCGGCGATCTTTGCCTGCACATAATGGCCTGCCGGAGCCGGCGCATGATCGGTATTGACGTTGATAAATCCGGACATCACCAGCCTCCGAAGCGCGACCAGCGGGCGTCGACGGCGTGCGATGTTCCGCGCACGACATGATAGGCATCGTGTTGGGCGCCCGTCGCACAGGCATGGTTCGGCAGGATGCGCACGCGGTCGCCGACCGCGAGGTCTGGCAGTAGAGCATCGGAACCGGGCCGCACGGCGATGATGCCATGTTCCTGATTCGCATCCGCCACGATGATATCGCGGTAGAGCTTGCCTTCGATGTCGCAGACCAGACCGTAACCCTGATCAACCGCCTGTTTGGCTGTGCCACGGTCGCGCGACAGCGACATCCATCCGCCATCGGTGATGATCCATCCCTTCTCGTGCTGATGGCCTATGACTGTCGCCATGACGCTCATCGCAATTTCGTCGACTTGGCAGATGCCGACACCGGTCATGAAGAGATCGAAGAAGACGAAGACGCCGGCGCGGACTTCCGTAACACCCGATAAATCCAACGCGTGATGCGCGGTCGGTGTCGAGCCGACGCTGACGACCGGGCAAGGCAGGCCGGAGGCGCGCAGGAACTGTGCTGCCTCGACAACGGCCGCGCGCTCGGCTTCCGCGAACCGCTCTTGCGCTTCCGGTCCGCCGCCCTTGTAGCTGTCGCCCGCATGGGTCAGCACGCCGCGCAGTTCCGCGCCCGCCGCCAGGCTCTGCCCAATTTCCAGAAGCAAGATTTGATTGGTCGGCGCAACGCCCGAGCGGTGGCCGTCGCAGTCGATCTCGATCATGGCCGGGATCCGCGTCCCGGAATTCACCGACGCTTCCACAACCGCACGGGCCTGATCCACGTTGTCCAGAACGACCACGAGGTCAACCCCCCTCGCCCGCAACTCCAGAACGCGCGCCAGCTTGGCGGGCGTGATCCCGACCGCGTAGATCATATCGCGGACCCCGGCGGCGGCAAACTGCTCGGCTTCCTTGAGCGTGGAGACGGTCGCCGGTCCCTGCGGCGTCGTCATGACCCGGCGGGCGACTTCCACAGACTTGGCCGTCTTCAGATGGGGGCGAAGCGAAACGCCGAGACCGTCCAGTCGGGTTCTCAGCCGCGAAATATTCCGCTCCATCCGCTCGGCGTCCAGCACCAGACAGGGCGTTTCCAGCGATTCGAGCGTCATTGCGTTTTCCGTGCAGGTCATATCGACCACTGACTGTTCCATCGGTTCCAACTTTGCTTAGGTTTGATCTTGTTTCTGTACAGTGGTGAGGGCGTCAGTAGCCGAGAATGGATTTCGTCTCGAGATATTCCTCAAGCCCATAGACCCCATATTCGCGCCCGTTGCCTGACCGCTTGTAGCCGCCGAAGGCGGCCGCGCCGTCCCAAGCCGGATAATTGATGTGAACCTGGCCCGCCCGGATGCGCGCCGCGACCTTGCGCGCCCGCTCGCGATCAGAGGACTGCACATGGGCGCCGAGCCCGTATTCCGTGTCGTTGGCAATGACAATCGCCTCTTCCTCATCCCGGTAGGGCATGATGGAGAGCACTGGCCCGAAGATTTCCTCCCGCGCGATGCGCATGTCGGGTGTTACTTCGGAGAAGATCGTCGGTTGCGTGTAATAGCCGTGGTTCAGCCCGTTCGGGCGACCAAGGCCACCGACAATTAGTTTCCCGCCATCATCGATGCCGGCCCGGATCATCGTCTGCACGCGCTCGAACTGGGCGCGATTAGCGATGGGCCCCATGCTGGTCTGCGGATCGAGCGGATCGCCGACGACGAGCGCCTGCGCGGCCTTTGCCGCCAGCATCTCGACTTCCGCAAGCCGGTGAGCAGGAACCAGCATCCGCGTCGGCGCGCTGCACGACTGACCGACATTGCGCATGCCCGCCAGCACGCCCTTTGGCACCGCCTCTTCGAAATGTGCGTCGTCGAGAAGAATATTCGGCGACTTGCCGCCGAGTTCCTGCACGACGCGCTTTACGGTCGGAGCAGCGGCCTGCGCCACCAGGACACCGGCGCGGGTGGAGCCCGTGATCGAGATCATATCGACTTCCGGATGACACGACAGAGCCGCACCGACGCTTTCGCCGGTGCCGTTGACGAGATTGAACACGCCCGGCGGCGTGCCAGCATCATGCATCAGCTGCGCGAAGAGGAGCGCGCTGTACGGCGACAATTCGCTTGGCTTCAGCACGATGGTGCAGCCGGCGGCAATGGCAGGCGCCACTTTCGCGGTGATCTGGTAGAGCGGCCAGTTCCAGGGGGTGATCAGGGCGCAGACGCCGATGGCTTCCTTGGCCGTGGCACGGTTCCCGTCCACGGTCACGAACCGGTATTTTTCCAGCACCTCCATCTGCACCCGGATATGCTCGGCGGCAAACGGCACCTGCGTGGCGCGGGCAAAGCTGATTGCGGCGCCCATTTCCGAGACAACGGCCTCCGCAAAGACCTCGGCGCGCTCATTGAGCAGCGCGTGCATCCTGCCGAGCAGAGCGAGCCTCTCCGGGACAGGCATTTGCGAGAAGGCCGGAAACGCCTTGCGGGCGGCGGCAACGGCCAAATCCACATGGCGAGCGTTGCCACCAGCAACATGGCCCGTCACCATTTCCGACGCCGGATCGATTACTGGGAGCCGATCGACATCGGAAAAATACTGCCACTGTCCGTCGATGTAGAAGCTGTTTTCTCGTTCGATCATGGAGATGTCCTTGCGTATAAGACGGTGGCCATTCAAGCGCGACACCTGAAAGTGCGGAGGGGTGAGTGCGAGCTCGGTTCAGCGCGCTCGGAAAAAGAAATGGCAATATGATTTAGCCGAGCGTCTGGCTGACCAGCGAATAGGTGATGGGTGCATCGGCCTCGCCGGACGCAAAATCGGCGAGCGACTTTCCGAGCGACATTGTCAGGACTGTATCGAACACGGCAAGACCGCTGCGTACGACGAGAAGTGCAAAATCGCCCGTCTCGAAATGTGTGTCGAGACGCAGGAACCGTCCCTCATGATCGCGGATATGCGGCGCCACGACGGCCATCGCGTCCTCATCATTCGAGGCCACGATGGGACCGACGACATGGCCGCGCCCAAAGCGGCGACACAGGGCGAAGGCGACGAGGCGCCCGTCGCGGAAGAGACCGTAACCGCGAGAGTGCTGGAAAAGCTTGGCCATCAGCTCCGTCCGCGCCACCCCGAAAGCGCCCGCGTCCAGTCGCGCCGCCGCGTCCACGTCGGCATCCGTCAACGGGCGAAGTTCGCCGGAGACAGTCAGATCGGCCGGCGGATGCGTCGCGACGCCCTGACACTGATACACTTTCTTTTCCGGCTTGAAGCCGAGCGACAGATAGAGGCGCTGGGCGGCCCGCGTCGCGTTGAGGCGGAGATTAACGCCGGCCAGATCCTTCAGCGCATATTCCATCAGCCAGAGGCCGGTTCCTTGCGTTTGCAGGCGCGGCGAGGTGATGACCATGCCGATGGTCGCGAGCTCCGGCGATTGGCTGAACCACATGGCCGAACTCATGATGCGGCCGATCTCATCGGTCGCCACCACGCCCTTGCCGACCTCGCGCAGGAATTGCCAGTCCTCGGCCCGATGCGGCCAGCCAACGGAAATAGACAGGGCGTGCAGCTGCCCAAGATCGGCATCAGCCACATCGCCGATCTCCATGGCGAAGGCATCGATCTGAAGTTTCTCGCTTGGCATCATGGTTTCGACCACCGATCCATTCTTGAACTGTTCACGATCAGGCTGCCACAGCGATGCGCGGCAGCACATGCATCATAAAGTCCCCTCACCGCACAATTTGCTCGAAAATTCCGTCGACGCGCAACATTCGACCGAAACGCATGCAGGTTCCGCATGGAATCCTGTCGAAAAGCGCCATCCTGAAGCACCGCCGAAGCATGTCACAGACGTGCCAAAGCCGCATCGGGGAATACATGAACGCGACCGAAATTCTGGAAAAGCTGGTGTCTTTCCCATCCGTCGTCGGCACGCCGAACGGCGAAATTGTCGGCTGGATCCGTCATTACCTGAGCGCCCATGACATCGATGCGGCCTTGTATGCAGGGCCGGAAGGCGACCGCTGCAACCTCTTCGCAACGATCGGGCCGGCGAATGTACCCGGTTATCTCGTCTCCGGCCATATGGATGTCGTGCAGGCCGAGGCGAGCGAATGGACGTCGGCCCCCTTTCGGCTCCGCCGCAATGGCGAAAAGCTCTTCGGGCGCGGCACGACCGACATGAAGGGCTGTCTCGCCGCAACGCTGGCCGCCGTGCCGCAATTGGTAAAGGCCCGGCTTAAGCGACCAATCCATCTCGCCTTCTCCTATGACGAGGAGGCCGGTTGCCGCGGCGTGCCGCATCTGATTGCACGGCTGCCCAAGCTGTGCGCGCCGCCACTTGGTGCAATCATCGGCGAACCGAGCAATATGCGCGCCGTGCTCGCCCACAAAGGCAAGGCCGCTGCCCGCGTCACCGTGCGCGGTCGTGCCGGCCACTCGTCGCGCCCCGACCTCGGGCTCAACGCCGTTCATGCCATCGCGAGCGTGCTCAATGCGGCTATCGAGCAGGCGCAGAAGCTGACTGAAGGTCCCTTCGACGCAGCCTTTGAGCCCGCCTATTCCTCGCTCCAGGTCGGAACGATTGCCGGCGGCAAGGCCATCAACATCATCCCCGATCTCTGCGCGCTGGAGTTGGAGGCCCGGGCCATTTCCGGCGTGCGCCCGAACGGTCTGCTTGCGTCTGTTCGGGAGAAGGCCGAAGCGCTCCGCACGGCGGGGTTTGAGGTGGAATGGGAAGATGTCAGCGCCTATCCGGCGCTTGCTCTGTCTCCCAAGAGACCGCTGGCTGAGCTCGTGGAAGACTTGACCGGCCAGACACCGATTAGTGCAGTTAGCTACGGCACCGAGGCCGGGCTCTACCAGGCGGCGGGTGTCGATGCGATTATCTGCGGCCCAGGCGATATCGACAGAGCCCACAAGCCGGACGAATTCATTCTGACAAGCGAGCTTGCTGCCTGCCAGCGCTTCATCGAAGCGCTTGGCGATCGCTGCACCACGTGAAGGATCATCTCACAGGCTGTCGGGCTACCGACCAGCCTCAACTCATCCCACAAACCGACCCTCGAAAGGAATGACATGTCCCTCCTCAAGACCCTCGACCCGAACCCGACCTTTACGCCCCGCGAATCCGGCCCGTTGCCTGAGCGGCTGATCACTGGCTCGCCTGCCTTCAGGACCTGGGCGATGGATGAGGCGAAGGACGGCAAGGTGCTTTCCGGCGTCTGGGAAGCAACACCCGGCGAAACGAAGTCCATCAAGGGCGAAGTCTTCGAATTCTGCCACATTCTCTCCGGCGTTGTCGAAATCACGCCCGATGGCGGCCAGCCGATCGTGTACAAGGCCGGCGACAGCTTTGTGATGAAGCCCGGCTTCACTGGCGTCTGGAAGACGATCGAAACCGTCCGGAAAATTTATGTCGTCGTCAACTGACGGGACCGAAGGAGGAAGCATCGTGAACACGCATAAGATAGCATTGATCCCCGGTGACGGTATTGGACGCGATGTCACAAATGCTGCCTGGGCCGTCCTGCAAACTGTGGCGAATACCTCCGGCTTTGCACTGGAAGGCACCGAATTCCCGTGGTCCTGCGCCTTCTACAAGCAAACTGGCCGTATGATGCCGGAAGACGGCATCGAGACGCTCCGCGGTTTCGATGCTATTCTACTCGGCGCGGTCGGCTGGCCGGCGGAAGTTCCAGATTCGGTGTCGCTGCACGGCCTACTCCTGCCGATCCGCAAGGCCTTCGTGCAATATGCCAATATCCGCCCACACCGGCTGCTGCCGGGGGTCGAGGGGCCGCTGAAGGCCGAAGGCTTCGACATTCTCTGCATCCGCGAGAATACCGAAGGTGAATACTCAGGGGCTGGCGGCCGCGTACACCAGGGGACGGAAGATGAAGTGGCGGTGGAAACCGCGATCTTCACTCGCACTGCTGTCGAACGCATTCTTCGCTTTGGCTTCGAGCAGGCCCGCGCGCGCCGCGGCAAGCTCGCCTCGGTGACCAAATCCAATGCGCAGAAACATTCCATGGTGTTCTGGGACGAGATCACCCGGAAAGTCGCTGCCGACTACCCGGATGTCGAAGTAACGAGCTATCATGTCGATGCGATCTCCGCCCGCATGATCATGGCCCCGGAAAGCCTCGATGTCGTCGTCGCCTCCAATCTCTTCGGCGACATTCTGACAGACATCGGCGCTGCCATCCAGGGCGGCCTCGGCTTTGCGGCGTCTGCCAACATCAACCCGGGCCGCTCCGCACCCTCCATGTTCGAACCCGTCCACGGTTCGGCCCCGGATATTGCCGGCAAGGGCATCGCCAATCCAATGGCCACCATCTGGTCTGGCGCGATGATGCTGGATCATCTCGGCGAAAAGGACGCCGCAGCGCGCGTGATGGCTGCGTTGTCGAGCGTCACGGCAATAGGGATCGGCACCGTTCCGGGCAAGGATTCCACCGATGCAATCACCGCTGCGGTCATTGCCGCCCTTACCTCTTCGAAGGACTAAATCCATGCTGAACCTCAAGGACAAGAGCCTGCTGCGCCAGGCCGGTCTCATCAATGGCGAATGGATCGCCGCCCGCTCGGGCAAGACCGTCGATGTGATCGACCCAGCCACCCAAGACGCCATCGGCACCATTCCGGACATGGGCGGTGAAGAGACCCGCGCCGCTGTCGTCGCGGCCGAAGCGGCCTTCAGGCTCTGGAAGACGAAGACCAATGCCGAGCGGGCCGTGATCATCGAAAAATGGTTCGATCTGATGATCGAGAATGTCGATGATCTGGCGCTGATCCTGACCTTGGAGCAGGGCAAGCCGCTGGACGAGGCGCGCGGCGAGATCCGCTATGGCGCCTCCTTCGTCAAATGGTTTGCCGAGGAAGCCCGTCGCATTAATGGCCAGATGATCCCCGCGCCCTCGCGCGACCGCCGCATTCTGGTGATGAAGGAACCGGTGGGCGTCTGCGGCATCATCACGCCGTGGAATTTCCCCAATGCGATGATCACCCGCAAGGTGGCGCCCGCGCTCGCTGCCGGCTGCACGGTCGTCATAAAGCCGTCCGAGTTCACCCCCTATTCGGCACTGGCGCTGGGCGCACTCGCCGAACGCGCCGGCATTCCGGCGGGGGTTATCAACATCGTCACCGGCATGCCGACCGAGATCGGCAACGAGCTGATGGCCAATGAGACCGTGCGCAAGATCTCCTTCACCGGCTCGACCCGCGTCGGCTCGTTGCTGATGCGCGGGGCTGCCGAGAGCGTCAAGCGGCTGAGCCTGGAGCTTGGCGGCAATGCGCCGTTCATCGTGTTCGACGACGCCGATCTCGATCTCGCCGTCGAAGGCGCGCTTGCCTCCAAGTTTCGCAATGGCGGCCAGACCTGCGTCTGCGCCAACCGCATCCTCGTGCAATCGGGCATCTACGACGCCTTCGCTGCCAAGCTCAAGGCCCGCGTCGATACCATGAAGGTCGGTCCGGGCACGCAAGCCGGCGTTTCCATCGGCCCGATGATCAACGCCACCGCCATCGACAAGATCGAACGCCATGTGGCCGATGCCCTTTCCAAGGGAGCGAAGATCATCACCGACACGCCCGTCATGCCGAAAGGCGCGCAGTATACTGCGCCGCTGGTGCTGACGGGCGCGACCATCGACATGCAGCTCGCCACGGAAGAAACCTTCGGCCCCGTCGCCCCGCTCTTCCGCTTCGAGACGGAGGAAGAGGCCATCGCGATTGCCAATGGCACGCCCTTCGGGCTCGCGTCCTATTTCTACACCGAAAACATGAAACGCGCCTGGCGCGTCGGCGAGGCGCTGGAATTCGGCATGGTGGCGCTCAACACAGGTTTAATCTCCATGGAAGTCTCCCCCTTCGGCGGCGTCAAGCAATCCGGCCTCGGCCGCGAGGGCGCGCAGATGGGGATTGAGGAATATCTGGAAACAAAGAGCTTCCACATGGGTGGGCTGGCCTGACGACCGGGAAAGGCGGCCGAAAGATCGCCCGTTTTCCTCATTGACAATCAGGAATAAAACGAAGGCGCGGATTGCTTGCAATCGGCGCCTCAAGTTTGAGCCGGGAGGAGGCTCACTGAAACCTGTCGAGCATCTTGTAATATTGCCCCACCAGCGGCAAGAACCAGGGCTTGCCAAAATGGCCAGGAACGGCGGGCCAAGGGTAGTCGCGCATGGGGTTGCGGTCGGCGCGGCCGAGGATGGCATCGGCGACCGTCATGCCCAGATAGGTGGAGAGCTGCGCGCCGTGGCCGGAATAACCCATGGCGTACCACAGACCGTCATGGAAGCCGGCGCGCGGATAGCGGTCGGCGGTCATATCAACGAGACCACCCCAGCAATAGTCGATGTCGATGCCCTTCAATTGCGGGAAGATACGCTCCATGCTGTCGCGCAGGATTTCGCCGCTCTTGGAATCGGAGCGTTGATCCGAGGTCGCCGAAAAACGGGCGCGGCCGCCGAAGATCAGGCGGTTGTCGGGCGCAAGCCGCCAGTAATTGCCGATATTCATCGTGTTGACGCAGGTTCGGTTGCCCGGCATCACGGCTTGCACTTCGCTATCCGTCAGCGGGCGCGTGGCGATGAGGAAGCTGCCCACAGCGATGATGCGGCGGCGGAACCAGCTGAAATTCTTCGTCGTGTAAGCTCCGGTCGCCATGATGACATTGGCGACCGTGACCGTCCCGCGCGAGGTTTGTAGCGTGTGCACGCCATTCGCCTCCTTATGGTCCGTGACTGTCGTACCTTCAAAAAATGTCGCGCCATGCCGCACGGCAGCTTCAGCCAGACCGACGACATAGCGACCCATATGCATCATAGCGCTCTTCTTCGACAGCATCGCCCCGTGGAAGGGCGAGCCGATCTCACGTTTCAGCTCTTCCGCCAAGAGCAGCGCCGTGTCGGGATCGCATTCCTTGTTCAGTGCTTCGAAATTGCGGGCAAGCGCTTCGAAATGCTGCGGCTTGGAGGCGAGCTTCAGCTTGCCTGAGCGGCGGAAGTTGCAGTCGATCCCCTCTTCGGCGATGAGCGCCTCGATGATGTCGATGGAAGCGTCCAGTGCATGGTAGAGCGCGATGGCGCGTTCCTTTCCAAGCTCTGACTTGGCGCCGAGATAGCTATGCGCCAACCCGTTGTTCAGATGCCCACCATTGCGGCCCGAGGCGCCGAAGCCGACGCGCTCGGCCTCCAGTACGACAACCTTCGCCCCCACCCTGGCCAGCTGCCGCGCGGCGGCGAGCCCGGTAAAGCCTGCCCCGACGACGGCCACATCGTAATGACCGTCGACCGGGCCCTGTGCAGCTCCCGCAAAGGCCGGCGCCGTGTCATGCCAATAGGAGACGAATTTCATCGTGCTCACGCTTTCTCAAAGACCCACAACGCCCGGCAGGCCAGAAATGTCGGCGATTTCCGTATAGCCGTAATAGGGGTTGGCCGGCTCATGGCCGCGATTGACCCAGACCTTGTTCGTGATGCCGAGATCATGCGCCGACATCAGGTCGTAGCGGAAGGAGGAGGAGACATGCAGGATGTCTTCGGGGGCGCAGCCAAGCATGTCAAACATGTATTCAAAAGCCTGGAAGCGCGGCTTGTAGGCCTGTGCCTGTTCGGCTGTATAGACGGCATGGAAGGGCGCGCCGAGCTTTTCGATATTCGACATGATCTGCGAGTTCATGGCATTGGACAGGATCACCAGCGGAATTTCTTTGGCCACCTTGGCAAGCCCCGCTGGCACATCGGCATGCGGACCCCAAGTCGGCACGCGTTCGTAAACCATCTGCGCGTCCTCGTCCTTGAAGGTCACGCCATTGGCCTTGCAGGTGCGCGATAGCGAATTGTGAACGACCTCTGCATAAGGCTTCCAAGCACCCATGATCTCGTCCAGGCGATAGGCGGAGAAGTTGCGGATGAACTTCTGCATGGCCTGCTCGTCGAGCCGGTCGCCGTAAAGATCGCGGGCCGCACCCGCCATATCGAAATTGATCAGCGTGCCGTAGCAGTCGAAGGACACGTATTTCGGACGAATGGCCATCAAGTTCTTCCTCTGGCGTTCTGTTTCATTGACCTGATCATAGGAGGTGTCGTGCCAAGTCGGCGGGCCGAAATCGCCCGTCCTCAAAGCACAAAGTTCTTAATCTGCGGTCCCCTTTGGCACACAATTGCAGGCCAACGCCCGTCCGGAGCCCTCGCTGCCCCTCTCAAGGACCTGCCGCATCGAGATCACAGCATAAGATGCCGCACCGGCGTTACGCTTCGGCGGAAGATAGCGCGCCAGTCGCGCCATTCAGACGATTAGCTTCTCCGTCCTGACCGAGACTTCCGGTCACGAAAGGAAATGTCCATGCAGAACCAGATCGACCTCGTCGCCTTCGGGCCTGAGCATCTTGACGACGCCGTTGTGTTGTCGCGCGCCGAAAGCTGGCCCCATCGCCGTGAAGACTGGGCGATGGTCCAGCAATTGAGCGCTGGCATTGTCGCGATCGACGGAACCGGTCGCGTTATGGGCACGACCTTTATGACCCCGCTCGGCGACGCCTATGCAACGATTAACATGGTGATGGTGGACAAATCCATGCGCGGCCTCGGTCTCGGCCGCAAGTTGATGGAACGCGCCTTCGAACTCGCGGGCGCTCGACCACTGCGCCTGATCGCCACGAAGGAAGGCCTGCCACTTTATGAAAAGCTGGGCTTCGTTGCCACGGGCACGATCCGTCAGCATCAGGGCGAGGTTCACGCAGTCCAACGTCCCGGAGGGGTCGAGGACATGCAGAATAACGATGTGGAGACCGTCAGGGCACTCGACCGCAATGCATATAGTACCGACCGCTCGGCGCTTGTCGATGTACTGCTGGAGCGCGGACAGATCGCTGTCGTGCGCAAGGGCGACGCCGTGGTGGCCTGGGCAGCGATCCGCCCGTTCGGGCGCGGCGAGGTCATCGGCCCTGTCATTGCACCGGATTCGAAGACCGCTTGCGCGCTGATCGCCTATTTCGCCTCATCGCGTGAGGGCGCCTTCCTGCGCGTCGATACGGACAGCGAAACCGGTCTTGCGTCCTGGCTTTCCGAACTGGGCCTGGCGCATGTCGGCGGCGGTGTGACAATGCGACGTCCGCTGATCGAGGACGCCGGTGAGCCCGAAACCAAAGTCTTTGCCCTTGTCAGCCAGGCTTTCGGCTGAAACAAATTCGGAGTTTGAGAATGCTCGCCAATTCCCTGATCGAACTCGATCGCGCCCACCTCATCCACCCTGTCTCCTCCTACCGCGGCCATGAACGGCAGGGCGTGCGCGTGCTGAAATCTGCCTCCGGTGCGACTGTCACCGAGGCCAACGGCCACCAGCTCGTCGATGGTTTTGCAGGTCTGTGGTGCGTCAACGCCGGCTATGGCCACGAGAGCATCATCGAAGCCGCGACGAAGCAGCTGCGCGAACTTCCCTATGCGACCGGCTATTTCGATCTCGGCTCCGAACCGGCGATCCGGCTTGCCGCAGAGCTTGCCGAACGCGCGCCGGGCGATCTCAACCGCGTCTATTTCACGCTGGGCGGTTCGGATGCGGTGGACTCCACCATCCGCTTCGTACGCTATTACTGGACTGCGAAAGGCGAACCGCAGCGCGATCAATTCATTTCGATCCAGCAGGGCTATCATGGCTCGACCTCGGTCGGTGCGGGGCTCACCGCCCTTCCCGCCTTCCATGCCGGTTTCGGCCTGCCCTTCGACTGGCAGCACAAGATCCCCTCGCCCTACCCCTACCGCAACCCGGTCGGCTCCGACGATGCGGCGATCATCACGTCCTCGCTCGCAGCGTTGAAGGCCAAGATCGAGGAGATCGGCGCAGACCGCGTGGCAGCATTTTATGCCGAACCGATTCAAGGCTCGGGCGGCGTTATCGTGCCGCCCAGAGGCTGGATCAAGGCGATGCGCGATCTCTGTAAGAGCTACGGCATCCTTTTCATTGCCGACGAAGTCATCACCGGCTTCGGCCGCACCGGGCCTCTGTTCGCCTCGACCGACGAAGGCATCGTTCCGGACATGATGACGGTCGCCAAGGGCCTGACCTCCGGCTACGTGCCGATGGGGGCAGTCTTCATGGCCGATCATGTATATGACACGATTGCCGATGGCGCGGGCGAAGCGGCGGTTGGCCACGGCTTTACCTATTCCGCACACCCGGTGAGTGCTGCCGTCGCGCTGGAAGTCCTGAAGCTCTACGAAGGCGGGCTGCTCGAAAACGGCGTCACGGCCGGTCAGCGTCTGCTGGACGGGTTGAACAGCCTTCAAGATCATCCGCTCGTCGGCGATATTCGCGGTCGCGGAATGCTCTATGGCGTCGAATTGGTGACTGACAAGGCGAAGAAGAAGCCTCTTCCGGCAGCCAGCCAGCCAGCGCGCCGCATTTTCGACCGCGCCTGGGACAACGGTCTCGTCATCCGCGCCTTCCCGCAAGGCGTGCTGGGCTATGCCCCGCCGCTCTGCTGCACGGACGCCGACATCGACGCCATTATCGAGCGCACCCGCCAGACGCTGAACCAGACTCTGGAAGATCCGGATATTCGCAGCGCACTGGCCTGAGCCGCCCAAACCGCCTGCGGCGGCACTTCGCGATATACCGCCGCAGGAAGCAAGTTCGCAATTTTATGCTGCTGTCCCAGAGTAATTCGAACGATACACCAAGGTGGACATGACAGACTGTTCGACATCAAGCCGAGGAGCGAAAGCGACCTTGGGCAACCGGCATACCCAGCGAGAGTGCAGGCGCCTGTGCCGGTAAGCCGGCGGATCATAGGGAGAGGGCGCGAAAAGAGGAATACCGCGAGCAAGAGAATTCACCGGGTCTGAAAAGTCCGCACAAGACGGACATCGCCCAATCACACGAAGAAGGGGAATGCTATGACCGATAAGATTACCAATTGGACGAAATCGGACGACGCCCGCGTCGAAGACGCCATCCGTCGCGGTGCGACCCGCCGCGATCTGCTGATGATGATGCTGGCAAGCGGCGTTGCCGTCTCCGCAGGCGGAGCCGTCTTCAGCCGCGCAGAGCAGGCTATTGCCGCGACTCCGGTCTCCGGCGGCCACATCAAGGCAGCCGGCATTTCCTCCTCCAATGCCGACACGCTTGACCCGGCCAAAGCCTCGCTCGGCACCGACTACGCGCGGTGCTGCATGGTCTACAATCGCCTGACCTTCATTGACGTCACCGGCATCCCGCAAATGGAGCTTGCAGAGAAGCTCGAGACCAAGGACGCCAAGACCTGGACTGTCACGCTTCGCAAGGGCGTCACGTACCACAATGGCAAGACCCTCACCTCCGCCGACGTCGTGTTCGCGCTGAAGCGTCACCTCGATCCGGCCGTCGGCTCGAAGGTTGCCAAGATTGCCGCCCAGATGACCGAGATCAAGGCGATCGACCCGTTGACCGTCGAAATCGTGCTGAAGGCGCCCAATGCCGACCTTCCGTACATTCTGGCGCTGCATCACTTCATGATCGTGCAGGACGGAACGACCGATTTTTCGAGGGGCATCGGCACCGGCGCCTTCGTCCTGGAGACGTTTGAGCCGGGCGTCCGCTCGATCGTCAAGAAGAACACGAATTACTGGAAGCCGAACCTGCCGCATCTCGACTCCTTCGAGTACTTCGCCATCAGCGATGCCAGCGCCCGCGTTAATGCGCTGCTGGCGGGCGATGTGCAGTTCTGCTCGGCTGTCGATCCGCGTTCCGCCAAGCTGCTGGAAGGGCAAAGCGGCTTTGCACTTTCCAGGACGAACACCGGAACCTATACGAACCTGAACATCCGCCTCGACTTGAACAAGCCCGACTTCGTGACGGGTATGAAGTATCTGGTCGATCGCGAGCAGATCGTGAGCACGGCGCTTCGCGGCTTCGGTGAAGTCGGTAACGACCAGCCGATCTCAAAGGCGAATGCCTTCCACAATCCGAACCTGAAACCAAAGGCATTCGATCCGGACAAAGCCAAGCACTATTTCCAGAAGGCCGGCGTTCTCGGCCAATCGATCCCGGTCGTGGCTTCCCAGGCAGCGGACTCCTCGGTCGACATGGCGATGATCATCCAGGCTGCGGGCGCCGATATCGGCCTGAAGCTCGATATCCAGCGTGTGCCCTCGGATGGCTATTGGGACAAATACTGGCTCAAGGCACCAATCCACTTCGGCAACATCAACCCGCGACCGACTCCGGACATCTATTTCTCGCTGCTTTACTCATCCGATGCGCCGTGGAACGAGAGCCAGTACAAGTCGCCGAAGTTCGACTCGATGATGCTGGAAGCCCGGGGCTTGCTCGACGAGGCCAAGCGCCACGAGATCTACAACGAGATGCAAACCATGATCTCGGAAGAAGCGGGCACTATCATCCCGGCCTCCACCACCAATGCCGACGGCATTTCCAGTAAGGTCAAGGGTCTTCTGCCCAACCCGCTCGGCGGCATGATGGGCTATGCCATGGCCGAATATGTCTGGCTCGAGGCCTGATCGAACAGGCCGTGTCCGGGAGGCTACCGCTCTCCCGGACGCTACCGCCGTTCGTTGCTGTTTGAGGGTGCGATATATCCTCCTGCAGGCGCTGACTTGCAGCTGATGGCTCCCTTGCCGGAGCGCGGATCAGTCATGCCAGGCAAAAAACCGCAATGTCGTTCTGCGCGGCATGTTTTAATCCGGAATGCGGTGCTGCCTTCGTCAATAGTATGCGGCTGGAGATCTCTCATGAACGCTGAAATCCCAACCATGATCGGAAGACGGCTGATCCTCAGCTTGATTACGCTGCTCATCGTTTCCTTTGCGGTTTTCTTCGCCACCAACATGCTGCCGGGGGATACTGCCGCCATTCTGCTCGGTCAGGCCGCGACACCGGAAGCGGTCGCGGGGCTTCGCCATGCCATGCATCTCGACGAGCCGGCCGTACTGCGCTTCCTGCGCTGGCTTGGCGGCGTTTTCACTGGCGATCTCGGCACGTCCTATGCCAACAATATGCCCATCGCGGCGCTGATCAGCGGCCGTTTCGTCAATACGATGGAACTTGCAGGCATCACCGCCCTCGTTGCCGTGCCGCTCGCCCTGACGCTCGGCATCACGGCCGCCGTGATGCGCGGTTCGATCTATGACCGCATCGTGACGGTGTTGACGATCGGCATCATATCGGTTCCCGAATTTGTAGTCGCCTCGACTGCGGTGCTGATCTTCGCTGTTTACCTCAAATGGCTGCCGGCGATTTCCTTTGTCAACGAGGTGCATTCGCTTTCGGACATGTTGCGCATGTATGCGATGCCCGTCGTAACACTGACCTTCGTCGTCTCCGCCCAGATCATCCGCATGACGCGTGCCGCCGTCATCGAAACACTATCGACGCCCTATGTGGAAATGGCGCTGCTGAAGGGCGCATCGCGCAGCCGCATGGTGCTGAGACACGCGCTGCCCAATTCGCTCGGCCCCATCGTCAACGCCCTGGCGCTGTCGCTTTCCTACCTGATCGGAGGCGTGATCATCATCGAGACGATCTTCAACTATCCAGGCATCGCCAAGCTTATGGTCGATGCGGTGGCCACCCGCGACCTGCCGCTGATCCAGACCTGTGCGCTGATCTTCTGTCTTGGCTACCTGATCCTCATCACAATTGCCGACATCATTGCCATCCTGTCCAATCCGAGGCTCCGCTGATGACGCAAAGCGCCCCATCGACCTCAAACTCCGGCATTTTCGGATACTCGTTCAGCCCCGTCGGTATGGTCGCCCTCCTGGTGATCCTCTTCTGGGCGACCGTGGCTATCCTCGGACCGAACATGGCACCCTATCCGATCGGCAAAATCGTCGACATGGACTATTTCGGTCCGATGAGCTCCAAGTTCTGGCTCGGTACGGACTATCTCGGTCGCGACATGCTCTCGCGCATCATTCTCGGGGCGCGCTACACGCTGGGCATCGCGCTGGCCGGTGTGCTCATCGCCTCGAGCAGCGGCGTCATCCTCGGCATGACGGCGGCGGTGATCGGCGGCTGGTTCGACACCCTGCTCAGCCGCTTCATGGATGCGATGATCTCCATCCCCAGCAAGCTTTTCGGCCTGGTGGTCGTGGCCGCAGTCGGCTCGTCGCTGCCGGCTCTCATCGTCACGCTCGCGGTCATCTACATTCCCGGGTCCTATCGCTTTGCGCGTGCGCTGGCGGTGAATGTTAACACGATGGATTTCATCACGGTTGCCCGCACGCGCGGTGAAAACACGTTCTATCTCGCGGTCTCTGAAATCCTGCCGAACATCGTCCGGCCCGTGCTGGCCGATTTCGGGCTGCGTTTCGTCTTCATCGTGCTCTTGCTGTCAGGGCTTTCCTTCCTCGGTCTTGGCGTACAGCCGCCGCTGGCCGACTGGGGCGCGCTGGTGCATGAGAATATCCAAGGGCTCTCCTTCGGTTCGGCCGCCGTCATCGCACCCTCGATTGCCATTGCGAGCCTCACGATCAGCGTCAACCTGCTGATCGACAACCTTCCCCGCAAGATCCGCGACCGGAGCGTTTGATATGAGCAAGCTTGTCGAAATCCGGAACCTCCATGTCGAGGCCACCACCGATTCAGGCCGTCGCATCGAGATCATCAAGGGCGTCGATCTCGAGATTGCCAAGGGCGAGATCGTTGCCCTGATCGGCGAAAGCGGCTCGGGTAAGACGACGATTGCGCTGACGTTGATGGGCCACGCCCGCCCCGGCTGCCGAATTTCGGACGGCTCGATACTGGTCGATGGCAAGGACATGGCGAAGCTTTCGGAGCGCGAGCGTTCGGCCATGCGAGGTACGGACGTCGCCTATGTGCCGCAAAGTGCTGCCGCCGCCTTCAACCCGTCGCAGACGATCATGGATCAGGTCATCGAAGTGACCCGCATCCATGGCCTGATGACACGCGACAAGGCACGCGAGCGGGCGATCGAACTCTTCAGAGCACTGTCGCTCCCATCGCCTGAAACCATTGGGGCGCGCTATCCGCACCAGGTCTCGGGCGGGCAGCTGCAGCGCCTTGCAGCCGCCATGGCGCTGATCGGCGACCCCAAGCTCGTCATCTTCGATGAACCGACAACGGCGCTGGATGTCACAACGCAGATTGATGTGCTCAAGGCTTTCAAGTCGGTGATGAAGGCCGGAGGCATTTCTGGCGTCTATGTCTCGCACGACCTCGCCGTCGTTGCGCAGATTGCCGATCGGATCGTCGTGCTCAAAGGCGGCGAAGTGCAGGAAGAAGGAACGACGCAAGCGATCCTTTCAACGCCAAAGCACGCCTACACACAGGAACTTCTGGCCGCCTTCGAGCCGAAAGAGACGCAATTTGCCGACAAGCCCTTCGAGAAGCCGCGACCGCTTCTTGAAATCGAGAATGTCATTGCCGGCTATGGACCAATCCAGCCGGACGGCCTGCCCTTCATCCAGGCCGTGCGCTCGGTCAGCCTGTCGGTTGAGAAAGGGCGCAACCTGGGCATTATCGGCGAATCCGGCTGCGGAAAATCGACGCTGGCGCGCTGCATTGCCGGCATCCTGCCAGCGAATGCCGGTAACATCGTCTTCGACGGCAAGGAACTCGACCATGCAGCCCGCCGGCGCTCGCGCGCGGCCTTGCGTGAAATGCAGATCGTTTTCCAATATGCTGATACGGCGCTCAACCCAGCCAAGCCTATCGACGACATTCTCGGCCGACCCTTGCGCTTCTATCACGGCCTGAGTGGCAAGGCGCGCGCAGCGCGCGTCGAGGAACTTCTCGACATGGTCCGATTGCCGAAGGCGCTACGGCACCGCTATCCGTCCGAGCTCTCCGGCGGGCAGAAGCAGCGCATCAACTTTGCCAGGGCCCTCGCCGCCAATCCGAAGCTGATCATCTGCGACGAGATCACCTCCGCGCTCGACACCGTGGTCGCCGCCGCCATTATCGAACTGCTAAAGGAATTGCAGCGCGAACTCGACCTTTCCTACATCTTCATCAGCCATGATCTCTCCGTGGTCGAGGCGATCTGCGACGAGATCGTCGTCATGTATCGCGGTGAAAAGCTCGAGCACCTGACGCGCGATGACGTGAAGACGCCGGCGCATCCCTACTCGAAACTGCTCTTCTCGTCCGTGCCGAAACTCAATCCGACCTGGCTCGACACGCTGGTGCTGGAGCCGGAACTGGTCAGGCAATATGGCGGGACGTGAGCTTCGCCTCACACCGGAAACAGGCTCGTCAGCGGCAAATGCGATTTCACGATCGGCGATTTCAGCACGACGAAGCTGAAATACTTGTCGATGCCGATCTCCATGTCGGTCAGGCGTTCCATGATCGTCTGATATTCGCCGATGCCGGCGGTCACGAATTTCACTAGGTAATCGTAGCCACCGGAGACGAGATGGCATTCGATGACCTGATCGATCTTGTCGACCACAGCGAGGAAGCGGGCGAAGTCGACCTGGCGGTGGTTCTTCAGCGTGATTTCCGTGAAGACGGTCAGCGTCTGGCCAAGCTTGCCGAGATTGATCTGTGCCGAATAGCCCTCGATATAACCTTCCGCCTGCAACCGCTTGACGCGCATCAGGCAAGGGCTTGGTGATAAATGCACGAGTTCGGCCAGCTCCACATTGGTGATGCGGCCGTTTTTTTTGCAGCTCGTAGAGGATCTTGATATCCGTCCGGTCGAGTTTCATCATGGGCCTGCCGCCTTCCGTCATTTCTTGCAGCATAAAATTCTGCTGCTTGTGCAAAAGCAAGGTTAGCATATACGGATCGCTTGTCCATCAAGCCGGAAAAGATGAAACGACGCATAAGATTTCGATGCATGACGCGGCACCGGAATTTTCTGCCGCCATGGCGTGAACTGCGGTTCCGCATGCGTTTAGCGAGCGCCTAAGGTGGGCTGAGAGCATAAGCCGACCGGAGTGACACGAGGGTCGACAAGATTATGCTTTAACAAAAACTTGGAGCGCCGATCCGATGCAATCGGAACGAACTGCGCTCTGAGACATGGAGAAGCCGATGCCCGCACCGTTGACCCTCATCGAAACCCCTTCGACCGTGCCGCAAGAGGCAGATGTCGTCGTCATCGGCGGCGGCATTGTCGGGGCCTTCACGGCCTATTTCCTGACGCAGCGCGGGTTGAGGACGGTGCTGCTTGAGAAAGGCCGCATCGGGGCAGAGCAGTCGAGCCGAAACTGGGGCTGGTGCCGTCAGCAGAACCGCGACGCGCGCGAACTCCCCATTGCCACCAAGAGCCTCGATCTGTGGGAGCGCTTCGTGGCCGAGACCGGCGAGGATATTGGTTTCCGCCGCTGCGGCCTGCTTTATCTTAGCAACAACGAAGCCGAAATCGCCGGCTGGGCGCGCTGGCGCCACTTTGCGAAAACCGTCGGCGTGACGACGCATATGTTGTCGGCTGCCGAGACTGCCGAAAAGGGCCAGGCGACCGGTCGCTCCTGGAAAGGCGGCGTCTTCTCGCCGACCGACGGCATTGCCGATCCGTCCAAGGCGGCACCGGCCGTCGCCCGCGCCATGACGAAGCTCGGCGGCACGGTCATCCAGAACTGTGCTGCGCGCGGCGTCGAGACCGAGGGCGGCCGGCTGAGCGCCGTCGTCACCGAACGCGGCACGATCCGCACGAAGATCGCAGTTCTCTCCGGCGGTGCCTGGGCGTCCTCCTTTTGCCGGCAGCTCGGCATCCGCTTTCCGCAGGCATCGATCAGGTCCTCCATCGTCGCTGTCTCAGGCGCTGCAGGCATTCCGCCGGCGCTGCACACGAAGGAAATTTCGGTCACCAGCCGCAGCAATGGCGACTTCACACTCGCCATCAGCGGCAATGCCCGGGTCGACCTCACGCCTCAGCAATTGCGCTTCCTGCCGCAATTCCTGCCCATGTTCGTCAAGCGCTGGCGGCTGCTATCGCCAGGCGGATTCGAAGGAATTCAAAGCGGGCATGAGACGTTGTCGCGCTGGCGGCTCGACCGGCCGACGCCGATGGAGCACATGCGCATCCTCGATCCAAAGCCTGACCAAGCGACGCTGCGCCTCATTCATCGGCGTGCGCTCGACCTTCTGCCGGGGCTGAAGACCACGCAGATCACCGGCACCTGGGCCGGCTATATCGATTCGACGCCCGACGGCGTGCCGGGCATCGGCGAAATCGAGAGCCTGCCGGGCTTTATCCTCGCTGCCGGCTTTTCCGGTCACGGCTTCGGTATAGGACCGGGTGCCGGCCATCTCATCGCCGACCTCGCCTCGGGAGCAGAACCCATAGTCGATCCGAAACCCTACCACCCCTCGCGCTTCGCAAAATCTGCTTGGGGCAAGGTGTCGGAGTTCTGACGACAAGAAAGAAATCTGCCATTCTTCACGTCTCGCCAGAATACCGCAGACCATATCGCTTGATCTTCTCGTTCAACGTTCGTACCGGGATGCCAAGGTCTGCCGCCGTCTGGGCCGTATTGCCGTGATTGATTCCTAAGGCCGCGAGTATGAGGCGCGCTTCGTAATGAGAAACCCGCTCCGGTAGAGGCGCTTCAATGCTGAAGGCGCTTTGCTGTGGTTGCTCCTCATCCAATCCTAACGCGAAGCGCTCGGCTCGGGCTTTCACCTCGCGCACATTGCCGCGCCACTCTTGCTGGAGAAGCCGAACGACAAGGCTTGGCGGCACTTGCGGTTCCGGCCGCCCATAACGCCGCGCCGCAAGAGAAGCGAAATGCCGGAACAACTGCTCGATATCCTCCGCTCGCTCTCGCACCGGTGGAATCCGGACATCCACAGACGCCAGTCGGTAGAACAGGTCCTCACGAAATCGCCCGGCAGCAATCTCGGCAGACAGATCGGTCTTCGCGGCTGCGACAATGCGGACATCCACCGGTCGAAGACGGTTTTCCCCCAATCGTTCGACAACTCGTTCCTGCAAAACGCGAAGGATCTTTGCCTGGAACGGCAAAGGCATGGCCTCGATTTCGTCTAGGAAAATAGTGCCGCCGGTCGCATGCTCAAACTTGCCTTGCCTCTCTGAAAGCGCGCCCGTGAATGCCCCTTTGACATGTCCGAAGACTTCGCTCTCGAAGATGCTTTCCGGCAGGGCGCTGCAGTTGATTGCCACAAAGGGCGCTGGTGCTCGGTGGCTCTGGTAGTGAAGTGCCTGAGCCACCAACTCCTTGCCGGTCCCCGTCTCACCGATAATCAGAACATCGATGTCGACCTGCGCAAGAGCAGCAATTCTTTGTCTGAGGGAGCGAATAGCGGTGCTGTCGCCGATGATTGAGCCTACTTCCTTGTCCTGCTGCACAACCAGCCTTTGCAGGCGACCAATCTCCTGGCTCATCCGCGACTTCTCGATTGCCTTGGAAAGGACGCCGACCAGTCGCTCGGCATCATAGGGTTTTTCGATGAAGTCCTCGCCGCCCCGCTTCAGCGCCTCGACAGCAAGAGAGACATCGCCATGAGCTGTCAGGAGAATGACGGGAAGTCCGGGACACTTGCGCACAACTGAACTCAGCAGCGTCATGCCGTCAACGCCCGGCATTCTCAGATCCGTCAAGACGAGGTCCGGAGGCTGATCAATGATGGCCTTGAAGGCATCGTCGGCACGATCAAAGCTGAGGACCTCGAAACCGTTCACCGTCAGCCAGTCGCTGGCCGCCCGCAGATGATCGCGATCATCATCGATCAGAATGATCCGCCCCTTCTTCACTGAGCCGCCTCCAGCGACGTTTCAGGCCGGTCAGCAACGGGTAGCGAAATGGTCGCGCGCGTGCCACCGGCATTTGCCTCGGCGAAGCGGATGGCGCCCCCGCATTCCTTGATGATGGTGGCGGCGATAGAAAGACCCAATCCAAGTCCCTCGCCGGTCAGCTTCGTGGTGAAGAAGGGTTCCAGGACCCGCTCACGAAGATCGGGGGCGATGCCGCTGCCATTGTCAACAATCGCAATTTCGACCCATTGCAGACCGTGGCGGTGCTCGATCCTAATCTCGGGATCCGGACGGTCCGCAACCGCATCGACCGCATTGAGGAGCAGGTTCAGCATGGCCTGCTCGAGCTTGACCGGCACAGCCATTACGGTGGGGGATGGCGTCTCCCCAGTAACGTCAACGCTCAACCCCAAGGAATTAACGCGTGGTGCAGCGAGCTCAACCACATTGTCGATAACAGTTTCCACACAGACCCGCTCCATGTCCGAGACGTCCTTGCGGGAGAATGTCTTCAGGTGTTTGACTGTTCTTTGCATGCGACGCACAAGTCCACGCGCTTTTTCCAATCGAAGACCGACCTCCTCTTGCGCATGCCTTGAAGCGAGTAATCCGGCTGTGGCGAGTGTCGCATCCAGCGCCGCCAGCGGTTGGCTTACTTCGTGGACGATCGCAGCCGACATTCGACCAAGGGCCGCCATCTTTTCCGAGTGCACAAGTCCTTCCTGGGTGCGGCGAAGCTCTTCTTCAGTGCGTTTGCGGATGGCAACCTCGCATGCAAGGTCACTTGTCCGCTCTGCGACCATCTGTTCAAGAAGCTCACCCTGCCTCAGTCGCATCGCAATCAACTGGCGGCGCTGGTCCATGACATAGAAGCCAGCACTGATCATCAGCCCACTGGCCAGTGTCGCAAGAGCCCAAAGTGATGCGCTGGCAGAGGCTTGGCTCGCATCCGTCGCAGCGATAACCTTCCAACCATCGGGCTGTATCGTCGAGGATAGCGTCACCAGCCTTTGCTCACCATCCAGTTGAATGGCTGCCTGCCGATCGTCATCTGGGAAAGAGCCATCCGTGGCCTTGAAGATCGGCTGGGCGTTTTCGAGGTCAATCCCATCATAGGTCCTCTCCTGAAGAAGCTGGTCGAGGGTCCCGGCATCCAGCCGATGAAGCGGGCGGTATCGCCATTGCGGATCGCCTGCCAGAAACACAAGCCCCGCTTCGTCCGCAATAGCTGTCTTGACACCTGCGGCTTTCCAAGCGGCCTCCAGCGGGGTCAGATCTGCCTTCACCACCACGACGATCGGCGGCCGGCCCTCCAAATCGATACGCGAGGACAGGAAATAGCCTGGTTTTCGGGTGGTGACGCCAATAGCGTAAAAACGGCCCTCGCCCTGCGACAGGGCGTCCAGGAAATAGGGCCTGAAGCTGTAATCATGGCCGACAAAGCTCTGGGGCGTCGCGTAATTGCTGGCGGCAAGCGTTTTTCCATCATGATCAAGAACATAGAGATCAGAGGGCCCTACCTGCTTTACGATCGTTTCAAGATAGTGGTTGGCAAGAGCGATGTTCTGGGGGCTTGTGTCATGCGAGAGCGCGCGGATACGCGCATCCTGGCCCAATATGCGCGGCAATGCACGAAAACGATCGATCTCGGTCACGATCGCCCGGTCGGTCAGGGACAGGTTCTGCTGCAACTGATCCTGCTCCGCACGAAGCAGCATATGATGCGCAATGTGATAGACGGCAACCGGTGCAACAAACGCGCAGAGCAGGATAGACAGCGTCAGGCGGTTGAAAACGGCATTCATCGTCAATCCGCGTCCTTCAAGCTTTCGGGCGGTCAAAGGGCTTGCTGTTCGAAGTGAGCCCTGCCATTACATTATCTGATTTCCGATAAGATGCATCCGCTGCATGAATGGCTTCCGGCAGCGTTCGACCCTGTGTGGGGCACTCAAGCCGCGTTCATCCTCCTCTATCATGCCACACGCCGTAATGCGCGTGGCATGATCCGAGATCATTAGATTCCGGAAGCCGGAGGGACGGAAGGGGCACCATCTGTCGATGACGGGGCATCCTTCTTTTGCCCATCCCGTCGCGAGCTGCGCCAAACAAGAACGGCGAAGATTGCGGCAAAGCCGAAGCCGATCTCATCTGTTAGAGGCAGTGCCGCAAACAAGGTAAACGCTGCTGCGGCAGCAGTCAGCCTCAGGAGTGGCGAGAGTGGAACGGCAACAAATCCTATCACGGCTGCTCCCCACAGGCCGATTGCCAGCGTCGTCTTCAAAACGATGTAGACGACGGCAGTCACATAGCCATAGTCGAGAGCAAACTGTCCGCCGTCCTGGAGCATCAGGGCCGGCGAATAGACTGCCATGAACGGGATCACAAATCCCGCGGCTGCAACCTTCACGGCCTGAAGCGAGATCTTCAGACCGCTTTCGCGTGCGATGGGTGCTGCGGCAAAACAGGCAAGCGCGACAGGCGGAGTAAGATCGGCCAGAATGCCGAAGTAGAAGACGAACATATGGCTAACAATCAGGGGCACCCCGAGTTCAAGAAGGGCCGGGCCAGCGATCGACGAAGTGATGATATAGTTTGGAATGGTTGGTATGCCCATTCCGAGCACGAGACAGGTTACCATGGTGAGCACGAGGGACAGAAACAGGCTGGTTCCGCCGACCGACACGATGAACTGGCCGAATGTATTGGCAGCGCCGGTCAGTGTCATCGTGCCGATGATGACACCCACAAGCGCACAGGCGATGGCAACCGGTAAAGCTGTCTTTGCGCCTTCGGCCAAGGCATCGCGGCAATCGGCGAGTGTCTGTCGGCCACTGGTTCTCAGCGCATTGACGATGATGAGAACCATAAGTGCGGATAGGACAACGGTCATGCCGAATTTGAAGAAGGCTGCGGCCACCCCACCAAGCCCGATCCAGAAGATCATCCGCACGACCATTGAAGGCAGTCGGATGGCAATAGAAGCGCCAAGGATGAGAAGTAGAATGAAGGAAAGCCCAACCGTTCCGGCAAAGAGCGGCGTGTAACCCGAAAAAAGCAACCACACGAGGGCCGCCAGCGGCAGGATGAGATGCCAGCCCTTCTTCAGGGCAGCCGAGGCGGACGGCAGTTCTGCGCGCGGCAGCCCCAGCAGCCCCCGCTTCCCTGCCTCCAAATGCACCATCCAGAACGCCGAGGCAAAGTACAAAATGGCAGGTATCAATGCCGCCTTGACGACCTCGTGATATTCCACACCCAAGGTTTCAGCCATGATGAAGGCAACGGCACCCATGACCGGCGGCATGATCTGCCCACCCATTGAAGCCGTGGCTTCGACGCCGCCAGCAAATGCGGGGCGATAACCGAACCGCTTCATCAGCGGAATGGTAAATTGGCCGGTGGTGACAACATTGGCCACGCCTGAGCCTGAGATTGTCCCCATCAAACCGGATGAGATGATTGCAACCTTGGCTGCACCACCGCGGCGCCCGCCGACGAGGCTCAAAGAGACATCGTTGAACAGTTGGATCATACCCGCCTTCTCCAGGAAGGCGCCGAAGAGGATGAACAGGAAGATATACGACGAGGAGACAAGCGTCGGGATGCCATAAATCCCTTCAGTCCCGTAGGCCATATGGTCGATGACCTGGCCAAAGGAATAGCCACGGTGGTTCAGCGGCGAAGGAAGGTATTCCCCGAAAAGGCAATAGAGAAGAAACACGCCTGCGATGATCGGCAGTGCTGGCCCCATCAGCACCCAGGAGGCTGCGAAGACAATTGAGAGGGCGATGACGCCGAAGACGATGTCTCGATCGAGAGGGTCTCCCGCGCGCAAAATCAAGTCTGTGTACTCGTAGCACTGATAGAACGCAACCGATGCGGCAATGGCAGAACAGGTCCAGGCGGCTACTTTAGTGTTGCGCCCCTTGTTGAGAAGGGCGGCCAGCAACGGGAAGATCAATGCCGTGACGAAGCCGACATGGATGGCGCGCACCAACTGGCTCGGCGGATCAATTAGATGGGCGGCCGTCGCAAGTTGGAAAGCGGAAAAGGCGAGCGCGATAGAGAAGATAAGCCGTCCTTCCGGTGTGCTGGGGAAGGCGGCGGAAAGAGCGTCATGCGCGCTAAGCTCGGCAGCATGACCGTCTTTGGGTGGCAGAGCGGATGTCATCAGGTCCTCCAGACAAAAGCTAGGGGCGGTGACCCTCCATCACCGCCTCGTGGTCGACATGGCTTATAGGAGGCCTTTTTCCTTGTAGTAGCGCTCAGCCCCCGGGTGCAGCGGCACGGGCATGCCGGTGAGTGCATTTTGCACCTTCAGCCCATCGGCCGCTTTGTGGGCCGCAGATAACGCTGGCAGGTTCTCGAAGAGTTGCTTGGTCATCTGGTAGGCAACGTCATCGGAGACATCCGCGTGCGTGATGAGAAAATTGCCTACAGCAACCGTCGCGACGTCAGCCTTCTGCCCTTCATAGGTTCCCGCGGGCACAGTCGCCGCGACGTAGGGGGCACCGAGTTTGCTTGCGATTTCCCCCGGTATGGCGACCAACTGTACATCGAGCGACGCCGCAAGGTCACGGAACGAAGAAACTCCGAGCCCTGCCGATTGCAACGTCGCATCCAGCTGACGGTTCTTCATGAGTTCGACGGATTCGGCAAACGGGAGGTATTCGGTTTTCCCCAATTGCTTGTAAGTCAAACCCGCAGCACCGAGAATGGCGCGTGCATTGAGCTCAGTGCCCGATTTCGGCGCGCCGACCGATAGGCTCTTGCCCTCCAGGTTTGCAAGCGTCGTAACGCCAGATTCGCGGGAGGCCATGATCTGAATGTAATTCGGATAGATTGCGGCGATGCCTCTCAGCTTTTTCAGCGGAGCCTTGAAACCTGCTTCGGCATCCCCCTCCCAAGCCAGCTTGACGGCGTCACCAAGCGCAAACGCGATTTCTCCCCTGCCTTGTTGCAGCAGGTTGAGGTTCTCGACCGAAGCCTTGGTCGCCTGAACCTGGGTTCGGGCACCCTCGATTTTCTCACCGTAAATCTTGGAGAGGGCGACACCGAGCGGATAATATACGCCGGATGTTCCGCCTGTCAGGATATTGATAAACTGATCTGCCTTTGCCGCCGTCGAAGTTGCGATGGCGCCCATCAGACCAAAGGCCATGATTGCTGATTTGCCGATGCTCAGTCTCATAAAAACTCCTCCCAGGATCACTGCGGCTATCTGTCCGCGCATCTTTGGGAGCAAAGTCTGGGCCAATTCTGAGGTTATTGTTTTCATTTAATAATCAGGAATTGAGTGATCGTAGCTGGCAGGATAATGCCAGCAGTTACGAAGAGACAGGCAGGTTTTTGCCAAGCACGCCGAAGCCGAAATCGGGACATTGAGGCGCATAGCAGAGGGTCGAAGGCCATCCTGCAGAACATGTCGTGGGTATCTCCAATAATTGCTGCTGCTCAATGGCGACCCATCGCTCCGGCCAGCAGATCGTTTATGAAAGCCTGTACATGTGTTGACTGCTCCACGGAGCGGCGAGTTATGACTTCGTAGGGCTCACTCTTGGAACGAAGATGCATGGGCAGGATGCTGGCCATGCCGAAGTTTACGAAAAATTCGGCAACGTCGCTGGAGAGCAGCGCGACTGTATTCGGTTCGGCCTGGATCAGTGAAATTGTGGTCAGCGCGGAGCGCGTCTCCATTAGTCCGGAGGGCATGTGGAGCCCGGCCTGTCGAAACTCCTGCTCCAGCAACAGCCGCATGGGCATCGCCGCAGTGTAGACAATCCAGCGGGAATCCTCGAGGTCCGTCAAGCGCACGCGTTTGCGGTCAACCAGAGGGTGAGCGCGATTGGCGACCACTGCCAACCGTTCATCGTGAAAGGCCGTGACATGGTAAAGCTGCGGAGTGGCGATCATGGAGCTGCGCCCAATGATAAGATCGAGCAGACCTCGATCTAACTGCCTGAACAGTTCGACGCTGGTATCTTCCAGAATCTCGAACGAGGTGCGGGGGAAGCGCCTGAGGAAGCTGCTGATGGTTTCCGTCAAATAGGGAACGGCACCCATGATTGTGCCGACGCGCAACCTAGCCCATCCGCTGTCAGATGCCGTGTTGATCTCCTCTTCCATCGCCTTCAATTGTGACAGCATGGTTTTTGCGTGCCGGATCATGCATTCGCCCGCAGGTGTCGGGTTGAGCCCGCGATTCGTCCGGTTAAACAGTTGCGTGCCGGTCAGCTCCTCAGCCTCCTGCAACGCCTTTGTCGCGCGCGGCTGGCTCATGCCAATCAACTCCGATGCCCGCTTGAGCGAACCGTTATCGTCAATGGCTGATATCAAAAGCAATTGCCGCATGGAGAGGCGGATCATCGGATTGGAATAGATGCGCGGCATCGGCTTCAATTTCCATTTTGTTATATCGATATTCAGCAATAGCGGATTTACAGGTGTTTTTCTGCCGTTATTTTCCACAGCCGGATGATTTTACAGTCGCTCTCGCGAGAAACTGTCCCAAGACGTTATCAAATAGGAATACCAGGTAGGGGGAGGCGCATGAGCCTGATCAATTATGTGACGCGGGTCCAATTCGGGTACGGCGAAATCGCAACGCTGAAGGGTGAACTGGAACTTGCCGGGATCACCCGCCCGGTCATCGTCACCGACAAGGGCGTGCGTGCGCTTGGTATTCTGGAACGCATCGAGACCGCCACGGGCATCACTCCAGCTGCCGTTTTTGACGAAACCCCGGGCAACCCGAACGAAGCAGCAGCCGTGAAAGCGACCGCGCTCTTCCGAGAAGCCAAAGGTGACGGTATCGTTGCCATCGGCGGTGGCTCTGCGCTGGATCTTGCCAAGGCGGTCGCCGTGATGGGCGCCCATGAGGGACCGCTGAAGACCTATGCCGTGATCGAGGGGGGCCTCGAAAAGATAACCGCGCGTACATTCCCCACCATTGCCATTCCGACCACCGCCGGTACGGGCAGTGAGGTGGGTCGCGCCGCCATCATTATTCTGGAAGATGGACGCAAGGTTGGACTGCTGTCTCCCTACCTGGTGCCGAAAGCCGCCATCGTCGATCCGGAACTGACGATGAGCCTGCCACCCATGCTGACCGCTGCCACGGGTATGGACGCCATTTCCCACTGCATCGAGACCTATCTCGCCCCCTCCTTCAACCCGCCGGCCGATGGCATCGCGCTGGAAGGCCTGCGCCGCGGCTGGGCCAACATCCGCCTTGCCGTGGAAGAGCCGGGCAACCGCGATGCACGCGCCAACATGGCGATCGTAGCAACCATGGGCGCCATGGCCTTCCAGAAGGGCCTCGGCTGCGTGCACAGCCTCAGCCACTCGCTGGGTGGCCTCAATCCGAAGCTGCATCACGGCACATTGAATGCCATCTTCATGACGCCGGTGCTCGCCTTCAACCGCAGTGCAAAGACCTCGGTTGACGAGAACAAGTATGCCCGCCTTGCCGATACCATGGGCCTTGCTGCTGATGTAGACATTGGCGCCGCCATCGAGGATATGACCCGTGCCATTGGCCTGCCCACCCGCCTCTCGCAGCTGGGTGTTACCGCTGACCTGTTTGACAAGGTGGTAAAGGGAGCGCTTGCCGACCATAGCCACCGAACCAACCCGCGTGACGCTACGGCTGACGATTACCACGCCATGCTTCAGGCAGCACTGTAAGCGAAAGCCCCCCTGGGAGTGACAAGATGACCTATACGCTGCACGGCAAACACCTGATTGCCGGCGAATGGGTGGCAACGCCTGATCGCTTTTACAATGAGCCGGTTTCCGGTGAGCCCGCCGCCTTTTCGCTGGGCACAGTCGAGATGGTCAATCGCGCCGCAGAAGCCGCCGAAGCCGCCTTCTGGTCCTATGGCTATTCGTCAGCCACTGACCGCGCTGCCCTGCTGCGGGCCATTGCGGATGAGATTGAGGCACGGGGTGCCTCCATTACCGAAATCGGCTGCCAGGAAACCGGACTGCCGACCGCCCGTCTTGAGGGCGAGCGGGGCCGCACAACGGGCCAGCTCCGGCTTTTCGCCAGCCACATCGAAAAGGGAGAGTATCTCGACCGCCGTCTTGACTCCGCCCTGCCGGACCGCCAGCCGGCGCCGCGTCCGGAGATCCGGCTGATGCAGCGCCCGATCGGACCTGTTGCGGTGTTCGGCGCCTCCAACTTCCCCCTCGCTTTCTCAACGGCCGGCGGTGATACAGCAGCAGCTCTTGCAGCCGGTTGCCCGGTTGTGGTGAAGGGTCATTCCGCCCACCCCGGCACAAGCGAGATCGTCGCGGAAGCCATCCATGCCGCCATCAGCAAGCTCGGAATCGATCCGGGCGTTTTCAGCCTGGTGCAGGGCGGCAATCGGGATGTGGGCAGCGCCCTTGTCACCCATCCCCTCATCAAGGCCGTCGGCTTCACCGGCTCGCTGGCAGGCGGCCGGGCGTTGTTCAACCTGTGTGCCAGCCGCCCAGAGCCCATCCCCTTTTTCGGGGAGCTGGGAAGCGTCAATCCGATGTTCCTTCTGCCGCAAGCCATAAAGGCACGTGCCGGCGCCCTTGGGGCAGGCTGGGCCGCCTCGCTGACGATGGGCGCCGGCCAGTTCTGTACCAATCCGGGCATTGCCGTTGTTGTGGCCGGCGCGGACGCGGACAGCTTTGTGGCCGCCGCAAAGGAAGCACTCGCGAAGACCGGCCCGCAGGTCATGCTGACAGAAGGCATTGCCCGCGCCTATCAGTCCGGCCAAGCCCGCTTGCAGAACCGCGAGACGGTGCAGCCGGTACATGAGACCGTCTCGGAAGGGCGCAGCAGCAATCCGAACCTCTATGAGACGACGGCGAACCAGTTCCTCGCCGACCATATGCTGTCGGAAGAAGTGTTTGGTCCGCTCGGTCTTATCGTTCGGGTGGAAACAGCCGAGGAGATGCGCCGCATCGCGCTGAGCTTCCAGGGTCAACTGACGGTCACCCTGCACATGGACGATGGCGACCTGCCTCTGGCCAGGACGCTGCTGCCCGTACTTGAGCGAAAGGCCGGACGTGTGCTCGTCAACGGGTTCCCGACCGGCGTGGAGGTTGTCGATTCCATGGTGCATGGCGGCCCCTACCCGGCCTCAACGAATTTCGGCGCCACAAGTGTCGGCACACTGTCAATCCGGCGTTTCCTGCGCCCCGTCAGCTACCAGAATTTCCCGGCGGCCCTGCTGCCGGAAGGCTTGCTTTAACATCACCAACGGCATGTCCCGTCGGGACATGCCTTCTATCTGGAGGAGGAAAACCATGAACCCGTCACAGTCCACGAAGACAGCCGCGCTGACCAGCTTGATACTGGCCGCAGGCATCCTCACGGCGTCGGCCCAGACAACCCTGACACTGACCCATTCCTCACCCGCGGACAGCCACTTTGGCCTTGCGGCGACAGCCTTCAAAAAGGTGGTAGAAGAGAAGTCTGGCGGCACGATCAATGTGGTGATCCAGCGCATGGACAACGAGCGCGAAGCACTGGAAAGCGTGCAGTTCGGCTCTCAGGAATGCGCCATGGGCTCAGCCGGCCCGCTCGGCAATTTCGTAGCCGAGACCCGCGTCCTCGATGTGCCGTTCCTGTTCGACAGTTACAAGCACGCGCGCGGGGTACTGGATTCGGACGTGGGCCAAGAGCTCCTGGCCCTTTTCCCGGCGCATGGTCTTTACGGCGTCGCCTGGCTGGAAAACGGCTTCCGCAATCTGACGACCGGTTCCAAGGCCGTGCATTCGCCGGATGATCTGCGCGGCATGAAAATCCGCACCATGGAAAACCAGGTGCATATGCAGGCTTGGCAGGCCGCCGGCGTCTTGCCGACGCCAATGGCCTTTTCCGAACTGCCTTCGGCCCTGCAGCAGGGCACTGTCGACGGTCAGGAGAACCCGATCCCGGTGATCCTGTCGAACAATCTCGACATGATGCAGAAACACCTCTACCTCACCCGCCACGTCTATTCGCCAGGCATCTTCGTCTGCAACCCGGACTTCATCGCCGGCCTGACGGACGAGCAAAAAGCCGCAGTGGAAGAAGGCGGCAAGGCCGCATCCGCCGCCAATCGGGCACGGGTGGAGCAGGACGAGACAGCGGGTATCGAAACACTGCGCAAGCGCGGCATCGAAGTGGTCGAGGTGACTGACCGCGACGCCTACCGCAAGGCCATGGCATCGGCCAATGCCGGATTCGAAAGCCAGTTCGGCGCCGACCTCCTGAAACGCATCCGCGACTGGAAAGCTCAATGAGTTCAGCGGCCACTCTGATCCGTCGCACGGACAGGATTATTGCACGGGGGGTGGCATTTACCGCCTCCCTTGCGCTGGCCGTCGCGGTAACGTCCAGCTTCTGGCAGGTGATGGGGCGCTTCCTGTTCCATACGCCTTCCAGCTGGTCGGAAGCACTGACCCGTCTCGCCTTGGTCTGGATGGTGCTGCTCGGGATTTCCGTTGCTCTGCGCAAAGGCGCGCTCGTTGCCATCGATCTCGCGCGAGAGGCGACCACGGGCAGGTTGCGCCGTAGCATCGAAGCCACCACGCTCGTCTCCTGCCTGATCATGTTTGTCACCCTCTTCTGGTTCGGCATCGCAACGGCCCAACGTGTCCGGATGCAGGAAATGGCAGGTCTGGAGATTTCCATGGCCTGGGGCTATGCCGCCATTCCGGTGGGATCGTTCTTCGCGGCCCTTGGGGCGATCGTGCACTTCATCCAGTCAGGAAAGGAGACAGCACAATGACCGGTGCACTCGTCTCCGCAATGCTGGTGCTCTTCGCTATTTCGGTTCCCATCGCCATCGCGATTGGGCTTGCGTCGATGATCGGGCTGTTCGGCTTCACCACCCTGCCCGCCATCGTGGTGCCCCAGCAGATCTTTATCGCCCTCGACAAGTTTCCGCTGGCCGCAATTCCCTTCTTCATTCTTGCCGGAAACCTAATGGAGGTTGGCGGCCTGTCCCGCCGTCTCGTCGAGTTTGCACGTGCTTTCGTCGGACAGATCCAGGGCGGCCTTGCGGCCACCTGCGTGCTGACGTGCATGCTGTTCTCGGCAATTTCCGGTTCAAGCGTCGCCACAACATTCGCCGTCGGCGTCGTGCTCA
The DNA here is from genome assembly GCF_011046245.1 of Allorhizobium pseudoryzae. Taxonomy (NCBI): domain Bacteria; kingdom Pseudomonadati; phylum Pseudomonadota; class Alphaproteobacteria; order Hyphomicrobiales; family Rhizobiaceae; genus Affinirhizobium; species Affinirhizobium pseudoryzae. The sequence goes on from NZ_CP049244.1 coordinate 486,429, forward strand.
TTCCAGCCATGCGCCAGTATGGCTATCCGGTCGGTTTCGTCGCCGCCCTTATGGCCACCTCGGCAGAGCTCGGCGTCATCATCCCGCCGTCGATCCCGATGATTCTTTACGGCGTCGCGACCCAGACCTCGATCCCGCAGCTCTTCCTCGCCGGGATTCTGCCGGGCCTGATGATCGCTGGGGCCTTGTTGATGACGGCTGTCATCTGGTGCCGGGTCAAAGGCTGGGGCAAACGCGATGGCGAAGGCAGTCTGCCACGCCTCACGGCCATAAGGCGCGCTGTCTGGGCCCTGCTGATGCCTTTGTTGATCATGGGCGGCATCTATGGTGGCGTCACGACGCCGACGGAGGCCAGCGTCATCGCAGTTGTCTATGCCATGGTGGTGGGTTTGTTCCTCCACAAGGAGATGACATGGGCGGATCTGGTCAACGCCTTCCGCAAGTCAGTTGTCACCTCCGCCGTCATCATGTTCATCATCGGGACTGCCAGCCTGATGGGTTACCTGCTCAATCGGCAGGGCGTGCCCGATGCTGCGGCGCTTTGGCTGACAAGCACCTTCGACGGTCCGGCGTCGCTGATGCTGGCAATCAATGCAATGCTATTCATCATCGGCATGTTCATCGAAACAGGGGCGAGCATCATCGTTCTTGCGCCGATCCTCCAGGATGCCGCCGCGCGTGTCGGCATCGAGCCAGTCCACTTCGGCACCGTCATGGTGGTGAATCTGGCACTTGGCATGATCACGCCGCCGCTCGGCGTCAATCTCTTCGCCGCGGCACAGATTGCTGGTTGTTCCGTAACGCAGATGCTGAAGCCGTTGATGGTCTTCGTCGGGGTCATCGTGTTGTGCCTTCTGGTGATCACCTTCGTGCCCGCGGTCAGCATGACGCTGCCCTCCTTGATGGGACGCTAATGGCCCCCTAAACATGCCTGCCCCGGCTGCGGGGCAGGTCCATTTGTCCATCTCTGGAAGAGTTGCTACCTCATGACCGGCTCCCTGATCCAACAACTGCAGGATATCGTTGGCCGCCGCTATGTTCACACCGGTCTCCGGGGCACCCGGCGCTTCCGCAGGGGCTATCGCTATGGCGATGGCGAGGTGCTGGCCGCTGTCGAGCCTGGGACGCTGGTCGAGCAGTGGAAAGTGCTCGAAACCTGCGTTGCGGCCGATGTTGCCATCATATTCCAGGCGGCAAATACAGGACTGACCGGCGGATCAACCCCGTTCGGCGATGGCTATGATCGCCCGATCGTCATCATCTCGACCCTCCGCAACACGCGCATCGATTTGCTCGACAATGGACGACAGGTGCTGTGCTTGCCGGGAGCAACGCTGGATCAGCTGGAGCGGCGATTAAAGCCGTTGGGACGAGAGCCGCATTCCGTGATTGGTTCCAGCTGCATCGGTGCATCGGTGACGGGGGGCATTTGTAACAATTCCGGCGGCTCGCTCGTACAACGCGGCCCGGCCTATACCCAGCTGTCCCTGTTTGCGCAGGTGGATGCGCAGGGCTGCCTGCATCTCGTCAATCACCTCGGCATCCGACTTGGCGGCGAACCGCTGGACATCCTGACCCGGCTTGATGCGGGCGATTACACGGATGCGGATGTGGACTTCCCGCAAGGCGTGCAGGCCTCCGACATCGAATACAAGGAGTACGTGCGCGACATTGCAGCCAGAACTCCTGCCCGTTTCAACGCCGATCCGCGCCGCCACTACGAGGCGTCAGGCTCGGCGGGCAAGATCGGCGTCTTTGCCATCCGGCTAGACACGTTCGCCGTGGCCGAGCAGGAAAAGGTCTTCTACATCGGCACGCGTGACCCGGCCGAATTGCAAACCATCCGCCGGCACATTCTGGCCAACTTCAAGACACTCCCGATCGCTGGGGAATACATGCATGCGGACGCCTTCCGCGCAGCTCAGATCTGGGGGAAGGATCTCTATTTTTTCATACGAAAGTTCGGCACCGTTAACGTGCCCCGCGCCTTTGCGGCCAAGAGTTGGTTTGACGGCCTGACGGAGCGGTTCGGCTTCGGCAAGACCATTTCCGACCACCTGCTGCAATGGGCGAGCCGTTTCCTGCCAGAACAGATTCCCGATCGGCTGATCACCTACCGCGACACCTATCCGCACCATCTGATGATCCGCGCGGGGGATACCTGCATCGCAGAAATGCGGGACTACCTGACGTCGATATTCCCCAGCGCGGCCGGCGATTTCATCGAATGCACGGAGGCCGAAGGCAAGGCGGCCTTCCTCAACCGCTTCACCGTCGGTAGCGCGGTGGTGCGCTATCGGGCGGTGCACGGGCGTACGGTGGAGGATATAGTCGCGCTTGATGTCGCACTGCCGCGTGACACGATCGAGTGGTTCGAGACACTGCCCGACGAGATTTCGCACAAGATGGCGCTGAAGATATATGTCGGCCATTTCCTGTGCCAGGTCATGCACCAGGAATATCTGGTGAAAAAGGGTGTGGACTGCGCCGCACTGGAACATCAGATCTGCGCGCTTTTGGACGCACGCGGTGCGGAATACCCGGCTGAGCACAATGTGGGCCATCTTTATGAAGCAAAGCCTGCACTGCGTGATTTCTACCGCGGTCTTGACCCCACAAACACCTTCAACCCCGGCATTGGCAAAACCTCAAAGTGCCGTCACTGGCATGAAACGCCGCATAGCAGACCGAGCCGTTGATCCCGTTGCAATTGCGACGGTTCAGCTGCAAATCAGGGGCTTCAGGGGCGAGGGAAAGATGCATGATAGATGGTTGCCCCTCGTGATCCCGACCAGTTCTGGCAGCACCCTCGGCGTTTGGGCGATCTGCACCGCCGCAAAGCCGACCATGGTGCCACCGTTTAGGGAAGGCGACTGTTCGCCATCCTCTTTTGGTGCGTTCGTCTATTGTTCTGAAAATGAAACTCAGCCCGCCGAAGGTGATGCAGGCGTGTACTGATCTTGGTCGTTGCTTCGTACGACACGGTCTCGTCCTTGGGCTTTTGCCTGATACAAAGCTTTGTCCGCTCTAAGTAAGGCGCCACTGATGTCTGCTTCTCCGGGAAGCACCGAGGCGACCCCGAAACTGGAGGTGATGCGCAGTGTGGTAGCATCGAAGGTGAAGGCGAGCCTGGCCACGGCGCGCCGCAGACGTTCCGATACCGCGACGGCCTTCTCAGCGGATCCTTGAAGCGCCACAGCAAACTCTTCACCACCTAAGCGGCCGACCAGCTCAAAGTTCCGCAGATCTGCCTTGCAGGCGACGACAAGGGCGCGCAGGACCTCATCTCCGGCGGCATGGCCAAATCGATCGTTGACAGACTTGAAGTGATCGACATCCAGCATCACAACGGAAACGTCTCGTGCATTTTGCATAGCCAAGTGACAGAGACGGCCGCATTCCGATAGAAAATGCCGTCGCGACAGGGCGCCTGTCAGCGCATCAACGTACGCAAACTCGCGCAGTTCGAACTCGCTCGACGCCATCTGCGCTAAATTTTCCATAACGCGCATCTCCTTCGCCGAGAACTCGCGTGGTTTGGTATGAATCGCACAGATCGTGCCGATGGGGCGTCCATTCGATGTTCGTAGAACCGCGCCGGCATAGAAACGGAGAGGCGTTTCTTGCGTGAGGAGACAGTGGTTGTGAAACTCGGCACTTTTGCCCGTATCGCAGATGACGACCGGCCTGCCTTCTCGCCATGTCGCCCTGCAAAAGCTATCTTCCAGCGAGATATCTGTGAGATCAAGGCCTTGGATCGAGCGAAATCGCTGCCGACCTCCCTCGATCAAGGAAATCGCGGCGACGTCTACGTCGAAGATGTCTCTCACGAGGCTCGCAATACGGTCGAAGGCTTCTTTGCCCATGCCGTCTTTACTTAGCGCTTCTAGCATAAGCGAGTCCTGTCGGAAATTCCGCGTGAAGTTCGCATCTTCCTGTCAGTATTCACGGGCTGAATCCGGTAGTCGGATATTTATGTTACCCCGACGGTAAAGCTACGCAGGAATTTGCGGAGAATTAGTTAACGCTCAATCGTCGATCATTCGCTTGCTAGATGTTGATCCCATACTTGGTGCAATTTTCTCGCGCGAGTGGAGGGACGCACTATGGGCCAGGTTCTGCACGGGAGCGCCATGACGACAGAGGCTCTCCGTCGGGCCATACAAAAATAGTCAAAAAGAGCCACACTCGACGGTGCTTCCCTAGAGCGGAAGGCAATCATTGTTGCGTTCCGCCGGCACGTTGCTATCTCTCAACATCTGCCTTTATGCGCTCCAGCCGACAATGTCGCATCTATCTCCATGCTGTCGGCTCGGACACGGGACGCTGTTCTGTGGCCCCTTTTGACCGCCGCTTCGGCTCGTCGGTAAGAGGCGTTTCGAATGCGACGTCATCAGGCTGAATCCCGTGCCTTGACCACCTAGACGAGCCTCAACGTTTATCCGCAGATCTCACAGCGAGCGCCAGCCTGTCTCGCATTGTTTCGAGACAGGCTGGCTAAGTTAGCTCTCTGATGGCCGGATCAGCCGCCTTCGCCTTGCTGCCGCGGTCGTTCAGCTGGCAAGGGAGATCAGTCAGCATTAGAATTTTGTTGCGAAATTTACCCATACGGAGTCGCCCTGAGAGCGATTTTTCGCGTAGACGTCATGTTGCCAGGAGGCGCTGACCTGTAACCCCGGGTTGAAGCTGTAGGTCAGCGAGGGGCCGATGGCAAAACCTTCGCCGCGATGGCCATCCGCCCTCGCGGTCGGACCTGCGTCATCGGTCAGTTGCTTGATGAAATAGCCGACGGCGCCGGCGCGGATCTTGCCGAAGTTCCAGCCGACCGCATAGTCAAGCACGAATTCATTGCCGGTCTTGTAGTCGGTCGTGGTGTTCTCGGTGTTGAAGATCATGCGCGCCGCGGCGGCGAACTCCAGTCCCTCCGGATCAGAATAGTGATAGCCGAGCGTCGGCTGAAACGACCAATGGTTTAGACCCGTATTGGCCAACGCGTGTTCATCATAGGAGCCCGTTGGTATGCCGACGTCGAGGCCCAGTATGAAAGTCTGGTTTCTGTCGGGATGCCAGGCCAGACCGATGGTGGTGGTGGCATCGCCGATGTTGAAGGCGTTGTCAGAGCCGAACGCGGTATCGAGATCCAGATGGATCACCGGCAGAACGAGCTGACCCCAAAGCTGCGCCTCGGCGATTTGGATATCCGACACATACATGAAGCGCATTGTCTCGACGGCGGCCTTGACGCTGAAATCGATCGGAACCTCATTACCGTTGCTGTCATTCGTGCGGTTGGCGCTGAAATAGCTTGTTTGAGACAGAAAATAGAACCCTTCATAGGGCGGAATGGCACCGCCGTAGAATTGCGACGCGCCGGGCGCGTATTGGCTGTTGCCGTTCTCGGCAGCGAAAGCGGGTGCCGCCGAACAGGCCAAAGCTGCAACCAAAATGCTCGAATGGATTTTCAATTCGTCCTCCTCATGATCCCGGGGCCAACCCAAGAGCTGGCGGTTCGTATTCACTGGGGAGATCGCAATGCCCGCCGACCGGGCTGCGTCCTGAACGAAGCAAGCTGCCAACCTGAACCAGGATGGCAGAGATGCGACAACACAGGCGTCAGAGCGCTTACAACTCGCTCACGACGCTTCAGGCCTTGATATTTTCTGATGCTCTCCCCGGCTTTTGGGTACGGCAGGCAATTGGCATTTGTAAAATTTTGATTGAGAATATTATGTATTCATCACAATAATGCCTGCCCCCGCGAGTTCTGGTCCCGAGCGGTGAGAATAGTCGCGGCGGACTTCAATCTTTCGCGCACCCAGGTCAAGGCCGGATCGCGCGAACGATAGCTGTGCCATTGTGCGGACTGCTCGAGGAGCGGCAGGTCGAGCGGCGGCGCGACCATTGTCAGCCCCCCAGTCTTGAGCATTTCGGTTGCCAAAGTTTTTTGGACTAGCGCCAGCCGATTGCTCCGGCGCACCAGCACGGACAGCGTGGAGAAGGCGTAAGTCGAAACCTCCACCCGAATAGCAAGGCCGACCTCGCGGCACGCCCGCTCGGCGAAGCTTTCCCCGCCATTCGGCGGCCGCATCACCACATGCCCTGACGTCTCGAACTGCTCCCTCGTGATTCTCTCCCCCTCTGCAAAGCGGCTTGAGGAATCCGTGACGCAACAGATCTCGTCGGCAAAGAGCACATCCGAGGGATGCTGAGTGGAGCAAAACACCGATGGCGCGATCAGCAGATCCGCCTCGCCCTTCTCTAGAAGCAGATGCGGGAAATTTTGTTGCGGTTTGAAATCGAATTGAAGCCCCGGAGCTTCGGCCGCAGCGATTGCGAGGAAAATCGGGATTAACGTGTGAAGCGAATAATCAGAAACTACCATGCCTATCACGCGCCGTGAATCCGCGGGATTGAATGACGGCGTGGAAACGACGGCGCTGTCGATCCGTACGATGATGTCGCGCAAAGGTTGCTCGAGAGAGACGGCGAGCGGAGACAGTTCCATTGTGCGTCCGACCTGGATCAGCAGCGGATCGTCGAAATATTCGCGCAGGCGGCCCAGCGCATTGCTCATCGCCGATTGCGTGATGAACATTTCCTCCGCAGCGCGGCTGACATTGCGCAGACGGATCAGCGCGTCGAGCGCAACCAGCAGATTGAGGTCGAGGTTCTTGAAACGCATGGGCTCCTCCACCTATTCATCATATCAATAGCAAGGATTGAAACAACCAATTTCATAAACGTTTTGCTTTTCGTTAAGTCTTGGTCAGGGAGGAGCCGTCGGTCGGCCGCGCAAGCGGGCCACTGTCGGTTGCCGCCTGTCGCGCCGAAGCGATCGGCGCCAGAGAGTTGAGGAGGCGTTGTGTTCAAATATTTCCCTACGAATTATGTCTGGAACCTGTCGGTCGATCTGTCGATCGAGATGGGCGCGCGTATCGGGGAGATCGAGGATATGTGCGCCCCCCTTCAGGAAGCGGCCAAGGCTCCGGACGCGGCGGGCGTCATTGCTTTTCGCCAGACCTGGGTGACCATGGGGGACAAGCTCATTGCGCTTGCCGAAGAGGACGAGGCCAGAGCCCGCACACTTTCCGCAGGCGACAAGCTCATCCGCGCCGCAAATTATCTGCTCACTGCCGAACGGCTGCAGGCGCATGGCTCCGAAGGACGCGTCGCGCTTTACCGTCGCTTTCTCGATACGTTCGAAAAGGGCCTGCGCCTGTCGGGCTCTCCATGCCGTCGCGTCGAGATCCCCTATGAGGGAACACGTCTGTCGGCGCTCTATGTGCCCGCCGAAGGCGTAAGCGGACCCCAACCGTTGCTGGTCCAGGTCAACGGCCTCGACAGCACCAAGGAAATGAAGTTTCTCGTCGGCCTGCCCCGATGGCTTGCCAAACGCGGCGTGGCCTCGCTGGTGGTCGATCAGCCGGGCACTGGTGAAGCGCTTCGGCTGCAGGGGCTTACGGCGCGCTATGACAGCGAACATTGGGCAAGCCGCGTGGTGGATTGGCTGGAGACGCGCGCAGAGGTCGATCCCAAGCGGATCGGCATGGAAGGCGTGTCGCTCGGGGGCTACTACTGCCCCCGCGCCGTGGCCCTCGAGCCGCGCTTCGCCTGCGGCGTCGTGTGGGGCGCCAATCATGATTGGCGCGATGTCCAGAAGAAGCGCCTCGCCCGCGAAGGCAATTTTCCGGTGCCGCATTATTGGGCGCATGTTCAGTGGGTCTGGGGCGCGAAGGACATGGATGACTTCATGCGGATCGCTGAAGACGTCCACCTCGACGGCGTCCTCGACCGGATCCGCGTCCCCTTCCTGGTCACCCATGGCGAAAAGGACAGCCAGATCCCGCTGCACTGGGCGCAGGCCACCTATGACCAGCTGGTCAACAGCCCCAAACGCGAACTGAAGATCTTCGACGCCCGCACCGGCGGCGTCCAGCACTCCAGCTTTGACAACTCTGCCAATGCTGGTGCTTACATTGCCGACTGGGTGGCGGAGGTCCTTGGCGGCCGCACCGCACAGGGAGACGCAGCATGACGGTCAAGCTGATGATGTTTGGGCGGCGCGCTCCGGGCCAGACCATCGCCGAAAACCGCCTTCACATGAAGGATGTGCACGGACGGCTGGTCCTCGACTATATTGCCGCCGATCCGCAGAGCGGCCCGCGCAGATACACGCAAAATCACGGCCTGGACGGCGTCTTCGCAGACGATGAGGCTGCTCCACTTGCCCTGCGCCTCGGTCTCGATTTCGTCACCCAGATCTGGTTCGAGGATCTGACGTCGCTGAAGGCCTCCCGGGAGACACCGTTCTACCACGAGCAGCTGCATCCCGACGAGTCACGCTTCGTGGATGTCGCCAATGTTATAGGACAGCCGTTTTCGGAAGAATTCACGCGGGGACCGGCTCCTGGTCCAGCCGATATCAAGCTGTTCGTCGTCAGGCCGCGCGGCGCGGACGCCATCGACCTGTTCGACAGCCTCGCTTCGGACGAGGTCGCCTTTTCCGGCTATTGCCGCAACTTGGCTGTCACGCCAGGGCCGATCGGAGTCGTCGACGAAGTCTGGGCGCGCGACGAAGATGAAGCGCGCCGTCTGCTCGATCATTGCCGCCAGGCGTTAGACGCTGAGGCGACGTACGGCAAGCATTCCGCCGCCTATCTCATAGCCCGCGAATACAGACTGTTTGCCGGCCGCTAAGGCGCCGGTTGAAGAGAGGATCATCATGAACATCATCGGACCGGACTGTCTGGTTTTCGGCGTGGACAACGTCGCCGCTGCCGCCGCCTATCTCCTCGACTTCGGCTTGCAACCCATCGATGTCGATCACGCCGGCGGCCTGTTCGCCGCGCTTGACGGCACCGGCATCATCATCAAGCATAAGTCCGACCCGTCGCTGCCCGCGCCGCTTCCCACCGCCAATCTTCTGCGCCAGCAGGTCTATGGTGTGCGTTCGACGGAAGATCTCGATGCGATCGAGGCCGAACTGTCGAAGGACCGCCGCGTCACTCGCCTCGCCGACGGCTCGATCGAAACCCGTGACGCGCACGGCTTCGAGCTCAAGTTCCAGGTCACAATCCGGCGGGTGCTCGACATGCCGGCCGAGAAGATCAATGCGCCCGGCGCCCCGGCCCAGCGCAAGCCCAACGAGATCGGTGTCTGGGAGGAAATGCCTGCCGCGCCCCGGTCGCTCAGCCATGTCGTGCTATTTGTGCCCGATATCGAGATCGCAACCGATTTTTACTGCAACCGGCTTGGTTTCGTGATCACCGACGTGCTCAAGGGCGCTGGTCCGTTCCTGAGGCCCAAAGCCAATGACGACCATCATACGCTCTTCTTCATCCGCACGCCCGAGTATATGAAGGGCTGCGAGCATCTCGCCTTCCATATGGGCGGACCGACCGAACTGATGGTCGCGGGCACCCGCTTCGTCAAAAAGGGCTATCAGAGCTTCTGGGGTCCGGGCCGCCACAAGTTCGGCTCGAACTGGTTCTGGTATTTCAACAGTCCACTCGGCTGTCACTTCGAATATGATGCCGACATGGACAAGCATGACGACAACTGGGTGGCGCGCGAGGCACCCATGAACGCCGAAAACTCGCAGATCGTGTTGTTCGAAATGCGCGAGAAATGGGCGCCGGGTGGCCCGCCTCCGGGCGCGAAGGGCTAGGTCGATGCCGGCTGCGGCCTCGCATCTGGTGGGTCTCTGCCTGGCCGGCGATATCGGCGAAGGCGAAGCCAAGGGCTTCGGTCCAGTCCGAGGATATCACCGCAAGATCATCGTTCTGCGTAAGGCAGGAAAGCTGCATGCCTGGCTGGACGCTTGCCCGCACTATCCGCAGGGCACGCCGATGGCCTGGAAGTCCAACGCCTATCTGAATGGCGACGGCACGCATGTCGCCTGCCATTCACATGGAGCGCTGTTTGACATGGAAACGGGAGAATGCGTCTTGGGTCCCTGCCTTGGGCAAGGGCTGACGCGTGTGGAGTTGACGGTCAACGAGCAGGGCGAGGTTTTCGCCGCTCTGGCCGCGGAGGAGGAAGCACTATGAATGCAGGCATCACGAAGGCCTTGATCATCGGCGGCGGCTTTGCCGGGATGACGGCGGCGGCGCGACTGGCGCGGCAGGGCGTCGAAGTCGATCTTCTGGAAATCGATCCGGGCTGGCGATCTTATGGAGCTGGCATCAGCCTGCATGGTTCGACCCTGCGGGTGCTCAAGGAGCTCGGCCTCATCGACCGCTTCATGGAGGAAGGTTTTGCATCCGATGGCGTGGAGATGCGCGGTGCCGACGACCGCATCCTCGTGACGCTGCCGACGCCGCGCGTGGCGGGACCCGATATCGCCGGCGGCGGCGGCATCATGCGGCCTGCGCTCGCCAAGATCCTGCAGGAGGCGGTCCGCGCCGCCGGCGTCAATGTCCATCTGGGGACAACCTTTTCGACCATTGAAAACCAGGAGGACGGCGTTTGGGTCGCGTTTGGCGATGGCAAGCCTCAGCGATACGATCTTGCCGTGGGCGCGGATGGTCTCTATTCCAGCGTTCGCGCCAAACTGTTTCCTGAAGCGCCCAAGCCCCGCTTCATCGGTCAGTCCGTCTGGCGCGCAGTGCTGCCGAGGCCAGCCGAGATTACCACGGTCACTATGTGGATGGGCCCCAACCTGAAGGTTGGCCTCAACGGCGTATCGCGTGATCTCGCTTACCTGTTTTTGACGGAGGACAAGGAAGTCAATGACTTCGTGGCTCCCGAGAGCTTTGTGGAGACGCTGCGGGCGCTTCTAAGGAAGTTTCCGTCTCCAATCATCCAGGCTATCGCCGATCAGTTGTCCGAGGAACATCACGTCATCTACCGGCCGCTTGAGCAGATGCTGCTGCCGCGCCCCTGGCGTGCGGGGCGCGTGGCGCTCATCGGCGACGCTGTGCATGCAACAACGCCGCATCTGGCCGCAGGCGCCTGCATCGGCATCGAGGACGCCATGGTGCTGGCCGAGGAAGTTGCGCGCGCTTCGACAGTGGACGATGCGCTTGCCGGCTTTGAGGCACGGCGCTGGGAGCGTTGCCGCATGGTGGTCGAGAATTCCGCACGCCTGGCCGACATCGAAATCCACGGCGGCAGCCGCGACGAGCACGCCGCCATCATGCGGCAATCCATGAAGACACTCGCGGAGGCGATCTGACCGCGTGGACGCATAACGAGGGAGAGCGACCGCGTCCGCTATGAGCGGCGACGGATCGGGAGGAACGAAAAAATGACAGGACAGAAATATGGCGCGGGCGGAACGGCCGCGCTGGTGGCGGCGCATTGCGCCGGCATGCTCGATCTCATCGCATTGCCGGTCTGGGTCGGCGCGCTGGTGGAGAGGTTTGGCTTCAGCCCTCAACAGGCAGGCGGCATTGTGACTCTGTTTCTTCTCGGCGCCGTGGCGGCCAGTGTCTTCGTGGCGCCGCGGGTTAACCGGATCAACCAGAAGCTGGCTGCAACAGCGGGCTATGGGGTTGCAGCCCTTGCCTTTTTTGCCGCCTCGACGCAGTCAGGGTTTGTAGAACTGGCGGGGCTTCATCTCGTCGCAGGCATGTCGGTTGGCGCAGCGCTATCGATGGTGCACGGCGCGATCGGGAAATCGGCAAATCCCCATCGCCTCTTCGCCCTGGCGGGAATCGCGATCGGGCTTCTTGGGATTGTCCTGCTCGGCGCGTTGCCGCAATTGATGATCGCCTTCGGGGGAGCAGCGCTGTTCTGCGCGTTCGGTCTCGTCATGGCTGTCGCCTGTCTGTTCTGCGCCACCCTCTTCGTCAATCCTGATCGTGGCGAAGCGCATGGATCCGCGCCGCTCGGCCGCGCCGTCTGGTTCACGGTCTTTGGTATCAGCGTCATGACCTTCAATCAGTCCATGGTCTTTTCCTTCGTGGAAGTGATCGGCAAGCTGCGCGGCTTTCCCGCCGAAGGAGTGCTGGGCGTACTGATCGCCCTCGGCGTGGTCAATTTTGTGGTTCCCTCGCCGCTCGCAGCAATCCTGCAGAAAAGGCTTGCTGCAGAACGGGTGGTCCAGATCGGCCCCGCCGTGCAGGCGGTCTTTGCCCTCATCGTGACGAGCGTAACTGTTTTCGCTCTCTGGGCGCCGGTCGCAGCCTTCTTCGTCGCCATCCAGATCTTCACCCATACCTTCGCCTTCGGCCTGCTCGCACGTCTTGACCCGACCGGGCGGGCTGTCGCAGCCACGCCAGCGATGCTGATGATCGGCGCTGCGCTTGGCCCGATCGCAGGCGGCGCTCTTGGGCAGAACCTCGGTTTCGGCGCGCTTGGGGTGGCGGCAGTGGTTGTGGCGGCTGTTTCGATTGTCTTCTTCACCAAAGCGAGGTCCGCATGAGTGAGCTTCCCGCGATCACCCGAGTGGTGACCGGCCACGATGATGATGGCTGGTCAATGGTCGCCCAGGTGGGTCCTTTGCCGACTGTCGTTGAACTCGAAGCCATACCGGGCACCGTGTTCCATGAAGTATGGGCGACCACTGGCGCGCCGGTCGTCGTCGGCAATGGCGACGATCCGACCCTCGGCCCGCTCGTGCTGCCGCCGCCAACGCGCGGAACCCGTTTTCGCTTCGTCGACATTCCACCGGACACGGAAGAGTTTCTTGCGCATGGCGCAGCAAAAATGGGCGCGGCGTTCTCGGAAATCGGCGACGAAGCCGCCTCGACCGTGACCGAAGAATCCCCCCATCCGCTGATGCATCGAACCCAATCCATCGACTACGGCGTGGTGATCGCAGGCGAAATGACGCTGGTGCTCGACAAGGGCGCGGTACTGCTGAAACCGGGTTCCGTCGTCATCCAGCGTGGCACGAACCATGCCTGGGCCAATCGCTCGGGTCAGATGTGCCGAATGTTGTTCGTGCTGATCGACGGGGTCTATGAGCCAGAGATCGCTGTGGCGCTATCTGACCGCTGATCGGAATAATCGTCGGGAGAGAATGATGAAACTTGCAACCTATAAAGATGGCAGCCGCGATGGCCAACTGTGGGTGGTCTCCAAGGATCTTGCACTGGCTGCCCCTGCAGTCGGTATCGCTTCAACCATGCTTGAAGCGGTCGAGACCTGGGACGCGGCATCCACCCGGCTGCAGGCCCTCTACCAGCGCCTCAACGCCCGCGACGAAGCCTTCGCCACGCGTTTCGAGCCGGAACGTTGCATGGCTCCCCTTCCCCGGGCGCCGCAATGGCTGGACGCATCGGCCTTTCTCAACCATGGCCGCCTGATGGACAAGGCGTTCAACAACCCGCCCAATCCCGACTTCGAAACGATCCCGCTTGTCTATCAGGGGGCAAGCGATGATCTGCGTGGCCCCGTGGATGATGTTGAGTTCACTGACGACAGCCTGTCGATCGACATGGAGGGCGAATTCGGGGTGATCGTCTCGGACGTGTCCATGGGCATCAGCGCCGAACAGGCGATCTCGCATATCCGGCTTTTGGTGCAGATAAACGACTGGTCGCTGCGCAAACTCGGGCCTCGGGAAATGCGAGCAGGCTTTGGCTGGCTCCAGGCCAAACCTTCTACGGCCTTTGCCCCGCTCGCCATCACGCCGGATGAAATTGCGCCCTTCTGGGACGAGGCGCGCGTGAAGCTGCCGCTGCATGTCGCGATCAATGGTCGCGAGGTCGGACGCGCAAACGGCGCGGAGATGCATTTTTCCTTTGGCGACATCATCGCCCACTGCGCCCGCACAAGAAGACTGTCAGCCGGCTCCATCATCGGTTCAGGAACGGTGTCGAACGCCGATCGCGCCGCGGGTTCCTCCTGCATTTCGGAAATCCGCGTGATCGAGCTTCTTGATCAGGGCGCCTCCGCCACGCCTTTCCTCACCTGGGGCGACCGGGTGCGAATGGAGGCGCGACTCCCCAACGGTTCTGCCCCCTTCGGCGTCACGGATCAGCGCGTGGTGAAGGCGTGATGCGCGTTCTCGTCACCGGCGCAAGCGGCTTTCTGGGCGCAGGCCTGGCAGGGCGACTGGCGCGAGCCATGCCGCATCTGAACAGCCTGACGCTCACCGATCGACAGTTCACCCTCTCGAACAAAGACATCGCCGGCGCTGAGATGAAAGCCGGCGACCTGACCGACGCGGATTTCTTGGACGCCCTGTTCGAACCCGGCTTCGATTTTGTGTTCCATCTCGCCAGCCTGGCCGGCGGCCAGGCCGAAGCAGAACCTGAACGTGGTCTGAGAATTAATCTGACGACGCCTCTGGATCTGGCATGGCGGACTGCGAAACGCTGCCCCGGCGCGCGCTTCGTCTTCGCCTCATCGATCGCCGTCTATGGCGAGGTTGCCGCGGACGTGATTTCAGAGGCGACGCCGGCATCGCCGGGACTGTCCTATGGCGCCCATAAACTGATGACCGAGATCTTCCTGAACGACCTTGCCCGGCGGCAGGAGTTGTCGGCAGTCAGCCTGCGCTTCCCGGGTCTAGTGGCACGTCCGCCAACCGAAAGCGGACACGGCTCCGCCTTCATGAGCCAGATGTTTCATAAAATCGTCTCCGGCGAGGATTTCGCAAGCCCGGTTCCGGCTTCGGCGCGGTGCTGGTGGATGTCGAGATCAGCGGCGGTGGATACGCTTGTGCACGCCGCCTTTCTGCCGTCGGATGCGCCACGTTTGCTATTGCCTCCAGCGCTCCGCGCCACGATGGCGGAGATGGCTGAGGCAATCGAGACCGTGACTGGCCGGAGGGGTTCTATCCATTGGGGCGAGGACGCGCGGCTAACCCGGCTGTTTGGCGCAATGCCGAAGATCGACGCGTCGCTGGCACGCAGCCTTGGCTTTGCCGGCGACAGCGATCTTGAAACCCTGGCCCGAGCGGCCCTTTCCGGAGAGTGACCATGAAAATCGTCGATCTGTCCGTCGCCATCGACAACGACACGCCAGCAGATCCGCCGGGTCTCGGTCCAAAAATCATCTATTCCGATCATCAGGTTGGCGCCGAAGAGGTGATGCGCTTCTTCCCCGGCCTCAACCAAACGGATCTTCCGGGCGCGGAAGGTTGGGCGGTGGAGCAATTGACGCTGACGGCGCATGCCGGAACCCATCTCGACGCGCCCTGGCACTTCGCCTCGACCATGAACGGTGGCGAACGGGCTTGGACGATCGACGAGGTTCCTCTGGACTGGTGTATCCGGCCTGGCGTGAAACTGGATCTCCGCCACCTGCCGGATGGGCATGTCGCCACCGCTGACGAGATCCGCGCCGCTGTGGAAGCGACAGGCGGCCAGCTTGAACCCTTTGACATCGTCCTCGTCAACACGTCGGCAGGTGCAGCCTATGGCCGGCCCGACTATATCGGCCGCGGCTGCGGCATTGGTCGGGAGGCGACCCTCTGGCTTCTTGCGCAGGGGGTGCACATCACCGGCACCGACGCCTGGTCCTGGGACGCGCCGTTCAGGATCACCGCCGAACGCTTCGCCGCCACCGGCAATGCGGGGCTGATCTGGGAAGGCCACAAGGCGGGGCGAGACGGCGTCTTCCTCCACATGGAAAAGCTGACGCGCCTCGACGATTTGCCGGCGCGAGGGTTCACGGTGTCGTGCCTGCCGGTCAAGATTCGCGGCGGCTCCGCCGGCTGGTGCCGCGCGGTTGCGATGATTGAGGACAACTGAAGTTCACGGCTGGATTTCAGGTTGCGAGTGTCTCGGCATTGCGTTGATCCCACCATCGGCGCCAAAGCCTGACCCAGTCAAGCAGAAGGAACGCCCATTGGTCTTGCTGAGATTCGAACCGTCACCCTGTCATCACCAGTCTATGACCGGCGAATTGATGGTGTGGCTTCCATGCTTACATACGACAAAGTCTCCACCATAACAGGGAAGCAAGAAGCCTTTTAGTTCTCTAAGTACGACGACTCTCTCACGATCAAGGCGGGCGCCGGAGCGGAAATTTCGGGCGGGGCGTCTGCGCCATCGATTTCCTGAAACAGACGTGTCAGTGCCAGGCGCGCGATATCGTCGAGAAACAGGTTGAAGGCGGTAAGCTTCGGCGTGCTCTCTCTGGCGCGCAATCCGTCATAGCGCGTGACAACCCGGACATCCTGCGGAATGCGCCGGCCTTTTCCCTTCAAAGCCTGAACCACGCCAGTCGCAAAAGTATCGATCGGGACAAGGATCGCATCTATCTGCGGGGTCTGTTCCAAAAGCTCGCACGCGGCCCTGTATCCAGCCGCCTCCCCTTCGATTTCACTCAAGCGACGGATAACGGGGGCCATACTGTTGCGCATGGCAAAGTCGAGATAGGCGACTTCCGCGTCGCGGTAGGATGCTCTTGCGGTCTTGCCAACGAAAAGCGCCACTTGCCGTGCCCCGGTGGAGGCAAGATGAGCAAGCGCTTGCTCCGTGATCATGGTGGCATTGAGAGCCACATGGGGAATTCTGGCTTCCTTGTGGAGCCCAACCCGGCCAATCGTCACAAGCGGCATTCCGCGCCGGACGAGATCGGCGACATGCGGGTCGTCCGACGACGGTTCTATGAACAAGACCCCGTCCGCCTCCAGATTGAGAAATCCCGGATGGTCCACGGCAACCGGCGGCACCAGAACCAGCGACATCTGCCGCTCCAGTGCTGCAATGGCTGCGGAGGCGGCAATCTCCATCATGAATCCTAACCTGGAAGGTCCGGCGGATACCGCAAACGGCATGGAGGAGAGGACCGCGACGGTGTTTGCCTTGCCTGTCCTCAGGCGCCGGGCGCCGAGGTTCGGCACATAGCCCAGTTCAGCAATCGCCTTGTCGATCCGTATTTTCGTCTCGGCATCAACATAGCGGGCGGCATTGATACAATTGGAGACTGTTGCCGGTGACACGCCGGCACGCTTTGCCACGTCGATCAAGGTCACACGCGGCTGGATTTTTTTCATTTTGCCGTCTCCTTAATCGTATTTCGCCCACCAAATAGGCATACTGCCTAAACGGGCACCAAATAGGCATTTTTCCGCGAATGGTCTTGACTCATAGGATAGTAAAACGTTTTAATGGTCACATCAAAGCTGAAATTCAATAGTAAAACGTTTTAATACGGGAGAGTGAAATGCTCGACAAACTGCAGGGTACACCAGCAAACGATCAGGTCACCATCCGCCGCCGAGCAACGGGATTAACGCTTCATGACCGCTCACGTTCTGCCGGTGGCTATACGCTGTTTGCGCCCCAGACGGCTGCCGGTGCCGTTTATCTCGTCGACATCCACGGCGACGTTGCCCATCAATGGACCATGCCTGTGAGAGCCGGGCGTGATGCCGTCATCCTTCCAAACGGCAACCTGGGCTATAACGGCAGCCATGCAACGTCGCTCGAGCTTTATCCCGCGTGGAACCTCTGGCACGGCGGCGATTTCTACGAGGCGACGCCAGACGGAGAAATCGTGTGGCGTCACGAGGACCCGCGCCATCACCATGATGCGCAATGGCTTCCAAACGGCAACCTGCTCTATACCGCAGCAGAAGCCATGCCAGCACACCTCGCCGCCCGCGTCATTGGCGGCGACGAGCGAAAGGACGGTGCGGATGGCGTGATTCAGAGCGACGTGGTGACGGAGGTCAATCGCAAGGGTGAAGTCGTCTGGGAATGGAAGGCCTGGGAACATCTCGATCCCGCGGACTTTCCGGTCCACACCATTTTCGACCGCAGGCACTGGCCGATGATCAACGGATTGTCCGTCACACGGGATGGTCTGATTCTGATGAGCCTGCGCGTGACGTCGGGTGTTATCGCAGTCGATAAGGCCACCGGCAAAGTTGTCTGGCACGTCGGCCCCGACGTCGTGGCACAGCAGCATACGCCAGTGGAGACGAGCACCGGCAACATTCTTGTTTTTGACAATGGCAACCTGCGCAAGGGAGTGACCTCCCCTCATTCCCGCGCGCTTGAATTTGAACCGGCGTCGGGCAAGCTTGTCTGGCAGTATGCAGACCCGTGCGCACCCTGCTTTTTCTCTCCTTATATGGGCGGCGCAGAGCGGCTGGAAAACGGCAATACCTTCATCTGCGAATCCGCCTTTGGTCGCCTGTTCGAAGTTACGCCGCAGGGAGAAACGGTTTGGGAGTATGTCATTCCCTTCTTCGCGCCGTATCCGAAGGACGTGGGTCCCTACATTACCGGCGAGCACAACAGCGTCTTTCGCGCACACCGCTATCCGGCCAGGGCCATTTCCTGGCTTTAGCTGAGCAGCAAGACACTGAAGGCATCACGGCTCATCTCCCCCACGACAGCGAAAGGCAAAAACATGACCGACAGGTCTTCTGGTTCAAGCTTGGCGGCGAGCAGGCTGGCGGCATGGGCGGGCTTTGGGCGTGCAGTCGCGGCGGGGAGCGTAGCGCCGTTTGCATCCTTTGCCATGGCACTTCTCGCCTGGACACTGGTGGCAGGCTCGGGGGCTTTTCCCGAAACCATCTTTCCGGATCCGGTTGCCGTCTATCAAGCCGCATTGGAGATGATCGAGAGCGGCGTGCTTTGGTCCGATATCGGCGTCTCCATGAGCCGGGCCGCAATCGGCTTCCTGATCGGCGCCTCTCTGGGGGTGGCCGTCGGCCTTCTGACCGGCCGCGTCCGCATCGTTCGAATGCTTCTCAACCCGTTCATGACGCTTCTCAGGCCCATCCCGGCCATTGCGCTGGTACCCGTTGCCATTGTCTGGTTCGGCATTGGAGAGGGGTCAAAATACTTCGTCATCTCCTACACGGTGTTTCTTGCCGTATGGTTCAACACGCATCACGGCATGGAATATGTCCCTGAGATCTACGTGAGGGCATCGCGCTCGCTCGGTGCTTCGCGGGTGCGCGAGTTCTTCCTCGTCATCATTCCCGCCGCCGCGCCGCACATCCTTGCGGGGATCCGCCTCGGTGTCGCCCTGGCCTTTCTCAGCCTCGTTGCAGCCGAACTATCCGGCGCCTCGTCCGGTCTGGGATACCGCCTGCAGGAAGCGCGCCAGTACATCCGCACGGACCGGATGTTCGCATTGCTGATCATTCTGGGCGCCATTGGAGCCCTCATTGACTCCGTTGCCCACTGGATTGGCCGAAGGCTTGTCCACTGGGAACAAAGCTAAACGGAAGGAAAGCTGTTGATGTCCATGCCAAACCACGCACCGTCAGGCGAAGGGCGGGTCGAAATCGATCACGTCAGCATTACTTTTTCATCACGCAAGGCGACATCGCTTGCGCTGGCTGAGACCAGACTGACACTTGCGCCCGGCACGTTCACCGCGTTGATCGGCCCTTCCGGTTGCGGAAAATCCACGCTTTTGAATGCCGTTGCCGGTTTCGTGGAGCCGAGCGGAGGCCAGATCCGCATCGATGGCCAGCCTATCGACGGTCCGAGCCGTCAGGTCGGCGTCGTCTTCCAGCAGTATGCGCTCTTTCCTTGGTTTACGGCTTTGGGGAACGTCAAGTTCGGGCTGGCCCGGTTCAACCTTCCAAAGGCAGACCTTCACCACCGTGCCATGGCAGCGCTGGCGGAAGTCGGTCTTGAGGGACAGGCTGACAAATATCCGGGACAACTCTCCGGCGGCATGAAGCAACGGGTAGGAATTGCGCGCACACTGGCGTTCGAGCCGCGCGTGCTGCTGATGGATGAGCCGTTTGGAGCACTGGATGCTCAGACACGGCGCGTCATGCACGAACTTCTGCTGCGCATCTGGGAAAAGCATCGCATGACGGTGCTTTTTGTGACCCACGACGTGGATGAAGCGCTGCTGTTGGCCGATGAGGTGCATGTGATGTCGCCATCACCCGGTCGCATCATTCGTTCCTACACGCTCGACATGCAGCGCCCGCGAGCGCTCTCGCGTGACAACATCGACCTTCTCGATATGCGCGAAGACATCATCGCGCTTCTGAAGCCGCAGGCCGAAGACAGCTACGCCCTCGCATGACCAGCCTCCATCCCCATACATAAAACCGAAAAGAGGAGAACGAACCAGATGATGAAACGCCTTTCCCTCAAAACCGCGCTTGCCGCCTTCACTCTTTCGATGATGGGCTTTGCTCTTCCGGCTGCTGCCGAAACCGTGACCTTTGCGTGGAGCCCCAATCCCCAGACCCCTCAGGTCGATGTTGCCCTGGCCAAGGGCTACTTCAAGCAGGCCGGGCTCGACGTGAACATCGTATCGTTTCCCAGCGGGCGCGAAGGGTTCGAAGCGCTGATCGGAAACCAGGTGGATTTCAGCTTCATGGCGGAGTTTCCTGCCGTAACCGGCGCCTTGCGCGGGCAGAAATTCGGTGTTGTCGGGGATCTGGCACGCTATGAGGGGTCGCGCATCATCGGTTCGGCAAAGTTCAAGGAACTGAAGTCCCCCGCCGATCTCGCCGGTCTGAAGATCGGCACCACGCTTGGCACCAATGTTGACTATTATCTGAGCCAGGTGCTGACGACGGCCGGCGTCAAGGCAGAAATCATCAATGCCGCCCCCTCCGACCTCATCCCGTCCCTCGTGCGCGGTGATGTCGAGGCGGCAGTGACCTTCCCGACCTTCTATGAGATGGGCAAGAAAACCCTCGGGGACAACTACCGGGAATTGCGCGTTGGCGCCTATCAGCCGCATTTCATCATCGCGGCCTCCCAATCGACCTTGGACAAGAAGCCGGCGACGACCCAGGCGTTTCTCGGCGCGCTTGCCAAGGCGGAAGCCGATGTGAAGGCTGATCCCGATGCGGCCATGGACGCGGTTCTGGCAAACCTCAAGGGGGCGACGAACAAGGACGCCCTGAAGGCAATGTGGGCCGATACCCAGTTCCGCATGACCCTGGACAAGAACCTGCTCGACCTCATGGTATCGCAAGGCAACTGGATCATCACCAAGGGCGTCGTGAAGGCCGAGGCGCCGACGTCTGCCAGCATGCGCCCGTATCTGGTCGATGGCCCGCTGAAAGCAATCGATCCTGCGCGCGTAGATCTGCCTTGAACCGGTGGTCAAGCCTTGATCAAGAAATGAAGAGGGCGCCCGTAGTGGCGGCCTTTTCCATTGAAAAGCCAGTACGGAGTTTTACGTATTCCGCGCCTGGATGGGCGTATTGACGTGTGTGGGACCGGGCCGTCATGATCAGGCGGCTTTCGGTGCAATCAGCGAGACTGATTTCCGAACCAGAGCCAGAGCTGCTCCAATCGTGACGGAAGAGACCCTAACACGTCCCGATACAGGATTGACTTTCGGGCCGATTGACAAGTCTTGCCTTCACGCCGAAACGTTGGCCTCTTCTTCCATCTCCCGAGGCCTAAACGATGCGATATAGGGGGCTTGACCTCAATCTTCTGGTGGCTCTCGACGCATTGTTGCGCACGCAGAACGTTTCGCGGGCGGCTGATGCTGTCAATATTACCCAGCCAGCGATGAGTGCGGCGCTGGCGCGGCTCAGGCAATATTTCAGCGATCCGCTGCTGATTACCCGCGGTGGTAAGTCCGTGCTTTCACCCTTGGCCCAGACACTGGCGACGCCGGTTTTCGAGATGCTGCGGACCATTGATCGCACGATCATCACCCAGCCGTCCTTCGATCCGAGCGTGGACGAAAGAGATTTCAGCCTGCTGGCCGCGGACACGCTTGTCGCGGGCCTCCTGGCAAAGCCGCTGCAACATGTGTTCCGGCAGGCCCCGAAGCTGCGTCTGGAGATCGCGACGCCCCATGGAGATCTCGGGGAGCGGCTGGAGGCAGGCCGTGTCGATCTGATCATTGCTCCGGAAATCTATTGTTCGCCGGACCATCCCAAGGAACTGCTTCTGGAGGAAGATCATCGTGTCATTGCCTGCCGCCAGACCTTCGAGGCGGACCACCTCACCCTAAGGGACTATGCTGCAGCGGATCATGTGGAGGTTTTTGTCGGGTCGCCGCAAAAGCCCTATTTGCCCGAGCCTCTGTTTTCGTCCATGGGATTCCAGCGAAGAGTCGCCGTGAAGCTGGATAACTTCTCCCTTGTCCCGTTTTTCCTTTCAGGTACGAAGCGGCTGGCAACGTTGCCGGCGAAGACGGCCGAGCTTTACATGTCCTTTGCGGACCTGAAGCTGCTGGATCCACCCTTTCCTATTCCACCCGTCCGGCTCGTCATGCAATGGCATTCGCGCGCCAATGGCGATCAGGGGCTGAACTGGCTGCGCAGCAATCTCAGGCATCATCTGGAGGCGGAGGAGCAACAGTATAAATCCCATTTATACCGCCTCGCGTTGCAAACGATTTGAACACCCGCACCGCCTGCTGCTAACTCCCGCTCCACACGTCAACATATGCATGCCGGGAGAGAGAAGCCATGTGCGAGAACTGCAAGACACCTCAATTCAATATGACGCGCCGAAATACTTTGGCGACGCTGGGTGCCGGTCTGCTGAGCCCATTTCTGGCCTCCGCACTGCCGAAACCGGCTGCAGCGGAAGACGTCAAAGGCGCTGCCAAGTCGCCCCGTGAGATCCTGATCCGCGGCGGCTATGTGCTGCCCGTCGATCCTGCCATGAAGGACCTGGTCAAGGGCGATGTGCATATCCGGGATGGTCAGATCGTTGCGGTCGCAGAGCGTATTGAGGCCTCGGGCGCGGAGGTTATTGATGCGTCCGAGATGATTGTTCTGCCGGGCTTTGTGGATACCCATTGGCACATGTGGGATGGTCTCTGGCGGGGCCTGGTCAACGATGCCACCGACTATTTCAACCGTCACGACCTGCTCCCGTATTACAGTGTCGAGGATCATCACACCGCTGTTCAGTATGCGGCGCTGGAAGCGATCAATGCCGGATATACCACCTGCCATAACTGGGCGCACGGCCTGCGAGACTATGACGACGTGGAGGCCGAGCTGTCAGCTTTGGAGGAAGCTGGCATTCGCGCGAAGCTGAGCTATAATGGCGTCATTCAAAACGTGCCGACCCCCGCCGCCGATCTTCAACGGGCGCTGGACTGGATTGCGGCCCATGGAAAGGGCCGGTTGGGTCTCGGAATGACCTTGGACAATGCCGGGGAGTATTTTAAGCCGCAGGTTGAGCTTGCCCGTAAACTGAAGCTGCGCCCCATCACCGACCATGGTGGCTTCATGGCGTATCCGGATGTCATCGGGCCTGAGTTTATCTTTACCCATGGTGCGGGCATCGCGCCCGAGGCCGTCGCCATGATCGCCGGCAAGAAGCTCGGCGTTGCCCTGTGCCCCAGCACGGACCCGATGATCGGTGCGGGGCTTCCGCCGGTCTACGCGTTGATTGAAGGCGGCGTTCCGCTCGACAATATCAGCATGAGCATCGACGTCACCTGCCAGTCGCCAGCCGATCCCTTTACCGGGATGAGAACCCTGGTCAATTCCAGCCGCATCCAGCAGGTCGAGGCCAACAAGCTGACCGGCGATCTGCTGGGAATTGCCCACAAGGGCCTGAAATGGGTTTTCAGCTATCGTGATGCCATTCGCGTCGGAACCCTCAGCGGCGCTCATGTTTTGGGCCTTTCCGATCAGATCGGTTCGCTGACGCCGGGCAAGCGCGCAGACGTGATTCTGGTGCGCACCGACCAGCCCAACATGCTGCCTGCTGCAAACACCAACCCCGCCTTCCAGGTCGTCCAGCACGCAACGCCGACGGATGTCGATACCGTGATCATTGACGGCATCATCCGCAAGCGCCAGGGCAAGTTGGTCGGCGTCGATGTCCATGCCGTTGTTGAAAAAGCGGCACGGGCTCAGGAGGCCATTCGCAAGCGCGCCAACATGCCGGTGCTCGATACGACGCTTTGATCTCCGTCTGTGGCGATGCCACCATCGCATGAGGCGCAGGACCCGGATGGCATTCATGGTCATTCGGGCAGGCGTGCTCGCAACGGACGTTATGGATGACGGATCCGACGCGCGGGACCTTGGGGTTCAGCGCCATGGCCGAATTCATCTCGAAGAGGAGCGCCCGCCCTGCTCACCATAATCCCAAGACTCGCGGATGGTGCAGGTCTTTCCCAGTGCGCTACACGCCCGCCGCTTCCTGGGTTGCGCAAGTGAGGTTTGCGCCAATCGCACGCGCCCGCTGAAGACCGGCCTGGGAAGATGCGTCGTCGAGCGGAAGCAGGAGGTCCAACCCCATTCTGCGAGCACCGGCATAGCCGAAAATGCCCTCATCGATCTGTGTGCGGAGTGCCTTAGCATACCCTCGTTTATCATAGGTGTGCTGCGTTGCCCCGCCAATCGCCACCGTCTGCACCGAAAGCCGACCGAGAAGACGGGTCGTTTCCTGCCCCTCGGCATCGATATAGGCCCAACCATTGGTGAAGACGCGGTCGATCCAGCCTTTGAGAATGGCGGGCATGGACCACCAATAAACGGGAAAGATCAGAATCAGCAGATCAGCGCGGTCGATCCTTGCCTGCTCGGCAACAACGTCGGCTGGCAAAGCTGTTCCGTCGCGAAAGGCCCGGTAATCCGCATCCGTATAGCTTGGGTCAAAACCCTCCGCTGTCAGATCGGCAATTTCGACCGTGTTCTGCGGGTCTTCCTGAAGGCCCGCGATCACCTGCTTGGCCACGGCATGGGTGTACGATCCGGCGTCGGGGTGAGCGATCACGATAAGAGAATGCATGAGAGATTTCCTTCTGAAGGCGTTTCAATCACAGGCGGTTTGCTAAACCGCCTTCGGGATGCGGGCGATAACCTTGATTTCGAAATCGAACCCGGCAAGCCAAGTGACGCCAATGGCAGTCCAGTTCGGAAAAGGCGGTGCCGGGAAGAACTCGTCCTTGATCGGCATCAGGATCTCGATTTGGTTCTGCGGGTCCGTGTGGAACGTCGTGACATCGACGATGTCGTCAAAGGTGCAGCCCGCAGCTTCCAGCGTTTCCCGCAAATTCTGGAATGCCAGCCGAACCTGCGCGCCGAAATCAGGCTCCGCCGTTCCGTCCTCACGGCTGCCGACCTGCCCCGAGACGAACAGCAGGTCGCCGGATTGAATGGCCGCAGAGTAGCCGTGCTGCTGGTAAAGCGCGTGCCGGTGGGCTGGGAAAATGGCTGTACGGGTGGTCATGGGTCTTCCTTTCAGATGGTGCCAGCAAAGTTGCTTCCAATGGCGATGCATTTCAGATACTGTCCGTATGTCAAATAATGGCATACGCTACGTATGTCAAATTAAATACGTTTCGTATGTGAAATGAGGACGGAATGGCGAAGACGCGTGCACAAACGATGGAGGAAAACCGGGCAAAACTCATTGCGGCTGCACGCAAGGCCTTTGCCGAAAAAGGATATGCCGCCGCCTCGATGGATGAGCTGACGGCAGAGGCGGGTCTTACGCGCGGCGCGCTCTATCACAATTTCGGGGACAAACGCGGGCTTTTTGCCGCTGTGGTCAATCAGATCGATTCCGAAATGGCAGCTCGCGCCAAGGCGGTTGCAGCCACCGAGCCTGACGAGTGGAAGGCGCTGCTCGCAGAGGGAATAGCCTATATTGAAATGGCGCTTGATCCGGAAGTGCAGCGCATTGTGCTGCTCGATGGGCCTGCTGTGCTGGGTGATCCGTCCAAATGGCCGAGCCAGGACAATTGCCTGCAAGTGACACGGCAAGCCGTCGAGCGGCTGATCGCGCATGGCACCATGAAACCGCTGGATGCCGAAGCCGCCGCCCGGCTGATCAGCGGCGCGTCCCTCAACGCCGCCCTCTGGGTGGCTGCGAGCGAAGATGCTGCCGCGGTGCTGGCAAAGGCTGTCGAGGCTTTTTGCGCAATCGCCAGCGGGGTTCTCGTGCAACAAAACTGATGTGCTGCGTTTTTTGGCGCAGGATGATCGCAGTTAAACCAATGCATCGTTGTGACTGCGCCGCCTCAGATTTTGCCACGTTGGCATCATAACGGCGACCGGCTCACGGCGTCGCCCGACGAAAGCCCCTCACCTTCAAAAACGCCATACCATGGAGTGAGGTTGTTGCTCCGAAGCGGAGATCAGCACGTCAGGGAGGCGGGGTACTATCTTGCCCCCCGCCTCGTTAACACGCCTCGACCTGCCGAAACCGTATTTCATGACCCGGTCTCTGGCATCCGGTTATTTTGCAACAACACTTCCAAGGCTGCTCGCCGGACCTGTCAAGGCCGCACATGCCGAAGACCAAGCGTTGGTGTCATAGCCCAGGGCAGTTCTCAACCATGCCAGCGTCATGCGCTTCGTCGCCTCAAGCGCATCCGGTGCTTCGATCTCAGTCTCTTTGGCGTCGAGCCCGGCAATACCGCCAAGGCCGTGGCCCACGCCATCAAGCGTCAGCAGCGCATGCGCACCCATCCCGTCGTGGTAGGCATCGGCGTGCCACTCCGGACCACGGGGCGTAAAATGCGGATTGTCATCTGCCCCGCAGATGACCAGGCTCGGCGTCGTCAAGTTTGAGAAGTCAAGGTCGAAGAACGGAAAGCGTGCAGCGTTTTCTTCCGTCAGGTCCTTCCCTCCTCGGCCCGGAGCCGTGAGAAGAATCCCGGCCTTGATACGTGGATCGCGAAACTTTTCTCCGTGAAGTTCCGCCCCCAGAAGCAGGCTCATGGTATGGCCACCGAAAGAATGTCCTGCCGCCGCGATGGAGTTATGGTCAAAACGGCCAGAGACGGCCGGTGCACACTCTTCAATCTCGGTTAGCCGGTCGATGATTGTCCTGATCTCCGTAACACGCTCGCGCCAGAAGAAGGGGGCTCCTTCGGCATCCGCAGGAAGACCGCCGACGCGGGAACTCGCGTGGGTGGGCTGAATAACCGCAAAGCCGCGCTCCGCCCAGAAATGTGCCATATGCGCATAGCCGTCCTTCGACGGAACATAGAAGGACGGCCCGAACCCATGCGACAGAATGACGATGGGGAGGTTATCGCCGGTTGCCGGTGCCGTCAGACGCAGTTCCAGAGGCTGCCGCCCAGCCATGTCGAGGCGGATCGGCGAGTAAGCTATGGTGAGAGCGGCATCCGGCGTCGGAATGGTGCGGGCAATGTCGATAAGATTGTTCGTGGTCATGCGTGATCTCCTTGTGCACCACCAAGATGGACGAACAAGATTGGATCATCTATATCTGAACGTCCGCATTTATTTCGTGAAAGTCCAGATATGTCCGATCCACTCGCCGAGATCGTCTCATTGCTCAAGCCTATGCCGTCGATTGCCAAGCTGGTGACCGCTGGCGGGGCCTGGTTGGTCGAGCGTCGTGAGCTTGGAAGTCCGTTCTATTGTACGATTGTGGAAGGACGTTGCCTGCTGACGATCGCTGGCCGATCGCCGATCATGCTCGAGACCGGGGATTTCATTCTCGTCCCGCAAATTCACGCATTCACCATGAGCAGCCTTCAACCGCCGCCGCCGGGCACGTTGCCGCGACGGCTGGAGACCAACCCCGGCGTCTTCCGCCTCGGCGATCCAGACGCGCCAGCCGATGTCACGGCCATGGTGGGTCACTGTTCTTTCTTGGCGAACGACAAGCAATTGCTAAGTTCGCTGCTGCCGGACATCATACATGCCCGAGGCGAGCGTCGGCTTATGGATCTCGTCGCGATGATTCACGCCGAGATGGTCGGCGGACGTGCGGCGCGGGATATGATCCTTGCCCGGTTGTTGGAGGTTCTCTTCATCGATGCGATGCGCAGTTCAGGAGCGGCAGAGACATCTCCCGGCCTGTTGCGTGGCCTTTCTGACATCCGGCTCGCGCCAGCGCTGCGGCGCATTCATCAGGACCCGAGCAAAGACGTGTCCGTCAAGACATTGGCAGAGACCGCCGCCATGTCTCGATCGGCATTTTTTGAGCGTTTTCGAAGAGAGGTGGGCGTGTCTCCGATGGAATACGTGGCGGGTTGGCGCATGGCGCTTGCAAAGGACCTGTTGATCCGGCGAGAGACGCCGCTGGTCGAGATCGCAACAAAAATTGGCTATGCCTCGGCCAGCGCGTTTAGCGTCGCTTTCACGCGCTATGTCGGCGTCACGCCGGGGGTTTTCGCCAAAACAGACGGCCCCCTGTAGTCCTTTCTCTCCGCCCCCTGCCGTTTCGTCAACGGTGTTCACGATAAGCCTTTTCGGCATGTCCGGAACATTCGCATTTCCGGGCACGCCAATATCCTTTGTTCTGTTATCGTCGATACACAATTGTCGAAGATGTCTGGCCTCAAAGGCGTTTGGTCGACCTGTCCTTCAGCAACACGAAAAGCAACCCGCTCGCCAGCAAGGTCACGGCATAGACCGCGAGGCCGGGCGCGTAGCTCTGGAAGTGCGTGCGGCTCAGCGGAAGGAGCGTTGCGCCCAAGGCTGCGCCCAACTGAAACACGGCGAAGATCGTGCCATAGATGCGCCCAAAGGCAGCAAGGCCGAAGCTGCGCTTGATGATATAGCTCAGCACGTCGAACTCGGCACCGTAAACCATGCCAATCAAGAGGGCGGACAGGAACACCAGACCCCCCACCGGAGCGGAGGCATAGATGAGACAAGCCAGGGCTCCGCCAAGGCAGACGGCACTCATCAGACGTTTTGCTGGCACATAGTCCAGAAGAACACCTGTCAGGAAGCGGCCGAGCAGCACAGCGATGCCAAAGACCGACTGTACGAAGGCAGCCTTCTGCGGCGTTAGCCCCCCATCGATCAACAGGGAAATCTGGTTCGTGACAAGGCCTGTGTTGACAAAGCCGAGCAGGAAGAAGGCGAGCGACAGCACGATAAAAGCCCGCGTTCTGACGAGCGTTTTGAAATCGCCTGTCTCCTGTGCGATTGCAGCACCTGTGCCTTGGGCGGCAGGCACCTTCTTTGCCTCGTGCAGAAAGAGGGCATTGACCGGCAGGACAATCAGGATGACGATGATGCCAAGGCTGACATAGGCCCATTGCACTGACCCGTTGAGGATTGCAAAGGTAATGACCGGCGGAAGGAGGGCCGCGCCCAGACCGATGCCGCCATTGGCAACGCCGATTGCAAGGCCAAGCCGCCGCTCGAACCAGGTGCTGACGACCCTGAGATAAGACACGGGCCACAATCCGATGCCAAGCAGCGGCAAGACCGCATACATCACGTAGAAGCCGATGATATTGCCGGAGAGGAAATACATGCTGCCCAGGCCAAGCGCAAAGGTGACGCTGGATGCCAGCACGATCGGTCGGGTGCCGAAGCGATCAATCAGATAGCCCTGGATCGGTGAAATCACCATGATCATCAGCGACACAATCGTCGCTGCAAACAGGATGGAAGGTTTCGACCAACCGAAGGTGCGCGATAAGGGCTCAACGAAAACCCCGAACAAAAAGAGCAGGAAGGTGCTTGGCCCGAAAACCAGCCCCACCGTTGCCGCTGCAGTCGCCCCTACGGCCTGGCGGCTGGTATCTTTTACTAGAGGAGCCCCTCCTCTCCCCGGCACAACTGCTATCGTATCGTTGGTCATATTGTCTCCCTCCCGATGACAATTGATGGACTGACTAATGGGCCGGCCAGTCCCGCGGCCTGTGTGGCATCAAGCCTTCAAATGGACGGCTGCTCGTCTTGCCAGCACGCGGATCAGGTTTTCCCGATAGGCGCGCGATCCATGGCGATCGTCAAAGATATCGAGATCATCGAAACGAAGTTCGGCGATGTCGGCCAGTGGCGCGCCGGTGGTCAGCAACCGTTCCAGATCGCCGCAGCGAAAGGCTCCCTCTCCAGAGGCACCGGTGATTCCTGCTCGATAGTGACTGTTCGATCTGGCGAGAAAGACGCCCGCCATCGCGTAGCCGGAGGCCGGATGCGGAAACTTCTCGTATCGCGCAATGTCCGGCGCATCGAAGGTGATTGCGGTCACGAGTTCGTGCTGGTGAAGCGCGGTCTCGAACATGCCGACCAGAAAATCCTCGACGGCAATCGTGCGAATGTCCGTCTCTATTCGAGCATCAAGCACAATCAAGGCGGCTGGATAATCGGCGCCCGGATCATTGTTGGCGACGGCGCCGCCAATGGTACCGCGGTTGCGCACATGGCGGTCACCAATCTGGCTGGCGAGATCGCACAATGCGGGGCATACGGCATTCAGGGCGGCGTTGTCCGCAATCGCGGCATGGGTAACGGCGGCACCGACACGCACGGAACGTCCCTCCACGGTGATATCCCTCATGCCAGGGAGGCCCGTCACGTCCAGAAGGTCGGAGGGCGCCACAAGGCCCAGCTTCATGGATGGCAGCAGGGTCATTCCGCCGGAGATGTACCTGGCATCATCGCATGCCTCGAGCGCTGCGAGCCGGGCTTGCTGCGAGCCGAGGCGATGAAAGGAAAACGGTTCCATCTTCATGCTCCCCTTTTCATTCCGCCGCCTGCGCAGCGACGTCGAGACGCTTCGCCGCATCGAGAATGGCGTTGATGATGTTCTGATAGCCCGTGCAGCGACAGAGATTGCCCTTCAGCGCATGCGCCACCTGATCTCGCGTCAACTGGCTGCCTTCTCGCTCGATCAGATCGATGGCCGTGATCACCAGACCGGCGGTGCAGTAACCGCACTGCAAAGCATGGTGCCGTTGAAAAGCCTCCTGAACCGCGTGAAGAGATGTGGTTTGCGAAACGCCTTCGATCGTTGCCACCGAACACCCGTGGGCCTGCACGGCCAGCATGGTGCAGGATTTGACCGTCGCGCCATCCACGGACACCACGCAGGCGCCGCACTGCGACGTGTCGCAGCCCACATGGGTTCCGGTAAGGCCCAGGTCTTCCCTGAGAAAGGACACGAGCAGCTGGTGGTCCTCGACGGAGCGTCGAACGTCTTTGCCGTTGATACGTAGTTCAATGCTGGACATTGATTTTCTCCTCCAATTCCGTTCTCACGCCGCCGTAGCAATGTGCGAAATGCGATCGAAGAATTGCTGGGAAAGCTTGCGGGACGTGGATTCGATAAGTCGTCCACCCAGTTGTGCCAGTTTGCCGCCGACACTGGCATCGACGGTGTAGTGCACCACGGTACCGTCATCCTGCTCTTCCAGCCGAACATTGGCGCCGCCTTTGGCAAAGCCCGCTATTCCGCCATTTCCTTCGCCCGTAATGCGGTAGCTTTCCGGTTCCTGCACGTCGAGAAGCTGCACGCGGCCACTGAACTTGGCCTTCACCGGACCAATCGCCACCGTCACCGTTGCAGTATACCCCTCATCGACTGCCTCGAGCGTCTGGCAGCCGGGAATGGCCTCGCGCAGAACGTCGGGATCGTTGATCAGAGCCCACACCTCGGCGCGCGAGCGCGGCACAAAGAAACGTCCCTCAATGTTCATGATTGCATTCCTTTTACTTCGCCGTGCTGGCCGGCTGCTGCATGCAGGGCGTCCCAAAGACGGCCAGCGGTCACAGGCATTTGCAGATCGGTGACACCGAGTGGGCGTACGGCATCGAGAATGGCGTTGACGATGGCTGCGGGCGTACCGATGGTGCCGGATTCGCCGATGCCCTTGACGCCCAGCACGTTCGATGTGCTGGGGATTTCGATGAGTTTCGACTGGATGAACGGCATGTGGTCGGCGCGCGGCAGGCAATAATCCATCAGCGAACCGGTGGTGAGCTGGCCCGTTTCGTCATAGACCATCTCCTCAAGGAGTGCCTGACCGATGCCCTGCGCGCAGCCACCATGGATCTGCCCTTCGCAGATCATCGGATTGAGCGCCTTTCCCACATCATCCATACACACGAAGCGGTCGATACGGATCTCACCTGTTTCTGGCGTCACTTCGACTTCGCACACCTGACAGCCGTTGGGGAAATTCGGCTGCGCACCGGGCTTGCCTGCGGATGTGCCCTCCCCGTAAAGCCCCAGCGAAAAGCGCATGACGGGACCGGCGGGCAGGTAGAAGAACCGCGCCACATCCTTCAAAGACATCGTCTGGTTGGAGGTTCGGGTGCGGAACAGACCATCGGCAAACTCGACATCGTTTTCCTCGACCTTCAGCAGGACGGCTGCCATTTTGGACGCCTTGAGGACAAGATCATCGACTGCCTTGCGCAGCGCTGTGCCGCCCAGCATGGAGCTGCGGGCCGCGAAGGTCCCACGGCCGATCAGCACCTTGTCTGTATCGCCCTGGACATATCGAATGTCCTTCATGTCGAGCGACAGCCATTCGGACACCATCTGACTGAATACGGTGGCATGTCCCTGTCCGTGCGAATGGGTGCCGGCAATGATCGTCAGCGTGCCGGAGGGATCGAAACGGATTTCCATACGCTCGTTCATCACACCCGCCACTTCGATGTAGGAAGTAATCGAGCGCCCCCGCAGACGTCCCGCCTGTTCGCTTGCCGCGCGGCGCTCGGCAAAACCATCCCAATCAGCAAGCTCAGCGCATTCACTGGCAAGACGAGGGAAATCACCGCTGTCGTAGGTCAGGCCAGCGCCGTTGGTATATGGCATCTGCTGCGGCAAAACATAGTTGCGCGCCCGGATTTCGCGGGGATCGAGCCGTAGCTTTGAGGCCGCCTCATCCATCAGCCTTTCGATCACAAAGGCCGCTTCAGGCCGGCCCGCCCCACGATAAACCGAGAGCGGCGCAATATTCGTGAAAACAGCATTGGTCTCCAGATCGACTGCTGGAATAACGTAGGTGCCCGGAAGCAGCTGCATCGAGAAGAAGAGTGGCGGTGTGGCCGTGCCCCAGAAATAAGCACCCAGATTATGATAGGCGCGCACGCGAAGCCCGAGAATGCGTCCAGAGACATCGAGCGCCATTTCGGCATGCGCCGTCTGGCCGCGCCCTTGCGTATCCGTCTGCATGGCTTCGCTGCGCGTCGCGATCCACTTGACCGGCCGCCCCACGCGCCGCGAGGCCCAGAGGACAAGCCCGTCTTCGGGGTGCATATGCGCCTTGAGGCCAAAGCCGCCACCGACATCGGGAGAAATGACGCGCAAAGCAGATTCTGGAATGTTCAGTACGACGGAGGCGAGAATACGGCGAAACCCGTGCGGATCTTGCGAGCTGGTATGGAGCGTATAGTGATCTTCGCCGGCATTGAAATCACCGATGCAGCCGCGTGGCTCCAGCGAAAACGGTGCGATACGCGGACTTGCAAAGCTTCGGCTGACAACGAGATGCGCAGCCTCGAAGGCTTCGGCCGTCTGCTGGGCATCACCGAATTTAAGCGTCACGGAGCGGTTGCCGGTGGGGCAGTCCTCCCACAGGACTGGAGCGTCGGGATCGAGCGCGGCTTTTGCATCCACCACGGCGGGTCGCGCGGCATAATCCACGATGACAGCATCGGCGGCAGCGCGTGCCTGGTCCGCCGTTTCGGCAATCACCATGGCGACGCGCTCTCCTACGAAACGAACCCGGTCCTTGATCAGCAAGGGTCGCAAGGTCGCGTAGCCCGGTGGGCCGCCCCATAGTTCCGGCATGAAAAAAGGCGGCACCTTGCCCAGCCCATCCGCTTCGACATCATGACCCGTCAACACGGCCAGAACGCCAGGCATTGTCTCAGCTTCGCTTTTATCAATCGACAGGATGTCGGCGTGGGCGTGCGGGGACAGCACCATCGCTGCATGACACTGCCGGGGCAAAGTGATGTCATCGACATAGCGTCCCTGACCGGTCAGAAAGCGCCGGTCCTCGATCCGTAAAACGGGTTTTCCGATGGTCATGGTTTCCTCCTCCCCTCTCCCTGCTGTATCGAGTTGCCGATGCGTTAGGGTTCCCGGATCGACGCTTTGAGAGTGTTGTTCACTGCTGCTGCCTGCTCAAAGAGCGGAATGTGGGCGGCTCCCGGAATGATGGAGAACCGTGCACCGGCAATGGCATCGGCCAACGCCTTGCCTGCGGCGGGCGGCGTGGCCTCGTCCAATTCTCCTACCGCAACCGACACCGGCATGGTGAGACGGGCGGCGTGCGGACGGCAATCGGCAATCGCCAGCGCATCGCAACCGGCGGCGTATCCTT
The DNA here is from genome assembly GCF_011046245.1 of Allorhizobium pseudoryzae. Lineage (NCBI taxonomy): Bacteria > Pseudomonadati > Pseudomonadota > Alphaproteobacteria > Hyphomicrobiales > Rhizobiaceae > Affinirhizobium > Affinirhizobium pseudoryzae. The sequence continues at coordinate 520,266 of NZ_CP049244.1, forward strand.
CCGAAGACATGCGGGCGAGCATGGTGGCAAGCCCGCGGCCAAAGGGCGTTTCCGCGGCCTGCGGCGTGATCCACCGCGACAGAACACCGCCGGCGATGGAAGCCAGCCCATCCGCTCGGATCTTTGCGGCGCGATCCTTCCACATCTGCGGGGCGAGGCTGACGATATTGCTATCGAAGAGCGTCAATGTGCGCACGCGGTCCGGCAACGTTCCGGCAACACACTGCGCCACCAGACCGCCGATGGAGATGCCCGCAAGGTGGAAGCGTTCAACGCCAAGCTCCCACAGCAGAGCGACAATATCCTCTGCGAGTGCTTCGACCGTGACGGGCGTGCAGGAAAGATCACTGAGGCCGTGGCCGCGGAAATCAGGGCAGATCACATAATGCGTTCGGCTAAAGGCACGAACCTGCTCCTGCCAGACATCGTGCGACGTACCAAGCGAATGGAGCAAAACCAGTGCCGGATCATGCGCGCTGCCGTGAAGCGCCACATGGATATTGTGGTCGTTGACGCTGATAAACATGGTCAAAACTCCTCATTCAGCGCGGCAAGCGCCTTTTCCACAACGGCGGTTTGCGCTTGTGGGGCGGCGCGTTCACGCTCCAACCGGCTAATCTCGAGAGACGAGTCGACAACCAGCTTGCAGCGCGCATACCGTCGTTGCATGAAGCATTGCAGCGCGGTGGGAACATGTGGCTGTCGGGCGATCTCCTCGCCCAGCACAAGACCGTCCTCAATGCCCATTCCGGCACCGGATGCCAGTTGCGGCGTGGTGGCATGGGCGGCATCACCGATCAGCACTGTGTTTCCACGCAGCCAGGTCTCACCGGCCAGTACCGTTTCCAATGGGCGGCAGATGATGTTGGAACGCTCATGCAGACCGTCCGCCACCTCGCGCAGGATGCCGCCATAGCTGTGCAAGAGGTCTCGTAGCACAACATGCTGCTCTGCTTCATTGCGCCAGACCGGCTCCGGCTGAGCCTCAAGATAGAACATGTACATCTGGTCCGGTGCGACCGGATTGAGACCAACCTTGGCCGGACCGCCCAAAAAGAAGGTGCGCCGCACGATGGAAGGATGACGCTCCATCATTAATCGCCAGCACATCTGCCCCGCATAACGAGGCACAGGTGCCGTCTCGAACATCTGTTGACGCGTTCGCGAATAGATGCCATCGGCACCGACCACCAGATCGTAGGTCGTAGAAGTGCCGTTGCTGAAGCGGACAGTGGCAAGATCGCCATGCCAATCGATGGCTTCCACCGTGACGCCCAGCATGACCGTGGGGTTCAAAGCCAGGAAGCGCTCGGACATGATGCGATGAAGCGTCGGTCGCAGGATGCCGCCGGCTGTCGGAATATCGCCAAGCGCATCGTTGCGTGTATCGATGCTGAACAGCGGCTTACCGTCGGCGGAACAGATGTCGATCCCATCGGCGGTGTAGCCATGTTCAAGCACGGCATCAAGAATGCCGAGCCGGCCCATGGCCCGAAGCGTCGGGCCGGTAATCGTAATGCCTGCCCCATAGACCCGCCAATGCGGGTCCTGGTCACAGAGGTCCACGGTCAGGCCTGCCTCACGAAGGGCAATGCCCGCTGTCATGCCGGCAATGCCGCCGCCGATGATGAGCGCTTTGCGTGTTTCAGCCATGGTTGGCCGTCGCCGCTGCGAGTTCGGCCTGGCCAAAATGGCCGATGCCGATACCCGTGTACCAATCATTGACAGCACGATAATAAGCGCGGCGGAAAGGCAAGCCGCCCGCAGCCCCCATGGCCGCCATCCACATGCGGATTTCTTCGGCCCCATTCCCGGCGGTGTGCACCTGCTCCGTCGCATAGGTCACCACCGCATCCGGATCGCCCGCCTCCAGAAGCTGGAGCAGCGTTTCATCGAATTCGCGGTTGACCATGCCCATGCGCGGCGTGGCGATATCGTGGCTGATGCCGCCGGTCGCCAGAATGGCCACGCGCTCCACGCCGTCATAGCGGCGGATCGCATCACCGAGGAACTTTCCGAACTGGTAGCAGCGGCGCATCGTCGGCATGGGCGGCTGCACGCAGTTGAACAAGATCGGCACGATGGGCAGGTCGGGATCGAGACCCGCGAGCTCAAGCGGCGTCAAGGATCCATGATCGAGGACCATGTCCATGGAAAAGCTTGGGTCGAAATCGGCATTGAGGGCCTCCTGCAGGAGGTAGGCACCAAAGGCCTGATTGCCGGCAAACACCCGCCGCTTGGCCTTCAGCCAGTGTTCGATTGGGCTTTCATAGCTTTCTCCAACGCCAATGCACAGGGCCGGAAAGTTGTCGAGGAAGAAGTTGTGCAGATGGTCGTTGGAAAGCACCACCAGCGCATCGGGCTTGCCGGATTCGAACTCCCGTCCCATCGCTTCATAGGCACCAAAGATCTCGGTGCGCAGGTCCGCCGGGATCCGGTCAGGGAAGTTCAGCATGACCGGTGTATGGCTTGCGGTATAGATTCCGGTCAGTTCAGCCATTTGTCGTCTCCTTCTTTCATCAGGCTGCGCAGAGCGGCAAGCGATACGTCTTCGGGGATCCGAACGCCGATGCAGTGGGCGCGCAGAAGGTAGGGGTTCACACCCGCCTCATAGAGACCGGCGACATCGTTGCCGCTGATCTTCTCTGCCATCTCTGGGCTCAGCTTGAAACGAGCCAGATAAGCCGCCTTGTCCTGATTGTAGGCGGCCAGATCATCGGGCTTGTGGTGGAGTTCGTAGAGTACCTTATCCAGAAGATAGGCCTCCGTGGTTGGCATCATCAGCCGCCAATTGCTCATGGCAGTCTCTCCCATTACTTCAGGTGATTAGCGACCCACGACACAATCGTGGGAACTGTGTGTGGGCCAAATCCCATATGACCGCCTGGGAACAGGCGGACGGACTTCGGGCTGCCGTGCTCCAGAAGCAGATGGATATCGGCAATCGGGCACTGCTTGTCGTCCTTGCCGTTCACCAGCAGCAGCGGTGCACAGGGTTGCGAAAGAAGCCCCTGGTCCAGCAGGGAAAGAACCCGGAAACCTTCGATATATTCGGCATCGCTTTGTGCCCCGAGCATGCGGCTGCGGGTTTCAACGAGTTCCATCAGGTAACTGTCAGGGTAGCGGGATGCTTCGACCCATTCTGGTTGGAACATGTAATGCACGCCACCACCCCAATTGACCGCGCAACGCAGCTTTTCGGGCATCAGGTGGGCAAGCTTGGTGGCCCAGTGGCCGCCGAAGGAACGGCCGATCAAAGCAATGCGGCTGCCGTCGAGATCCGCCGCCTGCCTCGCCCAGTCGATCACGGGGGCGAACTGGATCTCACCATTGCGGCGCGCCTTGATCGGCGACTGACCAGTGCCAACATTGTCTAGGGCAATCGTGGCAATGCCTGCCGAGACCAGCTGGCTGGAAAGCTCGGTCATCTCTTCCTTCCAGGCATCGACACCGCCCCACATGATCACGACGGGCGGCTTTTCCACACCGACAGGCTTGCGCAGATAGAAGCGGATCTCGTGGGACAGCGCATCCGGTGCGTCGAAGGGAAGGCTTACCGGCAAGATCGGCGGATCGGCCAGTGCGCCGAACTTGGCATAGGCCTCGAGTTCAAGTCGGTAGCTCTCTTCCTTGTCCGGATGGTTCGGGCAAGGAAAGCGGCCGAGAAAATAGAAGCCATAAGCTTGATAATAGGCGTCCCGCGCCGCGCCCGCATCACTGGCGGCAATAGCCGACTCGGCCTTTTCCATGTAGCTATTGCCGGTTGCGATCCAGGCCTTTGCCCAGTGTGCGCCATCCAGCCCTTCCAGCCTGTCGATGGTGTCAGACGTTGCCTGAGGGTCGGTCAACCCGAGCGGATGGATGCGTTTGGCAAGACGATCCCGCATCCAGGCCTTGGCATCGTCAAGAGATCGTGGTCCGGTTAGTTCGCCCGTCGGTGCCGACATCAGCAGTCTCCCTGATTTGATTTTACAGTCGCGATCACCAGATCGCCTCCAGCGCAGCGCGCTGGGTCTCCGCAGTTTCGATCCGGCGTCCCAACAGACGCAGGCTTTCCCGCACAGGCGCAATCAGCGCGGCATTGTTCGCCGCCACCTTGCCATCCGGCAGGAGTAGGTTGTTTTCGAAGCCGAGCCGCACATTGCCGCCCAAAAGAGCCGCCGCGACCGCGCAAGCCGCCTCGTCCCGCCCGAAGGCGCACATGCTCCAATGAGCAAAGGAGGGCGAGGCCTGAAGAAAATGCTGAAGATCCGCCGGGCTAGATTGCTGATGTGTCGTGTAGCGTCCCAGCACGAAGAGAACGGGAATATCCTGCGCCGGGATAAGCCCGCGCTGAAGCATCTCTTGCAAACGCTCAAGATCCGCCAGGTCATAGAGAATGATCTGCGGCATGACCCGCTCACGCCGCATCCATTCAAGCAGCACTGCAAAGGCACTTTCGTAGGAGGCGTCAGGCACGATCTCACGCAGCGCCATCGAACATGCCTCCGGATGCAGCACCCGCACCAGATCCATCTGTTCAGCGGGTTTAAAAATTCCCAGCGCCTCAGTGGTGATCTGAATGATCAGGCGATCCGACACACGGCCGCGGATGGCATCGATAGCTGCACGGTAGCGCGCCACATCCAGGCAATGACGCCCGGCGTCATCCCGCACATGAATATGGACCATGCTTGCGCCTGCATCCAGGCATTCCGCCGCGCATTCCGCCAGTTCTGCAGGCGAGAGCGGCAAGGCCGGATGATCGGCCTTCAACCGACGACCACCGTTGGGCGCAACCGCAATCGCTATGCCGCGACCGTGCTCGGCCGCAGTATGCAAGCTGTTCATTCTGATCCTCCCGAAGGGACACGCTCCTCATGTCCCATGACCGAAGCGTGCCGCCTCGGCGCTGCATCAATCACCGGCGTTGAACGGAAAATTGAGCGTGATCAAAATTTGCATAACGCAAATCCAATGTCAATTTGATCATGCTCATTTTTTTATGCAGTCGGGTCGGAAGTTTTAACCAGGCAGTGCCAGCGCGGAGGCCTGAGGAGAAAGGCCGGTCAGGACGATTTCGATCTGGCGGCGCAGCCGGTCGGTGCCAGCGTCCAGATCGAGGTCATCCTCGGAAAGCCAGATTCGCAGATCGACCTGATAGATCGCGAAGACGGTCTGGGCGATCAGATCGGCACCCGCGGTCGATGTGATGATACCTTTTTCCAGTGCCTCGCTGATCAGATCGATCAGCAGGTGGCGTAGCGCGTGCCGCGTTCGGTTGAACCGCTCGGCCTGCTTACCGGATTGATAAAAGTACATCTCACGCAAGGCCGCCCGCGACAGCACCGGACTTTCTGCAAAATACTGGTAGTGCCGTCGCAGGATGATCAACAGATTCCGCAGCAGCGAATATTCCGGTTGAATCGTCGCCCGGGCTTCGCTCACACAGGCCTCCAGCCCGTCGTTGACGATCAGGAACAGAAGATCGCGTTTCGTTTCGGCATAAACAAAAACCGTTCCCATGCCGACACCGGCCTGCGCGGCGATCTCACGGGTTGTCGTATCATCGAACCCCTTGGACAAAAACAGGTCGATAGCAGCCTTCTTGATACGGAGAAGCTTATCTTCCTTGTTTTTCTCACGCAGGCTCTCGCGTTTCATGAACACCCCAAACACGTCATCGCAGGCAGAACACCTCGCCACCAGTATGCGACCGGTGATGCAATGATCAAGAGGTCGATCAAAGTGGTGGGAAATGACGACTGGCGTTGGCGGCGTTCTGGTTGGGTGCCGGTCGAGCGGTTCGGCAGCGTGCACCCATTCACCGCTTCCCGGCATGGAACATCGCAGATCCCCCGCAAGACAGGTGTATCAACTAACCAGCAGTTCAGCGAAGCAATGCTGACGGCCGACTGTCAATCGGCGTCGTAACGGGACCCCTTATCGGCTCCCACAAGGGACCCCTGCCTCTGGTTGCATCGGGTCAGCGCGCGTAGGGCCCGGAGCTCTCCATTTAGCGCAGGGACCTGCGGGCGCGGGTTGTTTGTCTTTTCGGCTTTAGCTTTGAGAGCGGTTTTTAAAGCGCCAGGATTCGTTCCCGGTTTCCACGATCTCGCAATGGTGGGTGAGCCTGTCGAGCAGAGCGGCGGTCATCTTGGCGTCGCCGAATATGGCCGGCCACTCACCGAAGGCCAGGTTTGTCGTGACGATGATCGATATCCGCTCGTAGAGCCTGCTGATGAGATGGAAGAGGTGACCTTGCCCCGCTGAACTAATCCATTTTGAAGTAAGCTCTGGCCCATTGAGAGGACCAGAGAATGAAGCGTAATCGTTTTACAGACGAACAGATCATCGGCATTCTGAAGGAGCACGAGGCTGGCACGCCGGTCTTGGAGCTTTGCCGCAAGCACGGCGTCAACGATGCGAGCATCTATAAATGGAAGGCCAAATTCGGCGGCATGGAGGTATCCGAAGCCAAGCGGCTGAAGACGCTGGAGGACGAGAACACGAAGCTGAAGCGGCTTCTGGCGGATGCCATGCTCGACAATGCCGCTTTGAAGGACCTTTTGGGAAAGAATGTATGGTCCGCCTCGTCCGTGCAAGGGTTCGCGACATCGTGAATGACGATTCCAGTTGCATAAATGTATCCGGCCTCTCGCGAGTGGGCTGCGGTTGCAGCCAGGCCATGATGAGATCCGCACACGCCGTTCCCAATAAATGATTCGGGCACGAAGCCCGCTTTTTTGCACAGGGCTTACGGCATGTTGATCCACTGTTTCGTCATCACTATTCCCGAGCCTTGCAATCGAACCAGGAGCATCAGGCGAATGCAGGATCTCTGCGTTCGTAGAGCGCTCCCGGCTTGGTCAGGACGACCCAGACGATCCGGGCCATTTTGGCGGCAAGTGCGACAACTGCTTTGTTTGGATGCATTCTGGCTTGGAGACCATCCAGCCAGCTTCCCAGTCGATCCTTTGTTCGGTCGAGGTGTCGGAAGCAGGATCGGGCACCGTGGACCAGCAGTTTACGGACATACCGGTTGCCTCGCTTGCTGATCCCGAGGAGCTTCTGCTTCCCTCCGGTCGAGTATTCTCGCGGTACAAGGCCCAACCATGCGGCCAGATCACGCGCTTTCTGGAACTGTCTGCAGTTTCCAATAGCAGCAAGCAGTGCTGTCGCACCGAGAGCTCCGATCCCGGGGATTGTCATGAGCCGACGTGCAGCATCCTCTCGATCAGCGATTGCTTCGATCTCGCGCGTGACATCAGCAATCCGCTATTCCAACTGACGCAGATCGTCAAACAGATCGCCGAGCAGTTTGCGCATTGCCAGCGAAAGATCGTTTGCTGGATCTTTGAGAGCTTTGGGCAGGTCGAGCTTGAACAGACCTGCACCCTGCCGTAGCGCCACACCATATTCGAGGCAGAACGCCCGCATCTGGTTTATCAAGCGGGTTCGTGTGCCGATCATCTGGTCACGCACCCGGTGCAAGGCTTGGAGGTCGGCCTGCTCCTCAGTCTTGAGTGCGGCAAATCGCATCGTTGGTCGCGTGGCGGCCTCAGCGATCGCCTCCGCGTCGATGATGTCACTGGTGACGCCCGCGTCCAAGCGGAAAGCTGTCGCGCATCTGATGAGCCATCATGAGATGAGCGAACGGCGGGCGTGTAAAGCCATTGGTTTTTGCCGAATGACGATCCGTTACGAGTGCAGGCGCGACGACGATCATGAGCTTCGCGAGCGAATGAAGGCGTTGGCGCATGAACGCCGCCGCTTTGGATATCGACGCATTCATGTGCTGCTGAGGCGGGAGGGTCACCTCGTGAACCACAAGAGGCTCTTCCGGCTCTATCGGGAGGAGAAACTGACGGTACGCAAGCGCGGCGGTCGCAAGCGAGCGATAGGCACGCGAGCGCCGATGCTGGTGCCGATGGTGGCCAATGACCGTTGGTCGCTAGACTTCGTGTCGGATCAGTTCACCGATGGGCGCAGGTTGCGGATTCTCACCGTCGTCGATGATTGCACGAGGGAGTGCCTGGCGCTCGTCGCCGATACATCGCTTTCCGGTCTTCGCGTCGCACGGGAGCTTGATCGGATTATCGAGGAGCGCGGCAAGCCGAGGATGATCGTCAGCGACAACGGCAGCGAGTTCACCAGCAACGCGATCCTGCAATGGGCGGACCGGACCAAGGTTGACTGGCATTACATTGCGCCTGGCAAGCCTATTCAAAACGCCTTTATCGAAAGCTTCAACGGGCGGCTGCGAGACGAGCTCTTGAATGAAACTCTGTTCTCCTCGCTTGCTCACGCCCGGTCTGCGCTTTCAAACTGGCGTAGCGATTACAACGATCAACGCCCGCATTCAGGCCTTGGCTGGCTGACACCGGCCGAATTCGCTCAGACACTCAACCCGCGACGTGATGCGGTGCTGCGCAGCCGAAATGGCTCCACACCGCAACCCGCCGCTACCGAACCAACAACAGCAACCAAAAACCGCTGGAGCGAACTCAAAACTGGATAAAACTTGGGGGCAAGGTCACTTTATTGGATGTTTGGTTGCGGGGGCAGGATTTGAACCTGCGGCCTTCAGGTTATGAGCCTGACGAGCTACCGGGCTGCTCCACCCCGCGTTATTTCGGAACGGCGTTGCCGCGTTGCGACCCATTGTGATGTTGTGTTGGGTCGGTTTGATTGTTTGTGAGAAGATTTTGTATTGCCTTTAGCAGACCTGGCAGCGACCTACTCTCCCGCGTCTTGAGACGAAGTACCATTGGCGCAGGGGCGTTTCACGGCCGTGTTCGGAATGGGAACGGGTGCAGCCGCCCCGCCATGACCACCAGGTCAGCTAAGGGCAATGTATCCGGCGCGGTTTGGCGCCGGATTGTTTGAGAAGCTGGATTTTGAGCGAATAGGGATTAGCGAATAGCGAATAGTTTTTCGCGTTTGCTTTTCTTTTATCGCTGGATTTGAACACGTCTTTGGCTTGAAGAGCGTCAGGATGTTGCGATGTCTATTCGCCACATCCTATTCGCTATTCGCTCATTTTGTGATGAGCATTGTCAATGGGAACGATGAAGTCGATCGGGCTATTAGTAAGGCTAAGCTTCATGCATTGCTGCACGTCCACACGCCTCCTATCAACGTGGTCGTCTTCCACGGCCCTGATAGGGAATACTCGTTTTCAGGTGGGTTTCCCGCTTAGATGCCTTCAGCGGTTATCCCTTCCATATATAGCTACCCTGCTATGCCGTTGGCACGACAACAGGTCCACCAGAGATATGTCCATCCCGGTCCTCTCGTACTAGGGACAGATCCTGTCAATATTCCTACACCCACGGCAGATAGGGACCGAACTGTCTCACGACGTTCTGAACCCAGCTCACGTACCGCTTTAATTGGCGAACAGCCAAACCCTTGGGACCTGCTCCAGCCCCAGGATGCGATGAGCCGACATCGAGGTGCCAAACAACCCCGTCGATATGGACTCTTGGGGGTCATCAGCCTGTTATCCCCGGCGTACCTTTTATCCGTTGAGCGATGGCCCTTCCACGCGGGACCACCGGATCACTATGACCGACTTTCGTCTCTGCTCGACTTGTCAGTCTCGCAGTCAGGCGGGCTTATGCCATTGCACTCGACGAGCGATTTCCGACCGCTCTGAGCCCACCATCGCGCGCCTCCGTTACTCTTTCGGAGGCGACCGCCCCAGTCAAACTACCCACCATACACTGTCCCGGGCCCGGATAACGGGTCGCGGTTAGACATCCATGACGATAAGGGTGGTATTTCAAGGATGGCTCCACAGAGACTGGCGTCCCTGCTTCAAAGCCTACCACCTATCCTACACATGCCGACACGAATGCCAGTGTAAAGCTATAGTAAAGGTGCACGGGGTCTTTCCGTCTGACCGCAGGAACCCCGCATCTTCACGGGGAATTCAATTTCACTGAGTCTCTGCTGGAGACAGCGGGGAAGTCGTTACGCCATTCGTGCAGGTCGGAACTTACCCGACAAGGAATTTCGCTACCTTAGGACCGTTATAGTTACGGCCGCCGTTTACTGGGGCTTCGATTCAAAGCTTGCACCTCTCCTCTTAACCTTCCAGCACCGGGCAGGCGTCAGACCCTATACGTCGTCTTACAGACTTCGCAGAGCCCTGTGTTTTTGATAAACAGTCGCTACCCCCTGGTCTGTGCCACCCCACAAAAGTTGCCTCAAGTGGGGTCACGCTTCTTCCGAAGTTACGCGTGCAATTTGCCGAGTTCCTTCAGCAGAGTTCTCTCAAGCGCCTTGGTATACTCTACCTGACCACCTGTGTCGGTTTCGGGTACGGTCTATAATGGTGGTGCTATTTCCTGGAACCATTTCCTCGCCCGTTCAATCCAATAAGAACGAACAAGTTACATGATCCGTCACATCCACCAGGCCCACGAATATTAACGTGGTTCCCATCGACTACGCGTGTCCGCCTCGTCTTAGGGGCCGGCTAACCCTGCTCAGATTAACTTTAAGCAGGAACCCTTGGTCTTTCGGCGAGGGGGTCTCTCACCCCCTTTATCGTTACTCATGTCAACATTCGCACTTCCGATACCTCCAGAGGCCCTCACGGGTCCTCCTTCACAGGCTTACGGAACGCTCCGCTACCACATGCCTTGCGGCATATCCTCAGCTTCGGTGCATGGCTTTAGCCCCGTTACATTTTCGGCGCAAAGACCCTTATTTAGACCAGTGAGCTGTTACGCTTTCTTTAAATGATGGCTGCTTCTAAGCCAACATCCTGGTTGTTTTGGGATCCTCACATCCTTTCCCACTTAGCCATGACTTGGGGACCTTAGCTGGAGGTCAGGGTTGTTGCCCTCTTCACGACGGACGTTAGCACCCGCCGTGTGTCTGCCGAGTAGTACTCCCAGGTATTCGGAGTTTGGTTAGGATCAGTAAGACGGTGAGTCCCCATAGCCCATCCAGTGCTCTACCCCCTGGGGTATTCGCTCGACGCTCTACCTAAATAGATTTCGCGGAGAACCAGCTATCTCCGAGTTTGATTGGCCTTTCACCCCTAGCCACAAGTCATCCCAATCTATTGCAACAGATGCGGGTTCGGTCCTCCAGTTGGTGTTACCCAACCTTCAACCTGCTCATGGCTAGATCACTCGGTTTCGGGTCTAATGCGTCGAACTGAACGCCCTGTTCAGACTCGCTTTCGCTGCGCCTACACCTACCGGCTTAAGCTTGCTCGACACACTAAGTCGTTGACCCATTATACAAAAGGTACGCCGTCAGGCTCACGCCCTCCGACTGCTTGTAGGCATCCGGTTTCAGGTTCTATTTCACTCCCCTCGTCGGGGTGCTTTTCACCTTTCCCTCACGGTACTTGTTCGCTATCGGTCATGCACGAGTACTTAGGCTTGGAGAGTGGTCTCCCCATGTTCAGACAGGATTTCACGTGTCCCGCCCTACTCAAGGACATTCAAGACATCTACGTCTACGGGGCTGTCACCCACTGCGGCCGACTTTTCCAAATCGTTCGACTTCTATCTTGAATGCCACTGGCCTGGTCCGCGTTCGCTCGCCACTACTTACGGAGTCTCGGTTGATGTCCTTTCCTGCAGGTACTTAGATGTTTCAGTTCCCTGCGTTCGCTTCTAACCCCTATGTATTCAAGGTTAGATACCTTATTTGCGATACTTGGAACTTCATGCGTCTTCGACGCGGCGAATAGCGAGTAGCGAGTAGCGAATAGTTGGTCAAAAACCCTATTCGCTATTCGCTAAGAACTATTCGCTCATGCGCCAACGGCGCATCAGATTCCCAAGTATCTTAAGGTGGGTTGCCCCATTCGGAGATCCATGGATCAAAGCTCATTCGCAGCTCCCCACGGCTTATCGCAGCGTATCACGTCCTTCTTCGCCTGTGCATGCCAAGGCATCCACCAAATGCCCTTACGACACTTCATCGTTCTCATTGCCAATGCTCATCCGTATTGGGAGCGAATAGGTCCTAGCGAGTAGCGAATAGAATTTTCAAAACTATTCGCTATTCGCTATTCGCTCATAACTCCCAAAACCTGGCTACCTTTTACAACCAGGCCTCTCAGATGCCATCGACGTGTTCGATCAGATCGCTTTATCTGGGGTCACGCCGAGCGACCCACTTCGCGTCTGATCATAAGACCAGCTTCTCGAGATCAAATCCGAGGATGCGCGGTCAGGCAACATCCACCAGACCGTCCGTCAGACAAAGGCCAAAGCCCTCGAACAACAAACGATCCTTGACTGGCATCGAGGTCGCCCTCGATCCGGATCAATCTTCTCTTCACAATACGGACAAAACAGGCACAAACGCGAACCGCGTCGTGCAAAACACTGACTTTCTAGGAAGACAACATCACGCTAGCTGTATCACACCCATACAGGGCGATAGCCCGCCGCCGATCGTTCGGCGCACATCCATGCCAATATGGCTGGAGCGCAGCAAACGACGTTTGCGACAGCGTGAGGACAAAATCATGGTGGAGCTGAGCGGGATCGAACCGCTGACCCCCTGCTTGCAAAGCAGGTGCTCTCCCAGCTGAGCTACAGCCCCATCCAGCGCTTCAACCGAACAGGACTACCCCAACCGGCTCCAGCAACATTCAATCCCAAAACAACCAACCGGAACACGTCGCCCCAAACCCAACCAGCAAACAAGCAATGGTGGGCCCGGGAAGACTTGAACTTCCGACCCCACGCTTATCAAGCGTGTGCTCTAACCAACTGAGCTACGGGCCCATTCCGGAGGGCCATCAAGGCCTATCCTGTCAAATTGTCTTCCAAAGAAAGAGAAACGTGGTCGGCGGATTTCGCCATACCGTGAACCTGCAAGCAGTGTTCCGGCGTATTTCATTTCGATCGTGACCTGACTGGTCCGATCTATGTTCTAAAAAGCACGGGAAGGTTCATCCTAATCAAGTTAGGCGTCTTACCAATTCCACAGCTTCCTTAGAAAGGAGGTGATCCAGCCGCAGGTTCCCCTACGGCTACCTTGTTACGACTTCACCCCAGTCGCTGACCCTACCGTGGTTAGCTGCCTCCTTGCGGTTAGCGCACTACCTTCGGGTAAAACCAACTCCCATGGTGTGACGGGCGGTGTGTACAAGGCCCGGGAACGTATTCACCGCGGCGTGCTGATCCGCGATTACTAGCGATTCCAACTTCATGCACTCGAGTTGCAGAGTGCAATCCGAACTGAGATGGCTTTTGGAGATTAGCTCACACTCGCGTGCTCGCTGCCCACTGTCACCACCATTGTAGCACGTGTGTAGCCCAGCCCGTAAGGGCCATGAGGACTTGACGTCATCCCCACCTTCCTCTCGGCTTATCACCGGCAGTCCCCTTAGAGTGCCCAACCTAATGCTGGCAACTAAGGGCGAGGGTTGCGCTCGTTGCGGGACTTAACCCAACATCTCACGACACGAGCTGACGACAGCCATGCAGCACCTGTGTCCAGGCCACCGAAGTGGAAACCACATCTCTGTGGCGGTCCTGGCATGTCAAGGGCTGGTAAGGTTCTGCGCGTTGCTTCGAATTAAACCACATGCTCCACCGCTTGTGCGGGCCCCCGTCAATTCCTTTGAGTTTTAATCTTGCGACCGTACTCCCCAGGCGGAATGTTTAATGCGTTAGCGGCGCCACCGAACAGTAAACTGCCCGACGGCTAACATTCATCGTTTACGGCGTGGACTACCAGGGTATCTAATCCTGTTTGCTCCCCACGCTTTCGCACCTCAGCGTCAGTTGTGGACCAGTCAGCCGCCTTCGCCACTGGTGTTCCTGCGAATATCTACGAATTTCACCTCTACACTCGCAATTCCACTGACCTCTTCCACACTCAAGACACCCAGTATCAAAGGCAGTTCCGAGGTTGAGCCCCGGGATTTCACCCCTGACTTAAATGTCCGCCTACGTGCGCTTTACGCCCAGTAATTCCGAACAACGCTAGCCCCCTTCGTATTACCGCGGCTGCTGGCACGAAGTTAGCCGGGGCTTCTTCTGTAGGTACCGTCATTATCTTCCCTACTGAAAGAGCTTTACAACCCTAAGGCCTTCATCACTCACGCGGCATGGCTGGATCAGGCTTGCGCCCATTGTCCAATATTCCCCACTGCTGCCTCCCGTAGGAGTTTGGGCCGTGTCTCAGTCCCAATGTGGCTGATCATCCTCTCAGACCAGCTATGGATCGTCGCCTTGGTAGGCCTTTACCCCACCAACTAGCTAATCCAACGCGGGCCGATCCTTTGCCGATAAATCTTTCCCCCGAAGGGCTCATACGGTATTAATTCCAGTTTCCCGGAGCTATTCCGTAGCAAAGGGTACGTTCCCACGCGTTACTCACCCGTCTGCCGCTCACCCCGAAGGATGCGCTCGACTTGCATGTGTTAAGCCTGCCGCCAGCGTTCGTTCTGAGCCAGGATCAAACTCTCAAGTTGAGAATTCAATCTAGACTAATCACTTGTTCTGAATCGACGAGAACTCACTTGGTCCTTTACATCAAAACCATCCACGCTTCACAGCGCCGTATGGCCCGGTTCGGGTCCCGTCATCGCAAAGCAATGGCGAAAGGCATCCGAACCCAGCAAAGAACCGGTGTTCTCATATCAAAACGTGACCGTCTCTAATCGTTTTCAATAGAGAGCTAAAAGCTCTCCGCGAAACCGCGCCGACCACGTTTCTCTTTCTTATCCATATTCAATTGTCAAAAAACAGACCACACAAAGCAGTCAAATCCAAAGTCAATCAACCACCCGAGCCAAAACCGAAATCTCGGCTCACATTCGCCATTCGCCAATGTCGTGATCAAAAACCCAGCAAAATCAACAAACCAACCAACCCGAAAGCCAACCAATCCATCAATTTCACCAGAACGAGAACCGCCGTCGCCAGCAGCGCCGCCGCCCTCGTTGGTGAAGCGGGTTATACGGATCACACCACAAACCGTCAACACCAACCGTCGTAAAAAATTCAAAAAAACGACAAGCTATTGAAAGATATCATGTATTGCGCGTTCTGGACAAAACAGTGCCCGCAGGGCGGTTGTGACCGTCTCATTCGGACGCCCGGCCGAGGGTTTGCGGCAGCCTGAATCCGGAAGGCGGTGTCGGCGGTGCCTTCGGTGGCGTGTCGGATCGGACGAAGATGTTGTACCGTCGCCCCTCGCCGCTTTCGCGTTCGATCTCAATCCGCCCGTAGCCGAGAATGAAAGGCTGATCCCGATCCTGTTCGACCGTCCGGCGCACCAGACCTTCCACATAGCGAGAATTGATCGGCGCAAAGACGTGAAGCGCTTTGGCCATGCTCTCCGCCATGGGCTTTAAGGCATTCCCATCATAGAGGTTCAGCTTGGCGCGGAAGATGCGCAATGTGTGCCCGCGTCCGGAAACCTGCAGGAAAAGAATATCGTCGCTGTTCGGGTATCGCCGTTCCGCAAGGCAGGTCCAATCGCCGGCGGCCGTCAGAAATTCCGGCTTGGCCTCGCCGGTCGTGCTGATCGCGTGGCAACGTCTTTCGGGATCGGCCTGCAAGAACCCGGCATGGCGCTCACCTGGAGGCGCCGGGTTTGCCATCAATCGTTCGACCAGAGAGATGTGAGACCGAGGCGGTGACGGGGCATTACTCAGGTGCTGGGAGGCTGGAGATCGCTGGACCGGCCGGATTTCAACAGGCGGGCGTTCGGTCTCTTCGATCGGCACACCCAGCCAGCGGCTCAGTTGCTTCAGGTTCTGTCCGTCACGCGCGAGGAGAAAAACGGCAAAGACCGGCACGACGAACAGAAGCAGAAAGCCCAGAAACGGGAGCCGCGATATCCTTCTTTGCATGATCCGCCTTCGCCGCCGACCCACCGCTTCTACGGTTTCGGCAGACAAGGCCGTTACCACGCTTTGCCGTGTTTGCGAAGCAGCCGGGCCGCCGGTCGCTCCTCACGCCTCGGCGGTCGCCGGGTTCTTCGACCAATGGTCCCGCAACACATGCTTTTGCGGCTTGCCGGCCGCATTGCGCGGAATGGCATCCGAATAGACGATGTGGGCAGGTCGTTTGTAGGCGGCGAGCGTCTGCGCGCACAGCGCCTTCAACGTCTCCTCGCTGACGCTTTCGCCGGGTCGCAGGACCACGAAGGCCACGCCCACCTCGCCCCAACGGGAATCCGGAACGCCGATCACCGCGACTTCGGCAACGGCCGGATGGCCGGCGATAACGCCTTCGATTTCGGCGGGGTACACATTCTCACCGCCACTGATGAACATGTCCTTCAGACGGTCGGCGAGGATATGGAAGCCGTCCTCGTCCCGCTTGGCCATGTCACCGGAGCGGAACCAGCCATTGGTGAAGGCGGCCTGCGTCTGGTCCGGCTTGTTCCAGTAACCGGGAGTGACGGACGGGCCCTTCAACCAGATCTCGCCGATTTCGCCGGCATCCACCTCGCGACCGTCCTGGTCGCAGATCTTCAACTCGATCAGAGGCGCGGGGAACCCGATACTGCCATGCCGTGTCGCAATGGCGTCTGCATCGAGCGGCATGTGCATCACGGTTCCGGCTTCGCTCATGCCGTAGCCGTTCACGAGCGCGACGCCGTCGGCGAGATAGGCCGCAACGAGCGGTGGGGGAAGCGGCGCGCCGCCGATGAAGATCGCCTTCAGACGCCGCATGCGATCCGGTGCATAGCCCGGCTGATCGCGCAGGATCGATGCCATCTGCGGCACGGCGAAATAATGGGTGACTCCGAGGGTCTCGTCATTGAGGCAGGCGATGGTCCGGTCCGGCATGAAGCGATCCGAGATGACGAGCGTGCCGCCCATCATCAATGTCGTGCGCGCAATCGCCACCAGCCCGATCGTATGGAAAAACGGCAGATCACAGAAGGTGACGGAACCCGGCGTAACCTCGCCGACGAAGGAAAAATTGACCGCGGAATAAAAAAGGTTCCGGCGGGTCAGAATGACGCCCTTGGGCGTGCCCGTCGTTCCGGATGTATAAAGCAGGATCGCCGGCAGATCGGCATCGCCCTTCAAGCGGACAGTCGGGCCTGCGGCTGCCAGACGCGCATCCAGCCCATCGGGCCCGCCGCCGAACGGAAACAGCATCACCCGGGGTACGTGTTCCGCAAGACCTTTAGCCACCGGCTCGAACTCCGGTTCGTAAACCACGAGCTCGGGGTCGCAATCGGCGATGATGGCCGACAGTTCGGCGGCATTCAGACGCCAGTTCAGCGGCACGAAGATGGCCCGGATACGCTGGCAGGCGAAGGCCAGCACCAGAAGATCGACGCAGTTGCGCGCCAGGCCCGCGACCCGGAACTGGTCTCCCCGCGATCCGAACAGGCCGTGAAGAAGCGATGCGCAGCGGGCGATCCGATCATCCAGCGCAGCATAGGTCAGGCTCGATCCGTCGTTCAACGTTCTGACAGCAACGATGTTCGGCGACACCTTCGCCCGGTAACCGACAGGATCCTCCGCCACCAGCGTAAAGGAATTGCCCTTGGCGAAGCTGGCCATATCCACTTCGGTCGTCTGCATCTTTTCTCCTCCGGATCGCCTCCACGATCAATTGTATGCAACACATACAATCATGCGATTTGCTTGGCAAGCATCTCGTTGCCGCATCTTACGTCTCAAACTCCGTCCGCTGCTTGCATGGCTGGCCAGAGCGGCCCTTGAAGGGCTTGCCTTCACGCCCGATTTACCGGCACCCTAGACGGTGTGGGTAGATTGGAGAAACGAGTCAATGGGTAACGGGGCCACCGGACACGACGCCAGCGGCAGTGACGAGAACGAGGGGCTCGAACGTCGCTGGCTGACGGGGCTCGTGGGTTATCACCTGCGCATGGCGCATCTGGCCCTCTACCGCGACTTTGCCGCGAACATGACGGAATTCGATCTGACGCAGAAGCAGCTTGCGGCTCTTGAATTGATTGCCACCAATCCCGGCGCATCGCAGGTGGATATCGCCAACGCCTTATCGATGGACCGAGCGACGATGATGGGCATGGTCAAACGGCTGATGGCGCGCGGTTTCATCGAGCGCCGGTCCTCGGCCGTCGACCGGCGCCGGCACGAAATGCGGCTGAGCACGTCCGGCCAGGAGGTTCTTGGCCGTGTTCACGGAATCATCGACCGGCACGAGAAGGATTTCTGTTCCGTGCTTTCGGAGGATGAGCGCCGCGACCTTATTCGCATGCTGCGCCGGCTGTACGAGCGCCCGCCCACTTGAGCCGCAGCCGCGAAGCACAAGTGGGCTTGACGGTTCGCTCGTCTGCGCGGACAAGACAGCCACATTGCAGGAGATGAACGCCGATGATCCCACCACTCGCCTTTGTCACGCGTCTTGATGTCGAGGAAGAGACGATCTGGCTGGAGATTCTTCGGCGTGCCATGCCGGATGAGCGTATCCTGCCCTTCCGGGACATGACGGAAGAAGAGCGGCGCCTGGCGGAAATCGCCATTGTCGCCAATCCGGACCCGGCCGATGTCGCAGCCCTCAGCGGCCTGTCTTGGATCCACAGCCTGTGGGCAGGCGTCGAACGGCTGGTGCTGGAACTCGGCAGCACCGCGCCGCCGATTGTGCGCCTGGTCGATCCGGAACTGTCGCGCGTGATGGGCGAGGCGGTGCTGGCCTGGACCTATTACCTGCAGCGTGACATGCCCGCCTATCGTGCAAGCCAGGCGGAAGGCCGGTGGGCGCCGCGCGAGTACCGTCATCCGTCCGAGATGTCCGTCGGCCTCCTGGGCCTTGGAGCCCTTGGCATGGAAGCCGGTCGTCGGCTGACAGAGGCGGGTTTCCGCGTCCAGGGCTGGAGCCGCAGCCCGAAGGCGCTTCCGGACATCGTCACCCTCTCGGGTGAGGAGGGCCTCGACAGCCTGCTGTCCACCAGCGATATCATTGTCTGTCTTCTGCCGCTGACGACCGACACGCGCGGCCTGCTGACTGTCGACCGCCTGATGCGGATGCCGCAAGGTGCTTCGCTGATCAACTTTGCCCGTGGCGCCATTATCGTTGCCGATGATCTGATCCGGGTACTGGACAGAGGTCATCTCGACCATGCCGTGCTGGATGTCTTCGAGAAGGAACCCCTCGATCAGGCCTCGCCGTTCTGGTCACATCCCAGGGTCACGGTGCTTCCGCACGTCTCTGCCCCGACGACGCCTTCCAGTGCCGCCCGGATCGTGGCGGGCAACATCGCGACCTGGCGCCGAACCGGGGCCTTGCCGCAGACGGTGGACCGCAGCCGCGGGTATTGACGAAGGTTCGAGGCAACCCGCCCGGGCCACCGTTGCCTTTCGCCTGGCTCCTGATGCATCATGCCAGCGGGGCAGCAATGGCTGGCGCAGGCGGGGGCATCCAACCGAATGAGTTACTTCGACAGAGCGGCGGTTGTCGCCCACTCTCTTCATACAATCCGCAGCATCGGCATGGCGGTGGCGGCGCTCCTGCTTACCCTTGCGCCCGCCTCTGCGGTGCTGGCCCAGAATGCCTCGCCGGCCCCCATCACGATCATGGTCAAACCTGGCCAGGATGTCTCGGATCTTGACGCTGCCATTCGTGCCGCCGAACAGGCTGGCCGGTCGGTCATCCTGCAGGTGGAGGCGCAACAGCCCACCAGCAGCCCGACCACCACCGCACCGGCGCCGACACAGACAGCGTCGGACCCCACGGTGGCGATGGACAGCATGTGGATGTTCAGCGACCTTGTTTTATCCTTTCAACTGGGGATGCAGAGGGCGATCGCCGGCTTCAGGGGACTGCCGGCCGCGTTCCAATCGAGCTGGCAGATCCTGTCTGCCGAGGCGGAGGGGCCGTCGCGCGCCGGTTTGGCGGCACTGGTCTCGGCACTGGCCGGGCTTGCCGCGGCCTATGTCGTCCGCATGGCCCTGACCCGCCTGTCCTTGCGGATCAAACCGAAGCACGCCTTCTCGGTCGCCGTCCTGCGGCTTGCCTTCGATGCGATCGCCATCTTGTCCTTCATTACCACCGCCTATCTGGTGCTGCACCAGATGGCCATTCCCCGCACCTTCACCCGACAAGTGGCAGGCTCGTTCCTCGCCATCCTGACCGGGGGCCTCGTTTATGCGGCTGCCGGGCGGTTCCTGTTCAAATCGAATGGCGATGACAAACCGCCGCTGCTCGATATCGCCAGGCCGTACTGGCATTTCCGCATGCTGTTGGCCTACGGCGTGCTCAACGCCTTCATTGCCAATTCGGTGCGGCTTGCCGATGTGCGCATGGTCGAGGCGACAGCGGCGGACAGCTGGCTTTTCCTGACGGTCTCGGTTCTGACCATTCTGAAACTCTGGTGGTTCATTGCCGGTCGCCAGGATATCGCCACTGCCTTTGCCGGCAGGGAGTCTGGCCATATCCGGCGCTTCGTCGGCAATGTGCTGGCCGACTTCTACATCGTCTCGGCTGTCCTGATCTGGCTGGCCGGACTTCTGGTCGCCGGCACCTCGCAAAACACGGTCTGGGCGAAGGCCGCCGGCACGACGCAGTTCCTGATGATCATGATCCCGGTGCTCGACCGGGGAATCGTGACGCTTCTCGCCACCCTGGCAAAAAAGCGGGAGGAACAGCAGGGCCGCGATTTTATCGGCATCGTGCTTAGAAGTCTCGGCACGCCCCTGGCCGGCGCTGTCTGGCTGATCGGCCTGCATATCGTCGTCCAGCTCTGGCAGCCGCTGATGATGGGCGCCTCCACCCTCGTCACCACCTGGTTGATCTGGCTGGAGCGGCTGAGTTTCGCGCTCATCGTCAGCTGGACGATCTGCAGCTTCCTGCTGCGGTATTTTGATGCCGTGGCGCCCACCAACGCTCCCATCATTCCCGGTCAGGAGGACGAGGCGAAGGTGGAGACGAGCCGCATCAGCACCATCCTGCCGGTGGTGCGCAATCTGATCCTCGGTGCGGTGGTCGCGATTGCCGGACTTGTGATCATCTCGACCGCCGGCGTCGATGTCGCACCGCTGCTCGCCGGGTTCGGCGTGCTCGGCCTTGCTCTCTCCTTCGGTTCCCAGACGCTGGTGAAGGATGTCGTCTCCGGCATCTTTTTCCTGGCTGAGGACGCCTTCCGCATCGGCGAGTACATCAACACCGGCAAGCTCGTCGGGACGGTCGAGCAGATTTCGCTGCGCTCCATCCGGCTTCGCCATCATAACGGCCCGATCCATACCATCCCGTTCGGGCAGATCAGTTCGGTGACGAACTACAGCCGCGACTGGGGGACCATCAAGTTCGAGCTGCGCTTCGACCGCGATGCGGATCTCGAAATGATCCGCAAGACCGCGAAGAAGGTCGGCATCGGCCTGCTCGATCATCCGGAATTCGGCGACTATTTCCTGGTTCCGGTCAAGATGCAGGGCATTCACGACGTGAACGAGACCTCGATGGTGATCCGCTTCAAGTTCACGGCCCGGCCAGGCAAGCCGACACTCATCAAGCGGGAGGCGATGAAACGGCTGCTGGCAGCCTTCAAGGAGGCGGGCCTGCCGCTCGCCTCGAATGCGGTCGTGGTTCGCTCGGGCAGCGGGCAGATGCTGGAATCGGGCGGCGCGGCCGCCACGGTCATTCCACTGCCGGCAAACCAGATGTAGCGCCGCTTTTCGGTTTACCTTCGTTTGCTCCGGCGTCTAAAGTCGGGCCCGCGTTTCGCTTCGCTGTGAAACAAACGATTTACGATGGATTGGATACCTCATGCTGCACGATAATGCCTTTGCCCGCCTGTCCGATTTCGAAGAAACACATGCCGAATTCACGGCCATTCGCCAACATCTGCATGCCCATCCGGAGCTCTCGCACGAGGAAGCCGAAACTGCCCGTTTCGTGGCGGAAAAGCTCGAAGCCTGGGGATATGAGGTCACGCGCGGCATTGGCGGCCATGGCGTCGTCGGACGCCTGAAAGTGGGCGAAGGTACAAAAAGCATCGGCATTCGCGCCGACATGGATGCCCTGCCAATCCAGGAAGAGACGGGGCTCGCCTATGCCAGCACCGTTGCCGGCAAGATGCACGCCTGCGGCCATGATGGACACACGACGGTGCTCCTGGCCGCCGCCGAATATCTGGCGCGCACCCGCCGCTTTTCGGGCACCCTCAATCTCATCTTCCAGCCGGCTGAGGAAGCGAGCGGCAGAAGCGGCGCACAGCGCATGATCGCCGACGGCCTGTTCCAGCGTTTCCCCTGCGATGCCGTCTTCGGTCTGCACAATCACCCCGGCGTCGCGGAAGGCCACGTCATGGTGCGGCCCGGCGCCATCATGGCGGCCTCGGATACGGCAATGATCACCATCGTGGGAAAGGGCGGCCACGCGTCGCGCCCGCATCTGGCGATCGACCCGATCTATATTGCCAGCCTGCTGGTCGTGGCCCTGCAGTCCGTCGTGTCCCGCAGCATCGACCCCACCCAGACATCGGTCGTGACCGTCGGGGCGATTCATGCCGGCGATGCGGCGAATGTGATCCCCGAAACGGCGACGATGGCGCTCAGCATCCGCTCCTTCGATGCCGCCATTCGCGACAGGCTGCAGGCGCGAATCCAGGCTCTCACGACCTCGATTGCCGAGGGACATGGCGCAACGGCCGAGGTGGATTACGTGCGTGGTACGCCTGTCGTCGTCAATTCGGAGGGCGAAACGAGCTTCGTGCGGCAGGTGGCAGAAGAGCTTCTGGGCGAAGACAAGGTCAGCCTCTGCCCGCTGATCCCCGGCAGCGAGGATTTTGCCTATATGCTGGAGGAATGCCCCGGCAGCTTCGTGCGGCTCGGCAATGGCCTTTCCTCGGCCTTCCTCCATAATCCGCGCTATAATTTTGCCGATGACAACATTCCGGTCGGCGCAGCCCTCTGGGCGCGACTGACGGAACGCTTCCTCGCGGACTGAATGCCGCAGCGCGCAGTTGCCGCAGACAGGGAACCTTCCCCGCGCTCTTCAGTTGCCGAATGGACGATCCATCCGGCAACAGGAGAAGAGCCATGTCCGATACGCCCGACCACGACACCGTGAAATACGATGGCCCCGCCGGTGGATGGGGTTCGCTGCGCGGCATCACGCGCATCTTCGGCGCCGAATGGCCGACACCCGGCGCGCTCGAAACGCTGTCACGCCAGAACAAGCCGGGTGGCTTCATGTGCGTGTCTTGCGCCTGGACGAAGCCCGCCAAGTATCACACCTTCGAATTCTGCGAAAACGGCGCCAAGGCCACGCTGTGGGAATTGACCACCCGCCGTTGTACGCCGGATTTCTTCGCGAAACACACCATCACCGAACTTCGCGAGTGGAACGATTACGACCTCGAGCAACAGGGCCGTCTGACGCATCCGATGCGGCTTGACCGCGCTGAGGACAAATATGTTCCCTGTTCCTGGGAAGAGGCGTTTTCCGCCATCGGCAGCGAGTTGAAGGCGCTCGATCCGAAGTCCGTGGTGTTCTATGCATCGGGGCGTGCGAGCCTCGAAACCTCCTATCTTTATGCCCTGTTTGCCCGGCTCTATGGCAACAACAATCTGCCGGACAGCTCGAACATGTGCCACGAGACAACGTCGGTCGGGCTCAAGAAGGTCATCGGTGCATCCGTCGGCACCTCCGTCTTCGAAGACTTCTCCACCTGCGACGCGATCTTTTTCTTCGGACAGAACACCGGTTCCAATAGCCCGCGCTTCCTGCATCCATTGCAGGAGGCTGTGAAACGCGGCTGTCGCATCGTCACCTTCAACCCGGTCAGGGAAAAGGGGCTGGTGGCCATGATCAACCCGCAAAGCCCGACGGAAATGCTCACCGGAGATGAGACGCCGATTTCCTGCCAGTATCTGCAGGTGAAAGCCGGCGGCGATATCGCGGCTATTCTCGGTCTCTGCAAACACGTGCTCGACAAGGAGGATGAGGCAAAGGCGCGCGGCGACAGCGTTCTCGACCATGATTTCATCAAGAGCCACACCCACAACTTCGACGCCTTCGTGGCCATGGTGCGGGCGACGACCTGGGACGAAATCGAAGCAAATTCCGGTCTCGCGCGGGAAGCGCTTCAGGCTGCTGGTCAGGTTTATGTGGAGGCCGACAAGGTGATCGGCATCTACGGCATGGGGCTCACCCAGCAGGTCCACGGGTTCGAGAATATCGCAATGCTGGTCAACCTTCTGCTGATGAAGGGCAATATCGGCCGTGACGGCACCGGCATTTCTCCGGTGCGCGGCCACTCCAACGTGCAGGGCCAGCGCACGGTCGGCATATCCGAGAAGCCGGAACTGGTGCCGATGGACAAACTCGCCCGGCTTTATGGGTTCGAACCGCCGATGGAGAAGGGCGTCAACACGGTCGAGGCCTGCGAAGGCATACTGGCCGGCGACGTGAAAGGGTTTGTCAGCCTTGGCGGCAACTTCATCCGCGCCATTCCGGAACGCGGGGCGATGGAAGAGGCCTGGCAGCATATGCGCCTGACGGTGCAGATCGCCACGAAGCTCAACCGCAGCCATCTCGTCAACGGCGAAGTGGCCTATCTGCTGCCGTGTCTTGGCCGTTCCGAAGAAGACATGCAGGAAACGGGTCCGCAGACGGTGACGATGGAAGACAGTTTCAGCTGCATCCATGGTTCGATCGGAAGGCGCCGGCCGGCAAGCGAACATCTTCTCTCCGAAATGGCAATCGTGGCGGGCATCGCCAAGGCGACGGTTCCCCAGAACCCGCGCGTCAAGTGGGATGAATGGGTGGGTGATTACGGCAAGGTGCGCGACCTGATCGAGGCGACCTATCCCGAGGATTTCCGCGACTTCAACAAGCGGATGTTTACGCCCGGCGGCTTCTACCGCGGCAACAGTGCGCGCGAGCGCATCTGGAAGACCGAAAGCGGAAGAGCCGAATTCACCGTGCCCAAGGAGCTTTCCGCCGCCGGTTTCGAGGACAAGCCGGGCCGTTTCCGCCTGATCACGCTGCGCAGCAACGACCAGTTCAACACGACGATCTACGGCTACAGCGACCGGCTGCGGGGTATCGAAGGCACCCGTGACGTGCTGCTGATCAATCCGCAGGAGATGGCGCGAGCCGGCCTCAAGGAAGGCCAGATCGTCGGGCTCGCGACGGATGTCGATGATGGCCGTCCGCGCGGCGTCACGGGTCTGAAGGTCCTGCCCTTCGATCTGCCGGATGGCTGCGTTGGCGGCTATTACCCGGAACTCAACTGGCTGATCCCGCTGTCACACCACGACGTGCAGTCGAAAACGCCGGCGGCGAAATCCGTGCCGGTGCGCATCCTTACCTGAGGATCACGCTGAGGGAGCCGTCACTTTCCAAGATGACGGCTTCCGCATCCTGAATGGATTGCCCGCCATTGGAGCGGACTGCGCTCAGCACCTCGTCTTCCGTCAGGCGCTGGCTTTGCAAGGCACCCCGGCAGAAAGTGCCCTGATGCGCCACGAGGCTCGGCTCCGAGCGCACGAGTTTTGCGAATCCATTCGACTGCACGGAGAGAAAGGCCACGAGATACTGCAGCCCGATCAACACGGCGAGGGCCGTCGCACCTTCGGCCAAAGCAATGCTTTCCTGCAACAGAACCGCTGAAAGCGTGGAGCCGAGAGCGACCGTGACCACCAGATCGAAGGCGTTAAGTTTTGCCAGCGTCCGTTTGCCCGAAATTCTCAGAAACAGCACGAGGCTGGCATAGGCCAGCGCGCCCACGATCACCGTGCGCACGATGCCTTGCCAGTTTTGAAAGAACATTTCGGACCAGTTCATATGTTGACCTCGTTTTTCATCTCGAGGGAACAAGGCGCCGCACCCCAATGTTCCTGAAGCCCCGATGTAAATGAGTGAGACCCCATGCTCTCCCCTCTCGAACTGATCTCCGTTCTTTTGACCCTCACCGCCATCTTCGGCTGGGTGAACGAGCGTTTCTTCAAACTGCCGGAGACGATCGGCGTTCTGATCATGGGCCTGATCGCCTCGATCCTGCTGTTGATCGTCGAACTCGTCTTTCATGACATTGCGCTCTACGAAGATCTGGCGCGGGTGGTGCGGCAGGTTGATTTTCAGCGGACCGTACTGGATGGCATGCTGGCTTTCCTTCTGTTTGCCGGGGCTCTGCATGTGGATTTCAGCGCCCTGCGCGACCGGGCCTGGGTTGTTGCTGCCATGGCAAGCCTTGGCGTTGTGTTATCGACGCTGCTGGTTGGCTCGGGGATCTGGCTGGCCAGCCAGGCGATCGGCACGCCCCTGCCCTTCATCTGGGCCCTCGTTTTTGGCGCCCTGATCAGTCCCACCGATCCGGTCGCCGTGCTGGCGACGCTGAAATCGGTGAAGGTGCCGCAATCGCTGGAAGCCGACATGAGCGGCGAGTCGCTGTTCAATGATGGCATCGGCGTCGTGGTCTTCACCATCATGCTGACGATTGCGACAGGGGAAGGCCATAGTGCCGCCGGCTTCAGCGGTGCGGCAAACCTGCTGGCGCTGGAGGCTGTCGGCGGTGCAGCGGTGGGACTTGCCGGCGGATATATTGCCTTTCTCGCCATGCAGCGGATCGACAATTATTCGATCGAAGTGCTGATCTCGCTCGCTCTGGTGGCCGGTCTTTACGCGCTCGCCTCCCGGCTCGGCATGAGCGGCCCGATTGCTGTTGTTGTGGCCGGTCTTTTTGTCGGCAATCGCGGCCCCAAACGCGCCATGAGCGACCTCACCCAGCGGTACCTCTTCGGGTTCTGGACACTGATCGACGAAATCCTGAACGCGATCCTGTTCCTGCTGATCGGGCTGGAGGTCCTGGTGCTGCGGCTTGATCCCTCGCTCAGTCTGCTGCCTCTGGCCGCAATCCCGATCGCGCTTCTGGCACGCTGGATCTCGGTCAGCCTGCCCGTGTTGGTCCTGTCGCGCGTGAAGCCCTTCGTGTCCGGCACCATCGCAACTCTCACCTGGGGCGGCCTCAAAGGCGGCATTTCCGTCGCCCTCGCCCTGTCTATCCCCGAAGGGGACTACAAATCCGTGATCCTAGCTGCCACCTATACGGTCGTCATCTTTACCATCATCGTGCAGGGGCTGACCTTGCGCCGGCTGGTGCAGAAGGTGGTGACCTAGCTCATTCGGCTGCGGATCTGCTGGCATCCGGCGGGTGCGACGCGGCACTGCGGGCGCCACGCTGCAGGTAATCCCGCACATAGATCTCCCGCACCAGAACGATGGCGAGTGCCGTCAGCGGCGTTGCGAGCGCCAGTCCCAGAATGCCGAACAGGGCGGCAAGCAGGATCTGCACCGACAGAATCAGCGCCGGCGGCAGGTGGACTTCGTGACGCTGGATGAGTGGCGTCAGCAAATAGCTTTCCAGCGTCTGGACGCTCACATAGACCACCAGAACCCACACCACCATGGCCATGCCGCTGGGCAGAGCCAGCGACAGGGCGGGCAAACAGGCGAGGATCGGGCCGATATTCGGGATGAAGGCCAGAAGGGCGGCGATGAGGCCAAGAAGAAAGGGCAAGGGCAGCCCGATGGCCCACAATCCCAGTGCCGTCAGCACGCCGACCGCCGTCATGGACAGGAACTGTGCCTTCAGCCAGTGGCGCAGTTGAGAGACGGACCGCCTCAGGACCTCTTCGCCGCGGGCGGATGTTTCCGGCGGCAGTAACGCAATCAGCCCGCGCCGATAGATGCCCGGCTCCAATGCGCCGTACAGCCCGATGAACAGAATGATGACGATGTTGCCGAGACCGCCGAAGGTCGTCGTGACAGCAGAAGTCGCCGTTGAGCGGAAACTGCCGGTCATCAGGTCTTCCACCGAAAGCCGGGCCATGATGTCCTGACCCCACTGGTAATGGTTGAGCCAGCCTTCGAGCCGCTCCAGCGCCTTTGGAATGGCGTCCGATAGCTGGTCGATCTGCTCCGCGACCGATGGCGTGAACCAGATGCCCATCACGATCAGCGCCACGGCGATAAGCAGGGTGAAGACGACCACCCCGGCCCTGTCGCTCATTTTGGTCCAGGCCGAAATCCGGCTACCGCCGGCGCTGAGAAGGATGGCAAACAGCAAACCGGCAAAGGTGAGAAGCAGCATGGACGGTGCCGCGATCATCAGCAGGACCAGCACCAGCAGCAGAACATAAACAGAGATTTTCGAGCGGGACATACGGTTCTCCGGAGAAGCCCGTCAAACGTCTGTCAGTCGGCAGGGTTCCCGTTGCCCTTCCCTTAGCTTACCAGCGAAGCAGAAAACGTCCGAGAGACGCCCCCGTCACGGTCACGACCATCACCGCCAGACCGTACCAGGTCGCGACGAACAACGGGCTGTCATCCGTGCAATGGAACGCGTAAGCCGATACGGCAATCCCGCCCGCCGCAAGTCCGGCCAGTGCACCCGCCAAAGTCGGGCTTTCCGGGGCCCCGTGCTTCAAGGCCAGCAACAGGGCGATAAGCGGCGGCAGAGCCAGAAGAGGAACGGAAATCAGGCAAAACACCGAGTTCCGGCCGATCAGGTTGGCAAGCCAGACGGAGCGAGGCAGCACCATCAGTTCCGCGGCCACGGCGAGAAGCAGCAAACCGGCAGGCAGGAACAAGAGAAGCGCCACAGAGCGGATGCCGATCCCCGGCTGGCCGATGCGTCGAACGAGCAGGATGGCAGCCAGTGCAAACAGCACCGAGATCGTGATCTTGGCAATCACGCGCATCGTTTCCATCTGGATCAAAAGATCTGCCCGCAGGCCGAACTCCGCCAGCAGCAGTGTCGTGGTGCAAAGCCCACCTGCAACGAGAGCGAGATTCATTAGCGGCAGGAGCCTTCGCCTCACCGCAGTGTCCTGCGCCAGCAGGTTGATCAGATCATCCGTCTTCACCAGTCTTACTCCGATAAATCTGCGCCAGCGACTTCAGCGCCCGATGCAGCGACACGCGCACGGCAACCTCGGTCATCTTCAAACGCGTCGCCGTTTCGCGAACACTTGCACCTTCGATAGAGATCGAGCGGACAATATCTCGCTGCGGCTCCTTCAATCGTGTCAGCACCTGTTCCGCGTCCAGCCGATCCGCCGTGCTGAACTCCGGATCGATCGCCAGGCTTTCCAGGACATCGTCCAGCGGGACGTTGATGTGGCGGCCGCGCCGACGCAGCGCGTCGATCAGCTTGTTGCGCACGATCGCCGATAGCCATGGACCGATCGGGCGCGCCGGATCCCAAGTCCCGCGCTTCAGATGCACGGCCAACAACACATCCTGGACGATATCCTCGGCCTCGCTGGGGGGCGCCCCCAAGAGGTCGCACTTTCGCCGTGCCACCATTCTCAAATGCGGGGTCACGCCCGTTAGAAAACGATGATACGACTGCGCATCGCCTGCCATGGCGGCGCGCATCCAAGTCGCCCATTGCTCTTCACGCATCGAATGTGTCACTCGACATCCTTACGTTCCCTCAAGGACGATTGTTACATTGCCTGATGCAAATTTCACCCGTTTGAGAGCGCGCATCGACACAAATCTGCGTGGGCATGGCAATCGTGCGGCAACAGCCGCCTAGATGGCGCCGCGTCGGGTCAACCGCCCGGTTGAAAGCGCGCGACCAGCGCATGGCGCTCGCCCGGATAGCTGAACCGGACGAAGGTCACCGGTCCTTCAGGCCCCCAGGTACGGCGTTCGATGACGAGACAGGCCGCGCCGCGGGCCATCTCCAGTTTCGCGGAAATATCTGGCGTCGCGGACATCGCCTGGATCCGGTGCTCGGCGGCATTCCACGGCACCCGGCTGATCAGCCATGCACCCGGCGACAGCATCTCGAACGTTTCCGTCTCTGCTTCCGGCACCGTCACCAGATTGATGAGGCGATGCTCCAGACAGAATGGGCGATTGCCGGCAAAGTGGATCGCGGAGACATCGAGAACGGGCCCGCCTTCGAGAAGTTCAAGCTGGGCACGATCCTCCCGCGTCGCCTTGCGCCGCGTCCTTGCCTCGATCTGGTACCGGTAGGGAAGATTAAGCGAGCGGACTTCCGTCTCGATGTCGTGGATTTCGAGGACCGCTGATTGCGCGACCGGCTGGGCAACGAAGCTGCCGGATTTCTTGCGCCGCTCGATGAGACCTGCCCGTGCCAATTGCGTCAGCACCTTGTTGGCGGTCATGCGCGAGCAGCCGTATTGCGCCGCGAGGTCGATTTCGAACGGCAGGCGAAAACCCGGCTGCCACTCGCCGGTGAGAATACGCTGCTCAATATCGCCGAGAATGCGGCTGTGCAGCGTTTTCTCCTTGTCCGTGCTCATGCCGTCAACAGTTCCCGCATCACCTGATCGAAGCGGCGCTTTATAACGTCGCGGTGCCGGTGGCGACCTTTTTCGACCAGCTTGTGTCCGGAAACCCAGGTGCAATCGACCGAAACGCCACCCGAAAAGATCCAGTGGTCGAGGATCTGGTCGTCGCGCAGATAGGGCGCGCCGTCGAGAGACAGCGACACCAGATCCGCGCTGTTGCCCTCGGCCAGGCCAGCCGGTGCGGCCAGAGCCTGCCCACCCCCGGCCAGCGCCTCGTCAAAAAGCCGGCGACCCGTCGAGCCATTGGCCTTCGCGACGACATTGCGCGCTCTCAAGCCAAGCCGTTGCGAATATTCGAGCTGCCGCAGTTCCTCGGAGACGGAGATCCGGACGTTGGAATCCGACCCGACGCCAAGTGCCCCGCCGGCGAGAAGGAACCGCTCACCATCGAAGATGCCATCGCCCAGATTGGCCTCCGTGATCGGGCAGAGACCAGCCACGGCACCGCTTTTGGCCATGCCGAGTGTCTCCTCGGCTGTCATATGGGTGGCGTGGATCAGACACCAGCGCGCATCGACGGGCATTTCATCGAGAAGCCACTGCACCGGACGATGGCCCGTCGCGGCCAGACAATCCTCCACCTCCTTCACCTGCTCGGCGATATGGATGTGGATCGGCCCGTCCCCCGCCAACGGCAGCAGGGTGCGGATCTCGTCCGCGGTCGCGGCCCTGAGGCTGTGCGGCGCGAGACCCAGACGGGCACCGGGAATTTTTGCCGTCATCCCCCGGCAGGCTTCCATCTGCCGCGCGAATGCATCGAGGGTATGGATGAAGCGGCGCTGCCCTTCGCTCGGTTCGGCGCCACCGAAACCGGAATGGGCATAGAAGACCGGCAGCAGGGTGAGAGAAATTCCCGTTTCCACGCTCGCCGCGGCGATCCGCTCGGCCATCTCCGCAATGTTATCGTAATGACTGCCATCCTTGTCGTGGTGCAGGTAATGGAATTCGCCGACGCGACCAAAACCGGCTTCCAGCATTTCCAGGTAAAGCTGCGCGGCAACCGCCTGCACCTGATCGGGCGTCATGGAGAGGGCAAAGCGATACATCAGCGTGCGCCAACTCCAGAAACTGTCGGCGCTTGGCCCGCGTGTTTCGGCCAAGCCGGCCATGGCGCGCTGGAATGCGTGGCTGTGCAGGTTCGGCATGACCGGAATGATCACATCATGCTGCTCGTCACCCGGATCAGGTTTCGCTTCGGATGAAATAGTGGCCAGTGTGCCGTCCACGATCTGCAGGCGCACGTTCCTGGCCCATCCCTGCGGCAGAAGTGCCGATCGTGCAAAGATTACCGTGGTCATGGCCTTCTCCCGTCGCTGAACATTCCCGAAATTCCGTCTTGCGTCCTGATTATCATGTATATACATTATCCGCAAATGGGAAGGTGGATCGAGATGCAGAAACAGCCGCCAACAGAGGCCAAAGAGGCCCCGAGGCTCTGGACCAATGCCCGCATTTTGTCGCTTGCGGATGGCGCTGCGGCGATCGAAGACGGCGCACTGCTGGTCGTGGATGGGCGGATTGCCTATGTCGGACCGAGAGCGGACCTGCCGGCGGACATGTCCGCCGCCGCCGACACCGTCGATTGCGGCGGCCGCTTCATCCTGCCTTCCTTCATCGATTGCCATACGCACCTCATTTATGGTGGCAACCGCGCCATGGAATTCGAGATGCGACTTGCCGGGGCGACCTATGAAGAGATTGCCCGCGCCGGCGGCGGCATCGTGTCTTCGGTGAAGGCCACCAATGCGCTCTCCGTCGATGAGCTGGTGATGCAGGCCCTGCCGCGAGTGGATACGCTGCTGGCCGAGGGCGTCTCGACGGTCGAGATCAAATCCGGCTATGCGCTCAGCATCCAAGGCGAACTCAACATGCTTCGCGCGGCGCGACGGCTGGAAAAGATCCGTCCCGTGCGCATCGTCACCTCCTGGCTCGCCGCCCATGCGACACCACCGGAGTACAAGGGCCGCAACGGCGATTACATCACCGACATCGTCATTCCCGGGCTGCAAGCGGCCCATGCGGAGGGGCTCGTCGATGCCGTGGATGGCTTCTGTGAAGGCATTGCCTTTTCACCGGCGGAGATGGCCCGTGTCTTCGAGGCCGCACAGGCGCTTGGGCTGCCGGTCAAGCTGCACGCCGAACAGCTGTCCGACCTGAAGGGCGCCAAGCTCGCAGCCTCCTACGGCGCGCTGTCCGCCGATCACCTCGAATATCTGGCAGACGAGGATGCCGCCGTTCTCGCCAAGGCTGGAACCGTCGCGGTGCTGCTGCCCGGCGCTTTTTACACGCTGCGGGAAAAGCAACTGCCGCCGGTCAAGGCCCTGCGTAAGGCCGGGACCCGCATCGCGCTCGCGACCGACAGCAATCCCGGCACCTCACCGCTCACCTCTCTGCTGATGACCATGAACATGGGCGCGACCCTCTTCGGGCTTACCGTCGAGGAATGCCTGGCGGGCGTGACCCGCGAAGCCGCGCGCGCGCTCGGCCTGCTGTCCAACACCGGCACGCTGGAGACCGGCAAGGCGGCCGATTTCACCGTCTGGTCGATCGAACGTCCGGCCGAACTCGTTTACCGCATCGGTTTCAACCCGCTGTTTCAGCGGGTCTGGAGCGGCCACATCACCTCTCCCGCTGCTGGAGCTTCCGCATGACCATTACCCTTCATCCCGGACACGTCGCGCTGTCCGACCTGTCACGCATCTACTGGAACAACGAAAGCGCGGTTCTGGACAGAAGCTTCGATGCGGGGATCGAGAAGGCCGCCGCCCGGATTGCGCAGATCGCCGCCGGCAACGAGCCGGTCTACGGGATCAATACGGGCTTCGGAAAGCTGGCCTCGATCAAGATCGACGCCGCCGACACGGCGACCCTGCAGCGGAACCTCATTCTCTCCCATTGCTGCGGCGTTGGCCAACCGCTGCCGGACAACATCGTGCGCCTGATCATGGCGCTGAAGCTCATTTCGCTCGGTCGTGGGGCCTCCGGCGTGCGGCTGGACCTGGTGCGGCTGATCGAAGGCATGCTGGAGAAGGGTGTCACGCCGCTGATCCCGGAAAAAGGTTCGGTTGGCGCCTCCGGCGATCTGGCGCCGCTCGCCCATATGGCCGCCGTGATGATGGGCGAAGCGGAAGCGTTCTATCAGGGCGAACGCCTGCCCGGCGGAGACGCATTGGCACGGGCCGGCCTTGCTCCCGTCGTGCTCGCCGCCAAGGAGGGCCTCGCGCTCATCAACGGCACGCAGGCATCGACCGCGCTGGCACTCGCCGGCCTCTTCCGCGCCCATCGGGCCGCACAGGCAGCCCTGATTACCGGAGCGCTCTCCACCGATGCCGCGATGGGATCGTCGGCCCCTTTTACCGCAGACATCCATACACTGCGTGGCCATAAGGGGCAGATCGATACGGCAGCGGCGCTGCGCGGCCTGCTCGACGGTTCCGTGATCCGCCAGAGCCATTTGGAAGGCGACGAGCGCGTGCAGGACCCCTATTGCATCCGCTGCCAGCCGCAGGTCGATGGCGCTTGCCTCGATCTGTTGCGCATGGCCGGCCGGACGCTGGAAATCGAAGCCAATGCGGTCACCGACAACCCGCTGGTGCTGTCCGACATGAGCGTCGTCTCGGGCGGCAATTTCCATGCGGAACCGGTGGCCTTTGCAGCCGACCAAATCGCGATCGCGGTCTGCGAAATCGGCGCGATTGCGCAGCGCCGCATCGCGCTTCTGGTCGATCCCGCCCTCTCCTATGGCCTGCCGGCCTTCCTGGCGAAGAAACCCGGTTTGAACTCCGGCCTGATGATCGCTGAGGTCACCTCCGCCGCCCTGATGAGCGAAAACAAGCAGATGGCGCATCCGGCCTCGGTGGATTCGACGCCGACCTCGGCCAACCAGGAGGATCATGTGTCGATGGCCTGCCACGGCGCCCGGCGCCTGCTGCAGATGACCGACAATCTGTTTTCGATCATCGGCATCGAGGCGTTGACGGCGGCGCAGGGCGTGGAGTTCCGCAGCCCCCTCACCACCAGTCCGGAACTGCAGAAGGCAATCGCCGCCTTGCGCGACGTCGTTCCGACCTTGGAAGAAGACCGTTACATGGCTCCCGATCTTGAGGCCGCCGGGCGGCTGGTCGCGAGCGGCGCGCTTACGCAAAGCGTATCGGCTGGTCTGCTGCCGGAATTGGGAGAGTGACGATGTCTGTTTTCGAAATCAGCCAAGGCACCTCGCCCGTCATCCTCGCCTTCCCGCATACCGGCACAGACGTTCCGCCGGCGATCTGGGAGCGTCTGAACGCAAACGGCCGGCTACTGGCTGATACCGACTGGCATATTCACGACCTCTATGCCGGTCTTCTTCCGAATGCGACCACCGTGCGCGCCACCTTCCATCGGTATGTGATCGACGCCAACCGCGATCCGGCGGGCGTCAGCCTTTATCCAGGGCAGAACACGACCGGCCTCATTCCGGAGACGGATTTTGATGGCGAGCCGATCTGGAAGGCGGGCGAGGTGCCGAACGAGGCGGATATTGCTGAACGTCTGGCGGGTTTCCACGCCCCTTATCACGCGGCGCTGGCCGCTGAGATCGAGCGGGTCAAGGCGCTGCATGGGGTCGCGGTTCTCTATGACTGCCACTCAATCCGCTCAATGATCCCCTTCCTCTTCGACGGTCGCCTTCCGGATTTCAACATCGGCACCAATTCCAGCACCACCTGCGCCCCGGCGATCGAGGCGGCGACCGCAGCCGTGGCGGCCCGTGCGGATGGCTTTGTGAGCGTCGTCAACGGTCGGTTCAAGGGCGGCTGGACCACGCGGCATTATGGCCGGCCAAGCACGGGCGTACACGCGATCCAGATGGAGCTGGCGCAGATCTCACACCTGGCGAGCGAAGCGCCGCCCTTTGCCTATGACACGGAAAAAGCCGAACGGCTGAGGGAGCATCTCAGAGCCATTCTGGAGCGGATCGAGGCGATTGCCTTGGAACTGGCTGCAGCATAGCCCCTCACCCTGGCCCTCTCCCCGCCTGCGGGGAGAAGGTGCCGGCAGGCGGATGAGGGGCAATCGCCGCACCTGCAACCCAATGAGCAAGACACAATAAAGGGAACACGACCATGACTAATCCACGCCACAATATCCGCGACGTCCGCGCGGCGACCGGCACCGAACTCTCCGCCAAGAGCTGGATGACGGAAGCGCCGCTGCGCATGCTGATGAACAATCTCGATCCGGATGTCGCCGAGCGCCCGCACGAGCTGGTCGTCTACGGTGGCATCGGCCGCGCCGCCCGCACCTGGGACGATTTCGACAGAATCGTCGAAACGCTGAAGACGCTGACGGAGGAGGAAACCCTCATCGTGCAGTCGGGCAAGCCGGTTGGGGTATTCCGCACCCACAAGGATGCGCCGCGCGTGTTGATCGCCAATTCCAACCTCGTGCCGCACTGGGCGACCTGGGACCATTTCAACGAATTGGACAGACGAGGTCTGGCCATGTACGGCCAGATGACCGCTGGCTCCTGGATCTATATCGGCACGCAGGGCATCGTGCAGGGCACCTACGAGACTTTCGTCGAAGCCGGTCGCCAGCATTATGGCGGCAACCTGAAGGGTAAGTGGATCCTGACCGGCGGCCTTGGCGGCATGGGCGGCGCACAGCCGCTCGCCGCCGTCATGGCCGGCGCCTGCTGCCTTGCCGTCGAATGCGACGAGACCCGTATCGATTTCCGCCTGCGCACGCGCTACGTCGATGCCAAGGCGCACACGCTCGACGAAGCCCTTGCCCTGATCGACCAGTGGACGAAGGCCGGAGAGGCGAAATCCGTCGGTCTGCTCGGCAATGCCGCCGATATTTTCCCGGAACTCGTTCGCCGCGGCGTGCGGCCGGACATCGTCACCGATCAGACCTCGGCGCATGACCCGATCCACGGTTACCTGCCCTCCGGTTGGACCGTTGCCGAATGGCGCGCGAAGCAGGAAAGCGATCCGAAGGCGGTGGAAGCAGCAGCCCGGGCTTCGATGAAGACCCACGTGCAGGCGATGGTCGACTTCTGGAACAAGGGCGTACCGACGCTCGATTACGGCAACAACATCCGCCAGGTCGCCAAGGAGGAAGGTTTCGAGAATGCCTTCGCCTTCCCCGGCTTCGTCCCGGCCTATATCCGCCCGCTGTTCTGCCGCGGCATCGGCCCGTTTCGCTGGGCGGCGCTATCCGGTGATCCGGAAGACATCTACAAGACCGACGCCAAGGTGAAGGAACTGCTGCCGGACAACAAGCACCTGCACAACTGGCTGGACATGGCGCGCGAGCGCATCTCCTTCCAGGGCCTGCCGGCGCGTATCTGCTGGGTGGGGTTGGGCGACCGCCACAAGCTGGGCCTGGCCTTCAATGAAATGGTGCGCAATGGCGAACTGAAGGCGCCGGTGGTGATCGGTCGCGACCATCTCGATTCCGGCTCTGTCGCCTCGCCGAACCGCGAAACCGAAGCGATGAAGGATGGTTCGGATGCTGTCTCCGACTGGCCGCTTCTGAATGCGCTCTTGAACTGCGCCTCAGGTGCCACCTGGGTCTCGCTGCATCATGGCGGCGGCGTCGGCATGGGCTTCTCCCAGCATTCGGGCATGGTGATCTGCGCGGATGGCACGGATGATGCGGCCCGCCGGCTGGAACGCGTGCTGTGGAACGATCCGGCGACCGGTGTCATGCGCCATGCGGATGCGGGCTACGACATCGCCATCGACTGCGCGAAGGACAAAGGCCTGCGCCTGCCCGGCATTCTGGGCAATTGAGCGATGAAGATCCTCAAGGCAAAGGACCACACGCGGATGCCCTGGAAAAACGGCGGTGGAGAGACGGCGGAAATCGCCGTCTATCCACCCGGCGCCGGGCTCGATAGCTTCGGGTGGCGGATCAGCATGGCGACCGTTTCCAGCGACGGACCGTTTTCCACCTTTGCCGGCGTCGATCGCACCCTGACGATCCTCTCGGGCGACGGAATGGAACTTGCGTTTGACGGACAGGCCCCGGTCAAACTCGATCCACACTCCGCTCCGCTGGCATTTCCGGCGGACGTGGCCACGGTTGCCCGGCTGACGGACGGCACGGTCATCGATCTCAACGTCATGACGCGGCGGGGGGCCTTCACCCATCGCGTCGAGCGGCTGTCGCTGCCGCATATCGGGCGCCGCAACGAGGCGACCGAATTCCTGTTCTGCGGCGCGGGCAACCTCAGTCTGGAAACGGAGGCGGGGCGCTTCGACCTGAAGACTTTCGACTGTGCCGCTATTCCCGCCGAGAGCACGGTTTTGTCGGTCAGCGGGCATGGCGTGTCACTGATGATCGAGATCCACCAGGCTGATGCAACGCCCTGACGACGTGATGAACCGGTTTAACTGCTGCGCCGATGCAGCAGCGTGAAGCGGGTATCGATCGTCGTTTGGCTGTCCGGCTCCTTGCCGGCCATGTGCTCGACGATCAGTCGTGCGGCTTCCTTGCCGATCAGGTCTCCCGAGGGCCGGATGGTGCTGAGCGGCGGGTTGCAGGCGGCGCTGAAGCTCAGATCGCCGAAGCCGATGGTGGCGAGACGCTCCGGCACCGCAATCTTCAACCGTTCGCATTCGAACAGGACGCCGAGCGCCACATGATCATTCGAGCAGGCAATGCCATCTGTCTGCGGAAAATCCTGCATCGTTTCCGATAGCAGCATGGCCCCCACTTCCGCCGAGGAGGGAGCGGGGTGCTGAACGACGTTGACCTCCAGCCCCGCTTCTTTCGCCGCTTGGACAAAGCCATCGCAGCGCAACCGCGCACGCCGGTCTTCGTGCATGCGAGCACCCAGATAGGCAAGATGCCGCCTGCCCTGCTGGATCAGATGCCGCGCGGCCGCCGCGCCCACCTGGTCATGATGAAACCCGATGGCTGCGTCGATCTGCGGTCCGCCAAGTTCCCAGATCTCGATGACCGGCACCTTGACCTTGCTCAGCATACGGCTTGTGGTCTCGCTGTGCGACAGACCGGTGAGCACGATCGCCGC
Source organism: Allorhizobium pseudoryzae (assembly GCF_011046245.1). Lineage (NCBI taxonomy): Bacteria > Pseudomonadati > Pseudomonadota > Alphaproteobacteria > Hyphomicrobiales > Rhizobiaceae > Affinirhizobium > Affinirhizobium pseudoryzae. The sequence continues at coordinate 558,542 of NZ_CP049244.1, forward strand.
CGGAGCCCAGGATAGTGCCGTGCGCACGAGGTCCTCTTCCTCCCGCTCGTCATATTCCGTATGTCCCAGGATGACCTGCAGGCGCTCCTTGCGCAACGCCGCCTGCATGGCGGCCACCGTTTCGGCAAAGAAGGCGTTGCGCACCGAAGGAACGATGATGCTGACCGCGCGCGACGAGGCGGCTGCAAGCCCGCCCGCCACCAGATTGGGCACGTAGTTGAGCTTGTCGATGGCATGCGCTATGGCGCTTCCGGCACTGGCCGACACCGCCTCCGGCCGGCGCAGATAGAGCGACACGGTGGACGGCGAGACCTTCGCATAGTCCGCCACGTCCATCATGGTGATGCTCTGCATCTTGCGGCGCTGCCGCGCCGGGCGCGCAGATCCTGGCTTGATGACTTCCGACATGTCTCCCCCCATGCAGCGCTATGACGATGAAATTAGACTTTTCTGTTGCGAGGAGCAATGCATAGTCACGCCTATTTTGTCACAAAGTTTCTATAAATCAGCAGCCTGTTAGCCAAGCATTCATCGTACAGATCCATCCTGTCAAAATCGCAAAAACAGCTCTTGCATTCAAAAATCGTAGCGCTATGATCCGGCTCCATTGGAATGCGGCTGGGACGACCGGTTCCGGCGGTCGGGAGGATGGAATGGCTTCAGTAAGCCTTCGCAAGCTCGAAAAGAGCTATGGTGCGCTGCGCATCGTCAAAGGAATTGATCTCGAAATTCAGGATGGCGAATTCGTCGTCTTCGTCGGCCCCTCGGGCTGCGGCAAATCGACGACGCTCAGAATGATCGCCGGTCTGGAAACGATCAGCGATGGCGAGATCCGCATTGGTGAGCGCGCGGTCAACAAGCTGGCACCGCGTGAGCGCGACATCGCCATGGTCTTCCAGGATTACGCGCTTTATCCGCACAAGACGGTGCGGGAAAACATGGGCTTCAGCCTGAAGGTTCGCGGCGTCGCGATGAAGGACGCCGAAACGCGCATCGCTGACGCGGCCGAAATGCTCGGCATCGGCCACCTTCTGGATCGCCGCCCGGGGCAATTGTCCGGCGGCCAGCGCCAGCGCGTCGCCATGGGCCGCGCCATCGTGCGCCGTCCTCAGGTGTTCCTTTTTGACGAGCCGTTGTCCAATCTCGACGCGAAACTGCGCGGTCAGGTCCGCACGGAAATCAAGCGGCTGCACCAGCAGATCGGCACCACCATCATCTATGTCACGCATGACCAGGTCGAGGCGATGACGCTCGCCGATCGGATCGTCATCCTGCGCGGCGGCGATATCGAACAGGTCGGCACGCCGGACGAAGTCTACAACCAGCCGCAAAGCGTGTTTGTCGGCGGCTTCGTCGGTTCGCCTGCAATGAACTTCGCCAAGGCGAAGGTTCAGGATGGTGCGCTCACCTTCGCCAATGGCGACCGTATTCCGCTGTCCGCGCTGGCTGCCGGCAAACAGGGCGTGGCGGATGGCCGCGAGGTGATCGTCGGCATCCGTCCGGAACACTTCGTAACGCTGGCAGACCCAGCCATGACGCTGACGGCGAAGGTTCAGGTCGTCGAGCCGCTGGGCTCCGATACGCTCGTGCATTTTTCGATCGGCGGTGAAACACTGACCGCGCGCATGCCGCCCGAGATGCGGCCGCAGGTCGGCGCAGATCTGCGCCTCGGCCTCGACCCGACAAAGGTCCACCTTTTCGATGCCGCAACGGAACGCGTCATCGCTTGATGCTCCGCGCGCGGGGGAGTTTCAAAGGGCCCGCGTACAGGTAGTGATATTGGGAGAATTCCATGAATAAGTCGGTTGTGGCGGGCGCTCTGCTGTCTGCCAGCATCTTCGGTCTGTCGGCTCCGGCTTTCGCCGATACCGAGCTCAAGGTCTATATTTCGAGCCAGCATCAGCCGCAGGTTTGGCGCCAGGTTCTCGACAAGTTCGAGGCTGCCAATCCGGGCACGAAGGTCACGATCGAGACCGGCGGCAACACCTCGGAAGCGCAGGCGCAGTATCTGAACACCATCATGTCGGCAAAGGATAGCTCGCTCGACGTGCTGATCCTCGACGTCATCCGCCCGGCGCAGTTTGCCGCTGCCGGCTGGACGAGCCCGTTCGAGGGCAAGGACATGTCGGTCTACCTGCCGGCCTATGCCGAAGCGAACACGGTGGACGGCAAGGTCGTGGCGCTGCCGGCCTTCGCGGACTCGATGTTCCTCTACTACCGCAAGGATCTTCTGGAGAAATACGGCATTGAGCCGCCCAAGACCTGGGACGAGCTGAAGGCTGCCGTGAAGAAGATCAATGGCGGCGAAAACAATGCCGACCTGCAGGGTCTGTCCTTCCAGGGCAAGGCAATCGAAGGCGCTGTCTGCACCTTCCTTCTGCCCTACTGGAGCCAGGGCAAGACCCTGGTCGACAACGGCAAACTGACCTTCGACAAGACGGCAGCCGTCAATTCGCTGAAGCTCTGGAAGAGCATGGTCGATGACGGCATTTCCAAGAAGAACATTGCCGAAGTCGCGACCGACGATACCCGCAAGGAATTCCAGGCCGGCAATGTCGTCTTTGCCGTCAACTGGTCCTATGCCTGGGCACAGTCGCAGGGCAAGGATTCTGCCGTTGCCGGCAAAGTCGGCGTGACGCGTCTTCCGGCTGTCGCCGGCGGCGAGCAGGCGACCTGCCTTGGCGGCTGGGAATGGGGCGTTTCCGCCTATTCGAAGAACCAGGATGCGGCAAAGAAGCTCGTCTCCTTCCTCTCCAGCCAGGAGGCTTCCAAGCACATGGCGGCCAACGGTTCGCTGCTGCCGACCTATCCGGCGCTCTACCAGGATGCCGATGTGCTAAAGGCAGCCCCCTGGTTTGCCGATGCCAAGCAGGTGGTCGAGACCGCCAAGCCGCGTCCGGTGACCCCGCGCTATAACGAAGTGAGCGAAGTCATCCGCACGACGGTCAACGCAGTCCTGGCTGGCGTCACCACGCCGGAAGATGGCGCGGCGCAGATCGAAGCCCGCCTGAAGCGCATCCTGCGCTAAACCATGATCGACCACAGGGCGGTGGACCACGCCGCCCTGACCCCGATGCTGTCCAGCAGGCGCCAAGGCCGCCACGACACATCATCGCCCTTTCTATCTTGCATGCGGGAGCTGCAAAGGTGACCACCTCCACCCTCAACATCACCGACCGGATGGAAAAGCAGCCACCTGCGTGGTCACGCCTCCTCGACCTCAGCGACAAGGCGCTTGCCGTGCTGCTGCTGGCCCCTGCCGGCCTGCTTCTGTCGCTCATCATCGTTTATCCGGTGCTGCGGCTGATCTACACCAGCTTCTTTTCGCTCTCGCTCACCTCGGGGCTTCCGGCCGAGTTCGTCGGACTGGAAAACTACCAGCTGATGATCGAGGATCCGGTTTTCTGGGAAACCACCTGGAACACCGTGCTGATCACGTTGATCACCGTTCCTGGCGCGCTCGTCGTCGGCATGGGACTGGCGCTTCTCGCCAACCTGCCGTTTCGCCGCCAGTGGCCGGTTCGCCTGTCGCTTCTGATCCCCTGGGCGCTGCCGCTCTCCTTTGCCGGCCTGATCTTCGCCTGGTTCTTCCACTCGGAATATGGCGTCGTGAATGATGTGCTCTCCCGCTTCGGCATCGAGGGCGTCATCTGGTTCAACTCGCCGAACCTCGCCTTCGCCGCGATCTGTCTCACCATCATCTGGAAGACCTCGTCCTTCATGGCGCTGATCATCCTCGCCGGGCTGCAAACCATTCCGCGCTCGCTCTACGAAGCTGCTGACGTGGACGGTGCAGGCCGCATCCGCCAGTTCTTCGAAATCACGTTGCCGCTTCTGAAGCCGGCTATCGTGGTGGCGCTGATCTTCCGCACCATCACCGCGTTGCAGACCTTCGACATTCCCTTCATGATGACCGGTGGCGGTCCCGGCACGTCGACTGCGACGCTTGCCATGTACATCCACCAGAACACCGTCTCCTTCCTCGATCTCGGTTACGGCTCCGCACTGGCTGTGGTGATGTTCGCGCTCTCGATGTGCGTCACCGTCATCTATCTGCGCATCATCCGGACCAAGGAGTAAGCCCATGAGCCAGGTTACCGCCTCCGGCCCGCAGTCCGTCCTCTCCGGCAAGCCGCTCAGGCTGATCGCCGCCGCCATCCTCCTGGTCAACGGCATGTTCCCAGCCCTCTGGATCCTCTTCACCTCGTTGAAGACCGAAGCCGAGTTGACGGTAAAACCGATCACCTGGCTGCCGCATGCGCCGACGATCGCCAATTACCTGCAGGCCTTTTCCGACCAGCCGCTGCACATCTTCCTGTTCAACAGCTTCATGGTGGCCTTGCTGTCGACCTGCATGACGCTGCTGGTCTCCGTGCTGGCGGCCTATGCGCTCGCCCGCCTCAACCTGAAATACCGGGGCCTTATCCTGTCGGCCATCATCGCGGTCTCGACCTTTCCGCTGGTCACGCTGCTGGTGCCGCTTTTCGAGATCATGCGGGCATTGAACCTGCTCAACACCTGGATTGCACTCATCCTGCCTTATACGGTGCTCTCTCTGCCGGTTTGCACGTTGATGCTCGTCTCCTTTTTCGAAGGTATTCCGCGCGATCTTGAAAACGCAGCGATGATCGATGGCTGCACGCGGCTGGGTGCCCTCTTCAAGGTCGTCGTGCCGCTTTGCGCACCCGGCGTGTTCACGGCCGGCATTCTTGCCTTCGTCAACGCCTGGGACGAGTTCCTGCTGGCGCTCTCCTTCAACTCCAATCCGGCGCTCCGCACCCTGCCGGTCGGCATCCAGCTCTATCAGGGTGAGTTCGCCTTCCCCTGGCCGGTGATTTCCGCCGCCCTCGTCGTCGGCATCGTGCCGGTCGCGATCCTTATCGTGATCTTCCAGGAGCGCGTCGTCTCCGGCCTCACCGCAGGCGGCATCAAGGGATAATGCGCATGACACGCAGAAAAGATCTCTCCGAACTGCGCAGCCAGCGCTGGTTTGCCTCGGATGACATGCGCGGCTTCGCGCACCGCCAGCGCACGCAGCAGATGGGCATGCGCCGCGAGGAGTTCATGGGCCGGCCGGTCATCGGCATCATCAACACCTGGAGCGAGATGAGCCCCTGCCACGCGCATCTGCGCGACCGCGCCGAAGCGGTCAAACGCGGCGTCTGGCAGGCGGGCGGCTATCCGGTGGAAATGCCGGCACTGTCCGTCGGCGAGGTGATGGTGAAGCCCACCACCATGCTCTACCGCAACTTCCTTGCCATGGAATGCGAGGAACTGCTGCGCTCGCACCCGATCGATGGTGCCGTGCTGCTTGGCGGTTGCGACAAGTCCACGCCCGGCCTGCTGATGGGTGCCTTCTCGATGGATATTCCGGTCATCTATTGCCCGGCGGGCCCGATGGCGAACGGCCAGTGGCGCGGCATCAAGACCGGTGCGGGAACGCACACGAAGAAATACTGGGACGAACTTCGCGCCGGCAACATCACCAAGGATGACTGGGTAGATCTCGAAAGCCGGATGACCCGATCCGCCGGCACCTGTAACACCATCGGCACCGCCTCGACCATGACCTCGATTGCCGATGCGATGGGCATGACGCTGCCCGGCGCCTCCTCCATTCCCGCCGTCGATTCCGGCCATCCGCGCATGGCCTCTGCCTGTGGCGTGCGGATTGTCGAGATGGTCTGGGAGGATCTCAAACCCTCCGATATCCTCAACAAGGCAAGCTTCGAGAACGGGCTTGTGGCCTATATGGCGATGGGCGGATCGACCAATGCCGCCGTGCATCTGATCGCCATGGCGAACCGCGCCGGCGTCACGCTGACGCTCGACGACATGTCGGCCATGGCCGCGAAGGTGCCGGTCGCCGCCAACGTCTTTCCCTCGGGCGAGTACCTGATGGAAGACTTCTATTTCGCTGGCGGCCTCAATGCGCTGCTCAAGAAATTCTCGCATCATCTCGATCTCACCCGCCCCACTGTGAACGGCAAGACGATCGGCGAAAATATTGCCGATGCGGAATGCTGGAACGACGAGATCATCCGCGACGAAAGCAATCCGGTCGTGCCGCTGTCAAAGGGCAAGACGCTGGAAGTGCTGCGCGGCAATCTGGCGCCGAACGGCGCGGTGATGAAATCCTCTGCGGCTAACCCCAAATTCCTAAAGCATGTCGGTCCGGCGATCGTCTTTGATGACCCCGCCACCATGAACAAGACGCTCGACAATCAGGATCTCGATGTGACGGAAGACACCGTCATCATCCTGCGCAATGCCGGTCCGGTCGGCGCGCCCGGCATGCCGGAATGGGGCAACCTGCCGATCCCGAAGAAGCTTCTGAAACAGGGGGTGCGCGACATGGTGCGGATTTCCGATGCGCGCATGAGCGGCACGCATTACGGCACCTGCATTCTCCACGTCGCGCCGGAAGCGGCTGTCGGTGGGCCTCTGGCGCTCGTGAAAACCGGTGACCTGATCGAACTCGATGTCGCCGCCGGTACCATCAACATGAAGGTCAGCGACGAGGAACTGGCGGCGCGCTGGGCCGAATGGAAGCCGACCGCGCGCATCTATGAACGGTCCTTCGCAGCTCTCTACCAGCAGCATGTCAGCCAGGCGGATAAAGGCTGCGATTTCGATTTCCTGAGCGGCCCGGCCAAGGTGCCGGACCCGGTCATTTTCTAAAGGATTTTTGTCTATGAGCACGCTGAACCCCTTCAAATCCTGGCTCTTTGACAAGACCCGCGCGACGCCGCTCGGCACATGGCTGATGGCGGCGGCGCCCGCCAGCGCCGAAGCGCTCGGTTACGCCGGCTTCGACTTCCTCGTGGTGGACATGGAGCATGTGCCGATCGAGGTCCCCGACCTTGCCCATATTCTCCGCGCCATCGGCTGCACGCCGGCGGATGCGGTTGTGCGACTGGCCTGGAACGACCAGGTTCTCGTCAAGCGCTGCATGGATGCCGGTGCGCGCACCGTGATGCTGCCCTTCGTGCAGACGGCGGAAGAGGCGGAAGCCGCCGCCTCTTACACGCGTTACCCCCCTCATGGTATTCGGGGCGTCGCCGCGGTTCATCGCGGCTCGAAGTTCGGCACGATCCCGAACTACCTGAAAAATGCGAATGACGATGTCTGCACCATCGTGCAGCTGGAAACGCCGGAAGCGATCGAGCGTCTGCCGGAGATCGCCGCCGTGGATGGGATCGACGCGCTGTTCGTCGGTCCGGGCGACCTGTCGGCGGCCATGGGCCATATCGGCAACATCGCCCACCCAGAGGTTCAAGCGCTGATCGAAAAGGCGGCCAAGGACGCTCATGCGGCCGGCAAGCCGATCGGCATCGTCGGCCCCAACCCGGACATGGTGAAGCGCTTCATCGGCTACGGTTACGACTACGCGGCAATCGCCTCCGATATCGCCATGATGACGGGCCGCGCCAATGAGTGGCTGGGCCAGATGAAGGGCGAGGCAAAGCCGGCCGCCACCCCCACCGCGGCCTACTGAGGTGACAGAGGTGAGCGGCTTCGAGCTTGTTCTGGATGCAAAGACCGCCCTTGGCGAATGCCCGCTGTGGTCCGTCGATGAGCAGGTCCTTTACTTCGTCGATATCAAGCAGAAGCGCATCCATCGTTTCGATCCGGCAGACGGGTCGCTGGGTACGCTGGACCTGCCGGAAGACGTCGGCTGTATCGGTCTGGCAGAAGGTGGCGGCTTCGTGGCCGGCTTGCGCTCCGGCCTCTGGCTTGTTTCTGTCGAGGGGACATTGACCCGTAAACTGGCGGACAATCCAGAAGACCAGACGATCAGCCGCTTCAATGACGGCATGGTCGATCCCGCCGGTCGTTTCATTGCCGGCACCGTGGATGAGACGCGCGAGCGCGGCATCGCCAGCCTCTATCGCTATGATGTCCGCGGCATATATAAGATCGTCGGAGAGCTCTTCACGTCGAATGGCGTGGCGTTCTCGCCCGATGGCACGCGGCTCTACCACTCCGATACGTTGCGCTACTCGCTCTATACCTACGACTATGATGTCGCGACGGGCGCTGCCACCAACCGACAGCTCTTTGCCAAGTTCGGCTCCGAGACAGACAAGGGCCGCCCCGATGGCGGCGCTGTCGATGCAGACGGCTGTTACTGGACCGCGCTTTTCGAAGGTGGCCGTGTGCAGCGTTATGCGCCGGATGGTCGGCTTCTGGCAGAATATCCGGTTCCCGCGAAGTGCCCGACGATGGTGACCTTTGGTGGGCCTGACATGAAGACACTCTACTGCACCAGCGCCAGCATTGGCCGCCCCGCGGAAGAGCTTGCCGAATACCCGCTCTCCGGCGCGCTGTTTGCCATGCGCACGGAAATCCCCGGCCTTCCGAAACCCCTCTTCAATCCCGAAATCTGAGACGAAAAGAATGTCCGCCGCTTACGATACTGTCCGTTACCAGTCCCTGACCAATCGCCACGTCCTCATCACCGGCGGCGCATCAGGCATTGGCGAGGAAATGGTGAAGGCCTACCGGGCGCAGGGGGCACGGGTCTCCTTCGTCGATATCAACGAGGACGCAGGACGCAAGACGGCAGAGGCGACGGGTGCGGTCTTCAAACCCTGTGACGTCACGGACATCGCAGCGCTGCGGGACACCGTTGCCGCGTTCGAAACGGAGAACGGCCCGATTGAGGTGCTGGTCAACAATGCCGGCAAGGACGACCGCCACGCCATGGACGAGGTCGAGCCGGACTACTGGCGCCGCGCGCTGGCGCTGAACCTCGACCACCAGTTCTTTGCCACGCAGGCGGTCGCCAAGGCGATGGCGGCGAATGGCGGCGGTTCGATCATCATGTTCAGCTCGATCTCCTGGATGCGCGGTCGCCCCGGCATGGTCGGCTACACCACCTCGAAGGCCGCCATCAACGGCTTGACGAAGACGCTCGCCCGCGAGCTTGGACCCTCGGGCATCCGCGTCAACTGCATCGTGCCGGGCGCCATCGTCACCGAACGACAGCTGAAGCTCTGGACCACACCGGAGCAGAACCAGCAGTTCATTGACCTTCAGGCGCTGAAATTCCGCCTCGATGCCAGCCACGTGGCACGCCTTGCCCTCTTCCTCGGCTCCGACGAAAGCTCCGGCTGTACCGGTGCGAATTTCGTCGTCGATGCCGGCCTCACCCAGAACTGAAAGCCTTGTCCATGCAGCTGAACCTCATCCCCGGCGGCTTTACCCTCACCCTCGCTGGCCGCGAGATCCTGCGCCACACCGAGGCCGCTCCCGCCCTCTTCGTCGGTCAGGGCGAAGAACGCATGGACATGTACCGCGGCAACTTCGACATCGAAGACTATGTTGTCGAGCGAACCGCGCTTCCCCATGTCGAGATCAATGGCAATCGTCTCGAGTTTTCGGCAGCGCGCGGGCTCCCGGCGCGTTTCGCCGTAACCCTCGAAGGTAAACACCTGCTGACTCAGTCGCTGGATGCCTCCATCAACCGCGTCTGGATCCGCGTGACCGCAGAGGCGGGCGAGCATGTCTGGGGTGGCGGCGAGCAGATGTCGTACTTCGACATGCGCGGCCGCAAGTTCCCGCTCTGGACCTCGGAACCGGGCGTGGGTCGCGACAAATCGACCGAGATCACCTTCAAGGCGGATGTGACCGGCAAGTCGGGCGGTGATTACTACAACACCAACTATCCGCAGCCGACCTATATCTCATCCCGTCGTTATGCACTGCATGTGGAAACGATGGCCTATTCGGTGTTCGATTTCCGCCGCGAGGGTTTCCACGAGATTGAAATCTGGGCGGTACCGGAACGCCTTGAACTCTTTGCCGCCCCAACCTTTGTCGAGCTCGTCGGCGCGCTCTCAACCCGCTTTGGTCGTCAGCCGGAACTTCCCGAATGGGTGTATGGCGGCGCGATCCTTGGCCTGAAGGATGGCGAGAATTCTTTTGCGCGGATGGAAAAAATGCGCGCCGCCGGCGTCAAGGTGTCCGGCCTCTGGTGTGAGGACTGGGTCGGCCTTCGCCACACCTCCTTCGGCGCGCGGCTGTTCTGGGACTGGCAGGCCAACGAGACCCGCTACCCGAACCTTCGCCAGAAGATCGCCGAACTCCAGAACGACGGCATCCGTTTCCTCGGTTATGTGAACCCGTATCTCTGCGTCGATGGGCCGCTTTACCCAGTCGCCGACGCAAAGGGCTATTTCGCCAAGGATGAAGCCGGGAAGACCGCATTGGTGGATTTCGGCGAGTTTGATTGCGGCGTCGTCGATTTTACCAATCCCGACGCTTCTGCCTGGTTTGCCGAAGAGGTGATCGGCAAGAACATGCTGGATTACGGCCTGTCCGGCTGGATGGCAGATTTCGGCGAATACCTGCCGATCGACGTGAAGCTTCAGAACGGCATCGATGCCAAGCTCATGCACAATGCCTGGCCAACGCTGTGGGCCGAGGTGAATGCGCGAGCCGTCGAAAGCCGCGGCAAGACCGGCGAGACCCTGTTCTTCATGCGCGCTGGCTTCACCGGCGTGCAAGCCCATTGCCCGCTCCTGTGGGGCGGTGACCAGTCGGTGGATTTCTCCCGCCACGATGGTCTCGTGACCGTTATCTGCGGCGCACTCTCCTCCGGCCTGCTTGGCAATGCCTACCATCATTCGGATATCGGCGGGTACACGAGCCTGTTCGGCAATGTCCGCACCGCAGAACTCATCATGCGCTGGGCGGAGATGGCAGCGTTTACGCCGGTCATGCGCAGCCACGAAGGCAACCGCCCGCGCGACAACCTGCAGATCGACCAGGACGCCGAAGTTCTCGCGCATTTCGCCCGGATGACGGCGATCTACGTGCATCTCGCACCCTATCTGAAGACGTTGTCTTCCGAAGCGGCCGCCACTGGCTTGCCGGTGCAGCGCCCGCTCTTCCTGCATCACGAAGACGATGCCCAGACCTACATCATACAGGATAGCTACCTCTATGGCCGCGACCTGCTGGTGGCCCCGGTGTGGAAGGCCGCGGAAACCACACGCGAGGTCTACCTGCCGCAAGGCGAACGCTGGGTGCATATCTGGTCAGGCACCGCGTTCGAAGGCGGTCAGACGGTTTCGGTCGATGCTCCGCTCGGAAAACCCGCCGTCTTCCGCCGCGACGGTGCTGCGATGAGCGAATTGTTCGACGGGCTGCGGACACTCTGATCATGGATGTCTCCGGATTGGCGGGCCTTCTCGCCATCGCCTTCATCGCATCCTATACCCAGACGCTGACCGGTTTTGCCCTCGGCCTCATCATGATGGGCGGCATCGGCCTGACGGGGGGTCTGCCGCTCACGGATGCCGCCGTTCTCGTCAGCATTCTCGTGGTCGTGAACGCCGCACAGGTGCTGGCCAAGGGGTGGCGGGACATCGCGTTCCGGCAACTGGCGCCCGCCCTCCTCTCAAGCTTGCTCTTCCTGGGTGTCGGGTATTGGCTACTCAACCTCTTGGCCGCAGCCTCGCTCGAATGGGTCAAGATCGTGCTGGGGCTGGTCATCATCATTTCCAGCGTGCAGTTGTCGCTGAAGCCGCAGGGGCTGGAGAGAATGTCCTCCCAGGCCTCCTTTGCCGGGTTCGGCGCCGCCGCCGGTCTGATGGGCGGCCTGTTCTCGACCGCCGGACCGCCGCTCATCTACCACTTCTACCGCCAGCCCCTGAACGCATCCACCGTTCGCGAGACGCTTGTTGCGATCTTTGCCACCAACGCGCTGATTCGGCTTGGCATCGTTGCGGGCGCCGGGCAGATGCCGACTGCCTCCTTCTGGTGGGGCCTTGTGGCCATCCCGGTCGTCATTCTGGCAACGTGGCTGGCAAAACGCTATCCGCCGCCGCTCTCGCCGTTGAGCATGCGGCGCAGCGCCTTTCTCCTGCTCTTTCTCTCGGGTGTTTCGCTGGCGCTGCCGCCTTTGTGGAAGCTGGCGCAGGCGGCCGCCTAAGCGCTTCGTTCGGACGGCGCTCGGGGACCGCGTGTGGTGCAAGACGCAAGGCACGTGAAAAATGACTTGGGCGAAGCGTCAACTATGCTACCAATTCGAAGAACCGCGGGGGAGCGGTGGGAGGCAACGCAAGCAGGGAAGCTCGGCAGCAGGTGCCGGTGCGTTCCGTTTCTTTTGCCAGCAAACCGGCTGTTTCTTTCTGGAAAGGCAGCGCTCCCGCGCCTGTCTGACGTCATGATGAACCATGGAAGCTGTACATGAAGGACTTCATTCTCGCCATCGACCAGGGTACCACATCCACCCGATCGATCGTCTTCGACCGGAGTTACAAGGCCCGCGGCGTCGGACAGCAGGAGTTCACCCAGCACTTCCCGCACTCGGGCTGGGTGGAGCATGAGGCCGAGGACCTCTGGACGACCACGGTGGAGACGGTCCGCAAGGCCATGCAGGCTGCCTCTGTCACCGCGGCAGAGATCGCCGCGATCGGTATCACCAATCAGCGTGAGACAGCCCTCGTCTGGGACCGCCGCACCGGCAAGGCGATCCACAGAGCCATCGTCTGGCAGGATCGCCGCACGGCCGAGCATTGTGCCAAGCTGCGCGAAGACGGTCATTCCGATCTGGTGGCCGAGCGCACCGGGCTTCTGATCGATCCCTATTTCTCCGCCACGAAGATCGCCTGGCTGCTGGACAATGTGTCGGGCGCTCGTGAAGCCGCCGAAGCGGGGCATCTGGCCTTCGGCACGGTCGATAGCTGGCTGATCTACAAGCTGACGGCTGGCCGCCGCCATGTCATCGACGTTACCAATGCCTCGCGCACCATGCTGTGCAACATCGGCACCGCCGAATGGGACGACGATCTGCTGAAGCTCTTCAACATTCCCCGGTCCATGCTGCCGGAGATCCTGTCGAACATCGACGATTTCGGCACCACGGAACCGGATCTGTTCGGCGGCCCCATTGCCATCAAGGGCGTTGCCGGCGACCAGCAGGCGGCCGTCATCGGCCAGGCCTGTTTTACGCCGGGCATGATGAAATCCACCTATGGCACCGGCTGCTTTGCGCTGCTGAACACCGGCACCGACCGGGTCACCTCCAAGAATCGGCTGCTGACGACGATCGCCTACCGGCTGAACGGCGAAATTCATTATGCGCTGGAGGGGTCGATCTTCATCGCCGGCGCGGCGGTGCAATGGCTGCGCGATGGCTTGAAGATGATCGGCAAGGCATCGGAGACCGCCGAACTCGCGGCAAAGGCCGATCCCGGCCAGCGCGTCTATCTCGTGCCGGCCTTCACCGGGCTTGGCGCGCCCTGGTGGGATGCCGAAGCACGCGGCGCCATGTTCGGCATGACCCGCAATACGGGGCCCGCCGAATTTGCCCGTGCGGCACTGGAATCAGTCTGCTTCCAGACGCGCGACCTGCTCGGCGCCATGCGCAAGGACTGGCCGCGGCAGGCCGATACGCTGCTGCGCGTCGATGGTGGCATGGCCGCCAATGACTGGACCATGCAGCGGCTCTCCGACATCCTCGGCGTTGCCGTCGATCGATCCGACTCGTCCGAAGTGACGGCCCTCGGGGCCGCCTGGCTCGCCGGCCATGGCGCGGGGATCTGGCCGGACCAGGCCGGATTTGCCGCAGAGTGGCATCTGGAGAGACAGTTCACGCCATCCATGGATGCAAACGAGCGAGACCTTCTGCTGAAAGGCTGGGATTGCGCCGTGCAATGCACGCTTGCCTTCGGCAAGTGATCGGTCAAAGTCCATAAGCAACAGGAAGAGTGCGGGCTTGCAACATAAGCTTCGCCTTACATCCGCCCGTATGAGCAAGGGATCGCACAGATGTTCAAGACCAATACTCTCAAGGCCCGCCTGCACGCCGGTGATGCCGTTTATGGCTGCTGGGTGGCCGGTGGCTCCCCCACCAACGCCGAAATCCTGGGTCACGCAGGCTTCGACTTCGTTCTCGCCGATCATGAGCACGGCATCGGTGATACGCGGGATGTCGTGGATGTGCTGCGTGCTCTCGAGACCACGCCAACACCGGCCGTGGTGCGGGTTGCCTGGAATGATCACGTGCTACTGAAGCGCGTCATCGATGCCGGCGTGCAATCGGTGATGATCCCTTCGGTCGATACGCCGGATCTGGCAGAGGCAGCCGTGCAGGCCTGCCTTTATCCACCGGCGGGTTTTCGTGGTTACGCGGCGTCCGTGGTCAGAGCCTCGACCTTCGGTCTGGAGCCGGACTATGTCCGCAAGGCCAATGACAACATGCTGACGATCATCCAGCTGGAATCGGCCCTGGCGGCAGAAAACGCCGCTGCGATCGCGGCTATCGACGGCGCGGACGTCATCTTCATCGGCATCAATGATCTGGCCGCATCCATGGGCCTGATCGGCCAGACCGGCCATCCGGACGTGCAGGCGCTGGCCCGCAAGGTAGAGCGCGAGGTCTTGGCCGCCGGCAAGGTTCTGGGAACGGTGCCCAATGCCGGTGCGGGTGTAAACGACCTGCTGGACCGCGGCTACCGCTTCATCCCCGGCCCTTACGATGTTGCGCTGCTGCGAGATGCCGGGATGGCCGCCATGGCACAATATCGGGAACTGCAGGCAGCCAAAGCCCGTGGCGAAACCCCTGCCGATGGCAAGGGGACATCCTACTGAACACGCCGAAAGCCGACCCAGCCGGCCTCAGTACCGGCGCGTCGGGCGGTCCATCACCTTGCGCCCCATCAGGCTGGCGGTGAGATCCACCAGCAGGGTGGCGGTGCGCCCGCGCTCGTCCAGAAACGGATTGAGTTCGACCAGATCCAGGCTCGTCACCAGTCCGCTTTCATGCAGCATCTCCATCACCAGATGCGCCTCGCGGAATGTGGCGCCGCCCGGCACCGTTGTGCCCACTGCCGGTCCGATGGAAGGATCAAGGAAATCCACATCCAGGCTCACATGCAGGCAACCCTTGGCGGCGGCAACCCGGTCCAGGAAGACGCGAAGTGGTGCTGCAATGCCCTGCTCATCGATCACGCGCATGTCGTGTACCGTCAAGGCGGTGCCGGAGATTGCAGACCGTTCCGCGGGATCGACGCTGCGGATGCCGACCATGCAGACATCGGCCGGATCGACGGGATGGGTGAGCGTCGGGAAATATCCGTCGAACCCCGGCTGGCCGGTAAAGTAGGCAACCGGCACGCCATGCAGATTGCCACTCGTCGTTGACTGAAGGCTATGAAAATCCGTATGGGCATCGAGCCACAGGACGAAGAGCGGCCTCTCTTGTTCAGCCGCACGTCGAGCGACACCGGCGACACTACCGGCCGACAAAGCATGATCGCCGCCGAGAAAAATCGGCAGCCCGTCACGGCTTTCGCGGTAGGCGGTCTCGGCGATTTCGGAGACCCAGCCGCTGATCACCGGCAGGTTCTTGAGGGCCGGATTGGGATGAACAGGTACATCGGCTGTTTGGGGTGAAAGATTGCCGAAATCCACGACCTCATGGCCAAGCTCCCGAAGCGCCCCTGCAAGGCCCGCGGTTCGAAGCGCGCTCGGCCCCATCTCGCAGCCCAACTGTGCCGCGCCATCCTGCAGAGGAACACCAATCAACTTGCACAACATTCTTCCGTCTCCATTTCAAGGCTATCAGACCACAGGCCGGTGCAGAACGGTACCTGCCGCACGGGCAGATTGGCACGATGCGCCTGTCAGATTGTCTTGAACGGATGAACAGATTGATCAGTTGCCCCACCGCATCTTCCGCACGATATCCGCTGCGGTCGCAAGACGCTCGTTGAGGTCGGTGCGCGTGTCGTTCGCTCTCTCCCATGCAGCGATCGGCAAGGTACGCGAAAGCCGAGCACCTTGCCTGCCAAGTCAAGCCGCCCGATGGAAGGACGCACCTGCGCTGCCTGTCCAGACATGGGTGGAATGGTTGCCGGATGCGCTTAACGTGAACTGACCAATCATCTCGCGCAGCTTGGCTGTTTCGGAGGCGAGCGTGCTGGCAGCGGCGCTGCTTTCCTCCACCATGGCCGCGTTCTGCTGCGTGGATTGATCCATGCTGTTGACTGCGCCATTCACCTCGCTCAGCCCGGTGGACTGTTCCTTGGCCGCCGTGGAGATGGCGACGATGTGATCGTTGATCTCGACAATCAACTGGCTGATATTGCGCAGCGCATTTCCGGTATCGCGCACCAGCTTGACCCCGCCTGCCACTTCCGAGACCGAGTGATGGATGAGGTCCTTGATCTCCTTCGCGGCCTTGGCGGACCGTTGCGCCAGTTCGCGCACCTCCTGCGCCACGACGGCGAAACCGCGCCCCGCCTCTCCGGCACGAGCGGCCTCGACACCGGCATTGAGGGCAAGAAGGTTGGTCTGGAAGGCGATCTCGTCGATCACGCCGATGATGTTGGAAATCTTGCCGGACGAATCCTCGATGCGGCTCATGGCGTCCACCGCATGCGAAACCACCTCGCCGGATTGTTCCGCGCTCGTCTTGGCGCGGGAGGCCACATCGCGGGCATCCTGAGCCCGTTGCGCGGACGAACCGACATTGGCCGTGATCTCTTCCAGCGCTGCTGCGGTTTCTTCCAGGTTCGCCGCCTGCCCTTCCGTTCTGCGCGACAGATCGGTGACGCCCTGGCTGATTTCCCGCGTGCCAGTCCCGATCAGATCGACGCTCTGGGCGATCTGGCGAAAGGTGTCGCAAAGCTGGGTGACGGATGTGTTGAGATCGAGCCGGAGGAATTCGAATTCCGGAGCAAACGGTTCGTTGAGCTGGAAGGCAAAGTCGCCGGAACAGAGGCGCTTCAAGCTGTCGCCCAGTGCATTGACGGTGTGGACGCGCTTCGTGACATCCGACGCGAACTTCACCACCTTCGTGACTTCACCGTTAATGCCCAAGATCGGGTTGTAGGATGCGGCGATGACGACTTCACGCCCGTCTTTGCGGGTCCGCTTGAATTCGGCAGCCTGGTAGCGCCCTTCGGACAGCTCCTTCCAGAACGCCTTGTAGTCTGCACTCGCTGCATATTCGGGTGACACGAACATGCTGTGGTGTTTACCCTTGATCTCGTCCACAGAGGCGTAGCCCATCGTGTCGAGAAAGTTCTTGTTCGCGCTGATGATCTGACCGGTAACGGTGAACTCGATGATGGCCTGCGAGCGGCTGATGGCGGCGATCTGGGCGGCATAATCGAGATTGAGAAGACGCTCCTTGGCATCCGCCCATTCCACCACGAATCCCGTCGTCTTGTTGCCGCTCTTCAGCGGCGTGACCAGAAGGTCGAAAATGCGCGTGCCAACGCGAATGGTTGCGCTATGCCGGTTCTTGAGCGCCGACAACATGCCGCGTTGATGTGCCGGGTTCTTGTGGAAGACGTCGATATTGCTGCCAATCAACGTGGCGACGGAAAATCGCGGCAGCTCCTTCTTCAGGTCATCTTCCGCTTCCTTGAGGAGCTCCACGACGGCCGGGTTCATATACATGATGTTTAACTTGGCGTCGGCGACCATGACATTGGCCTTCAGCGCATCCAGCGCCAGAAGCTTGTTGGTCTCCTTCGAATTCAGCAATGATGCGATTCCCATACCTCTACCTCTTGGCGCACCGATGACGGCAGTCGTCACGACGATCTGACATGATGTATTCCTGGAGACAAAATATATACAAACTTCAAACTAACCGTTAATTTCGCAATGCTTGTATA
Organism: Allorhizobium pseudoryzae; assembly: GCF_011046245.1. NCBI lineage: Bacteria > Pseudomonadati > Pseudomonadota > Alphaproteobacteria > Hyphomicrobiales > Rhizobiaceae > Affinirhizobium > Affinirhizobium pseudoryzae. Next base: position 576,184 of record NZ_CP049244.1, read on the forward strand.
TTTAAAAACACCACGTCAAAAGCGCCTGATATTTGAATTCAGGGAACGAAACCGCCAGAAAGAACAATGACAAACGGTGACTTGCTTAAATTTGTAATGAATAGTCGGATTTTTTAAGGGGCATCGATCGCGCGAATTTGTATAGGAACTATGCCCGGGACGAATGTCGTCTTCAACAAGCGTCTATCTTGCTACAGGGAGGCGACGGTGGGCGGCGGAAGACCGCTGCCTGCATCGACTGCACATCCGAGACAGACTATCTTGTCTCGTTCGATAGGCCCCGGGCCGGCAATGCTGCCGTTCCGATGTCTCGCAAGGCGGCATTGATGCTTTCGATGTTGGGGAAGATGCTCACCCCGTCGAGCGGTGCCATGTCGCTGGCTCCAGGCCCTCCGACAAACAAGGCGATGTGCGGCGGCAAGGCGCCCCGCAGCGCCACAATGGGGCCGGACGCGTTACGGCGGGAGGACACAAGGCAACTGAGGAAGACGACCCTTGCGCCGCTTCGAAGAGCAGCGTTGACAATCTGGTCGTTTGGCAGGTTGGGGCCAAGATAAAGCGTATCGATCCCGTGGCTCCGGGAGAGGAGCGTAATCACCAGGGCACCCAGTTCGTGCAACTCACCTTCCGGTGTCGTCGCGACCGCCCTGGTCGCGTCCGGCGCTACGGGAAACCGATGAAGGCAATCAGAGAGAATTCGTCGAACTTCGGCCGAAACCAGATGTTCGGCAGCGATCGACATGGTGCCGTCCTGCCATCGCTTGCCAATCTCGTCCATCAGGGGAGAAACGACCCGGCGGACAAAGTCGAGGGGGCCGAGTTCGCTTACGCGCCGCTCGAGGTCCGCGGAAAGTGCTGCCGAATCCAGTCGTTGAGCCGCGTCGAGGGTCGAGCAGAGGTCGAGACGAAGCGCGTGCTGCTCTGCGATGCGCAAGAGTTCCAGATCGGGAAGACTGATGATGTTCGCGATACGATAACCCGCATCGGTGCACAGCTTGAGGAGGCGCAGCCGTTCCACCTGCGTCTCGGTCATGAAGCGGCGTCCCGTCGCGGTACGTTCGCTCAGTTGCACGTCGTAGCGTCTTTCCCAGGCATGCAGGACGAGCTTGGAAATCCCGGCACGCTGAAGCGCATCGGCAAACTTCACGATACAGGCAGCCTCCCGCGGTTCGTCGTCCCTCATTCTTCTGCTCCCGATGGACCCGCAAACCGAATGAAAGCTTATCACATGCACGGACCGCAGCAAGCGAAGACGTTTTTAAACCTCACCTTTCCGCCAGCAGATGAAGGCGCCGCAACCGCCGATCAACTGGGCGGCAAAAGATGCCGGTAACCCACATAGGCCGTCAGGGCAGCCCAGGCGACGAGCAGGCAAAAGACGGCGAAGGAACCCAGATCCTTGGCATGGCGGCCGGTCGCCGACAGTTCCGGAGAGATCCGGTCGATGATTTCCTCAATGGCGGTGTTGATCGCCTCAACCGCACAAACGATGCAAAACAGGATGATGAGCGCCACATAGTCCTGGAGTTCGGCACCGATCAGGGCGAACAGGAGAAGCGAACCGAGGAAGGCCAGCACTTCGTGGCGGAACGCCGTCTCCCGCAGAAGACGCCGAAAACCGCTGATGGAATAGCTCTGGGCAGCCAGGAGATGCCGCCATCCCCGCACCTTGGGCGGGTTGTTCCGATGATCCATCATGCTCCTTGCGGCTTCCGCCTGACGACTGGTTGATGCGGCTTATTTCAACCATGTGGACGTCAATCGCAATTCACATTTGCCAGGTTTCTGTCAGCCAGATCGTTGGCAGGCGTCCTTCCGTTCCATCGACCGGCGCACAAGGGCGCCGGTCGATTCAATGCGTCAGCCCTTGCGGGACTTGTCGTAGGCACCAAGCCCCGGCTTGTAGCTCTTCTCGTCGATGAACTGGCGGATGCCCTCCTTGCGTCCATCGTTGTCGTAGGAGTTGGCTGCTTCCTGTGCGCGGACCAGGTAATCCTCCGCCTCGTCATAGGTCATGACGCCGACGCGGCGCACCGCATCCTTTGTGGCCTTCAGCGCGACGGGATTCTTCTCCAGGAGCACCTTTGCCACGGCGGTCACGCGTGCCTCGAGTTCGGCCAGCGGAAGGCTTTCGTTGACCAGTCCCCAGTCGGCTGCGGTTTTCCCGTCAACCGGTTCACCGAGCATGGCGTGATACATGGCCTTGCGGAAGGGCAGAAGTTCGACGGCGACCTTGGTCGCGCCGCCGCCCGGCAGGATGCCCCAGTTGATTTCGGAGAGACCGAACTTTGCCTCGTTCGCGCAGAAGGCGAGGTCACAGGCGAACAGCGGGCCATAGCCGCCGCCAAAGCACCAGCCATTGACCATGGCGATCGTCGGCTTCTGGTACCAGCGCAGACGACGCCACCAGCCGTAGCTCTCGCGTTGCGCCTTGCGAGTGCCCTTCAGGCCCTGCGACTCGGTCTCGCGGAAGTATTCCTTGAGGTCCATTCCCGCAGTCCAGGCGCTGCCTTCCCCGGTCAGTACCAGAACACCGACATCGTCGCGAAATTCCAGTTCGTCCAGCACGTCCATCATCGCCCGGTTCAGCGTCGGGCTCATCGCGTTGCGCTTATCCGGACGGTTGAAGCGAACCCAGGCGATGCGGTCCTTGACCTCGAAGACCACCGTATCAACATCATTTGCCATATCGATATCCTTGCGTGTTTGGTTGAAGCCGCCAGCGAAAGATCGATGGCGGCCCGAATGAGGGCTCAGGAAAACCTGCCGCGGCTAAAGCTTGGGGAGCAGCGTGACTGGATTCTGTTGGGAGAGAATTGATACCCGTGACTCGATGCGGCGTAGGCCATATCGTCTTGACCGATCCTCCCCCGGCAGGATCACCAACCAGACAGTGCTGCGCGCCTCCTCGCGTTGACTGCTATGATGTATAACATTATTGTCGCCCGAACGAAGCGCGTCAAGAGGGGAACTGATGAAGAAGACAAACCTCTCCGAAACACTCACCACCGTCTCTTCCGCCCACATCCGCCACGCGCTCGATCAACTTGTGGGCTATCACCTGCGTCGGGCCTCGGTGCATGATCTGAATGGCGCCGTGGCCGCGCTGGACGAGGCCGGCGCACGGCCGATCACCATGAGCGTGCTCCTGTCCATCGTTGAACAGCCGGGCAGCACCTCGGCCGATATCTGCCGGATGCTGGGCATCAAGCGCGCCAACATCGTCGCTTTGCTCCAGCAACTGGAAGCGCGGGATCTATTCTTTCGCAAGGATGATCCGTCCGATCAGCGCATCCAGCGGCTCTACCCGACAGAAACGGGCCTCACAACCGCACTGGATTGGCTGAGCCGGATCCAGCAGCATGAGGAAAAGACGCTGCGCCGTCTGTCGAAGGCCGAGCGCGAGGAACTGCGCCGTCTGCTTTCCCTGATCTGGAGCGAGGATACAGCCGCCGATTGAGATCGTCGCCGGACCTCAGCTTGCCTGCCGCAGCGATCGCTTTTCGAACACCAGGACCAAGATCAGCGAGAGCGCAAAGGGGATGAGAAGATAGAGGACGCGGAAGACGATCAGCGCCGCCAGCACGTCAGACTTGTCCATCTCCGGCAATCCATTAACGAAAACCAGTTCGAGAACACCGAGACCACCCGGAGCGGTGGAGAGCAATGCGGCTGAAAATGACATCAAAAAGATGCCGAGAACGGTGAAGAAGCCGGGATTGCCGGCACTTGGCAAGGCGAAATAGATGATGCCGGCAGCAGCAACCAATTCGATCGGACCAATGATCAACTGGAGCGCCACGGTTCTGAGATCGGGATAGGCGATCTTCACTGGCCCGATCGACCAGGGACGGAAGTTCTTCCAGCTGCCATAGACATAGGCTGCCACAAGCAGAAGAATGAGAAGACCGATCGCGCGGGCGGCGTTCTGGGACAATCCGTGGATGAACCTCTCGCCCAAAGAGGGCTCGATCAGGAGCGTGACGCCGGACAACAGGACCGTGCCGAATGCGAAGGTGAAGGAGCAGAAGGCGACCAGTTGCCCGATCTCGATGGCACTCAGCCCCTTGGACGAATAAGCACGGTAGCGAATGACCGAGCCGGAGACGACGGATGCGCCGAGATTGTGGGAAAGCGCATAGGTGGTGAAGGAGGTCAGCGTGATGAAACACCAGCTGACCCAACGGCGCAGGTATAACAAGGCGAGCGCATCATAACCTGCCAAAGCGCCATAGGCTGCGATGGAACACGCGATGGCGAGACACCAATGCGATATCGGGATGGCTGCGAGGCTGTCACCCAGTTCGTCCAGCGAAAGACCGCGCAGTTCCTTGTAGAGAAGCCAGGCCGACACAGCGACAACCAGCAGGCCCAGCACCGACCATCCATATTTCCTGAGAATGAACCCTTCTCCCGCTCATGCACATGTCATGGCCGCCATTGTGGGCGCCATTCTTTAATCGATGGATAAGCAGACCTGCCATCTTTTGACCAATGCGTAAAGACGGGCGAAAGTTCTACGCCTCGTCAAATTCCCGTGGCAAACGGGACAGAGCGCCGACGGCAATGCCAAGCCTCAAGCCGGGCGCACACCGTTGATGAGAAGCATGGGCTGGAAGAAACAGACCCTGGGCGGGCTCATCATCTGAGCATGGGCTCATTGGCACGAGTCTCTGGCACCATCCGCGCAGCCCTGCAGGCTGCCCCCCTGCAGGTTTTGAAGAACACTTGTCCCGGCGGCCATAATCATTCAATGGGCCGCCCGACAGGACGCCGCGGGCAAATGCGGCGTCCCCTAACGTCAATCCGGTCAGATCCTCTGCCAGGCGGCAACCGCCTGCGGCTTCAACACCGGCTCGCCCAGCGCTGGAACGGCTCCGTCGGGCAAAGCCCAGTCCTGCGTGCCGTAGTTGAAGGCGAAGACGAGATTGCCGCGTCGGCGAATGCGGATGAAATCCGGAACGGAGAGCGTGGAAAGGCCGGCTTTTTCGGCCGCAAGCGTCATGATGCCGGAGAGGAGCGCCTCATCCGCCCAGCAGGCCAGGTAGAGCACCCGATCCTTCTCAGTCAGCGCCGGATGGCCATCGTCGAAGCGGGCGAGAACGTTCCCCGTCGCCTCGATGTGTTCGCGCCAGCGGACGCCCGCACCCGACACCTGCCCATTCACCGGATGCGACAGCCCCGGACGCAAGGTTGCGACCTGCACCACGCGGTTACCGGTGAGAGAGGCGAGCGGCCCCGGCGGCAGGTTCTCCGGGAAACGAAAGTTGCGATCACGGGAGCCGCTGCGGGCGCCGATCAACACGGTGCCGCCTGCCTTTTCGAGTGCTGCCCGCGCGGCCTCGTCCACTTCCGTCATGCACGGAACAACCACCAGCGGATAACCTTCAAGGCGGGCGCCGGGACGGACAAAATCGACGTTCAGCCCCAGACGACGCAGCGCCTCGTACCAGCGGAAGCAAAGCTCCTCATAGCGGAAATCCCTGCCCTGCGGCTGGATCACCGTTGACCAGTAGCTCTGATAGTCGAAGACAAGAGCGACGGGAGCACGGTCGGTCTGCGGCAGATTGCCGAGCGCAGCCAGCTCCTGCGCCACCTGACGCGCCTCAAGCCCGCCCGGCGACCATTCGTCCAGACCGGCGAGGTTTAATCCGGCATGCATCATTTCCTGCGCGAACGTGGCCTGCCGCCAGCGGAAATAGCTGACAACCTCCGCACCATGCGCCAGCGCCTCCCAGGTCCACAGCCGCACCATGCCCGGCTTCGGTACCGGGTTCCAGGGCGCCCAGTTCACTGGTCCCGGCTGCTGCTCCATAACCCAGAATTTGCCTTTGCCCACCGCGCGGTAGAGGTCGTGATGGAAGGGAGCGATGTCCGGATGCGAGGTCTCCGCCCATCGATTGCGTTCGGCCTCCGAGAAGGGGAATTTTTCGACGAAACCGATCGGGTAACTGTCCCAGGAGGCGAGATCCAGATTGTCGCCGACCTTGAAGTGGTCGAAATCCAGCGTGAAGCCCATGAAATTGTGGGTGATCCAGCGGTCGGGCGAATGTTTGCGGATGATATCGCATTGCATCCTGTCATAGGCGGCGACCTGTTCGGAGTGGAAACGCCAAAAATCCAGTCGCGTCGCCGGGTTCGGCTCTGTCACGGTGAGATTCGGCAGCACGACATCCTCAAAGCCGTTCAACTCCATCGACCAGAAAACCGAGCCCCAGGCTTCGTTCAACTGATCGACGGATTGATAGCGTAGCCGCAGCCAGCGCTTGAAGCTTTTGAGATCCTCCGGCCCCCAGGAGATCGTCGTATCGTGGCAACCATATTCATTATCCGTCTGCCAGCCGGCAAGACCCGGATGGTTGCCATACCGCTTGGCAACGATGTCAACGATGCGCGCGCTCTCCTTCCACCAGGTCTCGGAGGAGAAGGTATAGTGGCGGCGCGACCCGAACCCGCGGGGCTTGCCGTCCTTGTCGTAGGGAAGGATGTCCGGGCACTCGTCGACCAGCCATTTCGGCGGCGTTGCGGTCGGGGTGCCGAGCACGATCTTCAGGCCCGCCTTGGCAAGAATGTCCATTGCCCGGTCCAGCCAGGCAAACTCGAACCGGTCCCGTAACGGCTCGATGCGCGACCAGGCGAATTCGCCGATCCGAACGAAAGAGATCCCGAGTTCGACCATGCGCCGCGCATCGGTTTCCCAGCGGCTCTCATCCCAGTGTTCCGGGTAATAACAAACGCCCAGCATTATCGTGTCAGATCCCCATTGATGACGGCGAGCCCGTTCGCGTCGAACAGATGGCAGGCCTTTGCATTGATTCCGAGCCGGATCGTGTCGCCCGGTCTTTCCCGCGCCAACCCATCGGCCTTGACGGCGAGTTCCGAGCCGTCCGATAGCGTGACAAAGAAGAGCGTTTCCGAACCGAGATATTCGGCGAGCTTCACGGTTGCCTCGATCACCACATCGCCCTTGCCGGTGGCATCGATGTGCTCCGGGCGCAGGCCAAAACTCATCTCGCCGCCACTGACGCTAGCACCGTGGGTCGGCAGGTGAAGATCTGCGCCGGGCAGGGCGATGGTCACAGAACCGCCCTCGCCAGCGGCAACCGCCACCTTGAGGACATTCATCTTCGGCGAGCCGATGAACCCGGCCACAAAGAGGTTGTTCGGTCGGTGATAGAGTTCCAACGGCGTGCCAACCTGTTCGATCCGGCCGGCCGACAGCACGACGATCTTGTCGGCCATGGTCATCGCCTCGACCTGGTCATGCGTCACGTAGATCATCGTCGCCTTCAGGTCCTGGTGCAGTGTCGACAGCTCAGTGCGCATCTGAACGCGCAAGGCCGCATCCAGGTTCGACAGCGGCTCGTCGAACAGGAAGACTTCCGGATTACGCACGATTGCGCGACCGATAGCAACGCGCTGGCGCTGGCCACCGGAAAGCTGGCCGGGCTTGCGCTTCAGAAGCGCATCGAGCTGCAGCATCTTCGCCGCACGTGCCGTGCGTTCGGCGATCAGCTCCTTCGGGTGGCCGGTCATCTTGAGGCCGAAGCCGATGTTTTCGGCCACCGTCATGTGCGGATAGAGCGCATAGGACTGGAAAACCATGGCCACGCCGCGTTCCGACGGCCCGACCTTCGTCATCTCGCGCCCGCCGATCGACAGCGCCCCCGAAGTGATCTCCTCAAGGCCGGCAATCATGCGCAGCAAGGTCGATTTTCCGCAGCCGGACGGGCCGACGAACACGCAGAACTCGCCGTCCCTCACATCGAGATCGACGCCCTTGATGACCTCGAGCGCACCGAACTGTTTTCTGACCTGGCGAAGGCTGACATCAGCCATGGATCTTGCCCCCCTTTGATGGAATGAGTTCAAGCAGCATCGCGCTTTCCGGCCTGAGCATCGGCAGCGGCAACCCGCCCATGCCGGCACTTTCGAGATTGAACGCAATGGCGCCGGAGAGAAGCCGAGTCTGCCCCTCGGACATGCGGATGACGTTGGGCTGCGCCGGCAGAACGGTCCGGATCGTCCACGCCCCGCCCAAACGGGTCACATGCTCCGGCAGCACCAGCGGTGCCGGCTGCTCGTTGACCATCTGCGGCCCCTGCGCGACGATCAGCACGATCCTTTCGGCACCGGCGGCGCCCCAGACGTAACGACCATCCACGGGCTCCATGTGGAAATTGGCGCCCGACGCGTGGAAGAGGTCACGCAGGCGCTTGTAGGTCTCGATATACACCTTGAGCTCATCACGTTCGTCCGCGCTCAACTCCAACGGGTTGAGTTCGACGCCGAGATGATAGGCAATCGCCACCAGGGCACGGAAAGACAGCGTGTGCCGGCGGCCCGTCTGGTGGTTCGGCGACGCGGAGATATGGCTGCCGAGGATTTCCGGCGGCACGAAACGGGAAGCACCCCGCTGGATCTCCAGCCGCTCCAGAGCGTCGGTGCAATCCGAGGCCCAGACCCGATGGGTCCTTGCCAGCACGCCGTAATCGATGCGACCACCGCCGGACGCGCAGCTTTCAATCTCGACACCCGGATGCGCCGCGCGGATACGGTCCATCAGAGCGTAGACCGCGCGGGTCTGCGCCGCGATCCTGGCGCGACCATCGCCACCGCCGGCATGGGTCAGGTCACGGTTCATGTCCCATTTGATGTAGGAGACCGCGTGGTTGGACAGCACCGCGTCGATCTTCGAAAACAGGTAATCGGAGACTTCGGGCCGCGTCAGGTCCAGCACCAGCTGCGTGCGCGATTGGAGGATCGGCCTGCCCTCGATCGTCAGTGCCCAGTCCGGATGCGCCTTGTAGAGCTCGGAGACGGGATTGACCATTTCCGGTTCGAACCAGATGCCGAACTGCATGCCGAGCCCGGTTACGTGATCGACCAGCGGCTTCAACCCGTCGGGATATTTGCGCGGATCGATATCCCAGTCGCCGAGGCTCGTCGTGTCGTCGTCGCGCCGGCCGAACCAGCCGTCGTCCAGCACGAAACGTTCAATGCCGAGTTCCGCCGCAGCCGTTGCCTGCGCCTTCAGCGAATCCATCCGGTGATCGAAGTAGTTGCCTTCCCAGGTGTTCAGCATCACCGGGCGCGGGCTCATCGCTCCGTGGGGCCAGGTCATCAACCCGCCGCGCACGAATGAGTGGAAGGCTGCCGTATCCGGACCGGCATAGGCAGTCGGGCTCTCGTAGCGCGCGCCCGGCACCAGGATCATCTCGCCCGGCTCGAACAGCTCTCCCAGATGGACCAGACGCCGGCCATCATCCGTGCGGTCGATGACCATCTGATGATTGCCGCTGAAACCGAGCGTCACACCGAAGCGCTGGCCGGCACCTTCAACGAAGAGCATGGGGAAACGGTCATGCGAGGTGCGGCCGCGGCGGTTTTCCTGCGCCCAGATGCCGTTGCCCAGCACCTCGCGCCGGGTCTGGAATTCTCGTCCCCACATGCCGGTAAAGCTCATGACCTCCACCGCACCGGCAGGCGCCAGGAAGGTTCCGGCCATGCATCGGTCGAGGTGGTAATCGCTGTCGCCGTCATTGATGAGCGTGGTAGCGATCGAGATGACGCCCCCGGCATGTTCCTTGAGCGTAACGGACAGCGAGAGCCTGGCCACGGTATCTGTGGCCGACAGCATGATCTGGTTTGCCGCCCGTTGGACGGTCCATCCCGCAAGCTGCACAACAAAATCACGGCCGGACCGATGACCGGCAATCGCCGGCCAGCCGAAAAAACCCATGCCGCCGGTGGGCAGCAGGACGGCAGACGGCACGGCAATGTCCATGCCGTTGATGCGGCTCGCGCGTTCGACCTCAACGAGCGGGTCGGCAATCGCGGCGGCCGATCCCAAATTCAGGATTTCCGGCATGCCGCGATCGGGCAGTCGCAGGCTCATGACAAAATTGCCGGAGCCGATATGCACAATCTCACTCATCCCTTGGTGGCTCCAAGCGTCAGGCCGGCGATGAAATGCCGCTGCATCAGGAAAAACATGGCGACCGGCGGCAGCGCCGCGACGATCGAACCGGCGGAAACCAGGTGCCAGGCGGCAACCCACTGGCCGTTCAGCGAGTAAAGCCCGGCGGTCACGGGCATGGCATGCTGGCCCTGAACCAGCACCGTCGCCCAGAAATAGTCGTTCCAGACGAAGGTGAAGACGAGCACGGAGAGCGCTGCGATGGCAGGCCGCATCAGGGGCAGCACGATGTAGCGAAAGATCCGCCATTCGGAGACGCCTTCGACGCGGGCGGATTCGATCAGCGCAAAGGGCAGGCCCTTGATGAAGTTGCGCATGAACAGCGTGCAGAAACCGGTCTGGAAGGCAACATGGAAGAGCACCAACCCAAGCGTCGTATCATAGAGCCCGGCGCGCAAGGTCATGTCGCGCACCGGCACCATCAGGATTTGGAACGGGATGAAATTGCCGGCCACGAACAGGAAGAAGAGCAGCAGATTGCCCTTGAACCGGTAGACGGCCAAAGCAAAACCCGTGAGGCAGGAGAGCGCCACGGCGCCGATGACGGTCGGGATCGTCACCTTGAAGGAATTCAGGATGTAAAGACCAATCGGCGAATCGCGGAAGACGGTCGTATAGTTCTCGACGCCTGCAAAGCCGGAGGGAATGCCGAAATAGTTGCCGGCCGCCAGGTCGCCCACCGGACGCACCGAGGTGATGGCGACACCGATGAGCGGCAGAAGCCACAGGATCAGCGCCAGCGGCAGCACAATCTTGTACGCTATCTGCGCAAAGGGGCTCGCCTTGTGGATGGGTGTCGGAAACATCAGGCGTTCCTTTCCTGCGACAGCATGCGCACGATGAAAAGCGTGATGAAGACCATCATGATGAGGAACAGCACCACGGCGATGGCCGCGCCATAGCCCATGCGGAAGCCGTATTCGGATAGCGCCTGTTCATACATGAAATACGACAGCACCTGACTGGAGCCATAGGGGCCGCCGGCCGTCATGATCGACACGAGATCGAACGAACGCAGCGAGCCGATGACGGTGACGACCATGGCGATGAAGGTGGCCGGCGCCAGTTGCGGCAGGATGACGAACCATAGAAGCTTCGCTCCCTTCGCGCCGTCCATGCGGGCGGCTTCCACCTGCTCCGGATTGATGTTGTTGAGACCGGTCAGGTAGAGGATCATGCAATAGGCCGTCTGCGGCCAGAGGCCGGCGGCGATAATGCCGTAGGTAACAAACCGTTCGTCGGCCAGGACAGCGACCTGTTCCCCCGTCAGCCATGCGATCAGCTGAGAAAAGAGCCCGAAATTCGGCGCATAGAACCAGGTGAACATGAGGCCCACGACCACCTGGCTGATCACGAACGGGAAAAAGAACAGCGACTTGTAGAGCCGAATGCCCGTGACCGTCTGATTGAGAAAGAGAGCAACCGCAAGCCCTGCCGGAATCGACAGCAGATAGAGGACCAGCCAGATGACGTTGTTCTTCAGCGACGTGTAGAAATCGTCGTCATCCAGAAGCTCGATGTAGTTGCCGAGCCCGATCCATACCTTTTCGCCCAGCCCGTCCCATTCGTGAAAGCTGATCCAGATGGATTGGACGATCGGCACCAGCACGTAGATGATGAACATCAGGAAGCCGGGCGCGAGAAACAGCCAGGGAGCAAGCTTCTGCTGGTTCTGCTTCCAGAAGCCCGGCGGGGAAGAAACGACCTCGGTCACGGCGACACCTCGCAATGTTTCACGAGAAGAAGCACCGGATGCCATCCTTCTTATGGGAGGCTTCGGCATCCGGCGCCGGGAGGATCACTTATTTGTAGACGCGCTGGCGGATCTTATCGAGGCGAGCCAGAATGGCGTCCGCCTTGTCCGGCTTGACCATGAACTCCTGGAACCCTTCCATGCCGGCCTTGGCCATTTCGGCCGGCGCATCGCGGTCGTAGAACTGTGCCAGCGCATAGGCGTTGGACAGCATTTCGAAACCCGCCCGCAGGAAAGGATCGTCAGACTTGGTCGCCTGGTTGTTGATCGGCAACTGCCCCAGGATCGCATTCATCTTCGTCTGGGTTTCGGGCAGCGCCAGATAGGCCAGGAACGTGCGGGCATCCGCCTTGTTCTTGGCGCCCGACGGGATGTGGAAGGATTCGGTCGGCGCATCCTCGGCCATCGGAATGCCGGGCGTGATGACCGGGAACTGCAGGAAGCCGATCTGGTCTTCCTTCAGCCCGCCATCCTTCATGGTGGCAACCGCAAAATTGCCCATCAGATACATGGCCGCCTTGCCCTGCACCATCAGCGGTACCGCGTCCTGCCAGTCAATGGCCGCATGGTTTTCGTTGAAATAGCCCGGCTTCACGAGTTCGGCCCATTTGTCGAACACGGCTTTGACGCGCGGGTCGGTGTAGGGGACCTTCCCGGCCGTCAGATCCATATGGAACTCGTACCCGTTGACGCGAAGGTTCAGGTAATCGAACCAGCCGCCCGTTGGCCAGAGCGCCTTGGTGCCGATGGTGAATGGCGTGATACCGGCGGCCTTCAGTTTTTCACACGCAGCCAGCAGTTCCGCCCAGGTCTTCGGCGGGGCAATGCCCTTCTCCGCAAAGATGTCCTTGCGATAGTAGATGCCCCATTGATACGTGGAATAAGGGATCCCCCACTTCTTGCCGTCGATTTCCATCGACTTGGTCGCCGACTTCAGCTGGTTGTTCAGGTCACCCTGCGCCCAGAGATCGCTCACATCCTCGAATAGTCCCGCCTTGACGAAGGGAGCCATCCGGTTGCCGGAGTACCAGGACACGACATCCGGCGGGTCCGCCGTCAGGAAGTTGCGAATGGCGGACTTGTAGCCTTCGTGGTCAAAGTTGTTCCACTTGACCTTGATATCTGGATGCGCCTTCTGGAAATCCGCGATCAGCTGCTCCATCGCCTTTTTCGGGGCCGGATCGGACTGGTCCGAATTGATCACCAGGTCGCCGGCGAAAGCGGTCGCCGCGGTCAGGGCATAGGCAAGGCTGAAGCCTGCCAAAGACTTACGTGTTATCATGTCATCCTCCCAAAGATCCCTTGCATGCCTGCCCGGAAGCGCAATGCATCGCGTCCGCCTCCCCGCAGTCGCAGGCTTGACAGTGACCGAGAAAGCCGCAACTTTCCTCCATGGTTTGGCGATAAATTTCCGGAATCCTAACATCTGGAGGACGCACCGACGATTCGTTCTGCAACAGTGAACCATCTGGGAGCCGTCCCGGCGCATCCGGAACTTGACCCGTCTCATCCGCTCGTGGTGTTTGGCGACCATCAGTTCTGCGCTGGAAACCTGATGGAGGTCCAGCGGATGGCTGGTCCCCACATGCACAGCCAGATCGAACTCAACTTCGTTCTGGATGGCCATATGACCTATTTGTTTGACGGGCGCGAACTGACCGTCGACAAGAACAGGCTTTGTCTCTTCTGGGGCATGATCCCGCATCAGGTGATAGACTGCGCGGAGAGCACGCGTTTCGTCTGCCTTTACGTTCCGATGTCGGTGCTTCTCGGCTTTCCCAATCTCAGCCGGTTTCGCGATGCGGTGTTCCGGGGCGCGGTGATCGAGGCGCTCGATATGCGTCCCTGGGACCGGGATGTCTTTCTTCGCTGGCGCGACGAGATTCTGTCGGGTGATGCGGAAGTGATGGAGATCGTCCGTTCGGAACTGATGGCGCGGGTGATGCGCATTGAGCGCGAGGGCTGGCGAGACCTGCGCGAGCAGGGCGCGGCCATTTTCTCCTCCGGTCAACGCGATGCCGATTGGGTGGTGCATGTGGAAAACATGCTGCGTTTCATCGGCGAAGGGGCGCTTGGCAATATCTCCGCCGAAGATGTGGGACGTGCGGCCGGCCTGCATCCGAACTATGCGATGACGCTGTTTCGCAAGGCGGTCGGCATGACCATCAACCAGGCGATCATCCGTCACCGGCTGGATACGGCGCAGTCGCTGTTGATCGCGACGGACCTGCCGATCACTGAGGTGGCGTATGAGTCCGGCTTCGGCTCGCTATCGACCTTCTACGATGCCTTCCAGAAACGGTTTCGCGAGAAGCCTGTCCAGTTCCGCCGCCGCATGCGACCCGCCGCGGGCGCGGCATAAATCGGCGCGACCGACGCGGCGAAGCGTCTCCGCAGCGGTGATCGGACCCTGTCCGAATTTGAGCAATTCCTTACGTCGCGAGCGGTGGCGTTAACCATTCGTTAACCAAATCAGCGCTACCCATACGTCAACGATTTGTTTACGTAGATGACCGAAGTGCTAACAGACTCTCGCTCCATCAGGATCAAAGGCCGCTCCTTTCTGGCGGTCGTTTTGTCTCCGGACCTGCCGCTGGATGACTGGCTGGTGCGGCTGGACGATCTGGCTGCCCGTTCTGCTGGTTTTTTCCTGAACCGCCCCGTGGTTCTGGATGTTGAAGGTCTCGGCATCAACCGGGCCGAGCTGACGGAATTCCTGGACAAGCTTGCCGACCGCAATGTCCGCATCATGGGCATCGAAGGGGCAAAGCCGTCGATGATCTCGCCCGGCATGCCGCCGGTGCTGAAAGGTGGCCGCCCGGCTGGCGATGTCGAGGTGCCGGAAACCGAGGTCCCGGACGACAAAACCGCCGAGGACCGCCCGGAAACCGCTGCCTCCCATGCGCCGGCACCCACCGTCGCGCAGGACAGCCGTTCTTCCCACCCGTCGCTGGTGATCAACGAACCCGTAAGGTCCGGGCAATCGATCATCTTTACGGAAGGGGATGTGACCGTTGTCGGGTCCGTCGCCTCCGGCGCGGAAGTCATCGCCGGCGGCTCCGTCCATATCTATGGCGCCCTGCGGGGGCGAGCCATGGCGGGCTCCGTCGGAAATGCGTCCGCGCGCATCTTCTGCCGGAAACTGGAGGCGGAGCTGATCGCAATCGACGGCATCTACAAAATGGCTGAGGACTTGCCGCCGGAGCTGCTGGGGAAACCCGTCCAGCTATGGCTCGAAGGCGATGCAGTCATGGCCGAGAAACTTAACTGAGCCCAATCACGCTCATTCACAGGAGATAAAGATGGGGAAGGTAATCGTCGTCACGTCAGGCAAGGGCGGAGTTGGCAAGACCACATCGACCGCTGCACTGGGTGCAGCACTCGCCCAACGCAATGAAAAGGTCGTCGTCGTGGACTTCGACGTGGGCCTGCGCAACCTCGACCTCGTGATGGGCGCCGAGCGCCGCGTGGTCTACGACCTGATCAACGTGATCCAGGGCGATGCGAAGCTCACCCAGGCGCTGATCCGCGACAAGCGGCTGGAAAACCTGTTCCTGCTGCCGGCCTCCCAGACCCGCGACAAGGACAACCTCACGCCGGAAGGTGTCGAGTGGGTGATCAACGAGCTGAAGCGCTATTTCGACTGGGTGATCTGCGACAGCCCCGCCGGTATCGAACGCGGCGCGACGCTGGCCATGCGCCATGCCGACATCGCCGTCGTGGTCACGAACCCGGAAGTCTCCTCGGTGCGCGATTCCGACCGCATCATCGGCCTGCTCGATTCGAAGACCATGAAGGCCGAGCGCGGCGAGCGGATGGAGAAGCACCTGCTTCTGACCCGTTACGACGGGGCCCGCGCCCAGCGTGGCGACATGCTGAAGGTCGATGACGTTCTGGAAATCCTGTCGATCCCGCTGCTCGGCATCATTCCGGAAAGCTCCGACGTGCTGCGCGCATCGAACCTCGGCGCACCGGTGACGCTCGCCGACGCCCGCTGCGCTCCGTCGCTTGCCTATTTCGAGGCAGCCCGTCGCCTTGCCGGCGAAGACATTCCGGTTTCCATTCCGGAAGAAAAGCGCGGCATCTTCGGCAAGATCTTCGGGAGGGCTGCATGAATATTTTCCGCCTCTTCAACAAGCAGCGTTCCGCGCCTCTTGCTCGGGAGCGGCTGCAGGTTCTCCTCGCCCATGAACGCGCGTCCTCCGGAACCGATCTCGTCGCGGTGCTGCGCGAAGAAATCCTGGCCGTCATCGCCAAGCATGTCGAACTCGATAACGACCGGGTTCACGTGAAGATGGATCGCGATGAAAACATGTCGATCCTCGAGATCGACGTGGAAATCCCGCTCAACGCGAGCCGTCAGGCCGCCTGATCCGGCACAGACCGCAAATGCCAGACATCAAAAAGGGCCGCTCATGACGGCCCTTTTTCCATGGCACCTCTGGCTTGCCCCATCAGAGCAAGGTGTCGCGGATCTTCTTCAGCGCAAGCTCGTCATCCTCGCCGTAGGGGATCATGCCTTTCAGCCGCCCGTCGGGGCCAATGAGCAACAGCGAGGTGGTGTGGCTCATGTGATAGTCGCTGTCGTCACCATAGGTGCGCGCGGCGTGGATCATCCAGCCATCGGTGACTTTCTGCATTTCCTCAGGCGTGCCGGTGATGCCGGTGATCCGATCCGTGATCGAGGTCACGTAGGCATGCATGACATCCGGCATATCGCGTGCAGGGTCAATCGTGAAGAAATAGGCCTTCAGCTTTTCACCCTCCGGCCCGAGCTTGTTCAGCCAGCCAGAAACCTCGAACAGGGTGGTCGGGCAGACCTCCGGGCAATGAGTATAGCCGAAATAGACAATTGAGGGACGTCCCTTGAACAGGGTCTGATCGACCGATGCACCCCGATCGTCCACCAGCGAGAATTTTGCGTCGAACGGGCCGGTGCGGGCCCGCGCGCTATCGGCCGAGACCCAGAACATGATGCCGACCAGTCCGGCAAAGAAGATGCCGGCGATCCCGATCGCCAGCAACGCCATGGGGTTCCGGTTCACTTCTTGTGCTCCTTGTGTGCATCGCCCGCATGCGCATCACCGCCTGCCGGGCCAACCGCAAACTCGACCTCCACCGGCCCCGCCTTTTCGAAGGTCAGAACCGCCTTGACCATCTCACCCTCCTTGAACGGTTGAGAGACGTTCATGAACATCAGATGGTATCCACCCGGTTTCAGCTCAACCGTATCGCCGGCCGGAACAACGATGCCTTGTGGCAATTCTCGCATCTTCATGATGGTTCCGTCCATGCTCATCTCGTGAATTTGAACGGAAGTTGCGCGATCCGACGAGACGGAGACCAGGCGATCGTCGGTGTTGCCGGGATTGACGATCTTGAAATATCCGCCGCCAACCTTGGCGCCCGGCAGCATGGCCCGGCTGTAGGGATGGCCGATTTCGAGTTCTCCCACCTTGAAGCCGTGCGCGCCGGCAAGGCCGGTGCCGAGAAGGAAGGCCGCAAGGAAGGCTGCGCTGTTCAAAAATTTTCTCATGATCGTGCTCGTCTGTTCAGGAATTACGTGACGGGCTGGTTCGGAAGAGACCGTTCAGACAGGTCCGTGCGCCGCACCCTTTGCCCCTATCGGGGCCGTTCCCGCAGGCAATGGCAGCCCCAGGCTCCATCCGCAGGAATCGACACCATCAGGCCGCAGCGACCGGCGGTGCGCGTGGTGCGGCATTCGGTTGGAAAGGCGGGCGTCCTGGAACATCCAACCGCGGCGGCAACGGCAGGTGAGCCGACAGGGTTGTCCGCACCGTCTCGACGTAAGAAGCAGCGGGCAGCAGAAGCGCCGCACTCAAGCGACACGCCTCGCAACCATTGGGGCCGAGGCCAGAATGACGCTGATGATCATCGTGACCGCTTGTCGCCAGGCAAAGCACCGGCACCGTTCCGTCGGGAAGCGTGTAGGCGGCCACCTCGGAGAGTGGAATACCGAAGGCTCTGGCATCAATCGGCGTATGGGCAAACGCCAGAGCGCAGAGTGCAAACGCACAGATCAGGCGAAGAGCCGCCTGCCAATTCCGTCGTCTGCCATGTCTGCGCGCCAAAGTCATAACGGGAGTGTTAGCAGAAGATTTGCACCGCACAATGCGGCAGTTTGTCGGGCGTCAGTTTGTCAGGCAACCGTCTCCGGTCCGCGCATTGTCAAGCGCTGCCCCAGTGCGGGCATGAATCATCTCCCAAAAAAACCGGCGCGTGATACGTCACGCGCCGGCCACAGGTCACTGGTCCGCCCGTCTTATTTCTTCTGCCAGCTCTTCACGAGGTCGTCGTAATTGACCGTGATCGGCTTTTCCTTCTCGTTTTCGATCTTCAGCTGCGGCGCGAGATTGCCCTTGGAAACGGCATCCTTGTTCCAGTAGGCCAGATCGTGTTCTTCCGCGAGCTTCGGGCCGATATCACCCTGCACGCCGGCACGTTCCAGGCGCTGCATCACCTTTTCCTGCTCGGCGCAGAGCGAATCCATCGCCGCCTGCGCGGTCTTGGCGCCGGAGGATGCGTCACCGATCGCCTGCCACCACAACTGGGCAAGCTTCGGATAATCCGGAACGTTGGTGCCGGTCGGCGACCACTGCAGACGCGCCGGCGAGCGATAGAACTCGACCAGACCGCCAAGCTTTGGCGCCCGTTCGGTGAACGACTTGTGATCGAGCGTGGACTGGCGGATGAAGGTCAGACCCACATGGCTCTTCTTCACATCCACCGTCTTCGACGTGACGAACTGGGCGTAGAGCCAGGCCGCCTTGGCGCGGTCTTCCGGGGTGGACTTCATCAGCGTCCAGGAGCCGGCATCCTGATAGCCGAGCTTCATGCCGTCCTTCCAGTAGACACCATGCGGGCTCGGCGCAAAGCGCCACTTCGGAGTGCCGTCCTCATTCACCACCGGCAGGCCCGGCTTCACGAAGTCCGCGGTAAAGGCGGTATAGGTGAACATCTGCTGGGCGACTTCACCCTGCGACGGCACCGGTCCGGATTCCGAGAAGGTCATGCCCTGGGCAGCCGGAGGCGCGTATTTCTTCATCCAGTCGAGATACTTCTGGATGGCGTAGACGGAGGCGGGACCGTTCGTATCACCGCCGCGCGCGACGCATGATCCGACCGGCTGGGACTTCTCGTTGACCTTGATGCCCCATTCATCGACCGGCAGGCCGTTCGGGATGCCCTTGTCGCCGTTGCCGGCCATCGACAGCCAGGCATCGGTAAAGCGCCAGCCGAGCGAGGGGTCCTTCTTGCCGTAGTCCATGTGACCATAGACCTTCTTCCCGCCAATCTCGCGGCCGGTGAAGAACTCGGCAATATCCTCATAGGCCGACCAGTTGACCGGCACGCCGAGATCATAGCCGTACTTTGCCTTGAAGTCGGCCTTGTTCTTCTCGTCGTTGAACCAGTCGTAGCGGAAGAAATAGAGGTTGGCGAATTGCTGTGTCGGAAGCTGGTAGAGCTTGCCGTCCGGTGCGGTGGTAAACGACTTGCCGATGAAGTCGTCGATGTCGAGGTTGGGGTTGGTGACCGCCTTGCCTTCGTTCGCCATCCAGTCCGTCAGGTTGCGGACCTGCTTGTAGCGCCAGTGGGTCCCGATGAGATCGCTGTCGTTGATGTAGGCGTCGTAGATGTTCTCGCCCGACTGCATCTGGGTCTGCAGCTTTTCGACGACATCACCTTCACCGATCAGGTCATGGGTGATCTTGATGCCGGTAATGGCGGTGAAGGCGGGTGCCAGCACTTTGGATTCATACTCATGCGTGGTGATGGTTTCCGAGACCACCTTGATGTCCATACCGGCAAAGGGCTTTGCCGCATCGATAAACCACTGCATTTCCTGTTCCTGGGCAGCGCGATCGAGGACGGACATGTCCTTGATCTCCTTGTCCAGGAAGGATTTTGCGGCGTTCATGTCGGCAAAGGCCGCACCGCTGGTGGCCAGCAGCATCGCTGCCGTCGTGGTCAAAAGTCGCTTTCGCATTGTCATCCTCCCGAAGTTTGCGAATGCAGTTTCCCGTCTAATCCGGACAGACGACCTCCCGCCGCCTGCACCGGCAATCCGGCCCTAGACGAAGCGGAATACGCCGACGGCGTAGACCACGGACAGGGCAAGAGCCCACCACAGGTTCGGCCCTCCCAGGCCGAGCCAGGCAAGATGAATAAAGGCCGATCCGAGGAGCGAGATGAACAGGCGGTCGCCGCGCGTCGTCTCGAAGCGCAGGATGCCCACTCTCGGGCCACCGCCCGGCCGAACATATTCCCAAACGCCCATCGCGGCGATCAGGCAGAAGATCACGATGAAGAAGAGCGCCGTTGGCAGCGTCCAGGCCATCCAGGAAAAGTCCATCGGAACCTCCTCTCACACGCGGCCGAGGGCAAAGCCCTTGGCAATGTAGTTGCGGACGAAATAGATAACGAGCGCGCCTGGAATGATGGTCAGCACGCCGGCCGCCGCCAGCACGCCCCAATCCATGCCCGAGGCGGACACCGTGCGCGTCATCGTCGCGGCAATCGGCTTGGCATCCGTCGTCGTCAGCGTGCGGGCAATCAGCAGTTCCACCCACGAGAACATGAAGCAGAAGAAGGCGGCCACCCCGATGCCGGACGCGATCAACGGCATGAAGATCTTCACGAAGAATTTCGGGAAGGAATAGCCGTCGATATAAGCCGTCTCGTCGATCTCCTTCGGCACGCCCGACATGAAACCTTCGAGGATCCAGACCGCCAGCGGCACGTTGAACAGGCAGTGGGCGATCGCCACGGCGATATGCGTATCGATCAGGCCGAAGGCGGAATAGAGCTGGAAGAAGGGCAGCGCGAAGACGGCGGGCGGTGCCATGCGGTTGGTCAAAAGCCAGAAGAACAGGTGCTTGTCGCCCAGGAACCGGTAGCGGGAAAACGCATAGGCTGCCGGCAGCGCCGCGGAGACCGAGATCACCGTGTTCAGCACCACATAGATGATCGAGTTGATGTAACCGCCATACCAGGCGGGATCGGTGAAGATCACCCGGTAGTTCTGCAATGTTGGGCTTTGTGGCCAGAGCGAGAAGTCGCCGAGGATTTCCGTGTTCGTCTTGAAGCTCATATTCGCCAGCCAGTAGATCGGCAGGATGAGGAAGACGATATAGAGCGTCGGGATCAGGAAGCCGTAGCTGCGTTTGGTGTGTGACATACCCGGCCTCCTCAATTCTGCTGCTGTTCGTCGCTCTGCGTCATGACGGTGTAGAAGACCCATGACAGGAGCAGGATGATCAGAAAGTAGATGATCGACATGGCCGCAGCCGGACCGAGGTCGAACTGGCCGACCGCCATCTTGACGAGATCGATCGACAGGAAGGTGGTGGAATTGCCGGGCCCGCCGCCGGTGACGACGAAGGGCTCGGTATAGATCATGAAACTGTCCATGAAGCGCAGCAGCACGGCGATCAAAAGCACCCGCTTCATCTTCGGCAGCTGGATGTAGCGGAACACCGACCAGCGCGAGGCGCCGTCAATCTTGGCCGCCTGGTAATACGCATCCGGAATGGAGACGAGGCCGGCATAGCAGAGCAGCACGACAAGGCTCGTCCAGTGCCAGACATCCATGACGATGACCGTCACCCAGGCATCCACCGGGTCCTGCGTATAGTTGTAATCGACGCCGATGCTGTTCAGCGTATAGCCGAGCAGGCCGATATCGACGCGTCCAAACACCTGCCAGATCGTACCGACAACGTTCCACGGGATGAGCAACGGCAGGGCCATCAGCACCAGGCAGACCGGCACGCCGAGCCCCTTCTTCGGCATGTTGAGCGCGATCAGGATACCGAGCGGCACTTCAATTGCCAGAATGATGGCCGAGAAGCTGAGATTGCGCATCAGCGCATTCCAGAAGCGGTCGGAATTGAGCATCTGGGTGAACCAGTCTGTGCCCGCCCAGAAGAACTGATTGTTGCCGAACGTATCCTGAACCGAATAGTTGACGACCGTCATCAGCGGGATGACGGCGGAAAAGGCGACCAGCACCAGCACCGGCAGCACCATGAACCAGGCCTTGTTGTTCCAGGTCTTGTTCATCGCTCAGGCCTCCATCTCTGTGCGCCAGGAATTGGCGTAGATGCCGATCGCCGTCGGATCGAAAGTGACCCGCGGATCGGCCGGGATTACCTCGTCCTCCGGCACGACGATCGCCAGCGGATGGCCTTCAAACACCGCACGCACGATCTTCTGGCGGCCGATATCCTCCACCTTCGACACATGGATCGGCATTCCCGCCCGATCCAGGCGGACGAACTCCGGCCGGATGCCCAGTTCCAAAGATGCTCCGTTTCCACTGCGCGGACGCGCCGACAAGGGGATCGCCTGGGCACCCACATGGGCAACGGCTCCCTCCAGTTTCGCCGGCATGACATTCATGCCGGGCGAACCGATGAAGTAACCGACGAAGGTGTGCATCGGTCGCTCGAAGAGATCGGCCGGCGTGCCGATCTGGACGATCTGCCCGTCATGCATCACGACGACCTTGTCGGCAAAGGTCAGCGCCTCCGTCTGGTCATGGGTGACATAGACCATGGTGAAACCCGACTGGCGGTGCAGGCGCTTCAGCTGCGAGCGCAGCACCCATTTCATGTGCGGGTCGATGACGGTCAGTGGTTCATCGAACAGGATGGCGCTCACATCGTTGCGAACCAAGCCGCGGCCGAGCGAGATCTTCTGCTTCTGGTCTGCCGTCAGGCCCTGCGCCCGACGCTTAGCCATCGGCGCGAGATCGATCATCTCAAGGATATGATCGACGCGGGTCTTCACCTCGGTCTCGGCCACACCGCGATTGCGCAAGGGGAAGGCCAGATTGTCGTAGACGGTCATCGTGTCGTAGATGACCGGGAACTGGAAGACCTGCGCGATATTGCGCTGTTCCGTCGGCAGATCCGTCACGTCGCGACCGTCGAATTCGATCCGGCCCTCATAGGGATGCAAGAGCCCTGAGATGATGTTGAGCAGGGTCGTCTTGCCGCAACCGGAAGGCCCGAGCAGGGCATAGGCCCCGCCATCCTCCCAGGCATGGTTGACCTCTTTCAAGGCGTAATCCCCGGCGGCGGCGGCCTTGGCGCTGTAGGCGTGGCGGATATGATTGAGGTTGATGCGTGCCATCGTCTTTCCCTCTAAGCCGCTTCGTGCCCGGCGCCGGCGAGCGACTGGCCGGTGCGGGGGTGGAAAGCCATCAGGTGGCGGGTGTCGAGATGCACGTCGATGGTCTGATCGGCATCGACATCGTGGATGCCGTGCGTCAGCAGAACCCATTTCTGCCCGGCAAACTCGAGATGGATGAAACTTTCGGACCCGGCAATTTCGGAGATCTGCGTGCGGGCAGACAGGCGCTCGCTCGTGGGCTTGGCATGCAGGTGCAGATGATGCGGCTGGAAGGCGATCCGAACGGGCCCTGCCGGGATGCCCGTCAGATGCATCGGCACCGGCAGGATCGGCTTTTCTCCCAGCAGGAACTGATCGCCCTGACGCGTCACGTCGAGGCTGTTGAGCGGCGGATCGGCGAAGGTTTTCGCGGTCGTGAAATCCGCAGGGTCGCGGTAGACCTGGATCGTTTCGCCGAACTGGGTCACCCGCCCTTCGCTGAGCGTCGCGGTATTGCCGCCAAGCAGCAGCGCTTCGGAAGGTTCCGTCGTGGCGTAGACGAAGATGGCACCGGAGGCGGAAAAGATCTTCGGCAGTTCCTCGCGCAGTTCCTCGCGCAGCTTGTAATCCAGGTTGGCCAGCGGCTCGTCGAGCAGAACGAGATTGGCATTCTTGACGATCGCACGCGCCAGCGCCGTGCGCTGCTGCTGGCCACCGGAAAGATTGAGCGGCGTGCGATCAAGATACGGCGTCAGCCGCAGAAGCTCGGCGGCCTTGCGCACCTCGCGGTCGATGGTGGCCGAATCCTTGCCCGCCGTGCGCATCGGCGAGGCGATGTTCTCATAGACCGTGAGCGCCGGATAATTGATGAACTGCTGGTAGACCATCGCGACATTGCGCTTCTGCACCGGCATGCCGGTGACATCCTGCCCGTCGAACAGGATCTGCCCTTCCGTCGGCCGATCGAGACCGGCCATCAGGCGCATCAGTGACGTCTTGCCGGAGAGCGTTGGCCCCAGCAGGACATTCAGCGTACCACGGTGAAGTGTCAGGCTCGTCGGGTGAATATGAATGTCACGACCGACGTGTTTCGACACGTTGCGCAATTCAAGCATTGACGCCTCGGGCCTCCCAACCCTCGGTTCAATGGCAACCCGCTTTTGCCCCTCCTCAGGCGGCGCGGCGGGTTCCTGCCATGTAGTCCTCCAACCCTGCGGCTTCAGAAGCCGTCAGGAACAATCCCTGCTTGGTGCGGCGCCAGAGAACATCCTCCGCCGTCACCGCCCATTCCTTGTCAATCAGCCAACGAACCTCGACCTCATAGAGCGAGCCGCCGAAATGGCGCCCGA
This sequence comes from Allorhizobium pseudoryzae, assembly GCF_011046245.1. Taxonomy (NCBI): domain Bacteria; kingdom Pseudomonadati; phylum Pseudomonadota; class Alphaproteobacteria; order Hyphomicrobiales; family Rhizobiaceae; genus Affinirhizobium; species Affinirhizobium pseudoryzae. The sequence goes on from NZ_CP049244.1 coordinate 600,401, forward strand.
GGTCGCCGTCGGACTTTGCGTGTCCCATCAGCGCAATCGCATCCGTCCCGTAACAGCGGACCAGCCGCTCGGCATGGATCTTCGAGAGGAACGGAAACAGCGAACGCAGGCGCTTCACCTGCATCTCATAGGCATCGACGCCGAAATCCGCCCCCGGCAGCTTGCTGCCCGCCGTCCAGGGCGACCCCTTCGCGCCGATGGTTTCGCCGATCTTTTCCAGCGCATGCTCGGCGAGGCGACGGTAGGTCGTCAGCTTGCCGCCGAAGACGTTGAGAAGCGGCGCATCGCTGCCCTCGCCTTCCACCTTCAGCACGTAATCGCGCGTTGCTTCCTGCGCCTTCGAGGCGCCATCGTCGAACAGCGGGCGCACGGCCGAATAGCTCCAGACGATATCGCTCGGGCGAACCGGTTCGGCAAAATATTCGCTGGCGGCGTTACAGAGGTAGTTCACCTCCTCGTCGCTGATCTTCACGTCCTTCGGATCATCCTTGTAATCGCGATCCGTGGTGCCGATGAGCGTGAATTCGCCCTCGTAGGGAATGGCGAAGAAGATGCGATTGTCCGGGTTCTGGAAGAAGTAGGCGCGCGAGTGATCGAACTTCTTGCGCACGATGATATGCGAGCCCTGCACCAGGCGCACGTTGTGGGCGTTGTTGCGGCCCATCACGCCGTTCAGCACCTGATCGACCCAGGGGCCGGCAGCGTTCACCAGCATCCGCGCCTTCAGAACCGTCGTGTCACCGGTTTCCGTGTGGCGGATCGTCACCGTCCAGACGCCGTTCTCGCGGCGGGCCGAGATAACCTTCGCGCGGCTGTAGATCGTCGCGCCACGGATCGCCGCGTCGCGGGCGTTCAGCACCACCATGCGCGCATCATCGACCCAGCCATCCGAATATTCGAAAGCGCGACCGAAGATCGGCTTCAGCGACTTGCCCGCCTCGTCGCGCCGCAGGTCGAGCGTGCGGGTCGGCGGCAAAAGCTTGCGACCGCCCAGGTGATCGTAGAAAAACAGGCCGAGGCGGATGAGCCAGGCTGGACGGATACCGCCCTTCTGATAGGGCAGCACGAAACGCAGCGGCCAGATGACATGCGGCGCCATGGCCCACAGCACCTCGCGCTCCATCAGAGCCTCGCGCACCAGACGAAATTCGTAATGTTCCAGATACCGCAACCCGCCATGGATGAGCTTGGTGGCACCCGAGGACGTGCCGGAGGCGAAATCGTTCATCTCCGCCAGCGCTACGGAATAACCGCGGCCCGCCGCATCACGGGCGATGCCGCAACCGTTGATGCCGCCACCAATCACAAACAGGTCGTAAATGCGTTCGTCTGTCATCCATCTCACCTTTCGCAGCGCAACATATTGTGCATTTGCGAAACTATATTCATGAGAAACGAAAATGAAACGAATGTCAAATGAATGTTAATCGGTGTTTGTCGATTGGCTCGAAACGCCGTTCGTTTCAAAGAGCCTCACATCCTGCTCGCGGCAGATGGATCGGATACTGCTCGATGGACACTGGTCCGTGATGAAGGTGTGGATCTGCGACAAATGCCCGATGCGGACCGGTGCCGTCCGCTCGAATTTCGAGGAATCCGAAACCAGGATAACGTGACGAGCGTTGGCGATGATCGCCTGCGCCACCTTTACCTCGCGAAAGTCGAAATCCAGAAGGGCGCCGTCCGCATCGATCGCCGAGACACCGATGACAGCAAAATCCACCTTGAATTGGCGGATGAAATCGACCGCGGCCTCGCCGACGACACCACCGTCCGAGCCGCGCACCACGCCACCGGCGATGACCACCTCGATCGAGGGGAATACGCGCAAGCGATTGGCAACATTGATATTGTTGGTGATGACCATCAGGCCCTGGTGATCCGCCAAAGCTTCGCCGACAGCTTCCGTCGTCGTCCCGATATTGATGAAGAGAGACGCATTGTCCGGAATGAGGTCGGCCGCGGCGCGACCGATCGCCTGCTTTTCCGCCGCCGCCATGGAGCGGCGGGCTTCGTATTGCATGTTCTCATTGCCGGTTGGAAACAGGGCGCCGCCATGGATGCGCGTCAGGGCGCGCGAATCACACAGATCGTTCAGGTCCTTGCGGATGGTCTGCGGAGTGACGGCAAAGCGCACCGCAAGTTCATCGACCATCACGCGGCCATGCTCCTTGGCAATCGCCATGATCTCGGTCTGGCGCGTCGACAGCAGCATGGTTTCCCCCGATTTCGTTTTTCTTCACTTTATGACAAAACGAAAAAGGGGCAACTGATGATTTGCCAAAGCCCTGGCCCACGTGCGCCGGAAAGCAAACGAAGACCGGGACGCGGGCTTCCGCGCCCCGGTCAGTGTGATCACACGATCGTTGCCTGGGTGGCGGCGCGCAGTTCGTCCTCGCTCACGCCATCGGCGAGTTCGACGATCTTCAACCCGCCTTCGACGACATCCAGCACGCCGAGATTGGTGATGATCCTGTGAACCACGGCCTTGCCGGTCAGCGGCAGGGTGCATTCGTGCAGCACCTTGGATTCACCCGTCTTGCTGGCATGGTCCATGACGACGACGACACGACCGACGCCGGCGACCAGATCCATTGCGCCGCCCATGCCCTTGACGAGCTTGCCGGGGATCATCCAGTTGGCGAGATCGCCCTTTTCGGAGACCTCCATGGCGCCGAGGATCGCCATGTTGATCTTGCCGCCGCGGATCATGCCAAACGACATGGCGCTGTCGAAATAGGCGGTGTGCGGCAATTCGGTGATCGTCTGCTTGCCGGCATTGATCAGATCCGGATCCTCCTCCCCCTCAAAGGGGAAAGGCCCCATGCCCAGCATGCCGTTTTCCGATTGCAGCGTTACATCGACGCCATCGGGAATATAGTTGGCAACGAGCGTCGGTATGCCGATGCCGAGATTGACGTACCAGCCGTCCTGCAATTCCTTGGCCGCCCGAGCGGCCATCTGGTTACGATCCCATCCCATGGCTCAAGCCTCCTTCTTGCGCACGGTGCGCTGCTCGATACGCTTTTCGTGTTCGCCCTGCACCAGACGATGCACGTAGATCCCCGGCAGGTGGATATGATCCGGGTCGAGCGAGCCGACGGGCACGATTTCCTCCACTTCGGCCACGCAGACCTTGCCGCAGGTGGCGGCCGGCAGGTTGAAGTTGCGGGCGGTCTTGCGGAAGACGAGATTGCCGGAGGTGTCGGCCTTCCAGGCTTTCACGATGGCGAGGTCGGCAAACAGGCCCTGTTCCAGAATATAGGTCTGGCCGTTGAAGTCCTTGTGCTCCTTGCCCTCGGCAATCACCGTGCCAACACCGGTGCGGGTATAAAAGCCCGGAATGCCGGCACCACCGGCGCGCATGCGCTCCGCAAGGGTGCCCTGCGGGTTGAACTCCAGTTCAAGCTCGCCGGAAAGGTACTGCCGCATGAATTCGGCATTTTCACCCACATAGGACGAGATCATCTTCTTGATCTGCCTTGTCTTCAGAAGAATACCGAGGCCGAAATCGTCGACACCGGCATTGTTCGAGGCAATCACCAGGTTCTTCGTTCCAGCATCACGGATTGCTGCAATCAGAAGTTCCGGAATACCACAAAGACCAAACCCGCCCGCGGCAATCAACATGCCGTCGGAAAGAAGGCCGTCCAGCGCCTCCTTTGCGGTAGGATAGATTTTCTGCATGCAATGACTCCCATCCAAAGGCGGGGAGTATCAGCCCCCGCTCGCAGGCTTTTTACCGTCCTGCAAATCGCACGGGGGCTATACTGATAGGCTGCCGGATCAAAGGTCAACTGCACTTGCTCATGCAGTGTGCTTTGCAACAAAATTCAATCGATCCAATCAGCCGGCGGCCTGATAGGCGGCGGCGATGGCGGCAATCTGGTCAGCATTCATCATCAGAAGCTGCTGCGAGGTGATCGCACGCAGCTGCGTTGTGTTGAGGCTGGACAGGTTTGCCGTGGTCAGGCCGGCAATGCCGGCGCTCGACAGGGCAGAAATGTCGGCCGTGGAGAAGGTCGCCAGATCATTGGCATCCAGGGCCGCCACCTGGGCAGAAGAGAGAGCCGCCACCTGGCTCGGCGTGAAGGCTTCCACCTGAGCCAGAGACAACTGGCCGATTGCCGATGTGGTGAGCCCTGTGATCGCGCCGGCGGAGATTGCGCTGATCTGCGCGGTAGAGAGCACCGACACCTTGTCGGCCCCGACGGCCGCGAGTTGCAGACCGTTGAGCGCGCTCACCTGTTCCGTCGTCAACGCGGCAATCTGGCCGGACGTCAGCGAGCGCGTCTGATAGAAGGTGAGGCTCGCCACCTGCGCCGGCTTCAGGGCAGCAAGCTGCTCGTGATCCAGCCCCGAGACCTGCTGCGTCGTCAGTCCGGCGATGGCGCCGGGGCTGATGGCTGCGAGGTCTGCGGTCGAAAGGGTACCGATCGCCGCCGTGCTGAGCGATCCGATTTGCGCCTCGGTGAGGCTCGCAATCTGATCTGTCGAAAAGGCATCCACCTGCGCGGGAGACAGGTTGGCAACCTGCGAGGTCGTCATGGCCGAAAGCGTGGCTGGTTTCACGGCCGCAATCTGCGTCGATGACAAGGCAGCGACGGCGGTGGGGTGAAGCGCGGAGATCTGCAGGCTCGACAGAGCAGCAATCTGCCCGGTCGTGAACGACGAGACCTGCGCCGCCGTCAGTCCTTCCAGCTGCGCCGTGCCAAGACCGGAGACCTGCGCCGAGGAAAGCGCGGCCAGTTGCTCGCCGGTCATCGCCGCGATCTGCAGCGCCGGGATGCCGGCAATCGCACCGGCAGAAAGGGCCGCGATGTCTCCCGTTGTGAGCGCGCCCCAGGCATCGGCGCTCAGGGCGCCCAGCTGCGTCGAGGTCAGGGCGGACAGTTGCGCGGTGGTCAGCGCATCGACCTGTGTCCTGTTGAGGGCGCCGATCTGCGCGGTGGTGAGGCCCACGAGGGCTGCCGTCTTGATCGCGCTCACCTGCTCCAGAGAGAAGCCTGCAACGCCGCTCACCGAAAGAGCCGCCACCTGTGCACTGGTCAGCGCGCCAATCTGGCCGGAGGAGAGAGCCGAGACCTGTGCCGCCGGCAATGCGCCCAGCTGTTCGGTGGTCAAGGAGGCGGTCTGTGCCGTGGTGAGAGCAGCCAGTTGCGACTGGGTGATGGAACCAAAGACGGAGGCCGACATCCCGGCCAGGGCGGATGGGCTGATCGCCGACAGCGCTTCCGCCGAAAACTGCTGCAGATTGCTGGTCGTCAGCGCCGCGACCTGGGTGGAGGTCAAAGCACCCAGTTGCGCAGTCGACAAGGTACCGACCTGATCCGCAGTCAAGGCTTTGATCTGCGTCGATGTCAGACCGGCCATCGCCCGGGTGGACAGCGCGCCGATCTGTTCGTCGGAAAGGGCGGAGAACCCGGACGCAGACAAGGCGCCCGCCTGCGCGGCGGTCAGCGCGGCCACCTGCGCAGTGGACAACTGGCCGATCTGCGATGTGGTCAGTGCCGCGATCTGCCCGGTGCTCATTCCGGCAATCTGGGAGGTCGTGAAGCTGTTGATCTTGTCGGGTGACAGTTTTGCGATGGTCTCGTCAGAGATGCCGGCAATTGCAGCGGGGCTCAGCGATGCCAGCTCGCTGGCCGACAGGCCGTCGAGCGTCGTAAACGACATCGCGCCAAGCTGGCTGGAGGTGAGTGCGCCGAACTGTGCAGCGGTGAGACTGTTCAACTGATCGACACTCAGCGATGCGATCTGCTGGGTTGTCAGCGCCGCGATTGACCCAGTGCTCAAGGCGCGGAGCTGCTCGACCGACAGAGCAGCGATACTCTCCTGAGACAGCGCAGCAACCTGGGCCGTCCCCAGACTTTTCACCTGCTCGGCGGTCATGGCCTCGACCTGGCTCGAGGACAGTGAAGCGACTTGTGAAGATTGCAGAGACGAGACCTGCGCGGTGGTGAGCGCCTCCATCTGTTCGGCAGTCAGTCCCGCAAGCTCGCCTGTCGGCATACCGGCAAGCGCCGATGGTGTGATGGCGGCCAGTTCCTCCAGCGTAAAGAGACCGAGGCTTCCCGCCGTCAGGGAGCCGAGTTGCGCACTGGTGAACGCGGCAATCTGCGCCTTTCCAAGCGATTCCACCTGTTCGCTGTTCAGACCGCTCAACTGACCGGTCGTCAATCCTGCGGCACCCTTGGCACTCAGCGCGGCGATCTGACTGTTGGACAGGGCCGTTACCTGGTCGACGCTCAACACACCCACTTGGGCCGCCGTCAGAGCTGCCACCTGCGCCGTCGACAGTGCGGTGATCTGCGACATGGTCATCGCCGCAACCTGAGCCGTTTTCAGCGCCGCGATCTGTGCGGCCGTGAGCGCACCCAACTGACTGGGGTCGAGCGACGCGAGAGTGCCGGTCGAGAGAGCCGCAAGAGCCGTGGTGCTCAGAGCTGCAATGCTGCTGCTCGACAGCTGTGTCAGCACGTCGGACCCAAGCTGTGCGGCTTGCCTCGACGTCAGCCCCCCAAGCTGGGCCGTGGTGAACGAGGCAACCGTCGCCGGCGTCAGGGTCGCAAGCTGTGCGGTCGTCAGCCCGGAGATGGCGGCAGCCGTGACGCCTGCCAACTGATCGGTGGTGAGAAGAGCCACCGCATTGGTGGAAAGGGCCGCGACTTGGGTCGCGGTCAGGGCCCTCAGCTGCTGGCTCGATAGGACCTCTACCTGAGAGGGCGACAAGGCGGACACCTGGTTTGCCCTCAAAGAGGCGATTTGCGCCGTCGTCAGCGCTGCAACCTGTTGCGTGCTCAGCGACGCCAGACGTTCGGCCGACAGCGAAGACAGGGTGCCCGTTGAAAGGGCGGCAATCTCATCCGTCGTGAAGGTCGCAAGGCCTGCCGTTCCGATGGCTTCGACCTGTCGTGCACTCATCACCTTGATCTGCGCGCTGCCAAGCGCTTCCACCTGACTTTGGTCGAGAGCCGTCACCTGCGCCGCCGTAAGCGCCACGACAGCCTTGGTGTTCAGCGTGGCAATCTGATCCGCCGACAGCGCGCCGATCTTGCCTGCCCCCCAAGCGGCGACCTGACTGCCGCTCAAGACATTGACCTGCGCCGTGGTGAGGGCCTGGATCTGCGCGCTCGTCAGCGCTCCGACCTGATCCGCCTTCAGGCCAGGGATCTGCGCCGTCTTCAAACTTGCAATCTGGCTGGAGGTCAGCGCGCCGATCTGCAGCGTCGTAAGACCGGACAGCGCCGCGGAATTCAGAGACGAAACTTCGCTGGTCGAAAATGTCGCAAGCCCTTCGGGGCTGAGTGCCGCCAACTGGGTGGCACTGAAGGCACCGACCTGGGTTGCCGTGAAGGCTTCCACCTGATCGGTCGAAAGCGCCGAGAGCTGTACGGCCTTGAACCCGGCAACAGCCGTGCGCTCCAGGGCCGCAACCTGCGCTGTTCCGAGCGCCGCAACATTGGCTGCCGGAATGGCGCCGATCTGACCCGCGCTGAAGGCCCGCATCTGCGTTGTGGTGAAGGAACTCAGCTGCGAAGTCGTCAGCGCTCCGATCTGGCGCGTCGAAAGCGCCGCCACCTGCTTGGTCGTCAGGGAAGCAACCTGCTCGGTGCCCAGGGCGGCGACAGTACTGTTGGTCAGGCCGGTCAGAGCCGCCGTGCTCAGTGACATCACCGTCGATGCAGAAAGCGCCGTGACCTTGTCTGCGGTAATCGCAGAGGCCTGACTCGCCGTCATGGCTGCGGCCTGCGAGGCGGAAAGCGCACCCAATTGATCGGAGGTGAGCGCAGCAACCTGCGCGGTCGTCATGCCGGGAACGGACTTCACATTGATCGCCCGGATCTGATCCGTGGACAACGCGGCGATGCTGGAGGTCGGCAAACCCGCGATTTGAGCGGATGTCATCGACGTGACCTGACTGGCCGACAAGCCGGCGAGCTGCTCCGGCGAGAGCGCGGCGAGCTGTGTGGGTTTGAGGGCCGCGATCTGCGCCGGCTTCAGAGCGGCGAGTTGCGAGGAAGACAGCGCGGCAAAGGTGTCGGTCGACAGGCCGGATATGGAGCCGGTGCTGATGGCGGCGATATCCGAGGGGGAGAACGTGGCCACGCCTGCAGACGTAATCGCTGCCACCTGTCGCGCGTTCAGGCCAGCGATCTGCCCGGACGTCAGCGCCTCAGCCTGACTGGTGCTGAGCGAGGCGAGCTGCGCCGTAGTGAGCGCTGCCACCTGGATGGTCGTCAGGCTGGAGATCTTGTCGGCCGAGATCGCGGCAATCTGGTCAAGGGTGAGACCCACGGTCGCTTGGGCGCTAATGGCCGTCAGCTGCGACGTCGACATGATGCCGACATTGTCGGCCTGGATCGCGGCCACCTGGGTCGCCGACATCTCCTTCAACTGCGTCGGCTTGAGCGCGGCGATGTCTTCGCTGTTCCACGCCGCAATCACCGTCGGTGAGAGCTGCTTGATCTGCGCGGCGGAAAGCGACCCAATAATCGACGTCATGAAGATGTTCTCTTGCCTAGCCTGTTCAGCCGCACGGCGCCGCCGACTGAACACCATGAAAAAACGACGAGCACAGAATCTGCCCGATCACAGACTAGAAGTTGCTGCTGGTGTGAAGCTGACCTTGGAACAAGCATCGGCGCCAAACGCCTTGCAATGCGGAGCGCACTGCGATGCTCAGGGCATTGCGAGCAGTTCTTCTGCCTCGTCACGATCCATGCGGACAATGCGGGCGCCGATCTCGAAGGAAAAACCCTGTCGGGCGAAGGCGGAAAGCTCTTTCGCCTTCTGTCTTTCGTCCATGTCTACCCGACGAAACGGGCCGAAGGCACGCCGGCGCGCATAGATGATCGCGGACTTCAGGTCATCGGTCTCCTGAACCGCCGCCTGCACGATCTCACGATCCACACCCTTCTGGACCAGCGTCTGGGCAATCGCTTTGCGGGATTTGCCGGCGCGGACGGACGACCGGGTGCGGATTTCCGCATAGGCGGCGTCATCCAACGCGCTGACGGAATGGCCGAAGGCGACAGCGGCCTCCGCCAACGCCTTCACCTGCTCATCGGTAATCCCTTCGAATTTCTGCCGCGCCTTGCGGCCGACGGCCTCTGCCAACTGGCGCTCGGTCATCATGCGCCGGGACAGCCGGTAGGCGGCAGAGTTCTTGGCCCAGGCGAGCATGCGCGGGGTCGGCGCCTCGGGGGCGGAGGGAGTGTCGTCATCAACCATCACCGCTTCGCTTTAAGCCGAAACGGGCCGGCGTACCAGAGACCGGATCGGAGGGCGCCCCGGCCCCGTCACGCGCTAATCACGCTTTCGATGCGGTCCATGCCGCCGACGACCGGCGCGAAATTCTGCCAGACCGTCTTGGCTCCGGCCTGCCAGCTTTCGATCGATTCCGGCTGCAGCACCTTGCCGCCCTCGGATGAGGCCACCTCCATGGATCGTGCCTCGTCAGTGAGGATCAGATCATTGAAATACAGCGCTCCATCCGCCGCCGCCGCCGCGAGAACGGCCTGTTCTTCGGGGTTAAGCCCCTTCCAGAAGGAGGCGGCGAAATAGACGACACCGGCGGCCCGGATATGTGCCGTTTCCGTGAGGTACGGCACGACCTCGTAGAGCTTAAAGCCGGCATAGGCGGATTTTGTCAGGTCCATGGCATCGGCGACGCCGGTGGACAGCGCATTGTAGGTTTCGGTGATCGGAATGCCGATGGGCGCTGCGCCGTAAGCGCTCCAGAGTTTCGTGTGCAGCGGGCTCTGGATCACGCGGATGCGCTTGCCCTGCAGCTGCTCCGGCCGGGTAACCGGTTTCTTCGTCAGGAGATGCCGCGCGCCGTAATCGATGAAGCCGCAGGCGACGAAATTCTGGTCGGCGAGCTGCTGCTTCAGGTCCGCCCCCACCGGGCCGGACACGACCCGGCCGAGATGGGCAGCATCCCTGAACAGGAAGGGCAGATCCAGCAGTTGGAGCTCAGGCACCCAGCCGGAGAGTGCCGAGACCGTCGAGAGGCTGGCCTGCACCGACCCGAGGCGGCTTGCTTCCGCCACCTCTTTTTCGCCGCCCAAGGCACCGTTCGTCACGACGTTGAAACGAAAGCGACCGGGCAGTTTCGCCTCCACCGTCTCGGCAATCCGCCGCCAGATGCGGGTTTCCGGCTTGTCCTCGGCCAGCAGCGAGGCAACGGTGATGACCGTTGTTCTTGCAAACGCCGGGCGGACAAGAGCAGGCGCCGACAGGGCAGCGGTGGCGGTGGCGGTGGCGAGGAAGGTGCGGCGGGACAGCATGGATGCCTCCTAGACGATCAGGATCAGAACACAGAGAATGAAGAGGGCGGCAAGAAGTGCCGCGAGATAGGGCAAGACGGCCCGAAACAGATCCGCCGCCGGCACGCGCGTGACGCCCGAGACCACATAGATCAGCATGCCGAGCGGCGGCGTCAGGCCGTGGATCATCAGGTTGACGACGAGGATCACGCCGAAATGCACCGGATCGATGCCGGCGGCCACCGCGACCGGTACCAGGATGGGCCCGATCAGCAGGATCGCCGCGCCGATATCGAGAAACAAACCGGCCACCAGGAGCACCAGATTGCAGCTCAGCAGAACAAGCCAGGGGCTGCTGCCGAGCGTGTGGACGAGACTGGCAATCAGCCCGCCGACATCATCCACCGCCAGCAGGAACGCGAAGGGACCGGCGGACCCGATCAAGAGCCCGATGGCCCCCGCCTCCACCGCCGACTGGCGAAAGGCAGCCACAACGGATCCTCCGCTGCAGCGGGCGAAGACGGCAAGCCCGAGCGCATAAAGGGCGGCAAGCGCGGCGGCTTCCGTGGGTGTCGCAACGCCGAACCGAATGCCGACGACGACGATGGCTCCAAGCCCGAAAGCGGGCAAAGCCGCCGCCGCGGCGCGCAATCTCTGGCCGCCCGTCGCCGGCCGCCCCTCGCCCGTTGTCCGGATGCTGAGGTGGATGGCAATGGCAAGGCACGCGGCCATCAGGGCCCCGGCGAAAAAGCCGCCCGTCAGGAGGGCGCCGACGGAGAGATTGGTGGCCGCCGCCAGCAGCAGGAAGGCAATCGACGGCGGAATGACATTATCGAGCACCGAGGTGGCGGCGATGATGGCACCCGCCTGCGCCGGGGGATAACCATTCTTCACCAGTTGCGGCTGGAAGGTCGCGGCCCCGAAGGCCGCATTGGCAACCGATGAGCCGGAAGCGCCGGAAAAGATGACACTGGTCAGCAGCACCGTCTGACCGAGACCTGCCCGCCGGTGCCCGACCATGGCGGCGGCAAAGCCGACCAGTCGCGTTGCCGCACCGGACGCGGTCAGAAGCGACCCGACCAGCAGGAAGAAGGGAATGGCCAGCAGCAGGAATTTCGACATGCCGTTGACCGCCGTCGAGACGAGTGCGGGTTCCGGCAGGCTGCTGCCGAAGGCGCCGACAAGCGCGGCCGAGGCAAGGAAGGCATGCGCCAGCGGTGCCGAGACGAGAAGGCCCAACCCGGCGAGCAGACCGAGGATAGCGCTCGGCGGCCAGGACGCGGAAAAATCCGCAAGCAGAATGGCAATATAGGCCCCGGTCCCGGCCAGCAGGGACAGAAGCAGCCCCACCGCCCGATTCTCTTTCAGTCGCGATAGAGCAAGGATTGCCAGCAGAAGCCCGCCACCGACCGCGACAACCGAAAACCGCAGCCATTCCGGCAGGCCAAGCGCAGGAGAGGTACCGCCGACGAGGCCGGTCACCTTCCAGGCTCCCAACAGCAGGGTCAGGCCGGCGATGACACTGAATGCATCCGCCAGCATCAAGGCCACGCCCCGAAGGGACCGCGGCAGGAATTTCAGGCCGATATCGAAGCGCATCGACAGCGGACCATTGAGGGCCAGCGGCGCGGCGAGCGAGATCAACGCCAGATGCAGCCAGATGCCGGCCTCTTCCGCACCAATGAAGCCGGTGTGAAAAACGTAGCGCAGGCCGACATTTGTGAGAACGAGGACCAGCAGGGCGCAGAGGATCAGGGCGACGACAGCGCCCAGCCCCCTCTCCAGCCCTGCCAGGAGCCGCGCCGTCATGCGGGCCGCTCCCTCACGCCGGCCACCAGGCGTGGAAATGATGCACCGGCCCCCGGCCTTGGCCGACGACGAGATTGCGCCCAGCCTCCAGTGCCGCATGGACATAGACCTTCGCCGCACGGCAGGCTTCGTCGAGCGAGAGACCACGCGCCAGCCCGGCGGTGACGGCCGCCGCCAGCGTGCATCCGGTGCCATGATCGTTGCGGGTCTCGATGCGGGGTGCCGCGAGCGGGGTGATCACCTCGTCCGTTACCAGGTAGTCGATGCTCTCCGCCGTCCGGCCATGCCCACCCTTGATCAAAACCGCCTTCGCGCCGAAACCAAGGATTGCCTGCGCCTGCGCGATCATCTGTTCGCGGCTTTCGGCCACCGGGCGCCGGGTCAGCAGTGCTGCTTCCGGCAGATTGGGCGTGACGATGGTCGCGAGCGGCAGAAGACGCGCGATCAAGGTCTCGATCGCCTCCTCCTGCAGTAGCCGATCCCCGGACGTCGCCACCATCACGGGATCGACCACGACCGGCCCCTGAAAGCCGGCAAGACCATCGGCAATCACATGGATCGTCTCGCTGCGCGACACCATGCCGACCTTGACGGCATTGACCGCAAGATCGGAAAACACCGCCTGCATCTGCGCCGCGATCATGCCGGGGGAAATATCCTCGACGGCGGTGACGCCAAGCGTATTCTGCGCGGTAACGGCGGTCAGCACGCTCGCCCCGAAGGCACCGAGCGCGGAAAAGCTCTTCAGGTCCGCCTGGATGCCGGCACCGCCGCCACTGTCGGACCCGGCAATGGTGAGGGCAATGGCGGTCATGGGCGTCTCTCCTTCAGGCATTGGTCGATGGTGGTGCGAAAGGCGCGGATGGCACCGGCCGGATCGTCGGCGCGAAACAGCGAAGAGATCGCCGCGACCCCGTCTGCCCCGGCGGCAATGACATCCGGAAGGCGGGTGAGCGTGATGCCGGCAATGGCACTGACCGGCAGGCCGGGATTGAGCGCGCGGATCTCCTCGCGCAGCGCCCGCAATCCGTCAAGACCGACCGGCGGATCGGGATTAACCTTCGACAGGGTTTCGAACACGCCGCCGATGCAGGCATAGTCGCAGGGCGCGCGACCCGCCCTCACCGCATCGGCGCCTGCCTTGACCGTCAGCCCGATGATGGCATCCGGTCCCAGCAGGCGGCGCGCGGTTTCAGCATCCATGTCATCGGCTCCGAGATGCACGCCGTCAGCGCCGCTGGCAAGCGCCACATCCACCCGGTCATTGACGACGAAGGGCACGCCGGTCCCCGCCAAAGCCTCACGGATCGCCGTGGCACGCTCGATCATCGTGCGGGTCGAAGCGGTCTTGTCGCGGTACTGGATCAGTGTCGCGCCGGCCTTCGCCGCCAGACGCGCCAGGTCGTTGAGCGGTGCCAGATCCAGAAGCGAGGCATCGACAATGGCATTCAGCCGGTCATCAAGCGGTTTCATGATCGATCCTTGCATCTTTCGAGAGGTCTTCGCCGCTAAGTTCGGCCAGCGCATCAAGGAAGGCGGGTTCGAAGGACCCCGGCCCCCGTGCCTCCACCGCCGCACGTTCGGCGGCCACACCGGTGGTGGCAAGTGCGGCTGCGGCAGCCTTCAGCGCATTCTTCTCAACCGCCAGGAAGGCGGCGATCACACCGCCGGACAGGCAGCCGGTGCCGGTGACCTTCGCCATCAGGGGGTGACCGTTGCGGACGACCACATGCACCGGCCCATCCTGCAGATGATCCACGGGCCCGGTTTCGATCCGGAGGCTTGCCTGCGTGTCACCGATCAGGGCCATCTCCGCCCTGTTGCCACGCACGACTGTCGGACCGAGCGCGATCAGCTCGCGCGCGAACGCCAGCCGCCCCGGCGAATAGTCACAGTGGACAGGATCGACGATCCAGGGTTTGCCGGCGGCATTCGCCACCTCGACCGCCAGCCGGATGACCTTACGGCGCTCCTGATCCAGCGTGCCGAGATTGATCGTCAGCGCATCGGCCTTGGTGACGAAATCGGCGATCTCCTCCAGCGAAGAAGTCATGGAGGGTATGGCGCCGACGGCGGTGATGCCGTCAGCGGTGAATTTCTGCACCACGGTGTTCATCAGCGCATGCACGCGGGGGCGTCTCTCCCGGACCCGCTGCAGCAGCACACCCGCCTCGGCGGCACTCATGCGTTCAATGATCTCGTTCATTTCAACTCCACGGCCAGGTCCTCGACCTTCGGCGCCTCTGGGATCAGCTTCGCTTCTGCCATGAACTGGCCGAAACGCTCGTAGCGCCCCCGATCGAGCGCCGCCGGACGCTTGGCAAACCGCGGCAGTGTGTCGAAGAAGGCCGTCTTGTTCAGCTCATCATCCAGATTCGGATAGGCCTTGATGAACAGTTCCCAGCCCTGCTGCGGATGGTTGGTGATGAAGATCGCCGCCTCCTCCACCGCCTTGAGGAACCGCGGCAGGCGACTGTCGCCGGCAAGATCGGTGCGGGTGACGTAGATCAGTTCGTCATAGGCCGGGACGCCATGCTCTTCCGGGTAGAAGGCCTTGCCGATATGGCCTTCGAGCCGCATCTGGGTGAGTTCGAAATTGCGGAAGCCGCCGACCGTCGCATCCACCTGTCCACCGATCAGCGACGGGGAGAGCGAAAAGTTCACGTTGACCAGCTCGGTCTTGTCGGCCGAAACCCCTTCGGAGGCGAGCATGCGCTGCAGCATGACGGTTTCGAAACCGGTGACCGAGAAGCCGATTTTCTTGCCCGCCAGGTCTTTCAGGCTCTTGATCGGTCCATCCGCCAGCACGGTGACTGTGTTGAGCGGCGTTTCGACCAGCGTGCCAAAGCGCTTGAGCGGCACGCCGGCAGCATGATCGAGATAGAGGTTCGGCTGGTAATGAATGCCGATATCGGCCTGACCGGTGGAGACGAGCCGCGGCACGGCGGAGGGATCGGCCGGCGGGATCAGCTCCACCTCCAGCCCTTCGGCCTTGAAGTAACCGAGTTCCTTCGCCACCACCATGGGGGCATGATCGGGGTTGACGAACCATTCCAGCAGAACGGAGAGCTTGTCCTCCGCATGGGCGGCAAGCGGCGCGAGTGCGGTAACGACGGCAAGGGTCGTTGCGGCAAGAAACCGTTTCATGACGGGGATATCCTTCGAGACAGAGGAATGGATCGGAATGAATGCGCCTCCTCGCGTGCCCAGGGGGCAAGACCGGCCGTCAGCCGATCGACAAGGAGACGCAGGAAAACGGACAGAAGCGCCAGCACCAGCATGGCGGCAAACAACTGGTCGGCCTGCATGCGGGCATTGGCTTGGATCATGATGAAACCAAGCCCGCCGGCGGCACCCACCCATTCGCCGACGACTGCGCCGAGAGGCGCAAGCGGCGCGGCGACCCGCAGGCCGGAGACCAGCGAGGGCAAGGCGAGCGGCAGGCGAATGCGGATCAGGATCTGCCAGTGGCTCGCCTGAGTGAGCGAAGCGGCATCGAGTATGTCGCGGTCGGTGCGGTTCAGGCCATCGGCAAAGGCGGAGGCGACGGGAAAGAAGATGATGATCACCGTCATCACCACCTTGGAGGCGAGCCCAAAGCCGAACCAGAGCACCAGAACCGGTGCCAGCACGAAGACCGGCAGCGCCTGCAGCACCAGCACGACCGGCCAGACGAACTGGCCAAACCTCGGCAGGGCGGCGACGAAGAGAGCGGTGAGAAAGCCAAGCAGGGAGCCCGCGATCAGTCCGGCCACCACTTCCGTTGCGGTGATCATCATGTGATGGGCGAGAAAGTCCGGCTGGCGCAGAAAGACCTGCAGAACGGCCTGCGGCGATGGCAGCAGATAGCGCGGCGGTTCGACGACGACCACCACCGCCTGCCAAAGCATGATCAGACCGGCCAGAGCCAGGGCCGCTTGCGGCATTCGCATGACGTCAGCCGACGCGGATCGAAGGGGGCGTCAGAATAACCAGGCTGCCAGGGGCAGCAGCAAAAGCAATGTGCATCACGATCTCCAAACCTTGCAGTGCGGAGATCCAGGCAAAAGCGGAGAAGAGAAAGTACGCGAGAGCCTTGACGGTGCCGTTTGCGCGTTTCCGTTCCTACGCCGGCATGACCCGGATCAGGTTCAAGGGTCCGGCTCACCGCCATCTCAGCATCGTCACGATGCCCCCCTCGGAATGGCGCGAATGTCGTGCAAAGCGGAACGGATGTCAACGCCTGTGGTTAAACGGGCGAGAATGGACCGGGAACATTGCCGGGTGCCGGCCGGCGGTCTAGAACGGCGCATGGCTTTCCGGTTCATTCACACTGCCGACCTCCATCTCGATTCGCCGCTCCGGTCGCTGTCGCTGCGCAATGCCGATCTGGCCGGCCTCATCGGCGACGCTACCCGTCAGGCGCTGGTCCGGATCGTTGATCTGTGCCTGGAGGAACAGGTCGATGCGCTGATCATCGCCGGCGATCTCTACGATGGTGACCAGACCTCGATGAAGACTGCCCGTTTTCTGGCAAGCCAGATGCAGCGGCTCTCCGAGGCGGGGATCGCCGTTTTCAAGATCCGCGGCAATCACGATGCGCTCTCGAAGATCACTCAGGAACTGGTGCTGCCGCCCTCGGTGAAGATCTTTTCCGGCCGGGCGGAGGCCGTGGAGTTGTCGCGTGGCGGCCAGACCGTCGCCATCCACGGGTTGAGTTTCGCCAAGCCGCAGGCGCCGGAAAGCCTGCTGCCCAAGTTCAAGACGCCGATTGCCGGTGCCGTCAACATCGGCATCATGCACACCAGCCTTGCCGGCGCACCGGGACACGATGCCTATGCGCCCTGCGCCGTTGCCGACCTGCACGCCTCCGGTTTCGACTACTGGGCGCTCGGCCATATTCACCAGCGCACCCACCACGCCGGGGAAAAAACCGTGATCATGCCCGGCATGCCGCAAGGGCGTGATATCAACGAGGCTGGCGAAAAGACGGTTTCGCTGGTGACGATCGGCGATGACGGGTCCGTTCGGGTAGAGGAACGGCTGACCAGCCTTGCCCAGTTCGCCCGCGTGACCGTGGATATCTCCGGCACCTCCGACTGGCGCGGTCTGGTCGATCAGATCGGCACCGCACTCGAGGCAGAACGGGAACGGACCCGCTCGGATCATCTGGTGGCACGGCTGCGGCTGACGGGTAGAAGTCCGCTTGCCTTTGCCATCCGCCGGGATTTCGACCTGTTGCAGACGGAGGCCGAGCAGCGGGCGGAACGCGCCGGCCAAACGTGGATCGAGAAGCTGGAACTGGAGCTTTCGGCAGCGCCGGCCATCACCCGCAATGCCGCAACCGCGGACCCCGTGCAGGAACTCGGCACCCTGATGCGCGACGATGTCACGGCATCGGATGCCTTTCGCCAGGAGGTACGCGACATGGTGCAGAGCCTGCTCGACGATCTGCCGCCGGAAAGCCGCCGCTTTGCCGGCGATAATGAGGCAGCGCTTGACGCCTTCGTGGACGAAATCATCCGCGATGGCAGCGAAGACCTGATGGCGCGGCTCTCCGCCGCTGCGGACGAGGCATCCTGATGCGGCTCAGACGGCTCGATCTCACCCGCTACGGCAAGTTCACCGACCATGCGATCGATTTCGGTCCGGCGGCGGCGGGAAGCCCGGACCTGCACATCGTCTACGGCCTGAACGAGGCGGGAAAATCCACCGCCTTCTCCGCCTATCTCGACCTGTTGTTCGGCATTCCGGAACGCAGCGCCTATAATTTCCTGCACGCCTACACGGCGATGCAGATCGGTGGCGTTCTGGAATTCGGCGGCGAGGCGCATGAGCTGGTGCGCCTGAAACAGAGGACGAACGCGCTGCTCGACGCCCGCGGCCAGCCGGTCAACGAAGCCCTGCTGGCGTCCGCGCTGGGCGGGCTGACACGCGGTAGCTATCGCACGATGTTCTCGCTGGACGAACATTCCCTGCGGGATGGCGGCGAAGCGATCGTCGAAAGCAAGGGCGATCTCGGCGAGCTCTTGTTTTCCGCCAGCGCCGGCCTTGCCGATGTCAGCGCGGTGCTGACCGCTGCCTCCGAGGAGGCGCAGCGCTTTCACCGCAAGCGGGCCCGCAACACGCAGTTGGCCGAGTTCAAGCAACAGCTGGCGACACTGAAGAGCGAACGCGACGCGATCGATACATTTGCCGCCACCTATGCGTCGCTCGTCACCACCGAAGCCCAGGCGCAGAAGGCCTATGAGGAGGCGCTGTCCGAGGGTGGGCGGGCAAAGGCCCGCCTTGCGCGGATCGATGCGCAGATGCGGGCGCTTCCGCTGCTGAAGGATCTCGAACGCCTGTCCGCCGAGCTTCTGCTCTTGGCGGATCTGCCACGACCGCCGCGGGAATGGGGAGCGCAGCTCGACGGCCTGATGCGCGACGAGACGCGGCTTTCCACCCAGATGGCAGGGCTTGTGCAACAGGCCGAGCGGTTGGACGGCGACATTGCCGGCATTGTCGTGGACGAGCGCCTGCTTGCCGCCTCCGCCGAGATCGAAGCGCTGGAGGAGGGCCGCGCCCGCTTCCGCACCGCCGAAAACGATCTGCCGAAACGGCGCCAGGCACTTGCCGAGCAGGAGGCATCCCTTGCCGAGGTCCTGAAATCGCTTGGCCAGCCGGGCCACCCGGACCCGGCCGCCCTGGTGCTGCCGGCGGCACTCACGGCGCGGCTGCGCGACCTGATCGAGGCCCGATCCGGCATCCTCACCCGTCTGCGGACAGCCGAACGCGAAGCGGAACGGGCACGGTACGCGCTGGAAGAGCTGAGCGAAACGCTGCCTGACGAGAGCGCGACACAGGCGAATGCACCGGCCCTTCGCCGGCTGGAGGCACTTCTGGCGCGCCTGCATAAAGGCGAACGTCAGGCCCTGCTGGTCATCGAACAACGGGCGGAGGCACAGCAGGCGGAGCAGGTGGCACGCGCCCTCGACATGCTGCGCCCCTGGATGGGCAGCGTCGAGGATCTGGAACGGTTGGAAATTGCCGATGCGCGGCAGATCGAACGCTGGCGAACGCAAGCTGACGAGCTGGAACGCCGCCTGTCGCGGCACACCGAGCGTCGGCGCGAAATCGAAACCCGTCTGGCGGATTTGGCCATCCGCTTGCAGGCGATCGAACAGCGCGGCGAAGTGATCGATGATGCCGCGGCCGCGAAGGCGCGGACGGCGCGGGACACGGCATGGAAGACGCATATCGACACACTCGACCGGGAGAGCGCGCAGCGCTTTGAGGAGGCTTTGCGCGTGGACGACCGGATCGGCGCAGAGCGCCTGTCACGGGCAAGCGATCTCGCCGAGCTTCGGCAATTGCAGCAGGACCAAGCACTGCAGACGGCCATGCTGGGGCGCGAGATCGACGCATCTCGCGTAACCGAGGCCGAATTGCACGCGTTGGGCGACACCATCCGGGCGGCTATCCCGTTCGTCAGTGACGAACAGCCGGATATTCATCGTCTGCTATCAACGTATGACACGTGGCTGGGGCGGCGGGCTCAGTGCCTATCGCTGGCTATGGAACTTGCGGCGCGACGGCAGCGGCGCGGCGCGCTGACGGAAGATCTGGCTTCCGAGCAGCGCGATCTGGAAGCGACGCTCGCCGATCTCGATTGGCCCGTGAAAAGCGGAACGGATCTGCCGCGCCTGGTGCAAGCGGCGTCGGACCGGCTGTCGGATGTTCTGGATCGGCAGGCCCGGCAGGAGGCACAGCAGAAGCGGCAGGCCGAGCTGAAGCGGGAGCTTAAGGCGCGCGAACGCGACCTGGAGGAGGCACACCAGGCGGACGAGCTTTGGCAAGCCGCCTGGACGGAGGCGCTTTCCGCCACCTGGTTTGCCGAAGAACGGGAGCCATTTCCGGTTCGCGCCATTCTCGATGCGCTTGCCGACCTGCCCGCCATCTTGCGCGAGCGCGACCAGATGGCGCAGCGCATCGGCCTGATGGAACGCGACATGGAGCGCTTTGCCGCCGATGTGGAACGTGTATCGGCACTGACGGGAATGGCCGCGGGCGCCTCGCCTCTGGATCTTGCCGACCAGATGGCACGGCTGAAGGCCCGCGCTGATCGCGACCGGCTCCAGCGCGAGGCGAAGGAGGCTGAGCGCACGGCCCTTCACCAGGACATCGAACTTCTGAAAGCTCGGATAGCCGAACATGCCGCACGCCGGCAGGACATGGCGCGCTTCTTTGACGTCGAGACGTTGGCCGAAGTCAGCCAGCGGATGGAGCAGGCGGCAGAGCGGGACCGGCAGGAACAGCGGGTGCGGGAGCTCTCGGCCCAGTTGCTGGCGATCGTTCCGGGAGACGATCTCGAAACGATCAAACAGGACCTTCTCCAGCTTGATCCGGATCTCGCCGCGCAGGAGGCTGCCGAACTGACAGCGCGCATCGAGGATCTCGACCAGCGCAGCCGACAGCTGTTTGCCGATCTCACCCGCGCCAGGGACAGGCTGGCAGCGGTGGGGGGCGACGATGCGGTGGCGCGCCTGGAAGCGAAGCGCACGACGATCCTGATCGAGATCGAGGATCTGGCCGTGCGTCATCTGAGGCTGAGAGCTGGCACGCTGGCCGCCGAACGGGCGCTTTCCATTTACCGTGAAAAACATCGCAGCTCGATGATGCAGCGCGCCTCGCAGGCCTTTTCGCAGATCACCCGCGGCGACTATTCCGGTCTTGCCGCCCTGCCGGACCGCGACAAGGAGATCCTGATCGGCGTCGCAAAGGATGGCGCTTCAAAACTCTCGGATGCCATGTCGACCGGCACCCGCTACCAGCTGTACCTCGCACTTCGCCTGGCTGGCTACGAGGAATTTGCCGCCGTGCGACCGGCGGTCCCCTTCGTTGCCGACGACATCATGGAAACTTTTGACGAACTGCGCTCGGAAGAGGTGTTCCGCCTGTTCGGAGACATGGCCAAGCTCGGTCAGGTGATCTACCTCACCCATCACCGGCATCTCTGCGACATTGCAAAAGAGGTGGTGCCGGGCGTGAAGATCCATAATCTGTGATGGCGGCGGTCGCCGTAGAACCCCGTCTGCCATCAAGCTGGCAGACGCCACACAGCCGGCCGGCCTGTCAGGCCACGGCTTCCCTTCGGGCGGATGTTGCGCGCTTTGCCAGCTCGCCTTCCGCATGGGCCATCATCAGCGGACCGACGCCCTTGATATCGTCATCGCGCAGCACCTCGGACAGATAATAGGCGGGCGTTCCATCGCGGTAATTGCCGTCGAAGCCGCCAAGTCCTGCGACGCAACAGATCTTCTGGAGCACCATGCGGCCCGAGGCGTCCGCTCCCATGGCGTTTTCCACAAGACTGGTCGCCGCGTCAGCGCCAACCTGTTGCATGGCCCCCTTGATGCCGAGCCGCGCAGCCTTCAGGAAGGCATAGGCGAACATCGCCGTCGCGGAGCTTTCCGCATAATTCCCTTTCAGCGACGGCTGGTCGATCACCTGCAGCCAGCGGCCATCCGTCGTGCGCAGGCCGGCAAGCACCGTCAGCAAAGCGGAGAAGCGTGCCGTCAGATCATCGCGCCCGGGCCCCGCCGGCAGCGTGACCACCATATCGACCATCGCCATGGCGAGCCAGCCGATGGAGCGTCCCCAGTGGGCCGGCGAAAGCCCGGTCTTCGGGTCTGCCCAGGCCTGCAGCCGCGCCTCGTCATACCCGTGACGATAGAGCCCGCTGGGAGGATCGAAGGTCAGGTTCAGGGCCGTCAGCATTTCAGCGAGCGCCTGCTCGCCAAGCTGCGGTTTTGCCGTGAGAGCGCCATACTCCAGCTTGAACGGCAGGGCCATATAGAGCCCGTCGAGCCACACCTGGTGGGGATACCGCAGCTTGTGCCAATGGGGACCCGCATTGATGCGTGGATGGGTCTGCAACTGCTTGGCCAGCAGATCGGCCGCCTTGCGATAGCGAAGATCGCCGGTCTTCGTGGCCAGATAGACGAGTGCGCGACCGGGCAGCACGTTGTCGATATTGTACTCGGTCATTGTATAGCCGGCGAGATTCCCGTCCGCATCCACCTGCCCGTCCACCAGCCGGGTCAGATGGCGCCACCAGCGATCTTCACCCGTCGCTTCGTGAAGCGCGATCAGGCCGCGATAGAGGCAGCCATCCTCGTAGCACCAGCTCCCGCCCTTGTAATAGCTGTAGTCCCGCGCGTAGGCGTCGAAATAATCGGTGAGGCTCGTCGTGGTCATACAGCAATACTCTGGGTGGCATGGGAAAGGTGAACGCCGGTGCGGCGGTCAAAGCCCGCGTTCTCGGCAATGATTCCGGCATGGCGCATCGGCTCGAAACCGCAGGCCATGTCCGGCACATCCGGCGGAGCATCCGGATCGAAACTGACCCGGTAGTTTTCGATGGTGATGCCGGTAATCGGCGCTTCGGGCAGGCCGTAGAAAGCGGCGGCGGCAACGCCGACATTGTTCGCCACGACGTCCCGGATCGTGATGCCGGAGATCTCAGGCGTTGCGTTGGTCACCGGCAGCGCCTGGCGCGACTGCACGTAGTCGGAGCGGCCATCGGCATCGCAGAAATAGAAGCTGTTGATGACGAGCGGCGTCGCAACGCGGTCCATGCGGCAGCCTTCCAGCAGGATGCGCTCCACCCGTCCGCCACGGCCACGGCGGGTCTTGACGCGCAGTCCGCGGTCCGTCTCGCTGAGTTCGCAGCGGCGCACCGTCACGTCGCGCACGCATCCGCTCATCTCGCTGCCGATGACGACGCCGCCATGGCCGCGCTCCATCCGGCAGTTTTCGACCGTGATCCGTTCGCAGGGCTGGTCCAGTCCGCCCTTCGGGTCCCGCTTGCCCGCCTTGATGGCGATGCAGTCATCTCCGACGGAAAAATGGATGCCGGCCAGAAGCACGTCGCGGCAACACTCGGGGTTCAAGCCATCGGTGTTGGGAGAATGGGGATCGTTCTGAATTGTCAGATCGGCGGCCAGTACATTGCTGCAGAACACCGGATGAATGGTCCAGGAGGGAGAATTACGCACCGTCAGGCCCGTCAGGGAAACGGTGTCACCATGCGAAAGGAACAGGGTGCGCGGGCGCCTTGCGTCATCGCGCGTCTCCTTGGGCCAGGTCCACCAGTCGCCGCGGTCGCCGCCACCGTCGATCGTGCCGGCACCGGTGATGGCGAGGTTGCGGCAATTAAGCGCGGTGATCAGGCTCGCAAAGCAGGATTCGGCCACGCCTTCCCAGGTGCCGAGCACCCGACCATCAACATGGCGCGCCGGCAGGATGGGATAGTGCGAGCGATCCGCATGGCCGGCCAGCTCGGCGCCTTCCTCCAGCAGCAGAACCATGTCGCTCTTCAGGAAGATCGGCCCACTGCGAAACACGCCCTGCGGGATCTTCAGCGTGCCGTGCGGCGGCAGTTGCTCGATGGCCGCCTGGATGGCCGCGGCGTTGTCGTCCGCCTCAGGCGAGGCTCCATAGTCGGTAATGTCAATCAGAACGCTTTCGGTCTTGGTCGAGAAGACGAGCCGCTCATCCCCAATGTCCAGCACATATCGCGTCTTTGGCTGCAGTCCGTGCAGGGTCATCACGACCTTGTTGGTCTCGCCATCGGCAACCACGCCACCATCCTGCGTGGAGAGCGTCCAGCCGGTCGTCTCTTTCAGGGAAAAACAGCTCTGATCCGCATCGAAACTGACGCTGGCGGTCCGGCTGGTCGCAGCCAGAAGCGCAAGGGTTGGCATTCCAAACTTCCTTGTCATGGGGCAGGACAAGCAGCCCCCGGCATGATCCGGGGGCTGCCAGTGGTCATCAGAACTTCTTCAGGACGTCGTTCACGCCATCGATGATCTGCTCGGCGGCTTCCTTGGAATCGAGCTGCTCGTAGGCATATTCCTCCAGCGTATCGAGGAAGACGGCGCGGATTTCCGGGTGCTCGTTGAGCGGTGACACCGTTGGGCCCGTGGCCTTCATGATGATGTCGTGCGCCGCCACGATCTGCGGTTCGATCTTACCGGCATCGGTCAGCATCTTCGCTGCGATCTTGCTGGCCGGCAGGCCGCGCGAGGTACCAAGTGCGGTGATGCCTTCCGGCTCGTTCAGCAGGCAGTTGACGATCTGGGCGGCGGCTTCCGGGTTTTTCGAGCGTTTGGAGATCGAGAACACCATGGACGGCTTGCGGTAGACCCCTTCCGTCTTGGCATCGGCATTCTTCAGGATGCCGACCGGCTGCAGAACCTGACCCTTCAGCGGATCGGCATATTTGGAGAAGGTCGAATCCCATTCATAGGAGCCCGAGATGCGGCCATCCGCCCATTTCGGGCTTTCGAAGAGATTGAGGTTACCCTCCGCCGCATTGTCCTTCTGCGACACGACGACGCCTTCGCTGACCATCTTGCCGTAGAAATCGATCGCCTTGGCGAGCTCTTCCTGCGTCCAGGCCACCTTTTTGGTTGCCGGATCGACCAGATCCTTGCCGGTGTTCTGCGTGGCATAGAGCGAGATCAGCAGCACCGCCGTCTCCTTGACTGCATTCATCGGATAGGCGTCAGGACCGGCCTTCGCCTTCAGCTGCTTGGCGGCGGCGAACAGTTCGTCCCAGGTTGTCGGAATGGCGACACCGGCCTTGTCCAGCGCGGTCTTGTTGAACATGAAGACGCGGCCGGTGGTGGAGACGGAAAGCCCGTTCAGCTTGCCGTTCATCGAGCCGGCCGCCAGTTCCTCCGGTGCCCACTGGCTGAGATCGATGATCTTGCTGTACTGGTTGAGATCGGCAAAACCGTCACCCTTGATCGAGAAGAGCGGCAGCCACGGCCAGTTGATCTGCATGATGTCGGCTTCGGTGCCGCCGGCGATCTGGGTCGTCACCTTTTCGAGATGGCCGTCCCAGCCGGTGAATTCGGCCGCGATCGTATGGCCGTGCTTTTCGCCGCAGGCCTTCAGCGCCGCTTGCGTTGCCTTGTGGCGGCTGTCACCACCCCACCAGGACATGCGCAGATCGGCGGCGGCCGCCGTTTGTGTGAGACTGGTCGCAGCGAGTGCCGTCGCCAGGAAAAGCTTCGTCAAAGTCATGTCATTCCTCCCGAACATGCTTAGTGGATATCGGCCAGGGAGACGTTCTCCCCGGTTTTCCGGTCGAAGAGATGCGCCGTCTCCTGGCTCGGGGCCAGGCGGACGACATCCCCGTTGATCTTGCTGCGGTCGTACTGCGTGGCAGACACCACCACGATCATCTGCTGCCCCTCGACATTGACGTAGAGGTAGACCTCATGGCCCATGAACTCGACATGCGAGACACGGCCAGCGAGAGCATTCGGCTCTTCGGCACCGACCAGGGTGAAGTGCTGCGGGCGAACACCGAAGGTGAGCGCCGACGCGATCGTCGGGCTCAATCGGTTCAATATCGCCGGTTCCAACGTCAGGCTTTGCGAGCCGATCGTCAGCGTGCTGCCGGAGAGGTTCGCATCCACGAGGTTCATTTCCGGGCTGCCGATGAAACCCGCGACAAAGGCATTGGCGGGGCGGTTGTAGAGCGTCACCGGATCGGCCACCTGCATGATGCGGCCTTCCTTCATCACGCAGATCCGGTCGCCCATGGTCATGGCTTCCGTCTGGTCGTGTGTGACGTAGACGACGGTGGACTGCAGGCCATCGGCCTTCAACTGCTTGTGCAGATCGGTGATGCGCACGCGCATCGAGGCACGCAGCTTGGCATCGAGGTTCGACAGGGGTTCGTCGAAGAGGAAGACCTGCGGCTTCTTGATCAGTGCTCGGCCGACGGCCACGCGCTGCGCCTGGCCACCGGAAAGCTGCTTCGGCAGTCGCTCAAGGTAATCGCCGATCTCCAGGATGTTGGAGACGTCGCGGGTCGCCTGCTCGATTTCGTCCGTGGGTCGGCGCTTCAGGCGAAGTCCGAAGGAGAGGTTCTTGCGCACCTTCATATGCGGATAAAGCGCATAGTTCTGGAACACCATGGCAATGCCGCGCTCGCCGGGCGCCCTGTCGTTGACGAGGTCGTCGCCGATGCGGATCTCGCCGCCGGTGACGCGTTCCAAACCGGCAATCATGCGCAGCGTCGTGGATTTTGCACATCCGGACGGGCCGACGAGCACCATGAACTCGCCATCGGCGACTTCGAGGTTGATCCCGTGCACGGCCCTGAAGCCGGCATAGTCTTTTTCGAGGTTTCTAAGCTGCAGACGAGCCATGACTTATCCTTTCACGCCACCGGCGGAGATGCCTTCGATGAAGTATTTCTGGGCTACGAAGAACACGATCAGCGCCGGCATGATGGTGAGCACCGACATGGCGAGGATCCGGTTCCACTCGAAGGCTTCGGTGGTATCGATGGAGAGTTTCAGCGCCAGCGACACGGGGAACTTGTCGACCGACGAGATGTAGATGAGCGGTCCGAGGAAGTCGTTCATGGTCCACATGAACTGGAAGAGGCAGACCGAGATGAGCGCCGGGATGAGCAGCGGCACGACGATGAAGATCAGCACCTGCCAGGTGTTGGCGCCATCGACGCGAGCCGCCTCCTCCATGTCGCGCGGGATGGCGCGCAGGAACTGTACGAGCATGAAGACGAAGAAGGCATCGCCCGCCAGGGCCGACGGCACCCAGAGCGGCAGGAACGTATCCAGCCAGCCGAGATCGCGAAACAGCAGGTATTGCGGAATGCGGGTGACCACATTCGGCAGAAGCAGGGTGGCGATCAGCGAGGCAAACAGGATCTTCTTGCCCGGAAATTCGAAGCGGGCGAACCCATAGGCCACCGCCGTGCAGGAGATTGCGGTGCCGATGATCTTCGGCACGACGATCAGGAAGGTGTTCCAGAAGAAATGTCCGAACGTGTAGGGCGTCGAGGTCTTCCAGCCGTTGACATAGCCGGAGGTGGTCGGCTCCTGCGGGATGAAGCCGGCGCCGGCGAAGATTTCCGAGTTCGGCTTGAACGAGGCACCGATCAGCCAGATCAGCGGGTAGAGCATCAGGAGGCCGACGAGCGTCAGCACGCCGTAGCGCAGGATCATGCTGACCGTATGGCGACGGCGCTGTGCCTTCAGGATGCGATCGGCCTCCTGGTCGGCGGCCAGATTTGGGGAAAGAACGTGATCGGCCATGGGATTAGCTCCTCTTGTCGCCGGCGTAATAGACCCAGTGGCGCGAGGACCAGAAGGCAATGACGGTGAGCACCATGATGATGACGAAGAGGACCCAGGCAATGGCCGAGGCATAGCCCATGTCGAAGCGCTTGAAGGCCTCCTCGTAGATGTAGAGCGGCAGGAGATAGGTGGATTTCAGCGGTCCGCCCTGGGTGATGATGTAGGGGCCGTTGAACTCCTGGAAGGCCTGGACCATCTGCATGATCAGGTTGAAGAAGATGACCGGCGTGATCAGCGGCATGGTGATGTGCCAGAAGGTCGAAAACTTGCCGGCGCCGTCGATCGAGGCCGCCTCGTAGAGCGACTTGTCGATGCTCTGCAGCGCCGCCAGGAAGATCACCATGGCCGAACCGAACTGCCACAGGCGCAAAAGCGTGATGGTGAAGAGCGCGTTGGTGGGATCGCCGAACCAGTTCACCGGTTCCAGGCCGATACCCTGCAGCGCCATGTTGACGATGCCGACATCGGCGAAGAGATAACGCCACATGACCGCGATCGCGATCGAGCCGCCGAGGATCGAGGGAACGTAGAAGGCGGTGCGGAAGAAATTGATGAACTTCAGCTTGTAGTTCAGGATGACGGCGATGAAGAGCGCAAAGGCGAGCTTCAGCGGCACGGTCGTGAACACATAGACCAGGGTGACCCACAGCGACTTGCGGAAGGTGCGGTCGCCGGTGAACAGCTTCCAGTAATTGTCGAGGCCGGTGAAGACCGGGGCGCTCATCAGGTTGTAATCGGTGAAGCTCAGGTAGAAGGACGCGGCAAACGGCAGCGCCGTGAACACCATGAGCCCGAGGATATAGGGCGACAGATAGATGAGCCCGAGGAAGCGGTTGTCTCCGCTCATGCGGCAACTCCATTGTGATCATGCAGCGGACGGGACAGAGATGCATTCATCCGGAGCATGTCATACATATTTGGGTGATGATCGGCGCCGTGCACACACGAGGGATGCGCACTTAACGACATTGACGCCGCAATCGCGGGTCGTGATCTCAGGGCCGCCGCAGCCGATTTCAGGATTTCCGATTTGTGCATCTTGGTATCGCGGCAAAGCCGGCAGGTAGACACGTTCGTGCATCGCCTCCACCCAGCTTTGCCTTGCTCCTCCCATTGAACAGGCGATGGAGCTGGTGTTTTCCATCGTTGCGGGCTACTATCTTCCGCAGTCGAGGAGAAGAGAATAGAGGCTTCCGGACAAAAAGATGGATAAAAACGAACAAGGTCCACTGGCCGCCATTCCGGTTCAGGCGCTCAATCTCACCCTCACCCGCTCCACCATCAAGATGCTGCACTCGCCGACCTGGCGAATCGACAAGACCAACTCCGTGCACGATCTTGTCATATGTCTTACAGGATCGGCCGAGTATGAGATTGCCGGCGAAAGGCTGACCATGGAGCCCGGCCACGCCCTGTTGATCGAGGCCGGGACCCGTTTTGTCGGACGCGCCACTTCCACCGACCTCTACACCGGCTTCGCCCAGCATTTCACACTGGATGTCTTCGGCCGTGTGGATCTCATCTCGCAGATGGAATTGCGCCGCGCCGTGCGCCTGCCCCGCTGGGACATGCTGCAGCAGATGGCCCGCCATTACCGGGAAAGCGTGCCTCTATCCTCCACAACGCTCGCGCAGCACCATCTCTTCATGGTTTTCCTCATCGAATACATCGAAGCCGCCTTCCTCGGTTGGCGGCAGCAGCAGGAGGCAAGCGTCGACAATCCGGATGCGCTGTCGCTCGCCGTGATGGTGGCCGCAAGCCGCATCGCCGCCGATCCGCTGGATGACGGCATCGTGCCGAAGGTGCTGGGCTCGGTGCCCTACAATCAGGATTATTTCCGCCGCGTCTTCCGCCGGCAGGTCGGCCTGACGCCGACGAAGTACCAGGAATTCAAGCGCATGGAGCGGGCGATGGGGCTGCTCGCCGGCGGGCGCTCCGTCAAGCAGACCGCCGCTGTCGTGGGCTACAGCGACAGCTATTACTTCTCCCGCATGTTCAAGCACTACATCGGGGTGAGCCCGGCAGGCTACAAGGCCGCCGAGAAACGGCATCGCGACGGCCAGTTTCCACGCGGCGAGGAGGACGGGCTGGTGGTCTACCCCGTCCTCTCGCGCAACCGCGATGCCGAGGACGATGCCGCCTGAGAGGGCAAGCCCGTCTCAGGGGCCGTCGCAGATGATCGCCCGGCCGGTGGAAATCTCGCCGACCTCCGCACCATAGGCGCGGAACCCCTGTTCATCGAGCCTGATGATCCGGTAGCACGGGTTGCCGCCGGTCCAGAGCGGATCGGGCGCATCGAGATCGGTGATGAACCGGTGGGCGCAGGCCTGGCCGGAGCTGAAGGCAATGCCCTCAACGCTGGTCCCGGCGAGCGGTACATGAATATGCCCGAAGACGATATGGCGGATGCCGCCCGGATGTACCGAAAGACGCTGCATCAGCCGCCCCTCGTCATGCATGCCGATCTTCTCAAAATGCCCGATGCCGCAGTCCATCGGCGGATGATGGATGAAGACGGTTACCGGCTCATCACCGGCCCCCGCCAGCGCACTGTCGAGCCAAACCATCCGGTCCTCGCCATAATGGCCGCCGATCACGCCCGGCTGATGGCTGTCGAGGAACAGCAGGCGGCCGAAGGGCGTGTCGAGATGCGACTGGATGAAACCGTTCTGGTCCACGGGATGATTGGGAAACGCCGCCCGGAAATTTGCCCGGTCGTCGTGGTTGCCCAGCAGCAGGCGCATCTCGAAGGGTACCGGCGCCAGGATTTCCTTCAGCAGCGCATAGGCTTCGGGATCGCCAAAATTGCAGAGATCACCGGTCATGATGCCGAGATCCGCGTCGGCATGTTTTTCGACGATATCGGCAATCGCGGCACGCAACTGCTGCTCGGGATCGACGCCGTTGACGGTGACGCCGGAGGGCATCAGGTGCGTGTCGGTGATCTGGATGATTTTCATGGTGTCACTCGTTTCGTCCAATAAGAGTGCGGGGCCGCGAGGGCCCCGCAACAACAAGCCTGGCAAGGCTTGGCTTATTTCATCAGGGCGTTGGTCTGCTCGACGATCTGCTTCAGACCGGCTTCCGGCGAAACTTCGCCGCGCATGACGGTGCCAATGATGTCGCGCTGGGTGCGCCAGATGCGAACAGAATCACCACCCGGATACCCGGCCCAGGGAAGCGAACGGTCAGCCTGCAGCGAGGCGGTCTTCACATTCGGATGCTCGACGTAGTAGGGCTCGAGATAGTTCGGGCCGGTGGCGAGCTTGTTGGTCGGCAGGTAGCCGGTGATGCGGACGATGGTGTTCTGCGCTTCCGGACCGGTGATCCACTTCAGATACTTCCAGGCAGCATCCTGCTTGGCCTTGTCCTGCGTCAGGATGACGGCGGAATTGCCGCCGGTCGGCACGCCGCCGTTTTCCTTGTCTTCCAGCGGGAAGGTTGCCGTCTTCAACGGGAAGCGGTTGCCGACGAGACCTTCGATGGTCTGCACATGGGCTGGCGTCGAGAAGATGAAGCCGGTGAGGCCGGCGCCGAATTGCTGGCGCGACTGGTCCCAATCGAGCAGGTTCTGGCCACCTTCGGTGACGAACTGGCGCGTCAGCTTCAGAGCGTTGAGGCCGATCTCGTTGTTGAAGGCAACGGTCTTGGTGGCGGGATCCACCAGCTTGCCGCCCTGCTGGAAGATCAGCGCCTGCCACAGCCAGTCATCCGGCCAGCCGTTGATGTCATAACCCATGCCGGCGATCTTCGGATCAAGGGCGTGGATCTTTTTGGCAAGCTCGATGAGGCCGCCAAAGGTCTTCGGCATGTTGTCCGGGTCACCGCCGGCCTTCTTCACCAGATCGGCATTGATATACATGATCGGCGAGGAGGCATTGACCGGCAGGCCGTACTGCTTGCCATCGATCTGACCGAGTGCGGCCATCTTCGGCGAATAGTTCTTGTCGAGGAAGGCCTTGCCGCCTTCGGCCTCGATTAACGGCGTCAGATCCGTGATCTGCTGGCGCGGTGCGAGCGTGTGCACCAGCTCTGCCGTCAGGTTGTATCCGGAGAAATAAACGTCCGGCAGACTGCCGGTGACAGCCGCGCGCAGCACCTGCTGCTGGCCTTCGTTATAACCGGCGGCGGGCGCCAGGAAGCTGATATTGATGCCCGGGTTGTTCTTCATGAATTCATCGGCGAGCGGCTGATGGAATTTGGTGAAGCCCGGCAGGTTGTAGAGCACGTTCAGCGTGATCTCGTCCGCCAGAACGGGCTTGGTTACGCCGGCAAAGGCGAGAGAGGCCATCAGGCCGCTCATCAGGGTGCGTCGGTTGAGTTTCATGGGTCATCTCCAGGGGTCTTGGGAGGGGGTGGAAAGGTTTACTTGACGCCGGTCATGGTGATGCCGGCGATGAAGTGACGACGGGCGAGCAGGAAACAGACGAGCATGGGCGCGGTGATGAGGGCGGCACCGGCCATCAGCGCGCCGTAGTTCGCGCCGGATTCGACATCTGAGAAGAACAGCATGCCGAGCGGCGGCGGCGCGAGGTTGATGTCGGTGACAACGATCATCGGCCAGTAGAGATCGTTCCAGTGGGCGACGACCGAGAAGACCGAAAAGGCGGCCAGCGAAGGCAAGGAGCCGCGCAACACCAGCCCCCAGCAGATCTCCATCTCGGAAAAGCCGTCCATGCGCGCCGCCTCGATGATCTCGTCCGGGTAGCTGCGGAAGGACTGGTGGAAGAGGAAGATGGCAAAGACCGAGAGAAAGAACGGCGCCATCATCGCAAAATAGGTGTTGAGAAGTTCAAGCTTGGCAAGCCCGACGAACAGCGGCAGCGCCAGCGCCTGGATCGGCACGCAGAGCGCGGCGATCACCAGGGTCAGCAGCAGCTTGCGGCCAGGGAATTTCAGCTTTGCCAGAGCATAGGCAGCCGGCACCGCTGTCAGCACCTGCACGATCAGGATGCCGACGCAGACGATCACGCCGTTCAGCATGAAGCGCGCCATCGGCACCTGATTGGCGGCACGGGCATAATTTTCCGCCGCATCAAAAGCCTTCGGTATCGGCCAGAGCGACACGTCGAAGATTTCCGCCGGTGAGCGGATGGAGGTCAAAAACATCCAGTAGAAGGGCAGCAGCACCACGAAGGCGCCGGCGGCCAGCACGAGGTTCGGCAGGAAAGCGCGAAAGCGAGCCATCAGTAGTGCACCTTCCGGTCAAGATGGACGGTCTGGCCGATCGACAGGATCAGGATGATGACGAGGAAGATCAGCGTGAGGGCCGCGGCATAACCGGTGTTCGAGTATTCGAAACCTTCGAGATAGAGATCGAAGAGCAGGGTTTCCGAGCCGAACCGCCCCTTGGTCAGCACCGCCACCGTCTCGAAGACCTTGAAGGCGGAGATGGAGGTGGTGACAACGACGAAGAGCGTCGTCGGCCCCAGCATTGGCCAGGTCACGGTCAGGAAGCGGTCGATCGGGTTCTTCGCGCCATCCAGGCGGGCCGCCTCGTATAGATCCTTCGGGATCGCCGTCAGGCCGGCGAGGAACAGCACCATGTTGAAACCCAGCACCTGCCACACGCCGATCATCGCCATGGTGGGGATCAGGAGGACAGGATTAGACAGGAAGGAGACCGGCTCGAAACCGAACCACTTGATGGCGGCGTTCACCGGACCGATCGACGGATGCAGCAGGAACTGCCAGACGGTCACCATCGCCACCAGCGTGGCGGTGACCGGCAGGAAATAGGCCGCCTCCCAGAAGCCACGGCTGCGCTTGCGGCCATAGACCAGAAGCGCCACGCCGAGCGCCAGGAACACGCCGAGCGGAATGACGATGACGGCATAGATCACGGTGTTCTTCAGCGAGCGCAGGAAGACCGGATCGCTGAAGGCGTGGGCAAAGTTGTCGAGGCCGATGAAGCGGATCGACAGCGCGCCCAGTTGGTAGTCGGTGACGGAAAAGACCGCCAGCACCAGGATCGGGATGATATAGATCGCCGCCAGCAGCAGGCAGGCCGGCGCGACGAAGACGAGCGCGCGCCACATCATACGCCGTTCGGTGCTGGACCGCCGGGTATGCGTAACCTCGACGGGGGCGTCCATGTCCAGGGCGACCGTCATGCCGCTGCCCTCTCTGTCAGCGAGGTGGCGATCCGTGCCTCATCTGCCCCGAAGAGATGCGCCCGGTCGCTCGCAAAGGAAACGCGGATCACGCCATCGGCATCGGCGGCAAGCTGTTCGCCCGCCGGAAGCCTGAGCGTCTGCACCTGGCGCTCATCCGCCAGAAGATGCCCGTGCACGAAGCGATCGGCCCCATGCATTTCGGTCCGGAACACCCGCAGCGGCAGGCCTTCACCGCTGATCGTCAGATCCTCGGCGCGCAGGCCAAGCGTGGCGGGACCCGCATGACGAGCCGGCACCTGCAGGCCTAGCGGCTTGCCGAGAAGGGACACGCCGCCATCAGCGCCGATCTCGACCGGCAGGAGATTGATCGAGGGCGTGCCGATGAAGCGGGCCACCGTCAGCGTCGCCGGCTGACCATACAATTCGTCCGGGGTGCCCAGCTGTTCGATCCGCCCTTCGCTCATCAGTGCGATGCGGTCCGACATCGTCATCGCCTCGACCTGATCATGCGTGACATAGATGAAGGTGGCCCCGAGGCGCCGATGCAGGGCTGCCAGTTCGTCGCGCATATGGGCGCGTAGCTTGGCATCGAGATTGGAGAGCGGCTCGTCCATCAGGAAGGCGGCAGGCGAGCGCACGAGCGCCCGGGCAAGCGCCACGCGCTGGCGTTGGCCGCCGGAAAGCTGGGCGGGCTTGCGATCCAGAAGATGGGCGATCTGCAGCGTTTCCGCCGCCTGCATCACGCTCGCCTCGATCTCCCGGAGTACCTCGGATGACGAGGCCATCCGCCCGACGAGCGCCAAGCGGGCAGCCAGCGACAGCCGGCGCATGCGAAGCGGGGTCGCGATGTTCTGGCGCACGCTCATGTGCGGATAAAGCGCGTAGGACTGGAAGACCATCGCCAGGTTCCGGTCGCTCGGATCGACATCCGTCACATCTGTGCCGCCAATCGACACCCGGCCGCGATCGGGCCGTTCCAGCCCGGCAATGATGCGCAGAAGCGTTGACTTGCCGCAGCCGGACATGCCGACGAGGGACAGAAACTCGCCCGGACGCACGGAGAGATCGATGGTTTTCAACACGTCATCCGCGCCGAAGCCTTTGCCGATACCGGTGAGATCGAGAGATTGTGGTGACATGCGGCGCTCCTTTATCGGAACGCCTCATGGGGCCGGCTCGTGACAGACAGACGACGCTTTTGAGAAACTTCGATGACAACCCGCAGCGTTCAGCCGTGAGGTCTGGCTGCCGCCTTTCGCAATCCGAGCCTGATCTGCTTTTCCAGTTCGATCACGGCAAAGAAGACCACGCCTGCGGCCAGGATCAGCAGACCATCGGCAAACGGCACCGCCTGCGTGCCGAACACGGCTTGCAAGGCGGGTACATAGGTGACCGAAAACTGTGCGATCGTGACCGTCGCGATGACGATCCACACCACCCGTGTGCCGCGGATCGCGGCAAAGGTGAGCGAGGTCGTGTGAATGTTGCGGATGAAGAACAGCTGGGCAATTTCCAGCACGACGATCGTATTCATCGCCATGGTCTGGGCAAGATCCAGCGGGTAACCGCGATCGAGCGCATACTGCAGGATACCGAAGACGGCGGCGAGGAACAGTACGCCGACGAGAAGCACATGCCAGACCAGCGTGCCCGTGAGCAGCGGTGCAGACCGTGGCCGCGGCGGGCGGCTCATCGTTTCCGCCTCGGTCGGTTCGAAGGCAAGGGCAAGACCAAGCGTCACCGCCGTAATGAGGTTGATCCACAGGATCTGGACCGCTGTCACGGGAAGTGCGAGGCCGGCGAGCAGCGCCAGAACCACGACGAAGGCTTCCCCCGCATTGGTCGGCAGTGTCCAGCTGATCACCTTCTGCAGATTGTCATAGACGGTGCGGCCCTGGCGAACGGCAGCGGCGATGCTGGCAAAATTGTCATCCGTCAGCACCAGATCCGCGGCTTCCTTGGCGGCTTCCGAGCCTTTCAGCCCCATGGCAACGCCGACATCGGCGCGCTTCAGGGCCGGCGCATCGTTGACACCGTCGCCGGTCATGGCAACCGTCAACCCCCGCGCCTGCAGCGCCGTGACCAGCCGCAGCTTGTGCTCCGGGCTGGTGCGGGCAAAAATGTCCACATCCACCACCTCGTTGGACAGCTGCGCATCGTCGAGACGGTCGAGATCGGCGCCGGTAAGGACACGCTGGGCGTTCTCGAGGCCGATCTGGGAAGCAATGGCCGCTGCCGTGCCGGCATGATCACCGGTGATCATCTTGACGCGGATGCCCGCTGCCCGGCACTCGGCCACGGCCGCGATGGCTTCGGCACGCGGAGGATCGATCAGACCGACTAGGCCGAGGAAGGAGAGGCCTGCTGTCACCGCGTCATGATCGAGCTTGTGCCCTTCTATCTGTTTTTCCGCCAGCGCCAGAACCCGAAGGCCCCGCTTTGCCATTTCGTCCGCACGACCGTGCCAGAAGACGGGATCGATGCCGGTGCACATGGCGAGCACCCGCTCCGGCGCGCCTTTCACCAAGACATGCCCCCCGTTCGAAGCACCGATCAGAACCGCCATGAACCGATGGCGCGGATCGAAAGGGATGGTGTCCAGCCGTTCTTCCGCGCCGTGTTCGCCTCCGGCTGCCTTGCTTGCGAACGCCAGAAGCGCTCCTTCCATCGGATCGCCTTCAACGCTCCAGTGGCCGTCGCGCTGAATGAGCGCCGCGTCGTTGCACAGGGCTGCCGCCCTACCGAGGGACGAAAGGTCGCCGGCGGGATGAAGAGAGCCCTGCGGCGCATAACCTTCACCCCGGATTTCGAAGCGGCCGGCGGGCGTCTCGGCGGCCGCCACCACCATCTCGTTGCGGGTGAGCGTGCCGGTCTTGTCCGTGCAGATGACGGAGACCGAACCGATCGCCTCGATCGCCGGCAGGTGCCGGACGATGGCATTGCGCCCGGCCATCGCCTGAACGCCGATCGCAAGTGTAATGGTCATCACCGCCGGCAGGCCTTCGGGAATGGCGGCGACCGCAACCCCGACGACCACCAGAAAGACCTCGTTGAAATCCCGGTGGCCGAGGAAATAGGCATAGGCAAGAAGCAGAGCCGACACGAGAAGGATGAGGAAGGACAGCCAGCGGGCGAAATGATCCATCTGCTCGACGAGCGGCGTGGTCAGCTGCTCCACCTTTGACAGCAGCCCGCCAATGCGGCCGATTTCGGTGGCGCTGCCGGTTGCCGTCACCAGCCCCTTGGCCGTCCCTTGCGTGACCAGCGTGCCCGACCAGAGCATGGAGCGACGATCTGCCAGCGGCGCATCGGCCGCCACCGGATGCACCGCCTTGCCGACCGGCACGGATTCACCCGTCAGGATCGCCTCCTGCGCGGACAGGCCATAAGACTGCAGCAGGCGAAGATCCGCCGGCACCTTGTCGCCGGCCTCCAGAAGCACGATGTCGCCGGGTACGAGGTCAGCGCCATCAATGTTCTGGCGGCGCCCCTGCCGCAACACGGCGGCCCGGGGTGCCAGCATGTTGCGGATGGCGGCCATCGCCGCTTCGGCCTTTCCCTCCTGCAGGTATCCGATGATCGCATTGACGATGACGACGGTGAGGATGACGCCGGTATCCACCCAGTGCTGGAGCAGCGCGGTCACCAGCGCCGCGCCCAAAAGGACGTAGATCAGCACATTGTGGAACTGCTTCAGGAAGCGCATCACGGCACTGGATTTTTCCGGCTCCGGCAGACGGTTCGGCCCGTGAATGCCTCTGCGGCGCGCCGCCTCTTCATGCGACAGGCCGTCCGGCGTGGCATTAAGGGCGGTGAGGCAGGCATCTGGATCGAGACCGTGCGGATGCGCGATGGTCAAGGGCTTGCTCCTCTTGGCGTGATCAGGCAGCGGTCAAAGTGACGCCTGTGACGGGCCATCGGCGGCCAACACGGCAACACGGGGACAGCCTCCTGCGGATTACCTTCAGTTCTGCCTGGCAGAGTGCCCATCGCATTGATCCGCATCAAGACGAGCACCTGCGGCTCTCCCGCCCCCCCAAATGTCGATCTGAGACGCCAGGACAAGAAGTGGCCGTTTTTGCACCGGGTGTGAGACGGCGGGAATAACGGCGATCCGGTGCTCGCTGGTAGATTTGTCTGGGGATGGGAAAGGAATGCCTGCGGTTCGCGCTGCGCGAACCGCAGGCATTTCGTCCGCCTCGCCACACCATGTCGTTACCCTTTGAAAGACCCATATGAAACCGACGCATCGCCGCATTCTTGCCAGTTCCGCCTTCAGTCTCGTGCTTTGCTCCAGCGCCCTCGCCCAGGATTTCCAACGGGAGTTCGACAACCAGTGGGGCCTCAAGATGATCGGTATCGACAAGGCGCTTGAAAAGGGCCTGGACGGAAAGAATGTCCTCGTTGGCATCACGGACAGCGGACTGCAGGTGGGAAGCGCACTGCATCCCGAACTGGTGGGACGTTACCGTGGGCTTGGCATCGATGGCACGGGCGAAGGCCTGACAGATGTGGAGGGCCATGGCACCCACGTGGCCGGCATCATCGCGGCCAATCGCGATGGCCAAGGCGTGGTGGGCGTAGCATCGGGCGCGGAGATCGTCCCCTTGCGGATCACCTTTGCCTCCGATGAAGCCTATGCCACCGCTCTTCAGAAGACGCTCCGCTATGGGCTCGATCAAGGCGTTCGCATTTTCAACGCCTCCTTCGGCTATTCCGGTCCGATCGCGGACTATGCCGGCTACATCACCGACCCTGAAACGGCGCCCGAAATCGCCCTCTACCGGCAGCTCGTCCAATCGGGCGGGGTGATGGTCTTTGCCGCGGGGAATGATGGTTTCGGCTATCCGTCGGTGCAGAGTTTCTACCCGCTCTATTTTCCGGAACTCACCCCCGGCTGGATGACGGTCGTTGCCGTCAACTCGGAAGGTCGGCTTGCCAGCTATTCACAGGCCTGCGGCGGCGGGGTGAAGGCTTATTGCGTCGCCGCACCCGGCGGGGATGACAATGCCGGCGCCGCAGGGTTTATCGAATCCACCTTCCTCGATGGAACCTATGCCGGTCTCGCCGGAACCTCCATGGCCGCACCGCATGTCACCGGTGCGCTGGCGATCGCCAGGCAGCTTTATCCCAATGCCTCATACCAGCAGCTGGCCCAGCTGGTGTTCCAGACCTCGACGGATATCGGCGCGGCCGGCCTCGACGACGTCTATGGCTGGGGCCTGCTGAATGTTGGCAACATGGTCGCCACCCAATCGCCGGAGGCAGGCGCCCTCTACGCCCAGTCCCTCTGGTCGCACGGCATGACGCTCGACCGCGTCGGTGACGCCGTGGAAGGACGCTCGACGCTCGATGCGCCTGACCGCTCCGGCTTCTGGTTCACGCCTTTGGGCTCCAAGGCCGATCTTTCGCTCGGCAGTGCGGGACTGTCCGGGCGCTACACGATGGGCGGGTTCGTCGGCGGGGTGGACTATGCGCTGGATGACCGATGGTCCCTCGGTTTGGCCTTTGGATATAGTCGTTCCACATTCAAGGGTGATAACGGCAATCGGACGGACGATTCGTCCTACCATGTCGCTCCCTCCGTTTCTTTCGAAGGCGAGGGTCTCTTCGCCGATGCAACGCTCGGAGCAAGCGTCTTCAACACGAGCATGCAGCGGAAGACCGTGCCCGGCATGGCCGGGACCGTGCTCGGCAATGCCGGCCTGAATATCACGAACGACCAGGACGACCGGGCGTTGTGGGCCATGATGCGCGCAGGCGTTACCGTCAGACACGACGGGCTCAGGGCTTCGCCCTATCTCTATGGTCGCGCCGCCCACTATCGGCTGGGCGCCATCAACGAGAGCGGAACCGGGCTCCTGGGCCTCAAGGATGGATCCGAAATCGCCAATCAGGCGGAACTGGGTGTTGGCATCAAACTGAGCATGACGGATCTCGCGGTGCAGAACATGGCACTGACGCCGTCCCTCGATGTCTCTTATGGACGACGCTTTGGTGACATCGACCGCTCCGTCGAACTCCTCGGCTCATCGATCGAGAGTACTGTCGATGCCGGTCGCAACCGCTTCCGGATCGGCGCGGAACTGCTGCTGACGCAGGAAAGTTCGCCTTTCGAAGGCACGGTGAGCTACCATGCCGATATCAGCGAGGCCGTGGTGGGTCATACCCTATCCGCACATCTGGAGTTCAGGTTCTGAGGCCGTCCTCCGGTCTCCAGCCTACCGCCGGTCAATTGCGGATCGTGAACTGCACCCGGTCCGCCGGGAAGCGGGTGATGGAATACTGGATTGGCAAGCCGTCCAGATCGGTGTTCAGCGCCCGCGTGACGAGAACGATCGCCCCCGGCGTCAGGCCGAGTTCGGTGACGTCATCCGGTTCGGCGTGGACGGCGGAAATCTCGGTCACGTCGCGCAGATAGTCCGGCACGCCGCAGGCCTGCAGCGCCAGCGTGATCGATTGCGTGCGTCCGAACGCATCTTCGATACCGGCGAAACGATCGGCCGGAAACCAGGAGGTTCCGCGCGAGAGGGCGCGGCCATCGGCGCTTCTCACCGATTCCAGGCGTCGGACGAGGCTGCCGGGGTCGATCTTCAGCCAGCGCGCCACCTCGGCTCCGGCCGGTTCGATCTCGGAAGCCAGCAGCCGGCCGGCAAGGTCGCGCGCCTGATCGCCGATGCCTTGGGTGAAGCGGGTGCGGCGGCTGATGGGAAAGTGGAATTTGTCGCGCCGCTTGATCAGCGTGCCGCGCCCCTGTTCCGCCCGGACGATACCTTCCTGGGCCAATGCGGAGAGCGCCGCCCGGACGGTGTGCCGATTGACGCAAAAAATCTCCGCCAGCTGGGTTTCTGGCGGCACCTTGCCGGTCTCGTCATACTCTCCCGCCGCAATGCTGGCCCGGATCCTGTCCGCAATCTGCCGCCACATGGCGACACCCTTCTGCCGCTGCATCATTGCCTGCCCTGTCACACCCTTGTCATGCCCTGCGATTACACATACAGTAAATTGTATGGTTGTCTACATAAATAGACATTATCGAACGGTGTTGTGATGAGCCTTGCAGAGCCCG
Organism: Allorhizobium pseudoryzae; assembly: GCF_011046245.1. Classification (NCBI taxonomy): domain Bacteria; kingdom Pseudomonadati; phylum Pseudomonadota; class Alphaproteobacteria; order Hyphomicrobiales; family Rhizobiaceae; genus Affinirhizobium; species Affinirhizobium pseudoryzae. The sequence goes on from NZ_CP049244.1 coordinate 640,809, forward strand.
CCCCTCCGGCAGACCCGAGAAAACGCGTGATGGACCTGCTTGCCCGCTGCAGTGCGGACGAGATGCGGGCCGCTTGGGACAAGATTGAACCAAAGCCTACATTTGCGCGGCTGCGTGAACCGGAGACGGGGCTCGTGTTGGTGCGCGGCCGGATGGGCGGCGGCGGTTCGCCGTTCAACCTTGGCGAGGCGACCGTCAGCCGCGCGACCATTCAGCTGACGGAAGGAACCGTCGGCCATGGCTACCGGCTCGGCACGGACAAAGTGGCCGCCGAATGGAGTGCCGTCTTCGCTGCGCTCTGGCAGCTTCCGGCCCAGCAGGATCGGGTCGAACGGCTGTTGCTGGTTCCGGCGGAAGAACGGCAGGCCGAAGAGGCGGCGCGTCTTGCCCATGAGACGGCAGCCACGAAGGTTGATTTTTTCACAATGGTCCGCGGAGAAGACTGATGCACAGCAAGACCCAGAACCTTGCCGGCGGCTTTCCGGATGCCGTGCTGAACAGCCAGTCGGTGTTTCGCACCCTGATGGATTGCATGGCACGCCCCGGCACCCTCGGCAGCGTCGCGCCGACCGTCGCCCCGCCTGCACCGCTCGGTATTGCCGCCGGGGCGGTGATGCTGACATTGTGCGACAACGACACCCCCGTCTGGCTGTCACCGGACCTGACGAAGTCCGGCACAACGGCCTGGCTGTCCTTCCATTGTGGTGCCCCGCTGACCCGGGAAAAGGCGGAGGCCCGATTTGCGTTTCTGGAGGCCGGCGCCGCCATGCCGCCCTTCAGCCTGTTTGCCGCCGGCAGCCAGGAATACCCGGATCGCTCCACGACGCTCGTCATCGAAGTGACCGCGCTCAGCGGCGGACGGCCCTTGAACCTGACGGGACCTGGCATTCGTGACGTTGCGACCATTGCGCCGATGGGCCTGCCGGAGCCCTTTTTGCACCAGTGGATCGGCAACCGGGCGCTCTTCCCGCGCGGCATCGATGCGGTGCTGACGGCCGGGCGCGAGCTTCTCTGCCTGCCGCGCACCACCAAGATCACCCCATTGGAGGCCTGATTTATGTATGTCGCCGTCAAGGGCGGAGAAGCCGCCATTGCCAATGCCCACCGCCTGCTGGCCGATCGCCGGCGCGGGCATCGCTCGGTGCCGAGCCTCACCATCGAACAGCTTATCCAGCAGCTCGGTCTCGCCGTCGATCGTGTCATGGCGGAAGCCTCGCTTTATGACACATCGCTCGCCGCCCTTGCCGTCAAGCAGGCGCGCGGCGACATGATCGAGGCGATCTTCCTGCTGCGCGCCTATCGCACGACACTGCCGCGCTTCGGCAGTTCGCTGCCGATCGAAACAGGGCGCATGCGGGTCGAACGACGCGTTTCCGCCACCTATAAGGACCTGCCGGGCGGACAATTGCTGGGCCCGACCTTCGACTATACCCACCGGCTGCTTGACCCCTCCCTCATCGGCGAAGCAACCGTCGAACAGCCGGCAAGCCGCGACGAGGGTCTCGACCCGGTGATGCGGGTCTCCGAAATTCTTGACGGCGAAGGCCTGATCGAGCCGGATGGCGAGATGCCCGATGATCATGTCGCCGGCGACCTGACGCGCGAGCCGATGGAATTTCCGATGCCGAGGGATCTTCGCCTGCAGGCGCTGGCACGCGGCGACGAGGGATTTCTTCTCGCGCTCGGTTACTCCACCCAGCGCGGTTATGGCCGCACGCATCCCTTCGTCGGAGAGATCCGCATGGGCCTCGTCGAAGTGGAATTCGAGGTGCCGGGTCTGGGCTTTGCCGTTTCACTCGGAGAGATCCGCGTGACGGAATGCCAGATGGTCAACCAGTTCAAGGGCTCGGCCAAGGCACCGCCGCAGTTCACCCGCGGTTATGGTCTGGTCTTCGGCCAGAGCGAACGCAAGGCCATGTCGATGTCGCTGGTCGATCGGGCGCTGCGCACGCAGGAATTCGGCGAGGACGTCGTCGCGCCGGCTCAGGATGAGGAATTCGTCATCTCCCATTGCGACAACGTCCAGGCGACCGGCTTCGTCGAGCACCTGAAGCTGCCGCATTACGTCGACTTCCAGGCCGAACTCGATCTGGTGCGCCGCATGCGCGACAAGCAGGCGGCTCGGGCACCGGGCGAACGACAGGAGGCTGCAGAGTGAGCGATCAGTCCCCGTCGCAATGGCCGTCGCCATCCCACACGCCCCCGCCATCTCCCGAGGCCTCACGTCGTCCCCCGGTCCTTCGCGTCAGGAAGACGACGAAGGCGACCGCAAGAAACACGCCGACAAACACGACCGCCTCGAAGCGGAACGACACTCCCAGCATTTCCATGTCTCGCCTCCCCGAACAGCGCCAGGGCAGAGGGTAAGCCACCATGCAACAGCTCGCCACCTACAATTTTGCCTATCTCGATGAACAGACCAAACGGATGATCCGCCGGGCGATCCTGAAGGCGATCGCCATTCCCGGCTACCAGGTGCCCTTCGCGTCGCGCGAGATGCCGATGCCCTATGGCTGGGGCACCGGCGGCGTCCAGGTTACCGCCGCCATCATCGGCCCTCAGGATGTTCTGAAGGTGATCGACCAGGGCGCCGACGACACGACAAACGCGGTCTCCATCCGCGCCTTCTTCCAGAAGGTGGCCAATGTCGCCGTCACCACGCAGACGGGCGAGGCCACCATTATCCAGACCCGTCACCGCATTCCGGAATCGAAGCTCACCGAAGGCCAGGTGCTGGTCTATCAGGTGCCGATCCCGGAACCCTTGCGCTTCCTGGAGCCGCGCGAGACCGAGACCCGCCAGATGCATGCGCTGGAGGAATACGGGCTGATGCATGTGAAGCTTTACGAAGATATTGCCCGCCATGGCCGCATCGCCACGACCTATGCCTATCCGGTGAAGGTGGCCGGCCGCTACGTCATGGACCCGTCGCCCACGCCAAAATTCGACAATCCGAAAATGCACCAGTCGGAAGCGCTGCAACTGTTCGGAGCCGGCCGCGAAAAGCGGATCTATGCCGTGCCGCCATTCACCGATGTGGTGAGCCTCGATTTCGAGGACCATCCGTTCGAGGTGCAGAGTTTCGACAAACCCTGCGCGCTCTGCGGCGCACGCCATGTTTATCTGGACGAGGTGATCCTTGATGACCGGGGCGGACGCATGTTCGTCTGCTCCGATACCGATCACTGCGAAACGCGTCGGGCCGAAGGCCATGCCGGCGAGATGTCCCCCGATCAGAAGGAAGCCGCCGAATGAGCGACACCCCTCTTCTCAAGGTCCGCAGCCTGTCGCGCTTTTACGGCAGCCGTATCGGCTGCAAGGACGTTTCCTTCGATCTGTGGCCGGGCGAAGTGCTGGCGATTGTCGGCGAAAGCGGGTCCGGCAAAACGACGCTGCTCAACTGCCTTTCCACCCGGCTGATGCCGACGACCGGCAGCGTCGAATACCGCATGCGCGACGGCGAATTCCGCAATCTCTACCAGATGTCGGAGGCCGAGCGGCGTTTCCTGATGCGCACCGACTGGGGTTTCGTCCACCAGAACCCGGCCGACGGCCTGCGCATGACCGTCTCTGCCGGCGCCAACGTCGGCGAGCGGCTAATGGCGGTGGGCGACCGTCACTACGGACGCATCCGACAGACCGCCACCGAATGGCTGGAGCGGGTGGAAATCGCCGCCGACCGGATCGATGACCAGCCGCGCGCCTTTTCCGGTGGCATGCGGCAAAGGCTGCAGATCGCCCGCAACCTCGTCACCTCGCCGCGTCTCGTCTTCATGGACGAGCCGACCGGCGGCCTCGATGTGTCCGTCCAGGCGCGACTTCTCGATCTGGTGCGCGGTCTCGTCAACGATCTCGGCCTCGCCGCCATCGTCGTGACGCATGACCTTGCCGTCGCCCGCCTGCTGTCGCACCGGATGATGGTGATGAAGGACGGTCATGTGATCGAGCACGGCCTGACCGATCGGGTGCTGGACGATCCGCGCCAGCCCTACACCCAGCTTCTCGTCTCTTCGATCCTGCAAGTGTGAGGCCCATCTCATGGCAACCCCTCTCATCGTTTCCGATGTCGCCAAGAGCTTCATCATGCACCTGCGCGGCGGGCTGATGCTGCCGGTCGTGTCGAATGTCAGCTTCTCGGTCTCCGCCGGCGAATGTGTCGTACTCGGCGGTCCGTCCGGCGTCGGCAAGAGCTCGATCCTCAAGATGCTCTACGGCAATTATGCCGTCGATAGCGGGCAGATCCTAATCGATCACGACGGGCAGATCGTCGATGTCGCCTCGGCCGATCCGCGGATCGTGCTGGAAGTACGGCGCAAGAGCCTCGGCTATGTCAGCCAGTTCCTGCGCACGGTGCCGCGCGTCTCGGCGCTCGATGTGGTGGCCGATCCGCTGTTGGCCCGTGGCGTGCCACAGACCGAGGCCCGCGAGCGGGCGAGTGAACTCCTCCACCAGTTGAACCTGCCGCAGGATCTGTGGCAGCTGCCGCCGGCCACCTTCTCCGGCGGTGAACAGCAGCGCGTCAACATCGCTCGCGGTTTCATCACCGATCACAAGGTGCTGCTGCTCGACGAACCGACCGCCTCGCTCGATGCCACCAATCGGGCTGTGGTGGTGGAGATGATCCGCCAGAAGAAGGAGGCGGGCGTCGCCATGCTCGGCATTTTCCACGACGAGGAAGTGCGCGAAGCGGTGGCCGACCGCATCCTCGACGTTACCCAGTTTTCGCCGCGAAAGGTTGCCGCATGAGCCGCAGGCTTGGCCTTGAGCCTTACATCCATGAGACTGCGCGGGTCGTGAACAGCACGCTCGGGATCTATACGGAAGTCTCCGAACGCTGCCGCCTCGACGAGGTGGAGATGGGCGACTATTCCTACATCATGCAGGATGGGGCGGTCTGGTGCGCCAGCATCGGCAAATTCGCCAATATCGCCGCCGCCGTGCGCATCAACGCCACCAATCATCCGACCTGGCGGGCGACGCTGCACCACTTCACCTACCGCGCCGCCGATTATTTTGACGGCGCAGAGAACGACCACGACTTCTTTTCCTGGCGCCGCGACCACCGCGTCACCATCGGCCATGATGTGTGGATCGGTCATGGCGCGACGCTCCTGCCGGGTGTTTCCGTCGGCAACGGCGCCGTCATCGGGGCCGGCGCCGTCGTCTCCAAGGATGTCGCGCCCTACACGATCGTCGGCGGCGTGCCCGCGAGGCTGATTCGCGAACGCTTCTCCGCCGAAACCGCTGAAGGCATGGAGCGCCTCGCCTGGTGGGACTGGAGCCACGAGCGCCTGTTCGAGGCGCTGCAGGATTTCCGAGATCTGGAGGCGGATGCCTTCGTCCAGAAATACGCCGCCTGAGGCCTCCGGCGTCAGCGCCGCATGTCGAACAGCAGGGCCTTGCCGTCGGTGATCCATTCGAGATTCGGAAGTTCGTCCGATCCCATCTGGATGCCGTCACCGCCGGCAAGACGCTCGCCATCCAGCATCGCAAGACCTTCGACGATGTGCAGGAACACCTGCCGTCCCGTCTGCCGCGGGATGGACAGCCTGTCGCCCTCCCGCGGATGCGCCATCAAAAGACGGGTATCCGACGTCAGCTCCAGCGGCGCACCGCTGCCGGCACCGGCGGCAATCAGCGTCCATTTGCGGCTCGCCTCGATATCCGGCAGGCGGACCTGCTGGTACCGCGGGGCGCCGCCGCGTTGATCCGGGATCAGCCAGATCTGCAGGAAATGCGCCGCGTCCGATGCGGAAGCGTTCATCTCCGAATGGCGCACGCCCGTGCCCGCATACATCAACTGCGCCTCACCCGGCGCGATGGTCACCACATTGCCGAGCGTGTCCTTGTGCAACAGCTTGCCGGAGAGGACCATGGTCAGGATGTCCATGTCCTGGTGTCCGTGTTCGGAAAAGCCGGAGCCGGGGGCAATACGATCCTCGTTGATCACGCGCAAAGCCGCAAAACCCATGCGGGTCGGGTCCTGAAAACCGCCGAACGAAAAGGTATGGTAGCTGTTGAGCCAGCCGGTATTGGTATGGCCGCGGGACATGCTTTCGTGGATGAGGGTCATGGTATCGCTCCCTGAACGGTTGGACGCAGCAGATGGCGCGTCCTGCTGGCGATCAAGATAAGACATCGGATCGTCAACGAAACATCCCAGTTTGACAAATGATCGTTCGCATATATCGAACAATAGATGCGGGATCGGAAAGCAAAAATAAACCCTGTTTCAACCAAAAGGAGACATGTGAGGCAACACATACATCCGTCAACGCTTTTGAAAGCAGCCTGCCGCACGGTGAGGAATAGTCACATTTTTCGCCAAACCACTCCTTGATGCTGGATGACCGGATGTTGCGCAATAGTTCGCTCGGCAATGTGAGAGGCAGAGAGGTCGCCTGGCGAAACTCGATTTTCGGGAAGGTGACGCTTTTCCTTCTCCTGGCCGTTGCGACATCCTATGTGACCGGCGCCGCGACGGGCTGGGTGATGATCGAACGCAGCCAGCGGGAGGATTGGCGGCGCCAGGCGAGTACCAACGCGCAGATTGCCAGCAGCGTCATTCGCAGCATCTACACCTTCGTGTCCGTCGATCTGACGGACAGCGCCCAGATCGAAGGCATCAAGTCCGAAACGATGATCGGTGACGATCAGTCCGTTTTGGACACCGGTTTCGTTGCGCTCGATGTGCTGGCGCTCGCGGCCATACAGACCAAGGAGAAGATCTGGCTTGCTTCCTATCACCCGGAAAATGGCCAGTTGCTGACGCTGACCGACAATAACGGCAGCTCGCAAGGATCCAGGCTCGAACTGGAACAGGATGAGAGCGGCGGGTTTTTCCACTTCAAGACGGGCTTTGCAAAAATCGGTGCCGAACGGCACTACGTCGCCATCATTCCCATCAAGACGCCCGGCGGGACGCTTCTCGGCGCGATCGTCGCCAGCGCCGGAGAGGCAAGCCGGCTTCTGGAAATGCAGGCGAGCTTCTACCGCAACTCGCTGCTTTATGGCGCCATCAGCATGATCCTGACCGCCCTCGTTGTGGTCTTCACCATGCGGCGGCTGTTTCATCCGATTCCGAAGCTGATCGAATCGCTGAAGAGGATCGCAAGAGAGGATACCGGCGATGTCACACCGTTCCAGCATCGCCGGGATGAAATCGGACGACTGGCGGCGGCCATCGAAACCCTGCGTGAAGGGGTCGTGGAGCGCGAGCAGCTGCGCAGAGCGCAGGAGGCGGCGCGGGAACTGGAGCATCTCGCGCTTCACGACCCCCTGACCGGACTGCCCAACCGAGCCTTCCTGCAGAAGACGCTATCGGCAATGCTGGGCCGGATCGTCGAAAGCGGACGCATCGTCAACGTCATGCTGCTTGATCTCGACCGCTTCAAACCGGTCAACGACACCTACGGCCATGCGATCGGCGACCAGTTGCTGATTGGCATGGCACAGCGCATCACGCCCCTGATGGGCCCGGAAGATATCCTGACCAGGCTCGGTGGCGATGAATTCGCCCTGATCCAGTCCGTCTCCGTCAACGCCCGCAAGGAAGCACGCCACCTCGGCAACCGCATCATCGAGGCGATCAACCAGCCTTTCGAGATCGCAGGTCATCCGATCGGCATCGGCATCAGCATCGGCGTGGCGACCGCACCGTTCCACGGTACGACGAACAAGGACGTCATGGCCCATGCCGATATCGCCCTTTATACGTCCAAGGGTGCCGGTCGCGGATGCCTGCGGATGTACGAACCCGGCATGACCATGGAGGGGAGCGGCCGCAGCGCAATCGAGGTCGAACTGCTCCAGGCGCTCGCCGAGAACCAGTTCCAGCTGCTCTATCAGCCGATCGTCCGGACCGCGACGGAAGACGTCGCGGGTTACGAAGCCCTCATTCGCTGGCATCACCCGAAGAAGGGACTGGTAAGCCCGGATGCCTTCATTCCGGCCGCGGAAGAGACAAACGTCATCCTCGATCTTGATCGCTGGGTTGTCCAGCAGGCATGCCGCGAGATGGCGCTGCGCCCGGATGGTCGAAGCGTGGCGGTTAACCTGTCAGCACTCAGCCTGCAGCGGCCGGATCTGCCGGATTTCCTGCGCCGGACACTGACGGAAACCGGACTGTCCCCGGAACGGCTGGAAATCGAAATCACCGAAAGCCACCGCGCCCAGGGCACGGAGGTTACGTCGAACCTGAACGACATCCGCGCCATGGGCATCGGCATCGCCGTCGATGACTTCGGAACCGGCTTCAGTTCGATGTCCTACCTGATGGATCTGCCGGTCACCCGCATCAAGCTCGATCGCCGTTTTGTCTCCGGCGTGGTGAATGACCCGCGCTGCCTCAACGTCGTGCGCTCCTCGATCGCGCTGGCACGCGGGCTGGAGATCGAGGTGACGGCCGAAGGCATCGAGGACAGGGGGCAACTGGACGTCATCCGCTCACTCGGCTGCCGATCGGCGCAAGGCTACCTCTTCGGAAAACCCGCTCTTCTACCAGAACTGGACATACCACGGATCCAGGCGCCTCCGCTGCGCGCCGCTTTATGAGGAATGGTCAGCATGATTAGGACTGCCTCTGCCCGAATGACACCTGCCCGCCGCTGCCGGGGTGTAATGGCCGCATTGCTTTCAGTGGTGGCGATGATTGTCGCAGCGCCTTTTTCTGCCGGTAAAGCGACCGCAACCGATGCCGCGCCGGACACGCTGGAGAAGATCCGCGAGACCGGTGTCATCCGGATCGGACACCGGCAGTCCGAGCCGCCCTTCTCCTACATCGTCAACGAAGAGCCGACCGGGTATTCGCTGGAGCTCTGCAGCCGCATCGTCGATCTGATGGCCGAACGGCTGAACCTGCCGAAGATCAAGATCGAATATCTTGTGGTCTCCTCGGCGACCCGCTTCGTGATGATGCGCTCCGGCAAGATCGACATGGAATGCGCGGCCACCACCAACAATGCCGAACGCCGGAAATTGGTCGCTTTCAGCTTTCCGCACTTCGTCACGGCGACACGCTTCGTGTCGCTGAAGGAGGCCAAGATCCAGAAGATCGCGGATCTTGCCGGACGAAGCGTTGCCGCCACGACCGGCACGGTCAATCTCGATCAATTGAACGCGATCAACCGGGAGAGAGGGTTGAACATCTCGATCCTTTTGAACAAGGAGAATGCCGGGGCCTTTTCCATGGTGACGAGCGGCAAGGCGTCCGCCTTCGTGATGGACGACATTCTGCTGGCCGGCCAGATTGCCGCGGCAACCAATCCGGAAGCCTATGTGCTGTCCCAGGAAACCTTCAGTCGCCCGGAACCCTACGGCATCCTGCTGCCGCTCGGCGATACGGCGTTCAAAGAGGCCGTCAACGAGAGCATCCGCACGATCTATGCGAGCGGCGAGATCTACCGCATGTACGAGAAATGGTTCGAACAGCCGATCCCGCCGAAAGGCCAGAACATGAAGCTGCCGATGTCGCCGGAGCTTCGCGCGGTCTTCGACACACCCGAAGAATATAAGGAGTGAGGTGCCATGAAGATCCTCTTCAGAACCATCATGATCCTCCTGGCACTGCTCCCGGGCCTTGCCATGGCCTCGGCTGATGCCCCCGCCGAGAGCGCGGTGCCCTCCACCATCGAGCGGCTGCGCCAGACCCAGGTCCTGCGGGTCGGTTACGGATCGGCAGAGCCCTTCTCCTTCACGACCAGCTCAGGCGATATCGTTGGCTATTCGATCGACCTGTGCAAGGCGATGGCGGTCGAGATTCGCCAGATGCTCAAGCTGCCGGCCCTCGACATCCAGTATGTCTTCCGCACCCCGGCAAACCGCCTGCAACTGCTCAACGATGGATCGATCGACATCGAGTGCAATGCCAGCACCAACACGCCCGAACGGCGCAAGGCCGCCGCCTTTTCGCCCCCGCATTTTTTCACCCAGACACGCTTCGTCTCGCTGGCCAAGAACAACATCCGCACACTTGAGGATTTGCGCGGCAAGAGCGTCAGCGTGGTGCTGGGCACCGTGAACATAGGCGAGATCCTGCAGGCCTCGCGCGAACGCAAACTCGGTCTGGTCTCCGTGCCGGTCCAGGAAGTTCGCGAAGCCTTCGATCTTGTCTCGACGGGAAAAGCCTCCGCCTTCGCGATGGACGACATCCTTCTCTACAATCTGATCGCCCGTTCGGGACGCCCGGAAGATTACCGGGTCGGCGACGATCCCCTGTCGGAGCCGGCAGCCTATGGCTTCATGACCCGAGTGAACGATACCGAATTCGCCGGTCTTGTTGCCGATGCCCTGAAGCAGGTCTATGGCAGCCCGCAAATGCGGGAGATCTACGACAAGTGGTTCATGCGCCCGATCGGCGACGGCCACTACACGCTGAACATGCCGATGAGCGCGAGGCTGAAGGGCTCGCTCGGATTGAAGGATTAGCCGCCGGACACTGCGCCGATACCGGATGTTGACCCCATGTTCTTGGCTATCCGCACCGCCGAATTTGCAGGATAATGCCCGTTGGTTGAAGCGGGCGGGAGCGCAGATTGGCAACGGCAGACGCACAGATCATCCAGCCCATCTCGGTCCTGATCGTCGAGGATGACGCCCCGACGCGCCAGCGCATCGTCGGCGCGCTCTCCGACAACCCGGATTTCGACGTCCAGCAAGCGGCGAGCTTCAGCGAAGCCTGTGCCTGCCTGGCTCAGGGCTGTCCCGACGTTCTGCTGACCGACATCCAGCTGCCGGACGGCAGCGGCATGGACCTGATCCGCCGCATGCGCCAGAAGTCCGACAAGACGGAGATCATGGTCATCTCGATCCTCGGTGACGAGACGAGCGTCATCTCCGCCATCCTGCTCGGCGCGAACGGCTATATCCTCAAGGATGCCTTCCCGGCCGACATTGCCGACACGGTACGCGATCTGCTGAAAGGGCATTCGCCGATCTCGGCCTCGATCGCCCGCTTCATCGTGCGGCGCACGCAGGCCCGCGACAGCGGTGCGCCACGCTCGGACCTCAACACCGCCAAGCTGACCGCGCGCGAGATCGACATCCTCTGGGGGATAGCCAAGGGTTTCAGCTATGCCGACATTGCCGATCACCTGGGCATTTCGCGCCAGACGGTGCCGGGCTACATCAAGAACATCTACCGCAAGCTGGAGGTGAACACCCGGGGCGAAGCCGTCTACGAGGCGTTGCAGCAGGGGCTGATCCGTCTGTGAGGCGCGCATCGTCCCTGACCGATTTCCGGAACCGCCGCCGTGTGGCACTGGCGGCGGGCTTCGTGCTGCTGCAACTGGCCGTCATCGCCCTCTGCATCGAGATCCGCCAGATCCCCTTACCGCGCCCGCCGAACAGCAACCGCATCGAACAGATGTGGCGTGAAGAAAAGAGCGGCGACTGGCAACCGGTGACGCTGCCCGATCATCGACCGACCGCGGGCCTCACGCCGACAGTCACCACCTATCGCGGTGCCTTCGAGTGGTCGCCCGGCGAAGGGGAAACACCCTGGGCGGTCTTCGTGCCGCGCTTCACCACCACCATCGAGATCGCCATCAACGGCAGCACCATCGAAGACACCGTGCGCGATCCTTCCAACCGCAGACCGGACCGCAACACGCCGGTGCTGGCGCCGATTGCCGAAAGCCTGCTGACGCCCGGCACCAACGAGGTCACCGTGCGGCTCAAGGTCTGGGGGCCGCTGGAGGGCTATCTCGACAGCCTCTACATCGGGCCCGATGCCAGCATGCGGCCCGCCTACGATCTGCGGCGAACCCTGTTTGGTACCCTGCCGCTGATCCTGGCGGCCTGGCAGGTGACATTCGCGACCCTGCTCGGCATCATCTGGCTGAACCGCCGGCATGAAACCATTTACGGCTATCTGGCCCTGGCAACCGTACTGGGGGTCGTGCAGCATTTCGCGGGCCTGCCCCACTCGGCCGTGGTCGCGGGAATGCTGGGCGCCACGGGGCCTCTCGAAGCAGCGCTGATGCTGCATTACGTGCTGCTTCTGACGGGCCGGCGGATCCGGCGCTGGCATGCCCTTGCCTTCGCTCCCGGGCTCATCATCCTATCGTCAGCCTTTCTGATGTCGCCGGATCAGTTGAGAGCCATCTTTCTTCTTTTTGGTCCCCCTTCGATGGGCGTTCTCATTGCCTGTGTCTGGGTCGTGCTTCTTGCCGCGGTGTGGCAGGCAAGGCGACACGCCATCTATCTCGCGACCATCTTCACTGCTGTGCTGAGCTGCTGGATGCTCGACATCCTGACGCTCAACAACATGATGGACGGCGAACGGATCTTCATCGGCCGCCCGTCCTATTCGCTGGTGCTGATTGCGCTCGGGATCTGGCTGATCTGGCGCTTCGTGCAGGCATTGAAGGAGGCAGACGGATTTGCGGCCGCACTGGTGCAGAAGGTGGCCGAGGCCGAGGACAAGCTGCGCGCCAATTTTGCCCGTGAAGAGGAGCGAGCCCGTTCCGAAGCGCTGCTTGCGGAGCGTACCCGCCTGATGCGGGACCTGCATGACGGATTGGGCGGCCAGCTCGTCAGCATCGTCGCGCTGTCGGAACAGCCGCAGCCATCGGGACAGGCGATCGGAGAAGCGGCACGCTCGGCCCTGAAGGACCTGCGGCTCGTCATCGACGCCATGGAGGAAATGGACGGCGACCTGATGCTGGCGCTCGCCTCCTGGCGCGAGCGTATCGACACGCAGTTGCGGGCACACCGGATGCAGCTGAACTGGAGCATTCGCGGCCCCTCGGGTCTGCCGATTTTCCAGAGCCTCAAATCCTGGCACGTGATCCAGCTCATCCGTCTGATGGATGAAGTCATCACCAACGCCGTCAAGCATTCCGGCGGCAGACAGGTCACCGTGACGATCGAGAGTGTCGAGGACGGCTTGGGACGACCGACAGGGCGCATCACGATCGAAGACGACGGCCATGGGTATGAAGCCCCGGCAGTCGATGGTCCCATCCGGTCCGGCACCGGACGTGGGCTTCTCAACATCCGGCGTCGCGCGGCGCTCTGCGATATCCGCCTCGTCACCGAAACGGGAACGACGGGCACCCGGATCGCGCTGACACTACCGGCAGAGTTTCCCTCACAGGCCGGCGACGGCAATACGGGCAAGATCTGACGGCGGACGACTTTGGCCTGATCCGTGAGGGGCCCGCTCAGCGAACGCCACGGCGATTGACAGGGCCGCCGCGGTTGGCGGGGGCGGCGCCAACGCCGGGGGCACCTACGCCCACACCCGGCGCCACACCGACGCCTGGCGCACCGACGCCCGGTGCACGGACAGCCGGTCGCGCAACGCAGCCGACGGGAAAACCGGGGCGCGAGCAATAGACGGCGGTTCGCACCGCAGGCCGTGCAACACAACCGAGGGGCACGCCCGGGGCCGTGCAGTAGATGACGGCCGCGGCTGGCGGGCGAACGACGCATCCCTTCGGCACGCCGACCGTCTTGCAATAGACGACGGCTGCGGCCGGTGCCGCGACGAAAACCGGCTCTGAAACAGCCATTCCGGACGCAAACGCCAGCGCGAGTGCTGAGCGGGCAAAGACGGCGCGAGTGGCCATGATCATGTTCTCCATCAATCTCCGGTGCAGACGCTCTGGACCGATCGACGACAACTGAATGGCGAGTATGCCGCAACCGCTGCATCCGCACAGGCCATGTTCATGGGGTAGAGCCGGCCCCTTTGCGCCGCTACAGACGAGGATCGACACGCGCAACAGCGCAGGCGACGAGGCTGGCAATGAGTGCTCCATCAGTGCAGGCGGATGCCGCGCTACAGGCTCCGGGCGTGGCAGCCATCGATGGCCCGGACCTGATCGAACAGGCCGGGCGGGTCATCGACCAGTTCGAGATGCGGTTCTTCGAAAGCCTGTTGTCGGCACCCCGTCTTGCGTCCGATCTTGCCAATGCGGCAGATCATCTTCCGCAGGTGAATGACGCGGTTCTGGCAACGATCGCGGCAGGATTTTTCCTGATCGCTCTCTACGGCGCGATCTCGGCTGTCACCCGCCCCCGGCGGCTTGCGGCCGCAAAGGCCCGCATTCCGGTCATTGCCATGCTGCGGTTGACGGCCTGGAGCCTGCTGCCGTTTCTGGCAACGGCCGTAGCGGCTCGGTTTCTTCTCGTTCATGGGCTGGACGACATGGCAGAGCAATCCGGCTTCGTGCGCGACAGCTTGCTTGCCGTCGTCGTCTGGCTGGCCTCCCTCACGTTCCTCGCTCTGGTGCTGCGCCCCGGCATTGCTCACCTCCGGCTCGTCGCGCTGAACGAGCAAGGCGCCAGACGCGCCTTTCGCTGGGGCGCCCTGCTGCTGGCCTTCGCCCAGCTGCAGGCGGCCGCGCTCGATGCCGCTGAACGGGCCGGCCTACCAAGGCCGTCGCTTGCCCTCCTTGCAGCGCTGGGGGCGGTAGCGCTCCTCATTCTCGTCTTGCGCCTTCTCGCGCAGCTGCGCCTCAGTGGCTTGAAGCCGCTCCTGCATCTCTGTCTCGTCTGGCTCGCCATCCTCGGCGTCGTCCTGTGGATCTGGGGCTGGGTGATGCAGAACATGGCGCTGTTTCAAGGCATGAAGGGATTGGTCATCGGCATCCTGATCGCGCTGGCCTTCGACCGGTCGATTGCGCTTAGCATCAGCCTCTCGCGGCGACCCGCCGTCATGCGGCTGCTGTTCGTCACCCGCGTCCTCGTCGATGCGCTCGCCATCGCCGTCATCCTGCGGGTGATTGCCGGCTACTGGCTGGTCGGCAGCCTCTCGCTGATCGATCCGGGCGACTGGCCCGACTATTCCAGGCGCCTCAACTTCGCCCTCGTGCTTCTGGTCTGCGCCTCGGGCCTCGCCGCCCTCATCCATGCGCTGATCGAAGCGCGCATCATGCCGCAGGAGGCGCTCGGCTCGCTGGACGACCAGGAACTGCAGCAGGCGCGCGTCTCCACCGTTCTGCCGATCATCCGCTTTTCGCTGCTTGCATTGATCGGCGGCGTGTTTTCGCTCGTCGCCCTGTCCGCACTCGGCATCGACACGACACCCGTCATGGCCGGCGCCGGCATCCTCGGCCTTGCCGTCAGCCTCGGCTCGCAGGCTTTGGTGAAGGACGTCATCTCCGGCGTCTTCTGGATGCTGGACGATGCGTTTCGCCTCGGCGAGGATGTCGAAATCGATGGCAAGCCGGGACGCATCGAGCGCATCCAGATCCGCAGCCTGAGGCTTCGCGGTGCCGATGGCCGGCTGCACACCATCCCCTACGGCCAGATCGACATCGTCGCCAGTCGCAGCCGCAGCCTGATAACGGCAAGGATCACCATCCGTCTGACGGACAGCCCGAGCACGGCGCAGCAGGACCGGCTGCTGCGTCTGGTGGGATCGACGCTGCGCAGCGAACCGGCCATCCAGGCGGCGATCGTCGGCAAGATCACGCTCTCCGATGTGGTGACGGGCGCTCACGCCCACGAGCTCGGCCTCACCTTCAACCTGCTGCGGGTCTCCGCAGCAGGCGTGTTGCCGCTGATCCCGCCCCTGCTGCACGAGGTCCTGCAGACGACCGATCTCGCACTCGCGCAGGACGCGGTGGAGGTTTCTCTGGTGGAAACGCCACTTGGCGGCGAGCCGACCATGCAGATCGCAGCGTCTACGCCATGATCATGGGATGGCGGGACGATGCGACCTGGACGAGTGTGCGCTGGCAATTCGCACGGCCCTGCGCTGCGAACCTGTCCATCTGGAGCAACGGAATGCCGATCGTGACGGCCCTTTCCTGCAAAGCCAAGCGCGGCCTTGGTCGCGGCCTCATCGCCGCCATGCTGGCGCTCACCGGCTGCGCCTCCGCCGACAAGGGCCTGCTGCAGCCGATCGAGGCGTCCGCAACTGAAAACCGCCAGCTGTTCATGCTCGCGGTCACCACACGCAAGCCGGACCCGGCCGAGAGAGGCTTCCTGTTCGGCCACGAGCGGGACAGCGCCGTGCATTTCGTGCGCCTTACCATGTCGATGCCGAAGGGCCGCGAAGCCGGCACGCTTCCGGTATCCGCGCGCAACCCGGACCCTGAGAAAGATATCACGCTATCGAAAGCCACTCCGCTCAGCTACGCCGAGTTCAAGGCAGAGACGGCAGCGCCGATCGGCGCGACCGGCACGTCGAAGACGCACGCCATGATCTTCACCCACGGCTTCAACACGCGCTTCGACCAGGCTGCCGTCCGCTACGCACAGATCATCGAGGATACCGGCTTTGACGGCCGTCCGATCCTGTTCAGCTGGCCCTCAGAGGGTATTCCGACCGGCTATGGCTACGACAAGGACTCCGCCAATTACAGTCGCGACGCCCTGCAGCAGCTGCTCGATGGACTGGCGAAAGAAAAGAACCTCGACCGCGTCGATATCTTCGCCCATTCAATGGGCACCTGGCTGACGATGGAGACCCTGCGCCAGATGGCACTCTCGAAGGACAAGGCGGCGTTGGACCGGATCGGCACGGTGATCCTGGCGGCGCCCGACATCGATTTCGATGTGTTCCGCACCCAAATCAGCCAGCTCGGTCCGCTGGTCGGCCGTATCAAAGTTTACGTCTCTGCCGATGACCGCGCGCTGCAGCTGTCGCGCCGCCTGTTCGGCGGCAAGATCCGCGCCGGCGAGACGACCGATCTTGCCCAGTTCCGCGCGCTCGGCATCGAGGCCTACGACATTTCGGCGGTGAAAGGCGGGTTCGGCAAGAACCATGGAAAGGCCTTTGGCGATGGGCAGACCATCGCGAGCATCGGGCGAACCCTCTCCAGCCGTCCGGGGCCGATCACGTCCAGCCTCGAGCATCTCGTCGTCGCCGTGCCGAGACTGGATGACGCCCTGCTGATTGCCACCGACCAGAGCAAACTTTGAACAACCGAGCCTGTCTCAAAACCAAGGAGAAGCCGCATGAAAACCCGTCATCTGATCGCCGCAGCCCTGTCTCTCACCCTTCTCGCGCCGCTCGCCGCCGAAGCGCAGCAGGAAGCCTTCATGGCCGCCGACAAGAACGGCGATACGAAACTCGACGCGAATGAATTCAAGACCTTCATCGACGGCCTTGCCGCCGCCGGCAATCCGATGGCCGGCAAGATCAAGGGGGCCGGACGCTATGGCCTCGCCTTTGGCCGCATCGACAAGGACAAGAACGGTCTTCTGACACCGGCGGAACTCTCCGCCCTGAAGTAAGGACCTGCTCCGCCTGGAGGCTTGATCATGTACCGTCTGCTTGCCGCGCTGGGACTTCTGTCGTCGCTGGCCCTCCTGCCCCCGTCCGCCTCAGCCGAAGAGGCGAAACGCAGGGTGGTGATCGAAACGCCCCAGCCGGCGGACATCACCCGCTATCTGCAGTCGCCCGGATCGTTCAGCGCCGTCAATGCCGTCGATCTGGTCGCCCGCGTCTCCGGCACGCTGGAAGAGGTGAGGTTCCGTGATGGAGACTTCGTCCGCAAGGGGGAGACCGTCTTCGTGATCGAGCCTGAGCCCTACCGGATCAGCCTGTTGACGGCTGAGGCGGATCTGAAGCAGCAGCAGGCGAACCTGGAACAGGCGGTGGCGAATGCCGCCCGGCAGGAAACCCTGTCGGCGCGGCAGGTCGTCTCCGAAAGCACACGCGAAAGCGCCGATACCCAGAAGCGCATCGCGGAAGCGCAGGTGACGGCGGCGGAGGCCAAGCTGCGATCCGCCGCCCTCAGCCTATCTTATACGCAGGTCAAGGCGCCGTTCGATGGCATGCTCGGCGCACGAACCCTGGATGCCGGGGCCTATGTGAACGCCGCCTCGGCACCGAAGCTCGCCGTTCTGATAGAGCCGGATCCGCTCCATCTCAGCTTCTCCGCCACCGAACAGGAGGTGATCCTGATCCGCACGGCGCTTTCCGGCCGCAAGATCACCCTTGGCGGGGACACTCCAATCCGGGTCGAGGCTGCGCTCTCGGAGGGAGACGGTTACACCTATGCCGGAACGCTGGACTACATTGCGCCGGAGATCGATCGCGACACGGGGACGCTGACGCTGCGGGCGGTCTTTCCCAATCCGGATCGGTTCCTGTCTCCCGGCATGTTTGCACGGGTGCGCATTCCCCTCGGAACGCGCCGCGCGGTGACGGTTCCCGAACGGGCCATCGGCAGCCTCCAGGGCAGCAACAGCGTGCTCGTCGTCGATGACAAGGGCGTGGTGCAACAACGCAAGGTCACGCTGGGCGACAGGACGCCCAATGGCCGGCGCGAAATCCTCTCCGGCATCGGCGAGACGGACCGCGTCGTGACGCTCGGCCTCGGCGGCTTACGCCCCGGCCAGGCGGTCGAGATCGTCGACCAGATCTGACACTTCCCCATTTCGTCCCACAGGGAGCGCTGCAATGGCCCGATTTTTCATCGATCGCCCGGTTCTGGCCAATGTCATCGCCATCCTGACGATCATTCTAGGGCTGGTGGCGATGCTGCGCCTGCCGGTCGCCCAGTATCCGAATGTCGTGCCGCCCTCGATCCAGGTAACGGCGCGTTATCCCGGTGCCAATGCGGAAACCATCGTGCAGGATGTGGCGCTTCAGATCGAAAGCCGCGTCAACGGCGTCGAGGGCATGCTCTACATGCAATCGACCGCGACGAGCGACGGTGCCTATACGCTCACCGTCACCTTCGCCATCGGCACCGATCCGGACGAGGCGCAGATCCTGGTGCAGAACCGCGTGGCCGGCGCCGTGCCGCTTCTGCCGGATGCGGTCCAGTCGCAGGGCGTGCAGACGGCAAAGCGGTCCACCTCGATCCTCGCGATCGTCGCGCTGACCTCCGACAATCCCGACCATGACAGCCTGTTCATGGCCAATTACGGAACGATCAGCCTGGTGGACGAAATCGCCCGCGTGCCGGGCATCGGCGCCGTCAACGTCTTCGGCTCGGGAAGTTATGCGGTGCGCATCTGGATGGACCCGCAGAAAATGGCGGCCCGCGGCCTCATCCCCTCCGATGTCATGACCGCCATCCGCCAGCAGAGCCGGACATCCTCTGCCGGTCAGCTGGCGCTTCCGCCGGTACCGGCCGGGCAGGAATTCCAGTACACGCTGAAACTCGCCTCGAAGCTCGAAGACGTCCGGGACTTTTCCGGCATCATCCTGAAGGTCAGCGACGGAGGCGACATTGTGCGGCTGGGCGATGTGGCACGCATCGAGCTTGGCGCACAACAATACAGCCAGCAGTTTGCGATCAACGGCAAGCCGGCGGCGGGTCTGGCGCTGTTCCTGCTGCCGGACGCCAATGCGTTGGAGACGATCGATGCCGTGAAGGCGCGGATGGCGGAGCTTTCGGCTCAGTTTCCCCAGGGTCTTTCCTATTCCGTGCCCTTCGATACGACGCTCTTCGTCTCCGCCGCCATCGGCGACGTCTATCATACGCTGATCGAAGCCGCCGTGCTGGTGCTTCTCGTCATCCTGCTCTTCCTGCAGAACTGGCGGGCGACGCTGGTGCCGGCGACGACGGTGCCGGTCACCATTATCGGCGCCTTCGCTGCACTGGCTCTGTTTGGTTTCTCGATCAACCTTTCGACGCTGTTTGCCATCATTCTCGCCATCGGCATCGTCGTGGATGATGCGATCGTGGTGGTCGAGGCGGCCACCAAACATATCGAGGCCGGGGCCGCGCCGCGCGAGGCGGCCGCACGCGCCATGGACGAGCTGTTCGGCCCGATCATCGGCATCACGCTGGTGCTGCTCGCCGTATTCCTGCCGGCCTCCTTCCTGCCGGGGCTCAGCGGCGAGATGTACCGGCAGTTTTCGCTGGTGATCGCGGCCACCGCCCTGATCAGCGCCCTCAACGCCGTGACGCTGAAGCCGACACAATGTGCGCTGTGGCTGAAGCCGCATGTCAAAGGCCGGCGCAAGAACCTGATCTATCGCGGCTTCGATGTGGTCTATGGCGGGCTGGAGCGCCTCTATATCCGCCTGATCCGCCGGATGATCGGCTTCAGCCTCGTTCTGTCGATTGTGGCGCTTGTGCTGGCCGGGCTTGCCGTGGCGCTGCTCGCGCGCGTTCCGACCGCCTTCCTGCCGGTCGAGGATCAGGGTTATTTTCTGGTCTCCGTCCAGTTGCCGGAAGGTTCCTCGCTGGAACGAACGGCGACGGCGCTGGAGGATGTGCGCCGGCGCGTCGAGGACATGGACGTTGTCGAGACCGTGGTGGCGATCAGCGGGCTTTCGGCGCTGAACGGCAATGCGAGCCTTGCCAATGCCGGCGTCGCCTACGTCATCCTCAAGGACTGGAGCCTCCGCGCCAAGGGCGAGGATCTCCTGTCGCTCTACCTCGCGCTGTGCGAGCGCCTACGCAACCTGCCGGACGGCCAGGCGCTCGTCCTGCCGCCGCCACCGATCCAGGGGATCGGCAATGCCGCAGGCTTTGCGCTGCAGATCCAGTCCCGCGACGGCAATTTCGACTACGAACGCCTGGCCGAGGTCGGCGCGAGCATTGCCCAGCGCGCGGGGAGCGATCAGACATTCCGCGAAGCTTTCAGCCCGTTCAGGGCCGATGCGCCGCAATATGCGGTGCTGATCGACCGGGTGAAGGCGCAGACCCGCAAGGTCGATGTCGGCCAGGCCTATGATACGGTCGGCCAGTATATCGGCTCGTCCTATGCCGGGCAGATCAATTTGTTCGGGCGGGTCTTCCAGGTCTATGTGCAGGCGGAGGCTGAACGGCGCATCACCGTCGCCGATCTCGAACAGCTGCAACTCAGAAGCGCCACCGGCCAGATGGTACCGCTCGGTGCGATCGCCGAGGTTGAGGCGGTCACCGGCCCTGCCCTGATCAGCCTCTACAATCTTTATCCGTCCGCACAGATCATCGGCTCCCAGGCCGCCGGCTTCTCGACCGGTCAGGCGCTCGACCGTCTGGACGAGATCACGAAGGACCTGCTACCGGACGGCTATTCCAAGGAATGGACAGCGGTCTCCTACCAGGAGCGGGTGCTCGGCGGGCAGATCTATCTCGTCTATGCGCTCAGCCTTCTCCTCGTCTACATCGTGCTCGCCGGGCAATACGAAAGCTGGTGGGCGCCGATCAGCATCATTGCCACTGTTCCGCTGGCGCTCATCGGCACCGCGCTGACGCTGCTCGCCGTCAACGCCTCCGTCAATCTCTACACGCAGATCGGCCTCGTGCTTTTGATCGCACTGTCGGCCAAGAACGCCATCCTCATCGTTGAGACAGGGCGGCACCTCCGTTTCCACGAAGGCCGCAGCATCATGGATGCGGCGCTCGAAGCGGCGGGATCGCGCTTCCGCCCGATCCTGATGACCTCGATCGCCTTCATCCTCGGCGTCGTGCCGCTGGTGCTGCAGACCGGCGCCGGCGCCAGTGCGCAGAAATCGATCGGCATTACGGTGCTGACCGGCATGCTTGGCTCCACCTGCCTGACCGTGGTGTTCGTGCCGCCCTTCTTCGTCGTCCTGCAGCGCATCGAGGAGTTTTTCCGTAAGGAGCCGGTCTCGGGCGGCCCTTGATGACGGACGGGCGCCTTTATCTTTTCCTTATACGCGCCAAACCTCTTCCCCATCGAAACCTGACGCCGATCGCGATTAGTTTTTCCTGACCCAACAGGAGAAACGGACATGTCCGACATCATCTTCCTCGCGCTTGGCAGCGGCACGCTTTTCGTGCTGGCGCTTTATGCGCGAAGCCTCGACCGGCTGTGAGGCGAGCCCATGCTTGAACCTCTTTTCGGTCTCGCCGTGGCGCTTGGCCTCGGCATTTATCTCGTGGCCACGCTTTTGCGGCCCGAGCGCTTCTGATCCTCCCGGAGAATCCCCATGACCATCATCGGGTGGCTGCAGATCAGCCTCCTCTTCTTCGCCGTGCTCCTCGCCATCAAGCCGCTGGGGCTTTACATGGCAAAGGTGTTTGCCGGCGAACGCACCCTCCTGTCCCCCGTGCTCTGGCGTGTCGAGAGCGATCTCTATCGCCTCGCCGGCATTCGCCCCGACAAGGAGCAGAGCTGGCTTGCCTATACGCTCGCCATGCTCGCCTTCTCGCTTGCCGGCTTTGTTTCGTTGTACGCGATCCTGCGCCTGCAGGCCTATCTGCCGCTCAATCCGCAGGGTTTTGCCGGCATGCCCGCGGATCTTGCCTTCAACACGGCGGTTTCCTTCGTCACGAACACCAACTGGCAGAACTATGGGGGCGAAACGACGCTCAGCCATTTCAGTCAGATGGCGGGCCTGACGGTGCAGAACTTCGTCTCGGCCGCCACCGGCATGGCGCTTGCCATCGCGTTCACCCGGGCGCTTGCGCGTTCAAAAGTTTCGACGCTCGGCAATTTCTGGGTCGATCTGACGCGTGCCACGCTTTACGTGCTGCTGCCGATCGCATTCCTGATCGCCGTCGCCTTCGTCGCCATGGGCCTTCCGCAGACCCTTGATGCATCGATCAGCGCCACCACGCTGGAAGGTGCCAACCAGGTCATATCGCTCGGTCCGGTCGCGTCACAGGAGGCGATCAAGCAGCTCGGCACGAATGGTGGCGGTTTCTTCAACGTCAATGCCGCGCATCCCTTCGAGAACCCGACCGCCTGGTCCAACTATCTCAACATCTTCGCCATGCTCTCGCTGTCGGCGGCGCTGGTCTATACCTTTGGCCAGATGATCGGGAACCGCCGCCAGGGCTGGGCGCTGATTGCCGCCATTGCCGTGCTTCTCGTCTCCGGCGTTGCCGTCACCTATTGGGCGGAAGCCGCCGGTAATCCGATCCTGACGGCTCTCGGCGTCGATCCCTCGCTCGGCAACATGGAGGGCAAGGAAGTGCGCTTCGGTGAGGCCATGACGGCGCTCTATGCGACGGTCACGACCGGTCTCTCGGATGGCGGCGTCAACGGCATGCATGGGTCCTTCACCGGGCTTGGCGGCCTGGTGCCGATGTTCCTGATCCAGCTTGGCGAAGTACTGCCGGGAGGGGTCGGCTCCGGCCTCTACGGCCTCCTGGTCTTTGCGCTTCTGTCGGTCTTCGTGGCCGGCCTGATGGTGGGCCGCACGCCGGAATTCCTCGGCAAGAAGATCGAAGGCCGCGAGATGAAGTTCGCCATGCTCGCCGTGCTCATCCTGCCGCTGGTCATCCTTGGCTTCACCGCCATTTCCGCAGTTCTTCCCTTCGCGGTGGCGAGCGTCGGCACGGCCGGCCCGCACGGGCTGTCGGAAATTCTGTATGCCTTCACCTCGGCAGCCGGCAATAACGGTTCGGCCTTCGGCGGGCTCACCGGCAACACGGTCTGGTACAACACGACCCTCGGCATTGCCATGCTGCTCGGCCGCTTTGCCTATGTGGTGCCGGTCATGGCGATTGCCGGTTCGCTGGCCGCCAAGGTCAAGGCACCGGCTTCCGCCGGTACATTCCCAACGGACGGGCCGCTCTTCGTCGGGCTGCTGGTCGGCATCATTCTCATTCTCGGCGGCCTGCAGTTTCTCCCGGCCCTCGTGCTTGGCCCCATCGTCGATCATCTTTCCATGCTCGCCGGCCAAACCTTCTGAAGGAACTTCCCATGTCCAAGGAACATCAGGCGTCCAGCCTCCTTGATCCCCAAATCCTTATGCCGGCGGCCCGCAATGCGGTGTCGAAGCTCGATCCGCGCCAGCTTGTCCGCAATCCGGTGATCTTCGTCACCGAAGCCGTGGCGGCAGTCGTCAGCATTCTCTTTGTCCGCGACCTGGTCACCTCACCCGCCGAGGCCGGCTTTTCGGGCCAGATTGCCGCCTGGCTCTGGTTCACCGTGCTGTTTGCGACCTTTGCGGAAGCCGTCGCCGAAGGTCGCGGCCGTGCCCAGGCCGACAGCCTGAAGAAAACCAAGTCGGACCTTGTCGCCCGCAGGCTCGCCAGCAACGGCAAGACGGAAACGATCCCGGCCTCCAGCCTCAAGGTGGGCGATCTCGTGCTGGTTGCGGCCGGCGAACTGATCCCCGGCGACGGCGAGGTCATCGAAGGTGTCGCCTCGGTCAACGAAAGCGCCATTACCGGCGAATCCGCGCCTGTGATCCGCGAGTCCGGTGGCGACCGGTCGGCGGTCACCGGCGGCACCCAAGTGCTTTCCGACGAAATCAAAGTGAGGATTACAGTGCAACCCGGCTCCTCCTTCGTCGATCGCATGATTGCCCTGATCGAAGGGGCAAAGCGCCAGAAGACGCCGAACGAGATTGCACTGTCCATCCTGCTCTCGGGGCTCACGCTGATCTTCCTTTTCGTCTGCGTGGCGATCTGGGGGCTTGCCGGTTATTCCGGCACGGTTCTCTCCGTCACGGTGCTGGCAGCGCTGCTGGTCACGCTGATCCCGACGACGATCGGCGGGCTGCTGTCGGCGATCGGGATTGCCGGCATGGACCGGCTGGTGCGCTTCAACGTCATCGCCACCTCCGGCCGGGCGGTCGAGGCGGCGGGCGACGTGGACACGCTGCTGCTCGACAAGACCGGCACGATCACCTTCGGCAACCGCATGGCGAGCGATTTCCTGGCAGCACCAGGCGTGACCGCCGGTGAGCTTGCCGAAGCAGCACTGCTTTCCAGCCTTGCTGACGAGACGCCGGAGGGCCGATCCATCGTGGCCCTCGCCACCGGGGAGTTCTGTGTTGCCATGCCGCAGTCAGAGTTCGACGCGGTCATCGGATTTACCGCCGAAACCCGGCTTTCGGGTGTGGATATCGGGCCGCGCCGCCTGCGCAAGGGTGCGGTCGATGCGGTGCTGAAATTCGCGGGTCTCACCGAACAGGACTCACCGGCGGACTTTCGTCGCGCTGTCGATCAGGTCGCCCGCACCGGCGGCACGCCGCTTGCTGTCGCCGATGGCCAGCGCCTCCTCGGGGCAATCCACCTCAAGGACGTCGTCAAACCCGGCATCAAGGAGCGTTTCGCCTCCTTGCGCGCCATGGGCATCCGCACGGTCATGGTCACCGGCGACAACCCGGTCACGGCAGCCGCCATCGCGTCCGAAGCCGGCGTCGATGATTACCTCGCCCAGGCCACGCCGGAGGACAAGCTCGCCTATATCCGGCGGGAGCAACAGGGCGGCCGGCTGATCGCCATGTGCGGTGACGGCACCAATGATGCGCCGGCCCTTGCCCAGGCCGATGTTGGCGTCGCCATGCAGACCGGCACCCAGGCCGCGCGCGAGGCGGCCAACATGGTGGACCTCGATTCAAGCCCGACCAAGCTGATCGAAATCGTCCAGATCGGCAAACAGCTGCTGATGACACGCGGATCCCTTACGACTTTTTCGATTGCCAACGACGTCGCCAAATATTTCGCCATCATCCCGGCCCTGTTCGTTGCCACCTATCCGTCCCTGGATGCGCTCAACATCATGGGGCTTGCCTCTCCGCAGTCGGCCATCCTATCGGCCGTCATCTTCAACGCGCTGATCATCGTGGCGCTTATCCCGCTGGCGCTGAAAGGTGTTGCGTATCGTCCTTCGGGGGCTGCTGCACTGCTGCGCCGCAACCTGCTTGTGTACGGCCTTGGTGGGCTCGTTCTGCCCTTCGCGGGCATCAAGGTCATAGACCTCGCCGTCAGCACACTTCACCTGGTGTAATCATGCTCAACAATCTCAGACCCGCAGTCACCCTCTTTGTCGCCTTTACCGCCATCACCGGACTGGCCTATCCTTTGGCCGTCACCGGCATTGCGCAGGCGGTGATGCCCGAAGCGGCCAATGGCAGCCAGATCATCCGCAACGGCAAGGTTGTCGGCTCCTCCCTCATCGGCCAGGCCTTCACCTCGGAGCGCAACTTCTGGCCGCGTCCCTCCGCCACCAGCCCGGCCCCGTACAATGCTGCAGCGTCATCCGGTTCGAACCTCGGCACCACCTCGAGCCAGCTTCGCGACCGCGTCGCAGGCGATGTCGAGAGATTGAAGGCCGCCGGTTTGGCCGCACCGCTGCCCGCCGATGCCGTCACCACCTCCGGCTCGGGTCTCGATCCGCATATCTCGCCGGCCTTTGCCAAGGCTCAGGTGGCGCGGGTCGCGGATGCTAGAGGATTGCAGCCTGCTGTCGTCGCCGCACTCGTTGAGCAGGCGGTCGAAAAACCCGTCTTCGGCGTTATCGGCGAAACAAGAGTGAATGTGCTAGAGCTCAACATGGCGCTCGATGCCCTGAAGATGTGAGACCTGGATGGCGGATGATGACCGCAGGGACGAGCGGCGTCCCGACCCCGATGCTTTGCTTGCCTTGGCGGAGAAGGACCGCCGGGGCAAGCTCACCGTTTTTCTGGGTGCGGCCCCCGGCGTGGGCAAGACCTACGCCATGCTGTCGCGGGCGAAACGCCTGAAGGCCGATGGCGTGGATGTCGTCGTCGGGCTGGTCGAGACCCATGGGCGCAGCGAGACGGCCGCATTGCTGGACGGCCTGGAGATCCTGCCCCGGCGCAGGGTCGCCCATAGCGGTCGCATGCTGGAGGAGTTCGACCTCGATGGCGCGCTCGAACGGCGTCCGCGCATCGTCATCGTCGATGAACTGGCTCATTCCAATCCGGAAAACGGTCGGCATCCGAAACGGTACCAGGACATCGAGGAGCTCATCAGCGCCGGAATCGACGTCTGGACGGCCCTCAACATCCAGCATCTCGAAAGCCTCGCCGATCTTGTCGCGCAGATTACCGGTGTGACCGTCCGCGAGCGGGTGCCCGACATCGTGCTGAAACGTGCCGACGAGGTTCTGCTCGTTGACCTTGCCCCATCCGAACTGATCGAGCGGCTGAAGGACGGCAAGGTCTATCTTCCGGAAAGCGCCAGCCGGGCGGTGGACCGTTTCTTCCGGCTCGGCAATCTGACGGCACTGCGCGAACTGGCGCTCAGGCGCACCGCCGACCGGGTCGATGACCAGATGGTGGATTACCTGAAGCAGAACGCCATCGACGGCCCCTGGGCGACCGGGGAGCGCCTGCTCGTCTGCGTCGGCTCCGACGATCTGTCGGAAAAGGTGGTGCGGGTGGCCGCGCGCCTGGCCTCCGGCCTCAATGCGCCGTGGATCGTCGTCTCGATCGAGCGCGCCGACCGCGAGGTGGAGACGCCAGAGCGACTGCAGGGGATCGAGGCGATCTTTCGTCTGGCCGAACAGCTGGGCGCCGATAGCCGCCGCGTGATCGGCCAGGATTTTGTCGACGAGATCCTGAAGCTTGCTCGCCGGGAGCATGCGACCCAGATCGTCATCGGCACCCGCCAGCGTCCTCCACTCGCCCGTCTCTTTGCCCGATCGCTGCCGGATGCGCTGGCCGCCCAGGCATCCGGTCTCGGCATTCACTTCGTGACGCCCGACAAGGCGGAGGCGAAACGGCGCTCTTCCAGACGGGCATCCATACCGATGCCGCGCCTCATTCGTGCGGCCCTCATCGGTCTCGGTTTTGTGACGGTCACGACGCTGGCGGGCAAGATGATCGACACGATCATGCCCTTGCCGAACATCTCGCTGGTTTTCCTGCTGGGCGTTCTGGGGTCGGCGGCACTCGGAGGCTATGTCTCGGCGCTGCTGGCGGCCCTTCTTTCGACACTCGCCTACAATTTCTTCTTCATCGATCCGCTCTACACCTTCACGATTGCCGCGCCGCATGAGGTTTTTGCGCTCTTCGTCTTTCTGGCGGTGGCCATCGTCTCAGGCGGGTTCGCGTCACGCATTCGCGAACAGGCGACAATTGCCGGGACCCGCGCCACCGCCCTGCAATCTCTTTACGATTTCTCCCGCAAGCTCGCCGGCACGGCAAAGCGTGACGACGCGATCTGGCTGACGGTGTCGCAGCTGCAGATCACCCTGAAACGGCCCGTGGTCTTGCTTTTGCCGCGCCAGGGCGATCTGCAGATGGTCGCGGCCTGGCCGCCCGATACGGAACTGAACGTGACCGACATGACCGCGGCCCGCTGGACGCAGGAGAAGCGCGAACCGGCAGGCCACGGAACGGGAACGCTGCCGAACAGCCGGTTTGAATTCCGCCCGCTGCTCGGACCCCACGGAATCGTTGGCGTCTGCGGTATAGAGCACTCGGGCGGGAGGCTGGACCTCGCCGCCGAACGTTCGCTGACGGCCATTCTCGACCAGACGGCGATCGCGCTGGACCGGGCACGGCTTGCCGACGAAACCCTGGAGCAGGCCGCGCGGCTGGAGGGTGAGCGGTATCGCGATGCGCTCCTTTCCTCCATCTCGCATGACCTGAGGACGCCGCTCTCCACCATCACCGGCGCGGTCACCAGCCTGCGCGAATTCGGCGAGCGCATGGAGCCGGAAAGCCGGCAGGATCTTCTCCAATCGATCGAGGAGGAAAGCGGCCGCATGAGCCGTTTCGTCGCCAACCTGCTCGACATGACGCGCATCGAGGCCGGTACGCTGAAACCCAAGCAGGACTGGGTCGATGTCGCCGACGTTGTGCAATCGGCCGTCGAGCGCACCCGCCGGCATGCGCCGGCACGCCTGATCGAGACCGGCATTGCGCCGGACCTGCCGCTGATCCGGGGCGACAGCGTGCTGATCGGCCAGGTGCTGTTCAACCTGCTCGACAACGCGGTGAAATATGGCGGCGAGGAAGCGATCAGGGTGTTTGCCCGCATGGATGGTCCGGCGGTCATCATCTCGGTGACCGACATGGGGCGCGGCATTCCGCCGGAGGATCTGGACCGCGTCTTTGAAAAATTCTATCGCAGGGGAAAACCGGACGGTCGTGCACCTGGAACCGGGCTCGGCCTCTCCATCGCCCGCGGTTTCGTCGAGGCCATGGGCGGCACGATCCATGCGGAAAGCCCAGCCTTGAAGAAGAAGGGGACGCGCATCACGATGCGCTTTCCCGCAAGCGGCACTGTAACGAACGGGACCCCGGATGAACCTATCGCGTATCCTGGTCGTTGATGACGAACCGCAGATCCAGCGTTTCCTCAAACCGGCGCTGATGGCCGCCGGCTACGATGTCATCGAAGCGGGAACCGGAGCCGAAGCGTTGAGGGCGGTCGCCACCCGGGCGCCGGATCTCGTCATTCTCGACCTCGGCCTGCCGGACATGGACGGCAAGGAGGTGATCGCGAACCTGCGCGGCTGGAGCGACCTGCCGGTCATCATCCTGTCCGCCCGCGACCGCGAGACCGAAAAGATCGCGGCCCTCGACCTCGGTGCCGACGACTATGTGGAAAAGCCCTTCGGCATCGGGGAACTGACGGCCCGCATCCGCACCGCGCTTCGCCACCGCAACAAGGCGGATGCCATTCCGACGCTCATCGAAACCGATGGACTGACCATCGATCCTGTGCACCGGCTGGTCAGCCGCAACGGCGAGACCCTGCATCTGACCCCGAAGGAATACGATCTGCTGCTGCTGCTCGCCCGGCACGCCGGCCGGGTGGTGACGCACCGGACGCTTCTGACGTCCGTCTGGGGGCCGGCGCATGCGGATGACCTGCAGTATCTGCGCGTCTTCATTGGCCAGCTGCGCCAGAAGATCGAGAAGAACCCGACCGATCCGCGCATAGTGCGCACGGAACCGGGTGTCGGTTACCGTATGGTGATGGAATGACGTCCTTGTTGGCGCAGCGCGAGATCATGGAGATCCATGGCCG
The DNA here is from genome assembly GCF_011046245.1 of Allorhizobium pseudoryzae. Classification (NCBI taxonomy): domain Bacteria; kingdom Pseudomonadati; phylum Pseudomonadota; class Alphaproteobacteria; order Hyphomicrobiales; family Rhizobiaceae; genus Affinirhizobium; species Affinirhizobium pseudoryzae. Next base: position 670,364 of record NZ_CP049244.1, read on the forward strand.
GTTCGATCCCGCTTCTTTCCTTGCCTGGATCGCACGCCACGCCACAAAGCTCGGCCTGCGCAATGAAGTGGCTCATGCCTCGCAGGAGCGGATCGAGCTGCGGACGGAGGGGCCGGAAGACCTGCTTTCAGCGCTGGAAATGGCCTGCCTGCTCGGCCCGATCGAGGTTTGGGTGGACACGATCGAGCGGCGAGCCGTTCCACTGGAAGCCGATCCTAGCCACTGACCCCACCGGAGCGCCTAAAATTGCATCACGATTGAGTTTGCCGCAATTCAATGCATAGTGGCGACCGCGATCTGATAGTGAAAAGACCCCGTTCATGCGACCTCACTCTTCGGCCGAATGGCTTCCGCTGATGCTCTCCGCCGACCTGCCCCCCATGACTGCCGTGCCCGCGCTGATGCCTGAGGGGACGCTGGCGCTGTGGCGCGCCGAAAGCGGGACGCTCGCCCTGCAGGCAGACCGCTGTCCGCACCGGGGCATGCGGCTCTCGCACGGTTTCGTGCGCGGCGAGGCGCTGTCCTGCATCTATCACGGCTGGCGTTATGGCCAGACCGGCCGCTGCCTGAAGATCCCGGCGCATCCGCGACTGGAACCGCCGGAGGCGATCCGGGTCGAGACCCATGCCGTCACCGAAAGCGGCGGCCTGATCTGGGGTTGCCTGGAGACGCCGGCAGGCAGACCGCCGACCTTCGACGGCCTTCTGCCACTGCGCATGATCTCCCTGTCGGTGTCACCCGAGAGGCTGGCGACGTCGGACCTGCTCGACCGGCGTGAAGATGGACGCATGACGATCAAGCTTGCCGGTCAAGACTGTCTGCTGCTTTGCCTTGCCCAGCCGGATGACAGCACGCTTCTGTTCTGTCTGATCGCGGAGAGCGCATCAAAGGATGAGCGGATTGCCGCATCGCGGGCGCTGGAAGTGTTCCGCATCCGGCTGGAGGCCGGCGAGACGGGGAAGGAGATCAGCCGATGATCGGTCCGATGATGGATGCCTGGTATCCGGTGGCGCTGGAGAGCCAACTCGGGCCGGAAGGTCGGGCAACGCAACTGATGGGCATGCCCCTTCAGGTGGCACGGCATACCGATGGCAGCATCGGGATCCGGACCTCGGATGACCGGCTGCTGCCGGTTCGCCTCCGCTACGGCCATGTCTGGACCTCGATCGGGACACCGAAGGCAGACCTGTTCGACATTCCCGAGGCCGACCAGCCGGGGCGCCGGCTGGTGGAGGTGGGCGTCGTTCGCGTGCGCTGCTCGCCGCTCAGGGCCGTCGAGAATTTTCTCGATATCGCTCATTTTCCGTTCGTCCACACCGACATCCTGGGGGCCGAACCGCACACGGAAGTCGAGAAATACGAGGTCGAAATCCGCGAGAACGAAGACGAGGTCTGGGCAACAAAGGTGAAGTTCTACCAGCCCCAGGCCGCGAAATCTGCGTCAACCGGCATCACCACCGATTACATGTACCGGGTACCGGCGCCCACCTGCTCGGTGCTCTACAAGACCTGTCCTGCGCGACCGGGCGAGTGGGACGTCATCACGCTGTTCGTCCAGCCACTCTCCGAGGATCTTTGCGATGTCTGGCCGTGGATGGCGCTGTTCGATGACGAGAGCCCGATGACCGATCTCATCCATTTCCAGCAGATGATCTTCCTGCAGGACCGGTCGATCCTCGAAAACCAGATCCCCCGCCTGCTGCCGCTCGATCCGGGTAAGGAGATCCCGACGCGCGCAGACCTGACCTCCGTCGCCTACCGCCGCTGGCTGAAACGGCACAACTATACCTATGGGGCACAGCTGGTGGCGCAATGAAGCTTTACGACTACATCCTCTCGCCGGACTGCTACACGATCCGCCTGATGGCTGCGCTCATCGGCATGCCGCTGACGCTGCGTCCGGTCGATATGCACCCGGGCCGGGAGCACCTCGCCCCTCATCTTCTAGCATTGAACCCGGCCGGTTCGCTGCCCATTCTAAAGGACGGCGACCTTCTGCTGACGGAGGTGAGCGCCATGCTGGTGCACCTCGCCACCCAAGCCGGGCTGGACTGGCTGGCGGGGGACATGCCGCATGCGGCGGCAGAGCAGCAGCAATGGCTGTCCTTCTCATCGCGGCTGACCGCAAGCCTGGGGCAGGCAAGGCTCTGCGCCATGTTCGAGGCGCCGGGCGATCTTGCGGCCTTGCAACAGAACGGCACCATCGCGCTTCGAACCCTGGAGGCAGCGCTTTTTGAAAAGCGCCTGCGGCAGCAGACCTTTCTCGTGTCGAACCATCCGACGATTTCCGACGTCGCCTGCTTTGCGCATGTGGTGCTCGCGCCGGACGGCGGCGTATCGCTCGATCCCTACCCGTCGATCCGGCTGTGGCAGCGGGCCATCCGCGCCCTCCCAGGGTTTATCGAGATGCCGGGCATTTACCGTCGTCACGACTTGAACGTGGAACCCGATACCAGCGCCGGCGGCGCGGCTCAGCAACAGATGTAATTCCTGCAGGAACGGCACCTGCCGCCCCCATTGATATCCTCTTCGGTCTTTACGAGTTGCAGATGTTCTCAGGATATCTTTGCGGCACATCAAGTAAACTCAAGAGCCGCAGAGACTGAATGTGATTGAACCCGCTGATCCGCGATCCCGACCGCTCACAGCGGAGGCAAAGGCGCCGAAAGTCCTTGTTGTCGAGGGCGCTCAGACGCTCTCACAGGTTCTCCAGCACACGATCGAGCGTGAGATCGGCGCGGAAGTCACTGTCTGTCACTCGCTTGCCGAGACGCGCGTGGCGCTCGCCAGAACCGATATCGACGTGGCTCTCACCGGCCACGAGATGCCGGACGCACCGGACGGGGGCATTCTGGCCCTTCTCGCCGAATATCAGGTCCCGACGATCCTGCTCAGCGGCAGTGTCAGTGAGGAGCTGCGCCTGAACTACGCCAAATACAGGCTGGCCGACTATATCCAGAAGGAGGGGCCCGCAGCCCTACCCGCCGCGGTTTCCGCCGTGGAGCGCATCCTGTCCAACCGCTCCGTCTCCATTCTGGTCGTGGACGACGCACGGGCAGCGCGCGCCGACCTCGTCAACTTCCTGAGACTGCAGAACTTCCGGGTGATCGAAGCCACCACGGGACGCCAGGCTCTGGATTATCTGGCGCGCGATCCCTCCATCGAAGTGGTGATTACCGACTACTACATGCCGGACATGAACGGCTACGACCTGACAAAGAGCATCCGACTTCAGCATGGCTCCGACCGCTTGCGCATCATCGGTGTCTCCGCATCCCGTGATCGATCCCTGTCGGCCCAATTCCTCAAGGCAGGCGCGTCGGATTTCCTGTACCGGCCCTTCGTGCCGGAGGAACTGCAGTGCCGCATCAACAACACGGTCGAGACGCTGCTGCAGCTGAAGCGCCTGCGGCATCTGGCCGAACACGACCCTTTGACCAAGCTCTACAACCGGCGCGCCTTCTTCGAACGCGGGGCACGCCTGCTCGCACGGCTGGATGGCGGCCATGGCCAGGGCGCCATCGCCATTCTCGATATCGATCATTTCAAGCGGATCAACGACAGTTTCGGCCACGAGCGGGGCGATGTCGTTCTGAAGGCCATTGCGGATATTCTGCTGGAGGCCTGCCATGAGAAGGGCCTGATTGCTGCAAGACTGGGCGGCGAGGAATTCGCGCTTCTCCTGCCGGATACGACGATTGCAAACGCCGAAGCCGTTTGCGAGGATGTGCTTCGTCGGGTCCGCCAGTGCCAGGTGGGTGTGGGCGATACGCTTCTTCCGGTGACCGCCTCCATCGGTCTGTCGAGCCTTCATCCGGGTGAACCTCTGGACAACCAGCTCAACGCCGCCGACCAGATGCTCTACCTTGCAAAGAGCGCCGGGCGCGACCAGCTCTTCAGCGAAAGCGGTATCCGCAACAACTGACCGGTCTGCACCGCCGCCCCATCAGGCGCGCCGGGCTACCGGCAGCGCCGTTTCAATCGCCAGGCCGGCCGCCAGGATTTTCCGGTCCTGCATCGCGGCACCCGCCACCATCAGGCCGACCGGCGCTTCGTCCGGCTGGTGGCACGGGATGGAGAGGGCGCAGCCGTCCAGGAAGTTGATCATCGTCGGATTGCGCAGCACGAGGCCGTTGGCCCTAAAGAAGGCCTCGTCATCGCCGAGCAATGGGGCAATCTCCGGCGCGATGATCGGAACGGTCGGCATGATGAGCGCGTCATACGGCTTGATCTGCTGCTCGACGCGGGCGATCCACTGGCGCCGGGTCTGCAGCGTTTCGATGTAATCCGCCGCCGAAAGCTCGCGCCCGCGCAGGATGCGAAAACGGACGCGCGGATCATAGCTGTCTCCCAGTTCCTCGATCAGGCTGCGGTGCCAGCTCCAGGCTTCGGCAGAGACCAGGCCGCCGCGCGCATAGATCCCGGCCACTTCGGCAAATTCCGGCAGATCGATTTCCACCACCGTGGCTCCGGCGGCAGAGAGGGCCGAAAGCGCCCGCGAAAAGGCGGTGGATACGGTCTTGTCCATGTCCGACAGCACGATGGTGCGCGGAACGGCAAGCCGCAGCCCCTTGATCGGCAGGAGTTCCGGCGCCACCGGGGCGCCCTCCCCCGACAGAACCGCGTCGATGATGGCACAGCACGTCACCGAAGCGGCAATCGGCCCGATCGAATCGAGCGAGGTGGAGAGAGGAATGACCCCTTCGGCGGAGACGCGCCGCGCGGTGGGCTTGAAGCCGGTCAGGCCGCAGAGCGCGGCCGGGATGCGGATCGAGCCGCCGGTATCCGTGCCGATCGCGGCGACCGCCATGCCATCGGTGACAGAGACTGCTGCACCCGAAGACGAGCCGCCGGGCACCCGGCCCGTCGCGCGGTCATAGGCGTTCTTCGGCGTGCCGTAATGCGGGTTGATGCCGATGCCGGAAAAGGCGAACTCGCTCATATTGGTGGTGCCGGTGATCACCGCACCGGCGGCGATCAGGCGGCGCACGACCGGCGAATCCTGGCTCGCCGGCCGGGCATGCTTCAGCGCGATGGATCCGGCAAAGGTCGTTTCACCCTCGACATCGAAGAGATCCTTCACGGAAATCGGCACACCATCGAGCGGCGAGCGGGGATGGCCCGCGGCCCGTGTGGCATCCGACGCGGCGGCGAGCTTCAGGCTGCGCTGCGCATTGACGCGGATGAAGGCGCGCGCCCCCTCGCCCTGCGGGTCGTTGATCTTTTCGAGCGCCTTGCGGGTCAGCGCATCCGATGTCGTCAGGGCGGCATCGAGTTCAGCGGCAACGGATCGGATGGTGGGGAGAGACATGATGGGAGGCACCTGCGTCGAATCGGATGGGCCTGCATCTTCCGGCGGCAGACGCCTGAAGGCAATCGATAAAGCCGGCATTTTGGCAGTGCGGTTATGCCCCGGGGTGCCGTTTTCTACTGAAGCAGCGGGCGAAGCTCTGCCGCCACGCCCTGCATCTTGGCCAGATAGCGTTCGGCCATCTCGGCGGCCGGCACATGGGCGGCCGGAGCGCCGATATTGAGCGCCGCGACAACCCTTCCCTTCACGCCGAAAAGCGGAAGGGCGATCGAACAGAGGCCCAGTTCCAGTTCCTGATCGATGACCGCATGGCCCTCCGTTCGAACCCGCTCCAGCTCCATCATCAGGTCGGCGGTCTCGGTCTTCGTTCTCGGCGTGTAGGCCTGGCGGGGCGACGCTTCGATGAGCGCCCTTGCCTCCGCCTCCGGCAGTGCCGCCAGAAGCACCCGCCCCATGGAGGCGCAATAGGCCGGCAGACGGCTCCCCGGCATCAGGTTGATCGACATCACCCGCCGCTGCGAGGCGCGCGCCACGTAGACGATGTCCGCACCGTCGAGCACGCTGACCGACGCGCTCTGCCCCACCTCCTCCGAAAGCCGGTCGAGGAAAGGCTGCACAATGTGCGGCAGCGGCGTCGCAGACAGGTAGGCATAGCCGAGGCGCAGGATGCGCGGCGTCAGCGAGAAATACTTTCCGTCGTATTCGGCATAGCCAAGGTGCGCCAGCGTCAGCAGGCAGCGGCGCGCCGTAGCGCGATCAAGTCCCGTCTGCTTCGCCGCCTCGGCAATTGACAGGCGTGGCTGGGCCTCGCCGAACGCCTCGATGATCTTCAGTCCCTTGGCGAAGCCGCCGATCAGATCTGTATCCCGCATGACCACCTCCGTGCAGCTCACTTTGTGCGTTATGCGAACAAAAGTCAAATAACGCACAAAGTGATTGACGACAGCCGTCCCCCGGCGCTTAGTGAGACATCTGGAAGACCATGGGAGAGAGACATCATGGACAAGACCATTGCGACCACGGCGGATGCCGTGGCGCGCATCCATGACGGCGCGACCGTCATGATCGGCGGCTTCGGCGGCTCCGGCGCGCCGATCGAACTCATTCATGCGCTGATCGACAAGGGACCGAAGAACCTCACGGTCATCAACAACAATGCCGGCAATGGCCGTATTGGCATTGCCGCGATGATCGACGCGGGTCTGGTGAAGAAGATGATCTGCTCCTTCCCGCGCTCGTCGGATCCGCGGGCCTTCACCGACCGGTACCTGGCCGGCGAGATCGAACTGGAACTGGTGCCGCAGGGGACGCTCGCCGAGCGCATCCGCGCCGGCGGTGCCGGCATCCCGGCCTTCTATACGCCGACCGGCTACGGCACCGAACTGGCCGAGGGCAAGGTGATCGCCGAGTTCGACGGTCGCCACTATGTGCAGGAGCGCTGGCTGAAGGCGGATTTCGCCATCGTGAAGGCCCAGCTCGGCGACACCTACGGCAACCTGACCTACAACAAGGCCGGCCGTAACTTCAATCCGCTGATGTGCATGGCAGCGACGACGACGATTGCCCAGGTCTCGAAGATCGTGCCTGCCGGCGAGATCGACCCGGAACAGGTCGTGACGCCCGGCATCTTCGTCGATGGCGTCGTGGAAGTCGCAAACCCGCAACAGGAAGAAGCGCTCATCCGAGCCGGAGTGGCCTACGTATGACCCTCAACACCCGCGAAGACATCAAGCTCTCCAACGCCCAGATCGCCTGGCGTGCCGCGCAGGACATCGAAGACGGTGCTTACGTCAACCTCGGCATCGGTTTTCCGGAAATGGTCGCGCGCTTCCAGCCGCCCGGCCGCCAGGCCATCTTCCACACGGAAAACGGCATCCTCAACTTCGGTGAAGCCCCGCCCGCCGGCGAGGAAGACTGGGACCTGATCAATGCCGGCAAGAAGGCCGTGACGCTGAAGCCGGGTGCTGCCTTCTTCCACCATGCCGACAGCTTTGCCATGGTGCGCGGCGGTCATCTGGATGTGGCGATCCTCGGCGCCTATCAGGTGGCGGAAAACGGCGATCTCGCCAACTGGCGGGTCGGTTCCAAGGGCGTGCCCGCCGTCGGCGGCGCGATGGACCTGGTGCACGGTGCCAAGCAGGTCTTCGTCATCACCGAACATGTGACGAAGGACGGCAAGCCGAAACTTGTCGATAAATGCACCTTCCCGCTGACGGGTGTCGGCTGCATCACGCGCGTCTATACCAGCCACGCCGTCATTGATATCAAGGACGGACATTTCGTGGTGCGGGAAATGCTGAGCGCCATGACGATGGACGAGTTGCAGGCGATGACCGGCGCCCCTCTTCACACCGATGGTCCGGTGGCCGATCTCGTCGTGCCGGAAGTTTGAGGAATTGACCATGACAGACGCTTTTATCTGCGATTACATCCGCACGCCCATCGGCCGCTTCGGCGGATCGCTCTCTTCCGTACGCGCCGACGATCTCGGCGCCGTGCCGCTCAAGGCGCTGATGGAGCGCAACACCTCCGTCGATTGGGAAGCCGTTGAGGACGTGATCTTCGGCTGCGCTAACCAAGCCGGCGAAGACAACCGCAACGTCGCCCGCATGTCGTCGCTGCTGGCCGGCCTGCCGGTCTCCGTCACCGGCACCACCATCAACCGCCTGTGTGGTTCGGGCATGGATGCCGTCATCACCGCGGCCCGCGCGATCAAGGCCGGCGAAGCCGAACTGATGATTGCCGGTGGCGTGGAAAGCATGAGCCGCGCGCCCTTCGTCATGCCGAAGGCGGAAACCGCCTTCTCCCGCAATGCCGAGATTTACGACACCACGATCGGCTGGCGCTTCGTCAACCCGCTGATGAGGAAGCAGTACGGCGTCGATTCCATGCCTGAAACCGGCGACAACGTGGCGATCGATTTCAAGATCAGCCGCGAGGACCAGGATGCCTTTGCCGTGCGCAGCCAGGCGAAGGCCGCTGAAGCCCAGGCGAACGGCCGGCTGGCGAAGGAAATCACCGCCGTGACCGTACCTCAGCGCAAGGGCGATCCGGTGATCGTCGATCGCGACGAGCATCCGCGCGCCACCTCCGTCGAGGCGCTTGCCAAGCTGAAGCCGGTCAACCGAATGGAGGGCGCCACCGTCACCGCTGGCAATGCGTCTGGCGTCAACGACGGGGCCGCAGCTCTCATCATCGCTTCGGAAGCGGCAGCCAGGAGGTATGGCCTCACCCCCATCGCCCGCGTGCTGGGCGGTGCGACGGCGGGCGTTCCGCCGCGCATCATGGGCATTGGCCCGGCGCCGGCCTCGAAGGCGCTGCTTGCCCGTCTTGGCATGACTGAGGAGCAGTTCGACGTCATCGAGCTGAACGAAGCCTTCGCCTCCCAGGGCATTGCGACGCTGCGCGACCTTGGCATTGCCGATGACGATGCCCGCGTCAACCGCAACGGCGGCGCGATCGCGCTTGGCCATCCGCTCGGCATGTCGGGAGCCCGCATCGCCGGCACGGCAGCGCTCGAGCTCCAGATCAGCGGTGGCCGCTATTCGCTCTCGACCATGTGCATCGGCGTCGGCCAGGGCATCGCGATCGCGCTGGAACGCGTCTGATCACCCGTTGTTCGGCGCGGCATCTGTCGCGCCGACTTCCCCTTCAGGCACGACCTTCAATCAGGTCTGTTCAACGATGAGCAGTTCCGCCGTGACGCAGACCGGATTCAGTCCGCGCTTCAACAGGCCATGGCTGTGCCGACCGGTCAGGTCGATCATGGCGATATCGATCGCCGCGTAAGGCTGGCCTGCCTCTTCAACGATGCGGCCCTCCTGGATGTAGAGCTCGCTCGCATGCGCCGTCAGCGTCGTGCCATCGTCGTAATCGGCGCCCACCAGGCTACCGATACCCTCGACACGGGCACGGCGAAGGGAATGAGTGCGGCAGATCTCCTCCACCGCGTAACAAAGATCCGTGTTTGGGCGAACGGTGGCCAGCACCGCGCGCTGAAACTCACCTTTTGACTTGGCGGATCGGGCTTCCGGGTTGAACAGCGGAAAATTCGTCTCTGCATCCGGCCGGGTGACGAGCAGCGCACCGACCAGCGCAATCGCGTCTATCGTCGTCTCTTCGAGGAGTTCCGCCTCGAAGGGAAGAAGATGGCCCATGCCGATCCTCCCCTCTCCGTCCCGCCAGGTCCCGTGGCAGTGGAGGAAGGGCTTGCCGTCGCGTTCCCCGGCATGCAGACCGGCATCGAGGATCACCGCATTCTGCATCACATGCGTTTCGCTGTACCAGGCCGCATGGCTGTCATCCGGCGCTGCCGCCGGCATGACGTAGTGCAGCTTGCGCATGGCGACATTCTTGAGCCGTACATAACCGCCTTCGAAACCATGCTCGGCAAAACCGCGGGCGATGGCCGTGTTGATGTCGCAGCCGGTTTGAAGCCTCAGCCTGACCGGCTGGACTTCGCAGGCGACGGCGCGCATCCGGTCCGGCGTCACGGGTCCCGGATGTACAATCTGGCGCGGCAGAGCGTTGGAAACCGCCGGCATCAAACGGCAAGACCTGCGGTGACGAAGCCGCCATCGACGGCGAGAATCTGGCCGTTCACGTAGCTCGCGTCCTCCGAAATCAGGAAGGCGATGGCGCCCGCCACCTCTTCCGATGTGCCGTAGCGCTCCATCGGCACCCGCTGAAACCACTGGTTCCGGACGTTCTCCGTGTGCACCACACGCGTCAGCGGCGTATCGACCGGACCGGGTGCCACGGCATTGACGCGGATACCGGAATGGCCGAGTTCATTGGCCATTACCAGCGTCATCAGATTGACGCCGCCCTTGGAGGCGCCGTAGGCGGTTCTGCCGCGATTGCCGCAAAGCCCGGACACCGACGAGATGTTGACGATGGCGCCCTTCGTTCCGGTTTCCAGCCAATGCCGGGCTGCGGCACGGGCCACGGCAAAACTGCCGATCAGGTTGATGTCGAGAATACGCCTGAATTCTGCAATGGTGGTTTCGACCGCGAGCTTGTCGGCACCGGTGCCGGCGCAATTGACGATGGCGGCAAGCCCCGGCTCTGCTTCGAGGATCTGGCCCATGGCCTGTTCGACAGACGCCTCATCCGCCACGTCGCAGACAAGACCGAATGAGACGGGAAGATCAAGAGTGCGGCAGGCCGTTTCCAGCGCATCGGCCTTCAGATCGAGAAGCCAGACTTGCCAGCCGCGCTCGATCAGCAGCTTTGCCGTGGCATAGCCTATGCCCGATGCTCCGCCCGTGATTGCCACCGCGCGTTTCATGTCCATCCTTGTCTCTCCCTTGCACCGCCACGACCGTCAGGCCGGCTCTGTCTCGCCAAACACCGGCAACTCGCCACGCCGTGCCAGTTCCTCGCGGATCATCTTCTTGGTGATCTTGCCGTAGGCCGATTTGGGCATTGCATCCCAGAAGATGACGGCCTTCGGCAGCTTGTAGCGGGCGATCTTGTCTTCGAGGAAGGCTCTGAGATTGATGCTCTCAGGCACCACGCCCGGCCTTGCGACGCAAACCGCGATGCCGACCTCGCCCCATACGGGATCCGGAACGCCGAGCACCGCCGTTTCGCTGATATCCGGATGGGAGAGGATCTTCTCCTCGATCTCGCGCGGATAGATGTTGGAGCCGCCCGAGATATACATGTCGGAGGCGCGCCCGGTGATGTAGATGAAGCCGTTTTCGTCGCGGTGGCCGAGATCACCGGTACGGAACCAGCCCTCGCGAAACGCCTTCGCATTGGCCTCCGGATTGTTGTAATAGCCGGCAAAGACCGCCGGGCCGATGACGCAAATTTCACCGGTCACGCCGGCGTCCACCTCGCGGCCGGCCTCGTCCTGGATCTGCACCTCCATGCCGGTGCGGTCATAGCCGCAGGTCCCGAGCCGCGCTTGCGGACCGTCTTCCCCGCTATGCAGCTCCGGCGGCAAGACGGTGATGTTGCCGGTCACCTCTCCCAGGCCGAAATATTGCACCAGAACCGGGCCGAGTTTTGCCAGCGCCCGTTTCTGGTCGGCGCGATACATCGGCGCGCCGGCATAGATCACATACCGCAGCGAGGAATGATCGAACCGATCGACAGCCGGGTCCTCCACCAGCATCTTCAGGATCGTCGGCACCGTGAAGAGATTGGAGACCTTCCAGCGCTCGATCAGCTGCCAGATGGCGGCAACGTCCAGCTTCTCCGCTGCCGGCAGGATGGTTTTGACCCCATGCGCCACCTGCACCAGCTGGTGCACGCCGGCCCCATGCGAGAGCGGTGCAACCACGATCGAAGCATCCGCGGGCCCCGTGCCCGGCATGAGATCGCACAGGTGATTGGTGATGACAAAGGCCATCTGGCCATGCGTCAGGACGGCCGCCTTCGGCCGCCCGGTCGTGCCGGAGGTGAAGAAGAACCAGCAGGGATCATCCCGGAAAATCGGCGGAGTGACCGCTTTTTTCCCCAGGTGAGCCTCCACGATGGTGTCATAGTCGGGACCGAAATCGGCTGCCCCGATGGCGATCACGAAATCAAGGTCCGCCGCACGACGGCAGGCATCGGCATGGCCGGCAAAACCATGGTGGCAGATCATGCCGCGCGCGCCGCTCGCCTCCGCCTGATAGGCCACCTCATCCGGCGACTGGCGGAAATTCGTCGGCACCCAGACGGCACCCACCCGGAAGCAGGCGAACATGGATTCGAACATCTGATTGTTGTTCGAGGATTGCACCAGAATGCGATCGCCTTTTTTGACGCCAAAGCGGGAGACCAGCGCATCCGCCATGGCATCGACGCGCGCCTCCATCTCGGTCCATGTCCACTGCCGGTCGCCCCAGACAAAGCCGATCTCGTGCGGCAGACGCCGGGCGGCCTGGGTCAGGAAATGCGACAGGTTCATCACCCGCGTCGTTGCAGGCGAAACGCCGCCGCGCGGACCGGCGGCCTCACTGGTGCTCATCGGATGCGCTCCATGATCGATACGTAATTGGCAACCGCGGTTCCGCCCATGTTGAAGACGCCGGCAAGCTCCGCCTTTGGCACCTGCATGTCGCCGGCCTCACCGGCAAGCTGCATGGCCGCCATCACATGCATCGAGACGCCCGTTGCGCCGATCGGGTGACCCTTGGCTTTCAGCCCGCCCGACGGATTGACCGGCAGAGAGCCCGATTTCGTCGTCACGCCGTCGCGCACCACATGCCGGGCCTCGCCCGGCTTTGCGAGCCCCATCGCTTCGTATTCGATGAGTTCGGCAATCGTGAAGCAGTCGTGGGTCTCGACAAAGGAGAGATCGCCCAAACTCGCGCCGGCAAGATCGAGAGCACCTGCCCAGGCGCGTCGTGCGCCTTCGAAGGCGAGCGGATCGCGCCGGCTGAGCGCCAGGATGTCGTTGACGTGCTTTCGTCCGCGAAAGCCGATGGCACGCGACAGTGACGCCGCCGTCTCTTCATCCGCCAGCACCAGGGCGGCGGCCCCATCGGAGATCAGCGAACAATCGGTGCGCCTCAGCGGTGCTGCAACATAGGGGTTCTTATCGGAGACCGTGTTGCAGAAATCGAAGCCGAAATCCTTGCGCATATGGGCATAAGGATTGGCGACGCCATTTTCATGATTCTTCGCCGCAATCATTGCGAGCTCTTCCGAGCAATCGCCGTAACGCTGGAAATAGGCCTGCGCGATGCGGCCGAACTGTCCGGCAAACCCGCCGGGAATATCGCCTTCTTCGGCGCGGTAGCAGGCCGACAGCAGGATGTCGCCGACCTCGGCGGTCGGAAGCGCCGTCATCTTCTCCGCACCGACGACCAGCGCGATGCGACCGCGGCCCGCCTCAATGAAGTCCATCGCGCTATAGAGGGCGGCCGAGCCGGTGGCGCAGGCATTTTCGAAGCGAACGGCCGGTGTATAGGTCAGCCGCTCATCGCCCATGGCCACCAGTGCGGCCTGGAAATCCTGCTTCGAGAAACCGTTGTTCATCACGCCGACGAAGATGCCGTCGATCTCCGCGGCACCGATGCCGGCATGCTCGAGCGCCGGCGCCACGACGGAGGCCATCAGCTGCTCGGTATTGTCCAGCGCGGATTTTCCGAAGGGCGAATGCGCCCATCCCACGATCTGTGCCTTGCTCATCGGCTTGCTCTCCTCAAGGGTTTGCGTTGGTCCGGCTCGGCACGGGAGGGCGAGCGGCTCGCCATCATCTCGCCGATCCGTGCTTCGATGCGATCCACTTCTTCGCGCAGGACCGCGGCCAGTTCCGGCTGCCGTTCCGGCCGCATCCGGCTGTCGATGGCCGCGATACTGAGCGCACCGGCAACACTGCCGTCCGGATTGCGGATGGCGACACCGACGCCCCAGGAATTGGCAAGGATGAGGCCCGGATTGAGGGAAAAGCCTTTGGCTCTCGTCTCCGCCACGCCGTGTTGCAGGTCCGCTTCGGTGATCATCGGATATTTGGCGGCAATGACATCGGCATTCGCCACCAGCACCTGTTCGATCTCCTGGTCCGGCAGGGCCGCAAGCATGGCGAGAGACCCCGCGCCGATGCCGAGCGGATGCTCGAACCCTGCCTGCAGCGCATGGGTGCGGACCGGCCAAGTGCCTTCTTCCCGGTAGAGGCATAGCGAAAACGTATCGCGGCGAACGGAGAGAAAACTCGAATCCTCGGTGCGTCGGGAAATCCGCCTCAGGCCATCCTGTGCCATCTGCAGCAGGCTGAAACGGCGGGACGACAGCGTGCCGAGCACATAGGCTTCCTCACCGAGATAATAGCGCCGCGTCCGTTCGTCCTGGTCAACGAGGCCTGCCCGCATCAGGGCCAGCAACAGGCGCCGCACCGTCGGTTTGTTCGAGCCGCTCTGGACGACGAGATCGGTGAGGCCCACCCCGCGCTCCGCATGCCGGCCAACCATCGACAGCAGGGACAGTGCGCGATCCACCGCCCGCGCACCCTTCAGCTCTGCATCCTCCTTGCCGGGCCCCGTCATCTCAGGCGAAGCCTCCCATCGCGCAGCTCTGGCCGCCATCGACCGGCAGGCAGACGCCGGTGATGAACTTCGCTTCGTCGGAGGCGAGGAAAACCGCGGCGCGGGCAATATCGAAGGCATCTCCCATGCGCCCGACGGGGACCGAGCGGCTCCGCGCCGCCACCATCTCCTCGGTCGATGCATATTGTGCGCTGATCTGCTTGTAGATCAGAGGGGTGTCGATAAGGCCGGGCAGGATGCAGTTGGCGCGAATGCCGCGCCTGGCATATTGCATGGCAATCGCGACCGTCGACTGGTTCACCGCGGCCTTCATGGCGTAATAGGCGAAATAGGGATAGCCGGTCCAACGGATGGCCGCGAGCGAAGAGATATTGACGATCGCACCGGCCTGTTGCTGTTCCATCACCGGCAGCACGGCCTTGGTCGTCCGGTAGACGGAGCCGATATTGAGATCCACCGAGGCCTGAAAGCTCTCTTCCGACAGCTCCACCGGCCCGCCCATATGGGTCACGCCGACATTGTTGTGCAGGATGTCGATCCCACCGAAGGTCTCGACCACCTGCCGCACGGCCTCATCGACGGAGGGCTGGCGGGTCACATCCGCGGCGATGGCGATGGAGGCAAAACCCTCCTGCGCGATGATGTGATGGGTTTCCTCGGCGGCGGCAAGCGAGAGATCGATGCAGGCAACCTGAGCACCCTCGCGCGCATATTCGATCGCTGCCGCCTTGCCGTTCCCGTAACCGGGACCGGATGAGCCGGCGCCAAAGACGATCGCGCGTTTTCCTGCAAGCCTGCCTGCCACTGTGGGCTCCGAATGTATTGAAAGAACGGGGGGAAGCGGGGGGCAGGGCGAAACCCTGCCCCCAGTTCAGGGGCTCAGCCGAGGCTGGAGCCGACGGCCTTTTCCAGAATGGCCCAGGCTTCATCGCCATACTTGGCCTTCCATTCGGCGTAGAAGCCGGCTTCCTTCAGCGCGGCGCGGAAGAGGCTGGCGTCTGTATCGTTGAAGGTCATGCCCTTCCCGACCAGATCCTCCTTCACCGAAGCGTTCAGCTTGGCGACGTCGTCGCGCTCCTTCTTGCCGGCCTCGTTGAGGTTCTTGGCGACGATGACGCGCAGATCCTCCGGCAGGCGCTCCCAGGCGCGCTTGTTGGCCAGGAACCAGAAACCATCCCACATGTGGTTGGTGACCGAGCAGAACTTCTGCACTTCGAAGAGCTTGGCAGTCGAGATGATGGCGAGCGGGTTCTCCTGGCCATCCACGACGCCGGTCTGCAGGGCAGTATACACTTCTGCAAAGTTGATGCTGGCGGGAGCCGACTTGAACGCCTTGAACATCGAGGTCCAGAGCGGGCTGACCGGCACGCGGATTTTGAAGTTCTCGAGATCCGCCGGCGTCTTGATCGGCTTTGTGGCGCTGGTGATCTGTCGGAAACCGTTGTCCCAGATCGTATCCATGGCGACCAGGTTCTGCTTGGCAATTTCGCCGCGCACATATTTGCCGAGTTCGCCATCCATCGCCTTCCACACGGCATCATAGTTCGGGAAGGCAAAGCCGATCCCGCTGATCGATGCATTCGGCACGAGTGTCGACAGGATCAGCGGCGAGAGCGTGAAGAACTCGACACCGCCGGAACGGACCTGGTTGAGCATGTCGGTATCGGCCCCGAGCTGGCTGCTCGGGAAGATGTTGATCGCAACCCGGCCATTGGTCTCCTTGGCGATCAGGTCTGCCGCTTCCTTCGCCCGAACGTTCATCGGGTGTGCGGCCGGCAGGTTGTTGGCGTATTTGTAATTGAACTCCGCGGCCTGTGCCCTTGAAATGAAGGCGGTGGTGAGCACAGCCGATCCGGCACCGGCCAGAACGTGACGTCGAGTGATTGGCATTGTCGTTTCTCCTCCCAAAGAAAACATGGATTTGGTGAACTCAGGCGGGTGTTTGCCCCTCAGAGCAGGATGGTCGAGAGACCGGGTATGAACGCGATAATCAGCAGGCCGATCACCATGGCGGCGAGATAAGGCCAGATGGCGCCCATCGCCTCATCCGGCGAGACATTGCCGATCTTGCAGGCGATGTAGAAACCGACCCCGATCGGCGGCGCCATTAGGCCGATGTTCATGGCGACGACGACCACCATGGCATAATGCACGTCGTTGATGCCGACCGCCTTAGCGATCGGGAACATGATCGGCGCCAGAAGCACGATCGCCGGCAGACCTTCCAGCACGCAGCCAAGCAGCATGAAGATCACGATCGACACGGCCATGTAGGTCATCCAGCCACCGGGCAGGTCGGCGATCATGCTGCTGAGCTGGAAGGCGAAACCGGTCTGGGTCAGGCTCCAGGCCATGGCGGAGGCGGTGCCGAGAATGATCAGGATCGATCCGGACAATGCCGCCGTTTCGACCAGCATGGTGTAGAGTTTCTTCAGCGAGATGCCGCCGTAGAGCACGGCACCGATGACCATGGCGTAGAGCACCGCGATGGTCGAGACTTCGGTGGCCGTCGCCACACCGCCGCCGACGAGGCTGCGGATCAGGAAGGGAAGCACCAGCGCCGGGGCCGCGACCAACGCCGCCTTGCCGGCCATCGACCAGGAGGCCTTGATCGTGCCTTCCATGCTTTCATGCCGCGCCTTGATCCAGGCGAGAACGGCCAGCACGAGAAGCAGCACCGTGGCAATCAGGAAGCCGGAGGTGAAGAGAGCGGCGATCGAAACACCTGCGGCCGATCCGAGAACGATGAGAACGATGGAGGGCGGCACGGTATCGGCCATGGCGGCGCCGGTGGCGAGCAGCGCGATCATCTCCTTCGGCTTGTGGCCGCGCCGTTTCATTTCCGGGAAGAGTGCCGGGGCGACCGTCGCCATGTCCGACACCTTGGAGCCGGAGATACCGGAGACCAGGAACAGCGAGCCCAGGAGGACCCAGGACATGCCGGCGCGGACATGGCCGAACATGGTGGACAGGAGATCGACGATCGCCTTGCCCATGCCCGTCGCATCCAGCACGCAGCCGAGCAGGACGAAGATCGGCACCGACAGCAGAATGATGCCCGACATACCTTCATCCACACGACCAACCATGACGATCAGCGGCACCCAGGTGGTGAAGACGAGGAAGGACAGGGCCGCAAGGCCGAAGCAGAAGGCGATCGGAACGCCGAGGCCCAGGAACAGCGCGGCAAAACCACACAGAAAGATCGCGATATTGATATTGCCGAGCTGCTCGAGCACCGGAAAGAGCAGCCAGAGGGCACCGCCAATGGCGGCCACCGTCAGCACGGCCAGCGCGATATGGCGAAGGTTCGACGTGCGGAAGAGATTGGTCACCACGAGAAGCAGCATCAGGACGATGCCGAACGGCAGAGCGGAGGCGCGGAAACTCATCGGCAGGTTGAGGGCCGCCGAAGTCACCGCCCACTCCTCCATCATGTATTCGACGGAGGGGGCGAGCATGGCGCCGAGGAAAGTGGCGACCAGCACGAGCGCCAGCGCGTTGACGTATCCCGTCAGGCGGTCCGGCAGCATGTGCAGGAAAAGCGTCAGGCGGAGATGCTCGTTTCGATCGATCGCAATCGCCGAGCCCAGCATCGCAAACCAGAGAAAACAGAAGGACGCGGCCTCGTCGATCCAGACGATCGGCAGATGCAGCGCATAGCGCGAGGTGACACCCAAAAGAAGCAGTCCGATCATCACTGCAAGCAGGATGGCCGCGACAAATTCTACTGGCTTCATGAACGGGGACCCGGTGGGCGCATCTGCATGCAGCAACTCACCGTCCAGAACAAGGACCTCATTGGTGGACGTCATTGTCGACGGGCCTCCCCTCCCATTCGCAACGCTGGCTAGCGCATGTAGCGATCCGCTGGACTACTCAAACGGCAGCGCTCCTCAACGCTGCCAAGTGATCCGCATGATGGATCGGTTTTTTCTAACCATGATCCTGATAGCAACTGAGAGAGCGCCATACAACATAATTCTGGAGGTATAGTTGGATTTTCCGCTATATCTGAAGATCCACAATATGGATCTCAATACTCAGCCGACCGACTGGACGTCCAAAACAATTGCGGCCGCCAGGCATTGCCCTGACGGCCGCAACACAGGAAATCAACTGTGAGGATCTTTACGGCTGCTGGGCACCGGTCGTTGCGAGATAGACGGCATAGAGCGAGGTCGTTGCCGTAATGAATAGCCGGTTGCGCCGCGGGCCGCCGAAGGTG
Source organism: Allorhizobium pseudoryzae (assembly GCF_011046245.1). Classification (NCBI taxonomy): domain Bacteria; kingdom Pseudomonadati; phylum Pseudomonadota; class Alphaproteobacteria; order Hyphomicrobiales; family Rhizobiaceae; genus Affinirhizobium; species Affinirhizobium pseudoryzae. The sequence goes on from NZ_CP049244.1 coordinate 688,887, forward strand.
AGGTTGGCAACGGTCTGCGGCACGAGGATCTTTCCGAGCAGCGTGCCATCCGGCGCAAAACAATGGACGCCATCTCCGGCACTCGTCCAGACATTGCCGGAAAGATCGACACGGAAGCCATCGGGCAGACCCTTGTCGATCGCGGCAAAGACGCGGCCATTGGCAAGCCTCCTGCCATCCACCACGTCGAAGACGCGGATATGGCTCGGCCAGCTTTCGTCATGGCTCGAGGCGGAATCCGCGACGTAGAGCCGCTGTTCGTCGGGTGAGAAGGCAAGCCCGTTCGGCTGGCCGAAGTCATCCACGACGATGCTCATCTCGCCGCTCTCGGGATCGAGGCGGAACACGTTGCGGGTCGCAAGCTCCGGTTCGGCTTTGTAACCCTCGTAGTCCGACAGGATCCCGTAGGTCGGGTCGGTGAACCAGATGCTGCCGTCAGACATCACCACCACGTCGTTCGGGGAATTCAGCCGCTTGCCCTCAAATCGGTCGGCGAGAACCGTGATCCGTCCATCGACCTCCGTGCGGGTGACGCGGCGCGTTCCGTGTTCGCAGGTCACGAGCCGTCCGTCTCGGTCGCGGGTGTTGCCGTTCGCAAACTGTGAGGGCGCACGAAACACCGAAACGCCACCGCCCGGCACGAAGCGCAGCAGCCGCTCATTCGGGATATCGCTGAAGATCAGGCAATCGAGATCGGCAAACCACACCGGCCCCTCGGCCCATCGGCAACCGCTATAGAGTTCGTCCAGCCCGGCACTGGCAACGATCAGGTGGCGGAAGCGGGGATCGTGGATTTCGTAAATCCCGGTGCGGGCAGGCGTCATGGTGGCATCCGATTGGCTAGAAATGTCTTCGTCCGGGTTTAGCGGGTCGATCCTGAGGGGCGGCTTGCCGCCACGATGACCGAGATGATGATGAGGCCGGTCATGATGAGCCGCACGCCGGCGCCAAATCCATAGGTATTCAGCATCGAGACCACCAGGAACATAAACAGCGATGCGCCCCAGATGCCCGGCACGTTGGAATTGCCGCCGGCGACCGCCGAACCGCCGATCACGACGACCGCGATCGACATCAGGAGGTATTCGGCGCCCATATTAAGCGCCGCGCCGCCGGAAAAGCTTGCGAGCAGATAACCGCAGATGGCGGCGAGCACCGCGCAGAGCACGTAGGTGGCAAGACGGCAGCCATCGACCGCTATGCCGGCCATGCGCGCGGCAAAGGCGTTCTGGCCGATGGCGGAAATCCACCGTCCGAAGAGGGAGCGGTCAAGCAGCCACCAGACGCCAAGCGAGAGCATGAGGGCAATGATCGCCGTATTGGGCAGGCCGAAGGTCGATGCGGTGCTGAAACTCGCCAGCGCCTCCGGCGGCTTCACGCGCAGACCGCGATTGTACCAGATGGCCGAAGACTGGACGAGGAAGCTCATCGAAAGCGTAGCAATGATCGGTGGAATGCGCAGGAACTTGATGAGCGCATAGTTCAGAACGCCGATGACAAGCCCGATCGCGATGGACACGAGCAGTCCGACCAGGATCATGCTGTCCTGCCCGTCCATCAACTTCAGCGCGACCGTGCCGGAGAGCGTGATGGTGGCCGGCACCGAAAGATCGACATTGCCGGGCCCGAGCGTGATGACCAGCATCTGGCCGAGCCCGACGATGATCGAAAAGGCGGCGAAGGTCAGCGTCGCCTGCGACAGGCTGGCCGTGCTGGCACCGCCGGTGAACAGGATCGTCACCAGCCAGATGGCAGCCGCTGCCACGAAGGACCAGATCCAGGGCTTGCGCGAGAGCACGGTCAACCGGTTCATGATGCCTTCTCCTGCTGGCTGTTGCGGTTGATGACAAGCCGGAGGGCCAGAACAATAATGAGAATGGCGCCCTGCGCGCCGATCTGCCAATCCGGTGAAATGCGCAGGAAGGACAGGAACGAACCGGCGAGCGTCAGTGTCAGCGCGCCGATCACCGCGCCGATGGGCGACACGCGTCCGCCGACGAACTCACCGCCCCCCAAGATGACACCGGCGATCGACAGCAGCGTGTAACGCAGCGCGATATTGGCATCCGCCGAGGTGGTGAGGCCGACCAGCGCCATCCCGGCCAGAACCGCAAAGAGGGCGGCGAGCGCATAGGCGCCGCCCTTGAGGGCCAGTACCGACCAGCCGGCGCGTGCCACCGAACGGCTGTTGCCGCCCAGCCCGCGCACCAGCACGCCGAAGGTGCTGCGCATGATGATGAGATGCGCGACAAGTGCGATCACCACGCTGGCCACGATCGCCATCGGCACGAAGGGCGGTTTGGCGATCATCAGGGCGCGCAGCCACTCCGGCGCCTGGCCACCGGGGGCCGGCAGGATGAGCACCGCAAGCCCGCCCCAGACGAAGCTCATGCCGAGCGTCACCACGATGGAGGGCAGGTCGCGCAGCGTGATGATGATGCCGAGCGCCGCATAGACGGCAATCGCCGCCAGCAGGATGGCGCAGGCGACCAGCGGCTGCTGCGGCATGTAGACCGCAGTCACGCAGGCGGCGAAGCTGACGAAAGTGCCAATCGACAGGTCGAGATCGTTGACCGCCATGATGATCATCTGGGCGATCGTGGCAAGCGCGATGGGAACCGCCAGATTGAAGAGCAGGTTGAGGCCGGTATAGCTCATGGCCCGTGGCTGCATGTAGAAGACGGCTGCCAGCAGCACGACGAGCGAAAGCGCAGGAATGAGGATCGGCAGGAGGCCGGAGACGGTCTTTCTCATGCGGCTTCTCCCGAGAAGGAGGCCGCCAGGATGTTATCCTCGGTGATCGCATCACCCTCCAGTTCGGCGACGATCATGCCGTCGCGAAACACGTAGACGCGGTCGCACAAGCGGACCTCGTCCATTTCCGTCGAGTACCAGATGAAGGTCCGACCTTCGGACGCCTCGCGCCGCAGGGTCGCGTAAACTTCCTGTTTGGTGCCGATGTCGACGCCCCGCATCGGATCGTCCATCAGAACGATGCGCGCCTCTCCCGCCAGCGCTCTGGCAAACAGCACCTTCTGCTGGTTGCCGCCCGAAAGCGACAGGATGGGATTGGCCATGTCGGGCGTGCGGATGCCCATTTTCGCCTTCCAGTCTTCTCCATGCGCGGCTTCGCGGTCCCGATCGACGGAGGCGCGGCGGGCAAAGGCGGGAAGATTGCCGATCGACAGGTTGCGCAGGATGCTCCACAACGGAAACGTGCCGTTCAATGCGCGATCGCCGGCGACGAAGGCCATCTGTTTGTGCGCCGATGGCAGCCAGCGACTGCTCGCTTCGGCATAGAGGTGCAGCAGCGTCGTCGTCTGGCCATGCCCGCCGAGACCGGCAAGCCCGACGATCTCCCCCTTGCGGGCGCAGAAGGGAATGGTCGATCCTCTGACAGCGGGAAGGTCGATGACCTTCTCGGCGGTGATCACGGTGGAACGCACCGCGCGGGCGGTTTCCTTCACCACGCTTCCCATGGCCTCGACGAGGCTTCGGACCGAAAACTCGGCCGCCGGCCGCGAGGTCACCACGCGCCCGTCCTTCATCACAACGATGCGGCTGGAGGTGGAGAGGATTTCGCCGAGAATATGCGAGATCAGCAGAACGCTGCCGCCACCGGCCACGAAGCGACGCACATGCGCCATCAACTGTTCGGCAAGCCCCGCATCCAGCGACGAGGTCGGCTCATCGAGGATGACGAGTTTCGGCGGTTCGCTGACGCCGAGGAAGTTGATGGCGATCTCCACCATCTGGCGTTCGGCGATGGACAACGAACCCACCACGGAAAAACAGTCGATGCCGTGACCCGGAAAGATCTCATCGAGACTGCCTCGAATGAGGGTGGCCGCGCGGTTACGCCACCCAAAACCGGAGAGGCCGGAATGCATCAGACGGGTGTTTTCCACCACGGTCAGGTTAGGGCAGAGCGACAGTTCCTGGAACACGCAGCGTACGCCATGCGCGCGCGCCATGGCGATGCCGCTGCCGGTCAGGCCCTCGTAGAGGATCTCGCCCTGGTGCGGCGAAAGCCCGCCATTGATCACGTTGACGATGGTGGACTTGCCAGCGCCGTTATGGCCGACGAGGCCGACGGCTTCGCCCGCGCCGATCTCGAAATCGACGCCATCCAGTGCCTTCACCGCGCCGAATTCGACACGCACCTGGCGGATGGATACGACCGCTTCGGTCTCCAACACTTCACTCATTCCACGCTTGCCGTTTTCTGTTCAGGATTATCAGTATGGCGCTGCCCCACCCGGCACACCGGACGCCGGATGGGACTGCGGGAGGAGCGCTTAAGATCGCGCGATCACCCTGTTGCGGACGGGAAGACCCGGCTTATTGTGCCGAAGCGATGACCTTCTTGGCATCGTCCAGAGAATATTCGACGTTGGCCACGCCGCCCTTCTGGGTCGTCTTCAGGTTCTCTTCGAGGTTGGCCTGGTCGATGCGCAGGAAGGGTACGGTCAGGTCCTTCTTGACTTGCTGGCCGTCGAGGATCTGCTGGGCAACCCAGAAGGCAAGCGTCGAGACACCGGGGGCGATGGAGACCGACATGGTCTCATAGCCGTTGGCATCCTTCTGCTTCTTCCACCACTGCAATTCGTCTTCGCGATTGCCCATGACGATGGTCGGCATCGGGCGCTTTGCCGCCTCGAAGGCCTGGGCCGCACCATAACCGTCGCCGCCCTGCGTCACAACGGCCGCAATCTCCGGCAGGCTCGGCAGAAGGCCGGCCACCGCGCGCTGGGCCACATCCTGCGCCCAGTCGCCATGCACGGAGCCGACGATCTTGAACTGCGGGAACTGCTTCACGCCCTCGTGGATACCGGCGGAAATCTCGTCATCGACGAAGACGCCGGCAAGGCCGCGGATTTCCAGGAGGTTGCCGCCCTTCGGCATCTTCTTCGACAGATATTCAACCTGGCTGCGGCCCATTTCCTTGAAGTTGACGGCAATGCGCCAGGCGCAGGGTTCGGTCACGATGCCGTCAAACGACACGACGGTGATGCCGGCATTGCAGGCTTCCTTGACAGCACCGTTCAAGGCCGTCGGCGATGCGGCGTTGATGACGATCGCGTCATAACCCTGCAGGATCATGTTCTGGATCTGGGCGGCCTGCTCGGTCGCCTGGTTTTCAGCCGTAGTGAACGGATCGGCCGCGGCGACGATCCCGGCCTTGACGGCCTCTTTCGTCACCTTGTCCCAGCTTGTCAGCATCGCCTGTCGCCAGGAATTGCCGGCATAGTTGTTGGACAGCGCAATCTTCTTCGACGACGTCTCGGCATGCGCCGAAAACGCGACGGTGCTCAGCATCGCGGCCGTGGCTGCCGCAAGGATCAATTTCATGGTCATGTCTCTCTCCCTCGGTGCCGGTCTTGCCGGCCGCCTCCGGTGCCGCTCCTCAACGGCATGATCCGGACGCTTTTCTCCCCTGGAGCCATTCTCCAGTAGCTGGATGATGATGGAATTCTGAAATACTGTACAGGCAGATTGGTGCAATCTGGTTGCGGTTTCCCGCAGATCGATTGCGGTTTCCCGCAGGACAGAGACCTGTCATACACTCTCTAATAGACAATCAGCCAGGCGATCCGGGAGGGGTATCGGCCGGCCGGGAGGACACCATGCTGGAGGATGCCTCAGGCTCCCTGTTCCGTCAGTATCTGACGATTGCGCGATTGCTGGCCGGTCAGCTGGATTTCCAGTCGGCGATCCGCGCGGTCGCCAAGGAAATCGCACTGATCATTCCGCATGACCACATGGATGTCTGCATCATCACGCCCGGAAGCACATTCCATACGGCGTATGAAAGCGGACTGGAGACCGACTGGAGCAAGCGGCCGCCGGCTCTCATCGAGCATAGCCCGATCCGTGGGCTGCTGGTTGGCGAGACGGATCATTATCTGACCCCGGATGCATCGGAGGATCCGCGATTCCACTTCAAGGGCGCGTTTTCCGATCCCATCCGCGAGCACAATCTGAAGGCCCGGTTGCATGTGGCGCTGAAGGTGCATGGCGAAACGATCGGCGCCCTTTCATTTTCCAGCCTCGCTCCCGATGACTATGACGCCCGCGATCTCGAGCACGCACGCTCGATCGCGGACCTGCTCGCCCCCTATTTCTTCGCCATCCGCGCGGCCGAACAGGCCAAGCAGTCCGCGATCGTCGAGGCGGCGGCGCGGGTGCGTGAGGAGGCGCTGCGCCAGGGCGCGGCACGGCTGACGGAGGTTCTGGAGACCGAACGCCAGCGGATCGGCATGGACCTTCACGATCAGACGCTAGGAGACCTGACGCGCTTTGCCAAACGACTGGAGCGGCTGAGCCTGATGGGCAGCGTCTCCGGCGAAGAACTGGAGCCGCTGTTTCGCAGTCTGCAACAATCGATGCATGACCTGCGACAGATCATCGAGCAGGCAAGGCCCTCCGTGCTGCAGCTCTTCGGCCTGGTGGATGCGATCGAAAACCATCTCGATCGGTCGATCCGCGACAGCGGGCTGCAGCTCACCTGGACATTGGCGGACAAAACGGGCGGCGACAGCGGCCATCTCTCTCCCAATGTCGCCATTACGCTCTTTCGCATTGCACAGGAAGCGATCAACAATGCCGTGCGTCATTCGCAGGCCTCCCACATCGCCATCACTTTTGACCGTGATGGCGAGGCCCTGACGCTTGAAATTACCGATGACGGCATCGGCATGGGCAAGGGCGCCAAAAACGGCGGAAGCGGTATCGACAATATGCGCATCCGTGCCCGGCTGATCGGCGCCCGCTTTTCCTGTGGCAGCCGCGCGGGCAAGACCTTCGTCCGGGTGAAGCTGCCGCTGACCTTGCAGGAGACAGACCGATGAAGGTTCTGATCGTCGAGGACGACCCCTTGCACCGTTCCTATCTCACCGAAACGGTCAAGACGGCACTGCCGGAATGCGAGTTAGTGCTGGAGGCCGCAGACGGCAGCATGGGCGAGAGGCTTGCCCGCGAGCACCGGTTCGAGCGGATCGTGATGGATCTGCAGATGAGCCCGCGCAATGGCATCGAGGCGGCGCGCACCATCTGGCGCGAGCGGCCGGAAACGCGGATTCTCTTCTGGTCGAATTACGCGGACGAGGCCAATGTGCGCGGCATTTCCCGCATCGTGCCGGACGGTGCCGCCTATGGCTACGTGCTGAAATCGGCCTCCGACGAACGGCTTCGGCTGGCGTTGCGCTCGATCTTCATCGAGGCGCAATGCGTGATCGACCGCGAGGTGCGCGGCATGCAGCAGAAGAGCCTCGGCCATCTGCAGGGGTTCAGCGAGAGCGAATACGAGGTGCTGGTCGATATTGCGCTCGGCCTGACGGATCGGGTGATTGCCAGCCGGCGCAATCTCTCGCTGCGCAGCGTTCAGAACCGCCTGCAGCAGATCTACGAGAAACTCGGCGTCTACGAACGGTCGGAAACAGGGGCCGAGGCGAAATACAATTTCCGCTCCCGTGCGGTCACCGAGGCCCTGCTGCGCAAGCTGTTGAACCAGGCCACGCTGGAACGGGCCGAACAGGACCTGCAGGACTGGCTGCACCGCCACGCCCGGCTGCTCGGCACGTCAAACGGTCGGGACGGCCATTAGCCATCCGCGTCGCCGCGAGACCGTCAGGCGCGTGGCATGCCGGTCGGCTTTGCCAGCCGGCGCTGTGCCGCGATGCGGAAGATCGCATTGGCGGCGCCATACCCGTTGTAACCATGGCGGCGCTCGAGGATCTCGAAGAAGAACCCTTCGCCGAAGGTACGGCTGTAGAACTGGAAATACTCGCCATCATTGTCGCGGTCGTAGAGAATGCTGAGATCGCGCAGCCGGTCGACAAAATCCGGCATCAGGCCGAAGCGGGCCTCCAGATCGTCGTAATAGTTCTGCGAAATCGGCAACGGCTCCAGGCCACACGTCTTCAGCGCAGTGGCCGTCGCGAAGATATCACCTGTCTGGAAGGCTATATGCTGCACGCCCGCGCCAAAACCTTCCGTCAGGAAGTGGCCGGCAAAGGTCTTGCGGCTTTCCGCGCCGTTGATCGTCACGCGGAACCGGCCATCGGCGGCATGGATCGCCTGGCTGCGCACCAATCCGCCCGGATCGGCGACATCCACCATGCCGGACCGGCTGACATCGAAGATCGCCGTGTAGAACAGGAGCAGGCTCAGCATCTCGTCATACCGCGTCGTCTGCGCCAGATGATCGATACGCGTCAGGCCGGCGCCCGTGGTGGAGGTGGTTACAAGGTCGAACTCCTTCGACCAGATCTCTCCCAGCGCATCGCTGCCATCGATGAAATAGATGATCTCGCCACCGCTGGCGGTGACCGCGGGCACCGCCGCCTCGCCCGGACGGCGGGGCTCAGAAAAGGCTTCGGCTCCCATCGCAATCGCCCGTTCGACCGCCCGCCTGGCATCTGCCACCCGCAGACCGAAGGCATAGACGTTGACGCCGTGCACGGAATAGGAGGAACTGGCGATACTGTCCGGATCGGTGTTGATGACGATGCGGATCTCGCCCTGCTGGTAAAGATCGACCTTGCGGTTCTTGTGCTGTCCTGCCTTGACGAAACCGAGCGTCGTCAGGAGCGCGACCAGGTCTTCGGCGTCCTCCGGCGAGGCTGCGAACTCGACGAACTCGACGGCTTCCACCGCGGTGCGCGGCGGCGCCTCATCGGTCGTCACCTTGAGATCGGGTGCCACCCGCTTCACATCATCCATCAGGTTGAGAAGCGAGCGATGCCCGTCCTCGGCAATCAGTCGGGCCGAACCGCTGCGGAACTGGTCGTTGAAGATTTCCAGCGACAGCGGCCCGTCATACCCCGTGGCGGCAATCGCCGCCATGAAGGGCACGAGCGGCAGATCGCCTTCGCCCGGCATGTTGCGGAAGTGGCGGCTCCAGTAGAGCAGATCCATATCGATCTGCGGCGCATCGGCCAGCTGGACGAAGAAGATCTTGTCGCCGGGGATCGAGCGGATGCTTTCCGGATCGATCTTGCGCGACAGTGTGTGGAAACTGTCGAGGATGAGGCCGATGTTCGGATGATCGGCGCGGCGGACGATCTCCCAGGCATCGCGATGGTCGTTGATATGGCGCCCCCAGGCGAGCGCCTCGTAGCCGATGCGCAGGCCGCGTTTGGCGGCCCGTTCGCCGAGCTCGCGGAAATCGGCCGCCGCCCGGTCGATGCCGCCGAGCGAGACGGGAGAGACATTCGAGCAGACCAGCATCAGGTCCGTGCCCAGCTGCTCCATGATGTCGAATTTGCGCTCCGCCCGGTCGAAGCAGCGGCTGCGATAGGGCTCGGGCATGCCTTCGAAATCGCGGAACGGCTGGAAGAGCGAGATCTCCAGCCCGTGATCGCTGACCATGCGCCGGACGTCTGCCGGCGAGGCGTCATGGATCAACAGATCGTTTTCGAAGATCTCCACCCCGCTGAAGCCCGCCTTGGCGATGGCGTTCAGTTTCTCCGGAAGGTCGCCGCTGATCGAGACGGTCGCGATCGAGGTTTTCATCACACGCTCACTCCCTCACCCTGTTTCAAAGCCAGCCGCAAGGCAGCCTGATCCACATCCTGTCCGGTAAACAGGCGGAACGCATCGACGCCCTGGAAGAAAAACAGCTCGTATCCGCTCATGATCGAGAGACCTGCCGCCTTGGCCGCCAGCAGGAACTCCGTATCCACCGGCGTATAAACGGCATCGAATGCCCAGCGCGCCCGCGTCAGGCCACTCGCCGGTACGGCGGACCCGGCATAACCGACCATGCCGAGCGGCGTGCAGTTGATCAGCCCATCGGCGCCTTCCACGGCGTCTTCCGCGGAGGATGCCACCTCGACGACCAGATCGGGTGCCGCCTGGCGCACGGCCACGGCAAGCCCCTCGGCCCGCGCCTGATCGCGATCAAAAAGGGTGAGATGACGACAACCGAGCTCAACCAGCCCGAAGGCGACCGCCTTGCCCACCCCGCCGGCGCCGATCATGGCCACACGACCGGGCACGGCATCATGGCCGAAGGCTGTGCGGAACCCAAGGACGAAGCCGGTGAAATCCGTGTTGAAGCCCTGCGGCGTGCCGGTCCCGAAGAGAACGGTATTGCAGGCTGCGATCTGCCGGATGGCGGGGTCCGCCACATCCAGCATGGAAACGACGCGTTCCTTGTAAGGATAGGTGACGTTGATGCCGGTAAAGCCTTCGGCGCCGCAGAAGGCAAAAACCTCTTCAAAGGTCTGGTTCCGCTGCGGCGGAACCAGACGCTCATAGGTGACGTCGAGGCCGCAGAGACGACCGGCGATTTCATGCAGGCGGGGCGACTGCGATGCGGCGATGTTATCGCCAATCAGGCCCAGCCGAATTGTCTTTGCGGTCATCCTGGCAATCCCCGGCTCAGTTGGACTTGTTGGCGTCGACGGATGTCGCAGCCGCTCCGAAGCGCCCCTTCCACCAGCGGGTCTGCGTCAAAAGAACGAAGACGATGATGGCAAGAAGCGTGGCCGACAGCGGGCTGGTGACGATGCCGAGAGCAAAATCCGGCAGGCTGTCACGTTCGGAAATGATGGCGCGGCGCCAGTTGTCGTCCATCAGGCGGCTGAGGATGATGCCGAGGATGACCGGAGCCACCTGGTATCCGTAGAGCTTCATGAAGTAACCGAACACGCCGAAGCCGAGCATCCACCAGACATCTGCGACCGAGTTGTTGATCGAGTAGGCGCCGACGACGCTGAGCAGCAGGATCAGCGGGAAGAGCACGGCCTTGGGGCACTCGATGATCTTCGTGAAGATGCGGATGCCGGTCAGGCCGAAGATCAGCATGAAGATATCGGCGAGAACGAGGTTGCCGACGGTGAACCAGAACATGTCCGGCTTTTCCAGAAGCAGCAGCGGTCCCGGGTTGAGGCCGTGGATGAACAGCGCGCCGATGATGACGGCGGTGACCGCATCGCCCGGAATGCCCAGCGTCAGCATGGGAATATAGGCCCCGCCGACGGCGGCATTGTTGGCGCTTTCCGGCGCGATCAGGCCTTCCTTCGCACCCTGGCCGAAGGGCACTTCTGGGTTCTTGGTGATGCGCTTGGCGTGGTCATAGGCCATCAGCGCGGCGATATCCCCGCCGGTGCCGGGCAGTGCGCCGATGATGACGCCGATGCCGGAGGACTGCAGCGTGAGCGACAGGTGGCGCTTGATGTCACCCCAGAGCGGCACGATACGATCGATCTTCTGCTTCACCGCCTGGGCGTTCAGATGATGGATCTGCAGCAGGGCCTCGGAGACGCCGAACATGCCGATCATCAGCGCGATGGAGGAAATGCCGTTCATCAGCGAGACGGAGCCGAAGGTGAACCGCTGCTCGGCGGTCATGGGGTCAAGGCCGACGGTGCCGAGCAGGATGCCGAAGGCACCGGCAAAAACGCCCTTGGCCAGGCTTTCTCCGGAGAGCGCACCGACGAGCAGGATGCCCATCACGGCGATCAGCATGTAGTCGCGCGGCTGGAACTTGATGGCGAATTCGCTGATCGTCGGGGCGGCGATGGCCAGCACGGCGATACCGACAAGGCCACCGATGAAGGACATCACGGTGGAGAGGCCGATCGCCTGCCCGGCCTCGCCCTTCTTCGCCATCGGGTACCCGTCGAGACTGGTGGCGATGGCCGCGGGTGCACCGGGAATATTAAGGAGAATGGCAGTTCTGGAACCACCATAGACGCCGCCCATGAAGATGCCGTTCATCAGCGCCAGCGCCGGGTTCACCTCCCAGCTGAAGGTGAAGGAGATCAGGATCGACACCGCCATGGTGACGGACAGGCCGGGAATGGCGCCGATATAGATACCGGCAAAGGCCCCGAGAGCGGTCAGAAACAGGAGGTCCGGCTGGATCCAGGACGAAACAAGGTAGGTCAAAGCGTCCATGACGTCAGGTCCCCGTCGCAAAGAATGACTGGATCCAGGCAATGATGGCGCGCTCCGGGATCAAGCCTTCGGGCAGCACCACCTGGAACACCAGGCGAAACACCACATACACGCAGATGATGGAAAGCAGCGACAGACCGAGTGCGCGCTTGAACCGACCGCCCTGAAGAAACGTGATTGCGGTCAAAAGGAAGAGGAAGGATGCCGGGATGAAGCCGAGCCAGTCGAGGATCAGACTGTAGACCAGGATCAGGCCGCAGAACACCACCACCGTTGCCGGCAGGATTTCTGCACGGAGCCGTTCCAGGACGGCTGCGGGAGCGGGCTTTCGCAAGGTCTTGACAAGGATGATGGCGAGCGAGACGACCATGATTGCAGACATGGCCATCGGAAAGGCTCCCGCCGAGCTCAGGGCGCTGAAGCCCGAGATCCCATAGGCCTGCCACAGAAGGACAAGGCTGCCGACAAGCAGGAAGATCGTGAAGACCACCTCGCCCGGCCGGCGTGTGGTTTGCTGTTCATGCATGAGATGCTCCCCCGGTCACGGGGCAGAAATCCATCGTGCCCGGAACCGTCAAATCAACGGGTTGATGCAGAATGAGAGGCGGCAACGGCCGGCATTCAAACCGGCCGTTGCGCTCAAAACCTCATCAGGGCTTCGGAATGCCGAACTCTTCCGGCGACTTCTTGCCCATGCCGGCGTCGTAGACGATCCAGGAGGTCGTCGACTGCCACTTCTTGAGGAAGCTGTTGGCTTCATCGCCGGACACGTTCATCGACACGTAACCGCGGTCGGAAAGCAGCTTCTGGAAGGCTTCGTAGTTGGCGCCCTTCTTGAAGGCATCCACCAGCTTCGCCTTCACGTCGTCCGGGGTTTCGGACTTGACGAAGACGCCGAAGAAGGGGCCCCACGGCAGAAGGTTTTCGAACTGCGGATAGTCGGCCGTGATCGGGCGGGCTTCCGGCAGGACCGGGCTTGCCTGCTTGTCAAAGATGGCGAGCACCTTGATGCGACCGGCCTTCACGTGTTCGACGGCAGCGCCGAGCACAGCGGGCATGAACTCGACCGCGCCGCCCTGCATGGCGGTGAGCGCGGGGCCGTCACCATCGAAGGGAACCGCAGTAACCTTGAAGTCCAGCTTGCTGGAGAGCATGGCGCCGACGACCGACGGCAGACCACCGGGGCCGGTCGACCCCATGCGCACCTTGCCGGGGTTCTTCTGAACATACTCCACCAGTTCCTTGAAGGTGTTGAAAGGAGCATCCTTGTTCGCGACGATGACCGGTACGCCGCGCGCCAGCACGTTGACCGGATAGAAGTTCGAATAGTCGAGGTTGGAAAGACCCATGACCTTGTAGAGCTGCGGGTTTTCCGCGCTCATCAGCAGGGTGTAGCCATCTGCCGGCTGCGTCGAGACGAACTGCGTGGCGATGACGCCGACGCCGCCGGTCTTGTTGGTCATCACGATCGACCGGCCGAGTTCCTTCTCGACATGCGGTGCGACCGAACGCATCACCAGATCGGTGCTGCCGCCGGCGCCCCACTGGATGACGCCCTGCAGATCCTGTTTCGGAAAGTCGTCCGCCATGGCGAAAGATGCGGCCAGGCTGAGGGCAACAGCCCCCACGAGTGTCTTCAGCATATTGTTCTCCTCCCGTACCCCCGGGCTGTGGTGTTTGAGGTGGCTGCGGATCCTCCTCCGCATGCCACAGATCCTGCTTGTGCAGGTATGGTTATCTTTTTCCATTCCTTGACATAACGCAAATACCATTTTGAGCATGGATCATGCCGAAATGTTATGAATGATCTGTCTGTTCATGTGATCCTCCATCAGACCTCTCAAGAGCTTCACAAACCGCTCCGCATAACTCGAAAGCGCTGCATCTGCACGGTAGGCGACGTATGTCTGGAAGGTCGTTTCTTCTTCGATGGGAATGATTGCAAGGCTGCCGGAGCCGATTTCGGCGACCGTAAAGGCGTCCAGCACCGCAATCCCCAGATTATGTTCCACCAGCCGACAGACGGTCGTGCCGAATCGGGCGCGGATCGCGATGTCGTAAGCCAGGTTCTGCCGGGCAAAGATGTCCGCCATGATCGCACCGTACGGATCTTTCGGATCGATGCCGATCAGGGGATATTGGATGATGTCGCGGGCCGAGATGCTCTTGAGCGCCGCAATCGGGTGGTTGGCCGCCGCGATACAGACGAGCCGCCCGCGTGCCAGCGGTTCGAACACGATGGAGGGATGGTCGAGGCGATAGCTCATCACCACGACCTCGCCCTTGTTGAGAAGCAGGTAATCGATGGCCTCTTCGATCTTCAGGATCTCGAAGTTCAGCTTGATCTGCGGATAGTGATTGAACAGCTTGGCGACGGCGCGCGGCACCATGACATTGGCAATGCTGGGGACCGATCCGAGCGACAGTTCCACGTCGCGACCCCGTTCCAGCTGCGCAATCGAAAACTGCAGCTGATCGATCTTGCGGTGGACTTCCTCGATCTGCACGAAGACATCGCGGGCTTCCGCGGTAGGCACGTAGCGGCCGCCCTTCTTCACGAAGAGCTTGATCCCGAGCGATCCCTCGATGTGCTTGACGGTGCGGCTGACCCCCGGCTGCGCCACGTTCATCAGCCTCGCCGCGCCGGCAATCGTGCCGGCCACCATGATCGCCCGGATCACCTCAATCTGTCGCAAGGTCAGTGACACGCTCTCTCTCCTCCCGAAACGACGCATCCCCTCTCCGCGCCATCAGCGCCGGTTTACAGGAGTGTGGCGGGATTGAACAGAAACATGCCTGGCAGCAGACCCCTCTGATAGCGGTTGGAGAACCATCCCGAAGAGCTTTCCGTCCCAACCCGCGATCGAGGTCTCGACATCGAGCCGCGTGACCGCATGCCGCGTCTGGTTGTCCTAAACATGAATTTCATGGTATTGATTTAATCTGCTCCGCCAAACATCGAGAGGCTCCGGTCCTGCGGACGTTTCTCGACACCCGGGACCCGCCTGCCTTGACCTACCTGCATTCGATGATCTGCCACACCGAAGGTATCCGTGCCGTGCGGCCGCCGATATGGCGGGGACTGGACGGCGCCGTTGGCGTTTACTGGGAAGCGACGGGCCATACGGGTGCGCAGGGTTATTACCTTTCGCCGGATCCCCGCATCATGATTTTCTTCAACGAGGTGTCCGAGCAGATCCGCCTCACGAATGAGGAAAGCGCGCCAGCCCCTCGGTACCGGCCGATGACACGCGCGCTCTACGTGCCAGCGGGCGTCCCGATGTGGACCAGTTTCACCGCCATGCACCGGTTTTCGCATCTAGACCTGCATATGCACTCGGAAAAGCTGGTGCGGCTGCTTTCACCTTCGATCGGACGCTCGACGGTGCTTTCGGCCCTGCGCCATCCGGTGGAAGTCGAAGCGTCACGCTCCACGCAAATGCTGGCGACACTTCTGGTGGAGGAACTGGAACAACCCGCGCGACATCCCGCCCATGCCGAACATCTGGTCGCCAGCATCGCCACGGGGCTGCTCGACTTCAAAGGCAGCCAGGAAAGAGCCTCCGGGCGCCTCACTCAGGCACAGATGAACCGGCTCAACGCACTTGTCGCGTCGCGCGCCGATTGCCGCGTCAGCCTTCCTGACATGGCGGCCTGCGTTGGCCTGTCGGAGAGCTGGTTTGCCTTCGCCTTCAAGCAGACGACAGGCAAGACGCCGCTGCAATGGCAGATGGCTCGTCGTCTCGAACTCTGCCAGGACCTGCTGCGCTCGACAAACCTCAGCATTGCCCAGATTGCCGCGCAGATGGGCTTTTCGGATCAGGCCCATTTCACCAAATCCTTCCGGCAGGTGGTTGGCCAGACACCCGCCGCCTGGCGGCGGATGTCTGCTGCGCCTTGATGGGGGCAACGCAGATGTTCTACCAGGTCTGGCGCAGGGTCAGGCTGAAGGTTCGGCCGGGATTGTAGAAGTTCGCGCCGAAGCCGCCATAATCCAGGTGCTTTTCATCGAACAGGTTGGCGACATTGAACTCGAGCGACGTGTTCTGTGCCAGCTTGTAGGTGGCCGCCGCATCAAAGACGACGTGGCCGCCCGTGGACAGCGTATTGGCGTCATCGAAATAATAGGATGAGGAATAGCGCCCGCCGAGGCTGAAGGTCATGTCGCCGCGCTTTCCATCGCCGGGAAGCGAGTACGTCGCCCAAAGAGACGCAATGTGGTGCGGAACGAAGGCGAGTTCATTGCCTTCATTGCCCTGCGTGCCGTTCTCGACAATCTTGGACGAGAGATAGGAGTAGGCCGCGGTGAGGCTCCAGTTCTCGTTGATTTCTGCCTTGGCTTCCAGATCGACCCCGCGGACACGCACTTCGCCGATGGCCGATTGCAGGTTGGTCACCGGATCGGTGCGCGTGATATTGGTCTTTGTCAGGTCGTAGACGGCCGCACTGAACAGCGCCGGAAACTCCAGGGGTTGGTACTTGACGCCCACCTCGTACTGCTGCCCGCGCTCCGGCTCGACGTTGATCGAGGAGGGCACGGCAGATTCCGAGTAGCTGGCATAGGTGGCGAATTCCTCCGTCCAGCGGTAGGTGAGACCAAGCCGGCTGGTGAGTTCGCTGACATCGCCCTGGGTGCGCACGCCAGACAGCATGTTGGTCTGCTCGGTGTCCAGCCAGTCGTTGCGCAGGCTCCCCGACAGGATCAGTTTGTCGGCGAAGGTGAGATCCTGCTGGACGTAGACGGCCTTCGTATCCTGGTCGGTCTTCAGGCTCTGGTAGAGCGGCACCGCGGCCGGACGGCCCGTATAGACGGGGCGGAGCCAGTCGATGCCGGGTGCCGCGCCGAAATAGCTCTTGTTGTCGGTTTTCGTCCGGTAATAGGTAAAGCCGACGAGGCTGCGGCTGTCGACCGTATCGAAGCTCGTATCATATTGCAGATGCGTATCGACCGCGACGTTTTCGACCGACTGGTCATTGCCGAAATAGGACCGGCTGGCCGTGGTCGAGCCGTTGGTCGGGGTCGAGGAGATGTAGGCGTAGCCGAAATCGCTGTTGGTCTTGCTGTAACGCGCGTTTGCCCCCAGCGTCAGTCCGGAGCCGAAATCGTGGTCGAGCATGACGCTGACGGAATTGCGATTCGTGCCGCGGTAGTTGTAATCCGGTTCGCCGAAGAAGCGGCTGCGATCGAAATTGGTGCCGAGCGGATGCCCGCCGCTACCTGGCACGCCATCCTTGTTCAGGTGATCATAGACGATGCTGAGACTGGTCATGTCGGTCGGGCGCCAGGTGAGGCCACCCATGAGGAATTTCTCGTCGTCGCGGGAATAGTCGTACTCCGCATCCGATTTCCGGGCCTTGGCCGTCAATCGGTAGGACAGCGTGTCGTCTTCGGTGATGTTGTCGCCGAAATCGACGCCGGTTTCGGCGCGATTGTAGGAACCGCCGCTGACAAATGCCTCGCCGAACCGCTCACTCTTCGGCGTCTTCGTCACAAAGTTGACGGACCCTCCGGGATCGGAAACACCGAAGGTGGTCGAGCTTGCCCCCTTCAGCACTTCCACGCGCTCATAAGCATAGGCCTCCTCACGGATGCCGCCGAAGGGGTCGCCGATCATCAGCCCGTCGCGATAGACATAGGCATCGAAGCCGCGGATCTTGAAATAGTCGAACCGGTCATCGGAGCCGTAAAAATCGGTGGAGACACCGGCGGTATAACGCAGGACTTCCTCGACGGACGAAGCATTGCGCTGCTGCATTTCCTTGGCGGTGATGACGGAGACGGAGGCCGGCGTATCGAGGATCGCCGTCGGGATCTTGCTTGCGCCTGTGGTCGTGGTCGCGACGATCGAGCGGGAATCGTTGTCGGTTCCGCCTTGCGCGCCCTGGACCGTGATGCGCTCCAGCACGGTGCCTTCGCCCGTCCCGTCATCCTGCGCAAAGGCCGTGAGAGGTTGGAGGGCGACAAGAGCCGTACATCCCAGCAGCAATGCAGCGCGGCCCCTGCCCCATGGGCTGGTCTTGTCCAAACGTTCGATGTGCATCATTCAGATTCCGGAATTTGAGCCGCCTTCCCTGCAGACGACTGTGCAAAGATGTCAGGAATGGCAGGAGCCAAATACGCGTCAGACCGCCGCAAACCCGCTCGTCCCACGCTTGCCGATGATGGATCGCCGGCCCCCGATATCCCTGGTTCTCGGTTAACTTGATATCAGCGCTCCAGTATTGTAGGAATTCCTGGTTTTGAAAGAAACCACGGAAACTTCATGATCCCTCGCTCCGCCCAAGCGGTTTGGCGTTGACGCGCCAACGTGAACCTGAAAGTTCAAGTCAACTTAAATTGCTGAGAGGATCTGCCCATGCAGCGCCTTGCCTGCCTATTCGCTGGCGCCATCGCATTCTTCCTGTCCTTCGGCCTTGTGCCCGTTGTGCTGGCGCAGGATGCGGTGACTTACCCGATCGCCATCCAGCACGCCTTCGGCACCACGGTCATCGAGAAGAAGCCGGTCCGTGTCGCAACGGTCGCCTGGGCCAATCATGAGGTGCCTCTGGCGCTCGGCATCGTTCCTGTCGGCTTCGCCGCCGCCAATTTCGGCGATGATAACGGCGACGGGCTTTTGCCTTGGACAGAAGCGCGGTTGAAGGAACTCGGCGCTGCGACACCCGTGCTCTTCGATGAAGGCGACGGGATCGATTTCGAAGCCGTCGCCGCGGTGAAACCGGACGTCATCCTGGCCGCCTATTCCGGCCTCAGCCAGAACGACTATGACACCTTGAGCCAGATCGCACCGGTGGTCGCCTATCCGAAGGCGCCCTGGGCAACGGATTGGCGCAGCATGATCCGCATCAACAGTCTCGGGCTCGGCATGCCGCGGGAAGGCGAAGCGCTGATCGGCAGGATCGAGGCCGAGATCCAGACTGAAAAGGCGAAGTATCCGGCACTTGCCGGCACATCGGCCATGTTCGTCACGCATCTGGACGCAACCAATCTCAGCATCGTCAATTTTTACACCGCCAATGACAGCCGCGTGCAGTTCTTCCGCGATCTCGGACTTGCCATGCCGAAAAGCGTGGTGGAAGCCTCAGGATCCGGCCGGTTCTCCGGCTCGATCAGTGCCGAACGGATCGACACCTTCGCCGACGTTGATATCCTGGTGACCTATGGCGACGAGCGTCTCATTGAAGCGATGAAGGCCAACCCGCTGCTGTCGCGCATGCCGGCCGTTGAACACGGGGCGATCGTGATGCTGGGGCGCAATCCACTGGGCACGGCGGCCAACCCGACCCCGCTGTCGATTTCCTGGGTTCTCGACGATTACATGAAGCTGCTGAACGCGGCCGCCCTGAAGGCAAAATGACCTCCCCTCGGACCATAACGACGGCTTTGCCGGCCGCTCGTCACGCCACAGGACGACGGAAACTGGCCCTGGCTGCCGCATTGTCTGCGGTTCTTCTGGCGGTCTCCATCCTCTCGATCTGCATCGGCACGCGCGATGTTGGCTGGGGCGACATCGTCTCGGCGCTTGCAGGCCGGATCGACAGTATTGGTGAGGCTTCCGTTGCGGTGCGCATTCCGCGCACCGTGCTGGCTGTCCTCGCCGGTGCGGCACTCGGCGTCGCCGGTGCCATCATGCAGGGCATGACACGCAATCCGCTCGCCGATCCCGGACTGCTTGGGGTCAATACCGGAGCAGCCCTTGCCGTGGTGATGGGCGTCGCCTGGTTCAATATCAGCTCCTCACAGGCCTATATCTGGGCAGCGATCCTGGGCGCCGCGGGAACCTCGGCCTTTGTTTTTACCATCGGTTCGCTTGGCCGCGGCGGCCCGACGCCGCTCAAGCTGTCGCTGGCGGGCGCTGCCACCTCCATCGCCTTTGCTTCGCTGGTCATTGCCATCGTCTTGCCGAGGAACGATATTGCCGGCGGCATACGCTCCTGGCAGATCGGCGGCGTGGGCGGCGCCACGTTCGAGCGCATGTCTCATGTGCTACCCTTCCTTGCCCTCGGCTTCCTCATCAGTCTCGTGACAGCCCGCAAGCTCAACTCGCTGGCCCTCGGGGACGAACTCGCGACGGGTCTTGGCGAGCGTGTTGCGAGCGCCAGGGCGTTCTCTGCGCTGGCGGCCATCCTGCTATGCGGCGCGACAACCGCGATCTGCGGGCCGATCGGCTTCATCGGACTGGTGGTTCCGCATGCCTGCCGGCTCATCGTCGGCATCGATCATCGATGGCTGTTGCCGTTTTCAGCCGTTTCCGGCGCGATCCTGCTGACTGCCGCCGATATTGCCGGCCGCATTGTCGCGCGTCCCGGCGAAATCGACGTCGGCATCATCACCGCCTTTATCGGCGCGCCGGTCTTCATCTGGATCGTGCGGCGCCAGAAGGTGAGGGAATTGTGAGCAGCCTTTCCGCCACGGCGACCCTGGTCGCCGCCAGCCGGCAGCAGCGCCGCAGCCGACATCGCCGGGTGACACTCGGGCTTCTGGCACTCGTCATCGTCCTCTTCCTGCTGACCCTCATGGTCGGCCAGTCGGTTACACCACCCGGCGATCTGATAGGCTGGGCGCTTGGAAAAGACGTGGCCGGCCTCTCCTTCACCGTGGGTCAGTTGCGCCTGCCGCGCGCCATTCTCTGCACCCTCTCGGGTCTCTGCTTCGGCCTGGGTGGCGTCGCCTTCCAGATCATGCTGCGCAATCCGCTCGCAAGCCCGGACATTATCGGCATCAGTTCGGCCGCCAGCGCCGCCGCGGTTTTCGCCATCGTCTTTCTGTCGTGGTCCGGGCTGTTGGTCTCGATGTTTGCCGTGCTTGCCGGCTTGCTGATCGCGCTGACGATCTATGGACTGGCGTTCCGCGATGGCGTGGCCGGCGCTCGGCTGATCCTGATCGGCATCGGCATGTCGGCGATGCTGGAGAGCTTCATCGCTTACGTGCTGACGACGGCGGATGCCTGGACGCTGCAGGAATCGATGCGCTGGCTGACCGGAAGCGTCAACGGCGCGCGTCTCAGCCAGGGCCTGCCGCTGTTCATTGCCCTCTTCGGCTTCGGCAGCCTGCTGCTTGGCCTGCGCAAGAACCTCGAGGTTCTGAGCCTAGGCGACGATACAGCCGCTGCCCTCGGCGTTTCTCTGGCGAGCACGCGCGTCGCGGTCATCATTGCTGCCGTCGGGTTGATTGCATTTGCTACGGCAGTCACGGGGCCGATCGCCTTCGTCGCCTTCCTGTCCGGCCCCATTGCGGTGCGGCTGGTTGCAAACAGCGGCTCGGCCATCATTCCCGCCGCCCTCACCGGCGCCGTTCTCGTGCTCAGCGGAGATTACGTGGGGCAGTTCCTCCTGCCCGGCCGTTACCCGGTCGGTGTCGTGACCGGCGCGCTGGGCGCCCCTTATCTGATCTATCTCATCATTCGCGCACATCGGACGGGAGGTGCCGCATGACGTTCTCCAGCCTCATCGCAGACGAGGTCGCCGCCGGTTATGGCGAGAGCCTGATCCTGAGCGACTTGAGCCTGCAGTTCCCCACCGGCAGGATCACGGTGATAGTCGGCGCCAATGCCTGCGGTAAGTCCACCCTGCTGCGCAGCCTGTCTCGGCTCCTCACACCGCAATCGGGACAGGTTCTGCTGGATGGCAAGTCTGTTCACCGCACACCGCCGAAAGACCTCGCCCGGAGGCTGGGTCTCCTGCCGCAGTCTCCCGCGGCTCCCGAGGGGATCACTGTTGCCGATCTGGTCAGCCGCGGGCGCCATCCGCACCAGACGCTCTTCTCGCGCTGGTCGCGCGAAGATGAAGAGGCCGTCGCCGAAGCGCTGGACCTGATGCACATCGCCGATCTCGCCGAACGGCCCGTCGATGAGCTTTCGGGCGGCCAGCGGCAACGCGTCTGGATTGCCATGGCGCTCGCACAGAAGACCAGCTTCCTGCTCCTCGACGAGCCGACGACATTTCTCGACATCAGCCATCAGGTGGAAGTCCTCGATCTGCTCTGCGACCTCAACCAGTCGCGCGGAACAACCATCGTGATGGTGCTGCACGATCTGAATCTTGCCGCACGTTACGCGGACTTTCTCGTCGCCATGGTGAAGGGAAAGATCCACGTGTCCGGTGACCCTTCGGATGTGCTGACAGAGGCGATGGTCACATCCGTCTTCGGCCAGAAGAGCCGGATCATGACCGACCCCACATCCGGCCGCCCGATGATGGTCCCGATCGGCCGTCACCGGATGCGGGCCATCAGAACTGCCCCGCCTTCGACCAATCCAACGACCGACCGCCTGCCCGAGGAGGCAAACCGATGACGATCTCCGCGCCCTTTACGCTTTCCGGAACCGCCATTCCCAACGATGCACGGCAGATGCTGGACCAGATCTGCGAGCACTTCATAGAACACGCGAATGTCTCGCGGGTGGACGATGTCGTGGTGATGAAAAACGACGAGGCGACAACGGAGATCCGCCTCTTTGGTGATCAACTGCTGATCGATCTCGCATGCCCCTCGGACCAGGCGCTGCAGACGGCGCGGATCATCCTGGCGGAGCACATGTTCTATTTCGCCGGCGAGGATCCGCTCGACCTCACATGGTCGGCGCCGGCCCCGCTCGGGCCGCTCGGCAACCTCCACCACGTGACGGTGACGGGCGCGCAAGACATCACGCCGCATATGCGCCGCGTGACGTTTGCCTGCGCGGATGTGACCCCTTTCCTCAGCGGCGACATGCATGTGCGCGTGCTGATCCCGCCTGCAGACAGGACACCGGTCTGGCCTGGGGTTCGCGACGACGGGCGGATTGCCTGGCCGGAGGGTGAGGACGAACTCGTCGCTCGGGCCTACACGATCCGCAAAGTCGATCCGGCGACAGGCGAACTCTGGATCGATTTCTTCCAGCATCCGATGCCGGGCATTTCGACACCCGGTGCGGATTTCGCCCGCGATGCGCGACCGGGCGATCGGATCGCGCTTATGGGGCCCGGCGGCGGCGGACGGCCGGACGCGTCATCGCTGCTTTTGATCGGTGACGAGACTGCACTTCCCGCCATTCTGCGCATTCTGGAAGATCTGCCGGAGGGAAGCACTGCCGAAGCCATCATCGAAGTGATGGACGCGGATGAAGAGCAACCGGTGTCCTCTAAGGCCGACGTCTGCGTCCGATGGATTCACCGGGAAACGACAGACGGGCAAAACGCGCTTCGCAACGCGGCAGAGGCGGCGATCGCCGCCGCCCCCGCCGACCGGTACATCTGGATTGCCTGCGAGAAGGAGGACATCCGCGCGCTTCGCCCCTTGGTAAAGTCCAAGGGACGGGCCAAAGGCACCAGCTATCTGGCCTGGTACTGGCAAAGGGACTGATGCGAGACCAGTTGCGTTCTCAAGCTGAACCAGCCGGAGGATGGACGGGCTGTTTCAGGCCGGATGGTAACCGAGCGCAGTGGATGTCGTCAGCCCCGCCGTCGTCAGGAGGTCCACATAATCCTGACGACGGGCTTCATCGAAGCGGAAAAGCGGAAACGAGATCGAGATGGCGGCGACGGGTTTGCCGAGGTGATTGAAGATCGGCGTTGCCATGCAGCGCACACCCGCTTCGCTTTCTTCGATCTCTTCGGCAAAGCCGCGGCTGCGGGCAAGCTTCAAATCCGCCATCAGAGCCTCTGCATCCGTCAGCGTGCGCGGCGCCCGTTTGGCAAAATCCATCCGCTTCATGCGGTCGCGGATCTCGTCTTCGTCACGCCAGGCCAGCAGCGCCTTGCCGAGCGAGGTGCTGTGCAGCGGATTGCGCAAGCCAAGCGTCGATTTCATGGAGAGGCTGAAGGCGGAATCGTATTTGTGGATGTAGACGACCTTCTCGTCGCGCTCGTCGAGAATGCCGAGATTGACGGATTCGCCGGTCGCCCGGGAGAGCTTTCCCATGGCCTGATCCGCCACCCGCAGAAGATCCGCCTGATCGTTCAGCGAGCGGGCGCCCAGGCTGAACAGCTTCAGTGTCAGCCCGTATTTTTCGGTGTCGGCGTCCTGCTCCACATAACCGAGCTCGATCATCGTCTGCAGCAGGCGGTGCGCAGTGGTCTTCGACGTCATGGCGCGCTGGGCAAGATCGGCCAGACTGACGCGCTTCTCCTCCACCAGGGCCTCAAGGACGGCAAAGACCTTGAGAACTGCAGCGACGTTATCGGTCTTGACGTGTGGGTCGGCCATGGATGCGTTCTACATTTTTCGAAATCGAATTCTGGATTTTTGTCTAAGCTCTGTCAAGCAGCCAGCACTGCCGATATCCGTATGCTGGTGTCGCCTTACACCAACACAACCTACCGCAAAATTAGCCATTGAAAAGCCATCCGGAGTGTGATTTCTTGATTTTTGAAACGTCGTTCCGAAAATATTTTCAGTGGAAGGGGATCGGGACATGCATCCGCTGCTGAGGCAGAAACAGCATTTCATCCAGCGCGCGGACGTTTGCGATCTGATCGAGCGACTGACGGACAATCTGGTCCATATCGAGGACAAGACCGGCGAGTTCCTGCTTCGCCTCGAGGACGGTCGGGTGATCGACACCAAGGGCTGGGCCGGATGGGAATGGACGCACGGCATCGCCCTTTACGGCCTGCTGAAATACTGGCAGCTGACCGGCAGCGAGGCAGCGCTGAAGACCATCACCGGCTGGTTCGACGAGCGGCTGGCCGAAGGTACGCCGACAAAGAACATCAACACGGTCGCCCCCTTCCTGACGCTCGCGCATCTCTACGAAATGACCCGCGAGGCGCGCTTTCTGCCCTATCTCGACACCTGGGCCGAATGGGTGATGCACGAGATGCCGCGCACCCGGGAGGGCGGCCTGCAGCACATCGTCTACAACAGCGTCAACGATCAGCAGATGTGGGACGACACGCTGATGATGAGCGTGCTGCCGCTCGCCAAGATCGGCCTTGTTCTCAACCGCCCGGATTATGTCGAGGAGGCGAAATACCAGTTCCTGGTCCACGCCCAGTATCTTCTCGATACGGAAACGGGCCTCTGGTTCCACGGCTGGACCTTTGACGGCAACCACAATTTCGCCCGCGCCCGCTGGGCCCGCGGCAACAGCTGGATCACCATAGCAATCCCGGAGTTCATCGAACTGCTGGATCTGAAGGAGGGCGATTTCCTGCGCCGTCATCTGCTCTCGCTGCTGGGCCGCCAGGCCGCGAGCCTCAAGCAGCACCAGCATGCATCCGGACTTTGGCATACGCTGATCGATGATCCGGACAGCTATCTCGAAGCCTCGGCGACCGCGGGTTTTGCCTATGGCCTGATGAAGAGCGTGCGCAAGCGCTATCTCGGCCCGGAGTACCGCGAGACGGCCGAACGGGCGATGCGCGGCGTGGTGGAAAGGATCTCGCCGGAAGGGGAGCTGACCCAGGTCTCCTTCGGCACCGCGATGGGCCATGACCTCGATTTTTACCGGCAGATCAAGCTGACCTCGATGCCTTACGGGCAGGCGATGGCCATGCTCTGCCTGACGGAACTGCTGCGCAGCCACATCTGAGGCACCGCGCAGATCCGGGACATGCAGGAGGACCGTCCAGGAGGAGTGGAGGGCCCGACAGACGCATTCGGAAGGGCGAAAGAGCCGCCTTGTCCGGCAACCTTTGGAGGAGGAAAAGACATGACCAAGCTTACCCGACGGGGGCTTCTCGGCACCGCCGCCGCAGGCCTCGCGGCTTCGACGCTGACTGCCCTTCCGGCTTTCGCGCAGGACAAGACCATCCGCCATTACTGGTGGGGTAATCCGGAGCGTGACAAGCGCACCTTTGCCGTCATCGACGTGTTCCAGAACGCCAACCCGACGATCAAGGTCTCCGGCGAGACGATCGGCTGGGGCGATTACTGGACGAAGATGGCCACCCAGACCGCGGGCCGCAACATGGCGGACCTCGTACAGATGGACTACCGTTATCTGTTCGAATATGTGCGCCGCGGAGCGCTGAAGCCGCTCGACGACTATGTCGGCAAGAGCCTGATGATCCAGGATTTCGACAAGGGTCCGATTTCCGGCGGCATGGTCGATGGCAAGCTTTACGCGCTCAACATCGGCTCCAACAGCCAGGTGATCGTGCACAATACACGCGTCTTCAAGGAAGCGGGTATCGATGCCGACCTGATCAACTGGACCTGGGACGATTTTGCCAAGGCGAGCGAGCAGATCACCCAGAAGACCGGCGGCAAGGTGAAGGGGTCTGACGATCTGTCGCTGATGATCGAGGTCTTCGAATCCTGGACGCGCCAGAACGGTCATGAATTCTACGACAAGGACGGCAATGTCGCGGCAACCGTCGACGATGTGGCAAGCTACTGGCAGTTCTGGGATGACCTGCGCAAAAAGGACGTCGTGCGCGCGAAGGAAAAGACGGTGATCCTCGACATCCCGATCGTCGAATCCGGCGTTGCCGTCGGCGATACCGCCATGTCGCATTTCTGGTCGAACCAGCTTGTTGGCATCCAGGCGGCGGCCAAGGACAAGATCGGCGCCGCCATGGTGCCGCACAAGAAGGGCGGCAAGCCCGGCCAGTTCATCAAGCCGTCGATGTTCATGTCGTTATCGCGTGACGCCAAGGATACCGACTCGGCGATCGCCTACATGAATGCTTGGGTCACCGATCCGGAGATCACCAAGATCCTCGGCCTCGAACGCGGCATTCCCGCCTCGCCGAAGGTGCGTGCCGCCCTGCAGCCGGGCTTGAACGACGTGGAAAAGCTCTCCGTCGCCTATTTCGACGCCATCCAGAGCAAAGTCGGCGACCTGCCGCTTCCCGCGCCGAAGGGTGCCGGCGAAGTGCGTGATGCCTTCATGCGCATCGGAACCGATGTCGTGCTGGGGCGCGCCAAGGCGAAGGATGCGGCCACGCAGTTCGTCGATGATGCCCAGGCCATCGTCGAACGGGCCCGCTGAGCCGGCGCGTGCCTTGAATGCCAGCCGGGCCGCGCGAAGCGGCCCGGACGTCTCCGCCACCGGAAGGTCCGACCGTTGATCAAACGCTTCATCGCGCGCAATGCGCCGGGTTACATCTTTCTTTCGCCCTGGCTGCTGGGGTTCTTCCTGCTGGCGCTCGGGCCTATCCTCGCCTCACTCTACCTGTCGTTCACCAAATACGACATGGTGAGCGATCCGCGCTGGGTCGGGTTCGACAACTACGTCTACA
This sequence comes from Allorhizobium pseudoryzae, assembly GCF_011046245.1. NCBI lineage: Bacteria > Pseudomonadati > Pseudomonadota > Alphaproteobacteria > Hyphomicrobiales > Rhizobiaceae > Affinirhizobium > Affinirhizobium pseudoryzae. Next base: position 715,959 of record NZ_CP049244.1, read on the forward strand.
TGTTCACCCGCGACCGCCGCTTCTGGAAGGCGCTGGATGTCACCTTCACCTATGTGGCGCTGGCGGTGCCGGCGCGCCTCATCATGGCGCTCGGCGTTGCCATGCTGCTCGACAAGGGCCTGCGCACGATCGGTCTCTACCGCGCGATCTTCTATCTTCCCTCGCTGCTTGGCGCCTCGATTGCGATTGCCATTCTCTGGCGGCAGTTGTTCGAACAGAACGGCGTGGTCAACCAGGTGCTTGCCGTCTTCGGCATCGAGGGTCTCGCCTGGATCACCAATCCGGATACCTCGCTCTACACGCTGGTGATTTTGGCCATGTGGCAGTTCGGCTCGCCGATGCTGATCTTTCTTGCCGGCCTGCGCGGCATCCCGCGGGACCTCTACGAAGCAGCCGAGATCGACGGCACGCCGAAATGGCGGCAGTTCACCCGCATCACGCTGCCGCTTTTGGCACCGGTCATCTTCTTCAATCTCGTGCTGCAGACAATCGAGGCCTTCAAGACCTTCTCGAGCGCCTTCATCATCTCGAACGGCACGGGGGCACCGGCCGACAGCCTGCTGTTCTACACCGTCTATCTGTTCAACGAGGCCTTCAAGTTCTTCCGCATGGGCTATGCCTCGGCGCTTGCCTGGGTGCTGCTCCTCATCATCGGCGCCTTTACCGCGATCGCCTTCCTGACCTCGAAATACTGGGTGCATTATGAAAACGAGCGCGATTGAGCTTTCCCCGCAGTTGGACGGAAAAATCGCGCCGGCGATGGCGACCGGTGCGGCGCTCGACGCGCAAATGGAAGAAGCGGCACGCCACGCCCATGTTCTGCGTCTCCAGCGGGACAAGCGCGAGCGCAACGGGCGCATCCTCAAACACGTCTTCCTAATCGGCGTTTCCGCCGTGATGCTCTATCCGCTGTTCTGGCTGCTCGCCTCGTCCTTCAAGCCGGAGAACGAGATCTTCGGCAGCCTGACGCTCTGGCCGTCGAGCCTCCAGTTCGAGAACTATACGAAGGGCTGGACGGCGCTGCCGATCTCCTTCACCACCTTCTACATCAACTCGGCAATCGTCACGGTGCTGTCGGTGATCGGCAATCTTGTCTCCTGCTCCTTCGCGGCCTATGCCTTTTCAAGACTGCAGTTCACCGGCCGCAGCTTCTTCTTTGCCCTGATGATGATGACGCTGATGATCCCCTATCATGTCGTCCTCATTCCCCAATATGTTCAGTTCCTGAAGCTCGGCTGGGTGGACACATATCTGCCGCTCGTCGTGCCGCGCTTCCTGGCGTCCGAAGCTTTCTTCATCTTCCTGATGGTGCAGTTCTTCCGGCAATTGCCGCGCGAACTCGACGAGGCGGCGATGATCGACGGCTGCTCGCCCTTCAAGATCTACTGGGCGATCATCCTGCCGCTGTCGCTGCCGGCCATGGGCACGGCGGCGATCTTTTCGCTGATCTGGACCTGGGAAGATTTCCTCGCTCCGCTCATCTACCTCAACGACATCAAGAACTACACCGTGCCGCTCGCGCTTCGCCTCTTCCTCGATCAGGAAGGCCAGTCCGCCTACGGTCAGATGTTCGCCATGTCCGTTCTCTCCCTGGTGCCGGTCGTGATCTTCTTCGTCCTGTTCCAGAAACTGATCGTGCGTGGCATCGCCACCTCCGGAATGAAGTAAGGATCTCTCTCACATGGCTGGCTTGACGCTCAGAAACGTTGGCAAACGCTACGGCGCACTATCGATCATAAAGGGCCTCAACCTCGACATCCACGACGGCGAGTTCCTCGTCCTCGTCGGGCCGTCCGGCTGCGGAAAATCGACGCTGCTGCGGATGATCGCCGGACTGGAGGATATCACCGACGGCACGGTCGCCATCGGCAACCGGATCGTCAACGACCTGCCCGCCTCCAAGCGGGAACTGTCGATGGTCTTCCAGTCCTATGCGCTCTATCCGCATATGTCGGTGGCCAAGAACCTCGCGTTCGGCCTGCAGAACTTCAAGATGCCGAAGGCGGAAATGGAACGGCGCGTGGCGGAAGCCGCCCGCATTCTGCAGATCGAGAAACTCATGGACCGCAAGCCGCGGCAGCTCTCGGGTGGTCAGAAGCAGCGCGTCGCGATCGGTCGCGCCATCGTGCGCGAACCGCAGCTTTTCCTGTTCGACGAGCCGCTGTCCAACCTCGATGCAGAGCTGCGCGTCCAGATGCGCGCAGAACTCGCTTCGCTCTACGCACGGCTCGGCACCACCATGATCTACGTAACGCATGACCAGGTGGAAGCCATGACCATGGCGAGCCGCATTGTCGTGCTGCGCGCCGGGAAAATCGAGCAGGTGGGCACGCCGCAAGAGCTTTACACCCGGCCACAGAACCTCTTCGTCGCCGGCTTCATTGGTTCGCCGAAGATCAACATGCTGCAGGCGAAGGTGGAGCGCACGCGTGGCACTGCCATGGCCTCGGTACCCGGCCTGCCATCCTTCGCCCTTCCCGCCCTACCGAGTGCCGACGACAGCCTGACGCTCTGCGTACGCCCCGGTGCCGTCCGCATCGGGAGTGGCGAGGTGGTGACGGACGGGACCATTCGCCTGGTGGAATATCTCGGCAACGAAAGCCTCCTCCACATTGCGCTCGCTTCCGGCCAGGTGCTTCTGGTCAGCGACAATGGAAAGACGAGCTATCGATCGGGCCAGACCGTCTCCATCGGCTTCGACCGAAACGACCTCCATTATTTCGACGCCGCCGGACAACGCGTCGAACCCATCCAGAATGAAAGCAGACTCCAGTGAAAATTGCGATTGTAGGATGCGGCTCGCGGCACAAGATGTTCCGCGATTCCGTGCTCGACGATTATGCCGATCGCCACGAGATCGTGGCGCTGTGCGACGTCAATCCGCACCGCCTCAGCGAAAGCGCCAAGGCCGCCTCCCAGCCCGGCACCAATGGTGTCGCCACCTATCTTGCCGATGATTTTGACCGGCTGATTGCCGAACAGAAGCCGGATACCGTGGTTGTCGCCACGCCCGACTTTCTGCATGCCGATTACATCGTGCGCGCCTTCGAGGCGGGCTGTGACGTCATCTGCGAAAAGCCGCTGACGATCGATCTCTCGCGACTGAAGATGATCATTGATGCGCAGGCACGCACAGGCCGTCAGGTCAAGGTGACCTTCAACTACCGCTATTCCCCGGCCCGCACGCAGATCCGCGAACTGATCGCCTCCGGCACGATCGGCACCGTGACGGCGGTGGATTTCCGCTGGCATCTGGACCGGGTGCACGGCGCCGACTATTTCCGCCGCTGGCACCGCCAGAAGGAAAATTCGGGCGGCCTGCTCGTACACAAGTCCACGCACCATTTCGATTTGCTGAACTGGTGGCTCGGCTCGCAGCCGACGCAGGTTTTGGCTTCCGGGCGGCGCGCCTTTTACCGGCCGGAAACGGCGGTTGCGCTGGGCCTTGCCGATCGCGGCGCCCGCTGTGCGAACTGTCCCGTGGCCGCAAAATGCGATTTCGAACTGGATATGTCGAAGGATGCGGCGCTGCGCGAACTGTATCTCGAGGCGGAACACGAGGACGGCTATTTCCGCGACCTCTGCGTCTTCGACGAGGAGATCGGCATCGAGGATACGATGCAGGCGCATATCCGCTACGCCTCCGGGGTGACAGCAAACTACACACTGACCGCCTATTCTCCATGGGAAGGGCTGGAGATCAAGTTCCAGGGCACCAAGGGCGACATTACCCACCGCCACGTGGAAGTGCACGGCGTCTTCGGCGGCGAGCGGGCGCATGCGGATGAAGACGCGATCACGACCGAACTGCATCTGGCGGGCGAACCACCGCGTCTGCTCGATGTGCCGAAGGCGAAAGGACATCACGGCGGCGCCGATCCGGTGATGCTGGGCTATATCTTTGCGCCGGACACGATGGAGCCGGACCGCTACAACCGCGCCTCCGACCATGTCGCAGGCGCCTGGTCGATCCTCACCGGCATTGCCGCCAATGCCTCGATCGAAACGGGCTCAGTGGTCGATATCCCATCGATGCTGAAGGCCCGCGGCATCAAGATCTAAAGAGGACGACATGGCCTTCCCCCTGCGCTTCGGCATCATCGGCATCGATCACAACCACATCCTCGGCATGGCCCGCGGCATGCGGGAGGCGGGTGCGGAACTTGTCGGCTGGACGACGAGTGCGGCCACGCCGCTGAAGATGCTGCAGGATTTCGGCGAGGCCTTTCCCGAGGCGCCGATGCTGGAAGAGGCGGCGCTGCTGGAAGACGAGAGCATCCAGCTGATCCTGACCGCGGCCATCAACAGCGAGCGGGCGGATATCGCCCTGAAGGCCATGCGGCACGGCAAGGATGTGCTTGTCGACAAGCCCGGCTGCACGACGCATCGGCAGCTGGAGGACCTGCGCACCTGCGCGCACGAGACCGGTCGGCGCTGGATTGTCTCCTTCTCCGAACGGGTCTCGGTCGAGAGCGCGACGCTTGCCGACCGGCTGATTGCGGAGGGACGGATCGGCACGGTGGTGCAGACCGTGGGGCTCGGCCCGCACCGGCTGAATGCGCCGCTACGGCCCGCCTGGTTCTGGGACAGGGACAAGACCGGCGGCATCCTCACCGATATCTGCGCCCACCAGTTCGACCAGTTCCTGCATTTTACCGGCTCGACCGAAGCCCGCATCCTCTCCGCCCGCATCGACAATGTCGCCAATCCAGACCGGCCGGATTTTCAGGATTTCGGCGAGGTGCTGCTGGAGGGAAATAGAGGCCGCGGGTATGCCCGCGTCGACTGGCTGACGCCCGACGGCCTGCCGACCTGGGGCGATGGCCGCATGACCATTCTCGGAACGGACGGTTACCTCGAACTGCGCAAATACATCGATCTCGCAGGGGAGCCCGGCAAGGATCATGTCTTCCTCGCCGACAGGGCCGGTGTCCAGCGGTTCCAGGCCAGCGGCGAAGGCACGCCGTTCTTCAACCGGCTCGCCGCCGATATCGAGAACCACACGGAGACCGCGATGACGCAGGCGCATGCCTTCCTCGCCACGAAGCTCGCGCTTGATGCGCAAGTGCTTGCGGAAGAGGCCGAGATCCATGGCTGAGCGCGTTCGGGTCGCCGTGATCGGCGCCGGCATCGGTCGTGCGCATGTCATCGGCTACAATCAGTTGCCGGAGGCCTTCCAGGTGGCCGCCGTCTGCGACCTCAATGCGGAGCGCGCTGCCGCCGCAGCAGCCCTTGCTCCCGGCGCCCGGGTGGTGACCGATCTACAGGAAATCTTCGCCGATCCGAGCATCCCGCTCATCGATATCTGCCTGCCGCCCAGGCTGCATGCGCCCGTCACACTGGCGGCACTCAAGGCCGGCAAGCATGTGATCTGCGAAAAGCCGCTCGCCGGTTCGCTGGCGGAGGTCGATGAGATCATCGCCACGGCGCAGGCGCAGGATCGCCGCGTGTTTCCGGTGTTCCAGTATCGCTATGGCACGAGCTACCGCGCCGCCGATGCCCTGAAGCGTGCAGGATTGCTCGGCAGACCGTTGGTTCTGTCGATCGAGACGCACTGGCAGCGTGGCGCCGATTATTATGCCGAAGCCTGGCGCGGCACCTGGGCCGGCGAACTCGGCGGCGTCATCGTCAGCCATGCCAGCCATCTGCACAATCTGGCGACGCATCTGGTTGGCGATGTGGTGGAGGTCGCCGCCTTCCTCGACACCCGCGTCAACCCCATCGAGACGGAGGATTGCGCGGCGATCAATATGCGAACCGCGGAAGGTGCCCTCGTCACCTCCTCGCTGACGCTGGGTTCCGCCGGAAATCTCTCGCGCTTCCGTGCCTGCTTCGAAGGCGCGACGATCGCCTCCAGCGACGAACCTTACGAGGTGTGTTCCGCCCCTTGGCGTTTCACCGCGGCTGATCCGGCCCGTCAAGCGGAGATCGACGCGGTGGTGGCCGACACGCCACCCGTTCCACCCCGTTTTCCCGGCTTCTTCGCCGATGTGCATCGGGCTTGGTGCGGCGAACCGGATCTCTACCTCCCGACGCTGGCAGAGGCACGCCACTCAGCCGAACTCATCACCGCCTGCTATGCCTCCGCCCGCACGGGCCGGATCATTCGCCTGCCGCTTGGGCAAGATAATGCGCTTTACGACGGCTGGAGACCGGTGGCACCGGCCTGAGGCTCTTAGCGCGATGCCAGAACCTTTTTCCAGCGCTGGGCATAGGCCTGAATTGCTTCTCTGTCCGGATAGTCGGAGATCGTACGGGACGGGCTTGAGAGAGAGACCCCGGCCAACAGCCCGGCGCCCTGGCTGGTGCCGGTGGAACCGCTGACCGCCATCACGGGCCGGCCCAACAGACCCTGCAGCACCTCCAGATAAACCTCATTGGACGCGAAGGGGCCTTCGACAAGAACCGGGCCCTTCGCGCCGATCAGGTCAAGGCATGTCTGCGTCATCAGCGCCAGATAGAGGCAGGCGGCCGCCCACCGTTCCGCAACGCTGGCCGTTTCCGCGTCGAACCACGCGCTTTTCAGGCCCGGATAGGGGCCGGAACCGCTAGCAAGATTGGGTGTGAGCATGATGAAGCGGGTAAGCACCGCCGGCAGTGCGGCGCGTGCCGCCTCCTGATCCAGCCCCCCGATCTCCGCCGTCAGCAGCTCGAATTCGCGCCCGCCCATGAACCGGGACGAGGGCACCGCACGGCCATAGGCATCGACATTGGCCAGCGTGTCCCGCGCCGGATCGAGATGGTCGAGGTCACCGCCGACGGCAAAGTTGATCACCCAGGTGCCGGTGGAGACCACGGCAAACGGCGCTTCGCGCCCCACCAGATGCGGCAGCAGCGACGCGTTGGAATCGTGGATTCCGCAAGAGACGGGAACCGGTGTGTTCAGACCCAGCTCGGTCGCCAGATCCGGCCGGACTGGTCCCAGCACATCGAAGGCGGAGCGGACGGGCGCCATCTTCTCACGGATGCCGAGCCTGTCCACCAGTGACGAGAACACCCCCTCCCCCGGCAGCCAGAGATCCGTATGGCAGCCGAGCGAGGTGGCCTCGTTGGCCGCAATGCCCGTCAGCCGGTAGGCCCAGTATTGCGGATAGGTGAGGATAGTGTGCACCCGCGCGAACGCAGCCGCAAACGCGGTCTTCTGGAAATGGATCTGGGCGCCGAGATTGAGGCCCCCGGACAAGGCAGGCGAAAACGTCTCGGCAAAGGCAGGCCGCAGCCCCGCATAGGCGGCGTGGATCTCCGCCGGGTATTCATGTTCATAATCCAAAACCGGCAACGCCAGATCACCCGCTTCATCCAGCAGCACGCCGGAGGCACCGTGGGTGGTGATGGAGATGGCATCGAAGCCGGGCGCAGTATTAAGCTCGCGCAGGGCAGTGCACAGAAAATCCCACAACCCGTCGATGTCATAATGCGGATAGGGATCACCGGCGATCACGGTGTTCGGGCGGCGGCGCACATCGAGCTCTTCGCCGGTGGCGCAATCGAGCACCAGCACCTTGGCATTGGTCTTGCCGATATCGAGAACGGCAATGCGCTTTGCCATGCTCATGGCAGATAGAAGACCGGCACGAGATCGACCGCGACCGGCGAGTTGTCGGGGTTCGTTTCCATGATATCCGCCATATGCGCCCACCAGCGCTTCATCACCGGATGTTCGGGCAGGCTTGCCATGCCGTGGTCCCTCGGTCGTGTCAGCACGCCGAACAGGATGTTCGTTTCCGGGTCGAGGTGGATCGAATAATCGCTGATGCCGGCCTGAGCGAGCAGCTCCACCAGGTCCGGCCAGATCTCGTCGTGCCGCTTTTTGTATTCGGCCTGCATGCCGGGGTTCAGCTTCATCTTGAAGGCGTATTTTTCGAGCGTCATGACTTGGAAGCCTGCTTGATGCGGCGCGCCAGAATGGGCAGCGCAATGGTAATGATGAGAAGAAGCCCGACGAAGATCGACATGACGATGCCCGGCACGTTCAACAGACCCAGCCCGAAGGTGACGAGGCCCATGACGAAGGCGGCGATGACGACGCCGGCAATCGTGCCCGCCCCGCCAAGGATCGAGACGCCGCCCAGCACCACCATGGTGACCACTTCCAGTTCCCAGCCTTGTGCAATGGAGGGCCGCGTGGAGCCGAGCCGCGAGGTGAGGCAGACGGCCGCGATGCCGCTCATCAGGCCCGTCAGCAGGAACAGGATGAACTTCACCCGCTCCACCGGCACGCCGGAAAAGCGCGCGGCAAACTCATTGTTGCCGATCACATAGACCTGGCGGCCGAAATTCGTGGCGTGCAGCAGCACGGCGAAAACCGCAGCACAGAGCAGGAAGAGACCGAACTCGAAGGAAAAGACCCAGAAAAGATAGCCCTGGCCGAAATAGGCGAAGCTTTCCGGGTAAGATCCATAGGCCTTGTCGCCCAGCACCAGATAGGAAATGCCGCGAAACAGGCTCATCGTACCGATGGTGACAACGATGGACGGCAGTTTCAGCACCGAGACCAGGGCGCCGTTGAACGCACCGCACAGCAGGCCGACACCAAGCCCGATGGCAACCAGCCCGGGAGTGTCGACTCCGGCCTGCGCCGCGGCGCCCATGGCAGTGGAAGCGAGTGCGATGATCGCGGCCACCGAGAGGTCGATCTCGCCGGCGATGATCAGAAGCGCCATGGCAAAGGCGATCATCGCTTTTTCTGTAAAGTTGAACGTCGCGTCCGACAGGTTCCACGCGTCGAGGAAATAGGGCGAGGCAAAGGAATTGGCGATGAAGATCAGTACCGCCACAGCAAACAGCAGCACTTCCCAGCTGGACAGGATCCGGCTGACAGGCGTGCCGAGCCGGTCGGGGATCACACGGCGGCTGGAGGATGGGTTCACGTCGCTCATGCCGGCACCTCAGCGTTTGCCCGATCGCGCAGGATGATACGGCCTTTCTTCGCCTCCGCGCGGGCGTTGAAGACGACGGCGAGAATGATGACGACACCGGAGATCGCCATCTGCGCAAAGGGCGAAATGCCGATCACCGGCAATGCGTTCTTGATGACGCCGAGGAACAGTGAGCCCAGCACGGCACCGGCCACGGAGCCGATGCCACCGGCAATCGAAATGCCGCCGATCACGCAGGCCGCGACACTGTCCAGCTCGAAACCGGCGGCGATATCCACATAGGCGACCGCATAACGTGACACCCAGAGATAGCTGCAGAGCCCCGCCATGGCCCCGGACAGCACGAAGGCGAAAAAGCGGGTGCGGCCGATATCGATGCCGGCATAGACGGCTGCCGTCGGATTGCCGCCTGAGGCATAGGCCGAACGACCGAAGGGCGTACGGGTGAGCAGAAAGCCCATGGAGAGTACAACGAGAATGGCGACCCAGGAGAGGATGGGCAGGCCGAGAACCACCGTGCGCGGCACGTTCAGGAAGGTCGGTGTCATCTGGTGCGCATTCACCCAACCGCCGCCGGACAACACGAAAGCCATGCCGCGATAGATGGTGAGCGTGCCGAGCGTCACGACGATCGGCGGGATCTGCAGGATCCAGACGAGAAAGCCGTTGATGGCCCCGAGAGTGGCCCCGATGCCGAGCGCCATGACGATGAGGACGACAAGCGGAAGATCCGGAAAGGCCGCATTGGTCATGGCGACCGCCATGCCGGTGAAGGCAAGATTGGCGGCCACTGAAAGGTCGATGGATTTCGTCAGGATGACCGTCATCTGCGCCAGCGCCAGGATGATGAGGATCGACGTATCGTTGAAGATGTTGACGAGGTTGCCGGGTTCGGCAAAGCCGTCTGCGCGCGTTGCAAAGCCGGCGATCATCAGAATGATGATGCCGGACAACAGCAGTTCGCGGCTTTTGAGAAGTTTCGTCATCACGCACCCTCACGCATTGCCGGTCGCGGCGCGCACCAGCACTTCCGCCGTGGCCTGTGACCGATCGTAAAGGCCTGCCATCAGCCCCTCGCGCATCACCATGATCCGGTCCGACATGCCGAGCACTTCCGGCAGTTCGGACGAGACCATGATGATCGACAGGCCCTGGGAGGCAAGTTCGGAAATGAAGCCGTGCACTGCAGCCTTCGAGCCGATGTCGATGCCCTTGGTCGGCTCGTCGAGGATGATCACCTTCGGCTGGGTGGCGAGCCACTTGCCGATCACCACCTTCTGCTGGTTGCCACCGGAGAGCGTGCCGACCGGCACGGACAAGGCGGCGGCGCGCAGATCCAGCCGCTCGGCATATTGCCGCGCCAGCTTCAGCTCGTTCGCCGCCTTCAGGAAACCGGAACGCGAGGTTTTTGCGAGCGATGGCAGCGACATGTTCTGGTAGATCGGCATGGGCAGCGCCAGCCCGTGGCGCCCTCGCTCCTCCGGCACATAGACGATGCCGGCCGCAATCGCATCCTGCGCCGAGCGGATCTCAACCGTTTTGCCTTCCAGCGTGAGGCGCCCCGAGGACGGGCGCGTGATGCCGAACAGAGACTGGCAAAGCTCGGAGCGACCGGCACCGATCAGCCCGTAGACGCCGAGGATTTCGCCGCGTTTCAGGTCGAACGAGATATCGCGGAATTCGGTGGGGTGGCTGTAGCCCATGACAGACAGGACCGTGTCACCGATTTCGACCGAGATCTTCGGAAACACATCATGCACGTCGCGACCGACCATCATGCGGACGATCTCGCCTTGAGGCGTTTCCTTCAGGCGACCATGCCCCACCGCCTTGCCATCACGGAAGACGGCGAAGTTTTCGGCGATTTCATAGAGTTCGTCGAACTTGTGGCTGATGAAGAGGATCGCCTTGTCCTGCCGCTTCAGCCCTTCGACGATGCGGAAGAGATCGTCGATCTCCTTGCGAGACAGCGCCGCCGTCGGCTCGTCCATGATGACGATACGGGCCTCCACCGACAGCGCCCGGGCGATCGCCACCAGATGCCGCTGGGCAATCGACAGGTCCTTCAGCCGGATCGTCGGGTCGATTTCGCTTTCCAACTGATGGAGCAGTTCACGCGAACGCGTGTTGATGGTGCGCCAGTCGATGGTGCCGATCCGCGTCTTTGGCGCATGGCCGAGGAAGATGTTTTCCCCCACCGTCAGCTCGTCAAACAGCACGGTTTCCTGGTGGATGGCCGTCACGCCGGCATCGATGGCGGCCTGGGCACTGGTAAAGTGGACCGGCGTTCCGTCGAGCAGGATCTCGCCTTCACTCGGGCGGTAGATGCCGGTGAGGATCTTGACCAGCGTCGACTTGCCCGCACCATTCTCACCGATGAGCGCCGTCACCTGCCCCGGATAGAGGCTGATGGACACCTGATCCAGCGCCTTCACACCCGGAAAAATCTGGCTAATGCCGCGCATCTCCAGGATCGGAGCCTCGGCGGCCAGCGGTCGGGTATGGGTCATCGGCGCGACAGCATTCATTGTTGATTTCACCCAAAGACCCCTCCCCAACCCCTCCCCACAAGGGGGAGGGGCTCACCTGCCTCACCCTCGCGGCATCACACTGAGCGATGCCACAAGAGGTCTCCCCCCTTGTGGGGGAGATGGCCGGCAGGCCAGAGGGGGAATTTCACAACGTACGGATCAGAAGATCTTCGAGAACTGGTCGATGTTCGACGCGTTGTAGACGAAGGGATCGGCCATCGCGGCTTCGCCATTCTCGCCGATCTTGATCGAGCCCATGCGGCCGGCCTTCACCTCGGTGCCGGGCTTGCCCGTCGCATCACCCTTGACGAGGTGATAGGCGATCTGCGTGGCCGAATAGCCGAGGTCGATCGGGTTCCATATGGCGAATTCCTTCGTCGCGCCCGACTTGATCGCGCCCGCCATTTCAGACGGAAGGCCGAGGCCCGTGACATACACCTGACCGATCTTGCCGGCATCCTTCACCGCCTGGGATGCAGCCAGAACGCCAACCGTTGTCGGGGCCACGATGACCTTCACATTCGGCTGCGATTTCAGAAGGCCCTGCGCTTCGCGGTAGCTTTTGTCGGCCAGATCGTCACCATAGACGGTCGTGGCGAGGTTGAGGCCGGGGAAATCCTTCAGCTGCTTCTTCATTTCCGCGATCCAGGTGTTCTGGTTCGTGGAGGTGGTGGTGGCAGACAGGATCGCGAAGTCTCCCTTGCCGTCCGGCAGATGGTTCTTGGCGAGCGTCAGGCACATCTTGCCGATCAACTCATTGGAAGACGGGTTGAGGTGCATGATGCGGCCGGCGGGCGCCACGCCGGAATCCCAGGAAATTACCTTGATGCCGCGCTGCGCGGCCTTCTTCAGGGCCGGCACGACCGCATCCGGATCGTTGGCGGAGATGGCGATGGCGTCCACCCCTTGCGCGATCAGCGAATTGATCACCTCGATCTGGCCTTCCGCCGTGGTGGTGGTCGGGCCGGTATAGATGATCTGCACGCCGCCAAGGTCCTTGGCCGCCTCTTCGGCGCCCTTGTTGGCGGCTTCGAAGAAGCCGTTGCCGAGCGATTTCACCACCAGCGCGATCTTCATATCCGCGGCGGATGCCAGGCCGGCCATCGAGACCGATGCGGCCAGCGCCAGCGCTGCTGCACCCAAATGACGTCTTGTCAGTTTCATGTTTCACTCCTCCCAAAGTAAAAGACTGTTTTCTCCTTCCCCGGCCGCGTCTCTTTCACGCGACGGAGGAAGCCTCCTCCTTGACCGGTGCCGCCATCGGCTTCACCGTCAGAACCTTCACGCCCGCCCCCTCCAGCATGGCGACCGCCTCCTCCGAGACGCCATCATCGGTGATGATGGTCGAGACATTGTCGAGCGGGCAGAGGATCATGCTTGAGCGGCGATTGAACTTGCTCGAATCGACCATCACGATCAGTTCGTCCGCCTGGCGCATGAGGCGCTGCTCGCTCTGGATGACCAGCGCATCCGGCTCCATCACGCCATGGGACGAAATGCCCTGCGCGCCGATGAACATGCGCCGCGCATAGAAATTGCGGATCGCATCATTTTCGAAGGGCGACAGGATCAGGCTCTGATCGCGATAGATCGCGCCACCCGGCACCGAGACCGTGCATTTCGACTGCTTCACCAGATGCTCGGCAATGGCGAAGGAATTCGTCATCACCTGCAGCCGGCGCGCCGACATGAAATGCACCATCTGGAACGTCGTCGTGCCGCCATTGATGATGACGGAATCGCCTTCCTCGCAGAGTTCCACCGCGGCGCGCGCAATTGCGCGCTTCTTGTCGATATTGACTGATTCCGACACCCGGAACGGGCGCGCCGCCAGATGGCCCTGCTGCGGTGGATGCACGGCTTCCGCCCCACCGCGCACGCGGCGCAGCTTTCCCTGCACATGAAGAGCGGCAATATCCCGCCGGATCGTCGCCTCGGATGCCTCGGTCAACTCGGCAATATCCTGCACCGTCACCACAGGCTTTTCCTGGATGGCGCTCAAGATGATGCGATGTCGCTCACGTTCGTGCATGGGGTCCTCCTGACGTTGATTTATTCTTAAGGTTTTGATCCTGTCAATCAAAAACGATCAGAAAAGATTATACTGCAGCGCACAATGGACGTTATTGATCGTTTATGATTGACAAGCGGCATCGGCATGCGCGATATCCTGCTTCCAGAGGAAATGCTTCACGCTGAACGTGAAGCGCACATATACCTGGGAGGACTGTTCCATGTCGGGTCAACCCCGCCTTCTCAAAAACCGTTGGGATGACGCCTATGCCGAAAAGCTCGATGAGCCCGGCAAGCTGCTTTATCGCTCCAATTTGCTGGGCGCCGACAAGCGCATTACCAATTACGGCGGCGGCAACACCTCTGCGAAGGTTATGGAAACCGACCCCCTGACCGGCCAGAAGGTTCAGGTGCTCTGGGTCAAGGGCTCCGGCGGCGATGTCGGGACCATCAAGCTGGATGGTTTCGCCACGCTTTACCAGGACAAGCTGGAAGCTCTGAAAGGCATCTATCAGGGTGTCCACGATGAAGACCGCATGGTCGGTTTCCTGCCGCATTGTACATTCAACCTCAACCCCCGCGCCGCCTCCATCGATACGCCGCTGCATGGTTTCGTGCCCTTCACGCATGTCGATCACATGCACCCGGACGCGATCATTGCGATTGCCGCCTCGAAGAATTCGAAGGAACTCACGCAACAGATCTTCGGCTCCGAAATCGGCTGGCTGCCCTGGCGCCGCCCAGGCTTTCAGCTCGGTCTCGATCTCGAAGCCTTCGTCAAGGCCAACCCGACGGCCAAGGGCGTGGTGCTGGAAAGCCACGGCCTGTTCACCTGGGCCAATGACGCCAAGGACTGCTACGAACTGACGCTTGCCATCATCAACAAGGCGATCGAGTGGTTCGCCAAGGAGACAGAAGGCAAGACAGTTTTCGGCGGTGCAGCGACTGAGAGCCTGCCTTCCGACCAGCGTCGGGCCATTGCAGCCAAACTGATGCCGGAAATCCGTGGCCGTATCGGCAAGGCAGAGCGCAAGCTGGGTGATTTCGACGATCAGGATGCCGTGCTCGACTTCGTCAATTCGAAGAACCTGAAGCCGCTCGGCGCGCTCGGCACCTCCTGCCCGGACCATTTCCTGCGCACCAAGATCCGTCCACTGATCCTCGATTTCGATCCGGCCAAGCCGGACGTGGATGCGGCGATCGCGGGGCTCGACAAGGCGCTCGAAGACTATCGCACGGACTACACCCGCTACTACGAGACCTGTAAACACGACAATTCACCGAAAATGCGCGATCCGAACCCGGTCATCTTCCTGGTGCCGGGTGTCGGCATGTTTTCCTTTGCCAAGGACAAGGCCACGGCCCGCATCGCAGGCGAATTCTACGTCAACGCCATCAACGTGATGCGCGGCGCCTCGACGGTTTCCGAGTATCAAGGCCTTCCCGAACAGGAAGCCTTCGATATCGAATACTGGCTGCTGGAAGAGGCAAAGCTGCAGCGCATGCCGAAGCCGAAGAGCCTCGCCGGCCGCGTCGCCTTCGTCACCGGCGGCGCCGGCGGCATTGGTCGGGCGACAGCCGAACGGTTGATGGCGGAAGGTGCCTGCGTGGTGCTGGCGGATATCGATGCGGACGCGCTGGACGCGGTGAAGAGCGATTTCGTCAAGCGTTACACCAGCGATGCTGTCCGCGCCGTGCCACTGGATGTGACGAAGGAAGATGCGGTGAACTCCGCCTTTGCAGAGGCTTGCGTGGAATTCGGCGGCGTGGACATTCTCGTGTCGAACGCCGGCATCGCCTCTTCCGCACCGGTGGAAGAGACAACGCTTGCCATGTGGGACAAGAACATCAGCATTCTCGCCACCGGCTATTTCCTCGTGTCACGCGAAGCCTTCCGGCTGTTCCGCCGCCAGAACCTTGGCGGCAACGTGGTCTTCGTGGCATCCAAGAACGGACTTGCTTCGTCTCCCAATGCCTCCGCCTACTGCACCGCGAAGGCTGCCGAAATCCATCTCGCCCGCTGCCTGGCGCTGGAAGGTGCAGACGCCGGTATCCGCGTCAACACGGTGAACCCGGATGCGGTGCTGCGCGGTTCGAAAATCTGGAATGGCGAGTGGCGCGAACAACGGGCCGCTTCTTCGAAGATCGAAGTGACCGATCTGGAAGAGCATTATCGCAAGCGTTCGATGCTGAAGCTGAACGTCTTCCCAGAAGATATCGCCGAAGCCATCTACTTCCTCGCCTCGGATCTTTCGGCAAAGTCGACGGGCAATATCATTAACGTGGATGCCGGCAACGCTCAGAGTTTTACGCGGTAAAACCGTTGCTGGGGCAGCTTGCCCCTCACCCTAGCCCTCTCCCCGCGCGCGGGGAGAGGGGACGACTCACGCAACGCTGGAATGCGCCGGAAGCGGTGCGGCATATCCCTTCTCCCCGTAAGCGGGGAGAAGGTGGCGGCAGCCGGATGAGGGGCTGCATCCTCGGGAGGAACCAATGACAGACTTGAAGATCGCAAGCGATGTAATCGCCGCCGAGAATGAGAAGCGCGCAGCCGCCCAGCGGGCAGACTATGCAGCGCTCGGCGAAAAGCTCGCCCGCAGCCACATCAATATCGATGCCATTGCGCAGAAGGTGGCGGAGTTCTTCGTCGCCGTGCCCTCCTGGGGTGTCGGCACCGGCGGAACCCGCTTTGCCCGCTTTCCAGGGCTTGGCGAACCCCGCCACATCTTCGACAAGCTGGAGGATTGCAGCGTCATCCACCAGTTGACGCGGGCCACCCCCACCGTTTCGCTGCATATTCCGTGGGACAAGGCGGACCCGAAGGAGTTGAAGGCAAAGGGTGATTCGCTCGGCTTACGCTTCGATGCGATGAACTCCAACACCTTTTCGGACACGACCGATCAGGCACATTCCTACAAATACGGATCGCTCTCCCATGTGGACGCTGCCACCCGTGCCCAGGCCGTGGAGCACAATCTCGAATGCATCGAGATCGGCAAAGCAATCGGCTCCAAGGCGCTGACGGTCTGGATCGGCGACGGCTCCAACTTCCCCGGCCAGTCGAATTTCACCCGGCAGTTCGAGCGGTATCTTGAGTCCATGCGCGCCATCTACACTGCGTTGCCGGATGACTGGCGGCTGTTCTCCGAGCACAAGATGTATGAGCCGGCCTTCTATTCGACGGTCGTGCAGGACTGGGGCACGAACTATCTGATCGCACAGACGCTCGGCGACAAGGCCTTCTGCCTCGTCGATCTCGGCCACCATGCGCCGAACACGAACATCGAGATGATCGTCGCCCGGCTCATCCAGTTCGGCAAGCTCGGCGGCTTCCACTTCAACGATTCGAAATACGGCGATGACGACCTGGATGCCGGCTCGGTCGAACCCTACCGGCTGTTCCTTGTCTTCAACGAGTTGGTGGATGCCGAGCATCGCGGCGTAAAAGGCTTCCATCCGGCCCACATGATCGACCAGAGCCACAATGTGACGGACCCGATCGAGAGCCTGATGTCGTCCGCCAACGAAATCCGCCGCGCCTATGCCCAGGCGCTTCTGGTAGACCGCGCGGCCCTGGAAGGCTTCCAGAACGACAATGACGCGCTGATGGCGACCGAGACGCTGAAGCGCGCCTATCGCACCGATGTGGAGACCATTCTGGCGGAAGCCCGCCTGAAGGCTGGCGGCGCGATCGATCCCGTCGCGACCTACCGCGCCAGCGGCTACCGGGCGCAGGTGGCAGCCGAGCGTCCGGCCGTCAAGGGCGGCTCCGGCGGCATCGTGTAGGTGTCATGCCTCCGGCCATGAGAAACATGGCCGGAGGCATCGCGCGCACTACTTCTTCACGATCACCCAGATCGCGTGGATGATGCCGGGGATATAGCCAAACAGCGTTAGCAGGATGTTCAGCCAGAAATGCAGGCCGATGCCGACCTGGAGAAACACACCGACCGGCGGCAGCAGAATGGCAAACAGAATGCGGATAACGTCCACGACAAACCTCTCTTGAGTGACCAATGTCGCCGCAACAACGCTGGCGAACCCGACTTGGTTCAACGGAGAGGCCAAGTGGAGAGGCAATTGTGGCAAAACAAGCCACTGGCGCGGCCGATCCCGCTCAGTTTTCGGATTGTAGAAGGCTTTCCCCGCGCTCTTCGATGCGCTCCATCACGCGCTCCGGCTGCACATCGCGCTTCAGCTCCTCAATTTCATCGTCCACCTGCGTGCGTACATCGAGTTTGTGCGCGAGTTCCGAGACCAGTGCAATGAGGCGCGTGGTCTCGTGTTCGTGCAAGAGCGAGATCTGCAGGTTGAGGTCCGCCCGTTTATCATCCGCCGCCGCCATCCGATTCTGGCTAATGAGGACGAAGGTGGAGAGGAAGATCGCTTCGACCGAGGCAATCATCGCCAGCACCACGAGCGATGGGTCGAAGGGCCGCAGGATCGGCAAAATCCCCGTATTGACGGCAATCCAGGCCCCGAAGAAGACGAGATGCAGGTAGACGAAGACCATGCTGCCGGCAAAGCGGGTGATGGCATCCGCTACGCGCTCTTGCAGGCCGGATTTTGCCAGGTCGTGCTTGGTGCGATCGACCAGCGCATCGATATTGCGGTCAAGCGTGCGGGTCATCGCGTCACCGCCCGCGGTCTGCGGGCGGTGTGAAAGGTCGGGGTGAACGCGGGGGGATTTCGGTGTGGTCAAGGGTTGGACTCTGTTCTTCTGCATCCAAACCGCCACCAGGCCCTCCGGTTCCGCAAGATCCGCTTATGTCCGATGCCGACCATAGATCCGGTCGAGAATGCTGGCGACATCGACCAGCCGGTCCGCCTCGGGGTCATACCCTGCGCCTTCCGACAGCCTGCGTGCCCAGTCCGCGGCGGCGCGCCCGCCCCAGTCGTCCGGCGGCCCCACAAGATGCTCACGGCTTGTGCCTTTCAGCCATTCGGCCTCGAAGTCGTAGAAGGAGCCGTTGACATTGGAGAGCCGTGCACCGCCTTCCGTTCCATAAAAGGCCGCGGAGATGACGGCCTCCTGGCCCGCCGGCAGGCGCCAGGAACAGGCAAGGCGTATGTTGGTGCCGTTTTCGAGATCGATGGTCGCAATCGCATAGTCCTCGATGCGATCGCTGTCGCCGGAGATCGGACGACCGCCGCTCATCAGCCGGCTCGCCACGTTGGAGACCGCCGGAAACCCGAGCGACCAGAGCGCCGCATCGACCAGATGCACGCCGAGATCGATCACGCAGCCACCGCCGGACAGCGCCTTGTCGTAGAACCACGGCTTGTCCGGCCCATAGGCGTTATGAAAGACCAGATCAGCGGCAAACACGGTTCCGAGAGAGCCGGAGCGGATCAAGTCGCGGATCTGGCGCATGCCCTCGGTGAACCGGTAGGACAGATCGATCGATAGCAGGCGATCCACTTTACGCGCAGCGTCCACCACCGCCTGTACCTCCTGCTCGGTCCGCCCGAGCGGCTTCTGGCAGAAGACGGCGCGTCCGCTCGACAGGACCCGGATGGATTCCTCCGCATGCTGGGCGCTCGGCGTGGCAATCACCACCCCATCGAGGTCCTCGCGCAGCAGCGCGTCCAGGCCATCCACCGCCCGCGCGTCGGGAGAAAGCTCCAACGCGGCGGCCAGCATGTCCGGGTTCGGATCGGCAACCGCGACCGCCTGCGCCACGCCCGTTTCCAGCACCGCCTTCATGCGATGCCTGCCAATCCAGCCGACACCGAGAAACCCGAGGCGAACGGGGCGGGTGGACTGTGAAAGATCATCGGTTGTCAGCATCTGGTTCATCGGGAAACCACCATGGCCTTGAGGAAACCGTCGGGGCGGTCTCGCGTTGCGTTCAGTGCCTCGTCCAGTTTCTCCAGCGGATAGCTGTGCGTGTAGAGGCTTGACGGATCGAGGCGACCGTCGGCGACGGCCGCCACCGCCTGCCGCATCCCTTCCATGTAAATGTCCGGATCGCGTTCATGGGCGTTGATCACATCAATGCCGCGCCAGTTCCAGAGCTGCATATTGATCTGCCGCGGCCCATCCTGGTGATAGCCGGCGACGATCAGGCGGCCGCGCTCACGCGTCAGTTCCGCCGCAAGGTCAAGCGGCCACTGTTTGCCGACGGCTTCTATCACCCGATCACAGAAACGCCCCTCCGTCAGCGACTTCACCTGTTCGATGATCCTCCAGTGATCGTCCATTTCGATGACGTGTTCTGCCCCCATGCGGGCTGCGACGTCCAAAGAAAAGGGCCGGCGCGAGATGGCAATCACACGGGCGCCGGCTTTCGCGGCAAGCTGCGTGAGCAGCGCTCCCAGAAAACCAATGCCGATAATGGCAACCGTCTGGCCAGCGTGGATGTCGGCACGGCGGAAAATGTTCATCGCGCAGCCGAGCGGCTCTCCGGGAAAGGGCTGCCCGTTCAGCGCGTCCGGCAGTTTGACGACGGCTGAGGCATCCGCAATGTCATGGCTGGCATAGGCATGGTAGCTGAGTGCCGCCACCCGGTCGCCGATGTCGAGCCCGCTGACACCCTCGCCAATGCCATCGATGAAGCCCCAGCCTTCATGGCCAAGACCGCCCGGCTCCGTCGGGAACTCCATCCAGTCGGGGCCGGACCAGGGCGTGAGGTTGGAGGCGCAGACGCCGCAGCCTTCCAGTCTTAGTCTCACCTGCCCCGGTCCGGGCTCGGGGCGGGGAACCGCACGCATCTCGATCTTGCCGGCGCCGACCACGACTGCCGCGCGCATGGTTGCTGTTGTCTGAGAAAGCCTGTCCATCCCTGTCTCTTCGTCTCCATTTTCCGGTCCCCGACCCTGCCGCGAGCTGACGGCACGCGGGTTTGCGGGATGGCTAACAGAGAAGGAGCGGCAGAGTTCCTGAAGAAGATGACACTGTTGATGTCATTGCCGGAGAAGGGCGAGGCCCGTCGGCCCTACCCCTTTCGTACATCACGCGAAATTCCGGCTGGAACTATTGCTGCTGCTGCTTGTTCGCCGACCGAACGCTTCATCATCAACCCTCTCATGGTCAGGCAGAACTCGTGTCTCAGAAGGTACTCATTACAGGCGGTTGCGGTTTCATCGGCCGCTACGTTACGCAAGAACTCCTCTCCTGCGGCTATCAGGTCCGCATCCTCGACGCGCTGATCGATCAGGTGCATGGCGATG
This sequence comes from Allorhizobium pseudoryzae, assembly GCF_011046245.1. NCBI lineage: Bacteria > Pseudomonadati > Pseudomonadota > Alphaproteobacteria > Hyphomicrobiales > Rhizobiaceae > Affinirhizobium > Affinirhizobium pseudoryzae. The sequence continues at coordinate 736,555 of NZ_CP049244.1, forward strand.
CCGGCCCAACGATCCCGGACGGTGTCGAGTTCATCCAGGGCGATGTCTGCGACAAGGCAAAGGTAGGGGAGGCCCTGAAGGGTGTCGAATCCGTGCTGCATCTTGCCGCCGAAGTGGGTGTCGGCCAGTCGATGTATGAAATCGCCCGGTATGTTGGAGGAAACGATCTCGGCACGGCCGTTCTCTTGGAAGCGATGATCGGCCTGCCGATCAAGCGCATCGTCGTTGCCTCTTCCATGAGCGTCTACGGCGAAGGGCTTTATACTGGCGCGGATGGCCGTCGTTTTGGCCAGGTACGGCGCAAGGCCGCCCAGATCAAGGCCGGCGAATGGGAGGCGAAAGGCCCGAGCGGCGAAACGCTGACGCCCGCACCGACTGACGAGGAAAAGCCGGTCGATCTCGCCTCCATCTACGCCCTGACCAAGTACATGCAGGAGCGCGCCGTCCTCATTTACGGCGAGGCCTATGGCGTCGATGCGGTAGCCCTTCGCCTGTTCAACGTCTTTGGACCGGGGCAAGCCTTGTCCAATCCCTACACCGGGGTGCTCGCCAATTTTGCCTCCCGCATTGCCAATGGCCAGTCGCCGATGATCTTCGAAGATGGTCAGCAGCGGCGCGACTTCGTGCATGTGCGTGATGTGGCGCGCGCCTTCCGGCTGGCTCTCGAAAAGCCGCGCGTCAACGGTCATGTCGTCAATATCGGCAGCGGCCAGTCCTATTCCGTGGCCGAGGTTGCGAGCCTTCTCGCCGAGGCGATGGATGCGCCGCATTTGCAGCCGGAGATCCTGCACAAGGCACGATCCGGCGACATCCGCAACTGCTTCTCCGACATTTCGAAGGCGCGTGAACTTTTAGGCTTCGAACCGGAACACCGGCTGGAACAGACGCTGGGCGAGTTGGCCGCCTGGGTGCGCACCGCCGGCGCGATCGATCGCGGCGCCGAAATGAAACGCCAGTTGGAAGAGCGGGGATTGGTATCATGAACCCATCCGCAACGTCCCTTGCCGGGCGGCCGTTCGGGTTTGTGGAATGGTTCCGCCCCGGCGAATACGAGCGCACCGAACGTCTTCTGCCGGGTATCCTGAAAAGTGGCGCAAGCTCGCTGCGCACGCATCTGTCCTGGGCAGAATATCTGGCACCGGGCGGAGAGGCCTGGTTCGACTGGCTGATCCCGAAGCTGGGCGCCGAGATCGACCTCCTGCCCTGCATCCATTACACGCCCCCCTCCCTGTCGCGTACGGGACGCGCCAATGGCGCGCCGCAGGTTCTGAAGGATTATGCGGATTTCGTCGATCACGTGCTGACCCGCTACGGCCGGCATTTCCGCCATATCGAATTGTGGAACGAACCCAACAACCTGCTCGACTGGGATTGGCGCGAGGACGCGGATTTCCAGCTGTTCTGCGAGATGGTCGGCGGGGCCGCCTACTGGGCGAAACAGCGCGGCTGGAACCCGGTTCTCGGCGGCCCCTGCCCTTTCGATCCGATGTGGCTCGACCTGATGGGCGAACGCGGTGTGCTCAGCGTCGTTGATGCCGTCGGCTTTCACGGCTTTCCCGGCACCTGGGATAGCGAGGAGGGAAGCTGGGGCGGCTGGGACATGCATCTGGGCGAAATGCGCCAGATCCTCAACCGCCACAACCCGGATGCCGAAATCTGGATCACCGAGACCGGCTACTCCACCTGGCGCAATGATGAGATGGAGCAGGCGCGCCGTTTCATGAAGGCGCTGCAGGTGCCGGCGGACCGCCTCTACTGGTACTCCTTCGCCGACGTGCCGCCGGATGTCGCCGTGCAGGAAGGGCTCTGGTTTGATCCGCGCCATTACCATCTCGGCGCCGTTACTCACGAAAACCAGCCGAAGCTGCTGGCCCGGCTTCTGATGGAAGGCGGCATCGAGCGGCTGCGCGACGTGACAAGGCTCGCCGCACCGCATGTCGGCACCGGCGCCGCCCCGATCGTGATTACCGGCGGCAGCGGCTTCATCGGCTCCAATCTGGCGGAGAGTTTTCTGAGCCAGGGCGAGGATGTCATCGTCCTCGACAATCTCGGCCGGCCGGGCGTCGATCAGAACCTCGCATGGCTGACGGAAAGGCATGGAGACCGCGTCCATCCCGTGCTGGCCGATGTGCGCGACCTGCGCGGCATCGAGGCGGCGTTCAGCGATGCTAAGGCCGTCTTTCATCTGGCGGCCCAGACCGCTGTCACCACCAGCCTGGTTTCACCGCTTGATGATTTCGAGGCCAATGCGCGCGGCACGATCAACGTGCTGGAGTCCGTCCGCAAGGCGGGCCGCAAGGCGCCGGTGATCTTTGCCAGCACCAACAAGGTCTATGGCGCCTTGGAAGACCTGGAGATGCTGCCGATGGACGATCGCTACGTGCCGGCAGATCCGGCAGTGCGCGATTTCGGCATCGGCGAAGACCGGCCGCTCGATTTCTGCACGCCCTATGGCTGCTCCAAGGGTGTGGCCGACCAGTATGTGCTGGATTACGCCAAATCCTTCGATATCCCGACCGCCGTGCTGCGCATGAGCTGCATCTACGGGCCGCGCCAGTTCGGCACGGAGGATCAGGGCTGGGTGGCGCATTTCCTCATCCGCGCCCTGTCCGGCCAGCCGATCTCCATCTACGGCGACGGCAAGCAGGTGCGCGACATCCTGCATGTGGATGATGCAGTCGCTGCCTATCGCGCCGTGCATGCCGGCATCGGGCAGGTGCGCGGCGAGGTGTTCAACCTTGGCGGCGGGCCCCAGAATTCCGTCAGCATCCTTCTGGTGCTGCGCGAAATCGAACGGTTGACCGGGCGCCCGCTGGACATCGAGTTCGGCGACTGGCGGGCGGGCGACCAGTTCTTCTTCGTGGCGGATACCCGCAGGCTCGAGAACCGTCTGGGTTGGCAGGCCCGTGTGCGCTGGAAGAGCGGCCTTTCCCACCTGGCAGACTGGCTGGCCGAACACCGGTTCCGGGGCGCTCATCCGATGCGCGACAGGCTGAGGGTCACCGCATGACACGGCTGCCTGTGCCACGACGAATCCTGATGACGGTCGATGCGGTGGGCGGAGTCTGGCGGTACGCCATGGATCTTGCCCGCGGTCTCTCGGCCGCCGGTATCACCACGGTCTTTGCCGGGTTCGGCCCCGAACCCGACGACGCCAAACGGCGGGAGGCCGAGGCACTCGGCAAACTCGTCTGGCTGACGGCACCGCTGGACTGGATGGCGCAGAGTGAACGGGATCTGTGCGAGGTCGGTCCCCAGATCGCGGCCCTTGCAGCGCGCGAAGGCGTCGATCTGCTGCATCTCAACCTTCCCTCGCAAGCCGTCGATCTTGTCGTGGAAAGGCCCGTCGTCACCGTTTCGCATTCCTGCGTCGTCACCTGGTTTTCCGCCGTCCGCGGCCATTCCGTGCCGGAGCCCTGGGCATGGCAGGAACGCGTCAACGCCGAAGGTTTGAGGCGTTCAGATGCCGTGGTCGTTCCGAGCGGCTCGCACGCCGACATGATCACCCGGTCCTATGACGTCATGCTGCAGCTTTCGGTGGTCTACAACGCAACGCGCCTGCCGGCGGAGACCCCGCGCAAGGAACCCTTCGTGTTTGCCGCCGGGCGCTGGTGGGATGACGGCAAGAATGGCCGGGCGCTAGACGAGGCGGCGGAACATACCCATTGGCCCATTCTGATGGCAGGACCGACGCGGGGCCCGAGCGGGCAGCAGGTTGCGCTGCTGGCGGCGAAAAGCAAAGGCGAGCTGAGCCACAGCGATACGATGAACCATCTGGTCAAGGCGGCCATTTTCGTGTCGCCGTCGATCTACGAACCCTTCGGCCTTGCGGCCCTGGAAGCCGCGCGGCTGGGCGCGGCACTGGTGCTCTCCGACATTCCGACCTACCGCGAGCTCTGGCAGGACGCTGCACTGTTTGTCGATCCGCATGACCCTAGGGCCATTGCCGATGCCATCAACCGGCTCAGCCACGACAGTGCCTTGCGCCTTGCACTGTCGACCCGGTCGCAGGCTGTCTCCAGCGCCTTCACCCTGGAACGGCAAGTGAATGACATGACGCGCATCTATCAGCGCGCCCTCGCCCGCCAGTCTCTTCACGCAGTTGCGGAGTCCTCATGAAGTTTGTGTTCTATACCCATTCCCTGGTCTCCGACTGGAACCACGGCAATGCCCATTTTCTGCGCGGCGTGATGCGGGATCTGATCCGCCGCGGCCACGAGGCTGTGGCCCTGGAACCGGTGGATGCCTGGTCGCGGCAGAACCTGGTCAAGGACCAGGGCGAGGCCCCGATCGAGGCCTTCCGCCAGACATTCCCCGATCTCTCCTCCCGCACCTATGGCGAGGAGTTCGACCACGAACAGGCGCTATCCGATGCGGATGTGGTGATCGTCCACGAATGGACCGATCCCGCTCTCGTGGAGACGATCGGCACGATCCGCCGGCGCCTTGGCTTCACGCTCGTCTTTCACGATACCCACCACCGGGCGGTTTCCTCGGAAGAGGATATCGCCGGACTGACCCTCAAGGACTACGACCTGATCCTCGCTTTTGGCGAAACGCTGCGGCAGCGCTACCTCAAGGCCGGCTGGGGATCCCAGGTCTTTACCTGGCACGAGGCGGCGGACGATACGATCTTCCGGCCTTTCCCGGAGGTGGAGAAGGATCGCGATCTCATCTGGATCGGCAATTGGGGCGACGGCGAACGATCCGCCGAACTCGCAGAATTCCTGATCGAACCGGTGAAGGAACTTCAGCTGCAGGCAACCGTTAGAGGCGTCCGTTACCCTGAGGACGCTCTCGCCCAGTTGAAGGAGGCCGGCATCGAATACGCAGGCTGGATTGCCAATGCAGCCGCGCCCTTGGCTTTTGCCCGTCATCGCCTGACGGTGCATGTGCCGCGCCGCCCCTACGTGGAGACCCTGCCCGGCATCCCGACCATCCGCATGTTCGAAGCGCTCGCCTGCGGTATCCCCTTAATCTCCGCCCCTTGGGAAGATGTCGAACAACTATTCCGGCCGGAAGATTTCCTTTTCGTCCGCAATGGCCAGGAGATGCGGGAGGCAATGCGGGCGGTGCTCCACGACCCGGACCTTTCCAACGCGCTGACCGGCGCCGGGCTCGAAACCATCATGGCCCGCCACACCTGCCGGCACCGGGTGGACGAGCTTCTCGACATCCTCGGCAAACACGGTACCGCCCCAGTCAAACGCCAGATCACCTTTCCGGAGGCCGCAGAATGAAGATCGCCTTTTATGGTTCCAGCCTTGTCTCCGCCTACTGGAACGGCGCAGCCACCTATTATCGCGGCTTGCTGCGGGCGCTGGCGGCGAAGGGCTACGACATCACCTTCTACGAACCCGACGTCTACGACCGGCAGAAGAACCGCGACATCGACCCGCCGGACTGGGCTAAGGTCGTCGTCTACGACGGCACGGTGGAGGCGCTGAGGACGGTGACCCGCCAGGCTGCGGACGCCGATATCGTCGTCAAGGCGAGCGGCGTCGGCTTCGAGGACGACCTGCTGCTGACGGAGGTGCTGCGCCACGCTCGCCCGGGTGCCATGCGGATCTTCTGGGATGTCGATGCACCCGCCACGCTGGCCGAAATCCGCCGCGCACCGAGCCATGCTTTGCGCCGCGCGCTCGGCACGCTCGACATGGTGCTGACCTATGGCGGCGGCACCCCCGTCGTCTCGGCCTATAGAGCGCTCGGCGCCAAGGACTGCGTGCCGATCTACAACGCGCTCGATCCTGAGACGCATTTCCCGGTGCCGCCAGACCCGCGTTTTGTTGCCGATCTCGGTTTCCTCGGCAACCGCCTGCCGGACCGGGAAGCCCGTGTGGAGCATTTTTTCCTGGAGCCCGCAGCCGGCGTGCCGGACCAGCGTTTTCTGCTCGGTGGCTCCGGCTGGCAGGGCAAGTCGATGTCCGGCAACGTCCGCAGCATCGGCCACGTGCCGACGCGGGATCACAATGCTTTCAATGTGACGCCGAAGGCGGTCCTCAACATCTCGCGCGAAAGCATGGCCTCGAACGGCTTTTCGCCCGCCACGCGGGTGTTCGAAGCCGCCGGTGCCGGCGCCTGCCTGATTACCGACCATTGGGAGGGGATCGATCTTTTCCTGAAGCCGGACGAGGAAATCCTCGTTGCCCGAGACGGGCAGGACGTCGTGGAGATCATGGCCGGCCTGACACAGGCCCGCGCCGCCGAGATCGGTCGCCGGGCGCTTGCCCGCGTCACCTCCGAGCACACCTACACCCAACGCGCCGAGGATGCAGACCGCATCTTCAAACGCCACTTCGAAAGCCTTGAGGCTGCAGAATGACGAACAATCCGCTCAACATCGTGATCATCGGCCTGTCTCTGTCCTCCTCCTGGGGCAATGGCCACGCCACCACCTACCGGGCGCTCGTCCGCGGTCTATTTGCAGAAGGGCACGAGGTCCTGTTCCTGGAGCGGGATGTGCCCTGGTATGCCGCGAACCGCGACCTGGCAGAGCCGGATTTCTGCACGCTGGCCTATTATGACCGGATCGACGACCTGATCGGCACCTATGGCGATGCGATCCGTTACGCGGATGCCGTGATCATCGGTTCCTACGTTCCGGAAGGGGCCAAGGTGATCGACTCGGTGGCAGCATTGAACCCCAGCCGTTTCTGCTTCTACGACATCGATACACCTGTAACACTGGCAGCGCTCGCCCGCGGCGAGGACGAGTTTCTCAAGGCCAGCCAGATCGCCAGCTTCGACGCCTATTTCTCCTTCACCGGCGGCCCGATACTCACCCGTCTGGAGGAAGCCTACGGCGTGCCGCGGGCCTTGCCGCTCTATTGCGCCGTCGATGCCGACCGCTACAAACCGACCGGCGAGGCGCCCGTCTGGGATCTCGGTTATCTCGGCACCTATAGCCCGGACCGCCAGCCGACGCTGGAGCGCTTTCTCATCGAACCGGCGAGGCGGCTGCCGGATATGCGTTTCGTCGTCGCCGGCCCGCAATATCCAGAGACCATCGACTGGCCGGACAATGTGGAACGGATCGACCACCTGCCGCCGACCGAACACGCCTCGTTCTACAGCCGTCAGCGATTCACGCTGAATGTCACACGCGCCGACATGATCGCCGCCGGGTGGTCTCCCAGCGTGCGGCTGTTCGAGGCGGCCGCCTGCGGCAGCCCGATCATCAGCGACGAATGGCCGGGCCTCTCGGATCTCCTGCCGGATGGCGAGGCCATTCTGATTGCGCGGGATACGGAGGACGTCATCGCGGCGCTGACGGATCTCGACGAGGGCCGGCGCCTTGCAATCGCCGAGGCGGCCCGCACCCGTATTCTGGAGAGCCACACCGGAGAGGCGCGTGCCAGGCAACTGGTCAGTGATCTGCAGAGCCTGGCACCGCACGGCAACGCTGCGGGCGGACGGCTGCGTCAACGAGTTTCGGCATGAGGAGAGAGGATTTACCGATGCTGCAAAGAACCGATCGCGGGAAAAAGAAGACTATCCTCGTTGCCGGCGGCGCCGGTTTCGTCGGCTCGCATCTGTGCGACGCGCTGCTGTCACGCGGGCACCGCGTGCTGTGCGTCGATTCCTACCTGACCGGTTCGAAGGCCAATGTTCTGCCGCTGCAGAACCACCCGCGGTTTCGAATGATCGAAGCCGATATCTGCGAGCTGCACGACATCGACGAACCGGTGGACGAGATCTACAACCTCGCCTGCGCCGCGTCGCCGCCGCAGTACCAGGCCGATCCCGTGCACACGATGATGACCTGCGTTCTCGGCACCGGCAATCTGCTGTTCCTCGCCGAACGCCACTCTGCCGCCTTCCTGCAGGCCTCGACCAGCGAGGTCTACGGCGACCCGGAGGAGCATCCGCAGCGTGAGGATTACCGCGGCAATGTCAGTTGCACCGGTCCCCGCGCCTGTTACGACGAAGGAAAGCGCGCCGCCGAAGCGCTCTGCTTCGACATGCTGAGAACGTCGCGTGTCGATGTGCGCGTGGTACGCATCTTCAACACCTATGGCCCCCGCATGGCACCCGATGACGGGCGCATCGTCTCCAACCTCATCGTGCAGGCGCTGTCCGGCGAACCGCTGACCATCTACGGCACCGGCGAGCAGACGCGTTCGTTCTGCTTCGTCAGCGATCTGGTCGCCGGCCTGATCCGGCTGATGGAGGTCGATCCGAATCCGGGCCATCCGGTGAATATCGGCAACCCGGGCGAGTTCACCATCAACCAGCTGGCGGAAATGGTGCTGTCGATGGTGCCGACGGCGTCCCGCATCGTCTACCATCCGCTGCCGAAGGACGATCCGCAACGCCGGCGTCCGGATATCGACAAGGCCAAGGAACTTTTGGGCTGGGAACCGCGTGTGCCGCTGTCCGAAGGCCTGCGCCAGACGGTCGATTATTTCATGTCCGTCGTGCCGGGCGAGCGCCCGCCCCGGCACACCGCCACGGCTCCGGCCAAGGAGCCGCAGACCAGCCCTCTGCCGATGGGAGCCTGACCTCATGGATGCATCCAGAATGCCGCCGGCCGAACTGCGCCGACGGATCGAAGAACTCGGACCCTGGTTCCAGAACATGCGCATCGGCGGGGTGGAAACCGCGCCGGAGCATTTCCTGGGCGATTATCCTGCCTTCAAGTGGAAAGGGTTTCAGCATGTGATTCCCGAGGATCTCGAAGGACGCAGCGTGCTGGATGTCGGCTGCAATGCCGGCTTCTATTCGCTGGAAATGAAACGCCGCAATGCCGGCCGCGTCGTGGGGATCGATACCGATCCCCGCTACCTCGCGCAGGCGCGCTTTGCCGCCGAGCAGAACGGCCTTGAGATCGAGTTCCGGCAGATGTCGGTCTATCAGGTACCGCAGCTCAAGGAGCGCTTCGACCTCGTCCTGTTCATGGGCGTCCTCTACCACCTGCGTCATCCACTCCTGGCGCTCGATCTGCTCTGGGATCATTCGGTTGGCCAGGACATGCTGTTCCAGTGCCTGCAGCGCGGCGACGAACGCATTCCGGATCTTTCCGAGAACTACGACTTCTCCGAATGGGCGATGTTCGACCAGCCGGATTATCCAAAGCTCTTCTTCGTGGAGGAGCGATACGCGTCCGATCCGACGAACTGGTTCATTCCCAACACCGCCGCCATGGAAGCCATGCTGCGCTCCTCCGGCTTCGAAATCACCGCGCATCCGGAGCGGGAAGTCTACCTGCTGAAACGCGGCATGCGGCACTATGCGGTGGAACCCGCTCCCTGCGGCTGATGCAGGAGGCGGCGATGACGGCCACAGCCAAGGCAGACCACCGGCAATTCGCCATCGGTCTGCTGCGCGGCGCGGGTGGCGCGCTGATCTTCGGCATTCCGATGCTGATGACGATGGAGCTGTGGTTCATCGGCTTTTACATGCCGCGCGAACGGCTGTTCCTGCTGCTTCTGGTGAATATTCCGCTTCTGGTGGCGCTTGCACGCCGCATCGGCTTCGAGAACACCTTCAGCTGGCGGGAGGCGGTGCGCGACGCGATGATCGCCTATGCGCTGGCCATCCTGACCTCCGGTCTGGTCCTCGTGCTGTTCGGCGTGCTGACAATTGACCTGCCGTTCCGCGAATGGGTGGGAAAGATCGCGCTGCAATCGGTTCCCGCCAGCATCGGTGCCATGCTCGGGCGCAGCCAGTTGGCTGAGACGGATGAGGACGAGAATGACGGGGAAAAGGACGGTCCCATGGCCACCGGTTATGCCGGAGAACTGTTCATGATGGCGGTCGGATCTCTTTTTCTTTGCCTCAACGTGGCGCCGACGGAGGAGATCATCCTGATTTCGTTCAAGATGTCGCCGTGGCACAGCCTTGTCGCGGTCGCTGCCTCGATCATGATCATGCACGGCTTCGTCTATGCCGTTTCCTTCCGCGGGACCCACCAGCTGAACGAGCATACGCCAAGCTGGCACGCGCTCGTACGCTTCACCTTTCCGGGCTACATCGTCGCCAGCCTGATCAGCCTTTATGTGCTGTGGACCTTCGGGCGACTGGATGACACGTCCTGGACACAGGTGCTGATGTCGATGGTGGTGCTGAACGTGCCCGGTTCGCTGGGCGCTGCCGCCGCCCGCCTGATCCTGTGACAAAACCGGCGTCTGAGGATGTTGCCATGACCATCACCAACAGCACTTCAAAACGGCAGATGGAGCCAGAACAGGGCCACTGGATCGAATGGACGACCGGTGTCGTCTCGATCCTTCTCGTGCTGGCGCTGGTCGGTTTTATCGGCTGGGAGGCCCTGACGAAGAACGACGAGACACCGGAGCTCACTGTCCACGTCGCCGACATCGCCCAAAAGGGCGAGGTGTACGTCGTGCGGCTTGAGTTGGACAACCGGTCACCCGCGACCGCGGCAGCCGTGCGGGTGACCGGGTCCGTCACAGCCGCCGACGGAACGGCGGAGGTTTCGGAGACGACCTTCGACTATGCGCCAGCGGAATCAACGACCAAAGGCGGGCTTCTCTTCAGGCAGAATCCGCTCGCCGGTCGCCTGGAGGTTCGGGCAACCGGTTATACGGAACCCTGATCAGCCGGGGACGCGGCCAAGCTCCGGAAACTTCTGCCGTGCCACGTCGATGGACGGGCAGATGATGTCGCTGGCGCCGAGCGTCACGGAGATATTGTCGCTGACGTCCAGCTCTCCATCGAAGGTGACCGGCAGTCGCTCGCCGCCCTGGCGGATCAAGGTTCCGTCGTGGGTGAAACCCTGGGCCAGCAGCCAGTCACGCGGGGCCATCACGCTGATCTTGATGCGCACCGCATCGTCATGTTCGCGCATGGCTACCAGCTTGTAGCCGACATCCGACTGGCCGCCCGCCACTTCCAGCTTTCCATGGCTTGCGGCTTCCTGCAGGTGTTCGCTCATCGGGATACTCCGGTTGAAGACGTGTTACCCGTTAACCGATCCCTCGCCCTCTTTGTTCCGCAGCTTGGCCCGCTCGCCCTCCCGATAGCTGCGGGGCGTCATGCCGGTTCGCTTGCGAAAGCAGCGGGAGAAATAGGCCGCGTCGGAAAATCCAAGGTTCTCCGCGATGTGCTGGATACTGTAATCGGTGAAGACGAGCGCACGGCGAGCCTCGTCCATCGATCGCTCCATGATGAGATCATGCGTGCTCATGCCGGTGACCTGGCGGGTGCTGCGGTTGAGATGCGTGGCCGAAAGCCCCAGCAGGCGGGCATAGGTCTCCACGGTCAGTTGTTCCCGGTGATGTCGCGCAATCAGGTCCTTCAACTGGCGAACGCGCTTTAGATGCAGGTCCGGCAGTTGCGCTTCCGGGCCGGGCGCGATTTCGCGGCCCAGCATCAGGATGACCGTTGCGATATGCGCCTCCAGCATCTCCTCGCGCGCCGGCCGTTCACCGTCATATTCCTCGGCAATGCGCAGAAACGTCTCCTGCAGATAATCTGCCGCCTTGCCCATCTGTCCCAGCGACACGACGACCGGATTGGGAAACCACGGAGCATCGCCGGAAAGTCCCCGCCCCGCCCCCAGCTCGGGAACCAGCGTGATGACAAATCCGTCGATGTCCGGAGAAAAGCGGAAGCCGTGCACCGGGCCCGGCGGAATGACGATCACGCAGGGCGGTTTCAGCACCACCGTGGCCGCGGGCAGCAGCGCGTCGCCGGAGCCGTCGCGAATGTACAGGAACTGCAGAAAGCTCTCATGCCGGTGCAGGCCGATTTCCCAACGATATCCGCTGCTGCGTGCCGCAATGGTTTCACAATGCACCCAGAATTCCCGCTGAAGACCGGTTTCCTCGCCGTAAAGGTTATATGTCGGAACGTTCACGTCATTCGCCTCCTCCGGCACGCATGTTCGATTTGTCCTAGATCTGGATGGAAAAGTCCATTGTTCCGGCGCCTCGGATCGGCGAGCTTCCTGACAAAGTGCAATTCCTGGGAGGATCTCATGCGCACCCAAGTTCTGATTATCGGCTCCGGCCCGTCCGGTCTCCTGCTCGGCCAGTTGCTGACCAAGGCCGGCATCGACAACATCATCCTCGATCGTGTGTCGAAGGATTATATCCTCGGCCGCGTCCGCGCCGGCGTTCTGGAATGGGGAACCGTCGGTCTGCTCGAAGAGGCCGGCGCCGGCGCCCGCATGCATGCCGAAGGCCTGCCGCATGACGGCTATTCGCTTGCCTTCGACGGGCGCGACCACCGCATCGATCTCCATCAACTGACCGGCAAGCGCGTCATGGTCTATGGCCAGACGGAGGTGACCAGCGACCTGATGGACGTGCGCGAGGCCTCCGGGGCCCGGACGATCTACGAGGCCGGCAATGTCACCCCGCATGATTTCGACGGCGCTCAGCCTTACGTCGCCTACGAGAAGGACGGCGTCACACATCGCATCGATTGCGATTTCATCGCCGGCTGCGACGGCTTCCATGGGGCAAGCCGCAAATCCGTGCCGGAACAGTCGATCAAGACCTTCGAGAAGATCTACCCCTTCGGCTGGCTCGGCGTGCTTGCGGATATCCCGCCCGTCAACCACGAACTGATCTATGCCAATCATCCGCGCGGCTTTGCGCTCTGCTCCATGCGCTCGGAAACCCGCAGCCGTTACTATGTGCAGTGCTCGCTGGAGGACAAGGTCGAGGACTGGTCGGACGAGCGCTTCTTTGACGAGCTTCGCCGGCGCCTGCCGCAGCACCATGCGGAGGCCATGGTGGTTGGCCCGTCCTTCGAAAAATCGATCGCGCCGTTGCGTTCCTTTGTTGCCGAGCCCATGCGTTTCGGCTCACTGTTCCTGGTCGGGGATGCGGCCCACATCGTGCCGCCGACCGGTGCCAAGGGTCTCAATCTGGCAGCTAGCGACGTCTTCTACCTCTTCGAAGGCCTGCGCGAACATTACGCGGACAAGTCGATGGCCGGCATTGATGCCTATTCGGAACGGGCGCTGAAGCGCGTGTGGAAATCGGTGCGCTTCTCCTGGTCGATGACGACGCTGATGCACCGGTTCCCCGATACGGGCGATTTCGGCCAGAAGATCCAGGAAGCGGAGCTCGATTATCTGACCCATTCGACGGCCGCCTCCACCGCCATGGCGGAAAACTACGTCGGTCTGCCCTACTGATCGGCCGCCTGCAAAGACCCGCCGGAGGATCGTGCAAGAAATCCGGCGGATCGAACAAACCGATCCTGTGCCCGATGCGTTATGGAAGGTGCTGCTCCCCTTCGTTGGAGCAGCACTCCATTTTCTTCAAACGATCGGAAGGTCATCACCATGGCTATTGCACGAGGCTATGCGGCGACGGATGCGTCGAAACCGCTTGAGTTCTTTACCTTCGAGCGCCGTGAGCCGCGCGAGGACGATGTCGTCATCGCCATCGAATATTGCGGCGTCTGCCACTCCGACATCCACCAGGCCCGCAACGAGTGGGGCAATTCCCGGTTCCCGATGGTTCCGGGCCACGAGATTGCCGGCACCGTGACGGCCGTCGGCTCCAACGTCTCCACGTTCAAGGTCGGCGACCGCGTCGGCGTCGGCTGCTTCGTCGATTCCTGCGTCCATTGCCAGACACGCGACGTCGACAACGAACAGTATATGCCGGGTCTGGTGCAGACCTACAACGACGTGGAAGCCGACGGCGAGACCCCGACCTATGGCGGCTATTCGGACTCCATCGTCGTCAAGGAAGGATACGTCCTCTCCATCCCGGACAACCTGCCGCTCGACAAGGCAGCCCCGCTGCTCTGCGCCGGCATCACGCTCTATTCGCCGCTCGCACACTGGAAGGCCGGTCCCGGCAAGAAGGTGGCGATCGTCGGCATGGGTGGCCTTGGCCACATGGGCGTGCAGATCGGTTCGGCGATGGGCGCGGATGTCACCGTTCTCAGCCAGTCATTGTCCAAGAAGGACGACGGTCTGAAGTTCGGCGCGAAGGATTATTTCGCCACCTCGGACGCGGAAACCTTCAAGACCCTGGCCGGCACCTTCGACCTCATCATCTGCACCGTCAGCGCCGGCATCGACTGGAACGCCTATCTCGGCCTCCTGAAGGTGGATGGCACCATGGTCCTGGTGGGTGCGCCGGAAAATCCGGTTCCGGTCCATGCCTTCTCCCTGATCCCCGGCCGCCGCAGCCTCGCCGGCTCGATGATCGGCTCGATCAAGGAAACCCAGGAGATGCTCGATTTCTGCGGCAAGCACAACATCACCGCCGAAATCGAAGTCATCGACATCAAGGACATCAACGCGGCCTATGAGCGTGTCATCAAGAGCGATGTGCGCTATCGCTTCGTGATCGACATGAAGACATTGCCGAAGGCCTGAAGACGATGACAGATCAACGCCGGGAGGCGACCGAAATTTTGTCCGAAGGTCCCTCCACGGCCTTGATCACCACCATCGCGTTGGCGGCGGGAGCGCTCGTCGCCAACATTTATTATGCCCAGCCGCTGGTGGCCGAAATCGCGGCGGAACTCGGCATCAACGCCGACCTCGCCGGCGCGCTGACCAGCACGACGCAGATCGGCTACGGCATCGGCCTGTTCTTCCTCGTTTCACTGGCAGACCGGGTGGAAAACAAGCGGCTGGTGCTTGTCACGCTGACGATCACCATGCTCGGTCTTCTCGGCATGGCGTCTGCAACCGCCGTTGTTCCGTTTGTCATCGCCTCCTTTCTGATCGGCGTCTGTTCCACCGGCGCGCAGGTGTTGATCCCGCTCGTCGCGCATCTGGTGCCGCTTCATCGCCGCGGTCGGGTGGTGGGCAATGTAATGGGTGCCGTGCTGACCGGCATCATGCTGGCAAGACCGGTCTCCCTTTTCGTCGCGGCAAGCTTCGGCTGGCGGAGTGTGTTCGTCCTTTCGGCAGGATTGATGGCGATGATCGGTGTTTCGCTCGCCGTCATGCTGCCGCGCCAGATGCCGCAGACGACGATGACCTATCCGCAGATCCTGTCCTCAATGAAGGATCTGATCCGCGACACCCCTGTGCTGCGCTGGCGATCCATCTACCAGGCGATCATCTTCTGCGCCTTCAACTTGTTCTGGACGGCCATTCCCTTTGCGCTGTCGGAGCATTTCGGGCTGAACCAACACCAGATCGGGCTTTTCGCCCTGGCGGGCGCCGGCGGCGCCTTGGCGGCACCGGTGGTCGGACGGCTGGCAGACCGCGGGCTTGGAACACTGCTGTCCGCCATCGCCATGGTCGGGCTTGCCTTCTTTTTCGCCGTCAGCGGCTATGCGGTCATGGCCGGCGCGCTGGTTCTCGCGGTCCTGTGCGCGGTGCTCATTGATGCGGCGGTGCAGGCGAACCAGATCGTCAGCCAGCGGATCATCTTTGCGATTGCGCCCGAAAAACGTGGACGGCTCAACGCCATCTACATGACCTCCGCCTTTATCGGAGGGGCGATCGGCTCGACACTCGGCACGCTCACCTATCATCTCGGCGGCTGGAGCGGGACCGCTGCGGCCGGGTCGGCATTGGGGCTTCTGGGCCTTGCTTTGTTCGCCATCGAACACCGCAACCGCTGACGTTTGGACCTCAGCCGGCGGCCGTCACTTCCGAGGCCGCCTGGCGGATCGTCTGCATCAGGATCGACAGCGGCAGCGAGGGCGGCGCATCGGTGCGCAAGGTCAGCCCCACCGGGCCCTTCGTTTCACCGGTATCGATCGGCAGGCTGGCCAACAGGCCATCGGCGATGTCACCGGCCACGACGCCACTCGAAATGATCCAGATCGCATCGCTTGACCGGACGAAGGCCCGCCCGAAGGAATCGGAGACCGTTTCCACCTGTGTCGGCAGGGTGGCAACGCCATTGGCGATCAGGAACTGTTCGACGAAGGGCCGGATGATCGAACCGCGCGTTGGCATCAGGACCGGGTAATCGCCCAGTCCGTTGAACACCGAGCCGCCGGCGAGCAGCGGATGGCCGGCGCGCACGACGAACAGCACCTTTTCCGAATAGAGATGTTCGAAGGAGAAGCCGGTCATCTTTTCCGGCGCCGCGAGCCGCCCGACGACGAGATCGAGATCTCCCATCCGCAACTGTTCCAGCAGAACGGCGTTTTCGCCCGTCACGATCTTGATGCGGCTGCGTGTCTCCTCTTCTAGAAACAGAGCCATGGCGCGCGGCATGATGCGGGTCGAAACCGTTGGCAGCGCGCCGATCCGCACCGGCGGGACATTGTCCAGGAGTTCCTGCGAGACGGAATCGATACCCTGGCGCAGCGCCGTCAGCGAGGCCGCGGCGTGACGGAGGAACACATCGCCAGGGCGGGTAATGCGAATGCCGCGTCCTTCCCGCTCAAAGAGCAGAACGCCGAGAACCTCTTCCAACTCGCGGATCGTTTTCGTCACGGCCGGTTGGCTGATATTCAGGCGATCGGCGGCCTTGACCACGCTGCCCTGTCTCGCCACTTCGACAAAGGTTTGCAAGTGTCGATATTTTACCCGGGAGCCGATCAAGATTCATAACCCATAAGTTAATACAACACGTTCTAAATGTCATTTTACCTAACCATTTTTGAGATGCAATAAGTGTCGCGGAGGAGTTCATCATGAGATTTGCACACGTCGGCGATGTGGTGCTGAGCCATGACATCTATGGTCAAGGCTCCGGCAAGCCCGCCATCGTCCTCATCAATTCACTCGGCACGGATCGACGGATCTGGGATCAGGTCGTCGCCGATCTGGAACAGGACTTCACCGTCCTCACCTTCGATAAGCGGGGCCACGGCCTCTCCGATCTCGGCACCCCGCCCTACCGGATCGAGGACTTTTCCGGCGATCTAGCCGGGCTGATCGATCATTACGGACTGAAGAACGTCATCATCTGCGGCCTTTCGGTCGGCGGCCTGATCGCGCTCAGCCTCTACGAGAAGCGCCCGGATCTGGTGCGCGCCATCATCTTCTCAGACACTGC
The DNA here is from genome assembly GCF_011046245.1 of Allorhizobium pseudoryzae. Classification (NCBI taxonomy): domain Bacteria; kingdom Pseudomonadati; phylum Pseudomonadota; class Alphaproteobacteria; order Hyphomicrobiales; family Rhizobiaceae; genus Affinirhizobium; species Affinirhizobium pseudoryzae. Next base: position 753,465 of record NZ_CP049244.1, read on the forward strand.
CCACAAGATCGGCACGCCCGATTTCTGGAAGGCGCGGATCGATGCGGTGATGGAGGGCGGTATCGAGAGCATTCTCGAGCCGATCATGTCGCGCTGGTTCACCCCACCCTATCGCTCGGCCGACAATGCCGATTACCGTGGCTACTGCACCATGCTGGTGCGCCAGCCAAAGCTTGGCTATGCCGGCACCTGCGCCGCCATCCGTGACGCGGACTTCACCCATGTCGCGCAAAACCTCGACGTGCCGGCGCTGTGCATCGTCGGCGACCAGGACGGTTCCACCCCGCCGGAGCTTGTGAAGTCGCTTGCCGATCTCATCCCCGGGAGCCAGTTCCAGGTGATCGAGGGCGCTGCCCACATCCCCTGCGTCGAGACGCCTGCAGCGTTTCTGACCCATCTTCGCACCTTCATTGACACCCTGCCTGGAGAATGACCATGGCTGATCAAACCGTCTCCTCTGAACGTTTTCGTCAGGGCATGGAGACCCGTCGCTCGGTGCTGGGCGACGCGCATGTCAACCGAGCCGTTGCCAATGAGAGCCCGTTCGACCGGCCCTTCCAGGAACTGATCACGGAAGGCGCCTGGGGCACCGTCTGGTCCAGACCCCATTTTACGAAGCGCGAGCGGTCCATCGTGACCATCGCCCTTCTTGCCGCCCTCGGCCAGGACGAGGAGGTGGCGATGCATATTCGTGCCACGGCGAATACCGGCGCGACGAAGGACGACATCTGCGAAGCCCTTCTTCACGTCGCCATCTATGCCGGAGTTCCGGCAGCCAACCATGCGTTCAAGATCGCAAAATCAGTCTATGCCGGGATGGAGACATCATCGGTTACTGAGGAGGACACGAAATGAAGAACACACTGCCTGAAACAGGCGGCTTCTTTGCCCGTGATCGGGCCATGCATCCGCCAGCCTATACCCCCGGCTACAAGACTTCGGTGCTGCGCTCGCCCCAGCGCGCCCTGATCTCGCTGGAAGGCACGAAGAGCGAAATCACCGGCCCGGTCTTTGGGCACAACATCATCAACGAATTCGACAACGATCTGATCGTCAATTACGCAAAGCCTGGCGAAATGGCGATCGGTCAGCGTATCCTCGTTCACGGTCGGATCCTGGATGAACGCGGCCAAGGCGTTGCCGGTGCGCTGGTCGAGTTCTGGCAGGCCAATGCCGGCGGGCGCTACCGCCACAAGAAGGAAACCTATCTCGCGCCGCTCGACCCGAACTTCGGCGGTTTCGGCCGCTGCGTCACGGATGAGAATGGCTATTACTGGTTCCGCACCATCAAGCCCGGTCCCTATCCCTGGCCGAACGGCGTGAATGACTGGCGTCCGGCGCATATCCATTTTTCCGTCTTCGGCCATGGTTTCGCCCAGCGCCTGATCACCCAGATGTATTTCGAGGGCGATCCGCTGATCTGGATTTGTCCCATCGTCAAGACCATTCCGGATGAAGAGGCCATCAAGCGGCTGATCGCGCCGCTCGACATGAACAATACGATCCCGATGGACATGCGCGCCTACAAGTTCGACATTGTGCTGCGCGGTCGCCGCTCGACCCTGTTCGAGAACCGCAAGGAGGGCAACTGATCATGGTTCGGCCATTGAACTACCTGAAGGAATCGCCCTCCCAAACGGCAGGTCCTTACGTGCATATCGGTTGCACACCGAACTTTACCGGCATCCACGGCGTCTACGAGACGGATCTCGGGTCCGGCCCGCTCTGCAATGATAAGACGCGAGGAGAGAGAATTACCATCAAAGGTACAGTTATCGACGGGTCCGGCACACCGCTGAGAGACGCGATGGTGGAGATCTGGCAGGCGGATGCCGACGGGTTCTACAACAGTCCCTCGGAAACCCGCGGGACCGCCGACCCGAACTTCTTCGGGTGGGGACGCTGCCCGGCCGACATGGTGACCGGCGAATTCGTTTTCGAAACCATCAAGCCCGGGCGTGTCCCGCATCGGGGCCAGTGGATGGCGCCGCATGTGACGCTCTGGATCGTCGCGCGCGGCATCAATATCGGTCTGCAGACGCGCATGTACTTCTCCGATGAAGAGGCGGCCAATGCGGAAGATCCCATCCTGAAACGGATCGAACATCGCGTGCGCGTTCCCACCCTGATCGGCAAGCGCGAAGGTGATGTCGTGACCTTCGACATCCACCTGCAGGGTGAAAACGAAACCGTCTTTTTCGATATCTGAGCTGGCATGACCATATCCGCCTTCGAACATCCCTACCTGTCCGGTCTGCTTGGCGACGAGGAGACCGGGGCGCTGTTTGCCGCGCAGGCGGATATTCGTGCCATGCTCTCCTTCGAACGGGCGCTTGCGCTTGCCGAAGCGGAAGAAGGCGTCATTCCCTCGGCTGCGGCCAACCGCATAGCCGAGGTCTGCCACAGTTTCAGGCCGGACATCCCTGGCCTGAGACAAGGCGTTGCCAAGGATGGCATTGTGGCAGCCGAACTGGTGAAGCAGTTGCGTGCGGCCGTCGGCGGCGAAGAAGCCCAGTTCGTCCATTATGGCGCCACCAGCCAGGACGTGATCGACACCAGCCTGATGCTGCGGATGAAAGGCGTCCTTGCGCTCTTCCTCGCACGACTGAGCGAATTGCAGTCCGAGTTCGACCGTCTGCAGCAGACGTTCGGCCCGCGTGTTCTGATGGGACATACACGGATGCAGGCGGCCATTTCGATCACGGTGGCCGACCGGCTTTCGTCCTGGTCCGCCCCGCTTGAGCGCGATCAACAGCGACTGAAGGCGCTGACGGACGACGGACTTCCCGTCCAGTTCGGCGGAGCTGCCGGAACTCTCGACAAATTGCCGGAAAAAGGCGCTGCGGTGCGCGCGCGTCTTGCCGCCCATCTGGGTCTTGCAGATGCCGTCCAATGGCACAGCCAGCGCGACCGGATCGTTGCGATTGCCGATGTCCTGTCGATGATCAGCGGTTCACTCGGCAAGATCGGCCAGGATGTCGCTCTGCTGGCGCAGATGGGCGGTGAGATCCGCCTGTCGGGTGGCGGTGGATCCTCGGCCATGGCGCACAAACAAAATCCGGTCGTTGCCGAAGCCCTTGTGTCTCTCGCCCGCTTCAATGCCGTACAGGTCTCCGGCATGCATCAGTCGCTGGTGCATGAACAGGAAAGGTCTGGCGCCGCCTGGACGCTGGAATGGATGCTTCTGCCCGGGATCACGATGGCAACCGGTGCCTCGCTGCGGCTTTCGCATGATCTCCTGTCGAAGATCCAGTCGCTTGGGCGCGATCCCGAATAGGCGGGCAGGGACTGAACCGTACACCCACAGCGCGGAAATTTCAGATACTGCTAAAAAGACGAGGCATCGCGCTACGCGGTAAAGCTTGCATTTAGAATTTTCCGGTAATGCTCTGTTAGCAATGTCGCAAGGTGGCGGTTCGCCATCCAAGTCCCGCTGACTGAGTACCGGTGTTCATGCGTAACAAACTTCTCCTCCCTATCGTCCTTGGCTGCCTGGTGATGGCGGGTTGCCGATCGAGCGGCCCGGAAGAAGCCCTGAACATTGCCCCCTCTCAGGAAATCACCAGCGCCGTTTCGCCGATGACACCGCCGGCTGCCATCGCGCAGGTCATGCCGCAGGCAGCCCCGCAGGTGCAAGCGCAAGAGACGGTTCCAACGCCGCAGGCACATGAACTGGCCTGGGCAGGCTCTGCACCGGCTCCCCAGTCCTTCGCGACGAACACGACGCAGAACGGCATGCCGCTTCCAAGCGTCCGGCCGGTTGCCATGATGGTGCCGAGCCAGCCGGAAGCCTTCAATCCCAACATCAAGCGCGGACGGGTGTTCAGCCAACGTTTTCGCGACGCGAAACCGATGAACTTCGGCCGCGTCACGCCGCAGCATCATCCGGTGCATGGGGTGGATGTCTCGCGCTGGCAGGGTGAGATCGACTGGCCAAAACTGCGCACGCAGGGCGCCAACTTTGCCTACATTAAATCGACGGACGGCGGCGACCATATCGACCCGATGTTCCAGACCAATTGGCGCCGCGCCAAGGAAGCCGGCGTGAAGCGGGGCGCCTATCACTTCTTCTACTGGTGCCGCGTGGCAAGCGAGCAGGCTGCCTGGTTCATCCGCAACGTTCCGAATGATCCGGATGCGCTGCCGCCGGTGATCGATGTCGAGTACAATCATCTTTCGGATTGCAAGCGCCGCCTCTCGCCGGAAAAGATCCGCGAGAAGATGCAGGTCTTCATGGACATTCTGGAGAAGCATTACGGCAAGCGTCCGGTGATCTACACCGCTCCGGATTTCTACAAGGACAATCTGCAGGGCGCCTTCCTCGATTATCCCTTCTGGCTACGCTCCGTCGCCGCCCATCCCTCCAAGATCTATCCCGGCCGCCGCTGGCTGTTCTGGCAGTATTCCGGGTCCGGCTTGTCGCAGGGCGTCGATGAAAAGATCGACCTCAACGTCTTCGCGGGCACCGAGGAACAGTGGCACCGCTGGTCGGAATCGAACGCATCGCGCGTCGCCAGCCGCTAAGCTGGCGCGTCCGGCGGCTGGCCGGGCTCAGGGCTTTGCCCGGAGCAGCATGCCAAAGAGATCGCGCGAATCGTCCGGATCGGCAATGATATCCAGCCACTGGAAGAGATCCGTGCCGGCAACGCGCGCCCGCACGTAACGCAGAGCGGAAAAATCCTCGATCGCGAAACCGACGCTGTCGAACAGCGTGATCTGCCGTTCGTCCCTGCGCCCTTCGGCGGTACCGGTCACCACCTTCCAAAGTTCCGTGATCGGATAGGTCTTCGGCATCTGCTGGATCTCGCCCTCGACCCAGGTCTGCGGCGGATATTCGACAAAGGTGTCGGCACGCTCCAGGATGCCCGGATGCAATTCCGTCTTGCCGGGGCAATCCCCGCCGATCGCGTTGATGTGCACGCCGGCACCGATCATGTTGTCGGTCAGGATCGTCGCGTACTGTTTGTCGGCGGTGGAGGTCGTGATGATGTCCGCACCCTCGATTGCGCTTTCAGCCGAGCGGCAGGGCGTGAGGTGCAGACCTGAGCCCGTAAGGTTGCGGCAGGCTTTCTCCGTCGCGCGGCTGTCGATGTCGTAAAGCCGGATATGCGTGATACCGAGAACGGCCTTCATGGCCAGTGCCTGGAATTCCGATTGTGCACCGTTGCCGATGATCGCCATGGTGCGCGCGCCCTTCGGCGCCAGATGCCGCGCCGCCATCGCCGAGGTTGCGGCCGTGCGAAGCGCCGTCAGAAGCGTCATTTCCGTCAGCAGCACGGGGTAGCCGGTCGCGACATCCGCCAGCAACCCGAATGCGGTCACCGTCTGAAGGCCCTTCGTCAGATTTTTCGGATGACCGTTGACGTATTTGAAACTGTAGACCTCGCCATCGGAGGTCGGCATCAGTTCGATGACCCCATCGCGGGAATGGGAGCCGACCCGCGGCGTCTTGTCAAAAATCTCCCAGCGGCGAAAATCGGCTTCGATTTCGTCGGCCAGTTCCACCAGCATGCGCTCCACGCCGATGTGATGGACGAGCCGCATCATGTTTTCGACACTGACAAACGGGACAAGCGCCTTGGATGACGGGGGGTGCAGCACGGGGATCTCCTCATTCCTGGAACGACGAGCCTAACCGTCCTGCCGCATGCTATGAAGCCCCGATTCTGTGTTGTTTCCGCCGGGAACTTGGGCAGAATGTACAACGGGATTGGGCGGATTGACGACATGACAGTGACCGAAAGCAGCCTCTACAGACCGGACGACCTGGACAGACGCATCATCGCGCATCTGCGCATCGATGGGCGTGCCTCGCTCTCCAAGCTGTCAGATGTCCTCGGCGTGGCGCGTGGCACCGTTCAGAACCGTCTGGACCGGCTGATGGACACCGGCATCCTGATCGGCTTTACCGTGCGCGTGCGAGCGGATCTCGACGAGGACAGCGTCAGTGCGATCACGATGATCGAGGTGGTCGGCAAATCGACCGATCGCGTTATTCGCAAACTGCGTGGCATGCCGGAAATTCACACGCTGCACACAACCAACGGCAACTGGGATCTGATTGCCCATATCCGTACCGATAGTCTCGGCGAGTTCGACCGGGTGCTGCGCGATATCCGGATGATCGAAGGCGTGTCCAATAGCGAGACCAGCCTTCTGCTGAGCAGCGTCTAGAGAACGCCCCAGGCGCGGTAACGCCCCCTGCCCGTCAACTCCCGCAACCCAAGTTCCTCGACGATCCGCAAAGCGGCCCGCGGCGTCACGTTCAGCGTTTCCGCCACCATGCCCGTGGACACAAGCGGCCGTGCCATCACTAGATCGACGAGTTCCGGCAAACGCGATGTGGTGCGCCTCCCGACAAGCCGCCGCTCCATCAACTCCCGCGCCAGCAGCAGACGGTCGTGATCCTTCAGGCCCTGCTCGCCGGTCAGGATCAGTCCCTGCAGCATGGCCATCAGGCGGACATCGCGCTGCCGATGCCTGCGTCGTTCCACGGCCACCGCCTTCAGGCCCAGATTGAACGTGGTCAGATGGCTGCCGGTGGTGACCCCACATTGGCGAAGACAGGCACCGAACAACAGACGCCCCAGCCAGGGCGCATGCTGAAGGACGCCGATCTCGTTCCAGGCATCGAGCAGAAGGATAGCCTGGAGAACCGGCGGGTAATCTTCGACGCCATTGACGACCGCCAGCCATTCGTCCATCCGCTGCTCTTCGTCCCACTCGGGATCGTAAACCAGCGACGCTTTCTCCTCGTCATACCGACGGCCATGCTGACGCGCCGCGGCCATCACCGTTTCCGACCGGGCAAGCAGGGCGTCCATCGCGGCCAGCTCTTTTGCGAGCGGATCATCCTGTAGGTCGTCCGGCTCCTCCCGGGCTTCGACGAATTCTCGGGGCGCTTCGCTCAATCCCTTTGTTTCCAGCGATGGGTCCTCGGCACGTCCCTCTCCGCCCTTGAGCGTCCGCAGGCCTGCCGGTGTCAATGCCCAGTCAGGCGGATGCGAGGCGATGCGTCGGCGGGTGCGCAGCACTTCGCGGGCAATGGTCAGTTCATGCGAAGGAGCCCGGATATCGTGTCCTGCATCGTGCAGAACGAGATCCTCCAGATGTGCCAGATCTCCGTCCACCCAGAGCGAGGCGCAGGCGTCCGAAAAATGACTTCTCTGGAGAAAGCCCTCTCCCACCGGGGAATTGGCCAGCCGCTCATCGAGCCGAATAATCGCTGCCTCTGCCCGCGAGAGCGGTGAGAGGAGTGTCTGCAGGGGAAGACGATCGAGATTGTAAGTCATTGGTGAATCAATAGCTGATTCATGATAAGGACACTAGCGGCGCATTAGCGTCCGCCACATGGTATGAATGTTTTACAAGGCTTGGGGAAGTTTTTTGCCGGCTTTCGAGGCCTGTCTCGAGATGGAGCGACGGCAGTCAGCCGGCCCGTTCACAGAGCCTATTCTATAGCACAATCCAGCGATGCCGTCATCGGCTATTATGGTCTGATGACACTCAGAGGGCATTTTCCTTCACCCTTTCCCGGCATTTCTTCCCGGATTTCCAGTACTTGCCAACAACACGATTGCGTCCGCCAGCCTTTGAATGGCGCCCCGCGGCAATAGCCTTCGTGCTCGGAGTTACAGTTGTAACTTCGCCAGCAATAGATCCGTTCCGAAATGGTCGCGTGTGTCGCGTCGCGAGAGGGTTACAGTTGTAACGCCCTCGCCGGCTGACGGCCCGAGGCAGACGCCAGACCATGAAGACTACGATCGAGATGCAGTCGGCCTTCGACAGCACGGTCCAGCATCGCCAGGAAATACGCCTCGGGTTTCAGAATATCATCGGGATCGCGCGCTGCTTTCTCAACGACGGTCGCCAGGATCGCGGCAGCGGCGTGCGGTCCGACCTTTTGTCGTCCACGTTCCAGTGATCTGTCGGAAATTGCCACCATCCGGCACAGCAGTGTCTCCTGCCGTCGCAGTTCCGACCAGGATGACAGGGGCGTGCCGATGAGGGACTGCACCTCCCGGCATGCCCGGTGGACCAGATCGATGGATACTGGCGAGAGCACATCGATGTGGACCGGATCGCCATGCCCCGTCGCCAACGATGTCTTGACGGGCGCTATGGCTTGATCAAACGCGCGTCGCTCGCCTTGCGGCAGGTCTCTTGCCCCTTCATCAGCCCGTGCAACATCCGCCGACGCCGGATCGAGGTAATCGCTACTCTCTAAAATGATTTTATGATTTGTATCAGTATATGGCGTGACAGCAATGTCACCCTCGCCCGTCATTGAGCCATATAAAGTCGGCTGAACGGTTTCGATCGCAGCGCCATAAAGCGCGCGGAGGTCTTCCGCCTTTTCCACAACATCACGCGTTTCCTGGCTGTCCTGGAGCTTTTCCTGCCATTCCTTAGCGTGAGCCGGAAAAGCAAGGCAGAGGTCGGTAAGCGCCCGCGACAAACGGGAAATTTCGCGGCGCGCTGCAAGCTCGGCGGCGAGACGCTCCTGATACTGCTGCACACGGGCCTTGAGCTCCGCGAGGCGGGCACGGGCGGGCGTGAAATCGATACCGTAACCGACAGTGATCATGCCTTCGCGATCCCGCTGAACGAAGCGGCGGCCTGATGCGCTGTCCCTGTAGGCGGCGATCCCCACTTCGACGAGCTTGCGGATGCAACGCATGACGGTCCGCTCGGAACGCTGCGTATATTCAGCAAGCTTCGCATTGGAAATGGCGACCACCGGACGGCTGTCACCGGCCCAGTCCTCGACGCGGGAGAGACCCAGCAGGATATCCATCACATGATAGGCCGTGCCATGAATACCAAGCGACGGTGCGGCCTTCTTCAGGAGAAGCGCCACTTCGCCCTTGGTCGTGTCGGGCAGGTCGTCGGAGAGGGCCAATCTGGCGCTCGCAACAATAGCCGGTGTGATCCGTCGAAACGACGACACCGTGGTTTGAAAGGTCATAGGACAGCGACGCGGTCGTCAAGACCACGTTCCCAATCGCATTATTTTGGGGAAGCCAGCAGATGGGCACAAAAAAGCGCTCTCCGAAGAATCAGAGACTTGATTGTGAACCCCGACCGTCCTAGAATCAGATTGCTACAAATGACGTTGACGGTTCGTTCCGTTGACAATGGATCAGGGTCTGTCGATTGCCGTCGGCAGACCCTTTTTCATATGCGTGTTAGCTCATCGATCAGCCCCATGTGTCTGGCGGCGGTATTCCGCTGCAAGTTCCGGTAGACGCGCTACAAGCCATTCGGAGAGACCCGGAATGGCGGATTCTGGAATGGTGACCTTCGTGGCCCGGGCAGAGAACTGCACCGTTGCCACGGCACCGTGGCCCAATGCGACTTCGGTCGCCTCGGTCTTGGGCGCATCCGGTGTCTGCAGGGCCTTGAGGACGAGATCAAAACGCTGGTCGCTATTGGCGTTCTGCCAGGCCGAAGCGGATTTCACACCATTGATGCGGTCGAGCTGTGCCTTGTTCAGCCGCCGGTCGGAAATCAATAGACCGAGCTTTTCCCATTTGGGTCGCCCAACCGCCGGGGCAGGGCCGATCGCACGCACCAGATCCTCCGGCACCGCCGAGGCGACGTTTGTCAGGTGCGAAATATAGGCGATGCCCTTCTTCTCCTTGCGCCCCAGGGCTTCGGAAATCGTTTCCCGCGAATAGCCCTGATCCTTCAGGGTCAGCGCAAAAAAGGCCTGTTCGATGAAGCTGAGGTTCAATCGCTCGGCATTCTCGATGCCTTGCGAGATGACGAGTTCTTCATCCGTCAGTTCGCGAACCAGCGCCTTGACCGGTCGCTTCAGGATCTGGCAGGCGCGCAGACGGCGATGACCGTAGGCAACCTGATAGTGGCCCGGGCGGTGGGGGAGGGGACGCACAAGAATGGGCAGACGCTGCCCGTTTTCGCGGATGCCTTCCACGAAGGCCGCGAAGTTCTCGTTTTCCTCGATCTCCAGGCGGTCGCGCACGAAGGATGGCTCGATCTTCTCCGGATCGAGTTCAACGATCGCTTCCGCTCCGACCAGTTGCTCATGCAGCCGCTTGTTCTCTTCTTCGATAGAGACGAAGGCGCGGTCCATGGATTTGACGGCAACCGAGCCGACACGGCGCTTTTCAAGGTCGCTTGGAAGGGGGGCAGCCTGCTTCGCCAGATCGTCGGGATTGACGTTGGCAAACAGGCTTCTCATGCGTTGATTTCTGTCGCGCGGATTGGTCATTTGCGACCCCAGCAGTGTTTCACCAATTGCAGAATGTCGTTGTTGACGGAATCAACCGATTCCAGTGCCCGGTTGAGCGTGTCGCGACCGACGCTGCCGCGTGTCATCTCATAGAGGCTTTTCTTTTCGAGGCCTGCGCTCGCGATTGCGGTGGTCTCGACGACGGCGGGCGCCAGCACATCGTCCTTAAACAGCGAGCGCAGCAGCGTCACCACATTCACCTGCGGTCCGTCATTGGGATTGTGGCGGGTGATCACGTAGCGGATGAAATCGTGCTGCAGAACACCACCGCGTTCCTCGATGACGTGCATCAGATCGCTCATCATGGCGAGGAACTGGTTCATGCTGGCAACATCGATCATTGCCGGGTGGATGGTGATCAGCAGCCCGGTTGCCGCACAAAGGGCGCCAAGCGTAAGATAACCGAGCTGCGGCGGGGCATCGATCAGCACGACATCGTAATCGGCCTCGACCTCATTGATCACCGACGCCAGGCGGCGGAAGAAGATCTCGTCACCGCGACCATAACCCTCGGCAATCGCCTGCGGGGTTTCGTGCTCATATTCCATCAGCTCAAGATTGGCCGGAATCAGGTCGATGCCGGCGAAATAGGTTTTCCGGATCACTTCCCGAATGGGGCGGCGACGGTCGTCATACCGGATCGCTGCGTAAACGGTCTCGTTCTCGTCCACGTCAAATTCCGGCTGGTACCCGAACATCGCCGAAAGAGACGCCTGCGGATCGAGATCGAGCGCCAGAACGCGCAGCCCCGAAATGGCAAGATAATGCGCCAGATGAATGGTGGTCGTGGTCTTGGCGGAGCCGCCCTTGAAGTTGGCAACCGCAATGACCTGAAGCTTGTCGCCTTCACGGCGACGCGGCAGGAAATCCAGCGCTTCCGCCGGACGCTTTTTTGCCAGATGGTGGCGGATCTCGTTGATCTGGTCGAGCGTATAGATACGCCGCCCGTTATCCTGACGGTCCGGAATAACCCCTTCGCCATCCAGCGACATTTGCCGCAGGGTGGACTCGGCGATGCCGAGAAGCCCGGCAGCCTCGCGCGATGTGAAGGTCTTCAGCGTCTTGCGCGCGTCCGGTTCGTAGAGCCGCTCGCGCAGAGACTGGAGCTGGGCAGACAGCAACTGAGATTGCCTGCCAATCTTGGCAGCGGAAGATTCGCTCATCGGTTTTGGCCGCATGTTCATCGGGTTTCTCTCGCGACGGTTTTTCGGAGATGATTGTCAAATTACCGTCGGCGCAAAATTACCCGATTCCATTGTGCCGTCAAATGCTTGTTGGTTAATCAATGGTTAACGCAAAACCGGTTCAGGCCGACCGATTCGGGCTATTCCGCTTCCTTTTCAGAGCCTTGAGGACCGAAAAGAAGGCCCAGAATAGACGCGAGCCCCTTGTGAATCCTGCTTGCGGTGGACGCGATCGGATAACGGGACGAGCGAAAGCCTGTCTCTTCACCCAATTCCCCGCCCGAATCGCGGTAAACAGGACGCTGCCGATTCTCTGCGACGTGCGGCATACTGCCATCGGATCCGGCGTTAGCTTGCCGCCTCCTCCTTGCGGGACAAACCCGTCAGCACCGAGAGAAGCGCATCACCGGCGTCCGTGAGGTCGCCACTGTTGTCGATCGTCACGCAGGCATAGCTCGATGGAATGGTGAACTCCTCGCTACGGCGCAGGCGGGCTGCAATGTCCGTTTCGGTTTCCCGGCCTCTGGCCTTCAGCCGCTCCGCCAGGACATCCGGTGTCGCCACGATGTTGACAACCAGCAGCTTCGGGAAGGCGGCCGCGAAATGCGGCAGCGCCGAGCGGGAGCCATTGGCAATCGCCAGACCGCCGCGCTGCAGCACATCACAGACGGCGGTTGGAATTCCGTACAGTAACCCATGTGCTGGCCAATCGACGCAGAAGTGACCGGCGGAGCGCAGAGCCAGAAACTCCGCCTCCGTGGCCGGAACATGGTCCTCGCCACCGGCTTCCGCCGGTCGTGTGATCGTCCGCTGGACAAAATGCACATCCGTCCGGTCGCTGAGAGCCCTGCGGATATAGTCGATCAGCGTATCCTTGCCGGCACCGCTTGGGCCGACGACAACGACCATCGTGCCGATTGGAGTCAGGGCCGGTCTGGATGTCGAATCCGCCATCACGCCACCCTGCGCCCCTGGCGCCAGACCGACCGCACCACCGGCACACCCTCAACCCGGCGCACGCGCACCAGATCGGCCCGCAAGCCTTCGGCGATACGACCACGATCATCCAGGCTGACCGTGCGGGCCGGGGTCGATGTTACCATGGCCAGCGCCTGCGGCAACGACATGCCCTCGATCTCGTCGGCGAGCACGAAGGGCGCGTGCAGCAGGCTGAGCGGCACGTAGTCCGAGGAGAGGACATCGAGTACGCCGCGCTCCGCGAGATCACGGGCGGCGATATTGCCCGAGTGGGATTTGCCGCGCACCACGTTCGGCGCGCCCATCAGAACGCTCATGCCGGCCTTGTGCGAGGCGTCTGCCGCATCAAGGCTGGTCGGAAATTCGGCAAGGCGGATGCCGTAACCGATCGCCTCGTCCACGTGCTCGAGCGTCGCATCGTCGTGGCTGGCGATGGTGATGCCGCGTGCATGACAGACGCGCGCCAGCGCATCGCGGTGCGGTGCGGCGTACAGCGCGGAGGCCTCCCGCCGGCGGGCGACGAAATGGGCGAAAGCTTCCTCGGACAGGCCGCGCTTGGTCTTGTAGTAGAGTGTATATTGATCCATTGTCTGAAACTGACGCTGGCCGGGCGCGTGGTCCATCAGGGAAACCAGCCGCACACGCGGATCGGTCTCGAAATCGGAGAAATGCTCCAGCACGTCGGCGGACGAGACTTCGCAGCGCAGGTGCAGCAGGTGTTCGGCGCGCAGGCGGTCCTCATTCTGGGCGGTCTCGATGGCATCGGCCATCGCCCGCATCTCCCCCTTCTGGAAGCCGCCATCCTCGTCCGATCCCATGCGCAGGCAGTCGAACACGGTGGTGATGCCGGAGGTCGCCACCTGGGCGTCGTGCGCCTGAATGGCGGAGATCGTGTGCCAACGCACGCCGGGACGCGGCGAATAGTGGGTCTCCAGGTGGTCGGTGTGCAGTTCCACGAGACCCGCAATCAGGTAGTCACCCTCCACATCCTCGCCGATGCGGCTGCCGCCCTCGCTGATATCGGCAATCAGCCCGTTTTCGATTTTGACGCTGCCGTGGATGATCTCGTCCTGCAGGACGATCCGGGCATTGGAGAGAGTGATGTCAGGCATATTGATTGAACCGCTTGCAGGGCCCCAAAGCACCGGGCCGAAAATCGAAAGGATCCCTGACGGATCGATCCGTCAGGGACAGATGTCAATGCTGCCGCTGGCCGATCAGACGGCTGCGTAGCGCGTTGGAGATAGCGTCGAAGACAAACACGACGAGAAGGATGAGAATGACCATATAGGCGACGTTTTCCCAGTTCGAATTTGTGCGCATCGCCTCCCACAGCTTGAGCCCGATGCCGCCGGCACCGACGGCACCGATGATGGTGGCGGAGCGGGTGTTCGATTCCCAGAAATACAGCGCCTGCGAAGCAAAGACAGGCAGAACCTGCGGCAGCACGCCGAAGCGCTGCACCGCGATTGGTGCCGCGCCGACGGATTTCACGCCCTCGCGCTGCTTGTCATCGATGTTCTCCAGGGCTTCGGCATAGAGCTTCCCGAGCGTGCCCGTGTCGGTGAAGAAGATGGCGGAAATGCCGGCGAGCGGCCCAGGTCCGAAGGCGCGGGTGAAGAACAGCGCCCAGATCAGCATATCGACGGAGCGCTGGAAGTCGAAGAATCGCTTGACGATCTGGTTGACCGGGCGGTTGCGGGTGATGTTGCGGGCCGCCAGGAAAGACAGCGGGAACGAGACGACCATGGCAAACAGCGTGCCGACGAAAGCCATGACGATCGTCTGCAGCAGCTTCGTCCAGACATCCAGATGCTGCCAGGAGGGATTGTAGAGGAAATCGTTCCAGGCAAGGGACAGGTTGCTCATCGACGGATCGATGCGCTCACCCGAGGTGATCGTGTTCATCACCTGGCCGGCGGACATGCCGAAGAAGGCCGAGTTGGTGTCGAAGATGAAGTTGGCCCAGCCGAAGAAGCGGTTGCGGATGCGCACGCGATCGGAACTGATATCCACCCAGCCAGCCCAGCCGAAATAGGCAATCACGCGACCGCCTTCGGTGCGTTGTTCCACCCAGTCGGGCTTGCTGCCGTCGATCGTCACGGTCTCGCGCGACCGATCGAGATGGAGTGTCACCGTTTCACTGTTGCGGACCAGAAGGACGCGGTCGGGGCGCACGTCGAGACTTGCGGCGCGGCCAAGGGTGACCTTTGCATCGACAATCACCTCTTCGGTCGCGGTTCTGGGGCCTGTCGGTTCGGTAGGTGCGTCTGTTCCCGCCTGCGGTGCCGGCTGCACCATGAAGCTGAAACTCGAGGCAGGTTTGGCGGCCGGCGTCTCAGCCGGTGCCGTCGCCTGCGGTACCGTCCGCGTGATCGTCTCGCGCTTGGCATCGATCCAGTCCGGATGCGGATTGGGGCCGATCGGGTCGAAGCGCGAATAGGTGATCTGCATTGCGCCATCCTTGGCAATGTCGATGTCCGGCCGGATCTCGTAGGAAACCCAGTCTGCAAGATAATTGCCGGCAATGCCCCAATTGGCCGAGGACATCACATGGCCGACGGCAAAGAACCACCAGCAGAAGATCATGTAGAGGATGGTGCATGCGCCAATCAGCGGGATCCGGAAGCGGCTCCAGAACGATGGCACGAGCAGGGACGGGTGGCGGGCGGCGATAGCGTCGAGGTCTGCGGCGGTCAGGGTGTGCATGGACTTGCCTCCTCAGATGACGGCCTGGAAGGCCTGTTCGCCCACCAGTTTGCGCCTCAACCAGGCCGACAGCTGATCGACCGCAATGATGGTGATGAATAGAAGCAACACGATCGCCAGCGTCTTTGCTTCGTGCCCGCGGCTGATCGACAGACGCAGCTGCTCGCCGATGCCGCCGCCGCCGACGGCACCGATGATCGTCGAGGCACGGACGTTGATCTCCAGGCGCAGCAGGAAATAGCTGATGAAGTTCGGCATCACCTGCGGCACCATGGCGAACCAGACGCGCTCGATCCAACTGGCGCCGACGGCCCGCAGGCCTTCGTCGGGGCGCATGTCGGCATTCTCGATCACCTCGAAGAAGAGTTTGCCAAGCGCACCGATGGTGTGGATCGTCACCGCGATGATAGCCGGAATCGGGCCGAGCGACAGGATCGCCAGGAAAAAACCAGCCAGCACGATTTCCGGAAAGGCCCGCAGCACTTCCATGAACCGCCGCACGGGGCCGCGCAGCCAGGGGCTTTTCACCATGTTACGGGCGGCAAAAAACGACAGGATTGCCCCGAACAGGAAGCCGATGATGGTGGAGACGACCGCGATGTTCAGCGTCTCGACCATCTTGTAGAAATATTCGGGAATGTAGAGGCTGTCGGTGATGTAGTAGCGGCCCTCGGGATAATCGTATTTCAGGCTACCGTCGAAATAGGGGGAGGGGAGGTCGAAGAGCGCCCGCCAGATCTCCGTTGCATCACGCGGCAACAGGTCCTCGATGAAATCGAACAGATGCGGCAGGCGATCAAAGAACTTGCCGGAATTGCTGTCATTGGCGAACCACAGCGACCCGGCAAGGGCGAGAAGCAGCACGACGAGGCCGATGGCCGTATAGAAGCGTCGCTGTGTTGCAAGCTCCTGCCAGTGCCGCTCGATCGCCATGCCGCGGTCGCCGAGTTTTGTGCCAAGGCTGATGCCATTTGCGGTGGGGTTCTGTGTGGAGGCCATTGCCGGACAGTCCTCGAAGGGAGAGGGCTCGTTCATGAGCCGACTGAAACGAGGATCGCCGGTCCGCGAGGGCCGGCGATCCAAGGGTCAAGACACAGCGCGGATCAGCCGCCGATGGTTGCCTTGCGGGCGTCGATGATCGGCTTGTAGAAATCGACGTTGACTTCGGCATATCCCTTGAAGTCGCCGCCCTGGATGGCGGAGAAGCACTTGGCGTCCGTCTTCGGCAGGCCCATCATGAAGGTCTTGAACTTGGTCTTCATGGCATCGTTCATCGTGGTACGCACGACGATCGGCCCGTTCGGGATCAGCGGCGACTTCCACAGCTCGACGAGGTCGTCCATGTTGAGGATGCCCTTGTCGACCATCTTCTTCAGATTGCCGGAGGTGTAGCCGTCCTTGAAGTTGCCAACGCCCGAACCCCAGGTCGTGCCGGCATCGAAATTGCCCTTCAGCACTTCGAGCACGAGGTTTTCGTGGCCGCCGCCGAAGCCGGTCGAGCCGAAATATTCCTTGATCGAGGCGCCGCCGATGGCTTCCGGCAGGGTGACCGTCGGGATCAGGTAACCGGAGGTCGAATCCGGGTCGGCAAAGCCGAGCTTCTTGCCCTTCATGTCGGCGAGCGACTTGATGCCGGAATCCTTGCGGGCCACCATGACCGAATGATAACCCATCGAACCGTCGGTCTGTACGGTGGTCAGGATCGGCTCGACGGCCTTCGGGTTGGCGAGGTAGATCTTGGCGTAACCGGACGCACCAAGCTCGGCGTAGTCGAGCGTGCCCCCGAGCAGGCCCTGGATGACGCCGTCATAATCGGCAGCCGGGAAAAGCGAGACCTTTTCCACGCCGAGTTCGGTCTTCAGATGCTCCTGAAGGCAGGCGAAGTTGCGCAGGCGGTCAGCCTCGTTCTCGCCGCCGAGAATGCCGATGCGGAATTCCTTGAGATCCTGGGCATGAGCAATGCCGGCGAGCGAGACAAGCGCTACGGCGGCAAGAAGGGTCTTCTTCAACATGAGTTCGTCTCCTGTCAGAGCCAATGGTCGTGAACGTCCTGCCTTTGACGCGGGCTGGCGATCGATGCGGTCTACGCTTCAGCGACGCTGAGGGGGCGTAAGGGCGCGGATGTCTGGGCACTGGCCTGGCCGTTTGCCTGGGCGGTGCCGGAAAGGGTGATGCTGGTCGATGTCATCGTCTCGTCTATGCCGGCGCCATCGCGGTCGGAGCCATAGATTTCCTGGACCGCATCGGCCGTCAGGTCGCTCGGCTTGCCGTCGAACACGACGCGGCCCTTGGCCATGCCGATGATGCGTTCGCAGTAGTTGCGGGCGGTATCCAGCGTGTGGAGATTGGTGACGACGGTAATTCCGTCGTTCTCGTTGATGCTGCGCAGGGCATCCATGACGATCTTGGCGTTCAGCGGATCGAGCGAGGCGATCGGCTCGTCGGCCAGCACCATCTTCGGAGACTGCATGAGCGCACGGGCGATTGCCACGCGCTGCTGCTGGCCGCCAGAGAGCGTGCCGGCCGCCTGCAGCGCCGTCTGTTCGATGCCGAGCCGCTCCAGTGCGGCGATCGCCATCAGGCGCTCTTCGCGGCTGAAGATGTTGATGATGCTCATCACCGTCGAACGGTGGTTGAGACGGCCAAGCAGCACATTGGTCAAAACGTCGAGGCGCGGCACCAGGTTGAACTGCTGGAAGATCATCGCGCAGTCGCGCTGCCAATTGCGCAAGGCCTGACCACGCAGGGACGATACTTCCGCCTCGCCAAACCGGATGCTGCCCGACGTCGGGTCTGCCAGCCGGTTGATCATCCGCAGCAGAGTGGATTTGCCGGCACCGGACCGGCCGATGACGCCGACCATCTGGCCGGCGGGAATATCGATCGTTACGGAATCGACGGCGGTATTGCTGCCGAACTGGCGTGTGAGTTTATCAAGCCTCAGATGCATGGCCGTCCCTTCGTCTCAACATCGACGTCGGGATTTAGCCCTAGATCTCCAGTGTTAAGCCTGGATGTCGGTTTCGTGTCAGAAATATAAAGGCACTTATCCTGTTGTTCTTCCTGGCAAGATCGGCATTCATGACAGTTTTGTGGAGGGCGTTCCGGCCGTCTTTCTGCGCTCTGACGGTCTTTCTGTCACAACCGTGCTCCAGTCGAAGCGCGAGTGCATCGATTTTGTAGCCGGGCCAACCGCGGCGATGGGGCCGAGCGTCGGTCAGGTCTGACGAGTTCCGCCGTCTCGGCCGCGCGGATTATGCCCGTTTCCCGCGACTGGTGCAGGATCGGTCACGCCTGCGCAGGCACTCTGTTTTTCCGCCGTCCATCCATCGCGGCGAGAGCGGCCCCTCCGAGGACCAGCGGCAGAGCCGACAGGAAGGCGAGCGAAAGCGGCGCATGGAAGAGCAGAACGTCGGCGAGAACCGGCCAGAGGATGGCCAGATATTCGAAGGGGGCGAGCAGGGAGGCTTCGGCATGCCGGAAGGCAAGCGTCATCGTGATTTGCGCAAACCCTCCGAACAGACCTGCGAGGGAAAGGATCGCGAGCATTGTCATGTCGAGCCCGACCCATCCGAACGGGATCGTCAGAAGACTGCCGAGCATCGAGGTGATGATGAAATAGAATGCGATCGCTCCCGGATTTTCCGTGCGGCTCAGCTTACGCACCATGATCAGGGCGAAGGCTGTCAGGATGCCCATCAGAAGGCCGAAGACATATCCCCAGAGCCGCGGGCCCTGCATGTCGAGGTGTCCAAGCTCCGGCCAGACCAGCGTCGTCACGCCTGCCAAACCCAGCACGACGCCGCCGATCCGCCAGATTGTCGCGCGCTCGGAAAGCAGGACGATACTGGCGAGGCTCGTGAATGTCGGCGACAGATAGGTCAGCAGGGTGGCTTCTGCGAGCGGCAGCCGCGCGATCGAAGCAAAGGAGGCAAACATCGCAGCCGCACCGAGGCTCGACCTCAACAGGTGGCCGAGCGGTCTTCGGGTCGCCAGACCTGCGGGAAACTCGCCTCTGAACCAGAGGAAGGCCATCAGGGGAAGGAGTGCGAAGGCTGACCGGAAGAAGACGAGTTGGCCCAGCGGAACCTGATCCGCAACGGCCTTGATGCAAATCGCCATCGCTCCGAAGAGCAGGCCGGACAAGATGCGCAAGGCGATCCCGATGGCGGGAATCTCGTTGGGTGTGGTCACGGCATATCCTGGATCATGCTGTCCGCCGACGGTGTCGACGCGTGTGGGCGAAACGACGCCCGACGCCTGTGCATCGGTTACTAGGAGATCGGAGGATCCGGAGCAAGGTTTCGCAGACAACCGTCCACCGCCTTCGATCTTGATAATGGGGCGGTGTCGCCGCTTGCAGAAGCGTCCAGGCTTTCCAGGCCCTCAATCCTCCACGATTGCTTCCGCCTCGATCTCCACCTCATAGTCGCCGATCAGGTTGCCGGCCTCGATCAGCGTATTGGCAGGCAGGATCTCTCCGAAGACGCGGCCATGCGCGCGCGAAACCGGCTCCCAATTTGCCGCATCCTTCAGGTAGATCCGCGTGCGGACCACATCCTCCATCTTCGCTCCGAGAGGACTCAAGCTGGCGGCGATCTTGTCGAGGATATAGGTCGCCTGGGCGCCGGCGTTGCCGGGCGCCACACAGCGATCGGTGCCGTGGGTCGCCGTGGTGCCGGACACGAGCACGCGATTGCCGATGCGGACCGCGCGGCTGTAGCCGGCGAGCGGTTCCCAGATGCTGCCGGAGGAGACGCGCAGCCGGCCCGGGCGTCCAGGCATTGGTTCTGCCGTGTAAACCGACGGGATGGCATCGAGGTGGTGGCTGAGATCGCCGGACGCGGTCAGGAAGGGTGGCTTGCGATATTCGTCGCCGCAGTCTCCGGGAATGGGCTGCGTGCTGGCAAAGGCATCGTCCAGCTGGGCATGGTCCTCGGCATCCAGTTGAAAACGGAAGACGTTCAGGTTGTCGTCGCGGTGTTCGCTTTCGCCCAGCCGCGCGCCGATGATGGTGGCGGCCACCGCCTGATGCTCCAGCACCCAGCGGCTGGCAACATTCGACAGCGAAACGCCATGCTTCTTCGCAATACGCGAGGCAGCGTGCAGAATGGCCTGATAAGGCTCCCAGCCGCCCGCCGTATCGATGAAGCGTTTGTATTTGGAGCGGCTCCAGTCCGGAATGGCGGCGGGCTCCGGCTGTCCCAGCCACTTCTCCGACAGGAAGCCGCCGCAGAGCGTGCCGTAAGCGAGCAGTTTCACGCCGCTGCGGGCGCAAAGATCGGACAAGGCTCCGGCGGCGCGACGGTCGATCAGCGAGAAGCACACCTGGTTGCTGGCAATCTCGATGCCATCGGAAAGCGCGAGCGCCAAGTGCGCCGCATCGACATTGGTGAAGCCGAGCGCGCCGATCAGCCCTTCCTCTTTCATCGCCTGCATCTCATGCAGGGCATCCAGCCACGCCGGATGTTCGAAGGTCCACCAGTGGAACTGCAGGAGGTCGATCCTGTCGACCCCCAGGCGCGTCAGCCGCTCTTCCACGCCCCTACGAACCACGTCCCGCGTCATCGGTCCCGGCTCCGGGCACCATTTGGTGAAGGCGCGGGGCTTCACGCCACCATTCGGAAAACGCTTCAGCAGATGGCCGGTGATGATTTCCGCGGACCCGTAATGGTCTGCCATGTCAAAGGTGTCGAAACCGGCGCGGACATAGGCCTCCAAGGCATCGGCGCCCTGTTCGGGATCGATGGTCGTGCCATCCTTCTCGATATCTGCCACCTGCCAGAGACCGCAGACGAGGCGGCTGATGTCGAGGCCTGGAGCAAGAAGGATGCGTTCGGGACGGGCTTGCATGAGGGTCATTCCTTGGATGGGGCGTTGCGAAGGGCCTTCAGGCGGGTCAGCGGACTGACTTCGCCGAATAGGCCGCGCGGGCGCCAGAGAAGCATGAGGCAGAGGCCGATACCGATGGCGACGATCTGCAGGGCGGCGGCCCGTGCCTGCTGGTCTGCCGGGACGAAGCTGGAGACGGCGGCGGCAGAGAGCGCCCAGAGCCCCCAGACGAGGATGGCGCCGGCAATCGCGCCGCGATTGTTGCCCGAGCCGCCGACGATCAGCATGGCCCAGACCTGAAACGTGAGGATCGGCATGTAATTATCGGGCGCGATGAAGCCGATGAAATGCGCCTGGGCGGCGCCCGCAAGCCCCATGATCGCACCACCCAGCGCAAAGGCCTGCAGGCGAAAGCGGATCGGCCGTTTTCCGAGCGCCTGCGCCGCCATCTCGTCCTCGCGGATGGCGCGCAGCACGCGTCCCCAAGGGCTTTTCGCCAGATGCTCCAGCGCATAATAGAGGGCGAGAACCACCACGGCCATCACCGCGAAATTGGCGAGGCTGAAGGCAAGCGCATCGCTTTGCAGGTCGGCAAAGGGACGCGGGATGAAGCCGATGCCGAAGGCGCCGCCGGTGATCGGCTGCAGGTTCAGCATGCAGAGCTGCACGGTGACCGCAATCCCGAAGGTGGCGATGGCCAGATAATCGGCCCGCAGGCGGATGGTCAGCGCACCGACCGCCCAGGAGAGCAGGCCGGACATGATCGCGGCGCCAAGCCAACCCACCGCGATCGGCAGGTCGAAGCCGCCGAAACGGTCCGGGCTCGGCGGGGTTGTCAGCAGCGCGGAAGTATAGGAACCGACGGCAACAAAGGCGGCGATGCCGACATTGAACAGGCCGGTCATGCCCCATTGCACATTCAAACCGAGGCAGATGATCGCATAGGTCAGCGCCATGGTGAGAAAGAAGGCGGCGTAAGCGAGGATATCGAGGGTCATGACGCTTTCCCGAACAGGCCGCGCGGACGCACGAGGAGGACGGCGATGAGGATGACGAAGGAGACGGCGGCGCGCCATTCCGCCCCCACCGCCTGCACGGCGAGCGCCTCGCAAAGGCCGATGATGAGACCGGCCAGCATGGCGCCGGGCACGCTGCCGATACCGCCAAGGATCGCTGCGGCAAACAGCGGCAGGAGCAGGTCATGGCCGAGATAGGGCCTGATCTGGATCAGGAGACCGCTCATGATGCCCGCCACACAGGCCAGTGCTGCGCCGAGGAACCACACGGTGCGGATCACACGGCGCACATCGATGCCGGCAATGCTGGCGAGTGCCGGATTTTCGCTGACCGCCCGCATGGCGCGGCCGATATCGGTGCGCGTCATCAACAGGTGAACGCAGATGACTGCGAACAGCGCCACGCCCAGCATCAGCAGCTGGTCCGGTGTCGCTCGCAGGCCACCACCCAGTTTCATGGCGATCTGCAGCGCCTTGGTGAAATAGGCGGGCCGCGAGGTGAACAGGAATTCCAAGAGGCTGCGTAGCGCCAGCGACGCGCCGAAGCTCGCCATGACCATGATGATGATCGCGCTGCCGCGCCGGCGGAAGCTGGAGAAAAGCAGCGCATCCACCGCCAGCGCCAGAAGTCCGGTCAAGCCGATGGCCACCACTGCCGAGATCGGCAGCGCCCAGCCGAAGGAAAACGGTGCGATCGGCTTCGTGAGGCCGGCCGCGAGATAGCCGAGCGCACCAGCAACGGCGAGCGCCAGATAGGCACCCCAGGACAGAAGTTCGCCGTGCGCGAAATTCGAAAAGCGCAGGATGGAATAGGTCAGCGTTACGCCGACCGCGCCGAGACCAATGATCGCGCCGCTGATCAGCCCGTCCATGATGAATTGCGGGTTCATGCAGGCGCTCCCTGATGGGAATGAGCGGTGCCGAGATAGATCTTGCCGACCAGCGGATCGCTTGCCAGCTCCTGCGGCAGGCCCTCGTGGGCAATGCGGCCTTCGGCGAGGATGACGGCGCGGCTGGCGATCGCGAGTGCGGCCTTCACGTTCTGCTCCACCAGCAGCACGGTCACGCCGCTTGCATTGATCCCCTGCAGCATCTCGAAGACCTCGTTGACGATTTTCGGTGAAAGGCCGGCCGAGGGTTCGTCGAGGATGATCACCGGCGGATCGAGGGCCAGTGCCCGCGCGACCGCCAGCATCTGCCGCTGGCCGCCGGAGAGCGCACCGGCCAGACGCGAAGGCCGGGCCGCGAGATCCGGGAAGCGCGTGAACAGGGCCTCGATCGCCGCACCGCGCTTGGCCTTCGGCAGGTGAGCGACGGCGATCTGCAGGTTTTCCAGGATGGTCATGGTGGCAAAGACGTTTTCCGTCTGCGGCACGAAGGCCAGTCCCTCCGCCACCTTGCGATGCGGCGCGACATGCGTGATGTCGCGTCCGTTCAGCGTCATCGTGCCGGCATGGATCGGCACCAGCCCGGCAATTGCCTTGACGAAGGTGGATTTACCGGCGCCATTCGGCCCGAGCAGCACCACAAGCTCGCCCTGCGCCACGGAAAAATCGATGCCGCGCACGATCGGCAGGTCCGGCTCGTAACCGGCCATCAATCCACTGGTCGAGAGGATGGCGTTCGTCATGCACCGCCTCCGAGATAGGCCTCGATCACGGCCGGGTTGGAGGCGACCTCGGAGGGCGTGCCTTCCGCCAACAGTTTACCAAGCGCCATGGCAACGACGCGCGTGCAGAGCCGCGAGACCATATCCATGTTGTGTTCGATCAGAAGGATCGATTTCCCTTGCCTGTTCAGGGCAAAGACGCGCTCGATGATGACTTCGAGCAGGGCAGGGTTCACCCCCGCTGCCGGCTCGTCGAGCAGGATCACGTCCGGATCGGCCATCAGCACGCGTGCAAGTTCCAGAAGCTTGCGCTGACCGCCAGACAGGACCCGCGCCGGCTGGTGTTCGAGATGGGAAAGCGTGACGAAATCCAGAAGCCCGCGCGCCTTCTCGATCAGCGCCTTTTCTTCGGCACGCACGGTCGCTGGCTTCAGGAAGTTGGCAAGCAGGCCTTCGCCCTGTTGGTGCTGGCCGCCGACCAGCAGGTTTTCCAGCACGCTCATCTCTCCGAACGGTTTCGGGATCTGGAAGGTGCGGGCAAGGCCGTGGCCGATGCGCTTTTCCGGCGCCTCGCGGGAGACCTCGCGCCCGGAAATCCACAATTCGCCCTCGGTCGGCTGCAGGCTTCCGGCGATCAGGCTGAACATGGTGGTCTTGCCGGCACCGTTCGGTCCGATGAGGCCCACCATCTCCTGGCGCCCGACCGTCAACGACATGCCATCGACCGCCGAGACACCGAAAAACCGCTTCGTCAGCCGCCTGGCCTCGATGATCGGGGGAGGGTGTGCCGTCAGGTCTCGATTGGCGCTTGCGGTCATCATGAAATTGGGTCTTGATTTGATGAATGATGTTTGATCAAACTTTAAGCCTAAACGAAAATCAACCGGAAATTTCCACGGTTGGTGAATGAGGCAGGGATGACGGAACCAAGCACCAACAGTGTTGAGGCGCTGACGCCGGTCGGGCGGGAAACGGTTCAGGACCGGGTTTACGCGCAGTTGCGGCAGACGCTGATCAGTGGCGGCTTTGCAGCCGGTGATCCGTTGCGGATCGTGGAGTTGGCCGAACGGCTGCAGACCAGCACCATGCCGGTGCGCGAAGCCTTGGGGCGGCTTGTCTCGGAGCAGGCGCTGGAGGCGATGCCCAACCGGACCGTCCGCGTGCCGCTGATCACCCGCCAGCGGCTGGACGATCTGGAGCGGGCTCGCGTGCTGATCGAGGGACGTCTTGCCGAGATGGCGATACCCAATCTCACGCCGGAGGATATCGAGGTCCTGAAGCAGGTGAACCAGGAATGCGACCAGGCCTTTGAGGAACACGGCCAGGATATCGGGCCGGTCACATCGCAGTTCAACCAGAGTTTCCATTTCCACATCTACCGTGCGGCTGGATCGCATGTGCTGATCCCGATCGTGGAAAGCCTGTGGCTGCAGTCCGGGCCGGTGGTGCGCGCCGCTGCCCAGATCCATGACGAACAGGGCGGTCTTGCCGCCACCGACCATCACTGGGCGATGATCGACGCGATCGAGAAGGGTAATGCGGACGCCGCCAAGCAGGCGCTTGCCAACGATATTGGCCGCTCTTTCGATCTGGTCCGCGCGCGTCTGTCGGCTGGCGAGGAGGCGGCATGAGCCAGGACGACAGCTTCGAGCTCTTCGACCTGCATGTCGAGGTGGTGGTTCCGGAAGACGGCCCGGTCTATTGCGGGGCAAAGCCCGGCGACTATTTCGAACTGAAGGGCGAGATGTTGCATCTGCCGCCGGGGCAGGGCATCTCGATTTATTCGCTCGCTTCCGTTTTGCCCCTGCTTGCCGCTAAGCAGCGCCCCACGCACCCGCATGACTGGATGACGACGGACGCGGATATTGCCTGTCCGGATCCCAACTGCGCCACGCGCCTGCGCATTCGCCGCACCGGGCTTCGCCGCTTCAGCCATGCCGAAACCACAGCCGTTCCCCTGAAAGAAGACTGATCCCATGCAACGCATCACCCTCGCGCCCGGCTATGAAATCTCCCGCGTCATCCGCGGCGGCTGGCAGTTGGCCGGCGGGCACGGCGCCGTCGATCCGGCAGCCGCCATCGATGATATGGTGGCCTTCGCCGATGCCGGCATCACCACCTTCGACTGTGCGGACATCTATACCGGCGTCGAGGAGCTGATCGGCCAGTTCCGACTGCGCTACCGCGATCTGCGCGGCGCCGACGCGTTGAGCCGGATTCGCGTGCATACCAAGTTCGTGCCGGATCTCACGGTGCTGCCGACCATCAGCAAAGCCTATGTCGAAAGCGTCATCGACACCTCGCTGAAGCGCCTGAACCTCGAACGGCTCGACCTCGTGCAGTTCCACTGGTGGGCCTATGACATCGATGGCTGGCTCAAGACGGCGGGATGGCTGAAGGAGTTGCAAGCCGCCGGCAAGATCAACAAGGTGAGCGGCACCAATTTCGACAGCGACCATGTGGAAGCGCTTGTCGGCGCCGGTATTCCGCTTGCATCGCTGCAACTGCAATATTCGTTGCTCGACCGCCGGCCGGAAAAACGCATGGTGGCGCTCTCCGCCCGAAACAACTTCGCGCTGTTCTGTTACGGAACGGTGGCTGGCGGCTTCCTCAGCGACAAATGGCTGGGCGTCGCCGAGCCCGAACATCCGCTCGAAAACCGCTCGCTCACCAAATACAAGCTGATCATCGATGACATCGGCGGCTGGGATCTCTTTCAGGCGATGCTTGCCACCCTGCGGCGCATCGCCGACCGGCACCAGACCGATATCGCCACCATTGCCAGTGCCGCCATGCTGCGGCGCCCGGGCGTTGCGGCGGTCATCGTCGGGGCGCGCAACCGCGATCATCTCGCATCGAACCTTGCCATCGCCGACATCACGTTGTCGGCCGGGGATCTCTCCGACATCGAGGCCGTAATGGCCGAGGCGAAGGAGCTGGAGGGTGACGTCTACACGCTCGAACGCGACCGCAACGGACGTCACGGGAGCATCATGAAATACAATCTCAACAAAGGGGAATGACATGAAAAAACTGGTTCTCGCATCCACCATGCTGGCTGGGCTTGCCATCTCGGCCCTTCCGGCTCTCTCCGCCGATTGCGACATCACGGTCGGCGTCGTCATGGAACTCACCGGCCCTGCCGGTGAATATGGCAAGGCGGGTGCAAAATCCGTCGAAATGGCCTTCAAGGATTTCAACGATGCCGGCGGCGTCGGCGGCTGCAAGTTGGTGATGGACACCCGTGACAGCCAGAGCCAGGGCACGGTGGCCGTCGATCAGGCAACCCAGCTCGTCAACATCAAGAAGGTGCCGGTCATCATCGGCGGCATCATCTCGTCTGTATCGATCCCGATCCTGAGCTCGGTCACGGCCGCAGCCGGCGTGGTGCAGGTCTCGCCCGCCTCGTCCTCGCCGACGCTGACGGCGCTTGGCCGTGACGGCAAGACGAACGGCGTCTTCTTCCGCACCATCACGTCGGATGCGCTGCAGGGAACGGCGGCGGCGCAATACGCGCTCGACCAGGGTCTGAAGAAGATCGCCATCATTCACGTCAACAACGATTTCGGCGTGAACCTGGTGAAGGAATTCACCGCCGCCTATGCCAAACTCGGCGGCACGATCACCTCGACGACGCCCTACAACGAAAAGCAGGCGAGCTACTCTTCGGAAGCGAGTGCCGCGATGAAGGGCGATCCGGACGCGCTCTATCTCGTCAGCACGCCCGTGGATGGCGCAACGATCGCGCGCGCGTGGCTCTCCGGCGGCGGTGCGGCGAAGTTCCTGCTGAATGATGGCATGAACTCAAAGGACTTCATCGAAAGCGTCGGCGCCCAGTACCTGAACGATGCCTATGGCACGTCGTCCGGCACCCGTCCGACGAAATCGACGGAATATTTCAACGGCGCCTACGAGAAGTTCTCGGGCGGCATTTCGCCGTCCGCACCGGCGGCCGACCGCTCCTACGATGCCGGTGCCATCGTGGCACTCGCCATCGCCAAGGCCGGCAAGGCCGACAAGGCCGCGATCAAGGCCGCGATCCCCGAAGTGGTGGCCCCCGGCGGCGAACCGATCTACGCCGGCAAGGCGGAGTTCGAAAAGGCGCTGAAGCTGATCAAGGACGGAAAGCCGATCAAGTATGAAGGCGTCATCGGCCCGGTCTCCTTCGACAAGTATGGAGACATCACCGGTCCGTTCCGCCTGTGGAAAATCACGGACGGTCAGGTGACGACGATCGGCCAGATGGAAGCGGATACGGTGTCCAAGCTGAAAGCATCGCTCGCGCCCTGAGTGCCAGCACGCATGATTTGGCGCCTTGCCGGAATGAGACGGCAGGGCGCCATTTTGGTGTACCATCTCTTGGCGGCTGGCCGTCTTCTGAAGACGAAGCGTCCGGAGGGCCATCCACCGCAGGGATCGCGTTCATTTCAGCGCGACTGTCGTATCCAACGACGAAGGTGCCCCTCGACGTCCTCCGAAGGACCGGCCGACCGAAAGGTGCCACGGAAGCGTCATAAATCCTTAAAAATAAATTCATTCGAATGATATCGCGATGTCATAGACCGGGCCCAACCTCGGCCCCATGGAAAACGACCTCTCTCAAAACGATCTCACCCAGGGCTGCTTAAGCAGAAGCCATCCCCGGCGCGCGGGACCAAGGTCCGCCATCTGTCTGGCGGGGGCCCCTATCGTCAGCTGTTCCCGCACAAGACGGACGTCGTCAACGGTTCGGAACGCTGACCAGCGCGTGCTGCTCCCTGAGCTGAGCCGCAGGGGCGGGCCGCATGTCGTCCTCGGTCACGCGTTGCGTGGCATCCATGGGCTGTCATCCAATACCGTCATCAAGAACTGCCGGCCGACCAGGTCCGCACCAGTGAGAACGCTGGAGGCTGCGGTCAATGAGTAACTATGTGACACTGGACGATCTGACCGTCGCCTTCAATGGGGTGACCGTTCTCCATGCCGTGAACCTTGCCATCGGTCGCGGCGAAACGCTTGGCCTGGTCGGGGAATCCGGCTCAGGCAAATCGGTGAC
The DNA here is from genome assembly GCF_011046245.1 of Allorhizobium pseudoryzae. Lineage (NCBI taxonomy): Bacteria > Pseudomonadati > Pseudomonadota > Alphaproteobacteria > Hyphomicrobiales > Rhizobiaceae > Affinirhizobium > Affinirhizobium pseudoryzae. The sequence continues at coordinate 782,083 of NZ_CP049244.1, forward strand.
TTGGCTTGCAGCCCTCGGCCTGCTGCCGGCAACGGCGAAAGTCACCGGCCGTGCCACGCTCGATGGCCAGAACCTCGTCGGCATGGCCCCCTCTGCACTGCGGCGGATCCGCGGCGGGCGCATCGCCATGATCTTCCAGGATCCTGCCAGCGCCTTGAACCCGATGTTGACCATCGGCAGCCAGATCGGCGAAGCCCTCCTGCTGCATCGCGGGATGACCGGTCGCTCGGCGAAGACAGAGGCGCGTCGCCTGCTGGATCTCGTCGGCATTCCGGATGCCGGGCGGCGACTTTCTTCCTATCCGCACGAGCTGTCGGGCGGCCAGAACCAGCGCGTCATGATCGCCATGGCGCTGGCCGGCGAGCCGGATCTTCTGATTGCCGACGAGCCGACCACCGCGCTTGACGTGACAATCCAGGCGCAGATCCTCGATCTGCTGGCCCTCGTGCAGCGGGAATCCGGCACCGGCCTCGTGCTGATCAGTCATGACCTCGGCGTCGTTGCCCAGACCTGCGATCGCGTCGCAGTGATGTATGCCGGACGCATTGTCGAAGAGGCGAGTGCTCGACAGCTCTTCGACAGTCCGGCCCATCCCTACAGCCGAGGTCTGATCGACAGCCTGCCGCGCCTTGACGGCCCGCGCCGCCGGCTGGTGTCCATCGCAGGTCAGGTCCCGGATCCTCGCGCGCTTCCACAGGGCTGTTCCTTCGCACCCCGATGCAGCCGTGCGATTGCCGCCTGTGCAACCTCTGTGCCGACGCTGTCCGGCATGGGTGGTGGTCGAAATCTCGCCTGCTTCAACGCCCTCCATCTCGACCGTGCCGATCAGGACGGCGCTCTGATGGAGCCCGTCCTGTCATGACCACTCCTCTTCTGGAAGCCAGATCGATTGCCAAGGTCTACGACATGCACCGTGGCCTGTTTGCCAAGGCCACCGGCATCAGGGCTGTCGATGACGTCTCGCTGAGGCTCGAGCGGGGCGACACCCTCGGCATCGTCGGCGAAAGCGGTTCCGGCAAGTCGACGACCGGGCGCGTCGTCCTCGGGCTGGAGCCGGCGAGCAGCGGCGAGGTCCTCTTCGAAGGCAAGACCATGGCGCCGTCCGCAAGCCCGGATTGGCGGCGGCTTAGGATGCGGATGCAGATGATCTATCAAGACCCGCTCGGCGCACTGGACCGCCGACTACCGGTCGCGGCCCAGGTGCGCGAACCGCTCGACATCCATGGCCTCGGGACGATCGCGGAGCGCGATGCGCGCGTCAGCGAATTGCTGCAGGCCGTCGGTCTCTCCGCCGGCGTGACGAAACGCTTTCCGCACGAACTGTCCGGTGGCCAGCGTCAGCGGGTGGTTCTCGCCCGCGCACTGGTATCGAAGCCGGATCTTCTGGTCTGCGACGAGCCCGTCTCCGCGCTCGACGTGTCGATCCAGGCGCAGGTGGTCAATCTGCTGAGCGACCTGCAGGCCGAACTTGGCCTGACCATGGTGTTCATCAGCCATGACCTGCGGGTGGTCCGCCAGATCAGCCGCCGCATCGCCGTCATGTATCTGGGTCGGATCGTCGAGGAGGGTGACGCTGACGATCTCTTCGTGCGGCCGGAACATCCCTATACCCGCGCGCTGGTGTCCGCCGCACCGATCCCCGGTCGTCGCATGGCCGACCGGGACATGCTGCAGGGCGAGCCGCCGAACCCGGCACAGCGGCCATCCGGCTGTTCGTTTCATCCACGCTGCCCCTTGGCCATCGCTCGGTGCCGCACGGATGTCCCGTCTCTTCTTTCGCTCGGAGGCAACCGGCTGGTCGCCTGCCATGTCGCTGCCGGATCATCGCCTGCCCGGTCTGGCGCATCCGCCAGCGGCACCGCACCCGCCCATGCCGTGGAAGGCCTATCCCCATGACATTCCAGAGCCTCGTTGCCATCCTTTACCGGATACTGCGTTCGGTGATCACGTTGCTCCTGTGCGTATCACTGGTCTTCATTGTCCTGCGCACTGCTGGCGACCCGGTCGATCAGCTGCTGCCGGCCGAGACGCCTCCATCGGTCATGGAGGAGTACCGGGTGGCATGGGGGCTGGATCAGCCGCTTTACGTGCAGTATTTCGCCTTCCTCGGCAGGGCTGTTCGCGGCGATCTGGGCGTTTCCTTCACCAATGACCTGCCCGTGGTCAACGTCATTGCTGAGACACTGCCGCGGACCCTGCTGCTTGGCCTGTCGGCCCTGCTTCTGGCCTCCATCCTCGGGCTCACCTTCGGCATCATCGGAGCCGTGCGGCGTGGCGGTGCGATCGACCGCGGGGTCATGGCCTTTGCCGTTCTCGGCTATTCCATGCCGATCTTCTTCCTCGGCATCATGATGATCCTGCTTTTTGCCTTGCAACTGCGAATCCTGCCGTCCTCCGGCGCAAAGACCTGGATGCATCTGATCATGCCGACGGTCACGCTCGCGCTGCCGCTGGCCGGGCGCATCGCCCGCTTTGCACGAACGGCGACGCTGGAAGTGATGGGCAAGCAGTTCATCCGCACGGCACATGCCAAGGGCGCGGGAGAGACCAGGGTGATCCTGCGCCACGCGCTACCCAATGCCATGGTGCCGCTCTTGATGTTCTACGGCATCGAAATCGGTCTCGTGCTGTCAGGAGCCGTGGTCACCGAAACCATTTTTGCCTGGCCGGGTCTTGGCCGGCTGCTGGTGTCGTCTGTCTACATGCGTGACCTGCCGGTGGTTCAGGGTGTCATCCTGACGGTCACCCTCATCATCGTCATGTCCAACCTGCTGGTCGATATCCTCCACGCGGTGATCGACCCCAAGGTCAGCCTTGCCCGCACGCTTGGAGGTGCAAAATGACCGCCATCGACAGCAGTTCGTTTTCCCCGCGCCGTTTGTTCGGCGGCTTGCCGATCTCGATCGCCCTCAGCCTGGCATGGCTCGTTCTCGTGGTCGTCGTCGCGATCTGTGCCGATCTCGTGGCACCTGCCCACTACACGACGCAGGATCTCCTCGCCCGGTTCCGGCCGCCGGTGTTCATGGGAGGCTCCTGGGACCATAGTCTCGGCACCGATCATCTGGGGCGCGATGTCCTCAGCCGCATCATCTATGCGCTGCGGACCTCGATCCTCATCGCCGTCCTGGGCACCCTCATCGGCGCGGTCGGCGGCACCCTCATGGGACTGGCCGCCGGTCGCCTGCGCGGTCTTGCGGATCTCTTCGTGATGATGCTCGCCGATATTCAGACCGCGATGCCGTCGCTTTTCATCGCGATCGCCTTTCTCGCCTTCTTCGGCAACAGCATCCCTCTGTTCATCGTGCTCGTCAGCCTGGAGGGCTGGGAGCGCTACGCCCGCCTTGCGCGCGGTCAGGTGATCTCGGAGCAATCGGCCGACTACGTGAAAGCGGTTGAAGCGCTCGGTGCCGGACCCGGTCGCGTCGTCTTCCGCCATCTGCTGCCCAATATCGCCGCCGCTCTCGTCGTGCAGGCGACGCTCAACTTCCCCGGCACGATCCTGCTCGAAACCTCGCTGTCCTTCCTGGGGCTCGGCATCCAGCCGCCTGGTACTTCGCTGGGACTGATGCTGGGCGAGGGCCGCAACTACCTGCTGAACGCCTGGTGGATCGCCGTTTTGCCGGGGATCGTAATCTTCCTGACGACGCTGGCCATGAGCCTCTTTGGAGACTGGCTCCGCGACCGGCTCGACCCGACGGTCGAGAAGGAAGGATGACGCGATGACTTACGCTTCCATTTGGACGAGACCAAGACGTGCGGGCGAGCCGGCCTTTATCGGCGGCCATCGCGGCGCAAGCGCGGAGGCTGGCGAGAATTCGAGGGACGCCTTCGAACAGGCCATCGCTGCCGGCGCCGATTTCATCGAATTCGACTGGCGACTGACCCGCGATGGCATCCCGGTCGTCTTCCATGACGACACGCTCATCCGACTGCATGGCGATGCAAGAGCAATCCGCGAGATCGACCACGATGATCTTCACCGTATTCATCCCGGCCTGCTGACGGTCCCCGAGGCTTCAGAGATTGTCGGCGGGCGCATTTCCATCCTGCTGGATACGAAGATCACCGAACCGGAGGCGCTGCGGGCCGGACTGGAGCTGATCGCACCACATCTCGGCGATGATGCGCCGGTCGCCTTCGGTACCCGCTCGCTTGCCGCGAGCGAGGTGGTTCGGCAGCACCTGCCGGACAGTCCGATCCTCGGCCTGTTTCGAGACTATGGCGACTATCCGGATCTGTCCGCCATGGGCGGTGCTTGGGCCCGGCTTTGGGAAAAAGATGCGTCGGCGGCCGCAGTCGAGCGGCTGCAGTCCATCGGTCTCAAGGTGATCGTCATGGCCGGCACCCCAACCCATGACGGCGTCGGGGTCATCTCGAACGAGGCGATGGCGGACGTTCTCGCCGCGCAACCCGATGCCGTGATGCTGAACGATGTCCGAGCGGGCCTCGCCGTGCGCGACATGCGGCAATCCCGCCAACTGAATTCCCCGGGAGGCTGAAGAGAGGCCTTCCCGCAACAAGGCCGCGGCCACGAAGCCCGGCCATGCCCAATCCCGTCGTCTCAACCAACGGAGCCCATGATGCCCAACATCAACCGTCGCCTGCTGCTGCAGGGTGCCGCCCTGACGCCTTTCATCTTTGATTTCGTGCCATCGGCCTTTGCCGCGGCCGGCGCAACCCGTCCGGATTTCACCGTTGCCGTCGCCGCGCTGCCGGCGACGCTGGAGCCGGCCCGCGAACTCTCCAACGTCGGCACGCGCGTCACCTATTCCATCTTCGACACTCTGATCCGGCGCGACTTTCTTGCCACGCCGGATGGCGGCGGCTCGGCTCTGAAGCCGCATCTGGCAACCTCCTGGGAGCGTGTCAGCCCCTCCGAACTGATCGTCCATCTGCGCCAGGGCGTCAAATTCCACAATGGCGACGAGCTGACCGCGGAGGATGTCGCCTATACCTTCCGTGATGGCCGCCTGCGTGGAGAAAAGGCCCAGATCCCGAGCGGCAAGCCCTATTTCGGCGTCCTGAAGGATGTCATTGCCATCGATCGCTATACCGTCCGCTTCACCACCAAGGTTGACGATGTTCTTCTCGAGCAGCGTCTCGCCTCCTGGTGTGCCTGGATCGTCAACAAGCGCGCCTATGAGGAGATGGGCTTCGACGCCTATTCGCGCGCGCCGGTCGCAACCGGTCCTTACAAGGTCGTCTCGCACAGCCAGAACGATGCGACGGCGCTCGAAGCTTTCGATGACTACTTCCTCGGCAAGCCGACTGCCAGGAAGGTGACCTTCCGCGCCGTGCCGGAACTGGCTGCCCGTGTCGCGGGTCTGGTCTCCGGCGAATTCGATCTGATCACGAATGTTCCCCCGGACCAGGTTGGGATCATCGGCGGTTATGACGATATCGAAGTCCGATCGGTCGTGCTTGCCAATGTGCATGTCCTGGTGTTCGACAATCACGACAAGGTTCTCGCCGACAAGCGCGTGCGCCAGGCGCTCGCCAATGCCATCGACCGCCAGAAACTCGTCGATACGCTCTGGCTCGGCAAGGCAGAGGTGCCCGGCAGCCACAACTATCCGGAATATGGCCAGATGTTCGTGGAAGGCCGCAAGCTGCCTTACGACCCGCAGAAAGCCAAGGCCCTGCTTGCCGAGGCTGGCTACAAGGGCGAAAAGATTGTCTACAGGACGCAGGCCTCCTACTATACCAATGCGCTTGAAGCCGCACAGGTTCTGGTCGAAATGTGGAAGGCCGTCGGCATCAATGCCGAGCTGCAGGTGGTCGAGACCTCCGACCAGATGCGAAGCGAAGGTGCCCAGATCTACAACTGGTCGAACTCGACGCGTCTGCCAGATCCGCTCGGCGCGCTCTGGGTCGCCTGGGGTCCGGGTGGTGAGATCCAGGCGAAGGATGTGTGGTCCATCGACTCCCGCAAGGCCTTCAACGATTATGGCAAGGCGCTGGAAGCCGAAACCGATCCGGCCAAGCGCAAGGCCCTGTTTGTGAAGATGCTGGACACCTGGGAAGACGAAGCCCCCGGCACGATCCTCTACCAGCCCTTCGAAGCCTACGCGATCAAGAAGTCGATCCAGTGGCGTCCGACCACCTTCTATTTCATGGACCTTCGCCCCGACAACCTGCGCTTCCCGCAGGCTTGAGGAGACATTAATGGCCAAGAGGCTGACCATCGTTCAGGTATCCGATACGCATCTGTCGCGTAGCCATGCCTGGTTCACGGCCAACTGGCCTGTCTTCGTTGCGGAAATGCACGCCCTGTCGCCCGATTTCATCGTCAATTCGGGCGACATCTCGTTCAACGGGCCGGAGCGGCCCGATGATCTCGCCTTTGCGGTTGCCTGCCACCGGGAGCTTCCTTCTCCGTGGCGGGCCATTGCCGGCAATCACGACGTCGGCGAAGCGTCCATCGCCTCACGCCTCAACCAACCCGTCAATGACATGCGCCTTGAGGCCTGGCGGACGCATGTGGGTCCCTCCTGGTGGGTCGAGGATCTGGAAAAGGGTGACCTTCGTCTTCGGCTGGTCGGGCTGGACAGCGCCTTGATGGGCAGCGGCCACGAACAGGAAGCCGTACAGGCCGCCTTTTTCGAGACCGCGCTTGCAGAACGCGACTGTCGCACGACCATGGTCTTTACGCACATGCCGCCGTTCGGCAAGGATCCCGACGATGCGGCGATCACGACCCATTGCATCCTGCTGGAGCCGCGCCGCTGGCTGCTTGACCGGTGCCTTGCCCATGGTGTGACGGTGCTGGCCTCGGGGCACATTCACAGGCACACCCAGTGCGACCATCAAGGCCTTCGCATCGTTACAGCGCCCGCCACGTCCTTCGTCAACATGCCGGCTAATCCGCCGGCCGATATCAGTCCCATGCGTACCGGCTATCTGGTCTGGCATCTCGATGCGGACGGTCTTCGTCATCAGGTGGTGCGACCGCGCCTTTTCCTCAGCATCGACGCGAGCAATTGGACCGAAGAAGCCAAAACCACGACTTCGCTGCCGGAGCGACCCTTACCGGCCAATTTCGGCTGATCTCCAAAATTACACACACTCCGATCAAGGACATCCCATGGCCCATAGAATTGCAGTCACAGTTATGTGCGATGGCAATCGCCCGGACTTCGTCACTGACGAAACGACACCCGTGATGGCATCGCTCAAGCGCGCCGGCACCTGGTTTGCCAATCAGCGCGGGATCTTTCCGTCCGCCACGCGGGCGTCCTCCGCGTCCATCGCCACGGGATGCCATTCGCTGTCCCATGGCCTTCGCGGCAATTGCATGGGCCTGCCGATCGACGGCGGCTTCGAATTCCATGATGCCGGCAAACCCGAATTTTTTGAAACCTATCGTCGTCATTATGGCCGCATGCTGGCCCGTCCGGCCGTGTCGGAGCGGGTCTCGGGTCTCTATGGTTCGATCATCGCCAGCAATGCCTCGCCAGGTGCTGCCTTCTTCCATGACAGCTACAGCCATGCCCATATGTATCACCGCGAACTCTGCTACGCGCCAGGTCGTATCCCGACGGGAGAAACTCTGACGACCGCAGCCGGGCACGAGGGCGATGCGATCGTTACGCGTCGCTTCATCGAGGCTCTGTTGGAGCGCCGCCCCTCCGCCGCGACACTCTGGCTGTCTGAACCCGACAAGTCCATGCATGCCGCGCCGCTGGGCTCCGAGGTTCACCTCGCAGCGCTTGCCGGCGCCGACCGGCTGGTCGGTCAGGTGGCGGAGGCGGTGGAGCGACTGCGCGACGAGGGTCATGAGGTGCTGTTCATCATTGGCTCCGACCATGGCCACGAATCCGTCACCGAGGCCATTCCGGTCGAACGCCGTTTGTTCGAAGCCGGTTTCAAATCGTCGCTTGAGGGGCCTGAAATCGTCGTTGCACCCCAGGGCTGCGCCGCCTTCATCCATTTCGGCGGCGAGGCTTCGAGCCGCCGCCGTGAGGCAGCCGATTGGCTGCGCCAGCAGCCCTGGGTGGACAATGTGTTCATGGGTGAAGATCTCGCGGCGCTCGGCCAGATCCCGGGCGACGATCTGATTGCCATCGACATGGCAAAAACCGAAGGCGCCAACATCAACGGCGTTCCGGGACTGTCCGCCATGGCCGTGCGCTTCGACGAGGAGATCGGCGAGATCCGCCGCGACTGCGGCATGCATGGCGGTCGCGGAGCCTATGAGACCAACCCCGTGCTCATGATGATCGGCGACGGCTTCGAGGCCGGACGGCTCGTCGCGACGCAAAGCTCCATCACCGACATCGCCCCCAGCATCCTGCACCATCTCGGCCTTCCGGCAACGGAGATGGACGGCAGCGCGCTGCAGAATGTTCGGCAGGACGTCACTTCCATGATCGCAACTCGCTGATCGTCCTGCCGGGAGCGGGGCAAAAGGCGTCGTGTGATTGAGGAGGGCCAGAGACAGCGGCCCTCCGAACACGATCTCTGCCGGCTGCCCGGTGGCCACGAGGTCGAGACTGTCTGAACAGAGGGTGCTGCAACGCCTGTGCCGCGCCGTGGCCCCACTCGTCCGCGCACTTGTTTGCGCAAACGTTTGCTCAACACGAATCTTTGTGTTACCGTTCCTTCACTGACGTGCGGAAACGGGAGGCTTTGCATGGCTGCGGCGACAATCAAGGACATTGCGAAGGCGCTTGGCCTGTCTGTGTCCACCGTGTCCCGCGCCTTGAGCGGCTCGGGGCGCATTCCGGAAGCAACCTGTGCGCGCGTGCGGGAGGCTGCGGAGAGCCTGGGTTACATGCCGAACCGCGCGGCGCAGATCCTCGTCGGCAAGCGCAACAGTGGCTTTGCCGGCCTCGTTCTGACGGATCCGGGCTATGGTCGCGAAGACAGCTATCTCGGCAGTTACATTTCCGGCTTGGGCAAGGGGCTGTCCGAAAGCGGCATAGACCTTTTTCTCTCGGCGGTGGCTGAAGGGCAGTCCGAGCTTTCGGTCATCCGCAACATTGTTGAAACGCGCCGTGCCGATGGTCTTATCCTCGGCCGAACCTCCGAGGTGGATCCGCGCGTTGCCTATCTTCTATCGGTGGGGTTTCCGTTCGTCACCCATGGCCGGGTGATGGATGACGACCTTGCCCATGATTGGATCGATACGGATGGCGCAACGGCGTTCGGCGAAGCCTTCGATCTGCTTTACGCCCTCGGCCACCGATCCTTTGCGCTGCTGACGATCGAGGAGCCGATGACGTTCCGTCTGCACCGGACCGACGGGTTGCTGGCGGCGATCGAGCGGTGCAACGATCCTGCCGTCTCGCTGACCATTGCGACGTCTCCCCGCTATGACAGCGGACGTCGCCAGGTGGTCATCCGCGAGCTTCTGTCCGGCCCTCAGCGGCCCACGGCGATCATCGCCCTCTTTGATGGCCTGGCGCTCGCTGTTCTGCAGGAGGCCGAGCAGTTGGGTCTTCAGGTGCCGCACGATCTCAGCGTGATCGGCTTCGATAACATCGGCTCCGCCGCACTTTCCCGGCCGGGACTGACGACCTTCGACAGCGATACCTTCGAGGCAGCCCGGCACTCCGCGCAGATGCTGGTCGCGCGCATAGCCGATCCCGATGCTCCGCCCATGACGCGATTGATCCGCCCGAAGCTGATCCTTCGCGACAGTCATGGACCGGCACGATGACGATTTCGTTTTAACAAGGGAGGAAGAGCATGAAAAATCAAACGAAACTGCTAAGTGGTCTCGCCGCTGCAATGATTGCCCTCATGGCAGGGCCTGCACTTGCCGAACCACTGTTCTGGTCGACGCAGGCTAAACCCGTCGAGGAAAGCCAGAAAATGCGCGCCGACGTCCTGTCGAAATTTTCCGGCGGTGTCGATTATCAGGCCTCCGACGAAGGGCCCTGGCGCACCCGTATCGATGCCGAACTAAAGGCCGGCAAGGGCACGATCACGGTACTCGGGGGACTGCATGGGGAGCTGTCGGGTCTCGAAAACAATCTGGTCGATCTGTCCGCCATTGATCATGTGTCGATCGGGGATGGCCTGATGCAGCTCGGCAAGCTCGGCACGTCCGAGCAGAAATACATACCCTGGATGCAGGCGACCTACCTGATGGCCGCCGACAAGAAGGCGCTGCAGTACCTGCCGCAGGGCGCCGATCTCAACAGCCTGACCTATGATCAGCTGATAGCCTGGGCCAAGGCCACAGCAGAGGCAACCGGCGGACCGAAGTTCGGCTTTCCGGCCGGGCCGAAAGGTCTGAAGCACAGGTTTTTCCAGGGGTTCCTGCTGCCGTCCTACACGCATTCGATGGTCAGCAACTTCCGGTCGGCTGAAGCGGAAACGGCGTGGAACAAGTTCAAGGAATTGTGGCAGTACACGAACCCCGCCTCGACCAACTACTCCTTCATGCAGGAACCGCTTCTGACAGGCGAAGTGCTCATTGCCTTCGATCACGTCGCCCGGCTTGCCGATGCCTTCAACAAGCGCCCGGATGACTTTGTGGCATTCCCTGCGCCTGCGGGTCCCAAGGGTCGGGCCTTCATGTCTGTCATCGCCGGGGTCGCCATCCCCAAGACAGCGCCGGACATGGAACAAGCAAAGGCTCTGGTCAGCTATATGCTGAAACCCGAGACACAGGTGGCAACCCTGCGCGCCACCAACTTCTTCCCGGTTGTGAAGACGGATCTGCCGGCCGACCTGCCACCGTCCGTGAAGGTGTCCGGTCCCGCCATCACTGCCATGACGGAAGCGAAGGACGCTCTGCCGACGCTGCTTCCCATGGGGCTTGGCGATAAGGGTGGCCAGTTCAATCAGGTGTATGTCGACACCTTCGAGCGGATCATTCTTGCGGGACAGGACGTCAAGCAGGTCCTGAACGATCAGGCCGAGGTCCTCCGTTCCCTGATGAAGGACACGAAGGCCCCCTGCTGGGCGCCTGATGCCGCCTCGGATGGTCCTTGCCCGGTCAACTGACCGGACGGTTCGCCACCGGTTCATTCACCCGGTCTCTTGCCGGGTGAATGAATGGAAACGCGAACGGACTTCCGTTCGCCCGCTTGAACGACGCCCGCCGGTCTGAAAGGTCCAGCCATGTCCCGCATGCTGCCCTACATGCTCTTGCTGCCTGCAACAGCATTCCTCTGCCTGTTCTTTCTCTACCCGTTCTCACTCGTCGCCATCGACAGCGTGACGCGTGATGGCGTCTATAGCCTGGAGAACTTCCAGCGCATGGCCGGGCATTGGAAGTTCGGGTCCGCCTTCTGGAATACGATGCTGCTGGCAGCCGCGGTCGTTCCCGTTCAGCTTGTGCTGGCGCTCACCATGGCAAGCATCGTCAGCAAACTTCAGACCGGACGTTCGACGATCCTTTACATTTTCGCCATTCCGCTTGGCATCTCAGACCTCGCGGCGGGCCTGATCTGGCTGTCGATCTTCGAGCAGTCCGGCTTCCTGAACAGCTTTCTCGTGGGTCTTGGAATTCTGGACAAGCCGATGCTCCTGCTCGGCTACCAGACCCACTGGATCATCTTCCTCGCCATCGTGCTGGCAGAGGTGTGGCGCGCCACCGCGATCATGATGGTCATCCTGGTCGCCGGCATGGGCCTCATCCCGAAGGAATATGGTGAGGCGGCGCAAGTGTTCGGCGCAACCCGCTGGCAACGTTTCTACAAAGTCACGCTTCCCATGCTGAAGCCCAGCCTGCAGACGGCCCTCATTCTGCGCGTCATTCTGGCGTTCGAGGTCTTTGCCGTCGTCGTTGCGCTGGGGGGCACGCAGGTTCCGGTGCTGATGTCGGAAACCTACCAATGGCAATTCGCCCTTCAGGATCGTGGCGTCGCCGCAGCATTGGCCATGGTCATCCTCGGCGTCTCGGTGGCTTTCACCCTTTTGATCCTGCGTTTGCTTCACGTTCCCAAGGAGGCACGTCCATGACCCAATCCGCCGTCGACCCCAAGATCCGGCGCTCGGGCAGGTGGGTGTTTGTCACCGGTGTCGCTCTCCTGGTCATCTGGGTCCTGCTGCCGATCTGGCTGCTTTTCGTCAATGCCTTGTCGACGCCCGAAGAAGTCGCCGCCTTTCCGAAATCACTGTGGCCTTCTTTCGATCTCGCGTCGCTCAGCTTCTTTTTCGGCTTCTCCGGTGTGGCGGATGCGCTGCTGAACTCCGTGCTCGTTGCCTGCGCCACGATGATCCTGTCGATCGGCATTGGCGCTCCGGCCGGTTATGCGATGTCTCGTTTCGACTTCGCGGGAAAGGAACTGTTTCGTTTCCTCGTCGTCATGACGCGCGCCTTTCCGCTGCCGCTGCTTGCCCTGCCTCTGGCGGTGATGTTCATCCGCACGGGGCTCGACGACACGATCCTCGGTCTTGCCCTGGTGCACACGACGCTGGCGCTGCCGTTTGCGGTCCTCATCACCTTTTCCCTGTTTTCCGGAATTCCGCTTGAACTGGAGGAAGCCGCCTGGACGCTCGGCTGTACACGGCTTCAGGCCTTCATCAAGGTGATCCTGCCGCTCGCAGCGCCCGGCATTGCCGCAAGCGCCGTCTTTGCCTTCGTCATCAGCTGGAATGAAGTGTTCGCGGCGGCGGTTCTGACCATCGAGAACCGCACCCTGACAGCCTTCCTGCTGCAGTCGCTCGACGTGTCACCCCTGCCGCTCAAGTTCGCCGGCGGCGCGGCGCTCGTCATGCCTGCACTCATCTTCATATTCGCCGTTCGCAAATACCTGTTTGCGATGTGGGGCATCGCAAACCGATAGGGAGAACCCATGGCTATCATCGAAATCAAGGATGTCGCCAAGAGCTTTGGCAGCTTCAAGGCCCTGCATTCCGTGGATCTCACCATCTCCGATCAGGAGTTCATGGTGCTGCTGGGCGCATCCGGCTGTGGCAAGACGACATTGCTGCGCATCATTGCGGGGCTCGAGACGCCTTCCACCGGCGAGGTGTGGATCGGCGGTCGGCGGGTGGATCACTTGCCGCCGCGCGAGCGGGGCATCGCGATGGTGTTCCAGAACTATGCGGTTTTCCCGCATCTTACAGTGTTCGAGAACATCGCCTTCGGGCTGAGAATGAAGAAGCTTCCGCAGGCAGATGTTCAGCGGCGCGTGAACCGCTGCGCGGAACTGATGCACATCGAGCAATTGCTGCAGCGCTATTCCGGCCAGTTGTCGGGCGGTCAGCGTCAGCGTGTGGCCGTCGCGCGTGCGCTTGCCATGGAACCGGATGTGATCCTGATGGACGAACCGCTCTCCAATCTGGATGCGCTGCTGAGGCTCGAAATGCGCGCCGAGCTGAAGGGTGTGCTGGCCGAAAGCAAGACGACGACGATCTATGTGACGCACGATCAGGTCGAAGCGATGAGTCTTGCCGATCGCATCAGCGTGATGAACGGCGGCATGATCGTGCAGGCTGCAAAGCCGGTCGAGGTCTATCGCAATCCGGCCGCGCGCTTCGTCGGCAGCTTTATCGGCAATCCGCCGATGAACTTCCTTCCGGCCAGACCGGCAGGCGAGGGGCAGTGGCAGGTCGCAGGGCAGACCCTGCCCGGTCCGCGGGTGAAGGCTGCCGAATTTGCGGTGAGACCCGAAGACGTTCAGCCCGCCAGTTCCGGGTTCGCCTTGGAGGTGCGCGTTGTTGAGCCGCTCGGCCCCCATACTCTGGTGACCGGAACGCTGGAGGGTCATTCCTTCCGCGCCGTTCTTGACAGCAACCTCGTTCCGCGCCCGGGCGATACGCTTCATCTTGCTCCGGTTCCGGATCGCATTCGGTGGTTCGACCCCGAAACCCAGACAGCCCTCATCTGAAAGTTCATCCCATGAGCACTCTTGCCGACACTGCCATCGAGATCCTGCGTGAAAACGATCGCGGCACCTATACGGTGCCGACCAAAGGGCTCTATCCGTTTCAATGGAATTGGGATTCCTGCCTCACGGCCCTCGGCCAGCATCATTTCGACGAAGATCGCGCCTGGCGGGAAATCGAAACGCTGTTTGACAATCAGTGGCCCTGCGGCATGGTTCCGCACATCGTGTTTCATCAGATGGATGATGGCTATTTCCCCGGTCCGCAGGTCTGGGCGACCGGTCGCCCGGTGCCGACCTCCGGCATCACCCAACCTCCCGTGGCCGGCTTTTCGCTGAAGCGGCTGTTCGACCGCGCCAAAGATACGGCCCTCGCGGAGGCGCGCGTGAAAGCCCTTCTGCCGAAGGTCGCGAAATGGCATCGCTGGTTTTACGAAACGCGTGATCCGCGCGGGGAGGGGCTTGTTGCCATCATTCATCCCTGGGAGGCGGGGCGAGACAATTCCATCGACTGGGATGAACCGTTTGAGAGGGTGCCGACCGAGGGCATCACGCCCTATGTTCGTCGCGACACCCAGCATGCCAACCCGGCGCATCGCCCGACCATGGAACAGTATGACCGTTACCTCTGGCTGGTCGAACATTTCCGCGGACTGGGCTGGGACACGTCGAAACTGCATGATGCCTCCCCTTTCCAGGTTGTCGATCCCGGCTTCAACGCCATCCTCATCCGCAGTTGCGCTGATCTGGCCGATCTGGCGGATCACCTGGGAGAGGCGGAGCTGGCGCGGGAGAACCGGCAATTCGCCGAGAAGGGCATTGCCGCCATGGAAACGCTGTGGTCCGAGCCCCACGGGCAATACTTGTGCCGTGATCGGACGCGGGGCACATTGGTGGACAGCGCTTCGGTCGGCGGATTGCTGGCCGCTTTCTGCGCCATTCCTACCGATCGGGCCGCTGCGATCGCGCGAACCATCGACAATCACGGCACGCGGTTTCGCGTTGCCAGCCATCCGCCGCAGGATAGCCGTTTCGACGCGAAGCGTTACTGGCGGGGACCGGTCTGGCTGGTGATCAATTACATGATCGCCGATGGCTTGAGACGTGCAGGAGAAGTGGATGCCGCGGCCAAGATCACGGCCTCTAGCCTGGACCTGATCCGGGAAAGCGGCTTTGCGGAATATTATGACCCGATGACGGGGGAGCCCCTGGGCGGCGGACGCTTCACCTGGACGGCAGCCATGGTGCTCGAATTCCTCTCCATGGAGCAGTGATCTGCCGATCCTGGCGGTCAATGCTCATTAAAAAACCCCCCACCCCTGCGGTGGGAGGCTTTGCACCTTACGCGAACCTGTGTGTACGGCACGCGTGCTGCACATGACAGCGACTGCTTCGCGCACGGAAGCAGCGCGATCGGGTGACGGACCCGCCTCAGAGGGAAAGATCGGCGTTCGCCAGGTCCGTCACGAGCATGTAACCGGGAGCGTGGGTGATCGAAAATGGGGGGGCGGCTCGGGCGATGGCTGCCTGGGGGGTGACACCGCAGGCCCAGAAAACCGGAATTTCATCGGCCTCGATGCGGACAGCATCGCCATAGTCGGGAGCCGAGATATCCTTGATGCCGATGTCCGACGGATCGCCGATATGAACCGGTGCGCCATGAACAGAGGGAAAACGGCTGGTGATCTGTATCGCCTTGATCGCATCCTGCGGCTTCATCGGGCGCATGGAAACGACGAGCGGGCCCGAAAAGACGCCGGCCGGCACCGTTTCGATCGATGTCCTGTACATCGGCACATTCGTCCCGTCCTCGATGTGACGGACGGGGATGTTCGAGGCAAGAAGCGCCTCCTCGAACGAAAACGAACATCCGATCGCAAAACTTACGAGATCGTCGCGCCAGATGTCCCGGATATCGTGCGGTTCGGCGACGAGCTTGCCGTTTTCCCAGACGCGGTAGCGCGGAACGTCGGTGCGGATGTCCAGATCGTGGCCAAGCGTTTCGATCATCGGCACGCCAACGTCCGACACGCCGATCAGCGGACAGGGTTTCGGGTTGCGCTGGCAGAACAGCAGGAAATCATAGGCGATCTCGCGCGGCAAGATTGCCAGATTGGCCTGTACGAAGCCGGGAGCCTGATTGGCGGTCGGGCTGGAGAGCGCACGCGTGCGCACCTTCTGCCGGACCTGATGGGCAGCGGAGCCTGCAGCAAAGGTCATTGTTCGGTCGTCCTCACAGTGAGGGCTTGTTCAATGGCGAGACCGACCGACAGGATTTTCGCATCCGTCATCGGGCCGCCGGCGATCATCAGGCCGACAGGAGCGGAGCCGGCCTCATGACACGGCACGGAGAGCGCGCATCCATCGAGGAAGTTGATCATCGTCGGATTGCGGAGCATCAGACCGTTGGTCGCGAAAAAGACCTGATCATCGGCGTCCAACTCGGCGGCTGCGGGTGCGATCATCGGTACGGTCGGCATCAGGACGGCATCGAACCCGACAAGTTTGTCATTCACGCCCTTCTGCCAGGCGGTGCGTGCCTGCAGCACATCAAGATAATCCGCAGCGCTGATATCCCGGCCGCGCAGGATGCGTCCACGCACCCGCTGGTCATAGGTATCGCCCCGGCTTTCCAGCAGACTGCGGTGCCAATGCCATGCCTCGGCGGCGATCAATCCGCCCTTCGAGTTGATGGCCGCAAGCTGAGCAAATTCCGGTACATCGATCTCGATTATCTGTGCGCCCTCCTGCGAGAGGAGGCTGAGGCTCGCGGCAAAGGTGGCCGAAACATGATCGTCCATGTCGTTGAGGACAACGGTCTGTGGCACCGCGAGCCTCAGGCCAGCCAAAGGCATGGCCCGGATGCCGCGGTCCGTTTCGCCGGAAATGATGCCGTCGATCACGGCGCAGCAGGCAACACTTGCCGCAATCGGCCCGATGGAATCGAGCGAGGTCGAAAGCGGCAGAACGGCGTCGCGGCTGACGCGACGGGCGGTCGGTTTGAAGCCGGTCAGCCCACAGAGCGCGGCCGGAATGCGGATCGAGCCGCCGGTATCGGTGCCGATGGCCGCAACCGCCATGCCGTCCGTCACCGAGACGGCGGCGCCGGAGGACGAGCCGCCCGGAATGCGGCCGGTTACCCGATCGTAAGCGTTGAGCGGCGTGCCGTAGTGCGGGTTGAGGCCGAGACCGGAAAAGGCGAATTCGCTCATGTTGGTCGTGCCGGTAATGACCGCGCCGGCACGGGCAAGTGCCTGCACGACGGGCGCATCCGCGGCTGCCGGTGCTGCATCCCGGTTGGCGATGCTGCCCGCCGTCGTCACTTCGCCGGCAAGGTCGAAGAGATCCTTGACGGAGATGGCAACACCTTCCAGCGGCGACCGCACCTGGCCGACGCTGCGCATCAAGTCGGAGGCATCCGCCATGGCGCGTGCGCGCGCATGATTGCGACGGATAAAGGTTTTCGCACCCTGGCCGGCCGGATCGCTGATCGCCGAAAGGGCGGCGTCGACGAGAGCACGGCTTGTTGCCTCTCCTGAGCCAAGCGATGCAGATACGTCAGCAAGCGTCTTGTAGCGCGCCATCTCAACGGACCTCGGGCAGGGTTTCGATCGTGTAGCTGTGGCGGATACGGCGGTTCAACACCGGATCGGACAGCTCCATCGTGAAGCGGCCGGAGGGACGAATGCCGCCGATGGCGCCAACCGTACCGCAGATCATGCCGGTCTTCTCCGGAAGAGAGGCTTCGCCGCCGGTCAGGCCGAGGATCAGGTCCTGGGGCGTGCGCAGGCTGGACAGCGGACCTTCCTGATAGAGCGTCTCGGCGCCGTTCTCGTCGATCCAGGAGCGCATGATCAGCTGATCCCAGTGATCGGCGACTTCGGCAAAAGGCCATGCGGTGCTGGCGATCGGCTTGGCGCAGATCTGCTTTGACAGGGCAACACTATGGGATTCGAGCTTGCGGTCCGTATGATCGGAGGCAAGCGAAACGTAGAGCGCTTCCCCGGAGCGGAAGATAAACGTTTCCACCTCGCCGGAGCTTTCGGTGCCGACCGACTGGATGACGTCCGCCTGAACGGCGGTGTTGTCGGACACGCGGTAAAAGAGCGGCACGGCGCTTGGGCGCGGAACGCCGATCGCGGCCAGTTCTTCGATATGATGATCGATCGCCGCCCGGTCACGGCCGGCCCAGCCCGCAACGACGAGTTGGTCGATCTCGACGGCGAGTTCAGAGCGGGAGGATACGGATTCGATCGTGAAATGCAGTTTCATGGGATATTCCGGATTCTGTGTCTGGCGAAGGATTAGTTGGCGAGGCGCGGAAGATAGAGGGCGATCGAGGGGAAGATCGACAACAGCACGATCAAGAGAGCCATGGCGCCGACGAAAGGCAGCGACCCGATGATCACCGGCGTCATCGAGCCGCTCTTCCTGAGGCTGTGGACGACGAAGAGGTTCAGGCCGACAGGCGGCGTAATGAGAGCGGCCTCGACCAACACGATGATCAGGATACCCGTCCAGATCGGATCGAAGCCAAGCGCCATCATGATCGGAGCGACGATCGGGATCGTGGTGATCATCATCGACAGCGATTCCATGAAGCAGCCGAGAATGAGGTAGAAGATGACCACGACCAGGATCATGGCGACGGGTGATAGGCCAAGTCCCGAGATCGAACTGGTGATCACATCGGTGATGCCGGTGGCCGACATGACGAAATTGAGAAAACCGGACGCGATGATGATCAGAAGGATCATCGCCGACGATTTCATCGTGCCTTCGATCGATTCCGCCAGCATGGTGAAGGTCAGGCGACCGAAGCAGGCGGCGAGCACCATGGCGCCACTCACACCCAGTGCCGCGGCTTCCGTCGGTGTTGCGAGACCGGCGTAGATCGATCCGACGACCAGGAGGAAGATGCTGAGCGGCGGCGCGAGGTGGATCAGGCTGGCGAAGCGCTTGCGCCAGGTGCCGTTGACCCTTTCGCCGCGCCAGGCGGGCACCAGCATGCAGCCGCCGATGATCGTCGCCATGAACAGCGCCGTCAGCAGCAGGCCGGGGATGATGCCGGCGAGATAGAGTTTCGGCACCGAGGTGTTGGTCAGCACGCCGTAGAGGACCATGTTGATCGACGGCGGGATGAGGATGCCCAGCGTGCCGCCGGCGGCAAGGCTGCCGAGGAAGAGCGGCTCGTTGTAGCCGTGTTTCTTGATCTGCGGGATGGCGACCGTGCCGACGGTCGCGGCGGTTGCGACGCTGGAGCCGGAAGTCGCGGCAAACAGCGCGGACGCGCCGATATTGGCATGCATCAGCCCGCCCGGAAGCCACGAAAGCCAGAGGCTCATGGCGCTGTACATGCGCTCGGCAAAGCCGGCGCGCAGCAGGATTTCTCCCAGCAGAATGAACAGGGGAATGGCAACGAGCAGGAACTCGTTGTTGGTGCTCCAGGCCAACTCGCCGATGGCGCGGGTGAGCGGCAGCATGGAATAAGCCGGGTCGAGCACGAGGCCGAGAACACCGAGAGCCGCTGCGACAGGGATGGACAGGCCGATCAGAACCAGAAGGAGGATGAGTGTGGTGGCGATCATGTCCGTTCTCCTTCGATCAGACGCTCGCCGGCCGCAGCTTCCTCTTCGGCCTCCTCCTTCGTGGAGCGAACGCCGGTGATGGCCTTGACGGTCTCGATGTCACCGGTGACCAGTGCGACGGAGGCGCGGATCAGCATCATTGCGAGGATTAGACACATGAAGACCAGACCGGCGAACCACAGGCCCTGGGGAATGGCGAGCGGTGTGCCGAGCGGCGTATTGGCCTGTGAATTGTTGCTGATCGATTCCGCCACGACGCCGTAACCGTAATAGGTGACGAAGCCGATGAAGACGCCGAGACAGACCAGAGACAGCCAGTCCAGCACTGCGGAAATGCGAACCGGCAGATATTGATAGATGACATCGACGCGGACATTCGCACGCTGCAACGTCGCATAGGCGAGCGACCATGTGGTGCTGATCGCGAAGGCATAACCAGACAGCTCATCGGATCCTCCCACGGTCCATCCGATGAACTTGCGCAGCAGGACATCGACGGTGATCAGGAGAACGCTGGCGATCGTCAACGTGCCGCTGGCGAGGACCGCGATACGGGTCATCTTTTCGGCATAGCCAAACAAGGATGTTAAGAGCGGGTTGGGGCCTGTCATGAGCGTTCGTCCGGCTGGTTGGAAGGCGGAGCACGGCTGCCGGGGAGGCAGCCGTGCCGATAGGCTTACTTGGTGACGGTAAGGCCGAGTTCCTTGCCGATCGTATCATTGAAGCCCTTGACGCAATCCGCCGAGCAGCGGGCAGCCCAGGTTGGCAGGATCTTGGTCTTGAGCGTTTCGTTGAGCAGTGCCTTGTCCGCATCCGTCGGGACGACCAGCGTCATCTTGCCTTTGACAGGCTGAGTGCAGGCGGCAGCGCCCGTGTTGCAGTCATAGCCTTCCTGGGTCTGGGCAGCCGCGGCCTTCCAGATGTCGTCCACCAGTGTATCGATATTCTCTTGCAGGAACGCCTGCACCTTCGGATCAAGCTTGTCCCAGACGCCCTGGTTGACGGCATGGATCTGCTGGTTCCAGTTGATCGGCAGGGCCAGAAGGTGGGTCGAGACCTCGTACCACTTGGCCGAGTAACCCGAGAGCGAACCGGTGATGGCGCAGTCAACGACACCGTTCTGCAGAGCCGGAACCACCTCGCCAAAGGCCATGGTCACGCTGGCGCCTCCGAAGGCTTCAACGAATTCGGCCTGCGTACGGCTGGATGTGCGGACCTTCTTGCCTTTCAGGTCGCTGAGGCTCTTGATGTCGGCATTGCAGAAGATGACCTGCGCCGGATAGGTTGAAATGCCGAGAAGTTTGACCTTGGAGCCTTCGCCGTAGAACTTTTCGTAGACGGGCTGGAAAGCCTCCGTAACCTTGCGGGCGGTGCCGACGTCCGGCGCGAGGCCCGGCAGGTCGATGGCTTCGTTGATCGGGTTGTCGCTGGCGAAATAGGACAGCGTGGCCGTGCCGAAGGGAACGACACCCTGTGACATGAGCCGCATCAGTTCCGGGCCCTTGAGGCCCATTTCGTTAAAGCCCTTGATGGTTGCCGTGACCTGTCCACCGGATTTTTCCGGAATGGTCTTGGCCCAGAACGGCTGCTCGAACTGCTGGTAGGCCGTCAGGTTGCTGAGGCCGCCGACGATCTGCAGCTGGGTTTTGGGAAGGTCCTGGGCAGCGGCTGCGCCGGCGACGAGGAATGCGGTGGCTAAGGACAGTAGTTTCATGTCGTTCCCTTTTCTTCGGTTCGATCCGTCAGGACACGAGAAAAGGCGGACGAAAGCCCGAGACGAGCAACTGCGACGAGACGACGTCCCGACAGCCTCTGACCTGATGATATCAGCCTGTTCCCATGCGTGCGATTTATATCGCTTGTGTTTCCAGGAATTAAATGCCGGGAGGCCTGGCTTGTCCAATCGTATGTTTGGAAGCAAGACATAAGAGAAGTTTATATCTCTTCGAGACTCGGCCCCGTGACGAGCACATTGCCCGCACTGTTGCGCGCGATCTGTTGTGCCATGTGGGTGATCACGCGGGCGGCATGGCTATCGGGACCATCGATCCAGCTGGAGGTGAAATGCAGGTCGTTGAGCGGCTCCGCATCCACGCTCAGAATTTCCAATTCACCCCGCTCGATTTCGGCGCCGAGAAAAACGGGGGTAATGACGGCAGTGCCGATACCGTCCAGGGCCATTTTGGCAATCATCGACAAGGAGGCGCTGCCATACATGCGCGGCGCTGGAAAGCGGTAACGCTGCAGGATGTCGCGCACCTGCCGGTAAGGTGCACTGTTGGAGCCATAGGTAATGACGGGAAGAGCGGAGATGGTTTCCAGCGAGACATTTTTGCCCGGCGCATATTGGCCCGGCTTCGCGATCCAGGCCAAGGGATATGTGCAGAGCGGCCGGTTGACGACACGCGGTTCCAGGACCGGACCCATCAGGAATGCGAGATCGATCCTGCGGCTCATCAGGTAGGATTGCAGCATTTCACTGGTATCGACCTCGATTTCGAGCGTCAGGTCCGGATAGGCCGCATGGATCTCGGCAATGAGCTTGGGCAGCCACGTCTGGACGATCGTCTCGGCAACGCCCAGATTGAGGCGCCCGCTCATGGCAGTGCTGTCGCGCGCCGCTTCGATCAGTCCGTTGCGGGCCTGTATCAACTGCTCCGCGTGCGCCAGCAGTTCCTGCCCCTTTGCGGTCAACCGCACGCCACGGGGGGCGCGGTCGAACAGCTTAACGCCGAGCGAGAGTTCGAGCGCGGCAATGCGCTGCGAGACGGCGGGCTGGGTCGTTCCGAGCTTCTCCGCTGCAGCCCGTAGGCTTCCCAGCGCGGCGGCCCAGAAGAAGGTTTCAATATTGCGCAGATCGATCATGGGTGCAGCCAACCGGAAAAGACGCTTTCCGTCTATCTGACGCTGTGACGAATGTGAAATGAAGATCGTCGCATTCGGCGTGTGCCGATCGATCCCGCATCCAGGCAAGCCCTGTCCGCCAGACTGCGTGTTCGCCGATCATGGTTGTCGTGACCCGCACCGGTCACGTGACCGTGCTGGTCGGCCTCATCAACCGTGGCCGGCCGTTGTCGAAACTCTTGCGGCCGTTCTTCCAGCCGGCCACCACCCTGGCAACCTCGCGCACCGCCGCATCCGGACCATCCGCCTCAAGCAGAACGATCGTCGCCGGGGCGCCGACGGCAAGGCCGTAGGGAGCGCGAACCTGACGCGCGGCCATTGAGCCCACCATGTCGAAGACGAGACCGATATCGTCTGTGCGCGAGAGTTGCGCCACATTGGCGTAGAGATTGGCCATGCGGATCAGGGAGGCGTCGCCGTAGGGCGTGAACGGGTTCAGCACATTGTTGGTGGCAATCGAGGTGACGACGCCGTGTCGTGCCAGAAGATGGGCCGGTGCCACGCCCCGCGGCACAAGGCGATCGAAGCCGCGACCGTTGAGAAACAGGTCGGTGGCCGGTAGCACCGTCAGCGCAATGCCGGCCTCTGCCAGTCGTCCGGCCACGGCGGCGACCTCTTCTTCCGGAAGAGCCGAAAGATTGGTCACGTGACCGATCGCGACCCGGCCCTGCCAGCCGCGGTTTTGTGTGGCCGCGATGACAGCCGGCAGGTTCGTGGCTGCCGGATCCAGGCTGAAATCCAGGTGGAAATCGACATCCACGCCGTGTTTCACGGCGAGGTCGAAAATAAGCTCGATATGGTCGGTCGGGTTTGGGTCGGTATAGGGGCATCCCCCGACAAGGTCGGCACCGTTGATCAGCGCCTGATCCAGCATGTCCCAGGTTTCGGGTTCATGGGTCAGGCCCTCCTGTGCAAAGGCGCAGATCTCGATGTCGATCGCAAAGGCATAGTCTTCCCGAAGGCGCTTGATGGCGGCGAACGACCGGAAGCCGGCGCGCGGGTCGATCTCGACAAAGGTCCGCATTCGCACCGTCCCGTGCGAGATGGCCTTTTCGACCACACTTGCGGCTCTTTCATACACATCGTCTTCTTGGAAGCTGGCCTTGGCCTCCGCTGTTTCGCGGACCGCCTCGGCGAGCGTTCCCTCGCAGATCCGGCAGCGGTCGAGAATGCAGGCCTTGTCGAGATGGATATGGGTATCGACGAAGCCCGGAAAGGCGAAGGCGCCGTGGCCGTCCACCTCCTCGATCGCTTCGCAGCGGATGGTGGGGCCGATCTCGGCAATCCGGCCTTGAGTGATGGCGATATCGACAGCCGTGCCGTGCTCCTGCGTACGGACATTGCGGATGACGAGATCGTAACGCGTGTCCATGCTCATAGGCCGATTGCTCCGCCGTCGCTGCGCGGATCGTGCGCCGCGTCGATGATGCCGCCTTCACCGATCCGGATGACGCCGGCCTGGCCGCCGAGCGGGCTCAGCGCACCGATGGGGACGGCTTCATGTCCAAGGCGCGTCAGGCCGGCAATCGTTTCGGCGCCGATATTCTCTTCGATCTTCACGTTGTCGCGGCTGTCGGAAAAGGTGCGGCCCAGCAGGAACCGCGGCCTGGTCAGCGCCGCGATTGGATCAAGCCGGTGGTCGATCAGCAGGCTCAGCAACAGGGACAGAGTTTGCGGCTGGCCATCGGCCCCTTGCGTGCCATAGACCAGATGCGGACGGCCGTCCTTCAGCGCCATGCCCGGATTGAGCGTGTAGAACGGCCGCTTGCCCGGTTGGTAACAGTTGGGACTTGCCGGATCGGTGCTGAAGGCAGCGCCGCGATTCTGCCAGAGAATGCCGGTCTCTGGGCTGACGACGCCGCTTCCCCAGTCGAAATAGATGCTCTGCAGCACGCAGGCTGCGCGGCCTTGCGAATCCACGGCCGCAAGCAGGGCTGTATCGCCTGGTTGATACGGCTGTGGCCAGGCAAGCGCGCGAGACGGATCGATCGCCGCCGCCTTGCCTGCCAGCCGGTCGGGATCGAGAAGCCAGGCAGAGGCGTTGTCCGCGAAAGCAGGATCGGCGATCAGGTGCCGGTCGAGAAAGGCCTGTTTCACCGCCTCGATCAGCGCGTGGTAGTAT
The DNA here is from genome assembly GCF_011046245.1 of Allorhizobium pseudoryzae. NCBI lineage: Bacteria > Pseudomonadati > Pseudomonadota > Alphaproteobacteria > Hyphomicrobiales > Rhizobiaceae > Affinirhizobium > Affinirhizobium pseudoryzae. The sequence goes on from NZ_CP049244.1 coordinate 806,484, forward strand.
TCGGCGCTGTCGGGTGGGATCTTGGCCGGGGAGAGGCCGTTCAGCACACCCATGATGCCGAGTGTCGTCACCCCTTGTGTCGGCGGCGGCGGGGCGAGCAACAACGTGTCGCCGTAGGGGAGGCGGAGAGGCTCGGCGATCTGTGTCCGCGTGGCGGCGAGATCGGCGATGGTCAGGCTCGAACCGGCCTGCTGCAGATCGCCGATCATCCGGCGGGCGAGGTCTCCCTCGTAGAACTCGCGTGCGCCGTTTCGCGCAATGGCGCGAAGCGTGGCGGCAAGCGCTGGCTGATGCTGGATCCCATCCCGCCGGAAGAGATCTCGAAAACCAGGCCAGGCCTCGCTTTCCGCGGCTCGGAAATCGAACCAGAAGGTCTGCGACGGGCTGACGGGAAAACCCTGCTCGGCAACCGTAATGGCATCGGCGAGCAAAGGCGCCAGGGGCTCCGATCCGCCCCATGTCTTTGCGGAATAGGTGAGGAGGGTCTCCCAGCTATCGACAAGGCAGGCGGTGGTGAGGGTCGATCCGGCGCCGCGCACCGCAATGTCGGTCTCCGGCATCGCATTGCCGGCCGCCTGGCCGATGCCGAGAAAGGTCTTTGCATTGCCTGCGTCGTCCGAGACCATCCAGACGGCATCGCCGCCGAGGCCGCAGAAGTGCGGGTAAACCACGGCGAGGACCGAGCCCGCGGCAATGAGCGCCTCGATGGCATTGCCGCCGCGCTCCAGCACGCGCGCTCCCGCCTCGCTTGCCATCCAATGCGGCGACGTCACCATCGCTCGGGTGGAGCGGGCATTGGTGTTCGCCGTCTGTCTGCAAAAGTTCTGCATCACTTATCTGCCCCGTCATTGTCAGCGGTAGGAGCGTGCACCCCTGGCGTCACCGTGACGGGCTGCCCAGGCGGCCAGGAGCCAAGTTCGGCAATGCCGCAACGGTAGGCGGCGCGTTCGATGTGATGCACCAGCGCGCTGCAGGCAGCCTCGATCCTGCCCGCTTCCAGAGCCAGGACCACCTGCATGTGCTCGTGCGCCGTATCGGTCATCATTTCCACGATCACCATCGGCACCCACTGACTGCCCTGGATGGCCGCTTCCAGACGGTCATGCATTTCCTGTAGCAAGCGGTTGCCGCACTGATCGTAGATCATCGAATGGAAGATCGTGTCCTGTTCAGCCGCCTTGACGGAGTTGCGTTCACGTGCCGCATCCGCGAGCGCCTCGGCCGATTGGCGCAAGGCCGCCACATCGGGGGGTGAGAATCGTCGGGCGGCCATCGAGAGCGCGACCGGTTCCACGGCGCGGCGGTATTCGTAGATCTCTTTCAGCGAATAATCCGCATGAAAACGCCATCGGTCCTGCGGCGCAAAGGTCGCAGGCTCGGCAACGAAAGCGCCTCGTCCGACCTCGACCTGCAGGAGGCCCAGCGTCTCCAGCATGGAAACGGCTTCTCGCACGGATGTGCGCGAGGCGCTCAACGTGGCGGCAAGCGTCCGTTCGGAGGGGATCTTATCGCCCGGCTTCAGGCCATTCTCCACGATAACCTTCTGGATCGCTTCGGCGACGCGGACGGGAACGGAGGGCCTGATGTATCTTTCGGAAGCAACCTGCATGTATTGAAGCACCTATTCCCGCTAATTGCCTATTTTATAAACTTGCTCATTTTAAAAGCAATCCGTAAACTGGTCGGACCGGTCAGACCTACGTTTCCATCTAGGCAGCAGGCCTGTCAATGAGGGGAGAAGCGGGATTTCCGGGAAGGATTTCGACAAGGCGTCAGCTGCAAGAACGCCTCGGGGAACTGCAACGCAATTGGCGTGCCGAACAAAAAGGGGAATTGCTGAAATGTTGAAGAAAGCGCTCCGACAGGCAAGTTTTGCCGTCGCATTACCGTTCGCGCTCATGCTCGGCGCGTCGGGACACGCCTATGCAGGCGGAACGTTGCGGATCGGCATGACGGCTGCGGACATTCCACTCACCACCGGCCAGACCGATCAGGGCGGTGAAGGCCAGCGCATCATGGGCTATACCGTCTATGACTCGCTGGTGGAGTGGGATCTCGCCAGTGCCGACAAGCCCTCCGGCCTGGTGCCGGGACTGGCGACGGAATGGAAGGTGGATGAGGCCGACAAGACAAAATGGACGTTCAAGCTGCGCGAGGGCGTGACCTTCCATGACGGCGCGAAGTTCACGGCGGAGGACGTGGTCTGGAACCTCGACAAACTGCTGAAGACGGATGCGCCGCAATATGACCAGCGGCAGTCGGCGCAGGGCAAGTCGCGCATTCCGGCGGTTGCCTCCTACAAGGTCATCGACGACTACACCGTGGAAATTATCACCAAGGCTCCGGATGCGACGCTGCCCTACCAGCTGTCGTGGATCCTCATGTCGTCGCGCGCGAACTGGGAAGCCAAGGGCAAGAGCTGGGATGAGGTGGCTAAAGCGCCCTCCGGCACCGGCCCGTGGAAGCTCACGGCCTTCGTTCCGCGCGAACGCGCCGAAATGGTGCCGAACGTGGACTACTGGGACAAGGCCCGCGTGCCGAAGCTCGACAAGATGGTTCTGATCCCGCTGCCGGAGCCGAATGCGCGCTCCGCGGCTCTCATGTCCGGCCAGGTCGACTGGATCGAGGCCCCGGCGCCGGACACCATTCCCGCCATCAAGGGCGCTGGTTACACGATCGTGTCCAATGCCTATCCGCACAACTGGACCTGGCATCTGTCGCGTCTGCCCGACAGCCCCTGGAACGATATCCGCGTGCGCAAGGCGGCCAACCTCGCGATCGACCGCGAGGGGATGAAAGAACTGCTGGGCGGCCTGATGATCCCGGCCAAGGGTTTCTTCCCGCCGTCCAGCCAGTGGTTCGGCAAGCCGACCTTTGAGGTCAAGTACGATCTCGACGCGGCCAAGGCTCTGATGAAGGAAGCCGGTTACGGTCCGGACAAGCACATGAAGGTGAAAGCCCTGATCTCGCCGTCGGGTTCTGGCCAGATGCTGCCGCTGCCGATGAACGAATACATCCAGCAGAGCCTTGCCGAAATCTGGATCGACGTCGATTTCGTCGTCGTGGAGTGGAACCAGATGATCAATCTGTGGCGTGCCGGTGCAACCGATCCCGGTGTGCAGGGTGCCATGTCGATCAACTTCACCTACTTCATCCAGGATCCCTTCACCGGCCTCATTCGCCACCTTGCCAGCGAACTGAAGGCGCCGAACGGCACCAACTGGGGCCATTACAGCGATCCGGAGATGGACAAGCTGTTTTCCGAGATCAAGAACACCTTCGATCCGGAAAAGCAGGACGAAGTCATGCGCCGCACCCACGAGAAGTTCGTCAACGATGCGCTTTTCCTGATGGTCACGCATGATGTTGCGCCGCGTGCCATGAGCACCAAGGTGAAGGGCTATGTCCAGGCGCAGAACTGGTTCCAGAACTTCTCCAGCATCACCATGGAATGATGTTTCGGCGGGGCCGCTCCGTGCGGGCGGCCCCTCTCCGGCAGAAAGGCGCCGCGTTGCCTTTTTCTCCACCGGCCACCCACGACGGCTTTGCGCTGACGTGAATTGTCACCCGTTTCCATAGGCGCGCCGATGCTGATCTATTTTCTCCGTCGTTTGCTGTATGTCTGTCCCGTTGCGCTCGGGGTCAGCATCATCTGTTTTCTGCTGGTGCACATCGCCCCTGGCGATCCGCTGACCGCCGTCATGGCGGTGGATGCCACGGCACAGGAACAGGCGGCCATGCGGGCAGCCTATGGCCTCGACAAGCCGCTTCCCACACAATACGTCATCTGGCTCGGCAAGGCCGTTCAGGGCGATCTCGGCAAATCGATTGCAAGCGGCCGCCCGGTTGCCGACGAAGTGGTCAGGGCCGTGCAGAACTCCCTGCTCCTCGCCTTTGCCGCGAGTCTGCTTGCCTTTCCCATCGGCACGGCCCTCGGTTTCCTCGCCGGCTACTTTCGCGACAGCTGGATCGACCGCCTGGTGATGAGCGTCGCGATCGCCGGCGTCTCGCTTCCCAATTACTGGCTCGGCATCGTGCTGGTCATCATCTTTTCCGTCACGCTCGGCTGGCTTCCGGCCATGGGCGCCGGCGCGGGCGACTGGGCCTGGGACCTCGAACACCTGAGCCACCTGGTGCTGCCGGCAATCACGCTGGCTGTCGTACCGATCGGCATTGTTGCACGCACCATGCGCGCGCTGGTCGGCGAGATTTATTCGATGGATTTCGTTCAGGCGCTCTATGCCAAGGGTCTAGAGCCGCTCGACGTGCTCCGCCATGTCATTCGCAATGTGGCACCCACGGGTCTCTCCGTCATGGGGATCCAGCTCGGTTACCTGCTGGGCGGCTCGATCCTCATCGAGACGGTCTTCAACTGGCCGGGCACCGGCTTTCTGCTGTCCAACGCAATCTTCCAGCGGGACCTGCCACTGCTGCAAGGCACTATTCTCGTTCTGGCGCTGTTCTTCGTCACCCTGAACCTCGCCGTCGATGTGGCGCAGGCCGCGATCGACCCGCGCATCAAGAGGAGCTGACCCATGGCGATGATTTCGATCCCGGCCGCGGTTGCGGCCCCTGCCGAACGGCGCCGGGGATACTGGAGCAGCGTCGTGCGACGCTTCCTGCGCGATCCCGTGGCGGTCGTGTGTGCGGTTGTCATCCTGTTGCTGATCCTGGCGGCGATCTTTGCGCCCTATCTCGATCTGGCCGACCCTTACAAGGGCAGCATGATCAAGCGGCTAAGGCCGATCGGCACGGAAGGTTTTCCGCTCGGCACCGACGAGCAGGGCCGCGACATGCTGGCCCGTCTGATCTATGGCGGGCGGCTGACGCTCTATGTCGGGCTGGTGCCGGTGGTGCTCGCCTTCTTCATCGGCACGGCGCTGGGTGTCACGGCAGGCTATGCCGGCGGCTTCGTCAACACGCTGATCATGCGCGTCGTCGATATCTTCTTTGCCTTTCCCTCGGTGCTGCTGGCCATTGCGATTTCCGGTGCGCTCGGAGCCGGGATCGTCAACTCGCTCGTCTCGCTCACCATCGTCTTCATCCCGCCCATCACCCGCGTGGCCGAAAGCGTCACCTCCAGCGTGCGCGCGCTGGATTATGTGGACGCGGCGCGCGCCTCCGGGGCAGGGGCGTTCACCATCGTGCGCGTGCATGTCTTAGGCAATGTGCTGGGGCCTGTCTTTGTCTATGCCACGAGCCTCACCAGCGTCTGTATGATTCTCGCCGCCGGCCTGTCCTTCCTCGGCATCGGCGTCAAGCCGCCCGAGCCCGAATGGGGGCTGATGCTCAACACGCTGCGCACGGCCATCTACGTCAACCCGGTGATCGCCGCCTTGCCGGGGATCATGATTTTCATCACCTCGCTCTGTTTGAACCTGCTGAGCGACGGCCTGAGGAGTGCCATGAATGTCAAGGATTGACCCACACCATGACAATCGCGACCGTGGCGGCCCCGCACAGCCGCTCATCCTGGCGCAGGGCCTGAAAAAGCACTTCCCCATCCGCTCCGGTCTGCTGAACCGCAAGACTGCGACGGTTCATGCGGTCGATGGCGTTTCCTTCGAGGTGCGCAAGGGCGAGACGCTGGGGATCGTCGGAGAATCCGGCTGCGGCAAATCCACCACCGCGCGCTTGCTGATCGGGCTGATCGAACTGGATGACGGCACGATCGTCTTCGACGGGGACGCGCTGGGGTCCGACCTGTCGCTGAAGGAGATGCGCAAGTCGGTCCAGATGGTGTTTCAGGACAGCTACGCCTCGCTCAACCCACGGCTCACCATCGAGGAATCGGTCGCCTTCGGTCCAAAGGTCCAGGGCCTGTCGGACCCGGTGAAGCGGGCGCGGGATCTTCTGGCGCGCGTCGGGCTGGAGCCGGGACGATTTGCCCAGCGCTATCCGCACGAACTGTCGGGTGGGCAGCGCCAGCGCGTCAACATTGCCCGGGCGCTGGCCATGTCGCCGCGCCTCGTCATTCTGGACGAGGCGGTTTCGGCGCTCGACAAATCGGTCGAGGCACAGGTGCTCAATCTTCTTGCCGACCTCAAGGAAGAGTTCGGCCTCACCTATGTCTTCATCTCGCACGATCTCAACGTCGTCCGCTTCGTCTCCGACCGGGTGATGGTGATGTATCTGGGCGAGGTGGTGGAGGTCGGCCCCGTTGAGGCGATCTATGCGCGCCAGGCGCATCCCTATACCGCCTCGTTGTTCTCCGCCATGCCCTCTATGGATCCGGACAACCGAACGCTGGAGCCGCCGCTTGCGGGCGACCCGCCGAACCCGGTCAACCCACCCTCCGGCTGCCGTTTCCACACGCGTTGCCGGTTTGCCGAAGCCATCTGCTCGGAGAACAAGCCGCGCCTCGATGTCTTCAGCCCTGATCGCGACCATCTGGCAGCGTGCCACATGCGCGTTCCCCATTCCGGTCACAGCCTTGCGGATGCGGAGGTGATGGCATGACACCGTCTCCACTTTTGAAGATCAAGGATCTGAACGTCCGTTTCCATGGCGAGCGCACCGTGCATGCGATCAACGGGCTGAACCTCACACTGGGCCATGGCGAGATGCTGGGCCTGCTCGGCGAGTCCGGCTCCGGCAAGAGCGTCACCCTGAAGACGCTCCTCAGGCTTCTGCCGCCCAAGAGAACCAGGATCGACGGTTCCATCGAGGTGAACGGAACCGACATCATGACCCTGAGCGGCAAACAGTTGTCGCGCTATCGCGGCGGGGATGTCTCCATGGTGTTCCAGGAGCCGGCGCTTGCACTTGATCCGGTCTACACCGTTGGTGACCAGATTGCCGAGACGGTCATGCGGCACCGGGGGATCGGCCGGCGTGAGGCGATGGACGTTGCGCTGGATATGTTGATGAAGGTGCGCATCCCTTCGCCTGAGCGGCGGCTGAAGAATTACCCGCACGAGATGTCGGGCGGCATGCGGCAGCGCGCCATGATCGCGCTCGCGCTTTCCTGCCGGCCGAAACTCCTCCTGGCGGATGAGCCGACGACGGCGCTCGATGCCACGGTCCAGATCCAGATCCTGCTCCTGCTGCGCGAACTCCAAAAGGAATTCGGCATGAGCATCATCTTCGTCACGCACGACATCGGCGTTGCAGTGGAGATCGCCGACCGGGTTGCTGTGATGTACGCAGGCAATATTGTCGAGGAGGGGTCGATCCACGACATTATCCGCGATCCCCGCCATCCCTATACGCGCGGGCTCCTGTCGGCCAATCTGCATGATGTGGCACGGGGCACGCGGCTCGAAGCCATTCCCGGGGCGCCGCCGGCGCTGGATGTCAAGCCGGCCTCCTGCCAGTTCGCACCGCGCTGTGCCCATGTCATGCCCGCCTGCACCAGCGCCTTGCCGCCCTTCGTTACACCCGGAGCGGGACGGCGTGTCGCCTGTCTCCTGGAACGCCAACAAGAACTGGCCTGAGGTTCTGGAATGCTGCTTGACGATGATCCCGTGCGCGCCTTCATGCCGCATCCGCCGGTGGCGGTGAGCCATGCGGAGGAGGGGCCGCTGTCCGGACTGACGCTTGCCGTCAAGGACCTGTTCGATGTCGCCGGCTACCGGACGGGCTGCGGCTGTCCGATGAAGCTAGCCGCAAGCGACGTGCGCACAACCCATGCACAGGCCGTCGAGCGCCTCCTGTCAGCCGGCGCACGGTTTGTGGGCAAGACCCATACGGATGAGCTTGCCTGGTCGATGTTCGGGATGAACGCCCATTTCGGCACGCCGATCAACCCGGCGGCTCCCGATCGCATTCCCGGTGGCTCCTCGTCCGGATCAGCGGCTGCCGTGGCGGCGGGACTTGCCGATATCGCGCTCGGCACCGATACCGGCGGTTCGGTGCGGGCGCCGGCCAGCTTCTGCGGCATCTGGGGGCTTCGCCCGACCCATGGACGAATCTCACTTGACGGCTGCATGGAGCTTTGCGCCAGCTTCGACACCTGCGGCTTCTTCGCCCGTGACGGTAGAACCTTGTTGCGGGTGGCTGAGGTTTTGATGGCGGAGGATCAGGCGCCACTTGCACAGCAGATCCGCTTGCTGAGACCTCTCGATATGATCGAGCGGTTGGGCACGGAACAGCAGGCCGTTTATGAACGGGCTTTTGCGGGCATTGCGACCCAATCCGCGTCGATCTATCCGGATACCGGGGCAGACACGCTGTACCAGACCTATCGGGTCCTGCAGGGACGGGACGCGCAGCGGTCCGTCGTGCCGTTCATCGCCGCAAGCGGCATGCCGTTGGCGACCGGCATTGACGGCCGTTACGAGCATGCACGGTCGCTGACGCAGGCCGATCAGGTGCCCGCAGAGGCGGTCCGGACCGCTTTCCGCGACAAGATTGAGGGGCTGCTGGCTGGAGATGGCGTGCTTCTGGCCCCCGTGGTTCCCGATGTGCCGTTCAAACTCGATCTGCCGACCGAGGCCCAGGATGCCTACCGACACGAAGCGATGCGGCTTCTGTGCGTCGCGGGCCTTGCCGGCCTGCCGCAGGTGGTCATGCCCGCGGGCCGCGTCGATGGAGCTCCCTTCGGCGTGTCCCTGATCGGACCGCGCGGCTCCGACCTGTCTTTGATCGCGCTTGCGCGCCGGCTGACGGAGCCGAGGGGATGAGGTCTTCTCAGGCGCCTCTCGCAATGCGTCTCGCCATCAGTCGGGCCGCCGCCGGCACAGGCTCAATGATGACAAGGTCCTGTTTGCCGACAAGCTTCGAGGCCGCTTTCGCCAAGGGTCCGCCGCCAATGATGACCGCTTCGGCTCCGGCCGTCTTCGCCTCCAGCACCGCCTCTGCCAGGAGTTCGACAAGCCAGGCCGGATTGCGGACGGCTGCGAAGGGGTCGGCTTTGGTGAAGAAGCTGCCAAGGAAATTCGCGCTCATCCCGGAGGCGTCAACCGCGGAGCGAATGGCGCCTTCGAGCGCGGGGGTCGTCGTGGCAACTGCAAAACGCCGCCCCTCCGCCCCCGCTTCGATAAAGCTCGCCTCACCGATGCCGCAGACGGAAATGCCTTTGTCTCGGAGGATCGCTTTGGCCCGCACTTGGGCGAGCCCCGGATCACCGAAGGCGGCGATGATGATCCCTTGGATCGGGGCGCCAGCGTCCAACAGTTCGTCGAGCATTGCAACGACGGCATCCGCGCTCTGCGCGAGGGATGACGGCTCGACGATCATCGGCACGCCGAAGGGCGCTGTCCTGCCTGTCACGCGAAGACCTTCGGCCGAAGCCAGCTCGGCCATGGCTTTGGTCGTGTCGGGATTGGTATTCGGATTGAAGAGATAGATCGACATGCGCTGCGCGCCCCGCGCGATCTGATGGTAAAAACAGGAGTTTCGCTACCATGACCCCATCAGCCATTCAAGTTGAAGAGAGGTTGGCAAGCCTCGGACTTGAGCTGCCGCAATCCTCCCCGTCGCGCGCCAATTTCCTTCCCTACAAGCGAAGCGGCAATCTGCTGTTTCTGGCGGGTCAGATCTGCGAATGGAATGGCAGGCCGCAGTATTTCGGGCCGGTGCCGGACGGGTTCGATCTGGAGGAGGCCAAGGCCGCGGCGCGGATGTGCGCGCTCAATCTGCTTTTCAACATCAAGGCAGCAACGGGCTCGCTGGATAATGTCACGAGTATCCTCCGCCTCGGCGCCTTCGTGTCGGCACCGGCCGGGTTCGCCGATGGTCCGAAAATCGCCGATGGCGCGTCCGAACTGTTCATCGCCCTTTACGGCGAGGCGGGCCGGCATGCCCGCACCGCCGTCTGCGTCTCCAGCCTTCCCGCGAACGCGCTGGTGGAGGTGGATGCGATCGTTGAACTGGCGTAGCGCCGACGTTCACGGTTGCCATCGCCGTTACCGGCGACGGGCCATGGCATAGGCGACTGTCGCACCGGCAGCGAGCGCTGCAAGAAATGTGACCGCCGCAGTCCTTTGCTGCGGAGAGCGAAGTCCTCCATCGATACCGCCGGGGTCGGTGGAAGGGGCAAACAGGTTGCCGTTGCTGATCGCCACGGGATCTGCCCGGCGGAAATAGCTGCGCATCACCATCGCCATCAGGCTTGCAGTTAGATTGGGCGCTGCCAGGTGGCTGAGGCGCAAAAGGTTGGTGACGGCACCAATCGTCACCGTGTCGCGCGGTCTCTCCGCCGTGGCAACGATGGCTTCAGCGACGCGTCGCGCATCATAAACGGGCGGCGGCGCGCTGACCTTGCGACCGGTAAAGTTGGCGCCATGCCTGAGACCGGGCGTATCCAGAAAGGCTGGATAGATGTCACAGATGTGAATGCGCGGCTGGTCGGAAAGCTCGGCCCGCAGGGCTTCCGTAAAACCTTTCAGGCCGAACTTGCTCGCGCTGTAGGCCGCGGCGAAGGGTGCCGCTGCGAAGCCGCCAAGGGAGATCATGTTGATGAATGTGCCGCGTTTCTGGCGCAGGAAAATCGGCAGGACGGCATGCGCGTCGTTCATGTGTCCGATCAGGTTGGTGCGCACCACCTGTTCATGCGCGCTCATAGGTGTTTCCGTGAAGCTGCCGACAGCACCGACGCCGACGTTGGAGACCCAGACATCGATGCCGCCGAGCGCAAAGGCCTGGGAGGCCACGTGCCGGACCGCGTCGATATCCGTCACGTCTGCGCTTGCGACATGAGCTTCGGCGCCCAGGTCGCGACAGGCGGCTGCCACGTGCTCCAAGGCGTCACGGTTGCGGGCTGAGAGGACGAGGCGGGCTTTGCGACGGGCAAAGGCATAGGCAGTCGCCTCGCCGACCCCGCTCGACGCGCCGGTGATGACCACCACGCGTCCGGTCAAATCCAGGGTCATGTGGAATGTCCTTCGCTACGGGTGGTTATTCTTTCGGTGCGGTGTCCTTCTTCGAGGACGCATCATCCCTTGATGTGCGGTTGTCCTCGGCCAGTTTTTTGTCCTGGCGCTGAAGCTCCCGTTCGACGGTGCCCCGATCGCCTTCGGCCTGTTCCATCTCCGACATGTGGTTCTTCGGTTCCATCGTCTTGCTCCCTGATGATGTCAAACAGCGAACAGACTGTGGTTCCGATTGTTCCGAGACGGGTCTGCGTCAGGGCGCAGCCTGGTCCGCTTGGCCGGGGGCCAGCGATTTCTGGATACGGCTGCGGCCGACATCGATCACGTGGCGCATCGCGGCAACCGCCTTGTCCGGGTCACGGGAGGCAATCGCATGGGCGATCCTGAGGTGATTGCCGGCGATTTCCTCGATCATGTCGGGCGAGGATGCTGGAGACGAGAGCTGGAAGGCGATGGAGAGCGCCGCTTCGATCAGCGCGCTTGCCGAATGCATGAACGGATTGCCGGACATTCTGGCGATGGCGAGATGGAATTCCAGGTCCACCTTGGCGATGGTCTCCGGCGTGTGCGACGGGTCGTCGAATTTTGCAGCGATGGCATACAGAGAGACGATGTCGTCGGCTGTCGCCCTGCGGGCAGCGGCAGCGGCGGCGGCCGGTTCAAGGGCGGTGCGCATTTCCGCCAGATGCTCGATGAAGGTCAAATCGATCCCGGTGTCGCAGCGCCATCCAAGGACATCCGGATCGAAGAAATTCCAGTTGGCACTCGGCAGCACGCGGGTGCCGACCTTGGCCTTCGGTTCGATCAGCCGCTTGGCGGCAAGTGTCTTCATCGCCTCGCGCAGCACCGTGCGAGACACTGCGAATCGCTGCGACAATTCCGCATCGCCTGGCAGGATGGAGCCTTCCGGGATTGCTCCGGAGACAATGGCGTGGCCGAGTTCCGCCACCACATGGGCGTGGCTGCTGCCGCGCTTCTTCCCCGTTATCGCCGTTTCTAGAAGCCCCACCAGTCTTTCTCCCGCATTATCCTGTGCGCCATCCACGCCAATCCGCACCTGCGCCACTTGGAATTCCTCATCCCTTTCGCGCAAACTGCACAGATCGCCTCTCCCGCGCTAGACATATAATAATATTAATCGCCCCTCAAAGCCCTTTTCAGAAATTGCGCATCTGGAAATACTATTCATTATTCAAACGATTGAATGCCCAAGGTTTAGGCACGCATTCCACGCTGTGGAACAAAACCGGCAGCATGCGAATATGAAATTGGCAGCTTGACAACGAGGCCCCAGGTTAAATAGTCATATTAATAAAGGTGCACAGCGCCTGGAGGAGTCTGCGGTGACGCCGCAGTGATGAGATTCAAGGGCAGGCTTTAGAACATGTTGAGACTTCTGCAGGTGGCCGTCGACGGGCAGGTGCGCGTTGTTGCGTGGGATGGCGAGAATGACGCCCATGTCGTTGAGGGTGTGTCATCGACCTACGATCTGGCGATGAAGGCGATCGCCGAGAAGAAGAGCTTCGCAGACTTCATCGAAACCCAGGCCAAGGGTCCGGTGGTCGATCTTAAGGCCGCGCAGAACGAAGGCCGTCTCGGTCTCCCGGTCGCGCATCCGGATCCGGCCCACTTCATCGTCGCCGGTACGGGGCTCACCCACCTTGGTTCGGCCGATGGTCGCGACAAGATGCACAAGGCCGCGCAGTCCACCGAAAAGCCGACCGATTCCATGCGCATGTTCCTCATGGGCGTCGAAGGCGGCAAGCCGAAGGCTGGCGAGGCCGGCGTGCAGCCGGAATGGTTCTACAAGGGCGACGGCTCGCAGCTGAAGGCCACCGGTGAAGATCTCGAGTCGCCGGCGTTTGCGCTGGACGGCGGCGAAGAGCCGGAGCTGGCCGCGATCTACATGATCGGCCCGGACAGCATGCCGTATCGCCTCGGTTTCTGTCTCGCCAACGAGTTCTCCGATCACGTGACGGAGAAGGGCAACTATCTCTGGCTGGCCCACTCGAAACTGCGCCAGGCATCGCTTGGGGCGGAACTTCTGGTCGGCGAACTGCCGCAGCATGTGGAAGGCACGTCGCTGATCCGGCGCGGCGATCAGGTGATCTTCGAGAAGCCCTTCCTCTCCGGCGAAGCGAACATGTCGCACACCATCGCCAATCTTGAACATCATAATTTCAAGTATGATCTCTTCCGCCGCCCGGGCGACCTGCATGTGCATTTCTTCGGCACGGCGACCTTGTCCTTCTCGGAAGGCATCAAGACCGAGGCCGGCGACCAGTTCGAAATCTCCGCAGCGCCCTTCAAGTTGACGCTCGTCAACCGCCTGGCCATCGCCGACGAGGCGCCGGTCACGATCCGCGCGCTGTAAGGAGACGTCGATGTCCTCCATCCGTCTCGCCATCGTCGGTCTCGGCAAGATTGCCCGGGACCAGCATCTCCAGGCGATCGAAGCCACTGACGGCATCGATCTGGTGGCGGTCGCCAGCCGCAACGCCAAGCTGGACGGTGTTCACTGTTTTCCCGACATTGACGCGCTGCTCGCAGCCGACGTGGAGGTGGATGCGGTCTCGTTGTGCACGCCGCCGCAGGGTCGTTTCGAGCAGGCGCGTGCAGCCCTTCTCGCCGGCAAGCATGTGATGCTGGAAAAGCCGCCGGGCGCCACCATTGCCGAAGTCTTCGCGCTGGATCAGCTTGCACGGCAGCAGGGTGTTTCGCTGTTTGCGACCTGGCATTCGCGAGAGGCGGCGGCCGTTGAGCCGGCCCGCCAGATGCTGGCCGACCGCACGGTCCGTTCGCTGCATGTGGAATGGAAGGAAGACGTGCGCCATTGGCATCCCGGCCAGGACTGGATCTGGGAGCCGGGCGGCCTCGGCGTGTTCGATCCGGGCATCAATGCCCTCTCCATCGTCACCCGCATCATGCCGGAAAGCTTCCATCTGGTGGCGTCGAACCTGTCCTTCCCGGCCAATCGGGCAGCCCCGATTGCCGCCGATCTGGAATTCATGACCGCCAGCGGCGTGAAGCTGACCGCTGCTTTCGACTGGCGCCAGACGGGTCCGCAGACCTGGGATATCCGGGTCGAGACCGACCGCGGCTCGATCGTGCTGACCCATGGCGGCAGCCGCCTGTTCGTGGATGGCGAGGCGCAGATCGTCGAGGAGGATCGCGAATACCGTAATCTTTACCGGCATTTCGTTTCCCTGGTCACGTCCGGCCAGTCGGATACGGATTTCTCGCCCCTGGTGCACGTCGCCGATGCCTTCATGCTCGGTCGCCGTCATGAGGTCGAGGCGTTCGAGGATTGACGCGAAAGCGGCTTCGCCGTTCACGCATAGCGCAGAAGAAGACAGGCTCATGAGCAAAGACACACTGCCCACCACGACCACAGGACCGAACGGCAAGCTGCGTTCGCGCGCCTGGTTCGACAATCCGGCGAACGCCGACATGACCGCGCTCTACCTCGAGCGTTACATGAACTTCGGCCTCAGCCAGGCGGAACTGCAGTCGGATCGCCCGATCATCGGCATTGCCCAGACGGGCTCCGACCTGTCGCCGTGCAACCGTCACCACCTCGAGCTGGCCAACCGCCTGCGCGAAGGCATTCGTGAAGCCGGCGGCATCGCCATCGAATTCCCGGTTCACCCGATCCAGGAAACCGGCAAGCGCCCGACGGCCGGCCTCGACCGCAACCTAGCCTATCTTGGCCTCGTGGAAGTGCTTTACGGCTATCCGCTGGATGGCGTCATCCTGACCATCGGCTGCGACAAGACGACCCCGGCCTGTCTGATGGCCGCGGCCACGGTCAACATCCCGTCGATCGCCTTTTCGGTCGGTCCGATGCTGAACGGCTGGTTCCGCGGCGAGCGCACGGGCTCCGGCACCATCGTCTGGAAGGCGCGTGAACTTCTGGCAAAGGGCGAGATCGATTACGCCGGCTTCGTCAAGCTTGTGGCCTCCTCGGCTCCGTCCACCGGTTATTGCAACACCATGGGCACGGCCACCACGATGAATTCGCTGGCCGAAGCGCTCGGCATGCAGCTTCCGGGTTCGGCCGCTATTCCGGCGCCTTATCGTGACCGCCAGGAAATGGCCTATCTCACCGGTCTTCGCATCGTCGAGATGGTCAAGGAAGACCTGAAGCCGTCTGACATCATGACGAAGGACGCCTTCATCAACGCCATTCGGGTCAACTCGGCCATCGGCGGCTCCACCAATGCACCGATCCACCTGAACGGCCTTGCCCGCCACCTCGGCGTCGAGCTGACGATTGATGACTGGCAGACCTACGGCGAAGAGATCCCGCTGCTCGTCAACCTGCAGCCGGCCGGCGAATATCTCGGCGAAGACTATTATCACGCCGGTGGTGTTCCGGCTGTCGTCAACCAGCTGATGACCCAGGGCCTCATCAAGGAAGACGCGATGACGGTCAATGGCAAGACCATCGGCGAGAACTGCCGTGGCGCCGTGATCGAGGACGAAAAGGTTATCCGTCCCTACGACCAGCCGCTCAAGGAGCGCGCCGGTTTCCGCGTGCTGCGCGGCAATCTCTTCTCGTCGGCGATCATGAAGACGAGCGTGATCTCCAAGGAGTTCCGCGACCGTTACCTGTCCAACCCGAACGATCCGGAAGCCTTCGAAGGCAAGGCCGTCGTGTTCGATGGACCGGAAGATTATCACCACCGCATCGACGATCCGTCGCTCGGCATTGACGCGAACACCGTTCTCTTCATGCGTGGCGCAGGCCCGATCGGATATCCGGGTGCCGCGGAAGTCGTCAACATGCGCGCGCCGGACTATCTGCTGAAGCAGGGCGTCACCTCGCTCCCGTGCATCGGCGACGGTCGCCAGTCCGGCACGTCCGGCAGCCCGTCGATCCTCAACGCCTCGCCGGAAGCGGCAGCGGGCGGTGGCCTTGCCATCCTCAAGACCGGTGACCGTGTTCGCATCGACGTCGGTAGCGGCAAGGCAGATATCCTCATTTCCGCCGAAGAGCTTGCCGCGCGCTACGCCGAGCTGGAAGCGAAGGGCGGTTACCAGTATCCGAAGCACCAGACGCCATGGCAGGAAATCCAGCGCGGCATCGTCGGGCAGATGGAGACCGGTGCGGTTCTCGAACCGGCCGTGAAATACCAGCGGATCGCGCAGACGGAAGGTATTCCGCGCGATAACCACTGACGGGAGCATCAGGGCGCGGAACGTCTGTGCCGCGCTTTCGGAGGAACCCGAAACGACAATTGTGGGCGACGGTCTCGCCGCCCACGGGGGATGAATTTTCGGTCGGGCTCGAAGGGAGCCTCGACAATCAGGAGGAGTATCCATGAAACTTTTCAAGTATCTCACCACGGCTGCGATGTTTGCAGCAATGACGATTGCTGCCCCGGCCGGCGCTGCCGACAAGGGTCTCGTCGGCGTTGCCATGCCGACCAAGTCGTCTGCCCGCTGGATCGCGGACGGCGACAACATGGTCAAGGTGCTCAAGGAGCGCGGTTACGACGTTGACCTGCAGTACGCAGAAGACGACATCCCGAACCAGCTCTCGCAGATCGAAAACATGGTCACCAAGGGCGCCAAGGTGCTCGTGATCGCGTCGATCGACGGCACCACCCTGTCGGACGTTCTGCAGCAGGCTGCCGACCAGAAGATCAAGGTCATCGCCTATGACCGCCTGATCCGCGATACGCCGAATGTCGATTACTACGCCACGTTCGACAACTTCCAGGTTGGCGTTCTGCAGGCAACGACCCTCGTGAAGGCTCTGAAGGCCGACACCGAAAAGGGCCCGTTCTACATCGAACTCTTCGGCGGTTCGCCGGACGACAACAATGCCTTCTTCTTCTACAACGGCGCGATGAGCGTTCTCCAGCCGCTCATCGACAAGGGCGTTCTGAAGGTTGGTTCCGGCCAGGTTGGCATGGACAAGGTTTCGACGCTGCGTTGGGACGGTGCAACCGCCCAGGCTCGTATGGACGCCATCCTGTCGGCTTTCTATGCCGACAAGAAGGTGAACGCTGTTCTGTCGCCCTATGATGGCATCTCGATCGGTATCCTGTCGTCGCTGAAGGGCGTCGGTTACGGTTCCGGCGGCGTTCCGATGCCGTACGTGTCCGGCCAGGACGCTGAAGTGCCGTCCGTCAAGTCGATCATCGCTGGTGAACAGTACTCCACCATCTTCAAGGACACCCGCGAACTCGCGAAGGTGACCGTGGACATGGTTGACGCCGTCATGAGCGGCAAGGAGCCGACCGTCAACGACACCAAGACCTACGACAACGGCAAGAAGGTCGTTCCGTCCTACCTCTTGAAGCCGGTTGCCGTCGACAAGACCAACTGGAAGGAAGTTCTGGTGGGTTCCGGTTACTACAAAGAAGACCAGCTGAAGTAATATCCTGATCGGACGTGGCGGCGCGTCACTGCGCCGCCACGTCCATTTTTGTCCCCATCGGAGATGATGGCATGCTTGCTCCCGTGATTGCGGCTGAACGCCCGCCGATTCTGGAAATGCGCGGCATTTCCAAGTCATTTGGTGCTGTGAAAGCCCTGTCCGACGTCAGCTTCACCGTGCGCGAAGGCGAAATCCATGCGCTGGTGGGTGAGAACGGCGCCGGAAAATCCACACTGATGAAGGTCCTGTCCGGCGTTTATCCGCACGGCAGTTACGAAGGCTCGATCCTGTTTGCGGGAGAAGAGCGGCAGTTTCGTGATATCAACGATACCGAAGCGCTCGGCATCATCATCATTCACCAGGAACTCGCGCTGATTCCGCTGATGTCCATTGCCGAGAACATTTTCCTCGCCAATGCACCGTCGCGTTTCGGCGTGATCGACCGCTCCGTCGTGCACGAGCGCACCAAGGCATTGCTAGCGAAGGTTGGCCTGAGCGAGCAGCCGGATACGCTGATCACCAATCTCGGCGTCGGCAAGCAGCAGCTCGTCGAAATCGCCAAGGCCCTGTCGAAGGACGTGCGGCTGCTGATCCTCGACGAGCCGACGGCCTCGCTCAACGAAAAGGACAGCGCAGCACTGCTGGAACTCCTGAAGGAATTCCGCAACCAGGGCATAACCTCGATCCTCATCAGCCACAAGCTGAACGAGATTTCCGAAGTGGCCGACCGCATCACCGTTCTGCGCGACGGCCGCTCTGTCGATACCATGGATTGCCATGCCGGCGTCGTGCCGGAAGACGAGATCATCCGCAAGATGGTCGACCGCGACATGGAAAGCCGCTACCCGAAGCGCACGCCGAACATAGGCGAAATGATCTTCGAGGTGGACGACTGGTCCGTCTATCATCCGCAGCATACGCATCGCCAGGTCGTGAAGAACCTGTCGCTGAAGGTCCGCGCCGGCGAGGTGGTCGGCATTTCGGGCCTCATGGGTGCCGGCCGCACCGAATTTGCCATGAGCGTGTTCGGGCGCTCCTGGGGCCGCAACATCACCGGTACGGTAAAGATGCACGGCAAGCCGGTCGATGTATCGACAGTCACCAAGGCGATCGATGCGGGTCTTGCCTATGTGACGGAAGACCGCAAGCATCTCGGCTTGATCCTGTCGGAAGACATCCGCAAGAACATCTCGCTTGCGAACCTGCCGGGCGTCTCGCGCAGCAGCGTGATCGATGACATTTCGGAAATGAAGGTGGCGCAGGAATTCCGCGCGCGCATGCGCATCCGCAGCCACAACGTCTACCAGGAAACCGGCAAGCTTTCCGGCGGCAACCAGCAGAAGGTGGTGCTGTCGAAGTGGCTGTTCACCAATCCGGACCTCTTGATCCTCGATGAACCGACCCGCGGTATCGATGTCGGCGCAAAATACGAAATCTATTCCATTATCAACGAACTCGCGGATGCCGGAAAGGCAGTCGTGGTGATCTCCTCGGAAATGCCGGAGCTGATCGGGATCTGCGATCGCATCCTGGTCATGCATGAGGGCGAATTCGTCGGCGAAGTGGCCGGCGCGGAAGCCACCCAGGAGAACATCATGCGCGCCATCATGCGCCGCAAGGGGAGAGACGAATGAGCACGCCTGAAACCACAGCACCGGCACCGCAGAGCGCGGCCGGTTTCCTCAAGGACAACCTGCGCGAATACGGGATGCTGATGTCGCTCGTCGTCATCGTCATCTTCTTCCAGTTCGCCACGGGCGGCATTCTCTTAAAGCCGCTCAACCTGACGAACATCATCCTGCAGAACAGCTACATCGTCATCATGGCGCTCGGCATGCTGATGATCATCGTCACCGGTCACATCGACCTGTCGGTCGGCTCTGTGGCGGGTTTCATCGGCGCCGTCGCGGCCATGATGATGGTGCAGTACAACTTCGACTTCGTCACGGCCGGCATCATCTGCCTGTTTCTCGGCGGCCTGATCGGTGCGGTGCAAGGCTATTTCGTCGCCTATTTCAAGATACCGTCCTTCATCGTGACGCTGGCCGGCATGCTGGTCTTCCGCGGGTTCATGATTGCAGTCCTCAGCGGCCGTTCGATCGGTCCGTTCGACGCGACGTTCCAGAAACTGTCCTCCGGCTTCATTCCGGAATTCCTGTCCTCTGAGGGCGGACTCTATCTGACCTCGTTGATCCTCGGCATTGCCGTGGCGGCTTTCCTCGTCTGGCAGAATGTCCGTGGCCGGGCGCGGCGCCTGTCGCACGGCGTCGAGACGGAGCCCTTCGGTTTCTTCGTCGGCAAGAACATCGTGCTCCTGGCCGCCGTCAGCTACATCGCCTATCTCATTGCCTCGCATCGCGGCCTGCCGAACGTGCTGATCATCATGGCGCTGCTGATTGCGGCCTATGGGTTCTTCACCAACCGCACGATCATCGGCCGGCAGATCTACGCCGTCGGCGGCAATGCCCGCGCGGCCGAACTCTCCGGCATCAAGACGCAGCGCCTGGTGTTCTGGACCTTCGCCAACATGGGTGTGCTGGCAGCGCTTGGCGGTCTTGTGGTTGCGGCACGCCTCAACAGTGCCACCCCGAAGGCCGGCGCCGGTTTCGAACTTGATGTCATTGCCGCCTGCTTCATCGGTGGTGCCTCCGCCTATGGTGGCGTCGGCAAGGTGACGGGTGCCGTCATCGGCGCGTTCCTGATGGGGGTCATGAACAACGGCATGTCCATCCTCGGCATCGGCATCGACTATCAGCAGGTCATCAAGGGCCTGGTCCTGCTCGGCGCCGTTTGCGTGGACGTCTACAACCAGCGTCGTTGAGCATCCTCCCAAGCGTTCCGACCTGAAAAAGGCCGCCAGTCCCAACGGACTGGCGGCCTTTTGATGTTGTCTCGAAGCACCTTGGAAATGATCCGGCGCTTTCGGCGCCGAATCCGGTGAAAGCCTCAGCCCATCCGTTCGGAGGCGTAGGAACCGGGGCTCGGCGGGAAGACAATAGTGCGATTGCCGTTGATGAAGGTGCGGTGGTGGATGTGCGCATGAATGGCACGTGCCAACACCTGAGCTTCGACGTCGCGGCCAAGCGACACATAGTCATCCGGCGACTGGGCGTGGGTCACGCGCACCGTGTCCTGTTCGATGATCGGGCCCTCGTCGAGATCCGCCGTCACGTAATGGGCGGTGGCGCCGATCAGCTTCACCCCGCGCTGGTAGGCCTGCTTGTAAGGGTTTGCACCCTTGAAGCTCGGCAGGAAGGAATGGTGGATGTTGATGATTTTGCCGGACATTCTCTGGCAGAGTTCATCGGAGAGAACCTGCATGTAGCGGGCCAGCACAACAAGTTCGGTACCCGTCTGCTCGACGAGATCCAGAAGCTGCGCCTCGGCCTGCGGCTTGTTGTCCTTGGTCACCTTGATGTGGTGGAACGGGATGTCGTGATTGACCACCACCTTCTGGTAATCAAAGTGATTGGAGACGACACCGACGATATCGATCGGCAACGCGCCGATCTTCCAACGATACAGCAGGTCATTCAGGCAGTGGCCGAAGCGCGAGACCATCAGCAGAACCTTCATCCGCTCGGCGGCATCAAAAATGTCGGCCTGCATGGAAAACTTGGCGGCAATCGGCGCAAGCCCGTCGATCAACGTGGCGCGATCGACGCCCTCCTCGGAGATGAAGGAGATCCGCATGAAGAACTTCTGCGTGTCGAAATCGTCGAACTGCGAGGAATCGACGATGTTGCATCCTTTCTCCGCCAGATAACCGGACAGGGCGGCCACGATGCCGCGGGCGGTCGGGCAGGTCACGGTCAGCACATAGCTTTTCATCGTCATTCTTCTCCAAGGGGCGCGCGACCTAGCCCCGGACTGATGGTGGTTTTGCCGGCGGGATGCCGGTTGTGGGTTGTCACCGCAATAACCAAGATTGGCCAGAGTTCAAGTCTTCTGTCCGCACGGCGCGCTGCGTTCAGCTGGAGGAGGATGACGGTGCAAGCGCGGCTGGGCCGTTCCGCAAGCGTCGTTCAGCCGCTTATCACCGCCGTTTCCGGCCGGTGCCCTTGATTTCGGTCAAGGTGCAGCCATCAACGCGATCTAATCTCGGTTTCCGGGAGGACGTAGCCGTGAACCGCCAGGATAGATCCATGCTTGAAGACCGCATCAGACGCCCATCCCTCCTCGACAAGATCGTCACGCCGAAGGAGGCGGCCAGCCTGATTGCAGATGGCATGGTCATCGGAATGAGTGGCTTCACCCGCGCGGGTGACGCAAAGGCCGTGCCCGTTGCCATGGCCGAGCGTGCCAAGAGCGATCCCTTCAAGATCACCCTCCTCACCGGTGCCTCGCTCGGTCACGATATCGACCGGATGCTGACGGAAGCGCACGTGCTGGCCCGCCGAATGCCCTTCCAGACGGACGCGACGCTGCGCGCCGCCATCAACCGCGGCGAGGTGATGTTCGTCGACCAGCACCTGTCCGAGACCGTCGAGCACCTGCGCTCGAACCAACTCGGTCCCATCGACTATGCGATCATCGAGGCCGCTGCGATCCGGCCGGATGGTGGCATCATCCCCTCGACCTCGATCGGCAATTCGGCAAGCTTCGCCATCCTCGCCAAGAAGATCATCATCGAGATCAACCTCTCCCAGACCCTCGACCTCGAGGGGCTGCACGACATCTATATCCCGACCAAGCGCCCGACCCGCGAGGCGATCCCCGTCGTCGCCTGCGATACACGGGCCGGCGTGCCGTATATCCCGATCGATCCTGACAAGATTGCCGCGATCGTCATCACGCAGGAGCAGGACAGCTTTTCGACCGTCGAGCCAGCTGATGCGGATACCCGGGCCATTGCCGATCACCTGATCCGCTTCTTCGAGGAGGAGGTGCGCCTCGGACGGCTGGACCTCACCCTCAATCCTCTACAGGCCGGTATCGGCACGATCGCCAATTCGGTTCTGTCCGGACTTGCCAATGGTCCCTTCCATCACCTGCGGATGTATAGCGAGGTCCTGCAGGACAGCACGTTCGACCTGTTTGACGCGGGAAAGCTGAGCTTTGCCTCCGGATCCTCGATCACACTGTCCTCGGCCTGCGCGGCCCGCGTCTATGCCGACTTCCGTCGCTACCGGGACAGGCTGGTCCTGAGGCCGCAGGAAATCAGCAACCATCCCGAGGTCATCCGCCGCCTGGGCGTCATCGGCATCAACACGGCGCTGGAGGTGGATATCTACGGCAACGTCAATTCCACGCATGTGAACGGCACGCACATGATGAACGGCATTGGCGGCTCGGGCGATTTTGCCCGCAATGCCTACCTGTCGATCTTCGTGACGAAATCGCTCGCCAAGGGGGGACGGATCTCCTCCGTCGTGCCGATGGTGCCGCATGTGGACCATACCGAGCACGACGTCGATATCATCGTGACGGAAAACGGTCTTGCGGACCTGCGCGAACTTGCGCCCCGCGAGCGGGCAGAGCGCGTCATCCGCAATTGCGCGCATCCGACATATCGCGATGAACTTCTCGATTATTTCCAGCGCGCGGTCGCCCGTGGCGGACATACGCCGCATCTCCTGGAGGAGGCGTTGTCCTGGCATCAGCGTAGTCGCGAGACCGGCTCCATGCTGAAGGCAAAGGAGGTTCGTGCCGCGGCGGAGTGAATTGTACGGCATTAACGGTCTCACAGACTCCTGAACTCCTGATTTTGAAAGTCTTCGGCGGCTGGCGAAATATGAGAGCGAATATTTCTCACTTTATTAGCATTTTCTTCAGGTGCGTGCCGCCAAATGGTCGAACCGGTCCGCGGCTGGGCGTCATGCGCGTTCAACGGCTGGATCAGATGCTGGTGACGGGAGAGCGCACAAGGCTGCCTCTTTCCTGAGGCCGGCCAAACGGGCTAGTCGGGGGCGATGAGGCTAACGTGAAACCGGCACTACAGGGCGTGCAGCGGCGTCATCGCGGCATCAATCCGAGCATCCTGGCGCTCGCTGCGCTTGCGGTCGTGTGCACCCTGTTATTGGCCGTTTCTGCCATCTCCAACAGCTTTTCTCGCGTGCAGGCGGCACGCGGGACTGCTCAATGGATCGAGAAATTCGCCATCGTGTTTGATGCGGCGACATGGATTTCCGCCGAACGCGGGCCGGCGAACAGCTATATGGCGGCATCCGCGCAACAGGCTGTATCGGCGCGGCAGGCGTGGCAGAGCGCCAAAGCCCAGACCGATGCCGCCCTGGCCGCCGTCGAGACCCTGGGTGTCCCGGCGCGCGCAATCGAGGATGTGCGCCACCAGTTGATGGCGGGGCGGGTTCTGGTGGAACTGAACGCCATGAAACCCCTGGAGCGACGGACCCCGGGAGAGGTCCAGCAGGCAATCGAGACGATGTTTAAGGCATGGGATCGGTATCGTTCCGGTGTCATGACCCGCTGGGGAGCGGCTGCCATCGAGCAGGAACGGTTACTTGCCGATGTGGTGATGAAGGGCGCTGCCTTCAGTGATCTCCGCGAATATGCGGGGCGGATCGGCTCCTACCTGATCGGGCCGATGACGGCGCGCGTGGCGATTCCGGAGAAGAACCTCCTGGCCATCACCAGTTTGCGCAATCAGATCGAACAGACCTGGCAACTCTTGGCACCAGCGCGTCTGGTGGAGCGCGTGGGATCGGAGTTTCACGACAAGGCGCTTGATGTACAGCGGATTTATCTGACGTCCGGCCTGCAGCTGATCGACGAAGAAATCGAGAATGGGCGCACGAAAGGGCAATTCAAACGGGACGCCGCGACCTTCACCCAGGAATACGTCCAGTTGATGCAGCCGCTGACCGATCTGCGCAACGGATACTTGGAGAGCCTGAAGCGGACGCATGAGAACCAGACTCGGTCCTCGACGATTGATCTTTTTGTCGATGGCGCTCTCGCCATCGTCCTGCTTGCGCTGGTGCCGCTGTTCCTGGCCATCATCCGCATCCGTATCTTGCGGCCGCTTCTGCGCGGGGTGGCGGATGTGATCGCGCTCGCCGAAGGTCGCAAGCCCGGGACACGCCCGAAGGATCATCCGATTGCGGAGATCGCGTCGCTGTTTGCGGCCATCCGCATCCTCGAGGGCCGGTTGACCGAGCGGGCCCGTCTGACGCGAGAATTCGAAAAGCTGTCGCAGACGGATAGTCTCACGGGGCTTCTGAACCGGCGTGGCTTCGAAAGGGAGGCGCATGCCCTGGCGGAGCACGGTCCCGCCGCGCTCATCATTGGTGATATCGATCACTTCAAGGAGGTCAACGACCGCCATGGTCATCCGGTGGGTGACCGTGTTCTGGCAGGTGTTGCATCCATACTACGCCAGACAACGGGTGCCTCCTGCCGGATCGGTCGTATCGGTGGCGAGGAGTTCGCCGTGCTGTGTCCTGGTGTGAACGTTGAAGAGGCAACACGTCTCGCCGAAGACATCCGCCGATCGGTGGCAAACCATTCCTTCCCGTTGACCGAAACGACGTCGCTGACCGTCAGCCTCAGTCTCGGTGTGGCGCCGAGCACCTATGCCGGCAGTTGGACGGAACAGGTGCGCCAGGCCGATGCCGCTCTGTATTGCGCAAAATCCGACGGACGGAACTGCGTCCGGGTCGTGGTTGCCGGCAACGCGCCGACATCGCCGCGCGACATTTCCACCGCTGCCTGATCTCGCCCGTTTCGGGCTGGACAGATGGATCGGATGTCATTATGTAACGTTATTACATAACCAACGTCGTATCCGAGTGCGCCGCCCATGTTCCAGAAACTCTTGACCCAACGCTCACCAGACCGTTATCTGGCGTGGATGGTTCCTCTTCTCCGGACGGAAACGAGGATTAATAGGGAACACGGTACGACGACCTTGCAATCGTTCAGTCCGTGGCTGCCCCCGCAACTGTAGGCGGATGCCACTCGTCCTTGTGACGCTTCACCAGCGTCATGTCACTGCGCCATGCGGCGCGGGAAGGCAGGCGAAAGGCGACAACCGTGAGCCAGGAGACCTGCCATCAGCACATATGTCCAACGTCACGGGCGGGGATGCCCGGAACAGGAGCCACCAATGATGACGCTGCCGATGCGGCAACAGCACTTGCCGACCAGTTTTTTCCCCGGACGCCAGGGCCCGCATTGCCGAACAGCGGACTGACCGCTCTTGGCGTTTCATCGACACGTGCCATCTCTGGCCAATCTGGGATCTACCATCATGACGACCACGACACGCCTGATGCGTGCCGCCGCCGGTGCTCTTGCGCTCGGGGCTAGCCTCTTTTCCGTCCCGGCCTTCGCCGCCGCGACGACCTATCCCGTGACAATCAAGAATTGCGGTCGGGACCTCACCTTTGCCAGGGCGCCGCAGCGCGCGGTGTCTCTCGGACAGAGCACGACGGAGATCCTCTACCTGCTCGGCCTTGCGGACAGAACCGTCGGTACCGCCGTCTGGCTCGGCCCGGTTCTGAAGGGCTACGAGGAGGCCAATGCGAAGGTGCCTCGCCTTGCCGATAACGATCCGAGCTTCGAGAGCGTGATTTCCCGCAAGCCGGATATCGTGACTGTCCAGTTCCAGTGGCATGTCGGCCCGAAGGGGACGGTCGGAACGATCGAGCAGTTCGCCGATCTGAAGATCCCCGTCTACACGTCGCCCTCCGATTGCATCGGCAAGGACAATTCCTCCGGTGGCGACGGCGTTCGGGTCGATGCCTTCTCCATGGACCTGATCTACCGGGAAATCCGCGATCTCGCGCAGATCTTCGATGTGCAGGACAAGGGTGAGACCGTCATTGCCGACCTGAAGGCGCGAGAGGAGGCCGCCCGCCAGAAGGTGGCCTCCGCCAATGGCAAGCTCTCGGCAGTATTCTGGTTTTCGAGCGCTAATCCCGCCGCAGACCCTTACGTCGCGGGCAGGAACGGCGCACCCGGCTACGTCATGAAGGCGCTTGGCATTCGCAACATCATCGAAAGCGACGAGGAGTGGCCGACCATCGGCTGGGAAACCATTGCCAAGGCCGACCCCGCCATCATCGTTGCCGCCCGCATGGAGCGCCGCCGCTATCCGGCCGACGATATTGCCGTCAAGCACCAGTTCCTCAAGACCGATCCGGTGACCAGTCTGATGACGGCAGTGAAGGAGAACCGTGTCGTGGATCTTGATGCACAGACCATGAACCCGACGATCCGCACCATCGATGGCATCGAAGCACTGGCCGACGCCATTGCCGAACTGAGCCTTCCCCGGTGACCGCGACCGGGTTGCCGCTCAAGCTGGGGGCTGCCACGGCAGCCCTCCTTCTGTTGACGCTCTCCCTGTGGCTGGGGGCGGCGATCGGCGAAACCTCGATCCCGCTGGAGATCGTCGCGAAAACCTTTGCCAACCGGGTCTGGCAGGCCGGATATCCGATCGACCCGATCGATGAGGGGATCATCTGGAGTTACCGGTTGAGCCGTGTCGTGGTCGCGGCCTGCTGCGGTTCTGCGCTGGCTCTGTCGGGGGGCGTTCTGCAGTCGCTGTTGCGCAATCCGCTGGCAGATCCCTATGTGCTCGGCATTTCGGCGGGCGCCTCCACGGGCGCCGTAACGGTCGCGATCCTCGGTGTCGGAGGCGGGTTGATCGGGCTGCCGCTCGGCGCCTTTGCCGGCGCGCTGATTGCATTCCTGGCGGTGAGCCTGCTGGCGTTGCGGGCCGGGCGTGGCTCTGCCGCCATCATTCTTGCCGGCGTCGCCGGTTCCCAACTCTTCCACGCCCTGACCTCCTTCATCGTTACCAAGGCGGCCAATGCCGAACAGGCCCGCGGGATCATGTTCTGGCTGCTGGGCAACCTCTCCGGTGTCCGTTGGCCGGATGCCGGCCTGGCCTTTCCCATTGCGCTTATCGGACTGTTGGTCTGCCTGGCGCAGGCGCGTTCGCTGGATGCCTTCGCTTTCGGCAAGGAATCGGCCGCCTCGCTAGGTATCCCGGTACGACGGGTCTACGCGCTGCTGATTGCAGTGACGGCCATGATGACGGCGGTCATGGTGTCGCTCGTCGGTTCGATCGGGTTCGTCGGCCTTGTCATTCCGCACGCCACCCGCATGCTGGTCGGCGTCCGTCACGGCACCCTGCTTCCGGCAGCGGCCGTCATTGGTGCGATTTTCATGGTGCTCGCCGATATCCTGTCCCGCATCCTGATCGCCGGTCAGGTGCTGCCTATCGGCGTTGTCACTGCCCTGTTCGGCGCGCCCGCGTTCGCGCTGATCATGAGCCAAAGGAGGGCGAGCCTGTGAGACTCGACGCAACAGATCTGTCCTGGTCTACCGGCGGGCACACGATTGTGGGTAGCGTGTCGCTGCGCGTGGAGGCCGGCGAGTTTTTCGGCATTGTCGGGCCGAACGGATCGGGCAAGAGCAGCCTGATTTCGATGCTGGCGGGCCTGCGCAGTCCGAAGACGGGCGCAGTGACGCTCGGTGACACACCCCTCGCGGCTCTGCCGCGCCGGCAACTGGCGCAGCGTCTGGCCCTTGTCGAGCAGCAGGCGGACACGTCCGAGCGGATGACGGCACGCCAGGCGGTGGAGCTTGGCCGCACGCCTTATCTCGGCCTTGCATCGCCCTGGTCTGCAGAGGATGAGGCGGTCGTGGACCAGGCGCTTGATGCCGTCGGCATGGCGCACCTGGCCCATCGGGTCTGGCACACGCTTTCGGGCGGGGAACGCCAGAGGCTGCATATCGCCCGGGCGCTGGCCCAGCAGCCGCGGCTGCTCATTCTGGATGAACCGACGAACCATCTCGATATTGGCCATCAGATCGGCCTTCTCGATCTCGTGCGCCGGCTGGATCTGACGGTGATTGCCGCGCTGCACGATCTCAATCACGCGGCCATGTTCTGCGATCGGATTGCGGTGATGAAGAGCGGCTCCATCGTCGCGACCGGCCGACCGGACTCGGTGCTGACCGAGGATCTCATCCGCGACGTGTTCAACGTGCATGCGACCGTCGAACGGGCGGCGGATGGGTGCACGATCCGTTTCCGCCCAGAAGACCGGGGTGTGTCGGGCGAGCGCCCCACACCCCGTCTCGTGTCATGACTGCGGCTGCTTCGTCTTGCGCAGGTAAGGCAGCACCGTATCGAACGAACCGAAGCGGGCGATTGCGTCCTCGTTGGAGACGGCGGCGGTGATGATGACGTCCTCGCCCTGCTGCCAGTTGGCCGGCGTCGCGACCTGGTGGCGGGCCGTCAGCTGGATCGAATCGATTGCGCGCAGGATCTCGTTGAAGTTGCGGCCTGTCGTCATCGGGTAGGTGAGGATCAGCTTGATCTTCTTGTCCGGGCCGATGACGTAGACCGAACGCACGGTGGCGTTGTCCGCCGGGGTGCGGCCTTCCGAACTGTCGCCGGCACCGGCGGGCAGCATGTCGTAGAGCTTTGCTACCTTCAGGTCCTTGTCGCCGATCAGCGGGTAATCCACATCAAAGCCGGTGGCGGTGCGGATATCCGCCTTCCACTTGGCATGGCTTTCCACCGGATCGACCGAGATGCCGATGATCTTGACGCCGCGCTTGCGGAACTCGCCCTCGAGGCCCGCCATTGCGCCCAGTTCTGTCGTGCAGACCGGTGTAAAGTTCTTCGGATGCGAGAAGAGAACCGCCCAGCCTTCGCCGATCCAGTCGTGGAAACTCAGGGAACCTGCCGTGGTTTCAGCGGTAAAATCCGGGGCTATGTCATTGATGCGCAGGGACACGTATGTTTTCCTCCTGGGATGTTTGATGGCGCCCAGCATATGCCGGCGAGCCATCAATGCCAGACAGAGGTTTTCACAAAGGTCGCCGCGTCCGGAAAATCTGTTCGCATGCCTTCTCATGACAGCGTTGCCCGCGTCGCCGCCATCACGCGTCTCTTAATACCTGCGCCTGTGCGCAGGCTAATTGGCTGTAGCAGGGACATTGAGCCGAACGGTCGTCAGACGATCTCCGTCGTCACCTCGGCAATGGTCGCCACGCGGCAGACGGGCTTCAATGCCGCGATGGCCGTTTCGTGCACGTCCGGCGAAAAGGCAGCGCAGCCATCCGAGAGAACCGTCACGTCGAAATCGCGCACATGCGCATCGCGCACCGTGGAGGCGACGCCGCCATTGGTGACGATGCCGCAGACGAGGAGCTTGCGGATATCGCATTTGCGCAGCACCCATTCCAGCCGCGTCATGTAGAAGGCGGAATAGGCGACCTTTTCGATGCTGATATCGGCCGGGGCGAGCTTGTCCACGAGACGGTGACCCCACGAGCCCGGGGCGAAATCGCCCTTCGCCAGAAAGGGCCGCAGCGTCTTCAGATGCGGCGAGATGAGCGGCTCGCCGCCCTTCAGGGGCACCAGCGTGAACTGGGTGGAGATGATCCAGCCGCCGGCCGTGCGGATCTGGTCGGCAAGCGGCACCAACCGGTCGGATAGCGCCGCAATATCGGAGGACGTCTGGCCCGCCCGGCCATAGGCCCCCTGCGGATCAAGAAAGTCGTTCTGCAGATCAACGATCAGGAGGCCCGTCTGGGCCGCGGATATGGGGTTGTGCATCAGCGCCTCTCAATGATGACATTGCCGAGCTCATCGACCCGTGCCGCCAGGTCCGGATCGACCAGCACCGTGGCATCCGGCTGTTCGAGGATCGCCGGCCCCTCGATCTCGGCTCCGACCGGCAGTTCCAAGCGGGCATAGATGGCGGTGTCGTGCCAGGCTCCATCGAACCAGACAGGACGACTGCCGCGCGCGGCCTTTTCCAGCGAGCATCCGGCATCCGGCGCAAGCGCCTTCAGGCTGAAATGCGGGCGACGGCCGATCGCGGCGGTGCGCAGGTTGACGATCTTCGCCTTCAGCCCCGGCAGCAGGCGGCTGAAGGAGGCGCGGTAGGCAGCATCGAAGGCGTCCTGCACGATCTGGCGGGTCACACCCGTAGAGCCATTGGCAATCGTTACCGGCAGCGGCACGGAGACCGTGTGCGTCTGGCCGACATAATGCATGTCGAGCTCGAACAGGATATCGACCCGCTCCATCTGAAGACCAGCCTCATGGACGATACGACCTGCGGCCTCGGCCTCCGCCACCATGCGGGCGTCAAGGACCGCCTCATCCAGCGCATCGACCGTCAGGTTCACCGTCTGCACCTGATCGTGGCGGATGTCCGCAATCACGCAGCCGAGGGCCGAGGTGACGCCCGGATACCGCGGCACGAGTGCAGCCTGAAGACCAACGTCCTTGATGAGCGCACCGGCATGCAGCGCGCCGCCACCGCCAAAGGGTACAGCGACGAATTTTGCCGGGTCGTGTCCGCGTTCGATGGAGACGAGGCGGATGGCGCCGGCCATGCGACCGTCCGCCACGCGGACAATCGCTTCCGCCGCTTCCATGACGCCAAGGCCGCACGGGCCTGCGACATGTTCGGCAATGGCGGCCTTGGCTGCTTCCACGTCGAGACGCGATAGTTTGCCGCCGATCGGACGCTCCGCATTGATGCGGCCGAGAACGATATTGGCGTCCGTCAAGGTCGGGCGGGTGTTGCCCTGGCCGTAGGCGACCGGGCCGGGGCGTGAACCGGCGCTTTCCGGACCGACCTGCAGCAACCCGCCGGCATCGACATGAGCAATCGATCCGCCGCCGGCGCCGATCGTGGTAATCTCGATCATCGGCGTTCGCACGACAAGACCGAAATCGATCGTCGTCTGGGCGGCGAGCGAGGTCTGCCCATCGACGACCAGGGAAACGTCAAAGGAGGTGCCGCCAAGATCGCCGGTAATGATATTGGGATAGCCGGCCGCCTTGGAGATGGCAGCCGCCGCGATGACGCCGGCCGCGGGGCCGGACAGGGCGGTGCGCACCGGCAGCCGGCTGGCGGTTTCGGTCGACATGACCCCACCATTCGACTGGACGATATGGAACGGACCGGTAAAGGCCTCACCCTTCAGGGCATCCTGCAGTTTGCCGAGATAGCCGCCGACCACCGGCTGGAGATAGGCATTCAGCGCCGTGGTCGAGGTGCGCTCGAACTCGCGGATTTCCGGCAGGATCTGCGCGGACGAGGCGAGGTTGCCATTCGGCCAGACGGAGCGCGCCGCTTCCAGCGCCGCCAATTCGTTCGCCGGATTGGCATAGGCATTGATGAAGCAGATGGCGAGTGCTTCGGCCCCTGCCGCGAGTGCCTTCAAGGCGGCGGCGCGGACTTCCTCTGGATCAAGCGCTTCGCGCACCGTTCCGTCCGCCAGCACGCGCTCGTTCACCTCAAAACGCATGTCGCGTTCAATGACAGGGATAAAATCACCCCACAGGCCCCAGGTGTTCAATCGGTCGCGGCGGCGCATTTCCAGCACGTCGCGAAACCCTTTCGTGGTGATCAGCGCGGTGCGCGCGCCCTTGCGCTCCAGAAGCGCATTGGTGCCGACGGTGGTGCCGTGCACGATCGAGCCGAGATCGGCAATGGCGCCGAAGGATTTCAATCCTTCGATAAAGCCGACGGCCTCATCGCCGCGATTGGAGGAGACCTTTGCGGTGCGGAACTTTCCGGTCGCTTCTTCATAATAGAAGAGGTCGGTAAACGTGCCGCCGACATCGACGCCCACGACCGCGCCGTTCAGGCTCTTGATATGGCTGTTCATGCGGCTTTTCCTTCACGCAATCTGTCGGTCGCCTGCACATCGACCTGTCCGTCCTTGGTCACCTCGACGCCGTACAACGTGCGCGCGTTTTTCCGGCTGACGAAGCCGAGACGGACGTCCCGCGCGACTTTGTCCGGCGACCGGGTCCACGGGTTGCCGTAACCGCCGCCGCCGGGCGATTCGATACGTATCTTCTGGCCGGCGCGCACCCTGACATCCGTGACCTTGGAGGCGAGCGGCGGCGAGCGCTCGCCATCATCGCTCTCCCAGGTGAAGCGGTTGAGCCCGCCTTCCAGGCCGCCGGCGACACCCGGTGGTGCATAGACGCCGCGTTCGCCAAGCAGGAAAACATCCGCGTCGGTCAGCGTCTCGACTTCATATATGGAGCCGACGCCACCCCGATGATGGCCGGCACCGGCAGAATCCGGCCTAAGGGCCCATTGGGTGAAGACGACGGGGTAGGAGGCTTCCAGGATTTCCGCCGGCGGAATGGTGGCCATAGAGATCGGGTTGTTGGCGTGGTTCAGACCGTCGCTTTCCGGGTTGCCGCCCAGCCCGCCGCCGAAGAAGGAGAACATCACATAGCGGGAGCCATCGCCACGATAGCCCGCAATCGACAGCGCATTGATAGTGCCGAACGGAGCGGCCGTCGCGCGCGAGGGATCGGCCTGTGCCAAGGCGCCGAACACGACGCCGATGACGCGCAGGATCGTTTCGGTGTACCCGCCGACCGGCTTCGGCGGCTTGACGCCGAGCAGCGTCGTTTCCGGGATGATGAAGGAGATCGGCCGCAGGCATCCGGCATTGGCCGGCACCGCGGTGAAGACGTGCTTCAGCGCCACATAGCAGCAGGCGGCAGCCGTCGAATAGGCGATGTTGAGCGGCCCCGCACAGGGCGCCGAGGAGCGCGAAAAATCCAGCACCATCTCGTCGCCTTTGATGGTGAGGTCGAGTGCGATGGTAAGGCGCTCCGGCGTGATGCCGTCATTGTCGAGGTAGTCCTCGAAACTGTAGACTCCGTCCGGCAGCGCCCGGATCGCGTCGCGCATCATGGCATCGGCCCGATCCGAGAAGACATCGAAGGCCTGGGCGACCGTGCTGTCGCCATAAGCATCCAGCAGTTCCGCCAGCCGCCGTTCGCCGAGATCCAGCGCGTTCAGCTGACCGTTCAGATCGCCGTAGTTGGAGGTCGGCACACGGGAATTGGCCGCCAGAATGTCGAGGAGGTCGCGATTCATCACGCCCTTCGACACCAGCTTGACCGGCGGAATGCGGACCCCTTCCTGAAAGCTCTCGGTGGCCTTGGCATTGAATCCGCCCGGCACGTTGCCGCCGATATCCAGCCAATGCCCAACGGAGGCGATCCAGCAATAGAGCTTACCGCCGCGAAAGACCGGGCGCACCAGGCGGAAATCGTTGAGATGCGTGCCGCCGGCATAAGGATCGTTGAAGAGATAGGTATCGCCGGGGTTCAGATCCCCGTCCGTCGCTACCTTGTCGATGACCGCCTTCACGGCAAACGCCATGGCGCCGACGAAGATCGGCAGACCGCGGGTGCCCTGCACCAACGTGGCGCCCGTCTCTGCGTGATAGAGGCCGTGGCAGGCATCGCGGGCCTCGGCAATGATCGGATTGAAGGCGGAACGATAAAGCGTCGCGTCCATCTCGTCGGCGATCTGCTCCAGACGACCGTTCAGAATGGCGAGCGTGACGGGATCAAGAGCGCTTTTCATGCGGCGTCGTCCTTCGTGTTGCCCTTGGCGGATGGGGAGTGGTGGGCGGCGTCGAATTCCTCGTAACGACGGCCGAGGTCGAGCATTTGCGGCGTGCCGATCAACTCGTTCAGCGCGCCGAAATCGAACATGCGATCGGCAAACGGCGTATTGGTGCCGTGCTGATGCAGGGATGCGTAATAGTCCTGCGCGGTCCGTGCCAGAGCCCGGACGATGCCGCCCGGGAAGATCACGATGCTGTAGCCCATCCGGCCAAGCTCCGCCGCGGAGAACATCGGCGTGTTGCCGCCTTCCACCATGTTGGCGAGCAGCGGTCGACGGCCACCCAAGGCTGTGCTGACGGCACCCAGTTGTTCGGCCGAGCGCGGCGCCTCGACGAACAGGATATCGGCGCCGGCTTCAGCATAAAGGGCAGCGCGATCGATCGCGGCTTCCAACCCCTCGATCGCGACGGCGTCGGTGCGGGCGATGATCAGCGTCTCTTCGGACGCGCGTGCATCGACGGCTGCTTTCACCTTGCCGGCCATTTCCTGCGCTGAAACAATGCTCTTGTCCTGCAGGTGGCCGCAGCGCTTCGGCAGCGTCTGGTCTTCCAGCTGGATGGCGCTGGCACCCGCCCGCTCGAAGGTTTTCACGGTTCGCTGCACGTTGAGCGCATTGCCGTACCCGTTGTCGGCATCGACGATCAGCGGGGTTTCCACCCGCTGGCGGACCAGGCTGATGACATCGGCGACTTCCGTCATGGAGACAAGACCGATATCCGGCCGCCCGAGCCGGGTATAGGCGATGGCGGCGCCCGAGAGATACAGGGCGGAAAAGCCGGCATCCGTGGCGATCGAGGCGGTCAGCGCATCGAAGACGCCGGGCGCGACGACCGTCTTGCCGTCGGAGATATGGTGTTTGAGGCTGGTCATGTCTTGTCCTTCATCGCGGGAGCGACCCTTGAACGGGCGTGGTCCGGCGGATTGGCAGCGGCCGCGGGGGCCGCAACGGCAGGCGATGGGGGTATCCGGCGGCCGACGCTGCGGCCTGACGCGGCGGAGCGATCCCGATGGCGGAGCGGCGGATGGGGTGCGTGCATCATCATCTTGCTCCTCAAAGCCCAAGATAGGCGCGCTTGAGGTCCGGATCGGCCGCGATCTCGGCGGCAGAGCCGGACATGGTCACGAGCCCGTTCTCGATGATGTAGGCGCGGTGGGCGATCTCGAGCGACTGCACGACGTTCTGTTCGACCAGCATGATCGGCAGGCCGTCGGCGTTCAGCCGTTTCACGAGGTCGAACATTTCCTCGACCAGCAGCGGTGAAAGTCCGAGCGAGGGTTCGTCGAGGATCAGAAGCTTCGGTTCAGCCATCATGCCGCGGCCGATCGCCAGCATCTGCTGCTCGCCGCCGGAGAGCGTGCCGGCCATCTGCGTCATGCGCTGACGAAGCTTCGGGAACGTGTCGTAGACCCGCTCGATGTTGCGGCTGCGTCCGGCACGTCCGCGGCGATAGCTGCCAAGCTCGAGATTTTCCTCTACGCTCATGTTGGGGAAGATCTTGCGGCCTTCCGGCACATGGATGAGCCCGGCTTCGACGGCGGCGATCGGTGAGCCGCCAAGCGCCCTGCCGTCGAAGGTGATCGAGCCGGAGGCGAGGGGAAGCAGACCGGAGAGCGCCTTGTTGAGGGTCGTCTTGCCGACGCCGTTGGCTCCCAGCACCGCGACGATCTCACCGCTGGCGACGGAAAGGTCGATGCCGCGCAGCACTTCCACGCCACCATATCCGGTGCGAATGTC
This sequence comes from Allorhizobium pseudoryzae, assembly GCF_011046245.1. NCBI lineage: Bacteria > Pseudomonadati > Pseudomonadota > Alphaproteobacteria > Hyphomicrobiales > Rhizobiaceae > Affinirhizobium > Affinirhizobium pseudoryzae. The sequence goes on from NZ_CP049244.1 coordinate 841,811, forward strand.
TTTCACCTCAAGCATGGGCGCCTCCGAGGTTGGCGATGCGCGCGGCGGCGCCCTTGCCGAGATAGGCCTCGATGACGGCCGGATCGTTGCAGACGGAGGCGGGCGTTCCTTCCGCGATCATCTGGCCCTGTGCCAGCACATAGACCTCTTCGCAGAGGTTCATGACGGCCTGCATCACATGCTCGATCATGAAGATGGTCACCCCGTCGTCGCGGATCGCCCGGATCACCGGAATGATGTCGCGGATTTCCGACGGGTTGAGACCGGCCAGCACCTCATCGAGCAGCAGCAGCTTGGGTTCGGTCGCCAGGGCACGGGCAAGCTCCAGCCGCTTGCGCCCGGCAACCGTGAGGCTCGAGGCTTGCTGTTCCAACTCCCCGCCAAGTCCCACGCGTTCCGCAACGGCCCGAGCCTTTGCGATGGCGTCCTCCGTTTTCGGGTGGCGCAGATAGCTGCCGACGGTGATGTTCTCCAGCACGTTCAGCCCCTGGAAGGGTTGGACGATCTGGAACGTGCGGGCAATGCCCATCTGCGCCCGCTGATGCGGCTTGAGACGGGTCATATCGCTGCCCTGCCAGAGGACCTGCCCAGCCGTTGGCTGCAGGAAACCGGCAATCACGGCAAAGAGGGTGGTCTTGCCCGCCCCGTTTGGGCCGATCAGCCCCGTAATCGATCCTTCCCGAACCGAGAGGGAGGCCTGGTGGACGGCAGTCAGACCGCCAAAGCGCATGGTGATGGTGTCGGTGCGCAAGATCATATCGCGATCCTCCGGGCAAGCCGCGGCGCAAAGCGGCGCACGAGGCCGAGCACCCCGCCTGAGGCGAAGGCAACGACGCCAATCAGCACGACGGCAAACACCATCAGGTCGATGCCGGGGATGCGGCCGGCGAAACTCTTGGTCAGTTCGCCAAGCCCATGCAGCGTGAAGGTGCCGATCAACGGTCCGAGCACGAGTCCGCGTCCGCCGACCAGCGGTGCCAGCAGGGCTTCGACCGAAATCCAGACGCCGAAGCCGATATTGGCGTCGATATAGAGAAAGTTCTGAACGTAGAGCACACCGGCCGCCGCCGTCATCGCGCCCGACAGGCTGATCGCCTTCAGCTTGACAGACAGGACATCGACGCCGAGCGCACGGGCGGCATCCTCGTTTTCGCGCACGGCGACCAGATGGGCGCCGAAACGCGAACCGGCAATGGCCCGGCTGATGACGAGGCCGACGAAGACGAAGGCGAGTGCCAGCCAGAGGAAGGAGGCGCGGCTTTCGAACTGCATGTTGGCAAAGCCGGGATCGAGCTTCAGCAGAAGGCCGGCGGCTCCGCCCGTCCATTCGGATGCATTGGCAAGAATCCGCATCAGTTCGGCGAAGGCAAGCGTGATCAGAGCGAAATAGGAACCACGTAGGCCGGCCCGGAAACTCAGGAAACCGAGAATGAAACCGGCAGCGGCACCGGCAAGCAGTGCCAGCAGGAAGGCGACCCAGGCATTGAGGCCGACATGGACCTGCAGGATCGATGCCGTGTAGCAGCCGACGCCGAAGAACAGCGCATGGCCGAAGGAGGTCTGCCCAGCGACGCCGCCGAGAATGTTCCACCCCTGGGCCGCCAAGGTTATGATCAGCGACATCACCATGAAGTTGAAGAGAGTATTGGATGAGGAGATGAACGGCACGACCGCAAGCGCGGCCGTTACCACAGCAATGGGAATATAACCGCTGAGCTTCATGCCTTTGCTCCGAACAGGCCGGTCGGCTTCAGGAGCAGGACCAGGATGAAGATGATGAAGATGCCGATCTGGCCCAGGCTTTCCCCCAGGAGCAGTCCGCTCAGGCTTTCCACGAGACCAATGAGAAGACCGCCGATCATGGCGCCTGGGATCGAGCCCATGCCGCCGAGAACGACGATCGTAAAGGCAATGTTGACGAATGCGCCACCGACGCGCGGATTGACATAGAAGGTCGGCATCAGCAGACCGGCCGCAACGGCAAGGGCCGCGCAGCCGAGGCCGAAGGTCAGCGCGTAGACATGGCCGACATCGATCCCCATCAGACTGGCGCCGAGTTTCTCCTTGGCAACAGCGCGGATCGCCTTGCCGGCATCCGTGCGGCTCATGATGAACCAGAGGAGGGCGGTGACGACGAGCGAGCCGGCAAAACCGACGAGGCGAGGGGACGAAATCAGGAAGGGACCTGCTTCAACGACCGAGAAGGAGAAATCCGAGCTGATCGACCGCGTATCGGAGCCAAAACCGGCCAGCAGCGCATTTTCGATGAAGATCGAGAGCCCCAGCGTGATCAGCAGGATATTGCCGTCATCGTCTTTGGCTGCCGGTCCGATGATCAGGCGCTGGACGCCATAACCGAGAGCGAAAAAGACCGGTGCAAGAAAAAGGATCGACAGATAGGGGTCGATCCCGCCCAGCACGTTCAGGCCCCAGACGGCGAACATGGCGCTGGCGAGGATGGCTCCATGGGCAAAGTTGATGATGTGCAGCACGCCGTAGACGAGCGTCAGCCCAAGCGCGATCAGCGCGTAGATCGCGCCGGTCAGCAGCCCGTTGATCATCGCCTCGATGAGAATGGTTGGGGAATACATCGTCCAGTCCGCAAGGTTGCGTTACAGGAGGCAGATCCCGCCGGAACGGGACCTGCCACGGATCGGCAACCTCAGCCGTTGGCCGGGAACATCGGCTTTGCGTCGGCAAAGTCGCTCGGATAGACGACCTTGATCTGGCCCTTCTGAACCTGCGTCGAAACCGGTGCGGCACCCATGTTCTGGCCGTTGACGAATTTCGTCTCGCCATAGGGCATCAAATGGTCCTTGAAGGTCGAGGTGTTGAGCGCCTCGATGACCTTGCCGCGTTCGGCAGCTCCCGCCCGTTCCAAAGCATCCGCCAGCAGGCCAACGGAGGAGTAGTTCAGCGGGATGTTGTAGTTGTACGGCTTGCCGGCGGCTTCGACACGGGCCTGCACCGCCTGGGATTTCGCGTTGCGCGGATCGTACCAGTGATTGCAGTCCATCACGCCTTCGGCCGCTTCCGGGAATTCGGCGACGAAACGGCGGTTGGAGGCCGCACCGTTGAGGACGGCGTAGACGGCCTTCGGGCGGACGCGCTGCTGCTGCATGGTGCGGGCCAGCAGAACGGTTTCGCCGTAATAGGTGCTCGGGATGATGAGGTCCGGATTGAGGCTGCGCAGACGCAGCGTCACGTTGGAGAGGTCGCGCGAAGGTGTCGGCACCGCGATCTGATCGAGGATCTCGAAACCGTATTTCGGCAGTTCGGTCGCCATCAGCTTGGCAAGGCCAGAGCCGAACAGGCCGTCTTCGTGCACCAGCGCCACGGTCTTTGCCGGCTTGCCGGCGGCCTCGTTGATGCGCACGAGGTTCTGGATCGCGGCGGCGGTGCAGATTGAAAAGCCGGGGGCAAAACGGAAGGTGTTCTTCAGACCGCGTCCGGTGATCTGGTCGGACACGCCGACATCCACCAGATAGGGCAGGTCGTAGCGCGAGGCAGCCTGCGAGGCGGCAAGGCAGATGGGGCTTGCAAAGCCGCCGACGATCCCGATGACGCCCTCTTCCTGCATGCGCTCGACTTCCTGCGTGCCGGCCTCCGGGTTGGAGCGGGCATCGCCGAACACCATCTGCAGCTTGGCGCCGCCCAGCGACTTGATGCCGCCGGCCTTGTTGATGTCTTCAATGGCAAGCTCCGCGCCCAAGCGGCCATACTCGCCGTCCTGGGCCAGCGCCCCGGTCACCGGCTGCAGAATGCCGACCTTGATCGGCGCGGGTTCGGCGGCGCGCAGCACCGCGGGTGCCGAGAGCGTGGCAAGGGCTGCGGCGCCGCCCTTGAGGATGGTTCTACGTTTCAGATGGGTCTCGACCAGTGTCATGTGTTGTTCTCCTCTTGAGGGGTGGCCGCTTCTCGCGGGCATTCTTCTTGTCGTTATTTTCATTGGCCTCGGTCAGGCCGCGGCTGTCGGCCGCCGTCCAGCGGCGCGCGCCGCGGTCGCCTGTGCGGGCAAGTTCCATGTGGAAGGAATAGCGGTCGGGACGGTAGAGCGCCTGCAGGTGCTCGATACCGCGTCCGGAGGCCTCGTAGACCACGCGGGTCATGGAGAGGAGCGCCGCACCGATCTCGACATCGAGGGCAGCCGCGACGTCCGGGCTCGCCAGCGTCGCCCCGATGATCTGCTGGGCCTTGTCGGCGACCAGACCGGAGCGCTCCAGAAGTTCGAGCAGCGGCGTCGAGGCCAGGTCAGCCTCGGAATAGGAAATGCCGATGCGCTCCGGAACATGGGTCACGAGATAGGAAAACGGCTGCCCGTCGATCAGGCGCACGCGAATGGAGCGCTGCAGCCGCTCGCCAGGCTCGAGTTTCAACTCCTCGGCCAGAGCCGGCGTGGCGTTGACATACGAGAAGGCAATCAAACGCACGCCGGTTTTGCGGCCCATCTCCACCAGATGGGTCAGCGCATTGGCAAGATCGGCCACCACCGGCATGCGCGCATGCCCGCCGCTGACGAAGGTACCGGAGCCGGGACGGCGTTCGATCATGCCGTCGCTTGCGAGCTTGTCCAGCGCCCGCCGGACCGTGACCCGCGAAACCCGGTGCTCCTGCGCCAGTTGCGGCTCGCTCGGAAGCTTCGCCGAATCCGGCACCTCGCCGCTCAGGATCTGTTCCCGGAGCAGAAGATAGAGCCGGTGGGCCTTCATGGGCTCTGCCGTCGCGGCGGTTCGTGTCATTGTCTGTCTTTCCTGGAAGACATTTAGTTGTTCTATAAAAGATACAGATTTCTGTCTTGTCAATTGGTTTTCCGTGGGCGGAGCGTCACGGTCCGTGCACAGTGGGCACAAGCCAGGGGCGGGTAAGGGAGTCCTGCGCCTGAAAGGCCTCGATAGCTGACGAATGGCTCATGGTCAGGTCGATATCGTCCCAGCCGTTCAGCAGCTTCGTGCGCCAGACGCGATCGATGCGGAACGGGATGACGAGGTTTGCCGCCCAAATCTCGCAGGTTTCGAGATCGACGCGGGCGGTGCCATCGCCGCTTTCCAGGCCGGCCAGCAGCGCCTCGCCATCTTCCTCCGTTACCGTGGCCGGCAGCACGCCGTTGTTGACGGCATTGCTGGCGAAGATATCGCCGAAGGACGGGGCGATGACGCAGGCAAAACCATAATCGGCGAGCGCATAGACCGCCGCTTCCCGCGACGAGCCGCTGCCGAAATTGCGCCGCGTCACCAGGATTTTCGCACCCTGCCAGCGTGGCATGTTCAGAGGGCAATCCGGTCTCGGCTGACCGCTTTCGTCAAAGCGCAGGTCGTGCAGCAGGTAGTCACCGTAACCATCGGCACGGGAGCGCTTCATGAAACGGGCCGGGATCAGCTGATCGGTGTCGATGCCGGAAAGCGGCAGCGGACAGGCAATTGCATCGAGACTTTTGAAGGCGTCCATTCAGTGCTCTCCCGTCAGGCCTGTCTCGCGACCCGCCAGAAGCGGGCGCATGTCGGTCAGGTGTCCGGTCACGGCGGCGGCGGCGGCCATGGCCGGCGACATCAGGTGCGTACGGCTCCCCGGCCCCTGGCGCCCCCGGAAGTTCCGATTGGTGGTGGAGGCGCAGCGTTCGCCGGGCGGCACGAGATCGCCGTTCATGCCGACGCACATCGAACAGCCCGCATCGACCCATTCGAGCCCGGCCTCCGTGAAAATCCGGTCGAGACCTTCCTCTTCCGCCTGCCGCTTGACGACCGCCGAGCCCGGCGACACCAGTCCCGGTATGCGGGCGCGCCGCCCGGCAAGAACGGCGGCGGCGGCGCGCAGGTCCTCGATGCGGCTGTTGGTGCAGGAGCCGATGAAGACGCGATCCACGGCGATCTCCGTCAGCGGCTGGCCCGGTTGGATGCCCATATAATCTAGGGCTTCGCGCACATGGGCGGCGCGGGCCGGATCGTTCATCCGGTCGGGGTCCGGTGCGCTGGCGGTGATCGGGGCAGCATCCTCGGGGCTGATGCCCCAGGTCACGATGGGTGCGATCTCGCCCGCATCAAGCACGATCTCCCGATCGAACGGGGCGTCTTCATCGCCCAAGAGCGCTGTCCAGCTTTCGACGGCTCGATCGAACATCTGGCCCGCCGGGGCGTAGGGCCGGTCCTTCAGATAGGCGAAGGTGGTCTCGTCCGGCGCAATCATGCCGCAGCGTCCGCCGGCTTCGATGGAGAGGTTGCAGAGCGTCAGCCGGCCTTCCATGGTGAGCGCACGAACGGCGCTGCCGGCATATTCGATTGCGTGGCCGGCGGCCCCATCGGCGCCGATGGTAGCGATCATCGATAGCGCCATGTCCTTGGCGAATACGCCTGGAGGAAGCTTGCCCTCCACACGAATGCGCATGCGTTTCGGCTTCTTCTGCCAGAGCGTCTGGGTCATCAGCACATGCGCCACTTCGGAGGCGCCGATACCGAAGGCGATGGCCCCAAAGGCGCCGTGCGTTGCGGTGTGGCTGTCGCCACAAACCATCGTCAGTCCCGGCAGCGTCAGGCCCTGTTCGGGGCCGAGCACATGGACGATCCCCTGGGCCGGATCGGAAAGGCCGAACAGCCGAAGACCATGCCGAGCGCTATTGTCGCGCAACTGGCGGATCATGTTCGCGATCGCCGGATCAATGGCCGTCAGGTCCCGTGTCCGGGTGGGAACGTAATGATCTTCGATGCCGAAGGTGAGATCCGGTCGGGCGACCTTGGCGTCGCGTGACCGGAGCTTGTCGAAGGCGTGAAACGAGCCTTCGTGCAAGAGATGCCGATCGATGAAAAGAAGACATTGCCCGTCTTCCCGCGCTGTCACGACATGCTGATCGAACACCTTGTCGAACAGGGTCCTCGGACCCGCTTCGGCTCTGATACCCATTCCCGTCTTCCTCGCTCGGTGCCGGAATTTAGGCATGAGCGCGACTGGAAATCAAATGTTGTTTTAAAAATAATACAGCTTAATGTTTCTTCAAAGCGGCAGATAACTGTCTGGTAGGGGAATGGAGCCGATCGTGTCCCAATGTGTTCGTGTTGCAGAACAAGCCTTCGATTACCGGGTGCCGCTCGTTGTCATCGGGGCGGGGGCAGCGGGCCTTGTGGCAGCCCTGTCTGCCCATGAGGCGGGCGAGGAGGTGCTCGTTCTGGAGCGCGATCCCCTGCCGCGTGGCTCGACCGCCCTGTCGGCAGGTCTTGTTCCAGCCGCCGCCACACGCTGGCAAAGGGCCGCCAGCATCGTCGATACACCGGAACTCTTTGCGAGCGATATTCTCCGGAAGGCGCATGGGGAACCCGACGCGCAGATCGTCGATCACGTCACCCGCCTTGCCGGACCGGTGCTCGAATGGCTGGCAGACCGCCACGATCTCAAATTTTCGGTTATCGAGGATTTCAGCTATCCAGGCCATTCGGCACGCCGCATGCACGGACTTGTCTCGCGCTCCGGTGAAGAACTGATCGATGCCCTGCGGGCGGCTGCCGAAGCCTGCGAGATTCCGGTGATTTGCGATGCGCATGTGACGACGCTCTTCGCCGATGAAACCGATCGTGTTCTCGGGCTGGCCTTTGCGCGGCCCGACGGAAGCGTGGAGGAGATCGGCTGCGATCGGCTGATTCTTGCCTGCAACGGCTATGGTGGCAATCGGGCGCTGGTAGCCGAGCACATTCCGTCGCTCGCGGATGCCACCTATTTCGGCCATGCCGGCAATCAGGGGGACGCGTTGTCGTGGGGGCAGGCGCTCGGTGCCGCCACCCGTCATCTGAATGGCCACCAGGGGCATGGTTCGGTTGCCCATCCCGCCGGCATCCTGATTTCCTGGGCGACGATCACCGAAGGCGGCTTCCAGGTCAACAGTCAGGGCGAACGCTTTTCCAACGAGGCAAAGGGCTATTCCGAACAGGCTGCAGAAGTGCTCAAGCAGCCGGATGGCGTGGCCTGGACCGTCTTCGATGCGCGTATCGCGGCGATCACCCGGCAGTTCGAGGATTTCCGTCGTGCCGAAGCGATGGGGGCGGTGCTTTCTGCCGACAGCCTGCCGCAACTGGCCGTGCGCATGGGCCTGCCCGAAGAGGCGCTGCGGCGCACTGCCGAAGCGGTCGATGCCTGCAAACAGGCGGGTGCGGAGGATGGCTTCGGCCGCGATTTCGCCGGATCACAACCCTTGTCCGCGCCCTATTGCGCCGTCCGCGTCACCGGTGCTCTTTTCCACACCCAGGGTGGGCTGGTCATCGATACGCAGGCCCGTGTTCTGCGTCCCGATGGTACGCCCCTTCCCAATCTTTATGCGGCCGGCGGCGCGGCATGCGGTGTCTCCGGCAACGACGCCTCCGGCTACCTCTCCGGCAATGGTCTGCTGACGGCCGTGACCCTGGGACGGACGGCTGGGGCGACCGTTGCGGCAGGACGCGGTTAGACGACGGCGCCGTCACCGCCGCACGATGTGCGGATGTTGCAAGCCTCCAGTCGATCCATTGCCGTTGTCAATCGAAGTGCGGTGGGAAGGCATTATGTTCGTCGTGGCCTGCGTGCGTGCAGGTCCACCCGTTTGCGTCACGCCCTAAAGGTTGTGGACGGCCTTGGCGCTGCAGCCTTGCTATCTCCCTCTGCCCCCGCGTCACAAAAATCCTCAAGAGGCGCTCACAAGCGCGCTTGACAAGGCGGATCTAAAATGGATTCAGTAAAGCGCTTTACTAAAGCGGTTTACAAGATTGCCTTGAGAGACTTTAAAGTCCGGTGGCAGGGGAACGGGAGCATGTTGAATGGCGCCCATGCGCGCAACCAGCCTAAAGGACGTGGCCCAGGCGGCCGGCGTATCGGTTGCCACCGTGTCGCGCCTGTTGAACGGCTCGCTGGAATTGCCTGCCGAAACCAAGGCACGCATCGATACGGCGATCCGCGAGCTCAACTACGTCCCCAATCCGCATGCGAGGCGCCTCAGCCGCGGTCGGTCCGACACGATCGGACTGGTGGTCCCGGATATCGCCAACCCGTTTTTCGGCGTGCTTGTGGCTGCGGTTGAAGAGGCGGCAGACCAGCAGGGTCTCGCGGTATCGCTGTTTGCGACGTTGAACCGTACCGGCCGCGAGCTGTCCTATCTGCGGCTGCTGGCCCGCAATCACGTCGATGGCCTCGTCTTCATCACCAACCATCCTGAAACCGACGAACTGGCCGAGCTGATCAATGCGACCGGCAAGGTGGTTGTCGTGGACGAAGACGTGCAGGGCGCGCTCGTTCCGAAACTGTTCTGCGATAATGAGCAGGGAGGGCGCCTGGCCGGCGCGCATCTGGCCGACCATGGCCATCGGCGGGTTCTCTATGTCGGAGGCGCCGACGACATGCTGAGCGCACAGCGCCGCTATCAGGGCTGTCTGGCCGCCCTCTCCGCGCGCTTCGGCAGCGATGCCGCGCTTCACCGGTATTGCGGCGACTATACCGTTGAATTCGGTCGTCACGCCGCTCGGCAGTTCCTGGCGGAAGGCCGCCCCGCCAGCGCGATTTTCGCGAGTTCCGACGAAATCGCTATCGGCATGATGGAGGTTCTGCGGGCCGAGGGAATTCGCATTCCGGACGACGTGTCGATGATCGGCTTCGACGATGTCGCGCCGCTGCATCTCTTCGCGCCGGCTCTGACAGCGATCCGCCAGCCGGTCCGGGCCATCGGTCAGCGCGCGCTGTCGCTGCTTCTGGAAACCAATTGGGACAAGCGATCTGCCTCCGCCACGGAGGAATTGCTGCCCGTCGAAATCGTCGTGCGGAACTCCGTTGCGCCGCCGTCGACCACATAAAAGCAACGCACAATAATCAACAGAGGACGAACACAATGACATTCATGAAACGCAGATATGTTTCCGCAGCACTCGCGGCCACGGTGCTGGCGGGCGTGAGCCTCTCGGCAGGCCTGGCCTCGGCCGCGGAAAAGACGATTGCCCTGGTTCAGATCAACCAGCAGGCGCTCTTCTTCAACCAGATGAACGAAGGTGCTGAGAAGGCCGCCAAGGACGCCGGCGTCAAGCTGGTGATCTTCAACGCCAACAACGATCCGGCCGCACAGAACAGCGCCATCGAGACCTACATCCAGCAGAAGGTGGATGGAATTGCCGTGGTTGCCATCGACGTGAACGGCATCATGCCGGCCGTCAAGCAGGCGGCGGCTGCCAACATTCCGGTCGTCGCCATCGACGCCATCCTGCCGGATGGCCCGCAGAAGGCGCAGATCGGCGTGGACAACGCCAAGGCCGGCGCCGACATGGGCAAGTTCTTCCTCGATTACGTCAAGTCCGACATGGGCGGCAAGGCGAAGATCGGCGTCGTCGGTGCGCTGAACTCCTTCATCCAGAACGTTCGCCAGAAGGGCTTTGAGGATACGCTGAAGGATCAGGCGGGCATTACCAAGGCCGGCGTCGTTGATGGCCAGAACGTGCAGGATACGGCGCTTTCGGCGGCCGAAAACCTCATCACCGGCAACCCGGATATGACCGCGATCTACGCCACTGGCGAGCCGGCTCTGCTCGGCGCCGTCGCCGCTGTCGAAAGCCAGGGCAAGCAGAAGGCCATCAAGGTTTTCGGCTGGGATCTGACCAAGCAGGCGATCGCCGGTATCGATGCAGGCTATGTCGCCGGCGTCATCCAGCAGGATCCGGCCGCCATGGGGGCCGCCGCCGTGAAGGCCCTGAAGACGGTGTCCGACGGAGGCACCGTCGAGAAGACCATCGCCGTGCCGGTCACCATCGTGACCAAGGCCAATGTCGAGCCCTACCGCGCGGTCTTCAAATGATTGCCGACGGACAGCACTCAGCCGCTGTCTCCGGCGCCGGGGGAGTGCCCATCCCCCGGCAACCCGGTTCGACGGCTCCGGCGCCGCGGATTTCCCTGCAGGGCATTCGCAAGACCTTCGGCTCGCACCAGGCACTTCGCGGTGTCGATCTCGATATCTACCCCGGCGAATGCCTCGGCCTTGTTGGGGATAATGCTGCCGGTAAGTCAACCCTCACCAAGGTGATTTCCGGCACCTATATCCCGGATGGCGGCACGATCACCATGGATGGCGAAGAGGTCCGCTTTTCCGGTCCGGCGGAGGCGCGCAACCGCAACATCGAAATGGTCTTCCAGGATCTGAGCCTGTGTGACCATATCGACGTGGTCGGCAATCTTTTCCTCGGTCGCGAAATCACCAAGGGGCCTTTCCTGGATCGTCCGACCATGCTGACGGAAGCCCGCAAGATGCTGGATGCGCTGGAAATTCGCATCCCGCGGCTGACGGCCAAGGTGGAGAAGCTTTCCGGCGGACAGAGGCAGGCCATCGCGATTGCGCGTGCCGCCTCCTTCAACCCGAAGGTTCTGATCATGGACGAGCCGACCTCGGCGCTCGCCGTGGCGGAGGTGGAAGCGGTGCTTTCGCTGATCAACCGGGTGAAGGCGAAAGGCGTTTCCGTCATCCTGATCACCCACCGTCTGCAGGACCTCTTCCGGGTCTGTGATCGCATTGCCGTCCTGTACGAGGGCACGAAGGTGGCGGAGCGGCAGATCGGCGAGACCAGCCTGGAAGATCTCGTCAAACTCATCGTGGGAGATCGACATTGACCGTCTACACTGAACGGGCCAAGGGATCGCCGGTGGCGGATTTCGTCGCCGAGAACGCGCAGGTTCTCTCGATCGCGGTTTTCTTTTTCGCCTGCATGGCCTTCTTCACCGTCACCACCGATACCTTCCTCACGGCGGGCAACCTGTTGAACGTCGTGCGGCAGGCAGCGCCGATCCTGATCGTGTCCGTGGCGATGACGTTTGTCATCATCACCGGCGGGATCGATCTCTCCGTCGGCTCGATGGTGGCCCTGATCAATGCGGTGGGTGCCATCCTGCTCGCGGCGGGCTATCCCTGGCCACTGGTCCTGGTCGCCATGCTGATGCTGGGCGGGGTGCTGGGCCTCTTGCAGGGCTGGTTCATCGCCTATCAGGGCATTCCGGCCTTCATCGTGACGCTGGCCGGTCTTTCCATCCTGCGCGGCGTGGCGCTCTACATCACGCAAGGCTATTCGGTGCCGATCCCGGATGCGCCGGGCTTCTTCTACCTCGGTCGCGGGGACCTGTTCGGCATGCCCGTTCCGGCCCTGATCGGGATTGTGGTCACCGTCATCGGTTATGTCGTGCTCTCCTCGACACGTTACGGTCGCCGGGTGGTTGCCGTCGGGTCAAACCTCGAGGCGGCGCGCCGGGTCGGCATGCCGGCCAAGTGGATCCTCGCCTCGGTCTATCTGGTGGCGGGCGTGGCGTCCGCCATCGCAGGCCTGCTGATTGCAGCGCGTCTGGGGTCGGGCTCCTCGAATGCGGCGGTCGGTTTCGAACTGCAGGTGGTGGCCGCCGTCGTGCTTGGCGGCACCTCGCTGATGGGCGGGCGCGGCACGATCCTCGGCACGGTGCTCGGCACCATGACGATTGCCGTCATCGGCAATGGCCTCATCCTTCTGCACATTTCGCCTTTCTTCACGCAGATCGTCACCGGAGCGATCATCCTTGCCGCCATCTGGCTGAACACCCGGATCTTTACCACCAACTTCCGCTTCGGCGGAAAGAAGAAGGGGTGAGGCCATGGTCAGTGAACTGTCGGAAGGTCATGTGGGCTCCGGTCATGTCATGACCGTGTGCGGTCCGGTGCCGGTGGAGAGGCTCGGCGTCACGCTGATGCACGAGCATATCCTCAACGATTGCCGCTGCTGGTGGCATGCGCCGAAGACGCCGGAGCGGCAATATCTGGCCGAAGGCTTCGTCTGCATGGAAATCCTCGGCGAACTTCGCCAGGATCCCTTCGTCAACAAGCACAACATCACGCTGGATGACGAACCGCTGGCGATTGCCGAACTCAAGGATTTCGCCACTGCTGGCGGGCACACGGTGGTGGAGCCGACCTGTCAGGGCATCGGGCGCAATCCGCTGGCGCTGAAGAGGATCGCTGAAGCGACGGGCCTCAACATCGTGATGGGGGCGGGCTATTACCTGGCTTCCTCCCATCCGCAGAAGGTGGCGACACTCAGCATCGATCAGATCGCCGACGAGATTGTCGGCGAGGCGATCCATGGTGTCGATGGAACGGGCGTCAGGATCGGCCTGATCGGCGAAATCGGCGTCTCGGCGGAATTCACCGCGGAGGAAGAGAAATCGCTGCGCGGCGCGGCGCGGGCGCAGGTTCGCACCGGCCTGCCCCTGATGGTGCATCTGCCGGGTTGGTACCGGCCGGGTCACAGGGTTCTCGATGTTGTGGAAGAGGAAGGTGCTGATCTTCGCCACACCCTTCTCTGCCACATGAACCCCTCGCATGAGGATATCGACTATCAGGGCGAACTGGCAAGCCGCGGCGCCTTCATCGAATACGACATGATCGGCATGGATTTCTTCTATGCCGACCAGCAGGTGCAATGCCCGAGCGACGAAGAGGCGGCCCGCGCCATCGTTACGCTGATTGAACGAGGGCATCTCGATCGTATCCTGCTCTCCCACGACGTCTTCCTGAAGATGATGCTGACGCGGTATGGCGGCAACGGTTATGCCTATATCCTCAAGCATTTCCTGCCCCGCCTGAAGCGGCACGGGCTGGACGACGTTACCCTTGACACTCTCATGCGGGCCAACCCGCGCTCGGTTTTCGAAGCGCAGGCCTGATCAACGACGGAAATGAAAGTCATGACGAAAAAGGTTCTTCTCGTTGGCGAAAGCTGGGTCAGCTCCGCCACCCATTACAAAGGTTTCGACCAGTTCGGCAGCGTGACCTTCCACCTCGGGGCAGAGCCGCTGGTGAAGGCGCTCGAAGGCAGCGACTACGACCTGACCTACATGACCGCCCATGATGCGGTAGAAAAATTCCCTTTCGATATGGCGGGTCTCGACCTTTACGACGTGATCATCCTCTCCGACATCGGCGCCAATTCGCTGCTGCTTCCGCCGGCCGTCTGGCTGCATTCGAAGACGGTGCCGAACCGGCTGAAGCTGATCAAGGCCTGGGTGGAAAAGGGCGGTGGCCTGCTGATGGTTGGCGGCTACTTCTCCTTCCAGGGCATCGACGGCAAGGCCCGCTGGCGCCGCACGCCGGTGGAAGACACCCTGCCGGTCACCTGCCTTCCCTGGGATGACCGTGTCGAAATTCCGGAAGGGTCCAGCGCCCACATCGTGAAACCCGATCACCCGACGGTGGCAGGACTTTCCGGTGAATGGCCGCTGCTGCTCGGCGTCAACGAGGTGGAGGTGCGCGAGCGCGCCGATGTCGAGGTCGTCGCCCGTCTGCCGGAAGATCAGGGCAGTCACCCGCTGCTCGTCACCGGTTCGTTCGGCAAGGGCCGCACGGCCGCCTGGACGTCCGATATCGGCCCTCACTGGCTTTCGCCCGCCTTCTGCGAGTGGGAAGGGTATGGCAAGTTGTGGAAGAACATTCTCGGCTGGCTCGCAGAACCGCGCTGATGTGACGTCAGGCGGAGAGGATCTCCTTCATCTCCTCTGCCGTCGGAAAAGCCAGGCGCGTTCCCCGGCGGCTGACGGTGATAGCGGAGGCCCGAGCGGCCTCTCGCAGCGCCTGTTCGTCGATGGCGCAACTGCGCCGCAGGGCAGAGGCAAGCGCGGTGCCCATGAAACAATCTCCGGCGCCGGTGGTATCCACGGCCGGGGCCGGCGTTGCGGGCACGTGGCAGGCCGTGTCCGCCGTGACCAGCATCGAGCCCTCTCCCCCAAGGGTGAGGACGACGGTGGAAACGCCTTGCTGCAGAAGAAACCGACCGGCTGCGTGATCCGTCCGGTTCGTCAGTGCAGCGGCTTCGCTCTGGTTGAGGAAGGCGATGTCTATCAGGGGCCAGAGCGTCGGAAACCACGGCTGAAGGGGGGAGGGATTGAAGGCGGTGCACATGGAGATCTGCCGGGCCAGTTTAAGAGCCGTGAACGTCGCAGCTTCGGTGAGGTTGCCCTGCAGGGCGAGAAGATCTCCAGCCTTTGCCGCTCTGAGGCTGTGGGCGATATGGTCCGGTGTGAAGGCGGCGGCGGCTGCCTGCGTGGTGATGACCGAGTTTTCGCCATCCGGCGTGGTGAGGATGATGGAGAGGTCGCTCGCCACCCCCGCGACGCTGATCAGTTCTGCCGTCACCGGCTCCTCTGCCAGCGTCTCTCGAATGGTTGTCGCGCGGTCGTCCTCTCCGATGACGGCGGTGAAGGTCGTCGGCACGCCGCAACGGGCCATCACGATCGCCTGGTTGCAGCCCTTGCCGCCGAGATCGCGGGAAGCCTGGGTACCAAAGATCGAAACGCCTGGCTCCGGCAGGGCAGAAATGGAATAGGTTTCATCGAGTGCGACATTGCCGATGATAAAGGCACGCATGCTAAACTTTCGGAAGGACAAGAACCGTGCAGACCATATCCGACAATGCCGCCAATGCCATTCAGGAAATCTTCGGCCGACCGAAGGCGCTGATCGGCATGGTGCACTGCCCGGCTTTTCCGGGTGCCCCGCGCTATCGCGGCGCGGCGATGGAAACCATCTACGATGCCTGCATGCGGGATGCAGAAGCGCTCATCGAAGGCGGCATGCACGGCATCATCATCGAGAACCACGGCGATATTCCCTTCTCGAAGCCGGAGGATATCGGACCGGAAACCACGGGCTTCATGAGCGTGGTGACCGATCGTATCGCCCGTGCCATCGGCGTGCCGCTCGGCATCAACGTGCTGGCAAATGCACCCATCCCGGCTTTTGCCATTGCGATGGCGGGCGGCGCGAAATTCATCCGCGTCAACCAGTGGGCGAACGCCTATGTGGCCAATGAAGGTTTCATGGAAGGCCGCGCGGCGGAAGCCATGCGCTATCGCTCCCTCCTGCGCGCCGAGCACATCAAGGTTTTTGCCGACAGCCACGTGAAGCATGGGGCCCATGCGATTACCGCCGACCGCACCATCGACGAACTGACCCGTGATCTCGCCTTCTTCGATGCCGATGGCGTGATTGCCACCGGACAGCGCACCGGCAACAGCGCGACCCTGGAAGAGATCGAGGAGATCGGCAGGGCGACGCATCTGCCGCTTCTGGTGGGATCCGGTGTGAGCGAAGCCAATATCATCGACATCCTGAAGCGCACCCAGGGCGTCATCGTCGCCTCGTCGCTGAAGCAGGGCGGCGTCTGGTGGAACCCCGTGGAACTGAGCCGAGTCCGTTCCTTCGTTAGCGCGGCGCAACCCGGTCTGGAAGGATAGGGCGGCATGATGAACGGTGCCGCAATCAACGGCGAAAGGCTTCTTGCCAATCTACAACGGTTTGCCGACATTGGCGCAACCCCCAAGGGCGGCGTCAACCGGCAGGCGCTGACCGCGCTCGATCGGGAGGCGCGCAAGCTTTTGGCGGAGATGGCCCTGCGACGCGGCTTTACGGTGTTCCAGGATCAGATCGCCAACCTCTTCATCCGCCGCGAAGGCCGCAATCCGGATCTGCCGCCGCTTCTGATCGGCAGCCATCTGGACAGCCAGCCGTCCGGCGGCAAATTTGATGGCGCGCTCGGCACGCTTTCGGCCTTCGAAGTCCTGGAAACGCTGGAGGATCAAGGCATCGAAACGGAGCGTGCGGTGGAGGTCGTCGCCTTTACCAACGAAGAAGGCTGCCGGTTTGCGCCCGGCTGCATGGGATCGATGGCGTTTTCGGCGGGAGAGATACCGGCAATCTGGCAGGATCTTCGGGCCGTCGATGGTGCCCCGTTCGCTGGCGAGCTTGCCGCGACGCTCGCAGGTCTGCCCGAAGCGACCATGCGTCCGCTCGGATTTCCGCTGTACGGCTATCTGGAGGTGCATATCGAACAGGGGCGGCTTCTGGAAAGCGAGGACCTCCCGATCGGCCTCGTCACCGGCATCCAGGGCACGCGGTGGCTGGATGTCGAGATGACGGGCCAGACGGCCCATGCCGGAACGACCCTGCTCAAGTTTCGCCGAGATCCGATGCGAGCGGTAACGCAGGCGCTGGCGGATCTCTATCAGCGGATCATGCCCGGCGACGACCAGGCGCGCTTTACCGTCGGGCGGATGTCCCTGCAGCCGGGAGCGGTCAACGCCATCCCGGACAATGTGCGCCTGACCGTAGACATCCGCCATCCGGATACGTCCGCGCTCGACGCGATGGAGCAGGTGATCGCCGACATGTTCGCCCGGCACGCCACGGCTCTGGATTGCGAGGCCTCCGTGACCCGCATCTTCGACATGCCGCCCGCGGCGTTTCCACCGTCGATGGTCGAGAGACTGGCGGCCTGCGCGGACCATCTGCAACTCCCGTCGCGACGAATGCTGTCAGGCGCATTCCATGATGCGCTCTTCATGAACCGGATCGCGCCGTCTGCGATGATTTTCGTTCCCTGCCGGGAGGGTCTCAGCCACAACGAACTGGAACATGTGGAACCGCATCATTCGGTCGCCGGCTGTGAACTTCTGGCCGCTGCGGTTCTGGATCTCGTCAGTGTCTCGCAAGACATGCCCGCGCATTGAACGAAGCCCGACAAAGGAGCGAAGTCACGACCGGAGACTCAATCAGCTTCGCGGTGCGCCCATTCCACGCGGTTACGCGCTTGTCGTGGTCCGAGGCCGACCGGGTTGAGCGGTGGCGGGATTGTTGTTCGACCTATGGCAGAGTGGAGAGAGGTGTGCCTTCAGACGACGATGGCCGGCGATCCTCAGGGCATGTATCCGCCGCCATTCACCCACAGGACTTGTCCTGTCATAAATCCACTTGCCGCAGAAAGCAGGAAATCGATAGGGCCGACAATGTCCTCGGGCAGCGCCAGCCGTTTCATCGGCGTCATGGCGCGATAGGCGTCCAGTGGAACGATGGATTCCCGATCCTCCGCGGAGCGACCCGTACCGCCGCGCAAAAAGGCGGTATCCACGAGACCGGGCGCAACGGCATTGAAGCGAACACGAGGTGCGTTTTCCACCGCAAATGTCTTGGTCAGCGCAATCAGCCCAGCCTTGGAGGCCGAGTAGGCGCCGTAGCCGGGGCGGACATGCGCGGCCAGACCCGATGCCACGTGCACGACCGCGCCACCCTCTGCCATGAGCGGCAGTACGGCCTTCGCGGCCAGGAATGCCCCGCGCAGATTGCCGCCGGTGATCTCGTCGAAATAGTCCGTTTCCGTCTCGCCGATGGGAGTGAGCGCGCTGTTGTAACCGGCAAGATTGACGAAGCCGTCCATGCTTGGCCATTGATCCGCGAGTGCCGCGAACGCCGTCTTGGCTGACAGTTCGTCGCGCACATCAATGGCAAGTCCGCTCGTTGCCAGCGCATGCCGGTTCAACGATTCGGCAAGGTCAAGGATGATGACCTCGTCGCCCTTGGCCAGCAGATGGGCGACAAGCGCGCGGCCAATCCCGCCGGCACCTCCCAAAACCGCGATGCGGCGGCTTTTCGACGTATCGAGCATCAGGCAGCCTTCTCTGTGCCGAGCGAGCGGAAGAAGGCGGTAATATCCGCTTCCGACACCACGTCGGCATACTTGGCATTCATGTCGAACAGGTTTGCCTCATGCGGTGCCGGATGCCGGTCGCCACAGGCATCTCGTACGACGGTGGTGATGAACCCGTGTGACATGGAATCGACGCAGGAGGCGCGCACGCAACCGCTTGTCGTGAGACCGGTCAGGACCACGTTATCGATGCCCATTGCCGTGAGTGTGGAGGCGAGCGATGTGCCGAAGAATGCGGAAGGGTACTGCTTGGAGACCACGATCTCGTCGTCCCGCGGCACGAGGCCCTTGGCAAATTCCGCCGTCTTCTGTCCCTTGACGAAGGACGCCAGGGGCTTTGCTTTTTCGAAGAAGCGGCCCCCGTTGAGGCCACCCCTCTGATAGGTGACTTCCGTGAGTATCACCGGGACGCCCATCTGGTGCGCCACCTCTCGGATCCGCAGAGCGGACTGAAGAGCGGCATCGACACCGGCATAAAGGACGCAGTCGGGATCGAAGTAGGCCTCCGCAAAATCGATCAGCACCAAAGCCGGACGACGGCCGAAGCCTGCCCGGTTGGAATAGGCTGCCTTGTAGTTGTCATCGAGATCCTGACTCATGACGTGCCCTTTCAGATTTCCGCAAAGCGGCGTTCGAAATCCCAGACGTCCTCGAAACCCAGCAACTTGTTGAACTCTGCGAAGGAGTAAAGGTCGATATCCGGCGAGGTTTCACCCTTCGCCTTCAGATCCTTGAACGCCTTGTCCAAGGCCGCGCCAACGCTGAGGAAGCCGAGGGCAGGGTGGATCGCGATGGCATAACCCAGTTCCTTGAGGCGTGCTGCGGAGAGAAGGGGTGTGCGCCCGCCGTTGACCATGTTGGCAAAGAGCGGCGCCTTGATGCGCTCGGCCACCGTCTTCATTTCCTCCTCGCTTTCCGGCGATTCCACGAAGACGACGTCGGCTCCCGCTTCCCGATAGGCATCCGCGCGACGAATTGCTTCGTCGAGCCCGAGACCCGTGCGGGAATCGGTGCGGGCGATGATCAGGAAATCACGGCTGGAGCGGGCGTCGCTTGCCACCTTCACCTTGCGCACCATGTCTTCGAGCGGGATCACCCGGCGGTTTGGCGTATGGCCGCACTTCTTCGGAAACTCCTGGTCCTCGATCTGGATTGCCGTCACGCCGGCCTCCTCGTATCCGCGAACGGTGTGGCGCACGTTGAGCAAGCCGCCGTAACCGGTATCGGCATCTGCGATCACGGGCGTCCTGGTCATCTTGACGATCTGGCTGATCCGCTCGACCATGTCGCGATAGGTTGCGAGGCCGGCATCCGGCAGACCGAGATAGGAGGCGACGGTGCCGTAGCCGGTCACGTAAAGCGCCTTGAAGTCCTGGCGGTCGGCAATCAGCGCAGAGATCAGGTCGAAGACGCCAGGTGCCAGAATGAAGTCCTTGGCCTCGAGGGCCTGCCGAAGACGGGGATCCGCCATGATGTTTCCTTCCTGTCGGTCTTGTATTTGAGGTGAGGTTAGTGGGCTGCCAGCAGACGGCCGAAATTGGGAAAGC
Organism: Allorhizobium pseudoryzae; assembly: GCF_011046245.1. Classification (NCBI taxonomy): domain Bacteria; kingdom Pseudomonadati; phylum Pseudomonadota; class Alphaproteobacteria; order Hyphomicrobiales; family Rhizobiaceae; genus Affinirhizobium; species Affinirhizobium pseudoryzae. Next base: position 861,831 of record NZ_CP049244.1, read on the forward strand.
GGTCGTCTATGCCGCTTGCACGCAGCATCGCCCAGAAGGTGGCCTGGTTGGAGGTGACGACCGGCACGCCATAACGCGCTTCAAGGCGCGCGATGAGCGGCAGCGTCGGAAAATCCGTGCAGGTGATGAGGATGGCATCGCTGCCGGGCACAAAACATTCGGCCACCAGCGTCTCAATCCGCTCAAGCGGGGTCTCGGCGATGCGCACATATTCGGAGGGCCCGCCGGCACCGATGCCCAATCCGATGAGCTTCGCCACCTGAAAGCCGTTCTCTTCGAGGAAGCCAGTCTCGTGGTGGTTCAGTTGGTCGTGGTAGGGCGTTACCACCGACAGACGCCTGCAACTGAGGGCATTCAAAGCCCCGATGATCGCTGCGGATGTGGTCACGGCGGTGACGCCTGTGGTGTGGGTCAGGTGTTCAGGCAGGCTTTCCACCGGGTTGATCATGGACCCGGCGGTACAGGCATAGGCAATCGCATCCACGCGCGCCTGTTTGAGCATGCCGAAGACCGCTTCCAGATCTCGCATCAGATGGGCCTTGCCCTCGACACTGGTCGTGTCCGGATGCAGGGCCATGCGATGTGTATGAAAGGTCACGCCTTCCGGCATCATGCGTTGCCATTCAGCTTCGTTCACCGTGTTGGTGGGCGGAGTGATCAGCCCGAGTTTTGTCCGGTAGGAATAGACCGATTTATGACGCGATGGCATCAGCTTCTCCAAATGTAGAGACATTATAGGTGATAAATCCGGTATATGTCGATATCTTTGTGGGCAAAGAGCACGTTGTCTTCATCCGGTTAGGTGCTGATGGTGTTGCGCGCCGCAAAAATGATGTAGTGCAAATCCGATGAAGGTCGGACGCCACGCGCGTAAAACGAAAGTGCGGAATGACGACGTACGAGGACAATACCCCCCTTGATAAGGCTGGCGACGGCTTGCCGCGATACGCGCAGATCCAGAAGATCCTGGAGGATCGGTTGATCGAAGGGGTCTATCCGATCGGCAGCCTGATGCCTCCTGAGCTTGAACTTGCGGTCGAGTTCAACAGCAGCCGAACGACAATTCGCGAAGCGTTGCGGTACCTGCGCGATCGCGGCTATGTCGAGCGGCGCCAGGGGATCGGCACCCGCGTGATCGCGGATACATCGCGTGCCACCTTCTACCAGTCGTTCGGCTCTCTCGAGGAACTGTTCCAGGTTGCCGTCGAGACCTACTACGTCGTGATGGACATCAAGACCGTGGTGCTCGACCAGGATGTGGCGGGCCTTGTCGGTGGCATGGCCGGGGAGGAGTGGATCCTGATCAACGGGGTGCGCTGGACCGAACCGGGCGGCAAACCGATCTGTTATATCCAGAGCTACGTGCCGAAGCGCTTCGAACACGTGGTGGCTGAGTTCCACGATCATCAGGGCCCATTTTTTGCCCTTCTGGAGCGTCACGCCGATGGGCCGATCGAAGAGGCGGTGCAGGAAATCCGCGCCCTGCCGATGCCGGCGGAGTTCATCCGGCAGTTGGGATTGAAGCCGGGCTCGTGGTCTCTGCAACTGCTGCGCCGTTACGTGACGCAGACGGGCGTGTTGATCGCGTCCTTCAACTGGCATCCGGCCGACCAGATGGCGTACAGAATGCACATCTATCGCAGCAAGGAAGCCGGCTCCGAGTAACGTGCGGAAACCGGATGCCTTGGCTGGAAGAATCGCGGGGCAGACGGGAGGTCGTCCCTGTTCGGGAGGCGTCGGGGTGGGCATCCTGACCGCTACTCTCATGGCACGAACTCCGGACGGTAGATCCCATCCACATCCAGCAGGATCCGCATGGCCGAAAAGTGCCGCAGATGTGCGGGGATCAGCAGCGCACCGGTCTCCACCGCACGTGCGAGCAGACCACGACGCGTGGCGATCGCCGCCTGCGGATCGGTGCAGAACCGGGTCGCCCAGTCCGGGTGAAACACCTGCACGGGTGAGTGAATAGCGTCGGCACAGAAGAAGGCCTGCTGTTGCTGGTGGCAGAGGCAAAGACCGAGTTGGCCGCCGGTATGGCCGGGAAGCGCGATGAGGTTGACGCCTTGGCACAGTTCATATCCGTCCTCGACGAGATCGACACAGCCCGCCTCGATGAGGGGCATGACACTGTCTGAAAACGAACCGTGATTGTGGCTGCCGGGTGCCTTCTCCTCCTCGGTGCGCCAGTGGTCGAATTCGCTCCGGCCGATCAGATATCGTGCCTTGCCGAAGGTCGGAACCCAGCGGCCATCGACCAACCTGGTGTTCCAGCCGATATGGTCCGCATGAAGATGCGTGCACATGACGATATCGATGTCGTCCGGCGAGAGGCCAACCGCAGCGAGCCTGTCGAGATAACCGGAGGCGACACGGGCATTCCAGTCGGCGCGGAGCGGGCGCGGTTTGTGTTCGCCGATGCAGGTGTCGATCAGAATGGTGAGCGTGCCGATCTGGAGGAGATGGCTCTGGACGCCGAGCAGGATCCGGCCCGTGTCAAAGTCCACGTGATGGGGTGCGAGTTCGGCTTCATGCGGTCGCAAGGTCTCGATGCTGCGGCCCGGAAACAGCAGATCAATCGGAAGCGCGAAGGGATCGAGATCGCCTATGGCAGACATGCGGGCAGGGCCGAAACTGAGCATCTGAGCCAGCCCTACATGATCGCCGGTTTATCGACCGACGGGCTGCGCGCGCGAGAGGCTGCCTCAAAGGCGGGAAGCGTCTCGTCCCACAGCCGGGCAACGAAGCGGGCGCCTGTGGTGCCGTTGGAGTCGTCGGCACACAGCCAGCCGATCATCCGCCGCATGATCGAGGCGGGCAGAAGATTGCCGTCCGCGCCCTTTTTGTCCGGGCTCGGCGGCAAAAGGTCCGTGTCGGCAGCGCCCCCGGGGAGGTAGACGTTTACGTCGACGCCGGTTCCTGCCAGATCCTGGGCCCAGACTCGCGATGCGGCTTCCAGACCGGCTTTGCTGGGGCCATAGGGTGAATAGCCACGGCGCACCATGGTCTGGTCGCTGGTGGAGATGTTGATCAGTTTGCCGAAGCCCTGTGCAACCATGTGCGGGACTGCGGCTCGCGCCATGTTGAAGGCGCCATTGAGGTTGATCTCGATGATGTCCCGCCAGGCCTCAGGGTCCGTCTCCCAAAAGCGCGTCGGTTGGATGTTGAAGGTTTCGGAGACGCGACGCATCCCCAGGCCGGCATTGTTAATCAACACATCGACCCGCCCGAAGGCTGCAATCGTCGATGCGACGGCCGCCTCGCATTGGGTATAATCCGTGACGTCGGCCACGAGGCCGATGGCGTTCCCACGCCCGCGGCGCCGTGCCTCGGCAACCGTTTCGTCAAGGGTCGAGCTCGCACGCGAGCCGATAACGGCTACCGAGGCACCCGCCGCCGCCAGAGCCAATGCCATTTCACGGCCGAGGCCGCGTGATCCGCCCGTGACAATGGCCGGGCGGCCGGTGAGGGAGGGGTAGGAGCCTGCCATGATCATGCTCCTGCGCCCATGCGCGGAAGGGTGCGCGGCGCGCGCGCAATGATCGTGGTCTTCATCTCGGTGAACATCGCCTGCGATCCCTTGGCGCCCTCACGGCCAAGGCCGGACTGCTTATAGCCGCCGAACCCCGTGCGCAGGTCGCGTATGATCGGTGTGTTGACCAGGACCGTGCCGGTGCGCAGCGCAGAGGCCGCCCGCATCGAACGCTGCAGATCCTGTGTCCAGACATAGCCCACGAGACCGAAGTCGCTCTCGTTGGCCTTGGCAATCACCTCATCCTCTTCGTCGAAAACCTGAATGGCGGCGAAGGGGCCAAAGATTTCTTCGCGGCAGATGGCGACCTCGTTCGACGGCGCCAGCATGGCTGTCGGTTCGAAATAGTAGCCGGTGGCAAGGCCACTGAACCGATGTCCTCCGCAAAGGAGAGTAGCGCCCTCGGAAAGACCGCTTTCAGCATACCGGGCCATCCGCTCGCGTTGTGCGGCATTGATCATCGGGCCGATTTCCGTTCCTTCCTGGATCGGATCGCCGATCTTCAGCGCCGGGACCCGGCGGGAGAAGGCTTCAATGAACCGGTCCGCAATCTTGCGTTCGATGAAGATCCGGCTGCCGGCCAGGCACATCTGACCGTTGTTCATGAAGGAACTCATCAAAGCGGCATCCAGCGCCTGGTCGAAATCGGCATCGGCAAACACGATGTTGGCCGATTTGCCGCCAAGCTCCATGGCGGAGCCCTTGATGCCCTTGGCCAGGGAGGCGAGGATCGCAGAACCGGTGACCGTGCCACCGGTGAAGGACACCATGTCGATGCCGGGATGGGAGACGAGTGCGGTGCCGGTGACCGGACCGCGGCCGTTAACCAGGTTCATCACCCCTTCCGGCAGGATGCCCTCGATGATCTCGAACAGGCGCGTCACGGTGAGAGGCGTGAGTTCCGACGGCTTCACGACGCAAGCGTTTCCGAACGCCAGCGCGCCTGCAATTTTCATCGCGGTCAGGCCAAGAGGCATATTCCACGGGCCGATCAGCGCACATACGCCGATCGGTTCATAGGTCACGAGGCTCATCAGGCCCGGTTCCTGGGTGAAAACCTCGCCGCCGGCCTGATTGATGTATTCGGCGAAAAACCGGAAATTGTAGGCGGCACGGGGAATGTGGACATTGCGCGTCTGACTGAGCGGAATGCCCGTGTTGATCGTCTCCAGGAATGCGAGCTCCTCGGCATGTGCGAGAATGGCATCGTGGATGGCGAGCAGAGCCTTCTGCCGTTCGGCCACGGTCGCGCGTCCCCACGGCCCCCTGTCGAAGGCCGTGCGGGCGGCGATTACGGCACGATCGACTTCCTCGGCGGAAGACTCGTAAAGCGTTGCCACCCGTTGTTCCGTGGCGGGGTCGATGACGGCAATCTCTTCGGTCGGGGAGGCGTCGGTAAAACGGCCGCCGACATATCCGCGGATAACAAGAGGGTGTCTGCTGATTTCGTTGCGTCGCGTCTGCACGGGCATTTCCTCGAATTGTTTTTGCTAAGCGCTACTGCCGTTTGCCGCCGCGGCTTGCGTCCCTAAGCGTTGGCTTGGTCGAAAGGATGTGGCCGGACATGGCTGCTGCCGCCCACTCGCTGTTGCGGGCGCTCAAGGCGGCATGAATGTCGCGGTGCTGCCCATTGGAGCGGACGACATCGACACGCTGGTCCATGACGAATTGTTTGACCAGGATGAGCGGCAGGGCAGCCGCCGGTGCCGTCAGGCGTTTCAACTGCGCCGAGCGCGTTGCATCCACAATCACGGTGTGGAACTCGGTGTTGAGGGTGAGAAACCGCTCCGCCACGGCATTGCTGGTGTCGCTTTCGATCTCTGCCATGGCGTCGATCAGATGCTTGAGGCGGGAAAGTTCGGCCGGCGTGATCTTCTGCGCGGCAATCGACGCGGCATAAGCTTCGTGCTGCGCGCGAAGATCGAAGATGATCGACACCTCTTCCGGTGAGAAGTGGGTCACGAAACGGTGGCGGTTGCTGACCGTCGCAAGTCCTTCGGTGGCAAGGCGCCGCAGCGCCTCGCGCACCGGTGTGCGGCTGGTGCCGGTCATGGCAGCCAGCATCTCTTCCGGCAGATGATCGCCGGGCTTCAGTTCACCGCGGAGGATGGCCTGGCGAATTCCCTGATAGGCTTTTTCGACCGGCCGTTGATGGTCCGTATCCCCCGCGTCTGCTCCACTTTGGCCCATGTCGAGATCATCGTGCCAGTCTTCGGTCATCGCGTCTTTGCCTCGATGTGGTGGGCGTGATTGTCCATGTACCAGGTCGCGATCTCCTCGCGGGTCGTGAACCAGACATCGTCGAACTGCTTGGCGTAACGGATGAAATCCCGCAGGGCCCGGATGCGATACGGCTGGCCGATGACATGCGGGTGCAGGCCGATGTTCATGAACTTGCCCGTCGCGGCACTTTCCGCATACAGCCAGTCGAACTGTTCCTTGAACATTTCCAGGCCGCCCTCTGCGCCAAGGCCCTGGCGCAGGAAGCTGAAGTCGTTGACTTCGGACGTGTAGGAGACCGAGACCATCGGCTTGCCGCTGCGGGTTTCAACCATGTAAGGCTGGTCGTCGTTCAGCAGGTCGCAGATATAGATGAGACCCTCTTCGGCAAGGATGTCGATGGTGTTGAGCGTTGAGCGCAGGGAACTCGAGAGCCATCCCTTCGCCTTGAAGCCGCAGAACTCCTCGTACACCTTCAAGGTCGCGCGAATGACCTCGCGCTCCTTGTCTTCATCGAACATGTTGTCGGTGAGGAGTTCGCTCTGCACGTAATTATGCGCAACGAGCTCCCAACTGCGGTCGAGCGCTGCCTGAACCACCTGAGGGCGCTCCAGCGCCATCTTGGCATTCATGGTGCAACTGGACGGAACACCTTCGGCATCAAAGACGTCGAACATACGCCAGACGCCCACGCGCTGGCCGTATTCACGCCAAGTGTAGTTGGCATTGTCGTAGACATTGCCGGGCAGGTCGCCGCCAACAATGCTCGGTCCGCCCGGATAATAGGGTTTGGCCGTCTCGCGGACGGGATCCCAGTACTCGAAGTTTGTCGTCAGGATGATGGCGAGGCGCTTGCCGTTCGGCCACCGGAGCGGCTTGCGTTCGCTGATCGGGATGAAGTCATACCGCATGATGCTGCCTGCTCCGCTCAGTGCTCGGACAGGAGCGAGCCCCAGCCCTGCACCTTGTCCTCAATGCCGTTCTGGCGCAGCGCATACCAATAGGTTGCAGTGTTGATGGCAATCACCGGTTTGTCCAGCCAGAATTCGGCAATGCCCGCGACACGGGCCATGGCGAGGTTGGTTCCGACCTGAACGATGGCTTCGACGCTCGAATCGTTCACCTCGTTGATGCTGTCGCGCAGTTCCTTCTCGCTCACATGCGCAATCAGCATCGGGCTCTGGCACTGCAGGCCCTTCAGGTGCACCACCTCATAACCGCAGTCGGAGAAGAACTTGATCACCTGCTTGTCGCCCACCGGCATATAGGGTGTCACCACGCCGATCCGCTTGATGTCACCATACTTGGCCAAGGCCGCCTGGCAGGCATCCGATCCCATCGTGACTTTCACGCCGGCACGTTCCTCGACGCGTTTTTGCAATTGCACCGAGCCATCCAGGCCGTCCCAGAAGGTTTCGGCCGACATGCCCATCACCAGATGGTCCGGTCTGCAGGTCATCACGGAATCGATCGATTGCATGATGGCCGCGCGAATATTGTCGATGAGCTTTAGAAAGTCCTCGTCACTGTGGACCGGATCATCCGGGATCGTGATGCGCGAAAAATGATTGGTGACGCCGACCGGACTCATCCGATCGAATTCCGGCTGCACGGAGGTGTTGGTGGAGGGGGCGATGACGCCAAATTTCTTGCGGTAACCCAGGCTGTCTACCATGATGAAATCCTTGCTGAATGTTGAGAACGGCGGTCAGGCGACGTCTTCCAGGTCGCGCAGCGACTGGATCATTGAGGACCGCATCAGATAGTTTTTGTGTTTGGCCGCATCATCGACGATACGGCGCAACTCGTCATGATAGGCGGCACGCGCGGCGGGATCGTTTTCCGCCATCATCTTGCGATTGCGCAGCGACTGCTCCTGAACCGTCTCGATGGCAACCTTCCGGCGCTGTCGGTTGTAACGCTCGGTAATCTCGAGAGGCGCCTTGCCGTTCCACACATCGATCAGCTTGTCGCACAGATTGACCGCGTCGTGGATGCCGCCATTCATGCCCATGCCGCCCAGCGGATTGTTGAGGTGAGCGGCGTCGCCGGCGAGGAAAACACGGCCCGCGACATAGGTCGCAGCCACCCGCTGGTGGACGCGGTACGCGGTTGCATGGACAATGTCGTAGGACCCGTCTTTTGGGCAGAGCGCCTGCAATCGGCGCTCCATTTCCGCCGGCGCCTTGATCTGCTCTTCCGTCTGGTTGGGGTCCGTCGGCAGCAGAACCCGCCAAAGGGACGGTGTGCGCAAAAGCACCGCCCACTCGCTAGGATCCGTGAGGTAGGCGATGGGCGCCAGATCCTCGATCGCTTCGTCGAACCGGAACGAGGTCGACATCGATAGGAAGATCTCCGGAATGGTCAGCCCGTCGAAAGCGATTCCCAGGGATTTGCGGATGGCGCTTCGTGCTCCGTCGCAGGCAATGAGGTATTGTCCGGACAAGTCGCGATGGGAGCCGTCTTCCACCTGTTCGATCGTCAGCGTCACGCCCGCATCATCCTGGGACACGGCAACGGCCTTCGCGCCATAGATGATTTCCACCTGACTGTCGCTTTCGATCACGGAACGCAGTTCTTCGGAAAGCTTCCATTGCTCGCATTGCAGCCGGTAGGGATGGTTCGTCTCACCCTTGAGGACGGCGAGATCGAAGGTGGCAATCACGCCTTCCTGGCGGTCGCGAAATTGCCATTTCGGGCAAACCAGGCCCCTCTCGACCAGCTTTTCACTGATTTGGAAGCGATCCAGCATGTCGAGCGTCGGTGGATGGAATGTGGAGGCCCGAAGATCTTTGGGAAGATCCGGACTGATTTCGATGATGGTCACGGGAATGCCTGCCTGCGAGAGGCAGCATGCGGAAACCAGCCCCACGGGCCCGGCTCCGACGATCAGCACGCGATTATTGTTCGCCCTCATTAACATTGGTTCTCCGTCAATGTTTTCCTTGACATGGGTCAAGTGCTAAACCATTGTGTACAACATGTCACGACATTTAAAGAGGCAATTTTGAAAATGTCGCGATTTTATGAAGGCGAGGCGAATTGCTGGGCGCCGCTGCACAGTGGCGTTTTAGAGCCCGGCGTATCTCAGCAGGTGCATTATCAATAAAACGAAGCGTCCAAAGGCGCTCGAACCTGGGAACGAAAGTTTTGTACATGACCTATACAGGGAGAATACCGCTTTTCTCATAAGTTGAATGTCGCGTGCGACGGTTCGGCGACCGTATATCAATTCCTGATCGGATGTTGTTAATGGTCGCTGTCTCGCTTCGTTTGTATACAAAGACCGAAGGGAAAAGCCTGTGTTGTTGTTGCAGCAGTTGTCGAACGGCGTGATGCTGGGGAGCGTCTACGTGACGGTCGCCGTCGCGTTCACTCTGACGATCGGCGTCTTGAACTTTCTGAATTTTACGATCCCGACATTGTTCATGCTCTCGGGTATGGCGGCATGGGCTCTGACGAAATGGGGCCTTCCGTTCGGACTGTCTGCACCGCTGCCGTGGCCAGTGGCGCTGTTGATAGCAATTGTTGTGACAATTGCCGCCTCCCTTCTCGTGGAGCGTTTCACCTTCCGCTACATGAAGACGAAGTATGGTGACGCCACCGAACATGCCATCCCGCTCGTCAGCTCCCTCGGCTTTCTGCTGATCACCGAAAACATGATCCGCATCGGTTACGGCACGGATCCCCAGCGCATGGCCGCCGTCAGCTGGGATACGACCATCGATCTCGGTGGCATTCTGCTGCGCGTACCGCAACTGACCAGTCTTGTCGTCGCCTTTGTCATCGTCGCCGGGCTGAACTGGGTCCTCAAGCAAAGCCGTGTCGGGCGCGGCCTGCGCGCCATTGCGGAAAACCCGGATGCTGCCAACATCCTCGGCGTCGATTCAAAGCGGTTGGTGCCCGTCATTTTCATGCTGACCGGCCTTCTCTGCGGCCTTGCCGGCATCCTGTTTGCCTTGAACTACGGCGAAGTGTCGCCCGGCATGGGAGAAGAGATCGGCTCGAAGGCGATCGCCGGCATGGTGATCGGCGGGCTCGGATCGATCTGGGGCGCTGTGCTCGGCGGTCTCCTCATCGGCATCGCGGAAATGCTGACCATCCATTTCTTCGGCGCGGACACGGTTCAGGTCGTCGTCTGGGGCCTGCTCCTGCTCGCCCTCTTCGTGCGGCCTCAGGGGCTGCTCGGCCATCACTCGATTGGCAAAGGAAAGCTTTGATTATGAGTGGCTACTGGACCGGGATTCTGACGATCCTCGCGATCAACATCATCATGGCCTATGCCATCTTCCTGCCGGTTGCGACCGGTCAGCTCAATCTGGGCGGCGCGGGCTTTCAGGCACTTGGCGCCTATACCGCGGCCTATCTGTCCGCCAACTACGGACTGACGGTGTGGACGACGATTCCCGCCTCGATCTTGGTCGGGGGCGCCGTCGGCGTCGCCATTGCCTTGCCGCTCTTGCGTACCAAGGGCGTTTATCTTGTGCTTGCAACCTTTGCGCTTGCGGAAGTCATTGGCGGCGCGATCCTCAACACCGAAGCTCTGGGGGGAGCCATGGGCATGTCGGTGCCGGATTACGTCGATTATCCCGTGCCGATGTGGTCTGCGCTGATCGTGACCCTGCTGTGCTTTTATCTGATGACCACCCGTTTCGGCCTCGCCATGCGCGCGGCGCATGACGATGACGTCGTGACCGATCTTCTGGGGGTCAGCGTGCGCGGCGTCCGTGTATCGGCCTTTGCCATCGGCGCGGCGCTGGCCGGGCTTGCGGGTGCCCTTTATGCCCACAGCTACAGCTTTGTCGAGAGCCAGAGCTTCAATGCGACGTTGTCCATCTATGTGCTGCTCTATGTGCTGCTCGGTGGCACGCAGACGCCCCTTGGTCCTCTGGTGGGCGCGGTCTTTTTTACCCTGTTACCGGAGGTTCTTCGCTCCGTCCTGCCCGAATTCAAAGGGTGGATCGCGACTGCCTTTGGTGAGAGCGGCAGCATCTCCCCGCCGGATGAAAGCTGGCGTTTCGTGATCCTCGGCGTACTCACCGTGCTCATGATGATGTTCCGGCCGGAGGGTCTCATCACGCGAACGATGGTCGCGCGGGTTCATAGCCGCTTTGCACGTCGCAGGCGCCTGGTTCGCGAGGTGACGGCATGAGCACCTCGACCGATATCATCCTGAGTCTTTCCAGCGTCTCGAAGAAGTTCGGCGGTCTGACGGTCACCTCCGATGTCAGCTTCGATGTGCCGCGCGGCGCCCGCATGGCCCTGATCGGCCCGAACGGCGCGGGCAAGACGACCATCTTCAACCTGATCTCCGGGTTCTACCGGCCGGATGCGGGTAAGATCGAGGTCGATGGGCAGTCGATCCTCGACTATCCCTCGCGCAAGCGCATAGGCCTCGGCATCGCCCGCAGCTTCCAGAACATCCGGCTGATGCCGCATCTGTCGGTGGTGGAAAACGTCATGCTGGGGCAACAGGCGCATGCCGGTTCCCTCATCGACATGCTGAAACCGCTGTCGTTCTTCGGCCGCTCGCATTGGCGAACAGAGGCAGAGGACCTGCTGGAGAAGATGGGTCTTGAGACCTATCCGGGGGAGGTTGTCGCGACGCTGCCCTATGGCGTCAGAAAGAAGATCGAGGTTGTGCGCGCGCTTGCCGCCAAGCCGAAGATCCTGCTGCTGGACGAACCCGCGGCGGGCCTCAATGGCAGCGAAACGAAGAGCCTCACCGAGTTTCTGAAGGGCATCAGCCGCTCGGGTGTCACGCTCTTGGTCGTGGAACACGACATGGGCCTGGTGCGCGAGCTATGCGATACGGCGGTCGTCCTGAACTTCGGCAAGAAGATCTACGAGGGGCCGACCGCACAGGTGCAGGACGATCCGCTGGTGCTCGAGGCCTATCTCGGTCCCAACCATGCCAAGGCTGCAAAATCGGGAGCGTCCCATGTTGCTTGAAGTGCGGGATCTGGATGTGCGGTATGGCCGCAACCATGCAGTCAAATCGCTCGATCTTGATGTGGCAGAGGGCGAGATCGTCACCGTTCTCGGCGCCAACGGGGCAGGCAAGACATCGCTGTTGCGGGCGCTGCAGGGGGCCGTCAAGACCACATCCGGCTCCATCCGGTTTGCCGGTCGCGAACTTGCTCAGTCGGTCCCGGCCGAACGGGTGCGCCACGGCATGGCGCTCGTCCCCGAAGGCCGGCAGATCTTCGTCAGCATGACGGTGCATGAGAACCTGCTGATGGGTGCGTATCTGCGTCGAGACAGCGACTGGGGCCGCGACCTCAAACAGGTGTATGACCGCTTTCCCAATCTCGCCGAACGGCGCGACATGAAGGCCAGCGTTCTCTCCGGCGGAGAGCAGCAGATGCTGGCGATCGGTCGCGCTCTGGTGAGCCGGCCGCGGCTCATCATGCTGGACGAGCCGTCCCTCGGGCTCTCGCCGCTGTTCGTCGCCAATCTCTTCGATCTGATCGTGGAACTCAACCGGTCCGGCATCAGCATCCTGCTGGTCGAGCAGAACACCGGCATGGCGCTCGACATCGCCGGTCGCGGCTATGTGCTGGAACTCGGTTCCGTGGTGCTGGCCGACGAAGCCCAGGCGCTCGCAGGCAACAGTGCTCTTACCCAAGCCTATCTCGGCGGCGGCCACGCCGCGGCAAACTGACATCGATCCTAGACCCATCGGCTTCAACGCCATCTTAAAGAACAAGGAGAGTGCCATGAAATCAGGTTTCCGTTTCCTCGCATCCGTTGCGCTGACCGTCTTTGTCAGCGGACCCGCACTCGCCGAAGACACGATCAAGATCGGCAATATTGTGACAACCGCCGGCGTGTTGAAGAGCATTGCTGAACCCGCCGTTGTTGCGGCCGATATCGCCGTCGACGAGATCAACGCTGCCGGTGGCATCAACGGCAAGAAAGTGGAGCTTGTCCGTTTCGAAGCCTCCTCGGATCCGAAACAGGCGTCGGTCGGCGCGCGCAAGCTTGCGCAGGATGATGGTGTTCTTGCCATCCTCGGTCCGTTTTCCTCGGCCGAATTTTCCGTGGCGCTCAACGATGCGGAACGGCTGAAGGTGCTGATGATGCCGAACTCGGCTTCGACGCCGGGGCTGACCGATGGCAAGACCTACAGCTACCGTCTGTCGGAAGATGAATCCAAGCAGTTCAGCCGTCTGCTGAAATCGATCAAAGCGAAGGGTGTGAAGGCGGATACCGCGGAGATCGTCTACATCTCCGACGAGGTGGTCTCCAATGCCGCCGGCACGAAACTCTATCCCGCCCTCCTGGAGGCGGCCGGCATCAAGCACGGGTCCCCGATCGCGGTCCAGTACAAGAGCTTCGACATGTCGGCCCAGGCGGCCCAGATCATGCAGTCCAATCCGGACATCGTTGCCATTGCCGGCACCCCGCCCTCCGCATCGAAGGTCATCAAGGAACTCCGTCGCCAGGGCTATAAGGGCCGCATCATCGGCTCGCAGATCTTTGCCGATCCCAACGTGCTCGAACTGTTCGGACCCGAAGGCGACGGGACGCTGCTCGTTGCCGGCTTCTGGAAGGGTTTTAACGCACGGTCCCAGGCGTTCAACGACAAGTTTGTCGCCGAAGCCGAAAAGCGCGGCATCCACAAGCTCGGCGCCCACCATTCCGACGCGCAGACCTATGACACGCTGTTCCTGATGAAGCAGGTGATGGAGAAGGCGGGCGTGACGGGCGATCCGTCGAAGCTTGCCGATGAGCGCGAGAAAGTCGTTGCCGCCATGCAGGGCGTGAACTTCTCCGGCATCCTCGGCGATAACATCTGCTTTGCCGGTCATGATGCCGAGCTTCCTGGCTATGTCATCGAGATCAAGGACGGCCAGTGGACCAAGTTCGACCAGGCCCCGGCTGATCCGTGCAAGTAATCGCTCGGCAGCGTCATTGCGACAGTGCACCACACTGATCTCCAGTGTGGTCAAACGCCCGGCCAGGATGTGCCAGGACCATGCTCAAAAAGAACAGAGGGAACAGGAAATGTTGAAACGCTTGATGATGAAGGTCGCAGTGGCGGGGACATTGTCTGCCGCCGTCGCCACGGGGGTCTGCGCCCAAACCGTCGGACTGGCAACGACCAAGGGAGGCGCAACGGAGCAGATCGCGACGGCCCTTGCCAAGACGATCACGGAAAAGGCTGGCGTCATGGTGCGTCCGCAGGTGATGGCCAACACGTCGCAATACCTGCCGCTGGTCGATGCCGGGCGGGTCGAATTCGGGATCGCCAACTTCCCGCAGACCGCCTATGCCATTTCCGGAACCGGCATGTCTGAGGGACAGCCCAGCCCGAACCTGCGCATGGTGGCCTCGCTGATTCCGTTCAATGCCGGTCTTATGGCAACCGAGAAGTCCGGCATGAAAACCATGGCGGATCTGAAGGGCAAGAAGGTGCCGCGCTTTCCGGCAAATTCGTTGGGCGACTTCATCATTCGGGCCTCGCTGCAGACCGCAGGTCTGACCTATGACGATGTCACATCGGTTCCCATCGCCAACTTCCCGGCCATGTTTCAAGCGCTGAAGGATGGCCAGACCGATGTGACCATCGCAACGGCCGGATCACAGTCGGTGCTCGATATCGAGGCGTCCGTGGGTGGCGTTACCTTCCTGACCTACAAGGACGGTGACGAAGCGGTGCTGGATACGCTGCTTCCGGGGACGGCGCTGAAGAAGGGCACCCAGCTGCCCAAGTCGCCCGGCATTTCCGCCGACACGAACATCTTCTTTTATGACTACACGCTGTTTGCCAGCGCCAGCGTTCCGGACGAGACGGTCGCCAAGGTGGCAAAGGCGCTTTACGAAGGCAAGGAAAGCCTGCAGGCGGCCGGGCCGATCTGGAGCGAGTTCGACCCCGCCAAGCTCGCCCATGTGACGAAGCTCGAGTATCACCCGGGTGCCGTGGCGTTCTACAAGAGCGTCGGCATCTGGTCCGGCAAGTGAGGACCGAATGATGGAAACGACGGCCGTCAAGGATGAGACCGCGAATGTGCGGCTGGACGAGATGGGGCTTGTCTCACGCTTCCTCTCCCTTCTGGTCCCGGTGCTCGCCCTCGTATGGGTCGTGGCTCTGCCCCAGCGCCTGGGCCTTCTGATCTATCCGGAACAGATCGTCGCACTGATGTTCGGGGCTTCGCTGGCCGTGGTTTATCTGCGCCGCAAGGCAGGCGATGCGCTGGTTCTGCGCATCGCCAACTGGGGAGCCGGCTGCCTCTCCATCGCGCTCGGGATCTATGTGTCCTGGCGCTTTCCCGTCCTGTCGGAGGCGACCCATCGTTACCCGACCGAGGCGCTGCTTCTCGGCATACTGGTCACGGCACTGAGCATGGAGGCGCTGCGCCGGGTCGTCGGGTGGACGCTGATCATCATCTTCGCGCTGCTGTTTGCCTATGCAGTCTTCGGTGACTGGGTGCCGGGCTCGCTTCAGGGACGGCCCATGGCCGCAGCCGATGTGTTGCGCTTTCTCGGCACGGATTCGTCCGCCGTCTGGGGGCAGACGCTGCAGATCGCGGCCTTTGTCGTCGTGGTGTTCGTTTTGTTCGGGGGGCTGCTGATTGCCTGTGGCGGTGGTGATTTCTTCACCCAGCTTGCCATGCGGGTGGCCGGACGCGGACCGGGAAACTCGGCCAAGGTGGCGGTGACGGCGTCGGCATTGTTCGGCACGGTGTCCGGCAGCGCCGTCTCCAACGTGATGTCGACCGGCATCATGACCATTCCCTTGATGAAACGCGCCGGGTTCACGCCGGCACAGGCCGGTGGCATCGAGGCTGTTGCCTCCACGGGTGGCCAACTCATGCCTCCGGTCATGGGAGCTGCCGCCTTCCTGATGGCCGAACTTCTGATGGTGCCCTATAAGGCGGTGGCGCTTGCCGCGATGTTGCCTGCCATCCTCTATTACTTGTCGGTCTACGTTCAGATCGATTTTATCGCGCGTCGCGACAATATTCCCTCTCTCTCCGGACTGGACCGGCGCGGCATCGTTTCCGTCGTCAGAGACGGCTGGCTTGCCGTTCTTGGCTTCGCCGTCCTGCTGTTCTGCATCTTCCATTGGAACATGCGAGCGGAAGTCGCCGCGGTCTGGGCATTTGCAGCGCTGGCTGTGACGGGTCTTGCGGCTGGTTTTGCCCGTTCGAGCAAACAGGGCATGAACTGGCGGCAGATGTTGAACGTGGTTATCGATACCGGTCGCACGACATGCGACGTTCTTCTCATCACTGCGGTTTCAGGCATGATCATCGGCCTCTTGTCCACCACGGGGCTGGGTTTTGCGCTGTCGATGTATCTGCTCGAATTCGGCGGCACGAGCCTGTTTGGCCTCCTGCTCGTCACGGCCTTGATCGGCATCGTTCTTGGTCTCGGCCTTCCCACCACCGGCGTTTACCTGCTGATGGCGGCGCTGGCCGCACCGACGCTCGTTCAACTCGGTGTCGAGCCGATGGCGGCGCACATGTTCGTTTTGTACTACGGTATTCTGTCGATGATCACGCCCCCGATCGCCCTGGCCAGTTTCGCCGCATCGAGCCTTGCCGGCGCGTCCAAGGGACAGACGGAAATCGAGGCATTCCGCTTCGGCTGGATCGCCTATTTCCTGCCGTTCCTGTTCATCTACAAGCCGGGGCTGCTGCTCATCGGCTCGTGGGCCCATATCGGCTATGTGTTTGCCAGTTCCGTGTTGGCGCTGGTTCTGGTCACGGGCGGCCTGGTCGGCCATAGCCTGAAGCCGCTGGGGCCGGCCTTGCGCTGTGCCTGGCTCAGCATCGGGCTCCTGGTTATTGCCCCTCTCGCCGAAATCGGTGGCGATTGGCTCGAATACGGCGTCAGCCTGATCGGCCTCGTGCTGCTGGTGTCGAGCCTGGTGCCGACACGGCGGGAGGCAAGCGTCAGAACCTGAGCAAACGATCATCACGCAGCGTCTTCGACGCTGCGTGATGCAAAAGTGGCCCTATCTCTAAATGTGAGAAAGAGCCGCCGCCATCCGGTGAAGCCCCTCTTCCAAGATCGCGCGGGGGCATCCAAAGTTGAGGCGGACGTACTGGTCGTAGGCCGTCCCGAACTCGGAACCTGCGCTGAAGGCGACCTTGCCATGGTCCAGGAAGAACGATTGCGCGTTGGGTGCCAGCTTCAAATCGCTGCAGTCCAGCCAGGCGAGGAAGGTTCCTTCCGGCGCGATACAGCGAATGCCCGGAAAACGATTTGCCAGTTCGCCCATCAGGAAGTCCCGGTTGGACTGCAGATAGGCCAGGAGGTCCGTCTTCCACGCGCCGGCACTGCGGAAGGCCGCCAGTGTCGCTTCGAGCCCCAGAATGTTGACGCTGTCGACCATGCCCAGCCGCGAGGCTGCGAACCGCTCGCGGATATCCGGATTCTGGATGATGGCAAATGCCGTCTTCAGGCCTGCGATATTGTAGGTCTTGCTGGCCGCCATCAGCGTGATCGTGCGGTCGGCGGCGTCTGCGGACGTGGTCGCGATCGGGATATGCTGGCGGACGTCAAGAAGCAGGTCGCAATGGATCTCATCGGAGATGATCAGCGCATCCCGGCTCTGGCAATGCGAAGCGATGCGCTCAAGTTCTGCCTGCGTGAACACCTTGCCTGTCGGATTATGCGGATTGCAAAACAGCAGAGCCTTGGACTGCGCAAGTTTTTCGCCAAACGACGCTTCATCCATCACCCAGCCGGAGGACGAGGGCGTAAGCGCGGCGTCCTGGCGAACGAGCCCCCAATGTCCAGGCGCATTCAAGATCGGCCGGTACATCGGCGTCTGGACGGTGACGGAATCTCCGGGCGCCAGCATCGCCTTCAGCGCCATGTTGAAGCCGGGTTCGACGCCCGGGAGGAAGACAATATCTTCCCGGGTGATCGCCCATCCGTATTTTTCCGCCATGTCGGCGACGATCTGGTCACGCAGTTCGGTCCGGGCGATACCGTAACCAAGCACCGGATGTTGCAGCCTCTCGTTGAGCGCGGCAATGATCTCCGGCGCGGCCGGAAAGTCCATGTCGGCAACCCACATGGGCAGCACGTTATCAGGATAGCGGCTCCACTTGGAGCTTCCGGTACCGTGCCGGTTCAAAACGGTATCGAAGTCGGTCATCGTTCACAGTCCCCGGATCATGCCGCCATCGACGCGGATGGAGGAACCGTTGATATAGCTTGCCGGTTCGCTGACGAGGAAGGCGGCGACAGCGGCAAATTCCTCCGGACGCCCATAACGCCCGATCGGGATCTCGTTGCGCGAGGCCGCCTGTACCGCGTCCACGCTGCTGCCGGTCTTGTCCGCCTTGATGGTGTCGAGTTCGCGGACCCGGTCGGTATCGATGCGGCCGGGCAGGATCATGTTGACGGTTACGCCGTGGCGGGCAACCTCGCTTGCGAGCGTCTTCGACCAGCCGGCGATCGCGGCCCGCACGCCGTTCGACAGCGCCAGATTGGCGATGGGTTGGACAACGCCGGAGGATCCGATGGTGAGGATGCGTCCCCAACGCTTCTCGATCATCATGGGCAACAGCGCGTCGGTGATGGCGAAGATCGAGGTCGCCATCATCTGGAACGCCGACTGCCAGGCGTCGCGCGTCTGCCCCATCGCCGGGCCCGCCTTCGGGCCACCCGTGTTGTTGATCAGGATATCGACGCCGCCCTCCTGCTGGAGCTTTGCGATCAGGTCACTGACCGATTGTTCGTCGGCGAGATCCACCTGTACGGGGCGGAGGTTCGGTACGGCAGCCATCGCGTCGATAGTGCGGGCGGCGGCGTAAACAAGCACCCCTTCGGCGGCAAGCGCGTGGGCGATGGCCGCGCCGAGGCCGCGGCTGGCGCCAAGCACCAGCGCCTTCTTTCCGGAAATCTTGAGATCCATTATTTCAAAGCCTCCAGCTTGCGGGTCTGCCGTGCAATCAGAGCGTCGACTTCGGCAATCGCTGCGGCATTCAGCGATGCGCCGGGACGGCGTTGGGCGGCGCTGGCGATCGCGCCACGCTTGGCAAGGATGTATTTGCGCACAGCAAGGCCGATGCCCGGCTGCTGTTCGTAGCGAACCAGCGGCAGGTAGGCGTCGAAGACATCCTGCGCCGTCTCGTGGCGTCCTTCGTTGCTGAGGCGCACGACATCAGCCATCATTTCCGGATAGGCAAAGCCCGTCATGGCGCCGTCTGCGCCGCGCTGCATTTCCTCCGGCAGGAAAACCCCGGCATTGCCGCAGAGGATCGAGACACGGCGCCGGCCGTTGGCTTCCGCCTGGCGCAGGTCGGAGATCTTCTGCAGCCCCGGCCAGTCCTCGTGCTTGAGCATGACGATGCTCGGATGCGCTTCAAAGATGATGCCGAGCGTTTTCGTGGAAATCTGCACCCCGGTGGACAGCGGAAAATCCTGCAGCACGACCGGCACCTCGGTCCCAACAGTTTCCACCACGTTGCGGTAATAGGTGATGATCTGGTCGTCGGTGCGCAGCGAGGAGGGCGGTGCCACCATGACCCCGGCGGCACCGAGATCCATCACGGCCTTGGTCAGTTCGCCGATGGCGGCAAGGCCCGGTGCGGAAACGCCGACCACCACGGGCTTTTCTCCCGCTCGGGCGAGCGTCCGCTTCGTCACCTCGATCGATTCGGCCTGGGTGAGCTTCGGCGCTTCGCCCATCATGCCGAGAATGGTGAGGCCGTCGGCGCCTTTCTCGTCGTAGAAATCCACCATCCGGTCGATGCTGTCATGATCGAGAGCACCCGTTTCCGTGAAGGGCGTCACGGCAATGACAAAGACGCCCCTGGAGCCCGATGTAATAAGAGCCATGAAAAATCTTCCTATTCGAACCAATGGGATTGGCCGCGGCGCACGTAACGTCCGTCGCCGGGCTGGTTGAGAACGGCCTTGCCATCGAAGGCGAGTTGCCCCGACAGATAGGTCCGGCTGACGGTGATATTGAAGCGGCGCCCGTCGAAGGGGCTCCAGCGCAACTCGTCATGCGCCGTCTGGGCGTTCCAGGTCTGGGGCGTCCGGCTGACGACGGCGAGATCGGCATCCGCTCCGATCCGGATCGCGCCCTTTTGCGGCCAGAGACCAAAGAACTTCGCGGGCCGTTCGCACAGCTGTTCGGCGGCCAGGCTTGCGGCATCGAGACCACGTTCGTCGGCGGCGGTGTAGAAGGCCGGCAGCAGCGTCTCCAGCCCCGGCACGCCGGCGCCGGCATCGAAGATCGAATCGGTGAACTTGTTGTCGATCGGCCAACTGGAATGGTCGGAGCTGACAAATGCGACACGGCCGGAAAGAATTTCCTCCCACAAGGCGTCGATCTGGCCGGGGCGGATCGGCGGGTTCACCTTCATACGGGCGCCGAGCTCATGCCCATCCCGATCCGGATCGAACCACAGGTAGTGGACGCAGAGCTCGCCGGTGGCGCGGAACCCGTCCGCTAGGTAGTTGTCGACGAGCTGGAAACCGCGGGCGGTCGTCAGATGCACGATATGGGCGTGCGCACCGGCGGATGCGCCGAGTTCCAGAAACTGGGCCGTTGCCGCAAGTTCTGCGGCCGGCGGGCGGCTGGCCGAATGCGCCTCGATGCCGTTGTGACCGGCGGCCTTGGCGGCTGCGATATAGGCGCGAACGATTTCCTGATCTTCGTTATGTACGCCGAGCGGCAGGGGGGTCTCGGCAAGCGCATTGAAGATGCCGAAGATCTGGTCGGATGCGATGCGCGGAAACCGTGTGGGGCTGCTTTCGAAGGTCGAGATCTTGAAAGCCACCACGCCACCGTCGATCAGCGGTGCAACCTCTTCCGGGGACTGCCCCGGCAGGATGGTTCCGTAGAGCGCGACATGCGCATGGGCGTGCTGCTGGATGGCGGTGACCTTGTCCGTCAGGCGCGCGATGTCGTTGAGCGGCGCGGGATTGTCGTAGGGCATGTCGACAATGGTGGTGACACCGCCGGCAATGGCCGAACGCGTGGTGGAGCGGATGCCGGGAAGTCCGCCATAGCTGCAGGCATGGGTCTGGCCATCAATGATGCCGGGGAAGATGAGATCCTCGCCGCAGTCGTGGACCGCGGCGGCGGCCGGCGCATCGCCTGTGCCGATGGCCGCAATCTTGCCGGCGGTAATGCCGATCCAGGTATTCTCCACCGGGCCATCCGGCAGGACAGCGGTGCCGCGAAGGATGAGATCGTAGGACATGGGTGTTACCTCGCGTAGGACATGTCAAGATGATGGGCAGCGAGCGCGACGCCCGCCTGCACGGGATCGATCACCGGCAGGCCAAGCGTGTCCTGCAGTGCCGCCCGATAGGAACCAAGGCCGGCGCAACCGAGAATGATCACATCGGCCTTGTCGTCGTCACGAAGGAGGCGGGCGGTGCGCGCCACGGTCTCGACGACATCGGTCGCCATCAGCTGCACGACGGTCATATCGATGGATCGGTCGCCGGCAAGCCTGTGGTGCAGCTCGAGCGCCTGCAGGTAGCGCAGGTGCCGGGCGATGGAGGAGGGGCCGAGCGAAATGATGCCGAAGCGCCGACCGAGCGACAGGGCGCCGAGATAGGCTGATTCCGCTATTCCGGTCACCGGCTTTGTCGTTGCTGCCCGGACCCGATCGATTCCGGGATCGGAAAAACAGCCGAGCACGAACGCGTCGGCATCGGCGGTTGCGACGGTCTCCAGAATGTTGGGGATGACCTGAGCGACATGATCGTCGGTTTCGATGCCGGGCGGGGACTTTGGCAGTTCGGTACACACGATCTCATGGCGGGTCGCCGCCCTGACCGGTGAAAGGCACGCTTCCATCGATTGCGTAACGGAGACGGAACTGTTGGGATTGATGACGAGGATCTTCGACACGCTTCACTCCGGCGGCTTGTCGCCACATCTGACTGGATTAGATATACTACGTGGTATATTACAAGGTTTCATGTGTCAAAGCGCCTGAGGCAGGCCTGCCGGTCCAAAAGGACGGAAACGCTTTGACATCGCGCCGATTGGCCGCAAAAAGAACAGGAACGCCCGGTGCCGGGCCGGAGGAGACGGAACGTGAGAGCCATGGATCAAGCCTACCCGACGGCTGAGAAGCGCACGAAATCGCTGACGGAACAGGCCTATGCCATCCTGCGCGAGCGAATCATCACAGGCGATCTGGCGCCAGGGGCCGAAGTGTCGGAGCCGGAACTGGCGGAGCGGTTGCAGATGAGCAAGACGCCGGTGCGCGAAGCGCTGGGGCGGCTGTGCGTGGAAGGGTTCATGGAAGCCTATCCGCGGCGCGGTTACCGCGTGACGCCGGTGACCATCAAGGACATGAACGACCTGTTTTCGGTACGCGGTGTGCTCGAAGGGACCGCGGCGGCGCTGGCGGCCGAGAATCTGACGACCGAAGAGATGGACCAGCTCGATGAGCTGGCCGATTCCAGTTATGTGATGGGCGAAGAGGTGAGCACGCGCACCTTCGTCTCCCGCAATGAGCAGTTTCATTCCCTGATCGCGCAAGGATCCCGCAACCAACGCCTGTTTACGCTGGTGATGAGCCATTTGGAGGAGTGCGCCCGACTGTTCCACATGGGCACCCGCGTGCGCGACATCAATCCGGAAACCACCGAAGATCATCATCGTATCCTGGCGCATCTGCGGGCCCGCGATGCGGAAAAGGCGCGGCAAGCCGTCATGGAGCACAACGAAAACACCCGGAAGGGCCTTGTGGCCGCGCTGATTGCCAACGGCCGCGCCGGCCTCACGCTCTGAAAACAGTCCGAGAGCGTCATACCGTCTTCCTCAGTTCTCTTTCACCAGATGACCGGGGGCGTGCTCGCGATAGACGGCCTTGACCGGCACGAAATCCGCCGGCCGCACGGCGCTGCCGAGTTCGAATTCGGCCTGCGCACGGCGATGATTGCGTCGCTTCGGATCGGCGATCGGCACCGCATCGAGAAGCCGCCGCGTGTAGGGATGCTGCGGATCGCTGAAGATCTGTGCCCGGGAGCCGATTTCCACGATTTCACCAAGATACATCACGGCCACGCGGTGACTGACGCGCTCCACCACGGCCATGTCATGGCTGATGAAGAGGTAGGCGATCCCAAGGGTCTCCTGCAGTTCGAGCATGAGGTTGACGACCTGCGCCTTGATCGAGACGTCCAGCGCTGACACGGCTTCGTCGGCCACGATCAGGCTCGGATTGAGGGTCAGTGCCCGGGCAATGCTGATGCGCTGCCGCTGGCCACCGGAAAATTCATGTGGGAATCGACGCGCCATGTCGGCCTTAAGCCCGACCTTCTCCAGCAGTGCGACTGCTGCCGCCATCGCGTTCTGCTTGTCGGCCAGCTGGTGGACGATCATCGGTTCGGCGATGGCCTCGCCGACGCGCATGCGGGGATTGAGGCTGGAGAACGGATCCTGAAAGATCATCTGCATGCGCTTGCGCCGCTGCGTCAGTTCCTGTTCCGACAAGGCACCGATGTCCTCGCCATTGATTCGGATCGTCCCACTGGTCGGATTGACGAGCCGAAGCACCGAGCGACCGGTGGTCGATTTCCCACAGCCGGATTCGCCGACGAGAGACAGCGTCTCACCCTCCCGCAGGTCGAAGGAAACGTCTTCGACGGCATGCACGCGGCTCGTCACGCGACCCAGAAGACCGGTCTTCACATCGAACCGGGTCACGAGGTTGCGCACTTCCAGAACGGGCCTGCTTCCCGCCTGCTGCATCGCCCGTTCCGGCGTGACAGCAGCCGTATCGGTATCCAGAAGCGCGAAGGTCGCGGGAGCGGCACGGTCCTGCATCGAGCCAAGCCGGGGCACGGCGGACAGAAGCGCCCGGGTGTAGGTATGCTGCGGGCTCTCGAAAATCTGCTCCGTTGGTCCCGTCTCCAGCGCGCGGCTGCGGAACATCACAACGGTCCGATCGGCGATTTCGGCCACCACACCCATGTCATGGGTGATGAACAGGACGCCCATCTGTTCTTCATCCTGGAGGGATTTGATCAGTTGCAGAATTTCCGCCTGCACGGTCACGTCCAGCGCAGTGGTCGGTTCATCGGCAATCAGCAGACGCGGTCGGCAGGCCAGCGCCATCGCGATCATCACCCGCTGCAATGTTCCGCCCGAAAGTTGATGTGGATATTCATCGAAGCGTTTGGCCGAAGCCGGAATGCGGACGCGGTCGAAGAGCGCGATCGTCTCGCGCCGCGCCTCATCCGCGCTCATCTGACGATGTCTGCGGATCGCTTCCGCAATCTGCCGCCCCACCGTCATCACCGGATTGAGGGACGTCATCGGCTCCTGGAAAATCATAGCGATCCGATTGCCCCGGACGTCCTGCATCTCATGTTCGCTGAGCGAGAGGAGGTTGCTTCCCTCCAGTCGGATTTCTCCGGTAACGCGCGAGGTCCGCTCCGGCAGCAGGCGCATGATGGACATGGCGGTCACGCTTTTGCCGGAACCGGATTCCCCCACGATCGCAACGGTTTCACCGGCATGGACCTCCAGGCTGACGTCATTGACAACCGCGTTCCAGGCGCCGTTGCGGCGGAAGGACGTGGTGAGATTGCTGACGGAGAGGATGGTCATGGCAACAGGTTCCGGGACTGGCGACCGGCGCGCCGGTCAAGGCAAAATTTTCTAATATATTACGTAATATATTTTAACTTGCCAAGCGCCTTGTCGTGCCTGAAAGTAGGATGACCACCGTGCATCAATGGGGGAAACATGACGCCGGAACAGATCCGAAGCAGCGTACTCTTGACGCCGCAACACCTGTACGAACGCCAGCAGGCCGGGGAGGAGATGACGATCCTCGCCGTCCAATCGATCAATCCCTATACGGGGCGTCCGTCCTTTACCGGAGAGCGGATTCCCGGGGCGATCGACACGCAGGCCTATGAGGATTTTCAGTCTCCCCCCTCTCCCGCGGGAGGACAGCGCCCTCTGCCGGCGATCGATGTTTTGCAAGACAAAGCCCGTGCCTGGGGCCTTCGCCGGGATCGCATGATCGTCGTCTATGACGCCGACCGCAGCATGACGGCGGCGCGTGCCTGGTGGGTTCTGAAGTGGGCCGGTCTTTGTGATGTTCGGGTGCTGGATGGTGGTTTGCCGGCATGGGTCGCCGCTGGGCTGCCAACAGCGGTCGACGCGACCGTTCCAGCGGCCAGCGACATCGTCCTGAGCGCCGGGCACATGCCGGAATTCGGGGCAGACGATGCCATCCGTCTGGCTGAGGAGGGCGTATTGCTCGATGCGCGCATCCGGCCGAACTACATCGGTGGCCCCGTCGATCCGAGCCAGCCTCCGCGCGGGCA
The DNA here is from genome assembly GCF_011046245.1 of Allorhizobium pseudoryzae. Taxonomy (NCBI): domain Bacteria; kingdom Pseudomonadati; phylum Pseudomonadota; class Alphaproteobacteria; order Hyphomicrobiales; family Rhizobiaceae; genus Affinirhizobium; species Affinirhizobium pseudoryzae. The sequence goes on from NZ_CP049244.1 coordinate 886,867, forward strand.
TATTCCAGGTGCCTTGAGTGCGCCGGCGCCCGACAACGTGACGGACTACGGGAATTTTACCGATTCAGCCACCCTTGCCGAAATGTATGCCGCGCTTGGCGTCGATGGACAGAAACCGGTCGGCGTCTATTGCGGTGCCGGCATGTCGGCGGCTCATACGGTGCTGGCGCTTGCTTCGATCGGCGTCGCGGCATCCATGTATCCGGGCTCCTGGTCGGCTTGGGTTCATGACCCTGCCCGGCCGGTGGTTGTGGGCGCGCGTCCGCATGGAAAATCAGCATAAATTCTAGGCAGCAGGAGGGCGTGTTCAAATCCACGCCAGACGGGCTTTACAGGGTCATTCGCTATGATATATTTCGTAGTATATTACGGAGATCCGACAGCCTCTCGCCCGTCCGAGCGCCTGTTTATCGATGACAACAAGGGGTGAACCAATGAAGATCTGGAATGGGATTGTGATGGCCGCGGTGGCCTTGCCGCTGCTTACATCGGCGGCCTTCGCACAGGAAGACGCAAAATTGAAAACGCTGGTGGTGGCGGTGCCGTCCGACCCCGTCGCGCTTGAGCCCGGCACCAACAAGGCCGAGCCGATCGGCAGTGAAATCATACTCAACGTCTTCGATACGCTCGTTGCCTGGACCGCGCCGGACTTCAAGGCGCTCGAGGGCCGCCTCGCCAGCAGCTGGACGGTATCCGATGATGGCAAGGTCTTCGACTTCAAGCTGCGCGAAGGCGTGAAATTCCAGGATGGAACCGCCTTTGATGCGGCGGCCGTCAAGTTCTCGCTGGAGCGGACGAAGGCTACCAACCCTTACGTCAAGGCGACGTTCGACCTCATCAAGGAAATCACGGTCGTCTCGCCGACGGAACTCAAGATCACTCTTTCTGCCGCCTATCCGGCCTTCCTGTCCATCCTCGCCCAACCGCAGGCCGGCATCGTAAGCCCGGCGGCTGTCGAAAAATACGGCGACAAGTTCGCATCGCATCCGGTCGGAACCGGCCCCTTTGCCTTCAAGAGCGCACAGGCCGACACCAATGTCGTGCTCGAGGCGAATCCCGCCTATTTCCGCGGCGCGCCAAAGCTGTCGCAGATCATCTATCGGGTCATTCCGGATGCCTCTACCCGTCGTCTCGAGTTGGAAAACGGCGGCGTTGACATCGTTCAGCAGCAGGGCCAGCTGTCGGCCATCGCCGCCCAGGATATCGAGGCGCTGAAGGCGAACAAGGACGTCAAGGTCCTCGAAACCTCCAGCCAGATCATTCGCCAGCTTGAATTCAACAACAGCAAGACGGACGGCCCCTTCTCCAACGTGAAGGCTCGCGAGGCCATTGCCCATGCCATTGATTATGATGGTCTTCTGCAGGGCGTCTTCGGCGGTACGGCAGAGCGCGTCTACGGTCCGCTGACCACCAACAGCTGGGCCTTCAACCCGAAGATGAAGGAGCTGGCGCCTAAATACGATCCCGAGCTTGCCAAGAAGCTGCTGGCAGAGGCCGGCATCAATCCGTCATCGCTGAACCTGAAGCTCTACAGCTTCCAGGGCCCGCTCTGGGGTGCGGTCGCCACCTTCGTCCAGGCCAATCTGGCCGATATCGGCATCAATGCCACCATCGAGCAGACCGAGTTCCCGGCGCTGCGCACGCTCCAGACCTCCGGCCAGTTCGATGTCGCGCTGGATGGCCGTCAGCCGTGGTACAACGATCCGGACGCCCACATTACGATCGGTTATCTCTCTTCTCTTGCCAATACGGCGATGACGTTCCGCATGCCGCAGGACAAGGCGCTGGATGACATGATCCTCAAGGCGCAGCAGACACCGGATATGGAGGCGCGCAAGCAGCTCTACTTCACCATCCAGGAAGAGATCGCCAAGCGCGTGCCCGGCGCCTACCTGTTCAGCCCGAAGCTGATCGTCTTTGCCCGTTCAAACGTCGAGGGACTGGTCGTCAACAGCGCCCCGCCGCTCAACGAATACTGGTCCGTGTCGAAGAAATAAGATGATGTGCAGCACCGGCGGCAGGTGAGCCGCCGGTGCAACGCCCTCAAGGCGTCCAAGTGATCACCGTGCCGATGGCGGCCCGGCCTGCAGGAAGAGAGTGAGCACCAGACATGGCGAGTTTTATTCTACGCCGCCTGATCGCCTTGATACCGGTCATGTGTATCGTCCTCGTCATCGTGTTTTCGCTGGTGCGGATCATCCCCGGTGACCCGGCAACAACCCTTCTTGGGCCTGGCGCGACACAGGATCAGATCGAGGCATTGCGGGCCCAGTTGAACCTCGATCAACCGGTGATCCTGCAGTTCTACCATTATGTGGTCGGGCTTTTTGTCGGCGATTTCGGCTATTCGTTGAAAAGCGGCCAGCCGGTTGCAGCGGAAATCCTGCAGCGCCTGCCGGCCACCATCGAGCTTTCGGTTCTCGCCGTGATCGTCGCGGTGATCGTCGGCATCCCGATCGGCGTCCTGTCGGCGACCCGCCCGAACTCCATGTTCGATCACGTCACGCGCCTGGTCTCGCTGGTGGGTGTTTCGATGCCGGCCTTTCTGCTGGCACTCGTTTTGCAACTGGTGTTTGCCACTACGCTTGGCTGGCTGCCGGTCTCCGGTCGTGTCAGCCCCTATCTGCCGGTCGAGCCGGTGACAGGTTTTGCCGTCCTCGATGGTCTGCTGACGGGCAATCTCGCCGGTGCGCTCAGTGCCGTCCAGCACCTCATCCTGCCGACGGCCGTTCTCGCAGCCTTCCTGGCGGCAACGCTTGGCCGTTTCGTGCGCAACACCATGCTCGACGTGATGGGCGAGGATTTCATCCGCACCGCCAAGGCCAAGGGGCTGCGCCGCCGCGATGTTGTTCTCAACCACGGTCTTCGCAATTCCTTGCTGCCGGCCGTTACCATCATCGGTCTCAAATTCGCGGAGATGCTTGGCGGTGCGATCCTCACCGAGACGATCTTTGCCTGGCCCGGGATCGGCCGATACATGTTCGAGGCGATCAAGAACCGGGATTATCCGGTCATCCAGGGCACGACGCTCGTGTTCGCGCTGCTCTTCGTGCTGACCTCCATCATCGTCGATGTGCTCTACGGCATTCTCGACCCGCGCGTCCGTCGGAAAATGGGTTGAGATCATGAAGGACCTCCTGCTTTTCCTGCGTCGCAACACGCTTGCCCTCGTCGGCCTTGTCATCCTCGTGGCTCTGCTCGGCCTCATCACGATCGGTCCCTGGGTCACCAGCTATTCACCGACGAAGCTCGATATCCTCCATAAGCTCGCCGCACCCAGCCTCGAACACTGGCTGGGCACGGATGCCTTTGGACGCGATGTCTTGACGCGCATCATGTATGGCGGTCGTGCCACGCTGGCGATCGGCGTGGGCGTCGTGGCGATCGCCTTTGCCGTCGGTGTGTTCTTCGGCATGCTCGCCGGTTTTGCCGGCGGCTGGCTGGACAGCGTGATCATGCGCATCGTGGATGCCATCCTTGCCTTCCCGGCCCTGGTGCTCGCCATTGCGCTCTCAGCCGCCTTCGGCCCCAGCCTGCAGAATGCGATGCTGGCCGTCGCCATTACGCTTGCCCCGCAGTTTGCCCGTGTTGCACGCAGCCAGGCGCTCAGCATTTCGGTCAAGCCTTACGTCGAGGCCGCCATTTCGCTCGGGCTTCCCGGTCACCGCATCCTGCTGCGGTACGTCTTTGTCAACGGGCTTGGGCCGCTTCTGGTGCAATCGACGCTGGCACTCGGCAGCGCCATCCTGCAGACCGCGAGCCTCGGTTTTCTCGGGCTCGGTGCCCAGCCGCCGATGGCGGAATGGGGAGCGGACGTCTCGGCCAATCTGCAATATGTCCGCGGCGCGGCCTGGGTTGCGCTTTCGCCCGGCATGGCGATCCTACTCGCCGTCCTCTCCTTCAACCTGATCGGCGATTCCCTCGCTGACTGGTTCAACCCGCGCCGACGCAGCGAGCTCGATTAGGACACATCACCCGTGAACAGCCTGCACATCACGCTCGAAAAGATCGACTTCCTGCCGCCGGACCGCGTGACGGACGATACCAGCGTGCTGACCCTCAAAAACCTCGTCTTCGAACCGCTTCTGCGTTGGGATGACGGTCTCGTCCGGCCAGCGCTGTTTCAAAGCTGGACTCACTCGCCGGACGGGCGCCACTGGCAGTTCAGGATTCGCGACGGCGCAACCTTCCACGACGGAAAGCCTTGCATCGCGGACGACATCTTGGCGTTCATCGAGGGTATCCTGGAGGCGGTCGATACCTTTGGCATGAAGTGGTCCTATGCGCGTTATCTGAAGGATGCCGCCATCAGCGCGCTGTCGTCCAGCGTCATCGAGGTCCGCAATCCGCATCCCATTGCCGATATCCTGGACATCTTTTCCGAATTCTACATCTGCCGGCGCGATGTCGATGGCCGCCCTCTTCTCGGGACGGGTCGCTACCGTGTCGCGGAATTCTATGCCGGCCAGAACGCGGTTCTGGAACGCATGCCCGCGGCGCATGGCCCGGATCGCATCCGCGTCACGGCGTGCAAGAGCGCGGACGTTCGGCTCGATCTTCTGGCGGCAGGCAGGGTCGATGCCGCCCTCAATCTGGAAAGGGTGGAGCATCGGCTTGCCATCGATCCACGCTTCCAATGGGGCAAGGCGGTCAACACGCTCTCCGTCATGTACTATCTCAATTGCCAGCAGGGCATCTTTCGCGCGCCGGCGGCGCGTCTCGCAGTCAATCACGCTGTCGATTCGCGCGCGATCGCCGAGGACATCTTTCACGGGCTTGCCGTGCCCTCCGCAACGATCGTCAGCCCGTACCATCTCGGCGCCGCAAAGGCCGGCTTGCAGCCGATCGCCTACGATCCGGACAAGGCCCGCCGGCTGCTCGATACGGTGGACACCGGCAGCGTGGTGCGCCTGCGAACACCCACCTTCATGCCCGAACGGGCTCCCGAGATCAGTCGTTTTGTTGCCGCCTCGCTCGAAGCCGTGGGTCTCACGGTCGAGGTGGAAACGGAAACGGATAGACCGGAATATGCCCGCCAGATCGGCCGCAAGGAGATGGGCGATCTGGCGATCTTTGATTCCTCGCCGCACAGCACCTACCGCATCCTCAACGACAAGATTTCAAGCGGGCCACGGGCGGTATGGTGGCAGGGCTATGATGACCTCGAGACCGAGCAGTTGATCGCCGCCGCCAATGATGCGGTGGATGACGCTACTCGCGAGGTTACCTATGCGCGGTGCCTCAAGCGCCTGCACGACAACCCGCCCTGGCTCTACATCGTCCACCCGATCGACGTTTTCGCGGCAAAGCCAAACATCGAAGGCCTTGCGATCGATCATAAGGGCACGCTCAACATTCTCTAGGGAGCTTCCATCATGGAAAAAGACTACTCGATCACCTTCTTCTATTACGACGATATCCATGCGGTTGTCCCCTTCTACGAGAATGTTCTCGGCTTCGAACTGGTTCTCGACCAGGGTCTTGCCCGGATCTATCGTATTGCCGGCCAATGCTATTTCGGCATCGTGGATGGCAATCGCGGCCACCTGAAGCATCAGGAGAAGAGTGCTGTTCTGCTGACCATCGTCGCACAGGATGTCGAGGGCTGGCATGCGAAGCTGAAGGCGGCCGGTGTGACGGGCCTGTCCGACCTGCTGCGCGGCCGCTTCTGCGAACACTTCTTCTTCGAGGATCCGGCCGGTTACGCCATCGAGATCCAGCGTTTCCATAACCCCGACGTCGCCAAGCTGTTCTGAAGAGGCGAATGGAATGAGCATCTCCCTTGACGGATTGCGCAAGACCCTCATCCAGCAGGCCGTTGCCTTCGGTCAGCGCCCCTTGATGGCGCGCTCGGATGGAGACTCGGCGAACCTGGATGAAGGCTACATCCCGCTTCTCGTCAATTTCACGGTTGAGGATAAGGCGGCGAAGGGACTGCGCAAACTGAAGGACCAGGCTGAACCGGAGCCGCCGGTTTACTTCTCGGCGCTGGAGATGACACGCGACCATGCCGCACTGTTGCTCACGGGCGAAACCGGCAGCGGCAAGACGACGTATGCCCGCTATCTGAGTTTCCGTTTGGCAAGCGAAGATGGTCGAGCACGGTCGGTCGCGCGCAACGACCTCGGCATGCGCCAGGAAGAAGCCTGGAATACAGAGGCGTTTTTGCCCCTCTACCTTGAGGTGTCGCCGGGCCACAGCGTGCGGTCGCTGATGGAGGCCGCGGTGCCGGGGCTCGAGCGCCTCCTGGCGTCCAAGGCCTGGGCGGGTTCATCCGACACGCTTCTGATCATTCTCGATACGCTGGAAAATGTCGGCGCCGAAGCGGTCCACCTTCTGGCGGACGCGGCTCACGTGCAGCAAGCCTATCCCCGCGTGCGCCTGCTGGCGCTTGCCGAGCAGGAGGCCGCCATGGGCTTGGTGCCGCCGGCACCCTTTGCGCGTTTTGCGCTTCTGCCGCTGCTGAAGGCACAACGGATCGATGGCGCCCGCGCCCTGGCCGGCCCGGATCTCGAGGCGACCGGCATCGGCCTTGGCGCTGCAGCCGCCAATCCGGCCCACTTTGCCATGGCCCTGGCCGCGAAGACAAAAGGTGAGGTGCCGGAGGAGATCGTGGATGCCTGGCTGGCGCATGTGGCGGGTGACCCTCAGGCACAGACCTTCCTGTGCGGACTCGCCTACGACCGGTTGACCGGAACACTGGATGAGCCCGAATTGCTCCCCGTCACCCGCGTCCGGCAGTTGCTGGCAGCCCGCCACCTGGTCGATCTGGCGCCCAAGGTGGCGGCCGCGGCATTCCGCACCAATCCGCCGCTCTGGGCTCCGGTGATCCGCAGCCTGGCCGCACGGCTTTCCGAAGCGTCCGGCGTCGCCACGCTTGTCGACGGCCTGATCGATGGTGATGGAGAGGCCGCACTGCGTGGCGCGCTGCTCGCTTCAGAGCTTTCGATCGACACTGCATTGCGCCAGCGGTTGAGTGAAAGCCTGCTGCACATCATTCAGGCCGGCGCGCTGACCCCGAGCGAACGCGAGCAGGCAGGCCGGCTGCTCTCTGCCTGGGGTGATCCGCGTGATCTGGAGGCACTGGCCACGGTGCCGGGTGGATCCTTCACCTTCGGCTCCGACACGCATCCGAATTCCGCACCCCCGCATACGGTCAGCGTTGCACCCTTCCGCATTGGTCTCTATCCCGTGACCAACGGTCGTTATGGTGAATTCGTGCGCGCCACGAAAAGGGCCTGGCAGAGCCCGGACGGATTGTCGCCAGAGCGCAGCAGCGCACCGGCGACGGATCTCACCTGGCGCGACGCCGTTGCGTTCTGCGCGTGGCTCACGGACAAGTGGCGGCAGGAGGGGCGTCTTTCCGAGGAAGAAATCGTGCGTCTTCCGACCGAACCCGAATGGGAACGCGCCGCCCGCGGCGATCAGCCGGACGAAGGACAAGCCATCCTTTATCCATGGGGCAAGGTCTGGCAGGATGATGCCTCCAATTCGGACGAAGCCGGCTTCAACACCACCTGCACGGTCGGTCTCTTCCCGAAGGGACGGTCGCCGTATGGCTGCTACGACATGGCGGGGCAGGTTTGGGAATGGTGCACGACGCTTTGGGGCGAGGACATGGCAACGCCGAGCTTCCGCTATCCCTATCGTGACGATGGTCGCGAGGAGAAGGATGCCGGTCCCGCCGTTCGGCGGGTGTTGCGCGGCGGGTGTTTCAGCAGCGGTCAGCAGAAGGCCTGCTGCACCTATCGCGGCAGCCTGGAACCCGACGGTTTCTGGCGCGGCAACGGTTTTCGCATCGTCGTCGCACCTGCGTAATTGCTTTCGAGCGCACCTGCCGGCTGGCGCCGGGATTGGCCACCGATGGTGTCCCGCCGGCATCGCTCATCTCGGTTGTCACGTGACTGCCAAAACGACGCAGGTCACGCTCCCGTCGAGCTCGGCCCAGCGCCGCCTCGCAAGCGACATGGGCCGTCTGACCGTCTGATTTGCGGTCCGGTTTTGTCAGGAGGCCGCCTTCGGGACGGTGGAACGCCAGACGATCTGACCGGCCAGAGGCAGGTCTTGGCCAAGGTCGAGTGGCCCACGTGGTTCATCGAGATGCAGAAGTCTCAAGGTTTCCTGCACCATTTCGGCCAGTGGCTGCTGCACCGTGGTCAGCTTGTAGGGTTCGCGACCCGCTTCCGGAATGCCGTCAAAGCCTGCGACCATGACATCTTCCGGCACGCGAAGGCCGTGATGGCCGCGCAGCGCATCAATGGCACCCATCGCCATGATGTCGGCGATGCCGAACACGGCCTCGGGCATGGGTTTTCCGGATGCCATGTGGGCGTCGATGGCCGCCATCCCGCCTTCGTAGCTGGAGCCGCCGGGGCATTCGATAATGGAGTCGCGCCGGATGCCTGCTTCGAGCAATCGCTCCAGGAAGCCACGCACGCGGTCCTGACTGGTTGACCCGTTCGGGTCGCCTGTCACCATCATGAACGACTTGGCACCCGCATCGAGCAAGACCTCTGCGATCATCCGTCCGCCGGCGACATTATCACAGCGCACGCCATAGACGCCGCTATTCGGAACGTAGCGGTTGAACAGCACAACGGGAATACCGCGGTCATGACACAGGTTGATCATGCGCGTCGATAGCTGCGCGGACGTCAGAATCACCGCCTCGACCTGATACTGTAGAACCCGCATGATCGCTTCATCGGTCTGCATGTCTTCCGAGAGCGTGAAGGTCAGCGTCTGGCGCCCGCGCTTCTGGAGTTCCTGGCTGAACGTATGGAGCGTGCGCACATAGAAGGGGTTCGCCAGCGTGCCCAGAATGACCGCGACCATCTTCGAACGGTTTTTCGTCAGGCTGCTGGCAATGGAGTTGGGGACGTAATTCAGCTTGCGTGCGGCCTCGATGATCTTCAGTCGGGTGCTTTCGCGGATGCTGGATCCAGGGGTGAAGGCACGAGAAACTGCCGACTGGGAAACGCCAGCGAGTGCTGCGACATCAAAGGATGTGACCCGGATCGCCTCGTCCGCCATTCCGTTTCGTCTCCGAATTCGTATTCAGATGTGTGCGTGCTTCTGCGTTCAACGTCGTAGGTACCCTACTAACGGCACGACTGCAATTTTCACGCTGACATTCCGTCATAGCCGCATTTCATTGCGCCCGCATGCGCAGGTCTCCGTGCCATCCACTTCCGATCATCCTTGGCGCATGTGTATGCAAAAATTGCTGAACCTGTGAGCCAAAGTCTTCATTCTTGCCCGGACAACGCGCGAGCGTCGGAGAAACTATGTGCGACAAATACGGCCCAATTGGCCCAATTTGCTGCCATAAGGCGCGTTCATTGCTGCGAATCCGATCCCGGAGGGATTCTAAAAATTATGTCTCCAGGCATTACACCCCGGATTGAATGCGTATGCAAAATGAGTATAGTCGGCAACCGGATCGGGCCACGCCGAATGGGGGTGGACCGAAGAAATTGGTGAGAGGGGCGCGCGGCGTTCCGGGGGGTGTGTTGTGAGCGCAATACAATCGATGCCCAAGACGCTTTACGAAAAAGTCTGGGCAGAACATGTCGTGAAATCCTACGAGGACGGGACCAGTCTCCTTTATGTCGATCGGCATCTGGTTCAGGAAGTCTCCAGTCCTCAAGCCTTTGCCGGCCTCGAAGCCGCCGGGCGCACGATCCGCCGACCGGATGCACATGTCTCCGTCGCGGATCATGCCGTTCCGACGAAGGACCGCGCCGCATCTCTGCGCGATGGGCTTGCGGCGCGGCAGGTGGAGCGGTTGGTCCAAAATACTCTGAAATTCGGCATTCCCTATATTCCGATGCGCGACCGGCGCCACGGCATCGTGCACGTGATCGGGCCGGAGCTTGGTTTCACGCTGCCGGGGGCGGTGCTCGTCTGCGGCGACAGCCACACCTGCACCCACGGCGCGTTCGGTGCGATTGCATTTGGAATCGGGGCGAGCGAATGCGAAACTGTGTTCGCAACGCAGACGCTGCGCCAGCGCAAGCAGAAAACGATGCGCATCCTGCTGGAGGGACAGCGTCCCAAGGGTGTCGAGGTCAAGGATTTTATCCTGGCGGTCATCAGCCGCATCGGCGTCGGCGGCGGTGTGGGCTATGCGCTCGAATATGCAGGCTCCGCCGTGCGCGCGTTGTCCATGGAAGAGCGCATGACGCTCTGCAACATGAGCATCGAGGCTGGCAGCCGCATCGGCATGGTGGCGCCCGATGAAAAGACCTTCGACTATCTCCGGGGACGCCCGCTGGCTCCCGCCGGTCAGGAGTGGGATGCAGCCGTCGAGGTCTGGCGCGGCCTTGCAAGCGAACCCGATGCGGTTTTTGATCGCGAGGTCGTCATCGACGTGAGCACGCTCGCGCCGTTCGTTTCGTGGGGAACCACGCCTGAGGAATGCTCGCCGGTCACCGGCCGGGTCCCGGATCCATCTCAGGAGCCGGATGACGGCCGGCGACGCCGGCTGCAGCGGAGCCTAGATTACATGGCGTTGACGCCAGGCACGCTGCTGACCGACATCCGGATCGATCGGGTCTTCATCGGTTCCTGCACCAACGGGCGCATCGAGGACCTGCGTCGCGCGGCCGCGGTCGTCGATGGGCATCGCGTCGCCGATCATGTCTCGGCCATCGTCGTCCCGGGATCGGCGGCCGTGCGCGAGCAGGCCGAGGAGGAGGGGCTGGATCGCATCTTCCTCAAGGCCGGTTTCGAATGGCGTTCCTCCGGCTGTTCCATGTGCGTGGCGATGAATGACGATCGCCTGTCGGAAGGCGAACGTTGCGCGTCAACGTCCAACCGCAACTTCGAGGGGCGGCAGGGCAAGGGTGGGCGCACCCATCTCATGAGCCCTCCCATGGCGGCGGCCGCTGCGATTTGCGGTCGGCTCGCCGATGTTCGAGAGCTAAGCGTCGAGGCCGTATCATGAAGCCCTTCACCACGATCGAAAGCGTCGCGGCCTATATTGACGAGGACGCCATCGATACGGATATCATTTTCCCGGCCCGCTTCCTGCTGTTGCTGGACAAGGCGGGGCTCGCCCAGCACGCGTTCCATGAGCGCCGCCATGGGCCTGATCTTAAGCAGCCCTTCATTTTGGACCGCGCTCCGTTCTCGAAAGCGCAAATCCTTGTGGCGCGAAAGGATTTCGGTACAGGCTCCAGCCGCGAGCAGGCCGTCTGGTGCCTCGCCGATTTTGGCATCCGCTGCATCATCGCCGAAAGTTTTGGCGAGATCTTCTTCGCCAACTGCTTCAAGAACGGCGTCTTGCCGATCTTGAAAGCTGGCGACGAGTTGACGGCCATCCGAGAGGCGGCCGGCGAGGAGCAGACGATTGCGATCGATCTTGTCGGTCGCACGATCCGCTTCCAAGACGGACGCTTGATGCCCTTCGATGTGGACGATTATCGTCGTGATGCGCTGCTGAACGGGCTGGACGAGATTGGCTCGATCCTCCGGGACGATGGTGACGATATTGTTCGCTTCGAAGAGCGCCAGCGCCGCCGGTCGCCATGGCTGCATCTGGATCGGCATAAGCTTTCGACCTTCGCCGATCTCGGCACGGAGAAGCTTCTTGACTGACCGCCGCTCGCATAGTCGCGCACACCCTCATCAACACCGAGTTCTGACGTCAATCGAAAGGCATCGCTGATGGCGAAACCTATCCTCAAGCATGCGCTGGCGTCCGGTCAGTTCGTCGTTGCGCCCGGCATTCACGATATGATCGCTGCTGCCGTCTTCAACAAGAGCGGGCTCGAGTTTGCCTATGCCTCCGGCTATTGGATGGGCGCATCCGCCTACGGCCTGCCGGATGCCGGCATTACCACCTACACCCAGATGGTCGATCGGGTGAGGACGCTCTGCAATACCGTCAATGCCGGCGTGATTGCCGATGCCGACACCGGTTACGGCGGGCTGCTCAACGTGCATCATACCGTGATCGGCTATGAAGACGCGGGCGTGACGGCAATCCAGATCGAGGATCAGGAATTTCCGAAAAAATGCGGGCATACACCGTTCAAGCGCATCGTTCCGACCATCGACATGGTGGAAAAGATCAAGGTCGCCTGTGATGCCCGCAGAAACGCCGACACGCTTATCATTGCGCGCACCGATGCCCGCCAGTCGGAGGGTTTCGAAGGTGCGATGAAGCGGATCGAGGCCTATGGAGCCGCTGGCGCGGATATCCTGTTCGTCGAAGCTCTGACGAGCGACGACGAAATGCGCGAGGCCTGCCGCAGGCTGAACAAGCCGACCATGGCGAACATGGCCGATGGCGGCCTCACACCGATCCGCAGCGCGGGAGAGTTGCAGGACATCGGTTATAGCATGGCCATCTATCCCGCGGCCACCGGCTTGGCAGCTGCGCAGGCGGCGGAGAACGTCTTCACGGCGCTGAAGACACTCGGGACGTCGCAGTCGCCGGATGTGTCGCTCTTCTCGTTCCGCGAGTTCAATGCACTGATCGGGTTCGAGGATGTCTGGGAATTCGAGCGCAAATGGGCCCGCGATCCGGTCAAGACAGAGAGTGCCGCATGACGATGGCAGGTGAGCGTGCCAACAGAGCGAAGGCGCCTGTCGCCTCCAGCGCTGTTGGTCACTGATTGCAACCGGTGGTGAGATTGTCCCTGCAAACGGTATCCGACTATGCTGGACGAGAACAGGAGGGGAGGGTGAAAATGGACACTATCGAGGTTGAGGGCGGTATCTCCGCTCGGCACAGGATTGGCAGGCGCCGTCTCACACCGGCGCTCGTTGCCACGGCGATTCAGTCCGTCAGAACACAACCGCTAGCTTTGCGGATCTGCGTGAACCGGAGCGCGGGCGCGCTTGGCGGGACCTCGGCCAAGATGGAGTTGGCTGTATGACCGGCTTCCAGTTCAACACCACGAAATCATTGATCTGCAGACTTGGCGCGGCGACCGACCTGGCGGCCAGCGCCGGCGCCATCCTGGGCCAGCGCGTGCTGATCATCACCGATCCCGGCATCAGGGCGCTGGGGCTGATCGATGGGGCCGTGGAATCGTTTGTTGCGGCCGGGCGGGAGGTTTCCGTGTTCGACCAGGTGGAAGCGGACCCCTCACGGTCAACGCTGATGGCGGCAGCCTCCGCCGGTCGATCCTTCGGTGCAACCGGCGTGGTGGGTTTCGGTGGCGGTTCGTCGCTCGATGTTGCGAAACTCGCAGCCCTTTTGCTGGGGTCTGATCAGCCTCTGGACGAGGCCTGGGGGGTCGGCAATGCGAAGGGTCCCCGCCTGCCGCTGGTCCTGGTGCCGACCACGGCCGGGACCGGTTCAGAGGTGACGCCCGTTTCCATCATCACGGTCGAAAACGACGAGAAGCGCGGCGTTTCCAGCGCCGTCATCCTTCCGGATCTTGCGGTGCTCGATGCCGGTCTCACTCTGGGGCTGCCGCCTGCAATCACGGCTGCCACGGGGATGGATGCCATGGTTCATGCCATCGAGGCCTTTGCATCGAAAAGCCCCAACAACAATCCCTTGTCACGCATGCTGGCACGGGAGGCGCTACGGCTGCTGGGTGCTAATATCGAAACGGTCTGCCAGGATGGGTCGAACCGCCAGGCGCGGGAGGCGATGCTGCTTGGTTCCATGTTTGCAGGTCAGGCTTTCGCCAATTCGCCCGTCGCGGCCGTCCATGCCTTGGCCTATCCGATCGGGGGCATTTTCCATGTGCCGCATGGACTGTCCAACGCGCTGGTCCTTCCGCACGTGTTGCGCTTCAATGCAGAGGCGCAGCCGAAGCTCTACGATGAGATTGCAGCGGACGCTTTCCCGTCTCTTGCGGATGTGGAGCAGGGGCGGACATCGGCGTTCATCGATGCGCTGGTGTCGCTCGCGGCCCGCTTGAAGCTGCCGCCGCGGCTTCGGGATGTCGGCATTCCCGAAGAGGCCTTGCCACGCATGGCGGCAGACGCCATGAAGCAGCAGCGCCTGCTGGTGAACAATCCTCGTGTGGTGACGGAGATCGATGCGCTGGCGATCTATCGCTCGGCCTGGTGATCCGGCGGACCGATCTTCGCCGGAATACAGTGCGCCTCCCTGACCTCATCATGCGGGGGCGGCATTATCCGCGATCGGCATCGGCCAACTTTCTCGATCACAGAAGGCTCGCAAGCCGTCATGCGCGATGCGGAATTCAGGGGGTGCGAGCCGGATCTCCATCGTGCGGGGAGGAGAGGGGCGCTTCGTCAATATAAAACGCCTTTGCGTCTGCAAACATCTGCTTGCGGTCCTCGTCGCGTGTATAGAACATGTGACCGCCGCGGTAGAGCTTGAGGCTTGTGCGCCCCTCCGCCAGACTGGTCGGTAGATGATCCAGCACATAGCGGCTCATGCCGTACGGGGTCAGGATGTCGCTGTAGCCATGCGCCACCATGATCCGGAAGGAGGGAATGGTGGAGAGGAGGTCGCGCAGATCGGTCGCCACGCTCGCCGTCGCCCGGCTGTCGCCGCCGCGTCCGCCGTTCCATTCCCAGCGGCGATTGACCTCCTCGTTGAGCAATGAATAGGTCATCTCGGTGCGAAAGCCGAGACTGTCGCGGGCATAGGCGGCAAAGGCCGAACCGTAGGCGCGGGTGTAACCCTCCAACACCGGGTCATCGTTGCGGCTGTAGGGCGCTTCCGGATAGGCGTCCGCAACCGTGGTTCCGGCGTCGTATGGGCTGACGATCCTCGAGGCGCCCCCCGCCTGCTTGGCATAGACATCGCCGACGAAGCCGCGCGTGCGCGCCACCAAGGTCTGGGGCAACCCCGTCCACGCCGCGACGCGCTGGTCAAAATCATTCGACGCTGTTCCGTTCGGCCACGCTCCGGCAAGAGCGACGAGATAATCCGTCATGGCAAACTGCTCCGCCTCCCTCACCTGTTCCACATCGAAGCGGTTCTGCCGCTCGAGTTCGGCGGCCGCCAGCGAGGGGAATTGCAGCGCCGCGGCCAGCGGATCATTCTCCGCGCCGAACAGGAAACGCCCCTCCATGAGCGGCGAGACCATGATGATGCCGGCGGGAATCATGCTCTGGCTGTTCTTCATCGCCTGCGCGACCTTGGCGGCGCGAAAGCCACCATAACTCTCGCCGAGCAGAAATTTCGGCGCCGGAAGCCGGTCATTTGCCTGCACATAAAGGGCAATCACCTTGGCGAGGCTCTCGGCATCCTGCCGAACGGAAAAATACCGCCGCGCCTCATCCTCGCCCGTCGCGCGGCTCCAGCCAGTGCCGACAGGATCGATCAGGACGAGATCCGTGAAGGCAAGCCAGCTTTGCGGGTTGTCTTGCAGCACCGGCTGACTGCCATCGGCGTTCTCCCCGGAGAAGGGCAGGATCTTTGGCCCGACCAGTCCGAGATGCAGGTAGGCGGAGGCTGCGCCCGGTCCACCGTTGAAGGCAAAGGTAAGCGGCCGATCCTTTCGTCCGTCCTTCAGCCGGTAAGAGGTGTAGAAGACCTTGGCGGAGACCTGGCCATCCTGGTCGCGCAGATCGACCGTCCCGGCAGTTGCCACATAGCGGAGCGTGCCGTCCGGCGTTTGAAGGACATGCTCCGTGACGGAATCGGCCGGCAGCAGGCCAAAGAGGCCGCGCCCCGCAGACGAGGAGGAGGCCTGTCGACCGGCCTCGTTTGCCGCATCGTGGGAAAAGCCCGGCTGGGCAAACAGGGCCAGGAGCAGCAAAGTCAGGATCGGTATGGTACGCATGGTCATCCTCCTCGAACAGACATCGCAGATGTAGTGCAATCGCCACGAACGCCCATTCAATTCAACTTGATGGCGTCTGCTGTGAGCGAAGGAAAAGACTGTCACGATGAGGGAAGAGCCGGGCGATGCGGACACGGGCGTCCTTGTGATCTGCGGTTAGTCCAGCCCCGCAAACCAGATCGCTGAGGCAAGCGATCCCACCCCGAACGAGGAACCGGCGGCAAAGAGTGCCAACGCAAGCCCCAGGGGGCTATCCTGAAGCAGCATCGCAGCAACCGATGACGGCTGGACGATGAGGGCGCCGAGCAGGGTCAGCATCCCAAGCAGGAAGCCGTTGACATAGCTGGAAACAATCAAATGGATCAAAGTCGGCATTGTTGGGGCCTCCGATGGCTCAACACCGGTCCGACCTGCTTGTTCCAGCCACTCCCTGCATCGCTACTGCCGTGTTCCAAGGCCTGCAATTTGTTTGCATTGGCACCAAGAAAGCGCCCGGACTTTTCCCGCATCTGCTTAGGGTTTGGCGTCTTTTGTCGCTCCTATGGCCAAGCATTGGCATGGCTCGTAAATTTGCTCATCCGTCAAAATATCAAATTGAAAAGTATAGAGTTTCGCACTAGAAATAGATAACAACAATGTCGAGGAACAAGCGTGCTGTGCATCCTTGCCGATGATCTGACCGGTGCGCTGGATTCCGCGGCCCCATTCGCTGGCCGCGGACTGCATACCGAAGTGGCGTTGACGCCTGAGGGGATCGAGCCGGCGCTCGCCGAGCATCCTGACGTTCTGTCCATCGATCTGGCCTGCCGTGAAAAGACGGAGCAGGAGACGCGTCGCCTTGCAGCGGACGCCGTTCGGCGGCTACCAGCGGGCGCGAAGGTCTTCATCAAGATCGATTCCCGTCTCAAGGGAAATGTGGCTGCGATGCTGGATGCCATTGCCTTTGGCCAGGCGCTGGTTGCTCCCGCCATTCCGGAGTTCAATCGCGTCGTCAGCAACGGCGCCGTCAGAGGCTTCGGTGTCGAGACGCCGATTGACATCGCCGCGTCGCTTGGTCGTCACGCCGCCCGGTCGCGTGTTCCCGATACGGCATCGCAGGCGGACATGGATGCCGCGCTGGCCGAGGCGGAACGGGCGGACGTCGATCTCTGGGTTGGCGCACGCGGCCTGGCCGAAGCCTTGGCGAAGGCGTGGAATGGCAACCGCCAGCCGGTTGCTGCCGCAATCCCTGCGGGGCGAGCGCTCTTCGTCATCGGCTCGCGCGATCCTATCACACTGCAACAGATCGACCGGCTGAACCAGTCGGCGGACATTGATGACCGTCCAGCCGAAAATGGCCATCTGGAGAAGAACGACGTCATCGGTCGGGATGTGACTCTGGTGCGCGCGGTCGAGGGGCCGGTCATCTGCCCGGCGGTCGATGTTTCGCAGCATCTTGCCGAGGGGGTTGTCCCCCGGCTGACGGACCAGGTGGAGACCTTGCTTCTGTGCGGCGGCGCCACGGCCGAAGCGGTTCTGCACCGGATGGGCATTCATCGGCTGCGCCTGCTTGGCGAGTGCCTGCCCGGCCTGGGGCTTGCGCAGAGTGGCCGACACTGCATCATTGCCAAATCGGGTGGTTTCGGGCAACCGGATACGCTGAAGGACATCGCAACGACGATTCTCGGGAAGACGGGCTGAGATGGGGCTGACAGACGGAGCGGCGCGCAAGGCACTGCCGGACATCGTGTTTGAACGGATGCACCGGGCGATCAAGTCCGGGGCCTACAAGCCCGACGAACGCCTGCCCACCGAACATGATCTGGCTGCCGAATTCGAAGTCTCGCGTCCGGTCATCCGTGAGGCGCTGCGGCGCCTGCGCGATCAGGGGCTGATCTATTCGCGCCGCGGTGCGGGCAGTTTCGTGCGGGCGCTTGGCCTCAGAGAGCCGCTCGGGTTCGGCCAGTTGGAGAACGTTGCCGATCTGCTGAACTGTTATGAATTCCGCCTGACGCTGGAGCCGGCCGCCGCAGCCTCGGCTGCCCTTCGCCACGACGATACGAACCTGGTCGCAATCCGCCATGCGCTGGAGCTGTTGCGCGATGCAACGAACCGCCAGTCACATCGCGAAGATGCCGACTATCAGTTCCATCTGGCGATCGCCCGTGCGGCTCAGAACAACTACTTTTATACGGCCATGGAAGCGCTCAAGGACCACATCGCCGTGGGCATGAAGTTCCATGGTGCCTCGGTCAAACGGGAAGCTTCCGGTTTGTCGCGCGTGTTTGCCGAGCACGAAGCGATTGCCGCGGCCATTGCGGCGCGCGACCCCGAAAGGGCGCGGCAATTGATGCACGACCACTTGACAGGATCGCGCGAACGCCTTTTCCAGTCGCCGCGGCGGGACTGATCCCACACCGCGACGCCCCCTGCGTCAATCGCCCTCAGAATGCCGCCTGGTAGATAGCCGCCACATCCTCAACCGTCATGTCGATCGGGTTGTTGTCCATCAGCCGGCGAATGGCATGGGCATCGGCGGCAAAACGGGGCAGATCGCTGGCCTTGGCTCCGTGGCTGGACAATGCCATCGCGAGGCCGAGACCCGTGCAATAGTCATGGGCGGCGTCCCGAAGCGTATCCTGGTCCAGGTTGTCGCCGAAGCCGAGCGCTTCTGCGATCTCTGCCGTCTTGCCCGGCACGGCCGGCTGGTTGAAGGCCAGGACATGCGGAAAAACGATGGCATTCGCCAGGCCGTGCGGAAGATGCAAAAGGGTGCCCAGCGGATAGGCGATGGCATGGCCCGCCGCGGTGTTGACCGGGCCGAGACAGATGCCGCCGTAGTAGGAGGCCAGCATCATGCCTTCGCGTGCTTCCGTATCGCCGCCGTCACGGACCGCCCGGGCAAGATAGCGCCCGACCAGTTGAATGCCCATGCGGGCAAAGCCGTCAATCATCGGATGCGCGCGGCGATTGGTGAAGGCTTCCACGCAATGCGCCATGGCATCGACACCCGTGGCAGCCGTCACGGCAGGCGGAACCGAATAGGTCAGCTCGGGGTCGAGGACCGCCAGATCCGCGATCAGGTGAGGGCTCTCCACCGCGATCTTGCTGCCTTTGGCAGGATCGGTGATCAGCGAGCGGATGCCGGCTTCCGATCCGGTGCCGGCCGTCGTTGCCACCTGCGCCAGGCGTATGGTGCGACCCGCCACGCGGTTCGGGCCGGCCACATCGATGAGTGTCTGATCGCAATCCCAAAGCGCGGCAACGAGTTTCGCGACGTCCATGACGGAGCCGCCGCCGAGGCCGACAACGAGATCCGGTCGCACCTCGCGCGCGGCCGCAAGCGCTGCTTCCAGCGTTGCCATATCCGGCTCGCCCGGAATGGCGTCGAAGACACGGATACGGCCAGACAGTTGCAGCCGATCGACGAAGGCCGCCGTGATCGGCGTGGCAATCACCAGTGTCGAGCCGATGTCTCCCGCCCAGGGGCCGACAGTCGCGACGGTGCCGGCGCCGACGGCGAGGCGACGAGGCTGATGAATGGTAATGGGAACGATGGCCATCGACTACTCCTTGCCGTCGCGTCCGGCGACCAGCCTGCGTGCGTAGGCGATCGCCGACAGCATGTTGCCGTGGTTGGCAACGCCCTTGCCGGCAATGTCGAAGGCGGTGCCGTGATCCACGGAGGTCCGGTCGATCGGCAGGTCCACCGAGACGTTGACGGCCGTATCGAAGGCCACCAGCTTGATCGGGATATGGCCCTGGTCATGATACTGCGCGACGACCAGGTCAAAGGCACCGGAATAGGCCCGGTGAAACACGGTATCGGCGGAGATCGGGCCGTAGGCTTCGATGCCTTCGGCGCGGGCGGCCGCGACCGCCGGAGCGATCTGGTCGTCGTCCTCGGTGCCGAAGAGGCCGTTCTCGCCGCAATGCGGGTTGATGCCGGCAACGGCGATGCGCGGGCGCTTATAGCCGATGCGCTTCAGATGCCGGTCACCGGCGCGGATGGTGGCAAGCACGCGCTCGGTGGTCGCACGCCGGATCGCCTCTTGAAGCGAGACGTGTGTCGAGACGTGGATCACCTTCAGCCGCTCCGAGGCGAGCAACATGTAGGCGGCCGACGAGCCGGTCAGGCTGCGCAGCATGCCGGTGTGCCCGTCGTAATGATGGCCGGCCAGATTCAGCGCCTCCTTGTTGATCGGGGCGGTGACGATACAGCCGATATGGCCGGCCTCGGCATCCCGCACGGCCTTCTCGATGAACCGGAAGGCGGCATCGCCCGCCACCGGAGACAACGTTCCCCACGCAAGCGGCGCGCCCTCGATGGGAAGATCCACCACGTAAGGGGCAAGATCGATCGAGGAGCCAAGCGCCGCACGGGCCGCCTCCAGCGTCTGGCGATTGCCATAGATGCGGGTCAGCGCGCGCTCATCGTCCGACATGTCGGAAAGAGCCCGCACGGTGATCTCCGGTCCGACGCCACACGGATCGCCCATGGTGATGCCGATGATCCTGCTCATGCTTGTCTCCCCTGTGCACTGCCTGCCCAGCCGGGGGCAAGATGGACGTATTTGATCGCTCGTCGGTGGTAGGTATAGCTGATGTGAAGGCCGCCATCGGCATCTTCGATCAGCCAGGGATAGGACATTTCCTGATTTCGTCCATCCGTTGAATCATTCGACAGGCAGGTTCCGGGCCCGTCTTCGATCAGGATGCGCAACGGAAAGGTTTCTCCGCCGTCTTCGGACAGGCAGACGGTAACCGGTGCCCGCGGCACGCCCCAAATCGGCGTGCAGCCGCCCGTTGGATCTGCATCCGGACGATCGTCTTCCACGCCCAGCTCGTCGTAGAGCGAGGCGCGCCTGTCGGTCGAGGTTGCCGCACTGACCGGATTGCAGATCATCGCGATCCGCCCATCCGTCAACCGGATGGCGGCAATCGAGGAATTGTTGTTGGGAACATCTGTCGGCCGCGGCGGCGACCAGGTGCGCCCGCCATCATTGCTCTCCGTGCGGTAGACGAAATCGGCCTGGCGACGCCGGAAGAACGCTGCCTGCCGGTCGCCATCAAGGTTGATAGGGCTCATGTGGACGCAACCGACCGAGTGTTGCAGCTCGCTCAGTTCCCAGCTTTGGCCGCTGTCCATCGAAACGCCCAGCGCTGCGATGTCATGACTGCCGTTCCATTTCTGGCCGGGACGCTGTACGCAGCGGAAAATCGGCAGGAGCCAGGCACCGTCATCCCGCAGCACCAGCGGTGCGCGGATGAAGCAGCCGCGCGGCAGGTCGAGGTAACGGCCGGTGTCGGCGGACAGCCGGGTCGCGTCGCTGGCGTCCCGACGGATTTCCGCCATGCGGATGCGGCACTCGTCCTGGTTGCCCGAGGGCTGGGAGGTGTGAAACAGCAGCAGCCGGCCATCCGGCGCGTAAAACAGGACCGGGTTCTGTTCCGAATGCGCCGCATCGAAGCTCAGCTGCTGAGGCGGGCCCCAGGTAGTGGAGCCAGGGTTCAGCACGCTCGCATAGATCGAGATATCGGACTTTCCCTCGAGCGAGCCACCGAACCAGGCGCAGATCAGGCTGCCGTCGGTCGTTGCGTGCAGGAAACTGGCATGGTTCTGAATCATGGGAGATGGCAGGAGCGCTTCTCGACGGCTTGCCGTCGCTCCATCAAGGGCCCCCGTCATGCGCCGGGCTATTTCGTCGGGTGTCATACGCGTCTCCTCTCGGCGGCCAGAATTGCCATATTTGCAAAGTTGTCAAGTTTTTATGGTCGCTTCATCGGCGAAATATCTCATTGATTCACAATCTAAAATATTGAAACTAAAAAGTTTTATTATGATTGAAAAATTTCCTATCAGATTGCTTGCGGAAATAAATTGACAAACTTGGTGAGACCGATGATGGTTGCGACATGAACCGCAGCGCCGGCCATTATGGAGTCACGGCCGGGGCATTGTCTCAAGCGGTCCGTGCGGCGTAGCCCCTCAACAGAAGGTGGTTCGCCGGCAGAAGATGGCGATACGTCTCAACCTGGGAGGAGTATGACGTGACAAAATCCTTGATTTCCGGCGCCCTGATGGTGGGTGCCGCATTGTTGACGAGCCTGTCGCCCGCGCTTGCGGGCTCCGGTCCGATCAAAATCGTGCTTCCCGAAGAGGCGGATCTGCTGGAGCCGTGCATGGCGACCCGGTCCAATATCGGGCGTATCATCATGGAGAATGTCAGCGAGACGCTGACGGAGCTGGATGTCCGGGGCAAGCAGGGTGTCATGCCGCGCCTTGCGGAAAAGTGGGAACAAAATGCGGATGGCAGCTGGCGCTTTCATCTGCGCAAGGGCGTCAAGTTCTCCGACGGCAGTGCGTTTGATGCGAAGGATGTCAAGCACAGCATCGACCGCGTGATGAGCGACAAGATGACCTGCGAGGCAAAGCGCTATTTCGGCGGCATGACAATCGATGCCGCAGTCGTCGATGACGCCACCATCGACATCAAGGTGAGCCCGGTTCAGCCGATCATGCCGCTTCTCATGTCGCTGGTCACGATCGTGCCGGAAAACACGCCCATGCAGTTCGTGCGCGAACCGATCGGCACGGGTCCGTACAAGCTGACGAACTGGACGCCGGGACAGCAGATCGTCCTGGAAAACCGCGCCGATTATTGGGGCAAGCAGCCGAGCGTCACGAAAGCCACCTATCTGTTCCGCGCCGATCCTTCTGTGCGCGCGGCGATGGTGCAGACGGGCGAGGCAGATCTGTCTCCCTCCATCTCGCAGTTGGACGCGACAAACCCGAAGACGGACTTCTCCTATCTCGACAGCGAAACGGTCTATCTTCGCATTGACCACAATATCGCGCCGCTGAATGACGTGCGGGTTCGCAAGGCGCTAAATCTGGCCATCGATCGCAAGGCCTTCCTGGGAACGCTGGTGCCGGAAGGTGCCGTTCTCGCGACGGCGATCGTGCCGCCGACGACGCTCGGCTGGAACCCGGACGTGAAGCAGTTCCCCTTTGATCCCGAGGCGGCCAAGAAGCTGCTGGCGGAGGCGAAGGCGGCAGGTGTGCCGGTTGACAAGCCGATCACCGTCATTGCGCGGAGCGCCAACTTCCCGAACGTCACGGAAATCATGGAAGCCATCCAGGCTCAGTTGCAGGATGTCGGTTTCAACGTCGATCTGAAGTTCGTCGAGGTGGCCGAGCACGAGACCTATTACTCGAAGCCCTTCAAGGAAGGTCGCGGACCGCAACTGGTTGCCGCGATGCACGATAACTCCAAGGGTGATCCGTCCTTCTCGATGTTCTTCAAATATGCGTCGAAGGGAACCCAGTCCGGGTTTTCCGATCCGAAGGTGGACGATCTCATCCAGCGGGCCTCCGCAGCCGTGGGTGACGAGCGAGCCAAGCTCTGGTCGCAGTTGATCGCCTATCTGCATGATGATGTGGTGGCAGACGTCCTGCTCTTCCACATGGTGGGCTATGCACGCGTCTCCGAGCGGCTGGATTTCAAGCCAACGATTGCCACAAACTCCATGCTGCAACTCTCCGAGATCGGTATCAAGTAAGGCGGCGGACCGCTGGACGCCCAAACGGGGGTCTGGTGCCGAGCGGCGGCGGGGTCAACCCGCCGCCGGTATTCATGGGAGGTCGATCATGCTCAGTTTTATCCGCAAGCGATCCGTCGCCAGCCTCTTCTCGCTGGTCGGGCTGATCGTGATGGTGTTCTTTCTCTCGCGCATGACCGGCGACCCTGCCTCGCTCTTCCTGCCGGTTGAGGCATCGGCCGAAATGAAGCAGCAGTTCCGTGAACTGCATGGCCTCAATGACCCCATGCTGGTTCAGTTCGGCCGATACGTCGGCGATGTCCTG
The DNA here is from genome assembly GCF_011046245.1 of Allorhizobium pseudoryzae. Classification (NCBI taxonomy): domain Bacteria; kingdom Pseudomonadati; phylum Pseudomonadota; class Alphaproteobacteria; order Hyphomicrobiales; family Rhizobiaceae; genus Affinirhizobium; species Affinirhizobium pseudoryzae. Next base: position 910,441 of record NZ_CP049244.1, read on the forward strand.
ACGGGGGATCTGGGCGAGTCCTATCGCAAGGCGCGTCCCGCCCTGGATGTGGTTCTGGAGGCCTTCGTCTGGACCCTGTGGCTCGCCGTCATCACAATGAGCCTCGTCACCTGTGCTGCCATTGTCGTCGGTTCGCTGGCGGCGTTCCGTGCGGGCGGATTTTTCGACCGCACGGCCTCCATGCTGTCGCTGATCGGCGCCTCCGTTCCGGATTTCTGGCTGGCCATCGTGGCGATCGTCATCTTCTCGGTCAATCTCACCCTGCTGCCCACCTCCGGGACCGGCTCGTTTGCCCATTGGATCCTGCCGATCGCGGTTCTGTTCGTGCGCCCCTTCGGCATCATCGTCCAGGTCGTGCGCGGATCGATGATCAATGCGCTGTCGTCGGCCTATGTAAAGACCGCGCGCGCGAAAGGCGTGCGCTCCGGGCCGATCATCTTCATTCACGCGCTGCGCAATGCCATGCTGCCCGTCATTACCGTCATCGGCGACCAGGCGGCCAGCCTGCTGAACGGTGCCGTGGTGGTGGAGACCATCTTCGGTTTTCCAGGTGTGGGAAAATTGATGATCGATTCCATTCTGCAGAGGGACTTCAACGTGGTTCTCGCCGCCATCCTGGTCACGGCGCTTGCCATCTTTTTCATGAATGTGCTGATCGACCTTGCCTATGCTCTGCTCGATCCACGCATCCGCCACTGAGGAGGGAAGACAGTGACTGTTTCTTCCACCGCACCCGATGCCATGGCTGGCGAGGAACCCGCGTTCATCCGTCGCCTCGGCCGTATGCTCCTTGCCGACAGGTTCGCCCTGGTGGCCGCGCTCTTTCTGGTGCTGATGCTGGTGCTCGCGCTGGTCGGACCGGCCTGGCTGAATGACGAGGCCATCAAGCAGAACCTGCGCGGGCGCAATCTCGCGCCCTTCGACTGGTCGCGCGACTGGCTGTGGTGGCTGGGTGCCGATGCGCTCGGCCGTCCCCTGCTTGCCCGCATCATCGTCGCAGCGCAGAACACGCTGATGGTGGCCGCCGGTGCGGTCCTCATTTCGGCGGTGGTCGGCACGTTTCTGGGCTTGCTGGCCGGATTTTCCTCTCCCCGCGTCAGCCAGGCAATCATGCGTCTGGCAGACGTGATCATGTCCTTCCCTTCGCTGCTGATCGCCGTGATCGTCCTTTATCTGCTGGGATCGTCGATCCTCAACCTGATGCTGGTCCTGTCGATCACCCGCATTCCGGTTTATCTGCGCACGACGCGCGCGGAGGTTCTGGAAGTCCGCGAGCGCATGTTCGTCCAGGCGGCCCGCGTGATGGGCGCCTCCAGCCGGCGCATTCTGTTTCGGCACATCCTGCCGATCGTCTTCCCGACGCTGACGACGCTTGCAACGCTCGACTTCGCCTATGTCATGCTGGCGGAAAGCGCGCTCTCCTTCCTGGGCATCGGCATCCAGCCGCCGGATATCACCTGGGGCTTGATGATCTCGCAGGGGCGCCAGTATCTCACCAATGCCTGGTGGCTGTCCTTCTGGCCGGGCCTCGCCATCATTCTCACCACGCTGTCGCTCAATCTCCTGTCGAACTGGCTGCGCATTGCGCTCGACCCGACGCAGCGCTGGCGGCTCGAAATGAAGGGGGGAACCCGTGGCTGAGCACCTGCTTGAGGTCCGCAACCTGTCGGTCGAATTTCACACCGTTGCCGGCGTGGTGAAGGCCGTCCGCCAGATCTCCTACCATCTGGATCGCGGCGAAACGCTTGCCATCCTCGGCGAAAGCGGCTCGGGGAAGTCGGTGTCGTCCGCGGCGATCATGAACCTCATTGATACGCCACCCGGCCGGATCACCTCGGGCGAGATCTTTCTCGATGGTGTGGATCTCCTCACCATGAAGCCGGACGCGCGCCGGGAGGTGAATGGCAAGCGCATTGCCATGATCTTCCAGGATCCGCTCAGCCATCTCAATCCGGTCTATACTGTCGGCTGGCAGATCCGCGAGGCGATGACCACCCATGGTCTCGACACGGAGGCGGCCGAAGCCGAGGCGCTGCGATTGCTGACCCGCGTCGGCATTCCCGATCCGCAGGCGGCGCTCAAAAAATATCCGCACCAGTTCTCCGGTGGTCAGCGCCAGCGCGTGATGATCGCCATGGCGCTTGCCCTCCGCCCGGATCTCCTCATTGCCGACGAACCGACGACTGCGCTCGACGTGACCGTGCAGGCGGAGGTGCTGTCGCTCCTGAAGGAGTTGCAGCGGGAGATCGGCATGGGCGTGCTGATCATCACGCACGATCTCGGCGTCGTTGCCGAGATCGCGGACAGGGTGGTGGTCATGGAAAAGGGCGCGCTTGTTGAAAGCGGCACGGTGCGCGATGTCTACAAGAACCCAACGCACCCCTATACGCAAAAGCTGATTGGCGCGGCTCCCGGCCGGGGCGCGATGCACGAGGACGAGCAGAAGGGCGAGGTTCTGCTCCAGGTGCGCGACGTTCGCAAAAGCTATGGCGCATTCGAGGCGCTGAAGGGTGTTTCCTTCGACCTCATGGCCGGCCAGACGCTGGCGATCGTCGGCGAAAGCGGCTCCGGCAAATCCACGCTCGCCCGCGTGCTGCTGCGCCTCGATGAGCCGGACGCCGGCTCCGCGCTTTGGCAGGGCAGGGATCTATTCCGCCTGTCGCCCAAGGAACTCTACCGTCTTCGGCGCGACCTGCAGATGGTCTTTCAGGACCCCACCCAATCGCTCAACCCACGCATGACGGTCTTCCAACTGATTTCCGAAGCCTGGGTGATCCATCCGGATATCCTGCCGCGGGCCAGATGGCGGGAGCGCGTTGCCCAACTCCTGCAGCAGGTGGGGCTTTCGCCGGACCATATGCGGCGTTATCCGCATCAGTTTTCCGGCGGCCAGCGTCAGCGCATTGCCATTGCCCGCGCGCTCGCGCTCGAGCCGCGTCTGATCATCTGTGACGAAGCGGTTTCCGCACTGGACGTTTCCGTCCAGGCGCAGGTGATCGACCTTCTCGACAGGCTTCGCCAGGAAACCGGCATCTCCTTCATCTTCATTGCCCATGATCTGCCGGTGGTGCGCGATTTCGCCGACCAGGTGATGGTGATGCAGAAGGGCCGCATCGTCGAACTGGGCGGTGTCCGCCAGATCTTCGAAGCCCCGTGCGAGGCCTATACGCAAGCCCTGCTCGCCGCCAGCCTCGATCCCGATCCGGATGTCCAGGCGTCGCATCGTGCTCGCCGCGACGGATCGCCATCTCACCTGTCCATGGAGTAAACTCATGTCCGCAAAGGCCTTCGTGGCGCTCGTCACGTGTTTCAACGAAGACGAGACCATCAATTTCGACGCGACGCGGGCACAGGTGCGCCGCCAGGTCGCCGCCGGCAACAACATCATGTGCGCCGGAACCAACGGCGATTTCACCGCACTGACCTTCGAGGAAAAGGTCCGGCTGACGGAAGAAGTGGTGGATGAGGTCAACGGCAAGGCGCAGGTCATCGTCAACGCCGGCATGCCGGCCACCTTCGAGACGCTGAAGCTGGCCCGGGAATTCGACCGGATCGGTGTCGATGGGATCGCAGTAATCACGCCCTTCTTCATCGCCTGCACGCAGGATGGCCTGATCCGCCATTTCTCGACCGTTGCCGATGCCGTCGAAACGCCCGTCTATCTCTACGACATCCCGGCGCGCACGCAGAACCATATCGAACCGGAAACGGCCCGCCAGCTGGCCGGCCACGGGAATATCGCCGGCATCAAGGATTCCGGTGGTGCGCAGCAGACGCTCGAGGCCTATCTGCAGGTGGCGCGCGATGTGCCGGGCTTCGAAGTCTATTCCGGTCCGGACCATCTTGTCCTCTGGTCCCTGCAAAATGGCGCCGCTGGCTGCATTTCGGGCCTCGGCAACGCGCTGCCGCAGGTGCTCGCCGGCATTCTGGGCGGGTTTAACCGCGGTGATATCGCCGAAGCCGAACGGCAGCAGGCGATCTATACCGCCTTCCGCACGGACCTTTATGCGCTGGGTTTCGCGCCCGCCATGGTCAAGCGCGCCCTTTACCTGCAGGACGCCTCGGTCGGTGCCAGCCGCCAGCCGGCACTTCTGCCGGATCCGGTACAGGATGAGAAGATCCGCGACATCCTCGACCGCTATGGGATCGGGCAGCGGGCATAAGCACCCGCGGTCCGAAACGCGCGGCCAGGGCTATCCCCAGGCCGCGGCCGTTCAGGACGGAAGGATCACCCTCACGGGTGGACATGTGTCCTCAATCCTTTCATCAGAAAGGCGATCGCTCAGCCCGGCGCAGGTGCCGGGCCGCTCCTGTGACTTGATGAGCTGGCAAAGCCTGTCAACGAAACCACGTCGGGCCTGCGATGGCCTCGCGGCCGCCGATGGTCTCCATATTCCGCAGGGCCGTCAGGGGGCGATCCTAATTTCGACCAGTGCCTGGGTCTTCTCCGTCGTGACATGCGCGATGGCGGCTTCCAGCACGCCCAGGAGATCATCGGCCCGTTCCACCTTTGCCGTCCAGGCCCGGCTCGCCGCCGCTACCTTGGTGAAGTCGGGGGAGGGCGTCAGCGACACGAGCGGCATGGCGTTCGACTTGGCTGCATAGCCCTCCGGATAAACGCCGAGCACAGACTGGCGCACCGCGCCCCATTCGAGGTTGTTCAGCACCAGAACCAGAAGTGGGATTTCCAGCGCCTCGGCGATCTGGTGGCAGGCAACGGGATTGGCGAACATGTAGGACCCGTCGCCCATCGTGGCGATCACCAGCCGGTCGGGATCGGCAAGCTTCATGCCGAGACCTGCCGGGAATGACCAGCCAAGCCCGCCCGAATGCGGTTCCTGATACCAGGATCCATGTGCACCAAGCGTCATCGGCTCGAGGGGGGCGCCGAGTTCGGAGAGGACCGATGCCTTCCTGCCGGCAATCGCCTTCGACAGCATCAGGCTGACAAATGCCTTGGTCATCAGTTCGCCATTGCCGGTTTCTGCCTGGCGGATCACCGTCGCACGGTGTGCGGTCGCAGCCTTTTCGACTTCGGCGCGGCGTGCCTCCCGGATTGAGTGGGTGGCTTCGAGATAGGCCGAAGCAGCCTCCGCAAGCGCCACAACGATGTCCGCCGTGTCTCCGGTCAGAGCCAGGTCGCAGGGGAAATTGCGCACCGGGAAGCGGGAATAGAGCGGATCCTGGCCGATATGGATGACCTTGCAGCCCTCGGCGAGCCGATGGACGTCCGGCGACCAGGGTGCAAGGCAATCGATGACCAGCACGAGATCCGCGTCGGCGAGCCATTTGGCCGGATCCATGCCGACCGCCATCGGGTGATCGGTCGGGACGCCCAACTGGATCGCCCAGTATTGGTTGACGGCAATGCCCCAATCGAGCGCGAGTTTGCCGAGTGCTGCAAAACCCTCCTCGCTGCCGGCACCCCGCTGGCAGATGATCAGCGGACGCTTCGCTTCGCTCAGCATCTTTGCCGCAGTCTGAAGATCATCGCCGCGTGGACCGGATGTCGCCGGGGCGATCCGTTGCGGCAGGTCCAACTCGCCCGATGGGCAGGGCTCGCAGAGAACCTCGCGCGGCAGGCTGAGATAGACCGGACCGCGGGGCGTTGAATTGGCGATGGCCGCGGCGCGATCGATGATATCGACCGCCTGTTCGGGGAATTTCAACTCGTAGTCCCACTTCACCGCTTCCCGGATCATCGCCGCCTGGTCGCGCATCTCCTGGCCCCAGCCGATGGGCACGGTCCGGGCGCCGAGCCGGCCCTGCTCCACCACCGGTGTTCGGCCGGAAAAGATCAGCATGGGCACATGTTCGGTCGCGGCATTGATGGCCCCGATGGCGCAGTTGGCCAGACCAACATTGGTATGTGCCATCACGGCCTGCGGCCGGCCGGTGGCGAGGTAATAACCGTAGGCCATGCCCATGGCCGCGTTTTCATGGGGAATGACAACGGCCTGCGGCAGCGGGATCTTCTTGGCAGCGGCCTCGGCCAGGCCCTCGATGATCGGCGGGAAGTCGGTGCCGGAATTGGCGAAGATGTAATCGACGCCGACCGCCTTCAGGCGCGCCAGAATGGCGCCGCCTGCGGTGATCGTGTCAGCCCCGGATGTGGCCTTTGCATGGGTCATGGGTAGTCTCTCTTGCAGATAGGGTCAAAGGTGGCTGGGCAACCAGGTCACGATCACCGGGAAGGCGATCAGCAGCGCAAGCCGCAGGACATCGGTGATGATAAAGGGAGTGACACCCTGGAATATGCGGGCAAAACTCAGTTCCGGCACGACGCTCTTGATGACGAAGACATTCATCCCGACGGGCGGAGAGATAAGTCCGAGCTCCACGGTCATCACGACGATCACGGCAAACCAGATCGGGTCGAACCCAAGCGCCAGGATCACCGGATAGACGATCGGGACAGTGAGGATGATCATCGCCATGGCGTCCATGATGCAGCCGAGCACGAGATACATCAGGATGATCAGCAGCAGGATGCCGTAGGATCCGATGCCGAGCCCGCCGAGAAAAGTCGTCACCTTTTGCGGTGTGCCGGTGATCGTCAGGAAGTAACCGAACAGCAGCGCGCCGATGAGGATGGTGAAGACGGCCGCCGCTGTCCGGGTCGCCTGCAGAAGCGAGGTGAGGATCTTCTGCCTGTCCAGCTTGCCGCGCAACAATCCAATGATGAAGGCCCCGCCCGCTCCGACGCCGCCGGCCTCCGTCGGCGTGAACAGGCCGCCGTAGAGGCCACCGATGACGAAGAAGAACAGGAGCAGCGGTGCCCAGACATCCTTCAGCGCATGCAGGCGTTCGTTCCAGCTGCTGTTTGGGCCGGCGCTCAGCATGTCGGGGCGCAGGCGCCCGATAATGAGGATCGTCATCATGTACATCAAAACCGCCAGAATGCCGGGCACGATGCCGGCCATGAACAGGCGGCTGATGTCCTGTTCGGTCAGGATGCCATAGACGACAAGGACGGTGGAGGGCGGGAACATCGCACCCAGCGTGCCGCCGGCTGCGATGGTGCCTGCCGCGAACGACTGCGGGTAGTTGAAGCGGCGCATTTCCGGATAGGCGACGGTCGAAAAGGTGGCGGCGGTGGCAACCGACGACCCGGAGATCGCGGCAAAGCCGGCGCAAGCCACGATGGTGGCAAGCCCGAGGCCGCCGCGCAGATGGCCGATGAATGTATTGGCCGCGCGAAAAAGCTCGCGGCTCATGCCGGAATTGGTGACGAAGGCGCCCATCAGCAGGAACATCGGGATGACCCCGAAGGTGTAGTCGGTGACCGTGCGCATCGAGGTCTGGCCGATCAGCTTCAGCGCCGGACCGAAGCCGGCCAGCAGACCGAAACCGGTCACGCCGACGAGACCCATGGCCATGCCCACCGGCACGCGCAGCAGCATCAGGGCAAACAGCAGGACGAACCCGGAAACGGCAACGAAATTCTGTGTCATGGGATCATTCCACCGGATCTGTGGTGTGTTCTTCGTTCACACGCTGGGGATTGAAGACGAGGCGGAAGGTGCGAACCGCGATCAGGATCACCGCGGCAACATCGCCAAGCCATGCCACGAGAAAAAAAGGCCAGGTCGGCAGTTGCAGGTCATAGGTCAGGACATTCTGCACCTTGGTCTGCACGACCTTGTCGAACAGCATGATCGTCTGGACGGTAACGACGAGCAGCAGGACCAGCGTGGCGAAGACGTCGATGTAGCGCTTGTATTTCGGTCCGACACTTTCCCAGACGAGATCCACCGTGATGTGAGCGCCGCGGTAGCTCGTGGCTGCAATCCCCCAGAAGATAAGGATGCCAAGGAACAGGCGACCGAAGTCGTAGCCGTCTGGAATGGCATAGGAAAAGAAATAGCGGAGCATGACCGAGATGAAGATGTCGGCGGCCACCAGTCCGACGAAGCCGGCGGCGATCCATTCGATCCCCTCGATAAAGCGGTCCATCCCGTTTTTCTTCGGCTGCGGCGACTGCGGGGGTGCGGCCGCCTCTGCTGTTTCGGGTGTCATGGGGTCCCTCCTGTTGTCCGTGAGGAAGCCGGCCGATGCCTCCAACCCGCATCGGCCGGCCGCCGCTTTCGTCAGAACGCCGCCTTGTTGTCGGCAAGCGCCTTCTTCAGGTCGCCCAGAACCTCAGCCGGATCATAGCCCTTGGCGGCGACCTGCTTTTCCCAGCTTGCCTGAAGCGGCGCGACCGCCTTGCGCCATTCGTCGACCTGATCGGGCGTCAGCTCGACGACCTCATGGCCGGGGGCCTTCTTCATCTTCTCGCGGCCGGCATGTTCGAACTCGGTCCAGGCGGACGAGAGCTTCACTGCCCATTCGGAGGTGCAATGGTCGTCCAGAACCTTCTTCTGGGCGGACGATGCCCCGTCGTACACGTCCTTGTTCATCGTCCAGGTATAGGCGGTGGTGTAGAGCGGCACGTCGAGCGTGTACTTCGTTACCTTGTCGATGCCGAAGAGGAAGATCGAGTTCCAGGGGAAGGTGATGGCGTCGGCAATGCCGCGTTCCAGCGCATCGCGGGATTCGGGCGCCGAGGCCTGAACATTGGTGCCGCCCAGTGTCGTCACCAGTTCACCCATGGTCTGCTGGGCGGGGCGGACCTTCAGTCCCTTGACGTCGGAAGGCAGAGTGATCTTCTTCCGCGTCGAATGCAGTGCGCCCGGATCATGCACGAAGGCCATGCAGAAATGCGTGTCTGCCATCTCCTTCGGAGCGTATTTCCGGTACCAGCTGTCGACGGCGGCTGCACCGCCCGTGGCGTTCGAGACGGTGAAGGGAAGCTGGGCGGCATTGATAACCGGGAAGCGGCCCGGCTGGTAGCCGGGGCTGACGTAACCGACATCGGCGATCCCGTCGCGCACCATGTCGTAGTGGTCGAACGCCTTGCCGAGTTGCTCGGCCGGGAAGACGGTGGCGGTGATCGTGCCGCCCGACGCCTTGGCGATGCTGTCCGCCCATTCCTGGGTCGATTTCACCAGGGGATGCACCGGCGGCACCCACAGCGAGATCTTCAGGTTGATGGTCTTGTCCTGCGCGGATGCCGGCAGGGCGCACGATGCCAGCATGGCAGCGACACCGACCGTCGTCGCCATCAGGCGTTTCATCATAGGACTGCTAGACATGGTTTCTCCTCCGTTTGGGCTGCGGCAGACAAGCCGCCTTCGTTTTCGGTTTCCCTCCTCGGAAACCGAACTCCGCGGGATGAACCCCGCTGATCTGTGATGTTCTGGAATGGCTGTCGCGCGGCACACTAGCCTTTGCGCGGCGGGCCCTCTTCAGCCGGTGGCGAGCGCATTGACGATGCGGGCTAGCACGGCCAGCACGACGTCCTTGTCCTCGCCGACGATCTCGTCCAGCCGCTGGTCATGCTGGTGTGCGATCGCGTGCAGACGGCGCTGCATCTTGAGCCCTTCCGCAGTCAGCCGAACACTGTAGCTGCGCTGGTCGTCCGGGTTCTGATGCCGTTCGATCAAGCCGCGGATGGAAAGCCCCTTCAGCGTCGCCGTCAGCGTCGAGCGATCACGACCGCAGACACGGCTGAGGTCCGAGGGTGTCAGTTCCTCATATTCCGCCAGGATGGTCAGGATGGAGTACCAGCCGGGCTTCAGATCCGCCTTGTCGACAGCCATGCTGAATGCCTGGAAGGAGGCTTCCTGTGCCACTCGGAGATGGTAACCGAGCACGTTGCGGAAGGCTTCGGGGATCAGGACGTCACTGTCTTCCCCTTTGACCAGTTCCAGTTTCGGTTTTGCCAACGTCTTTGCCATTTGTATCCTGCGCTTCGCCTGGGAGCGGATGATGCCTGCTGCTGTTGATCCTCATGGGGATCTGCTTCTGCTCGGTCAAGCCGGTTGCCGCCGGGCGTTCATTGATCGGGCTGCGGCATCCGGGGCGCAAGGGTCATCATGATTGATCAGAACATCACGGTTATCCATCAGATCCTCCTCCCATGACGCGCTGTCCCTCCCACCGACATTGGTCGGACGGTGGGCCACCCAGCGCCTCGACAACCGAGCTCCCTCCCGGCTGTCCGCTGACCGGAACTTAGACCGATCACGGGGCAAACCGCAAGATAGTTTGATAACAAATATTTTGGCGCCAAACTATCTTGCGCCACGCGCAAATCCGGCCATGATGCGCCTTGCTGGAGGAGCGGTCGGAACGGCGTGATTGCCATCACACCGGATGGGAGGAAAAATGAGGATCGGGATTATTGGTGCAGGTGCCATGGGAAGCTTGTTTGCCGGTCGCCTCGCGGCCGCCGGAGAGGATGTTTCCCTGGTCGAGGTCAATTCCGCGCAGATTGACGCGGTGCGAGAACGGGGCTTGCTGCTGACGATCGACGGGAAAGATGAGAGCCACGTGGTGCCCATCGGCCCGGCGGAGATCTATTCCGGTTTCTTCGACCTGGTGATCGTCTTCACCAAGGGCATGCACACCGAGGCGGCGGTCAAGGCGGCGTCGCACCTGATCGGGCCGGATACCCTGGCGCTGACGGTGCAGAACGGACTTGGCAATGTCGAGATGATTGAAACTGTCGTTCCCCGCGAACGGATCATCAAGGGCATGACCAACTGGCCGGCCACGGTTCTTGGTATGGGTCATGTGACGATACCCGGCTCGGGCGAGGTTCATCTCTGGCCAGCCGCCGGGGGAAGCTCGCCTCAGTTCGAGGCGGTGTGCCACGCGCTCGACAAGGCCGGTCTCAACTGCTCTGCGGATCGGTCGGTTGATACCTCCATCTGGGAAAAGGTGTCCTTCAATGCCGCGCTGAACTCCGTTGCCGCGGTGACCGGCATGACGGTGGGTGAGATGGGCGACAGCGTGGAGGCACGCGAGGTCGTCTTCTCGATCCTGCGGGAAGCGCTTGCCACGGCGTCTGCCCTTGGCATCGCGGTCGATGGCGAGCGGACACGAGCGTCTGTCGAATACGCCCTGGCAAACCATCGCCATCACAAGCCGTCGATGCTGCAGGACAGACTTTCGGGCCGCCCCATGGAAATCGACACCATTACCGGCTCTGTCGCGGCGGAAGCCGAGCGTCACGGCGTGCCGGCGCCGGTAACCGCGACCATGGCAAGACTATTGCGCCTGATCGACATGGGACCGTGAAACATGTCCGGTGATTGGCGTGCCTCAAGAATGACCGAGATCACGCATGTGCTCAGATAGCCAGGCCCGGAATTTTTGGATGGCGGGACGGGCAAAACGGCTGCGCGTATAGGCAATGTGAAAGTGATGTTCGGAGCCGACGACGATTGGCGACACCGGGCGAAGCCTGCCTTGAGCGATCGCTTCGGCAACGAATTCCATTTCCGCCATCACGATGCCCAGGCCATGCTCGGCGGCCGCATAGGACATGCTGGAACTTTCGAAGGACCAGCCGTGATCGAGAGGAACGGGAGGAATTCCCGCCGCATCGCACCAGACTTTCCAGTCATTATAGCGTCGCAGCGTATGGATGATCGGATAGCTCGATAATCGTTCGATATCGACGGGCCCGAAATCGGGCGAGGCGACGGGGCAGAGCGCGGTGACGAACAGCGGCTCGACGATGAAATCCGAGAGCTCGCTTTGCCGCGTGCTGGAGAGGACGACGGCGTCACTGATATTGGCATCCAGAGTGTCGCCCGGATTGAGATAGAGCGATGTCACCGAAATATCGGGATGACGGCGCGCCAGTTCCGGCATGCGCGGCATCAGCCAGTTGAGCGCGAAAGACCGCGACAGCCGAAGCACCACGGAATTGCGGCCGGTCATGGCGCGCAGCGCCGTATGGCCCTCCTCCAGCGCGGCAATCGGCCCGCGCACCAGTTCCAGATAGACCCGGCCGAAATCCGTTAGCGTCACCTGCCGGCCCACCCGCTGGAAGAGCGGCGTGCCCACCAACTGCTCCAACTGGCGGATCTGCTGGCTGACGGCCGACTGCGTCACGTTCAAATTCTCGGCCGCCTGCGAAAAGCTGCCCAGGCGGGCCGCCTCGGAGAAGGAGCGCAAAAGATGAAGCTGGGGCAGATGCATGATCCATTAGTAAGCCTAATGCAAACCACTGTGAATAGTCGTTTGACCATCCGATGCTAAAATTATTAGCATAATAGTTAAGTGATGCAAATTTAGGCAAAAAGCTGTGCGTTGCAGCATTTTGGAGCAGCCTTCCCGGCAAAGTGCTCTCACCCACGCATTACGACTGTGCCTCGATGACAACCAAAAAAGGAGTTGGATCATGGAATACGGATGGGAGCCCTATCTTTCGGAGCGCGACAAGAAGCATTCGGAGCTTTGGGGAAAGAAGGAACTGAACGGCTTCGGCGAGAAACCGGCGCTGCTTCTGATTGACATCTATTATTCTGTCCTCGGCCTGAAGCGCGAGGACATCTTCGAATCCATGAAGACCTGGCGCGGATCGACCGGTCTCGAAGGCTGGGAAGCCGTCGACAAGACCGCCGAGCTTCTGGCGGTGGCACGGGCATCCGGCATTCCCGTCATTCACGTCAAGGGCCTGCATTCGGGTGTGAATTCCTGGGGCCGACGCAACCGCCCGAAGCCGACCATGCCGCAGGAGATGATCGAGAAGGGTCAGCAGATCGTCGATGAAGTGAAGCCGATTGCCGGAGAACTGGTAATCGAGAAGGCAGCACCCTCGGCCTTCCAGGGCACGCCGCTCGCGTTTCAGCTGCAAAGCCTCGGCATCGATACGCTGATCGTCTGCGGTGAAACCACGTCGGGCTGCGTCCGGGCCTCCGTCGTCGATGGCGCGACCGCCCGCTTCCGCATGGGCGTCGTCAAGGAATGCGTCTTCGACCGCACCGAAGCCTCCCACTACATCAACCTCTACGACATGCATCACAAGTATGCCGATGTGGTCAACCTCGACATGGCGAAACAGTATCTCGCCGGCTTCGCCGACAAGACGCCGATGCTGAAGGCCAGCTGATACTTGCGCCCCGTGCCTGCGCGTTGTGGCGCGCAGGCCGTCCCACTTCACCGTTCGTCGCGGCCTTTTCTCGACCCACTGCCGCGCGCTGCAGGGAGACTGAGATGACATTCGTGATTCCTTCCAAGCTGTTTGGCGTCCTTCTGAGCGGCGCCGTCGCGTGGACGACGCTGGCCTGCGCCCCGGCGCTTCATGCGGCAGAAGACAAGACCCTGGTGGTGCGTTTCTATGATGACCCAGCAGGCTTCGATCCGGCCAATATCTTCCGCATCGAGAACGAGAACATCGCCTTCAACATCTTCAGCGGCCTGACGACCTACGACAGCAAGACCGGAAAGATCATCCCGGATCTGGCCGAATCCTGGGAAACCAAGGACAACCTCACCTGGACCTTCCGCCTGCGCAAGGGCGTTCAGTGGCAGAAGGGATATGGCGAATTCACCGCGGCCGACGTGATCTACAGCTACAAGCGCGTTCTCGATCCTCAGACAGCATCGCCTTACGCTTCGGAACTGGCCGGCATCGACACGATGGAGGCACCCGACCCCTATACCCTGATCATCCGCCTCAAAGCGCCCAATGGCGGCTTCCTGCACACCGTGGCGAATTACCATCAGGGCCAGATCGTCAAGAAGGAGGCCGTCGAAGCGGCCGGGAACCAGGTGCGCTGGAAGCCGGTGGGCACCGGCCCCTATGCCCTCGAGTCGATCGACGTCAATTCGCGGATCGTGCTGAAGCGGCACGAGGGCTACTACAAGGGCCCGGCACCGATCGCCACGCTCGACTTCCATATCATCAAGGATGATGCCACCGCCGCGATTGCGCTGCGCAATGGCGAGATCGACGTGCTGATGCGCCAGAGCAAGGAGGAGCAGCTTCAGATCCTGAAGGAGGCCGGGTTCAAGATGAACCACGTCGACAACTATGCCTCCTCGCTGAAGGTGATGAACCTTTCCGATCCGATCCTGAAGGACGTGCGGGTGCGCCAGGCGATTGCCCATGCAATCGATTATGCGGCGATCACCGAGGCGATCGCGCCCTCGCTGCAGGGCACTGCAACCTCGCTGCTGATGCCGTGGATGGATGTCTATTCCAAGGATGCACCGACTTATGGCTACGATCCGGAAAAGGCCAAGAAGCTTCTGGCAGAGGCCGGCTATCCCGATGGGTTCGTCCTGAAAACGCTCGGCACCTCCGCACAAGGCGTAACCGAGCAACAGCAGTTCGAGATCGACTACCTCAGCCAGGTGGGGATCAAGATGGAGCTTGAACTCGTCGATACGCCGACCTTCAACCAGCGGCGCAACAAGGGGGACTTCATGACGGCGAGCCGCCTTCTGCCGGCCATCAACCCCGACATGATCCTGTTCAGCTACCTGCACCCCTCCAATATTGCGCCGAAGGGCCTCAACGGTGCGCGCTACGACAATCCGGAACTGACGGCGACGATCGAAGCCGCCCGTGCCGAAGCCGAGCCGGAGCGGCGCATGGAACTCTATGCGAAGGCGCAGAAGATCGCGATGACCGATCTGCCCTATCTGCCGGCGACGTCCAGCAATGTCTTCTGGCCCAGCAAGACCGAGGTCAATGGCGTCACCATCAACTACCTCGCCCAAGTGAATTTCTGGGAAGTCACCAAGTAACGGAAGGACTGCCGGCCATGCTGACCTACAGTTTCAAGCGCGTCGTTCAACTCCTGGTCACTGTTCTCGGTGTCGTGACGCTCGTCTTCTTCACCATGCGTCTCATTCCGGGTGACCCGATCTCCGCCATGGCCGGCGACAATCTCTCCGGTGCGGCACTCGACCGGATGCGCAGTCAGATGGGTCTGAACGATCCGCTTCTGGTCCAGTACCTCGCCTATCTCGCGCGGCTTGCGGTGCTCGATTTCGGCAACACGGTCACCACCAAGCTGCCGATCATCGACCTGATCGTCGGTGCGCTGCCGATTACGGTTTCAATTGCGGTCGGAACCATCATTCTGACCGTCGCGATCGCCATTCCACTTGGAACGCTGGCGGCCTACATGGCGCACAAGGGTAACCGCGTGCTGGACAATGTCATCACAGGGGTCGCGATGGTGCTCGACCTGATGCCGCCCTTCTGGACCTCGCTGGTCTGTCTTCTCATCTTCTCGCTGACGCTGGGCTGGTTTCCCGCCAGCGGAACGGTGACCATCGATGATCCCGTCACGCTTCTGCGCCGGGTGGCGTTGCCGGTGCTGGTCCTGTCGATGGCCCAGGTCGCGACGCTCGCCCGCATCACCCGGACCGCGGTGCTGGAAGTGCTGAACGAGGATTATGTGCGCACCGCCCGCTCCATGGGCTGGTCGGAACTGCGTGTGCTCTTCCGCCATGCCCTGAAGAATTCGGCATTGCCGATCGTAACCGTGATCGGGCTCAGCTTCGGCAATCTGCTGAACGGCACCGTGATCGTCGAGTTCATTTTCACCCTGCCGGGCATCGGCAACCTGCTGGTCGGCGGCATGAACAGCCGCGACTACCAGATGGTCCAGACCCTCATCGTCTTCTACGCCATGATCTTCGTCGTCATCAATTTTGCGACGGACCTGATCTACCGCGTCTTTGACCCCCGCGTGCAGTTCTGATCGGAGACGAAAACCATGGCCCATATCTCGATTTCCCTTCCCGCGTTGCGCTCGTTCCGGTTGGAGTTCTGGCACATGCCAGGCCTGATGCGGCTCTTGACCAACCGGCGCATTCAATTGGCCCTGCTGATCCTTATCCCGATCCTGCTGCTGACGGTGCTTCGACCGCTGCTGCCGATCCCGGGGCCGCTGGAGACCAATCTGCGGGCGATGACCAAGCCGCCGTCGTTCGAGCATCTGTTCGGCACCGACCGCATGGGGCGCGACCTTCTCAGCCGGACACTCGCCGGGGTGCAGATCTCGATGTTCGTCGGCTTTGCGGTGGCGCTGCTGTCGCTCTCGGTCGGCCTCGTGATGGGAACGCTTGCGGGCTTTTTCGGTGGCGTCATCGACCGGCTGATGATGACGATCACCGATATCTTCCTGGCCTTTCCCTCGCTGCTCCTGGCGATCGGATTGGTCTCGGTGATGGGAACAGGAATGCTGCCCGTCGTCCTGGCCATATCGCTATCGGACGTGCCGCGGTTCATCCGCCTGCAGCGTTCGCTGGTGCTAGGGCTGCGCTCGCGGGCCTATATCGATGCCGCCCGCACCGTCCAGGCCTCGCAAATGTGGTTGATGACCCGGCACATCATCCCGAACACGCTCGCGCCGCTTCTGGTCGCAGCCTCGATTGCGGCGGCGAACGCCATTCTCGTGGAGGCGGGGTTGAGCTTCCTGGGTCTGGGCATCATGCCGCCCGCCCCCTCGCTCGGCAACCTGATCCGTGATGGCCAGACCTATCTCGAACAGGCCTGGTGGATTTCGACGCTGCCGGGCGCGGTCATCCTACTGATCGCCATCAGCCTGCATTTCCTGTCGGACGGTATCCGCCAGGTCCTCGATCCGCGGTCGCGCAAGTAACCAGTGCCATAGCACACGGGAGAAATCTCCATGAACGAAATGCGTCCTTTCCGCAATTCGCTGCTCGACGTGCGCGATCTGCACACGCACTTCCTCACCGATGCCGGCACCGTCAGGGCTGTCAACGGGGTGTCCTTCCAGATCGGGCAGGGCGAACGCGTGGCGATCGTCGGAGAATCGGGCTCCGGCAAGAGCGCCATGGCCATGTCGCTGCTGCGTCTGCTTGCCTATCCCGGCAAGGTCGTCTCCGGTGAAATCAGGCTCGATGGCCGCGATCTGAACAGCCTGACCGAACATCAGTTGAACGAGATCCGCGGCAAAGACATTGGGACAATTTTCCAGGACCCGATGTCGTCGCTTGACCCCGTGATGCGGATTTCGAAGCAGATGATCCCGCCGATCATGCGGCACCTTAGCGTGTCTCACGACGAGGCGAGGGCGCAGGCGATCAACTGGCTGGACAGGGTGGGCATTCCAGATGCCGGGCGCCGGATCGACGCCTATCCCTTCGAAATGTCCGGCGGCATGCGCCAGCGCGTCATGATTGCCATGGCGCTGTCCTGCCGGCCGCGGCTGATCATTGCCGACGAACCGACGACCGCACTCGACGTGACGATCCAGGCGCAGATCGTCGAACTGCTGAAGGAACTCACTGCCGAAACCGGCGCCGCCATGGTCTTCATTACCCACGATCTCGGCCTCGTGGCGCGGTTCGCCCACAAGGTGGGTGTGATGTATGCCGGCAAGCTGGTGGAATTCGGCGGCGTGCGGGAAATCTTTGCCCGGCCGCGGCATCCCTATACGCAGAGCCTTCTCGATACGATCCCGCCGGTCCATCAGCAGGAGCGCCGCCGGCTCGTGCAGATCCCCGGATTCCCGCCCGACATGAAACAGGTGGTGCAGGGCTGTGCCTTCAAGGAACGCTGTGCCGGTGCACACCGTCGTTGTTTCGAAACCGCCCCGGAGCTCGAAATGCGGGAGCCCGGCCATTCCGCCGCCTGCTGGCTGCCTGAGGGGCTGGGGAACGACCGGTTCGTGGAGCAGGACCTGATCCCCACCCTCGAGCCGTCGCAGGATCCGGCGGAGTCCCGCGTCGTGGTGGAGATCAACAACCTCCACAAGCACTTTTCTTCCCGCAGTTCCCTGCCCTGGCGCAAGCCGCCGGTGGTGCGTGCGGTCAACGGTGTCTCGTTGCGCATCAACAAGGGCGAGACGCTCGGCATCGTCGGTGAATCCGGTTGCGGCAAGAGTACGGTGGCGCGCCTCTTGCTGGGTCTCGACCCGGCGACCTCCGGCGACATCTTCATCGAAGGCATGGCGCAGATGGTGTTCCAGGACCCGGCCTCCTCCTTCAATCCGAAGATGACGCTGTTAAACATCATTCAGGAACCCTTGGTGGTGACGGGATGGGGCACCAAGGCGGAACGGTTGGAGCGCGTGCGGGAACTGCTGTCGCAGGTAGGGCTTGATGAGAGCTACCTGCACCGCTATCCAAGCCAGCTGTCCGGCGGCCAGCGCCAGCGCGTTGCCATCGCACGGGCGCTGGCGCTCAAACCTTCGGTGGTGGTCGCCGACGAGCCGACATCCGCCCTCGACGTCTCGGTACGTGCCCAGATCATCAACCTGCTGGTGGATCTCAAGCAGAAGCTGCGCGTGAGCTTCGTCTTCATCTCCCACGACCTGCTGACGGTGAGCTACATCTCCGACAAGATCGCCGTGATGTATCTGGGCGAGGTGGTGGAGTACGGGCTGGCGGACGAAGTCTTCCGAAATCCCGCGCATCCCTACACGCAGGCCCTGATCGCGGCCGTCCCCATCCCCGATCCGGAGGCCGAGGCGTCCCGCATGCAGAAACCGCTCTCGGGCGAACTGCCAAGCCCGCTCAACCTGCCCGCCGGCTGTTCCTTTGCCTCCCGCTGTCCGAAAGCAACCGATTACTGCCGCACCCACAAGATGGTGCTGAAGCCCTTTTCCAAAACTCGAGAAACGGCGTGCCATTATGCAATCTGACACATTTCGGCGCTTCGGCATCTTCGGTGGCGGGTTTTTCTTTGCCATCACGGGCATGGCCGCGCCGTTCTTCACGCTTTACGCATCTGAAATGGGAGCCTCCACCCTCGCCATCGGCTTCATCGTCACCTCGCGGGCCCTGCTGCCCATCATCATTGCCATGCCGACTGGCCAACTGATCGACAGCGTCGGGTCCGTGAAGATGCTGCTGATCGGGTCGGTGTTGTTGCTGATCTCGCTCCTGAACACGGTGTTTGCGACGAGCGTTCCCATGCTGGCCGTCTCGCAATTGTTCATGGGCGCCTGCATCATCATCATGGCGACGGCTCTTCAGGTTATGGTCTCGACTGGCAACAGGGAGACCCGCAACAAGGCGATCACCACCTATTCCATGTGGATGTCCGGCGGCAGCATGGTCGGACCGCTGATCGGCGGGCTGATCACCTATCTCTTCGATCATCCGGCGGACGGATACCGGTTCACCTTTGTGGTGGCGGCCGCGGCGACCGCCATCTTCATGCTGCTGCTCATCTGGCTCAGCCGCATCTATCCGCATCCGGTTCCGGCCCCCGGCGAGATCCGTTCAATCCTGTCTTTCCGTGGCGTCACCGCCAGTTACCGGCAGGGGATCGATCTTACCGTGCACAGACCGGTGCAGTTCGGTCTCGTCGGCACTTTCGTCATCATGTACATTCAGGCGCTCTACAGTGGCTTCCTGCCGGTCTATCTGGATCAGTTCGGCTACTCGGCCTTTCATATCGCGGCGATCCTTTCCTGGCAGGGCATGGCCGGCATGCTCAGCCGCTTCGTCATCAAGGCCCTGATGCGCCGCTTCTCGCTGGAGCGCATCCTCAGTGCCGCCGGTCTGCTTGCTGCGATCTGCGTGGTGCTGACCCCGCTTGCCGCTCCCAATGCCATCCTCACCTATCTGCTGATGTTCACGCTCGGCGCTTCGGCCGGCGTCAACCTGCCCGTCAGCATGATGATCATGGTGGATGCTGTCGGCGAAAATCAGCACGGCAAGCTGATGGGGCTGCGTCTCCTGGTCAACCGCTTCTCCCAGACCATCAGCCCCGCGCTCTTCGGCGTGCTTGGCAGCTTCGTTGGATTAACCGCCGCCTTCCTCGCGGGCGGTGCGGTGCTGGTTGCGACCATGTTCGGCTTTTCGGCCTATGCCAGCCACATGGTGCGCGCCAGCGCTGCGAATACAGCGAGTAACCCCAGCCAAAAGGACGACTGACATGACGGAACGCATATGGGACAAGTATCTCACCGAGCGCGACAAGGCGGTATTCGCAGCCTCCGGCTTCGGCGCCATGGCCGACTGGGGCAAAAGACCGGCCCTGATCATCATCGACGTGAACTATGCCTTCTGCGACGAGGAACCGAAGCCCATTCTGGAAAGCATCAAGAAATGGCGCACGTCTTGCGGCGAGGACGCCTGGGAAGCCATTCCGGTTCTTCAGAAACTGATCGGCGTGTGCCGCGCCAAGGGAATCCCGGTAATCTACACCACCGGCATCCGGCGCGCTGACAACTGGGACTCCGGTTCCTGGAGCTGGAAATCCAGCCGCCGCGGGGAAACCCCGGTGGCGGAGGTGAGCAATCGCGACGGAAACGACATCGTCGATGAGATCGCGCCCGGACCCAGCGATATCGTGGTGCGCAAGCAGAAGCCCTCCGGTTTCGCCGGCACGCCGCTGCAATCCTATCTGCAACTTCTGGGCTGTGACAGCCTGCTCGTCACCGGAACCACCACATCCGGCTGCGTGCGCGCCACCGTTCTCGACGCGTTTTCGCAGAATTTCCGGCTGACCGTCGTCGAGGATGGCTGCTTCGACCGAAGCCAGGCGAGCCACGCTATCAACCTGTGCGACATGCACGCGAAATACGCCAATGTGCGCCCGAGTGGCGAGGTCCTGGATTACCTTGCCACTCTGGACGACGGCATGTTCGAACTGCCGTCCGGCAACGGCATGGCAACCAGAATGGCTGCCGAATGACATCTGGCCTCGTCCGCCCGGCCGGGCGAGGCTCTCCCTCATTCACACCTCACAAGGAACACGCGGATGACCCCCGATCGCTTCGAGGACCACGCCTGGGCGGATATAGTTCCCGCCGACCTGATAGAACTTTATGCCCCTTATCAGCGCGAAACCTTCGTCGGACCACGTCCGGCACTCGTCCTGATCGATCTCTACAACCTCGCCTACCGGGGAGGTGCGGTGCCGCCCGCGAGCCTGTTGGACCAGTATCCGAGCAGCTGCGGCATCTATGCGCATCAAGCGATCGAGCCAACGAAACGGTTAATCGCGGCAGCGCGTGCGGCGGGCGTGCCGATCTTCTACTGTACCTCCGACCACCGTCCCATGGCCTCTCCGAAGGGCGTTGGGGCCACGCGGCGCAAAAAGCCTGCCGCCGCCGAGCGCTTGCCGGACGACTTTGAGATCTGGCAGGATTTCGCGCCCCAGGATGGCGATATCATCATCCGCAAGCAACGCGCCAGCATCTTTCAGGGAACACCGCTGGTCTCGCACCTGAATCTCTTAGGCGTACAGAGCCTCATCGTCTGCGGCGAAAGCACCAGCGGCTGCGTCCGGGCAAGCTGCGTCGATGGCTATTCGAACGGGCTGCATGTGAGCCTGGTCGAGGAATGCACCTATGACCGGCATGAACTGGTCCACAAGATGAACCTATTCGACCTGCACCACAAATATGCCGACGTGATGCATGTAGAAGAGGTGGTCGCGCACCTGACATCGCTTGAACCGACCCGGATGGCCGCCGAATAAGGTGCTGCGGACATGCGTACCACGCGAAGATCGATGTCCATTGCGAGCCCATCCCCATGACCTCACCTGATACGACGACGGACGTCGAATCGACGCCGTCTCCAGCCGTGCGCAACGGAACGTTCTCAGCGCTCGGCTACCGCAATTACCGCCTGTTCTGGTACGGCAACTCGATCTCCTTCGTCGGCGATTGGCTGGACCAGATTGCGCTCAACTGGCTGGTGATCTCGACCACCAACGACCCGGTGATGCTCGGCCTCGTCAATCTGTGCCGAGGGCTGCCGATCATGCTGTTTGCAATGTTCGGCGGCGTCGTGGCCGACCGGATCGACCGGCGGACGATGCTCATCTGGACGCAGGCGCTCGCCATGTGCGTCGCCATCGGCCTTGCCTGCGTCGTGGCCTTTTTCAATGCCTCGATCTGGCTCATCCTGGTGCTCGCGGTGTGCCGTGGCATGATCGTGTCGTTCAACCTGCCGGCCCGCCATTCGCTGGTCTATCAGCTGGTACCGCATGCTGCGATGGCAAGTGCGGTCTCGCTGAATTCCATCACGCTCAACCTCGCCAAGATCATCGGACCGCTCGCTTCGGCGGCACTGATCGCGAGCTTCGGCATCACGACCTGCTTCATCGCCAACGCACTCAGCTTCACGGTGGTGATGGCGATGTTGCTGATGCTCGATCTGCCGCCGCAGAAGGTGACGCGCAAGCAGGAAAGCTTCCTGGCGAGCCTTGCCGGCGGGTTTGCCTATATGGGCCGTGAACCTATCCTTCTGATGCTGGTTCTCGTGGCCCTGGTTCCGACCTTCTTCTGCCAGCCCTATATCCAGTTCCTTGCGGTTTTTGCCGCGCAGGTCTTTCATACTGGCGCCAGCGGCCTCGGCCTGATGACGGCACTCGCGGCGGCCGGATCGATCTGCGGCGGCCTGCTGGCAAGCCGCCTGCAACGGGATGCACGGCGCGGCTCGACCATGCTGATCTTCATGGCCGGCTTCGGCGCCTCGCTGATCCTGTTCTCGATGGCGCCGACGATGTATGTGGCGATCCCGGTGCTGTTTGCGGCGGGCGCGATGCACATTGCCTACAATTCGTCGAACAACACCATTCTGCAGCTGACGGTGGATGATGCCTATCGGGGCCGGGTCCTGTCATCGCTCTTCATGACGCGGGGTCTGATGCCGCTGGGCACGGCCACCATGGCGCTTTTGTCGACTGTGACAGGGCCGCGGCTTGCCATGGCGCTGATGGCCTTCGTCGTCGTGGCCTTTGCGGCTGTGCTGTGGGCGAGGATGCCGAAACTGCGCCAATTGCGGGTGTGAAGGATACCCCATTTGCGAAAGTGAGTGCTAACACATCACCAGATGGCCATCTGCAACGGTACGGTAGCTTCGCGTCGGCAGAACTGCCTCGATCGGGCGGATCGGGCTCATCAGCTCGTCGACAGCCATGTTGCGCCTCTGTCGGCGTCGCGATGGGTCGGGCACGGGAACGGCGGAGAGCAGCTTTTTCGTATAGTCGTGCTGCGGATTGCTGAAGACGGCAGCGCGCGGGCCGATCTCGACAATCTCGCCGAGATACATGACGGCCACCCGGTGACTGGCCCGCTCGACGACCGACATGTCGTGGCTGACGAACAGGAAGGCGAGATCGAGTTCTGCCTGCAGGTCCAGCATCAGGTTGATCACCTGCGCCTTGATCGATACATCCAGCGCCGAGACACTTTCATCGGCAACGATGACGCGGGGGCGAAGGGCAAGCGCGCGGGCAATGCAGATGCGCTGCCTCTGGCCGCCGGAAAACTCATGCGGAAAGCGTTTCGCCATGTCGGCGCTCAGCCCCACCTTGATCAGGAGATCGGCCACCACCTCCCGTGCATCCCGGGCGGATCCCATGCGGTGTTCCAGATAGGGTTCGGCAATCGCCTGGCCGATGGTCATGCGCGGGTTGAGCGCGGCGAACGGGTCCTGGAAGATCATCTGCACCGATTTGCGCATCTGGCGGATGTCGCGCTGCCCGAGTGTCAGCATGTCGCGGCCATCGACCATCACCGAGCCTGAATCGGGTTCGATCAGCCGCATGATGGCGCGGCCCGTGGTGGATTTGCCGCAACCGGATTCGCCGACCAGCGACAGGGTTTCGCCGGCCATCAGATCAAAGGAGACATTTTCCACGGCGTGCACGCGTCCGACCAGGCGGCCAAGCGCACCGGCATGAATATCAAAGCGTTTCGTCAGCCCCTTCACTTCAAGGACCGGACGTGTCGTATCGACGGTGTCCGAGACCTCCACAGCCTCGCCCGCCACGCCTGTCCCTGGATCGACAACGGGAAAGCGCAAAGGTCGGACGTGTCCCTGCATGGAGCCCAGCACCGGAACAGCGGCAAGCAGGGCACGCGTGTAAGGATGCTGGCCGCGATGGAAGATGTCAGCGGTCGCGCCGGTTTCCACCTGCTCGCCGCGATACATCACGACCGTGCGATCGGCGATCTCGGCCACCACTCCCATGTCATGGGTGATGAAGAGAACCGACATGCCGTCCTCCTCCTGCAGCTCCTTGATCAGGTCGAGTATCTGGCCCTGGATGGTGACGTCGAGCGCCGTCGTCGGCTCGTCGGCGATCAGCAGTTTCGGGCGCGAGGCAAGCGCCATGGCGATCATCACACGCTGGCGCATGCCGCCGGAGAACCGGTGCGGATATTCATCGAAGCGCGAGGCGGCGGAGGGAATGCGGACTTTTTCCAGAAGCCGGATGGTCTCTGCCCGCGCCTCGCTGAACGACATGCTGCCATGGCATAGCAGCGCCTCCGAAATCTGGTCGCCAATGGTGAAGAGCGGATTGAGCGATGTCATCGGCTCTTGGAAAATCATGGCGATTTCATTGCCGCGCACCTTCCGCATCTCCCGCTCCGGCAATGTCAGCAGGTCGCGACCGGCAAGCCGCACCCGGCCTTCGATACGGCTCATCGAAGGGTCGAGAAGTCGCATCACCGACAGGGAGGTGACGCTTTTGCCAGAACCGCTTTCGCCGACGATCGCAACCGTTTCGCCCGCGGCCACCTCGAAGGATACGGTCTTGACGACCGGACGCCAGGCGCCGTCCGTCATGAAGGACGTGGTCAGATCGTCCACCTTCAGGATGGGCATCTGTTCGCTTGCGGCCATTGTCGTGTCTTGCATCATCTCTCGTCCCCTGACGTCCTCGTCCGACTGGTGCGCGCGGTCCGCCTCAGTCCGGCCAGCGCAGCATGCCGTCAAAGCGGTGACGGCTGAGGTCCTCGATGGGTGTCGCGATGATGTCGTTCGAGGCCCTGGCCTTGTCCAGTTCCGCGGAAAGGCGCTCGGCCACCACCAATTCCTCGCCCGGATGCAGGTTGCAGGGGTCGAGGTAGAAGTAGTTGTGTTCCGCCTCGTGGTCGCGCACGATGATGGGAGGGCTGCCGGCGCGAAGTGCGGCTGCCAGATCCCAGGCCGTGATATGGGCCTCATGTGGATTGATGATCACCCGCAGGCGATCGAGCGGATTGTCGGTCGGGTCGGGTTCGATCAGCGCGGTTACACCGGGGCGGCCCATCAGTGTCTCGCTCCAGAGGGCGAGATAACCGGTTTCGCGCGCCCGCACGGCGTCGTGATCCCGCGTCTCCCAGGCTTCGAGCGCCGCCATCACGCCATAAATGCTTTCCTTGCCCACCTTCATGCCGCGGCCGATGCCCATGTTCTGCAGGAAGGCATTGCGCACCAGGTCCTTGCGGCCGGCAACGATGCCGGTTGTCGGGCCACCGAGAAACTTGTGGCCTGAATAAAGCGCCACGTCCGCACCGGCCGCCAGGAATTTCCGCAGGTCATATTCCGAGGCGGCATCGACGATCACCGGAATGCCTTGAGCATGGGCAATCTCGACGAATTCGGTGAGATGCAAAAGCCCGTAATCGACGACATGGTGGGAGACGACGTAGACGGCGGCCGCGGTGCGTTCGTTGATGGCGTTTTCCATGTGGTACCGGTGGGTCGAGGTGGCCTGGCCGATTATCACCACCTTGCCGCCTGCAAGCCGGATGGACTGATCGACGGGCGCGCCGTAGCTCACCACATGGCCCATCTGTACCAGGACCTCGTTCTTCTCCGGCGCGACATCGGGAAGACGCTCGATGGCAAGCAGGTCCGGTCCGGTAATGGCGCCGGCGACGGCAAGGCTGATGCCCGCAGAGCATGACGCCGTCACGAAGCCTGCCTCGCCCCCCGTCAATCGGGCGATGACCGCGCTTGCCTTGCGCTGCAGATCATTGACCTCAACGAAATGCGGCAGGATCTCCGCCATGGCTGCCACGGCCTCGGGAACCACGATGGAGGCGCCAAGGCTCGTCATCGTGCCGGATACGTTGATGACCGGCCGCAGGCCGAGCCGTGTGCGAAGATCGTTGGACATGGTCAAATTCTCCTGATCTGGCGGCATGCGGGTCGCTATCGACAGCTATGCCATAATAATATAATAGCTTCTCGAAATCCTCCGAGGAGCATCGTCGTGTCATCCCAAGCGTCCAGCCCTGTTTCTGTCTCCGATGCGGCTTTGCAGGAGGAGGGGGAAAAGACCACCCGCCGCAGCCGTGTCAGCGGTATCGACCGGGCGCTGCAGGTCATCGACCATCTTTATGAGACGGGCGCGCCGTCGGGCGCCTATGCCATCGCCAAGGCGATCGGCGCGCCGCTCTCGACGGTCTACGTGATCATCGAAGATCTGGTCGAAAAGCAGATGTTGACCCGCAGTGCCGACAACGCGATCTGGTTGGGCCCGAGGCTTTACCATTATGGCCTTGCCTATGCCCGGTCGCTGGATTTCATGAGTGTCGCGACCCATGAAATGCATGACCTGTGCCGGCAGGTTGGCGAGACCGTACAATTGTGCGGGCGCGACGGTGACCATATGCTGGTCTTGGCGATGGCCGATGGTCCGAGCCATTTCCAGTTCGCGTCCCGGGTTGGAACCCGCGTCCCGTTGAACTGGACGGCGTCCGGGCGACTGCTTGCCGGCCATCTTCCGCCGGAGGAGCGTCGCGAACTTTTTCGCCGCTGCGCCCGCATTTCGCCCACCGGTCGGGCGGAGGTGGATGCCGTCACGCTGTGCGACGCGGCCGGCAAGGCATTCGAACAGCGCCTTTCCGTCCAAGTTGCCGAATCCGATTACGCCGTCGCCTGCATCGCGGCCCCCATCGTCAACGACGCGGGCAGTTGCGTTGCCACCATCTCGATCGTGCTGCCCGAGCAGAAGGTGAAGGGCGAGGACAATCTCTACGCCGAGAGCGTCAAAGCTTCGGCGGCCAAGATCGAAAAGATGATGGGCTGGCGTAACCACTGACACGGCCTTCAATCCCTCAGCGCCACGATGGCCTCGATTTCCACGGTGATATTGCCGGGGAGCGAACCAAAACCGACCGCCGAGCGGGCATGCCGACCAGCGGCCCCGAACACATCGAGAAACAGGTCGGAGCAACCGTTGATGACTTTGGGGTGATCGAGGAAATCCGGCACGGCATTGACCATGCCGAGGAGTTTGACCACCTGCTTGACGCGGGAAAGATCCCCCAGCGCATCCTGCATCACGGCAATGAGGTTGATACCGACGAGGCGGGCATGGCGATAGGCTTCCTCGACGCTCACATCGCCACCAACCTTGCCGGCGTGCAGGTGACCGTTTTCGTCCAGCGGTCCCTGGCCGGAGAGGTAGAGCATTTTGCCTTCAACGACATGCGTGACGAAATTCGCAATCGGCGGCGGCGGCGGCGGCAGGCTGATGCCGAGCGAGGCGAGCCGGTCATAGGCCGTCTGCTGCGGATCAGGATCGGACATACGGGGATGGGTCAAAACAACTCCTTGATGCGAAATCGCGCGTTTACCGCCACGAATAACCATGGCTGTGGCGGACCAGCTTGCGGGCGCGCGGTATGTAGCGTGAGGCGGCGATGGCTTCGGCACCGATAACCGCGTAGCGCGGTTCGAACAGCCGCGTGAGGCGAGACACGTCGCCATTGCTGTCGGTGGCTTCGAGGTCGGCATCGACGAGATCGAAAATGGTGAAATCGGCACGGGCGCCGACGCTCAGACGGTCCTCCATCGACAGCTTGATGGCCGAAGCGGGCGCGAGCGTCACGGCCTCCACCACCTTCTCGAACGGCATGCCGACGCTGAGCAGCTTCGACATGGTGGTGGCCAGATCCCAGACCGGGAAGTTCATCGAGTGGCCATGCAGATCCGTCGAAATCGAAAACGGCAGGAGGCCGCGCGCGATCGCCGCTTCCGCCACCTTGAAGGAGAAGGAGGCGCCGCCATGGCCGATATCGAGGCGGATGCCTTCGGATGCGCAGCGTTCCGCCAGGTTGAACAGGTCCTCGTCCTCCATGATCGAGGAGCCCGCCTTGCCGTTGAAGCAGTGCGTGACGATGTCACCGGGGCCGAGGATTTCCAGCACCTCGTCGTAAAGGGCCGGCGGCTCGCCGACATGCACCATCATCGGGATCTTGAGGATCTTGGCGATCTTCTTGCCGAGCTTGACCGGTGTCACGCCCCACGAACCGGTGATCACGTGGCTGGCTCTCACCTTCAGGCCGACGATATGTTCGCTGTTGTCGGCATAGCATTCCAGGATGCGGTCGAGGTCGATATCCTTGATGTCGCGCAGTTCCGGTACACGGTTGCAGGCGACAAGCCCGATCGAGCCGAGGTTGAGGAAAGCCTTGATGCGTTCGCGCGAGGGTTCGATGATGTATTCGCGAAAGCCGTGGAAATTGGCTTCTCCCGCCGATCCTGCATCGACAAGCGTGGTGACGCCGCGTTCCGCCCCGCATTCGGAGGGGCGAATGGAAATGTCGGTTCCGCCGTGCCAGATGTGGACATGCAGATCGATCCAGCCCGGAGAGATGTAGGCGCCGGCGCCATCGATCACGGTGGCATCGGGCGGCTGAGGCAGGTCTTCTCCGATGGCGGCAATACGGCCATCGGAACCGATGAGGATGGCGGTTGTCTTTGCCGCGGCAGGGGTGGCAAACGCCATCGGCCTGATGTTCTTGAGGAGGAGAGGCTTGAGCACTGTGCTGTCGGCCATGTCAGAGGTCCTTTCGAAGTCGGGGGTCGAGCATGTCGCGCAGTCCGTCGCCCACCATCTGCAGGGAAAGAACCGAGACAACGATGGCGAAACCCGGAAAATATGTCATCCAGTCCGCCTGGCCGACATATTGCCGGCCGGCGGCGATCATGGTGCCCCAGGTGGGAATTTCAGGGCTCACGCCGAGCCCCAGGAAGGAAAGCCCGGCCTCTGCCAGCATGGCGCTGGCAAAGAGAAAGGTGCCCTGCACCAGGATGGGTGAGGCAAGATTGCGCAGAACATGGCGCATCATGATGTGCCAGGTGGAAATGCCAAGCGCCCGCGCCGCCTCGACATACGGTAGCTCGCGGATGACCAGCGTGGACGCCCGGACGATGCGTGCCAGCCTCGGCGCGTAGACGACCGAAAGCGCCACGATGACCGTGGCAAGCGACGGGCCAAGCGCCGCAACCAGCGCAATGGCGAGCAGAATGTCCGGAAAGGCCATCATGGCATCGATCAGCCGGGCGATCGGCGTGTCCAGCCTCTTGAAAAAGCCGGCAAGCAGGCCGAGCGTCACGCCGATGACCGCCGACAGGCAGACGACGGAAGCGCCGACGAACAGCGACAGCCGTCCCGCATAGATGGTGCGCGAGAAGATATCGCGACCGAACTCGTCGGTTCCGAACCAGTAGAGCGTGCCCGGTGGCTTCAACCGATTGGCGATCGACAGTTTGGAGGGCGAGTACGGCGCAATCCAGGGGGCGAGAACCGCCAGGAGAACGAAGATCGTCAGGACGATCAGTCCCACGGCAACGGTCTTGCGTTTCAGGAAACGGCGCAGGAACAAGGCTCTTGGAGCGGTCGGCTGGCCGGGCGTTGTGGGGATGTCGGCCATCAGTAGCGCACCCTTGGGTCAATGAGCAGGTAGAGCATGTCGATCAGGAAGTTGATCAGGACGTAGAGGCCGGCAATCACCAGCAGTGCGCCCTGGATCACCGGGTAATCCCGTCTCAGCACGGCCGAAACCACGAGACTGCCGACGCCGGGCAGGCCGAAGACCGTCTCCGTCACCACGGCACCGGCAATCAGAACGGCGGCCGTCAGGCCGAGCACGGTCAGGATCGGGATGAGAGCGTTCTTCAAGGCATGCTTCAGCACGACACGCCGTTCGATCAGCCCCTTGGCGCGTGCGGTGCGAATATAGTCGTCACTGAACACGTCCAGCATGGAGGCACGGGTAAACCGCAGGATCAGCGCCGAGGAGACGAGACCGAGCGCCACGGCGGGCAGCGTCAGGTGATACATCCGGTCCAGAAAGCTCGCATCCGGCCCGCCATAGCCCGAGACCGGAAACAGCCCCAGCCGGACGGAAAAGATCTGCATCAGGATGAGGCCGAGCCAGAAGCTCGGGATGCTGGCGGCCAGCATCGCAATCGTCGTGGACGCCTGATCGATGAAGGAGCCGCGGCGATAGGCGGCATAGATGCCGATCGGCAGCGCAATGACAGAGGCGATGAACAGCGAAAAGACCGTGAGGAAAAAGGTCGGCTCCGCGCGCTCGACCAGTGCCTGGCCGACCGGGATGTTAAGGAAGATCGATTGCCCAAGATCTCCCTTCAGCAACTGCCCGACATAATAGACGTATTGGACCGGGATCGACTGATCGAGGCCGAGGCGGGCGCGCAGCTCGACGATATCCTGAGGCGTCGCATCCGGACCCAGCATGACGGCGGCGGGATCGCCGGGCGTCACGCGCACGATGATGAACACGATCGTCACCACCAGGAACATGACGACGACCATGCCGGCCAGGCGTTTGAGAATATAGCTGATCATTCCGTTCGGTTCCGGACCTCGTCTCGGCAGAAGTGGCTGGGATGCCGGCACTCATGCCGGCATCCCAGGGCTCAGGTCACGGCTTGATGGACGTATTCCAGAAATACGGCCACGGGGCCGGCTGGACGCCTTCCAGCTTGTTGGAGACGGCGGCGACGGCGTTGAAATTGCCGATCTTCAGGAGCGGCAGTTCGTCATACATGGTCTTCTGCACCGTCTGCCACAGCGCGACCCGCTTGTCCGGATCGGCTTCCGAGGTGAAGGCGTCGACCGCTGCCTTGCGCGCGGGCGTATCCCACCAGCCGGGAGACGTGGTCGAAAGCGCCCCCATCAGCGCGGGCTCGGGCAGGAACGGGCTGTGGGAGATGAAGATGTCCCATAGCTTCGGATCGGCACGGCGCTGTGTCAGCGTTGCCCAGTCCACCACCTGCAGATCGACCGTGAATCCGGCGAGTTTCAGATACTCCGCGGCCACCTGCGCCATCTTGTAGTGGAATTCGTATTGACGGCTCGTGAGGATCCGCAGCGGCTTGCCATCGTAACCGGCAGCCTTCAGGTCCTTCGCCGCGCCTTCCGGATCGCCGAGATTGTAGTTGCCCTCAGTGCCGATCTCCGTGTGCCAGACGTAGGACTTCGGATAGAAGGCACCATCGGCCTCGTAGAACTCCTTGCCGCCGAAGGCCGCCGCCAGCATGTCCTCGGTGTTCAGTGCCTTTTCCACGGCCTTGCGCACGGCAAGATTGGAGGACAGGCCTTCCTTGGTGTTGAAGACGAAGACGGGGAAACCGAAAGGCTTCAGCATGATCGGCTTTGAGGCGCTGGACGATTTGACCCGCTCGTAAGCCTCGACCGGGATCGAATCCACGTAGGCATACTGGCCGGAGATTGCCGCTTCCACGCGGGTGTTCGGATCGGGAACCGGAACGAAGCGGATTTCGTCGAGATACTGATGGCGCGCCCCGCCATAACCGTCTTCTTCGCCGGAGCCGGACTTGTAGCCGTCAAAGCGCACCAACTGGATATACTGGTCCGGCTTGCGCTCCTTCAGCATATAGGGCCCGGTGCCGATCACTGCCGTCATGGTGTCGGCTTGGTCTTCCGCCGGCAGGATGACGGCGGCCGAATTGTTGAAGGCGAGCAGCGACAGAAGCGGCGCGTAGGGCTGCTTCAGCGTGATCGTCACCGTTTGCGGATCGGTGGCGGTGACCTTGTCGATGAAGGAAGCGGCCTGTTTGCCGCGCGAGGCGATCTTCATCCAGCGGCCGAGCGAGGCGACGACATCGTCGGCATTCATTTCGGAGCCGTCGTGGAAGGTGACGCCGCTGCGCAGCTTGATCGTATAGCTCTTTCCGTCGGCGCTGACATCAGGAAGACTGTCGGCCAGCAGAGGCGTCACCTTCCAGCTTTTGTCGAAGGTATAGAGCGTTTCGAAAATGTGCTGCGTCACGATGCCGACGAGGTCGGCGGTGGAAGCCATCGGGTCCAGCGTCGGCGGCTCGCCGATTGTGGCAACGTTGATTACGCCGCCGCGCTCGGCGGCAAAGAGAACGGACGGTGCCGCGATCAGAACGGTCGCAGCGAGGAAGGCGAGTTTCAGGCGCATCATGAAGTCTCCCGATTTGGATGTTCCATAGTTATGAATTATAGTTCTTAACTGTAGAGTACCGCTTGCATGACGCCTGTCAATCCTCTGCCGTTGATGCCGATCGAAATTTGCAGAAGAAGCAGCGACGCCTGACTGCCGGTGGAGGCTTCTCGACGAGGCCCGTGTCTGCCAAGCGTCACAACCTCTTGGCAGCCCGCTGCGAACTGGATAGACTTACCAGACAACTATCAGACTGGCGGAGATGGAATGGCAAGCGACGCCCAAGCAGAGGTCCAGCAAGGGCAGTCGCTGGCATCGAAGATCAGCGCGGCCCTCCGGCATGATCTCGTCTCGGGTGTGTTTCGCCCCGGGGATCGGCTGCCCAGCGAAAGCACGCTGACCCGGGAATATTCCGTCAGCCGCACCGTCGTGCGCGAAGCCATTGCCATCCTGCGCGCCGATGGACTGGTGGAGGCGCGCAAGGGGGCGGGCGTGTTTGCGCTCGAAATGCCCCGCGAGGCGGAGCGCCCGTTCAACGACCTTGCGACGCAGCGCATCTCCTCCGTCATCGAACTTCTGGAACTTCGAACGGTGTTCGAGGTCGAATCGGCCGCACTTGCGGCGCTCCGCCGCTCGGCAGCCCAGATCGAGGAGATCTACGAGGCACACCGGATCGTCGGGCAGTGCCTGAAGGACGGGGCGCCGACGCGGGATGCCGATTTCAATCTGCATCTTGCCATTGCCGAGGCCACGCAGAACCGCCGGTTTCCGGAGTTTCTGCAATTGATCCGGACCGGCATCATTCCTCGCGGCGATCTGCAGGGGGAGGCGCCGGGTGCGCGTCCAAAGGATTACAATCTGCATCTGCAGGAGGAGCACGGCCTGATCGTCGATGCGATCATCGAAGGCGATGCAGACGCTGCCCGCCTCCACATGAAGGCGCATCTGCGCGGCAGCCTGGAGCGATACAAGGCGCTGTTGCGGACCCAGCGGGCGGAGCGGACGCAGGAACCCGCACGAGCTTGACCCTTGTCAGATAGATTCCGCCGCATGTATGATGCCGCCATCATTCATGCCAGGAGACTCTGATGTCATTGCCCGTTTTCCCCGCCGCCCATCCCGATCCAGGTGTCACGCGCCGCGTGCTTGCCCATAGTCCGGAGCTGATGGTGGTGTCGTTTCGCTTCGAGGCCGGCGCCGAGGGAAAGCTCCATAGCCATCCGCATGTGCAATCCACCTTCGTCGCCAGCGGTCGTTTTGAGTTTTTCCGCGACGGGATCGCCTATGAGCTGAAGCCGGGCGACAGCCTGGTGATCCCGGGCGGCGTCGAACACGGCTGCCGCTGCCTGGACGCGGGCGAACTGATCGACAATTTCACGCCCAGCCGCGATGATTTCCTGGTGCCGGCGGCGACCTGAGCGGGGACACGAGGCCACGTTGGGGGGCCGCTTTGCAGAGGGCAGGCTTGACACTTTCCCGTTCCTGTGACAGGTTTCATCTAGTTGTCTGACAGGACGGGAGCCTGTCCCGCCTTGCTGCGGTCGCCTCTGGAGGAACCATGCCATTGCCTCGTCTGCGTCTTGCTGGTGCCGCCGGCCAGTTCGGCAGCATCGCCGTCACCCTTCTCGGCCTGTTGATGCTGACATTCTTTATCGGTCGGCTGATGCCGGCCGATCCGGTCCGTGCCATCGTCGGCGAAGATGCGACGCGCGAAACCTATGAGCAGGTCTATCAATCGCTGGGGCTCGACCGACCGCTTTACGAGCAGTTCGTCTACTATCTCGGTGACGTGCTGACGGGCGATTTCGGCACCTCGATCCGCACCGGCCAGCCGGTCATCCAGGACATCCTGCATGTCATGCCGGCCACCATCGAGCTTGCGACCTTCGCGATCCTCATCGGGGCGACGCTTGGCGTGGCGATGGGGGTGGTGGCGGCGGTCAACAAGGATCGCTGGCCCGACCATGTAGTCCGCGTCTTCAGCCTGTTCGGCCATTCCATGCCGATTTTCTGGACCGGCATGATCGCGCTCATCGTCTTCTACGCGCATCTGGGCTTGGTGGGCGGCAGCGGACGCATGGACCAGTTCTATATCGGCCTTGTCGAGGACCGCACAGGCTTTCTGCTGATCGACAGCCTGATGGCCGGTGAGATGGACGTGTTCTGGTCGGCCCTCAATCACCTGATCCTGCCGGCAGCGCTGCTCGGCTATTCCTCCTCCGCCTATATCACCCGCATGACCCGCAGCTTCATGCTGGATCAGTTGGGACAGGAATACGTCACCACCGCCCGCGTGAAGGGCCTCTCTCAGCGACAAACCATCTGGCTGCACGCCTTCGGCAATATCCGGGTGCAGTTGGTGACGATCATCGCGCTTGCCTACGGCTCTCTGCTCGAAGGCGCCGTGCTCATTGAGACGGTCTTTGCCTGGCCCGGTTTCGGCCAGTACCTGACGAGCAACCTGATCATCGGCGACATGAACGCCGTGATGACCTGCGTGCTGATCGTCGGCGTCATCTTCATCGGGCTCAACCTCTTGTCCGACATTCTCTACCGCATCTTTGACCCCAGGACACGCTGATGACCGCCGATACGTCCACACGCAGCATGCCCGGTTGGCTGATCGCACCGAAGAACATCCTCGTCTTTTTGCTGCGCAGCCCCACCTCCGCCTTCGGGCTTGCCGTGCTTGCTCTCCTGATCCTCACGGCGGTCTTCGCGCCGCTGATTGCAACGCATGACCCTTATGTGCAGGCGCTCGGCAATGTGCTGAAGCCGCCGGGCGAGGGGCATCTGTTCGGCACGGATGAGCTCGGTCGCGACATCTTCAGCCGGCTGGTCTACGGCGCGCGCATTACGCTCACCATCATCTTTCTGGTGTCGATCGTCGTCGGGCCGATCGGTCTGATCATCGGCACCTCGGCCGGTTACCTGGGCGGCAAGGTCGACACCGTGATGATGCGCATCACCGATATCTTCCTGTCCTTTCCGAGCCTCATCCTGTCGCTCGCCTTCGTCGCGGCGTTGGGGCCGAGCCTCAACAACGCGATCATCGCGATTGCACTCACCTCCTGGCCGCCGATCGCGCGCCTAGCGAGGGCCGAGGCGATGACCTTCCGCAACGCCGATTACATCGCGGCGGCGCGTCTGCAGGGCGCCTCTGCCACCCGCATCATCGTTAAGTCGATCATGCCCATGTGCCTGCCCTCCGTGCTGATCCGCCTGACGCTCAACATGGCGACAGTCATCCTGACCGCCGCCGGCCTCGGTTTTCTCGGCCTGGGCGCTCAGCCACCGATGCCGGAATGGGGTGCGATGATTGCCACCGGGCGCCGTTACATGCTCGACAGCTGGTGGCTGGTCACCTTTCCGGGGATCTCGATCCTCTCCGTCAGCCTGGCCTTCAACCTGCTGGGCGACGGCCTGCGCGATGCGCTCGATCCCAAACAGATGAACCGGAGGTAGGCTGATGGAAGAAAAGACCATCCTGGACGTCCGCAACCTGCGCATCCGGTACGGCCGCTCACCCGTCGAGGCCGTTCGCGGTGTGTCGTTTAAGCTTGGGCGGGAGCGGCTCGGGATCGTCGGCGAATCCGGCTCCGGCAAATCCACCGTGGGGCGGGCGCTGCTACGCCTGTTGCCGGGCGCGACGATCACGGCGGACATGCTGCGCTTCGAAGACACGGACCTCCTCTCCTTGAGCGAAAAAGAGATGCTGAAGGTCCGCGGCCGGCGCATGTCGATGATCCTGCAGGATCCGAAGTTCTCGCTCAACCCGATCCGCCGCGTCGGTGATCAGGTGGCGGAAACCTATCTGCGCCATTTCCAGTGCAGCCGCCGCGAGGCGCATGCCAAGGCGGTCGCCATGCTGGAGGCGGTGAAGATCCGTGATCCGGAGCGGGTGTTTCGGCAATATCCGCACGAAATTTCCGGCGGCATGGGCCAGCGCGTGATGATCGCTATGATGCTGCTCGCCGATCCGGACCTTGTGATTGCCGACGAGCCGACCTCGGCGCTGGATGTGACCGTGCGCCTGCAGGTTCTCAACATTCTGGACGGCCTCGTGCGCGACCGCGGCATCGGCCTGATCATGATCAGCCATGACTTGAACCTCGTGCGCAATTTCTGTGATCGGGTGCTGATCATGTATGCCGGAAAGGTGGTCGAGAGCCTGAAGGCCAGTGACCTGGATCAGGCGCAGCATCCTTATACACAAGGGCTTCTGGCGGCCCAGCCGCGCATTGGCGGCAACCGTGAGCCGCTTGCCGTGCTGGACCGCAAACCCGAATGGCTGGAGGAGAGCGCCTGATGTCCGTTTCTGTCGATGTGCGCGATCTTACGATCAGCTTTGGCAACGGCCCCACGGCCGTCAACGTGCTGCCCGGTGTCTCGTTCAATGTGAAGCGTGGGGAGTGCTTCGGGCTGGTGGGCGAATCCGGCTCCGGCAAATCCACCGTGCTGCGTTGCGTGTCGATGCTGACCGATTTCTGGAAGGGCGATGTGCTGATCGACGGACGCTCGGTGCGCGAGTTGCCGCTGATTGAACGGTGCCGGACACTGCAGATGGTGTTCCAGGACCCTTATGGGTCACTTCATCCACGCCAGTCCGTCCGCACGGTTCTGAACGAACCGCTGGTCATCCACAAGCTGGACGACCGGGAGGAGCGGATGCGCCGGGCGATCACCGATGTCGGTCTGCCGGTCTCCTTCCTCGATCGTTTTCCGCATCAGCTTTCGGGTGGGCAGCGCCAGCGTGTCGCCATCGCCCGCGCCCTCATCCTGGAACCTTCGTTGCTGCTGCTCGATGAGCCGACCTCTGCACTCGACGTCTCGGTCCAGGCGGAAATCCTCAACCTGCTGCAGCGGCTGCGGGCCGAACGCGGCTTCACCTATATCATGGTGACCCATGATCTGGCGGTGGTCGATCACATGTGCGACCGGTTTGCGGTGATGCTGCGCGGCGAAGTCACCGAGATCCTGCCGCATGAGGCAATTGCCGCGAATGCAGCGACCCATCCTTACGCCCGCGAACTGATCGGCGCCTCGCTGGACTATGAGGGCGTGCGCTGAGCCGCATCCCCGACTGCTGGCGGCTCAGGCGCCGGTCGCGGCGAAGGGTTCGAGTTCCTGGTCGAAGGGAACCTCGACGACGTTGTTGAAGACCGCCGTCGCCAGCATGATTCCTCCCAAGGCCACGAGATCGACCAGCAACTTGGCCTCGTAGCGTGCCTTCAGCTCTGCCCAGATCTTGGGCGGGATAGCGCGGGAATTGCGCACGATCGCCCGGCCGAACCGATCGAGCAGATCATCCACGTCGCGCAACACCAGCGCATCCGGATCGGCGCCCGAGAGCGTGATGGCGCGGCGGAAGAAGGTGACCGCGATCTTCGAGCCGGCCTCTTCCGAAATCGCGCGGCAGAACACGTGGATCGAACGATCATCGACCTGCGGCAAAAGCTCTGCCCGCAGCGTGAACCATTCCGCATAGATGCGATGGGCCTGCGGCGAATGGAGAAGCGTGCGCTTCATGTTGGTCATCCGCCCGCGCAGGCGCAGCTCCTCATCGTGTGCATCGCGAATGACCTGCGGCGCGCTGTCGTAATCGATCATCGGAATGTGCGGCATTGCAAAGTCCTGCCCGTTGCATCGGCGCAGAGACTACCGGCTCCGGCGTTTGCCGCAAGGCAACCGGTGGGGCGGAAGGGGCGGTATCAACACGAAAAGGGGCGCGTGTTGCCACGCACCCCTCTCGTGAACCGCCGCGGAGGAGGATACCGGCGGTCTATCGGCTTTTCGTCACACCCTCGAAGCGCGACAGCCAGGGACTAACGATCATGCCCTTTACGTCACTGCGGAACGCGGCCGTATCGATCACTTCCGAGAAGGGCTGGATCGGCATGACGAGCTCGTCCATGTAGGTCTGGAGCTCTTCGTAGAGTTTGGTCTGCTTGGCGGGATCGCGCTCCACCAGTGCGGCCTCGATCATCGTGTTCAGCTTCTCGTCGTAGAAGCTCGTGCGCCAGCTCTGGTAGTTGGTGAGCTTCGCCTCATCCGAATTGTTGGGATTATAGGCCATGGAGCGCAGGTTGTTGTCCGGATGCGGCTGCTGTCCGCCGCCGCCGCGGCCAACCAGAAGCTCGAACTTGCGCTCGCGCATCGCGCCGTAGATCTGGTCACCCGAACCGCTGATCAGGTTCGCCTTGATTCCGGCCTGGGCGAGCGTGTTCTGGATCGCGGTTGCCGCCTTGAGAAACGGATCTTCCGAGAGCACGCGCAGGGTCGTCTCAAACCCGTTCGGATAACCCGCTTCCGCGAGCAGCGCCTTCGCCTTTGGAATGTCGAGCGTGTAACCCTGATCCGGCAGCGATCCCATGACGCCGGTGCTGAGCGAGCGCTGATGCAGCTTGCCGTAGAAGGGCATCACCGCCTCGTCCAGCCCCTTGTAGTCGATGAGGTAGCGCAGCGCCTCGCGCACCTTCTTGTTGGCAAAGCGCTCGTCCTTCATCGACACGGCCAGATAATAGAAACCCGAACCGGGTACGGATTCGATAGAAACTGCCTTGTCTGCCTCCAGCGCCTTCAGATCCGGCGCCTGCAGCGAATAGGCGACGTCGATATCGCCCTTCTCGATCATCAGGCGCTGGGACTGGGATTCCGGCAGGTGCCTCATCAGCACGCGGCGCATGGCGGGCTTTTCGCCCCAATAGCCGTCGTTGCGGGTGAGGATGATGAACTCGTTGGATTTCCACTGCGTCAGGGTGAAGGGACCCGATCCGGCGGAATTGGTGGTGAGCCAGGCACCGCCCAGATCGCCATCCTTTTCATTTTGCAGGGCCGTCTTGCTGTCGATGATCGAGCCCGGGCCGTTTTGGGCCAGAATCATCAGCAGCAGGTTCGGATCGTCGGCGCCCGGCAGGTTGAGGACGAAGGTGTGTACATCCTCGGCAACGAAAAGCTTATCGGCGGCGTCCAGCTTGAAGCCGCGTGTCTTGAGGAACGAGGACTGGGCAAGGTTGCGCACCAGCAGGCGCTTCAGGCTCCAGGCCACATCCTGCGCCGTGACCGAATTGCCGGAGGCAAACTTCGCATCCTTGCGCAGATGGAAGCGGATCGACTTGCGGTCCTCGGAAATTTCCCATTTTTCCGCCAGCCGGGGCTTCAGGCTGCGGTCCTCGGGCGAGAGGATCACCAGGGTATCGTAGACATTGTTCAGAACCTGCACCGTTTCCCGGCCGGTAATGGCCGCGGGATCAAGGGTCAGGATATTGCTCATGGTGGTGGCGACCACCAGCTGGTCCTTCGGCGTTTCGGCCAGGACGACCTGCGGCGAGACACCCGCCAGGAGCGCGGCAAAGGCTGCGGATATGAGAAACGTCTTCATGCTTCCTCCCTTTGGCCCCATTCCAGCATGGGGACCTGTGACGTGATGATCCGGGCTCCTTCTCCTCGAGGAGGACCGGATCAGGCAAAAATAGTTCGCACCGGTGCGGCCAGCGCCTGTCCGATGGCCTGCGTCGCCTCTGCACTCAAGTGGACGCCATCGATCGGCGAGGCCTTTGCGACACGACCGGCATCGAAGAAGGCGTGGCCGAGTTCCGTGGCGAGCGCCTGATAGAGGGGCGCAAGCCGTTCGGACTCAGCAATCCTGCGACCGGCTGCCGGCGTACCGGACGGACCGGCCACGCAAGGGGGCGGGGCGACGATCAAAAGACGCGGGACGGCAGTCTTCGGCTTGTAGGGAAAGGTCTCGACGATCTGCACCAGCCGCCGCATGCCGGAGACGGCGGGTTCCGCCTGTCCGCCAAAGACCGGCTTCAGGTCATTGGTGCCGAGCATGATGATAACGAGATCGAGCGGCATATGGCTGGCGAGGGCGACCTGAAGCGCCTTGGCGCCGTTCCTGCAACTCGGACCGGTGTGGTCATCGTAGCAGGTGGTGCGCCCGCCAAGCCCTTCGCTGATCACACGGGCCTCGCCGCCAAGCTCCCGTTCCAGAACGTCCGGCCATCGATATGCGATCGGATGCCTGAGTCCCGTGGTGGGATCGGCACCCCAGGTGAGACTGTCGCCAAAGGCCAGGATCGTCTTCATGGCGGCTCATCCGATCCGGTTGTTTTCGATGAAATCGAAATCGATGTCCTCGCCGAGACCCGGCCGGTCCGGCACATGCACGTAGCCATCG
This sequence comes from Allorhizobium pseudoryzae, assembly GCF_011046245.1. Lineage (NCBI taxonomy): Bacteria > Pseudomonadati > Pseudomonadota > Alphaproteobacteria > Hyphomicrobiales > Rhizobiaceae > Affinirhizobium > Affinirhizobium pseudoryzae. Next base: position 950,380 of record NZ_CP049244.1, read on the forward strand.
GCATCCATCGGGTCGGAGAGCGACTTCAGGTAATCATGGCCGTCATCGTATTCGAGGAAGGGATGCAACAGACCGCGCTCGTACCAGCGGCAGTTCTTGGAGGCGGCCACGACATGCAGGTTCATGGCCGTATTGCCGTGCACCTCGCACTCCATGCCGAAGCACTCTGCCATGCGCATGGTCTTCAGCGCCGGCGTGATGCCGCCGACATCGTTGACGCCGGTGCGCAGGATGTCGCAGGCGCCGGCCTTCACCCATTCGGCGCGGTGCCAGTGTTTGCCGGCCGCACTTTCCGGCCCGACGACCGGAATATCGAGATTGTCGGTCAGCCACTTGTAGGAGGACATCGACTGCTCATCCATCGGCTCCTCGATCCAGTCGAAGCCGAGTTTTTCCAGACCACGGCCAAGTTCCAGCGCATCGGTGCGCGAGTACCAGTGGAAGGCATCGATCATCAACCGGATATCGGGGCCGACGGCTTCACGAACCGCGGCGCAGGCCTTCAGGTCCATCTTCACGTCAGGCGCCCAGCTGACCGGCGGCATCCAGGTGTGCAGCTTGATGCCCTTGTAGCCGCGCCTGACCAGTGTTTCGGCAAAACGGCCGTAATCCCCCGGCGTCGCAAGGCCGCCCTCCAGCTCGTCGCCGCACATCACCGAGCCATAGGCCAGCACCTTGTCGCGATAGGCGCCGATCAACTTGTGAACAGGTGTGTTCAGCGTGCGCCCGGCGAGGTCCCACAGGGCGCAATCGACCACCGCCAGCGTACGGTCCGTCAGCTGCGCCGCCGAACCGCGCTGCCAGTGGGCAAGATCCTGCCACAGCCGCTCGCGATCGCGATGATCCTGACCGATCAGCACCTTCTTGACGAATTTGTCGATGACGTGCGGGCGAACGATTTCCGGGGCGGTAAACGAATGGCCTTCGTTGCCATCCTCCGTGCGAATGGTCAGCAGCGCCTGCTCGACCTGATGCGGCGGGCCAGGATGCGCATGGCCGGCGCTGTCAGAGTGGCGGCGCGTGGTGGTGCGGAACCGTCGCACGGAGACATCGGTGATGATCATCGGGTTTCCTGTTTACCTAACCTGTCGACAGATCGAAATCATGTCTGATAGGTTTAAGCATTAATCGAGATAACTGTCAAATCTGTAATACAGGTTGCCTGCGTGCCTTTTGGATTGTCCGCCGGCGCGGTGGACGTGACGGTGCTGGATGGCGCTGTGCCTTACCAGCTGTTGATGAGGGGCGTCTCTCGCTGGAGACACTCAGGTGTGTCGCCAACGTCAGCTTCGCAGAGGACCGCTTTGCCCGTCGAAGGCTCGTCGGCCAACGGCGGGTGCGGCTGGCGATTCCTGTCTGTGCAGGGCCTACATTCTGTTATAAAGCGGCAGGCCAAACGGGTTGAATTGCCTCATGGAACCATCTGCGCCGAAGCCTGCGAAGCGGGGCCGACCGCCGAAAGTTCGTCTTTCGAAACGTGAGCCGCTGGCACACCAGGCGGCGGCGCATCTGCGTGATCTCATCATCCGCGGTGAAATGGTGCCGGGCAGCCGCATTCCCGAACGCGAACTCAGCGAACGCATCAAGGTATCGCGCACGCCCCTGCGGGAGGCGTTGAAGCTGCTCGAACGCGATGGCCTGATCGAGATCCTTCAAAACCGGGGAGCAAGGGTCATCTCCTTCACGGTCGAGGAGGCGCGCGAACTCTTCGAAGTCATTGCCGGTATGGAAAGTCTCGCGGCGCAACTGGCCGCCCAGCGCATCACGGATGATGAGCTTGCGCAGCTTGAACGCCTGCATGCGCAGATGTTGGAGCATTACCGCAATCGGGACAAGGATCCCTATTTCGACGTCAACAGCCGGATCCACGATCTGGTGGTGGATCTCTCCGGCAACGGCATTCTGCGCAGCACGCATGCCGATCTGATGCTTCGGGCGCGCCGTGGGCGTTACATGGCCATCATGAAACCCGCCCGCTGGAGCCAATCCGTTGCCGAGCACGAAGGCCTCATGGAGGCGCTGCGGGCGCGCGATCCGGAGGCCGCCCGACGGGTATGGCAGTTGCACCTCAATCATACGGGCGAAACAGTGTGCGCCGTGCTGCAGGAACAGGCTGTCGAAACGACCGCTGGCTGACAATGTTGCTGGATGTGCTCAGGCAGCCCGCGCTCGTTGCCAGATCCGGTCTGCCACGGACTGCGCGGTCGCGATGATTTCGTCTTCATCTGCCCAGGTCGCCCGGCCGTCGTCGATGAGCACCTGGCCATCACAGATCACGGTCCGTACATTCGCGCCGGAGCCGAGATGTGCGATGACCCCGAAGCCGTCAACGACCGGATAAAGGTTCGGCGCACGGGAATCGAGCAATGTGAGGTCCGCCCTGAAGCCGGGTTCGATGCGCCCCACCGCCTGCCCGAGGCCGAGCGCCTGGGCACCGCCTGTCGTTGCCCAATCAAACGCGGTGGCCGCATCGAAGACGAAGGTCTCTTTTGCGCGCAGCCGTGCAGAGGCAAGCGCCATGCGCATGGCTTCGAACATGTCTCCGGATTTGGTATCGGTGCAGAGCGTGATGTGAGCGCCGGCTTCCCTGAGATCGGCAATCGGGGCGGCGGCCCCGAAGGAGGCATTGCCGATCGGCGCATGCGCGACCTGGATGCCGGCCTTGCCGAGCTTTCGAATTTCGTCCTCTTCCAGGAAGATGCAGTGGGCGGCAACAAGGCGCTCGTTGAGCACCCCGACATCCTCCAGGAAATCAGAGGAGCGCATGCCCTCGCGGTCCTGCATGTGGGCAATTTCCATGCGCGACTGTGCCAGATGCGTATGCACCTGGCGGCCATCTTTGGCGGACATGTCCGAGATCTGCCGGAAGAGCGCACGTGAGACGGTATCCGGCGCATGCGGGCCGTAGAAGCAGCGGATCAGTCCGTTGTTGGCGCCGTCCCAGTCGGAAATCAGCGTCAGGTTGTCCGCAAGTGTTTCCTCGCCGAGCGCCGGATCGTGCTGGAAGCGTCCTTCGGCCAGGGCCGCCGTATCCACGTCCATCACGCGCCCGCCGATGAAGGCGCGGATGCCCGCTTCCTGGGCGGCCTTCGCCAAGGCCAATGGCTTGCGGTAATAATCAACGATGGAGGTGCAGCCGAAGCGGATCATCTCCAGGAGACCCAGCCGTGACAGCGCCAACGTCTCCTCGTCGGACAGCCAGTGTCCCTGCGGGACGCCTTTCGTATAGGCCGGCGCAAAGCCGATATCTTCGACCATGCCGCGGACGATCATCAGGGGCGAGTGGTTGTGGGTGTTGACGAGACCGGGCATCAGCAGACCGCCCCGCCCGTCGATCCTCCTGTCGGTCGGGCTCTCGCCCAGATGATGGCGGGGTGCGACGCGCATGATTGCGCCGTCACGCACAGCGACCGCCATGTCGCGGGCCACGGGCTGCCCGGGCGTGACGACGGTGACGTTGTCGAGAATGAGGTCGAACCGTTCCGGTGCTGCGGCAGACATGAGCTTCTCCAAAAGATCTGCAGTAATTATAGGCAAACGCAAACGCAATAGGCGTCACATCGCCAGTGTTTATATAATTATATATCTTCAAGACCTTGTAAATATTATTTTTTTAAAAATGGCATGCCATTTGCAATGCATGTTTGCGTAATTCGATCATCCCGAAAAAACCGAGAGAGAACGCCATGACCAAGAACGGACCGACCGACCTTACCCGTCGCAGCCTCCTCAAGACCGGCGCAGCAACGGCCACACTTCTGGCCACCCCTTCCATCCTGCGTGCGCAGACGAAGGAACTCGTCGTGGGCGGCGCCGCAAGTCATACCAAATGGGTTGAACAGATCGTCGCCCCCGCTTTCGAGAAGAAGTATGGAGCACGCATCATCTTCGAAGGGACCAAGTCCCTGGTGAACCTCGAAAAGATGCAGTCGAACAAGGCCAAGCCCTATCTGTCCGTTGTGCAGATGGATGATCCGGTCATGATCATGGCCGTGAACGAGGGTCTTCTGACGCCGATCACCGCAGCTCTTGCGCCGAATATTGCAAAACTTCGCGCCGGTGCCGTGCATATGGATGGCATGTGGGCGAACTACGTGCAGCCATGGGCTGGGATTGCCTACAACACCAAGCTCCCCGGGGTCGACAGCTGGAGCAAGCTGTGGGATCCGCAGTTCAAGAGCAAGGTCGTCATTCCCTCGCTGCAGAACACGGAAGGCATGTGGACCCTGTTCATGGCCGCCCACCTGGCCACCGGCAAGCCGCTTGCCGAGGCGCAATATGAGATCGATGCCGCCTTTGCCAAGCTTGCGGAGCTGAAACCCAATCTGCTGAGCGTCTATTCGGTACTGACCCAGTCCTTCAACCTTCTGGAGCAGAACGAAATCTCCATGCTGGCCGGGCAGTTCTCCTCCTACGCGCTGCCGCGCAAGATCGAAGGCGCGTCCATTGATCTTGCGGCTCCGAAGGAAGGCATTTTTGCCATGCCGTCGGGTATCTGCCTCGTCAAGGACGGGCCGAACCCGGAACTGGCAGCGGCCTATGTCAATGAGATGCTGGGGGCGGAAATGCAGACCGTTCTCGCCAAGTCCACCTATTCCCTGCCGGCCAATACCGAGGTGAAGGGGCTCGACGTCGTGCCGGAAGGTGTACCGGTCTTCAGTCCTGACTGGGCCTTCGTCTCGAAGAACCGTGCCAGCTGGATCGAGAAGTTCGACCGGCTCATGGCGATCTGACATCCGACGCATGTCCGGGGGACGGGACCACGATACCCGTCCTCCGCAAGGGGAACTAGGAAATGTATCTGGACGTCAAAGCCATCACCAAGAGCTACCGTGACAATACGGTTCTGGATTCGCTCGATTTTTCGGTCGGGAAGGGCGAGTTGGTCTCGTTGCTCGGCCCATCCGGATGCGGCAAGACCACACTGCTCAGGATGATCGCCGGGCTGGTCTCGGCCGACAGTGGAGCGATCCGGCTTGCAGAGCGCGAGGTGACGGCGCTGCCGGCCCACAAGCGCAACGTTTCGGTGGTGTTTCAGAACTACGCGCTTTTCCCGCATCTGAATGTCCGCGAAAACGTCGGCTTTGGCCTCGCGGCCCGGGGTATGGCGAAGGCAGACCAGAAGGTTCCGGTCGAGGAAGCCCTCGCGCTGGTGCGCATGGAGCACTATGCCGATCGGCCGATTTCGGCCCTGTCAGGCGGCCAGCAGCAGCGTGTCGCCGTGGCGCGTGCGCTCGTTGTCGCGCCAGACCTTCTCCTGCTGGATGAGCCCTTTTCGGCGCTCGACCGCAAGCTGCGGGAAACCATGCAGGTGGAACTGAAGGCACTTCTTCGTTCGCGTGGCATCACCGCCGTCTTCGTCACTCACGACCAGGAGGAAGCACTGGCGGTATCGGACCGGATCGCGGTCATGAATGCCGGCCGGATCGAGCAGTATGGCGGCCCGATGGAGCTCTACTCGAAGCCGGCGACGAGCTTCGTCCTCGATTTTGTCGGCATGTCGATGCGCATGGCCGGCATGGTGAAGGCGGTCGAAGGACCGCTCCTGCAGATTGCCACTGCCTATGGTGATATCACTGCGCCGGGCAATTTCATCGCAGGCTCGAAGGTGACCGTGGGCATCCGCCCGGAACTGGTGTCGCCCGGCCTGCCGGACAGCGCGTCGGACAGGACAAACCGGCTCACGGTGCCGCTCAGCGATGTGATGTGTCTTGGTGCAAAGACGCTGATCTACGGCACGGCCTCCGGCGACGACCGTCTCATCTGCGAAGAGCAGGGGGCCAGTGCCGCAAGCCTTCCCCCGATCGGCTCCCCCGTTACCTTCAACTGGGCGGTCAACGACACACTGGTCTATCCGGCGGAGGCCGTTCCATGAGCGAGCCGATCACCACACAGGCGCGGACGAGGGGGCGCGTCAAGGATCCCTTCCTGCTGCTCGCCGTTCCGTCGCTTCTCCTGCTCGGGGTTCTGTTTGCTCTGCCGATCCTCTTCCTTCTCCTGAAGAGTTTCCGCGGAACCGATGGGGGAGTTTCGATTGCCGGCTATATCGCCTTCTTCTCCGACCCTTACATGCTGACGGCGCTTCGTCGCACCATCGTGATTGCGCTGGAGACGACGTTGCTGACCCTGGTGCTCGGCTATCCGACAGCCTTCGCGCTGGCGCGGGCACGCGGGCTTGTCCAGACCTGCATTCTCATTGCCATGATCCTACCGCTGTCGGTCGGCGTCATCGTCAAGGCCTTTGCCTGGTCGATTGTCTTTCGCAGCGATGGCGTGATCAACAAGACCTTGCTCGGGCTTGGCATCATCGATGCCCCGCTGCGTCTGCTGTTTACCGAGACTGCGCTGGTGATCGGGGCGGCCAATATCTTCCTGCCGTTCATGGTGCTGCCCGTCTATGCCGTGATCCGGCAGATCAATCCCAATCTCGGGGCGGCGGCTGCGACGCTGGGGGCTGGGCCCTTCTTCCGCTTTTTCCGGGTCACGCTGCCGTTGACGTTGCCGGGCGTTGTGGCCGGCGCTGCATTCGTCTTTTCCATGGCCGTGTCGATGTATGTCATTCCCAATCTCATCGTCGGCGAGCGCAGCCAGATGCTGTCCATGCTGATCGCCCGATCCTTTCTCTATCTGCGCGATGAACAGATGGGCTCCACCATGTCGGCGGTTCTTCTGGTCATCGCAGCCATGATCGTCGTCCTTTCGTCTCTGATCCTCAAGCGGCTGTCCGGGAGGCAGGCATGACACTGACTGATCGCATCGCGATACTGCTGAGCTGGCTGATCGCGCTTCTCGCCTGCATCTACCTGCTGACGCCGCTCATCATCACGGTGATCGTCTCGTTCACCTCCTCCACCGTCTACACCCTGCCGCCGCCGGACTGGTCGCTTCGCTGGTATCAGAGCATGGCCCGCAAACCGGATCTGCTCTCGGCGCTCTGGCTTTCGGTGAACCTCGCCCTGATTTCCACGGTTATTGCGTTGGTGGTCGGCACGCTCGCCTCGCTTGCCATCGTACGCGGTCGTTTTCCCGGTCGTGAGGCGCTGGCGACATTTTCTGTCTCGCCGCTGATGATGCCGGGTCTGGTGGTGGGCGTGGCGCTGTTGCAGTTCTTTCGGGAGTTCGGCCTCACGGATGCCTATTGGAGCCTGCTTTTGGCGCATATCGTCATTACGCTGCCTTACGTCGTTCGCACACTCGTTGCGGCCCTGGAGAAATTTGATTTCTCGCTGATCGATGCGGCTCAGACGCTGGGCTTGCCGTATCCTAAGGCGGTCCTGAAGGTGCTGGTGCCGGGCCTTGCTCCCGCCTTCTTGACGTCCGGCATGTTCGCGTTCCTGGCCTCGATGGACAATTATCCGATCTCCATCTTCCTCACCGACGCCTGGAACAAGACGCTGCCGATCAAGATGCTGCAATATCTCGAGGAAACGCCGGATCCGACGATAGCTGCCATCTCCACCGGCCTGATCGCCTTGGCACTCGTCGCACTGATCGTCGGTTCGCGCACCGTCGGCCTCAACCGGATGATCCATTAATGACCGACAGACGCAATTTCATCGGTTATCGCGACGGTTATCCGGATATCGTCTGGCCGAATGGCGGGCGGCTTGCCGTTTCCTTCGTCGTCAATGTCGAAGAGGGTGCAGAGCTTTCGATTGCCGACGCAGACGAGCGCAACGAAAGCGTCTACGAGGCACGCGAAGAGGTGATCGGCATTCCCGATCCCTGCATGGAAAGCCATTACGGATACGGCCCGCGTGTCGGCTATCGCCGGATCATCGACGCGCTCGCGCAGCACGATGTGCCGGCCACCTTCTCCTGCTGCGGCCGTGCCGCAGCCCGTTCCCCCTGGCTGGTGCGCGATGTCGTCTCGCGTGGGCACGAGGCCAGCTGCCATGGCTGGCGCTGGGAGCGTCTCGCCGGCATGAGCGAGGTGGAGCAGAGGGAGAATATCGCCCGCACCTATGAGGCCGTGCGCGACGCAGCCGGCGTGGCCCCGCTCGGCTGGCACACCCGGTCCGCCTCGACACCGGACACCCGCCGCCTTCTCGTGGAGCACGGCGGGTTTCTCTACGATTCCGATGCCTATGACGACGACACGCCCTATCTCGTCAGCCTCGCCGGCACATCGCATGTGGTGCTGCCCTATGCCTTCGATACCAACGACATGCGCTTCCAGCCGGGCGGCGGCTTCGTGCAGCCGGAGGATTTCACCCGCTACTGCCTCTCCGCCTTCGAGCGGCTTTGGCAGGAGGGTGCCCGGATCCCGCGAATGCTCAGCATCGGTCTTCACCTGAGGATCATCGGCAGGCCCGCCCGTATCGGCGCGCTGGAGACACTGATCGACGCCATGGCGGCGCGTGGCGACGTGTGGTTCGCGACGCGGGCGCAGATCGCCAGCCACTGGCGTCGGGAATGCGGGTTGCCCGATTTTCTCCCGCGCGGAGGTGCCAATGGCCGAGCTTGATACCCACACATGGGGCGCGCGCGAGATCGCACAGGCTGTCAGCGCCGGCAGGATGACTGCGGTCGAGAGCATACGCCGTCATCTCGAAATCATCGCGGCGCTTAATCCGGCGCTGAATGCGCTGGTGGCCGTTGACGCAGAACGTTCGCTTCGTGAAGCCGAACGCGTCGATGCGCGGGTGGCTGCGGGAAACGTCTTGCCGCTTGCCGGTGTGCCGCTGATCGTCAAGGACAATATCTGGGCCGAAGGCTGGCCGATCACGCAGGGCTCCCGGCTGTTTTCCGATTTCATCGCGCCTTGCGATGCAAAGGCCGTTGCGCTCGCCCGTGCTGCAGGCGCGGTTGTCGTCGGCATCGGCGCCTGTTCGGAGCTTGCCTGCAAGGGGGTGACGAACACGCCGCTGCACGGCATCACGCATCATCCGCTTGATCGCGCGTTGACGCCCGGTGGCTCATCCGGAGGCAATGCCGCGGCGCTCGCCGTCGGCATGGCGCCCGTCGCGCTTGGCACGGATGCCGGCGGCTCAAGCCGACGTCCGCCGGCCCATTGCGGCGTGGTGGGTTTCAAGCCGGGGCAGGATGTGGTGCCCTATGGTCCGGGTTTTGCCGAACCGTTCTGGGGTGTGTCCGTCATCGCACCCATGGGCCGGACGGTGGATGACTGCGCGTTGCTCTTTTCCGTCCTGACGGGCGTGCAGGCGGACACGCCGCGCCCGCTTCGCCTCGCATACAACCCGACCTTCGGCATTCGCTCCGCCATCGACGATGATGTTGCTTTGGCTATCGAAACGGCGGTCGACACGTTGAGGTCGGCGGGCTGGGCCCTCGATCCTGTCGATGTCGTCTGGCCGGAGGGCGTGAGCGAGGAGGTCCTGATGCCGCTGCAGCATGCGGGCCTCGCGATGCTCTACGGCGACCGGTGGACACAGCACCCGGAGATGTTCGACCCGGATATTGGCGCGCAGATCAAGCGCGGCCTTGCACTGACCGGGACCGACGTCGTGCGGGCGCTCGACCAGTCCTACCGGTTACGCAGCGCGCTCGACCCGCTGTTTGAGGATTTCGATCTCGTGATCGGGCTCACCACGCCCTGCACGGCCTGGCCGCATGATCGGCTTGGACCGGAGACCATCGGCGGCGTGCCCGCCGCGCCGCGCGACCATGCGGCGCTGACGCCACGGTTCAATCACGCGCAACTGCCGGCGCTGTCGCTGCCGTGCGGAACCGCACGAAACGGCCTTCCCGTCGGCATGCAGATCGTCGGGCAACGCGGTTCGGATGCGACCGTGCTGGCTGCGGCGCGTCAAGCCGAAACCATTCTTTCACATCCGGCCACCTGACCGGAAGGAGACACACTTGAAAATATTGCTGATCAACCCGAACACCTCGGTGGAAATGACCGACCGCATGGTCGCGACGGCCCAGTCCGTGCTGGCGCCGGATGCCGAAATCGTCGCGTACACGGCAACGCGCGGCTTTCCCTATATCGCCAGCCGTGCCGAAGCGATGATCGCCGGCGGTATTACCCTCGAAATGCTGGCCGAACATCACCATGGCTGCGATGCCGCGGTGATCGCCGCCTTCGGAGACCCCAGCCTGATTGCCGCACGCGAACTCTTCGAGATCCCGATCACAGCCATGGCGGAAGCGGCCATGCTCACCTCCTGCATGCTGGGCGAGCGTTTTGCCATGCTGACCTTTTCGCGCACGCTGGTCGCCTGGTACGAGGACGCGGTCGGCGTCACCGGCCTCACCCACCGCTGCGCCGCGATCCGGGTGCCGGATGTCAGCTTCCAGTCCGTCTCGACGGTGCAATACGAACTGGAAAACGAGATCGTGGCATTGGCGGAAACCACCGTGAAGGAAAACGGTGCCGATGTGCTCATTCTGGCCGGCGCACCGCTGACCGGTCTTGCCCAACGCATCGCGCATCGCGTGTCGGTTCCGCTCGTCGATCCTCTTGCGGCGGCCGTCAGCCAGGCTCAGACGCTGGCGCGGATGAAGCCCAGGGCAGCGAGCGCCGGTCGTTTCGCCCGGCCGGGTCCCAAATCCGCTGAAGGCCTGTTTCCACCGCTGGCCGCCTGGATCGAGCACAAGCCGGCGCTCGCTCAGGGCCTTGGCGGTGTCTCTGCGAAACTCATGTCCTGACGTGGCAGAAAACAGCGAGATGAAAAGTCGCATCCTTCTCTTCAATCCCAACACCAGTACAGCGGTGACGGCCGATATGGTCTCCCTTGCAAGGGAGAGTGCCGGCGCATGGGCCGATATCGAGGGTCACACGGCCGAATTCGGTGCACCCATCATCCTCAATTCGTTTGACCTGGAGACGGCCGGTCGCGCGGTGGAGGCCTTTGCCGAGCGGATGGCCGAAACGGGATGGCCGGGGCAGGGCGTTGTCATCGGTGCCTTCGGGGATCCCGGACTGGCCTCCCTGCGGCTGCGTGCGCCGGTGCCCGCTGTCGGCTTCGGCGAATCCGCCATTGCCGCCGCCGGCGTGGGCGGGCGCGCCTTTTCCATCGTCACGACGACCCCGCAGCTCGAAGCATCAATCCGGCAGCAGGTCGAACACTGCGGCGCCAGCGACAGCCTGCGATCGATCCGGCTGACGCCGGGCGTGCCGGAAGAGGTGATGGGAAGCCCCGACCGTCTGGACCGGGAACTCGCCCAGCTGATTGACACGGTGATGGCCGAAGATGGATCGCAGGCCATTCTGGTCGCGGGTGGACCGCTCTCAGCCTCCGCAAGGCGTTTGGGCGCGCGATTTGCGCTTCCCATCATTGATCCCGTGACGGCGTCGTTAGCTCGGCTGGGCGAGATGTTGCACCGGGTGCAAAAAAGAGGACATGTGGGATGACAGCGTTTGATACCATCATCAAGGGCGGGACGATCGTCACCGCCGCCGATCGTTACAGGGCCGATATCGGCATCAGCAACGGGCGGATCACGGCGATTGCCGCCGAACTCAGCGGTGCCGGAACGGTCATCGATGCGAGTGGCCTGCTGGTGCTGCCGGGCGGGATCGACAGCCATGTGCATCTCTCACAACCCTCGTCCGATTCCTCGGTCATGGCAGATGACTTCCAAAGCGGAACGCGCGCCGCGGCTGCCGGTGGCACGACCACTGTGCTTCCCTTCGCGTTGCAGAAGAAGGGGCATTCCCTGCGGGAGGCCGTTGCCGCCTATCATGCCGAAGCCGACGGCAAATGCCATGTCGATGTGAGTTTTCACCTCATCATCTCCGATCCGACGCCTCAGGTTCTGGGGCAGGAGTTGCCGGCCCTGATCGAGGCCGGATACCGCTCGTTTAAGGTGTTCATGACCTACGACGATCTGGTGCTGAACGATCGGCAGTTGCTGGAGGTCTTCGCCGTCGCCGGCCTTCATGGCGCGACCGTCATGGTGCATGCCGAAGGGTATGATGCCATCCGCTTCCTGTCGGAGAAGCTGGAACGGGAGGGGCATGTCGCGCCCTATTATCATGCGATCTCACGACCGGAGATCGTTGAACGGGAGGCAACGCACAGGGCCATCAGCCACGCGGAGATCACCGGCATTCCGATCGTCATCGTGCATGTGTCGGGCCGCGAGGCTCTGGAGCAGATCCGATGGGCGCGTGCGCGGGGTCTGAAGGTCACGGCCGAAACCTGCCCGCAATACATTACCCTCACGGCAGAAGACCTGCACGATCTCAACATGGATTTCGACGGCGCGAAATATGTCTGTTCGCCGCCGCCTCGCGATGCGGCCAGCCAGGCCGCCATCTGGCAGGGACTGACCGATGGCACGCTGGAGCTCTTCTCGTCCGACCACTGCCCGTTCTTCTTCCAGGATGCGCAGGGCCGCGGCAAGGATACGCCGAAGGCGCGGACATCCTTCCGCTGGGTTCCGAATGGCATTCCGGGCGTCGAGACACGCCTGCCGATCCTGTTTTCCGAAGGCGTCAGCAAGGGCCGCATCAGCCTCGAAACCTTCGTCGCGTTGACGGCGACCAATCACGCGAAGACCTACGGCCTCTATCCCCGCAAGGGCACGATTGCCATCGGCAGCGACGCGGATCTGGTTCTGTGGGATGCGACACGCCAGGAAACCATCCGGCAGGCAAACCTGCATCATGGAAGCGATTATACGCCGTGGGAGGGTTTCGAGGTGACCGGCTGGCCGGTGGTGACGATCCTGCGGGGTGAGGTGGTCATGAAAGACGGCCAGATCCTCAACCGCCCCGGCGCCGGCGCGTATATCAGTCGGTCCCGTTCCATCGACTGATCTCGCAGAGGGGTATTGCGGAGTGCCCGAGGCTCCGCTGGATCACGGTCCAGGGCGGCAACCTCGATGATCCCGTAGGACTGAAAGCCATGCCCGGCACGACGCCGGGCCGGGCATTTTCGTTCGGTCCGACCGTATCAACGACCGTTCTTCTGTCGCCATTCGGCGTAGTCTGCCTGCACCTGGTCGGAGGTCGGCGGATAAAGGCCGATGATCGCGGCACCGGCATTGACCTTTTCCAGAACGAAATCCTCAAAGCTCTCCATGCCGGCGCACTCCTGTGCGATCTCGTCGGCGAGGGCCGCCGGAATGACGATCACGCCGTCGCCGTCCCCCAGCATCACGTCGCCGGGGAATACGGCGACGTCGCCGCAGGCGATCGGCACGTTGATGTCCAAGGCTTCGTGCAGCGTCAGGTTCGTCGGCGCGGACGGGCGCTGGTGATAGGCCGGCACGTCCAGTTTGCCGATCCCCTCCGCATCGCGGAACCCGCCATCCGACACGACACCGGCACAGCCGCGCTTGGCAAGCCGGGTCACCAGGATCGATCCGGCCGACGCCGCCCGCGCATCCTTGCGGCTATCCATCACGAGCACGAAGCCCGGTGGGCAGGTTTCCACGGCAACACGCTGCGGGTGATCGGGATTGCGGAAGACGGTGATCGGATTGCGGTCCTCGCGCGCCGGGATGTAGCGCAAGGTGAAGGCCTGGCCGACCATGTTGCGCCCCTTCCAGGCGACGGGCTGCACATTCTGGATGAACTGGTTGCGAAGGCCGCGCTTGTAGAGAGCGGTCGCAACCGAAGCGGTCGAGACACGCAACAGCGCGTCGCGGGTTGTGTCGGAAAGAACGTAGTCCGTCATGTGATGCCTCTCTCGGGTGTCAGTAGATGACCGGTTCATCGACCGGACGGCCGAATTCGGTCTTGAGGAAATCGAAGTCGCAGCCCTTGTCGGCCTGTTCGATGTGCTTGGTGAACATGTAGCCGTAGCCCCGCTCGTACCGCGGCTCCGGCGCGACCCATTCGGCCTTGCGGCGGCTGAGTTCCGCCTCGTCCACCAGCATGTTCAGGCTGCGCGCCGGGATGTCGAGTTCGACGGTGTCCCCCGTTTTCAGCAGGGCCAGCGGTCCGCCGACATAGGCTTCCGGTGCGGCATGCAGCACGCAGGCGCCGAAGGAGGTTCCCGACATGCGCGCATCGGAGATCCGCACCATGTCGCGAAGCCCGAGCTTCAGGAGAGCCTTCGGCATCGGGATCATGCCCCATTCCGGCATGCCCGGTCCTCCCTGCGGACCTGCATTGCGCAACACGAGCACGGTGTCCGGCGTCAGCGGATAATCGGGATCGTCGATGATCGCCTTCAGCTCCGGATAGCTGTCTGCCACCAGTGCCGGGCCGCGATGGCGGTGGAACTTCGGATCACAGGCCGCGGGTTTGATCACCGCGCCGTCCGGGCACAGATTGCCCTTCAGAACGGCCAGCGACCCCTCGTGATAGACGGGGTTGCTCAAGGGACGGATGACGTCCTCGTTCCAGATCTTCACCTCATCCAGCCCCTCCGTCAGCGGCTTGCCGGCCACGGTGATGGCGGAGCTGTCGAGCTGATCGCCCAGTTGCTTCATCAGCGCCCGCAGCCCGCCGGCGTAATAGAAGTCCTCCATCAGGTAGCTGGTCCCGGAGGGACGGATATTAGCGATGACCGGTGTCGTGCGGCCGATGCGGTCGAGATCATCCAGCTGCAGCGGAACGCCGGCCCGGCGTGCCATGGCGATCAGGTGGATGATTGCATTGGTCGAACAGCCGGTGGCCATGGCGACCGTGACGGCATTGTTGACCGCCGCCGGCGTTATGATCTCACGCGGCGTCAGGTCCTCCCATACCATATCGACGATGCGGCGGCCGCACTGGGTGGACATGCGCTGGTGATTGGCGTCAGCCGCCGGAATGGAGGAGGCGCCGGGCAGTGTCAGGCCCATCGCTTCGGCAATCGCGGTCATGGTCGAGGCCGTGCCCATGGTCATGCAGTGGCCGTAGGAGCGGGCGATGCCGCCCTCGATGCCCTGCCACTCCTGCTTGGAGATTGTGCCGGCGCGCCGCTCATCCCAGTATTTGAAGCCGTCGGTGCCGGAGCCGAGGTATTTCCCGGCATAATTGCCCCTCAGCATCGGGCCGGCCGGCAGGTAGATGAAGGGAAGGCCCATGCTGACCGCGCCCATCACGAGGCCCGGCGTGGTCTTGTCGCAGCCGCCCATCAGCACGGCGCCGTCCACCGGATGCGACCGCAGCAGTTCTTCCGTCTCCATGGCCAGCATGTTGCGGTAGAGCATGGTGGTGGGCTTGACGAAATTCTCCGACAGCGACAGGGCCGGCAGTTCCATGGGAAAGCCGCCGGCCTGCAGCACGCCGCGCTTCACCCATTCGACGCGGTCCTTGAAATGCATGTGGCAGGGCTGAGCGTCCGACCAGGTGTTGAGGATGGCGATGATCGGCCGGCCCTCCCAATCCGCGGGATCATATCCCATCTGCATGGTGCGTGAACGGTGGCCGAAGGAACGCTGGTCATCCGGCACCATCCAGCGTGCGGATCGCAGCGAAGCATAGGTTCGACGAGGCTTCATGATCTATCCCGTAAATGTAAAGGTGAACCAGACCAGCACAACGGTGGCCAGTACAAAGACGATCTCCGGCAGATTGCCGAAATCCGGTTCACCGGCATGATTGAGGGCGAATTCCGCCGGGCTGATGTCTTCATCGCCCTTCAGAAGATCGTGGTTGATGTCCTTTTCCTTGGTCATCGGTCATCTCCTCAGTTCAGCAGGGACGGAATGAACAGCGCGATCTGCGGAAACAGCAGGACCAGCATCAGGCCCACGGACTGGAGCGCGATGAATGGCAGAACCGCGCTGAAGATGTCCTGCAGGGTCACCTCTTTCGGCGCGACCGATTTCAGGAAGAAGCAGGCAGGACCAAAGGGGGGCGAGAGGTAATAGATCTGGATGTTCATCGCGAACAGAACGCCGAACCAGATGGGATCGAAGCCCAGATCAATCACCACGGGCGCGAAGATCGGCACCGTAATGAACAGAATGGCGATCCACTCCAGAAAGGTGCCAAGCACCATGACGATCATCATCATCACGACGATGACGGCGAGCGGCGGAACGTCGAGCGCAGTCAGAAGCCCGCGAAGAAATTCCCCGCCGCCGATACGGTTGTAGATGCCGATCAGAGCCACCGCCCCCAGCACCAGCCAGATGATCGAGCCGACGGTCAGCACCGTCTGGCGCATGGCGTCGCGCATCTTGATCCAGGTCAGTTCCTGCCGCACCATGGCAACGATGACGGCACCCACGGCGCCGATGGCCGCGGCTTCGGTCACGGTCGCCACGCCGGAATAGATCACGCCAAGCACGGCGCCGATCAGGATGCCGGGCAGGATGACACCCTTGAGGAACGGCAGGCGCTTGACGAAGGGAAGTCCGGTCTCGGGGATGTCGTAGACGGGTGCAAGCGCCGGATTGAGCCGAACGCGGACCAGGATGTACGTGATGTAGAGCGAGGCGAGCAACAAGCCCGGCCCGATGGATGCGGCAAACAGGCCGGTAATCGAAACCTGTGCGGCGAGACCGTAGACGATGAGGACGACCGACGGCGGAATGAGCGTGGCCAGCGCGCCGGCGGCGCAGATGATGCCGATCGCCAGTTTCTTGTCATAGCCGAGGCGCAGCATCTGCGGCAGCGCAATCAGGCCAAGCATGACGATTTCACCGCCCATGATGCCCGACATGGCGGCAAGAACCACCGCGACGATGCAGGTCTGGACGCCCACGGAGCCCCGGAAGCGTCCTCCCATGATGGCCATCGACTCAAACAGCGAGTGGGCTATGCCCGATCGTTCGAGGATATTGGCCATGAAGACGAAGAAGGGAACGGAGATCAGTTCATACTTGTGCAGCACTTCCGTCACATTGGCGGAAACGATGAAGAAGCCGGCCCTTTCGCCGAAATAGAGGATGGCTGTGCCGAGCGAGACAAGCAGCGTGGTGATGCCGAGCGGAATGCCGATGGCCATCAGGCCCAGCAGCGCCGCCACGATCAGGAGGGTGATGTATTCAATGCCCACCGGCGGTCTCCTTCTCGGTCCCCTGGAACCAGCGGATGATGTTGGCGGCAAGCTGCAGCAGGTAGAGCACGCAGCCGACCAGAAGCAGAACCTTGAGATAGCTTGGCTGCATGGAGTTCATGGCGGTGCCGGAATATTCAGGCCGTGCAAGCACCTTCAGGGCAGGCCCCCAGACCGCACGGGCAAGCACGGCGATGGCTATGGCCGAGGCCAGAAGCTGAACGAGCCGGAAGATGTGCCAGACCCTCTCTCCCACGAGGATTTCGAGCATGGTGATGGAGATGTGGCGCTGCCGTTCGGTGACGTAGCCGACCGCCAGAACCCAGGCCGTCGCACACAGCGTCATCGACAGTTCCGTCGACCATGTGGTCGGGCTGTCGAAACCGTAGCGCATCACCACTTCCAGCGCGGAGGCGATAATGCATGCGAAGAACAGCACGGAACAGCCGTGCCCGACAAAAACGCTGACGCGGTCCATCATCACCGCATAGCGTGCAAACAGGTCCCTCATGACCCCCTCCGGCAAGATGTGGAGCGGCCCGGCCGAGGGTCGGCCGGGCCCGCAGGTCTTACTTCTTGATCAGGCCGATCGTCGTCATGTAGTCGAGGTTGGCATCGAGCGCCTCGCGTGCCAACGCGCTCTTCGAGGCGAACTTGACCCATTCGGCGCGGGCAACCTCGCGCAGTTGGTCGCGATCCTCCTGCGCCCAGTTGATCACCTCGATCTTGCCGCCGGCGGCATCTGCCTTGGCCTTTTCCTGATCCTGCTCATCGACTACCTTGGTCAGATCTTCCATGGCAGCGTACCACCAGGTGCGAAGGGCCTTCTGGTCGTCTGCTGACAGCGCATCCCACTTTTCCTTGTTCATGGTGAACTGCATGAGCGGCATGGAGTGAATGCCGGGATAAAGCGGGTAGGGCGCAACGTCGTGCAGGCCTGTTGCGACATTGTTGACGTAGGCCGAGGCATCGGCGGCATCAACGATGCCCTTTTCCAGGGCGCCATAGACTTCCGAGAAAGGGATCGAGACAGGGCTGGCGCCCGCGGCCGCAAAGACGGCGGAGGCAAGACCTTCCGGTGCCCGGATCTTCTTGCCCTTCAGGTCCTCGAAGGTGCGGATCGGTGTGCGCGCCGGAAGCGATTCGCGGCTGTAGGGGCCACAGGCGATGAGGTGGACTTCGCCACCTGACACGCTGTCGAGGATCTTCTGCTGCATGGCCTCGCCTTTGCCGTCGCGGCAGAAGCCCAGCATCTGTGCCGGCGTGTCGTATCCGGAGATGAGATCGGCCATGATCGCAAAGGCAGGCTCGATGCCTGAGAAATAGTTGACCGAGGTGAAATCGCCGTCCAGCACGCCGGCCGACACCGCCTCGATGGTTTCCTTTGCGGGAACAACGGATGCATTCGGTGTCAGCGTGATTTCGACCCGTCCGCCGGTCTGAGCCTTGATCTTCGGAAGCCAGTTCTGCGTCAGATACTGCATGGAGAAGTCGCCGGCGTTGAACGACGACTGGATGGAATAGTTTTCGGCCTTCGCGACCGATGAAATGGCGAGCGCAGCGCAGCTCGCGATGAGAAATTTCTTGAACACGACCGATGTCCTCCCTTGGTGCTCGGAGACCTCCATCTCCTAGTTCTAGTGCACTAAAATATTAGTTCACGCCTGTCAATGGCTGCGCTAAGATAGCCTCGAATAAGGAGTAATCGCATGGTTCAAAATGCCGGGGCCGGAGCCGCGGGCGTCCAGACACAGGGAGGTGCATTGCGGCGGACCTCGACATCCCACGAACTCTACAAGCGGCTGCGCGACCGGATCGTGTCGCTGGAGTTCCTGCCCGGTGCCCCGTTATCTCGGACGGAGCTGGCCGCCAGTTACGGTGTCAGTCAGACGCCGGTGAGGGATGCGCTGCAGATGCTGGAGAAGGAGGGCCTTGTCGTCGTCTTCCCGCAATCGCGCACGGAGGTGACCCGCATCGATCTGGCGCAGGCGCGGGAAACGCAGTTCCTCCGCATGTCACTCGAGCTGGAGGTTGTCCGCACGCTCTGCATCCGCAATGCCACGCCCGCGGTCGAGCGCGCGGCGCGTCTTGTCCAGTTGCAGCACACGGCACTCACCGTTGACGCAGACCTCGAACGGTTTGCGGCGCTCGACCGGCAGTTTCACTACCAGATGTTCGAGGATGCCGGGGTGCTGGATCTTTGGGAACTGGTTCAGTCCCGGTCCGGCCATATCGACCGCCTGCGCAAACTCAACCTGATGGACCCCGGCAAGGCTGCGACAATTCTCGTTGCGCACCAGGAGATCGTTACGCAGATGCGGCAGTTTGATGTGGCCGCGACCCAGGAGGCCGTCCGCCGCCACCTTTCGGGCACCTTGGCGCAGGTCGAGGAAATCAAGCGGGCGCACGCAGGCTATTTCTAGCCGGTCACTCCGTTTCGGGCGGGGGCCTGCCAGCACGTTTCGGAGGCACCCCCGCCCATACGCTGTCTGAAAGGCAGGGGTGTGATCGGCTGGTCGAAAACAGCCGGCGTCGTTCAGCCAAGATGGCGCTTGAACCAGTCGATCGTCCTGTCCCAGGCGAGCTTGGCGGCGGCTTCGTCGTAGCGGGGCGTCGAGTCGTTGTGGAAACCGTGGTTGACGCCCGGATAGATGTAGGCCTCATAGGTCTTGTTGTTGGCCTTCAAGGCCGCCTCATAGGCCGGCCAGCCTTCGTTGATCCGCGTATCGAGCTCCGCATAATGAATGAGAAGCGGCGCCTTGATCCGCGCGACGTCTTCCGTCCGCGGCTGGCGACCGTAGAACGGCACGGCGGCGCCGAGTTCGGGATAGGCAACGGCTGCGGCATTGGCCACGCCGCCGCCATAGCAGAAGCCGGTAATGCCGACCTTGCCGGTCGATTGCGCGTGGTTCATCAGGAATTCGACCGCGGCAAAGAAGTCGTTCATCAGTTTCTGCGGATCGACGGTGGCCTGCAGCTCACGACCCTTTTCGTCGTTGCCGGGATAACCGCCCACGGATGTGAGGCCGTCCGGGGCGAGCGCAATGAAGCCGGCCTTGGCCACCCGGCGGGCGACATCCTCGATATACGGGTTGAGGCCGCGGTTTTCGTGAACCACAACCACGGCCGGTGCCTTGCCTTCCAGCCTGGCCGGTTTGACGAGGTAGCCGCGCACCTCGCCGTGCCCCTTTTCGGAGGGATAGGTGATGTACTCCGGAAGGATGTCCGGATCGGTGAACTCCACCTGCTGGGCCAGCGCATAATCGGGCGACAGGGATGCGACGAGCGCCGCTGCCGTCACGCCGCCGACGGCAAATTTCGCCGCGCGGTCGAGAAACTCCCGCTTGGTGATCCTGCCATGGGCATAAAAATCGTAAAGTTCGAGAAGTTCCTGCGGAAAGTCCTTCGCCGTCAGCCGTTCCATCTGCGTGTCTCCCGTTGGCTCGCTGCTGTATTTCACCACAGTCTTCGCCTCGACGCCTACGGTGGATCGTTGAACGGGGCCCGATCCCGGTCACGATTGTGTCAGCAGGTTCGAGGGCTCCGGTCCCGCCAGTAACGAGCATCCTGCCATACGCTTTCAGACGGGCAGGCGGGTGCGGCTTTCCTGGTTGAGATACTGCAGTTCCGCCGCGCTGTTCGGCACGGTCAGCGTGAACCGGCTGCCCTGGCCGGGGCCGTCGCTTGCCGCCGACACCGTGCCGCCATGCAGTTCCACCAATTGCTTGACGAGCGCCAGACCAATGCCCAGCCCGCCATGCGCATGTTCGAGATGGTCATCGACCTGCTCGAACAGCCGGAAGATGGAGGCTGTCGATTCCGGCGTCAGGCCGAGCCCGTTATCCTGCACGGTGATCGAGACTTCGTTTCCCCGCTCCTGCATGGAAATCTCGATCTCGCCGCCATCTGGCGTGTACTTGGCCGCATTCGTGAGAATATTGGCAATGCACTGGGTGATCCGCACCTGATCGGCAAACACATCCACGGGATGGGCGGGAATATGGGCCGTCAGCCTGTGCCCCTTTGCCTCGATGGCCGGCTGCGCCATCTCCAGCGCCGCGAGAACGGCGGTCTTCAGATCGAAGGCGCTCCTGCGCAGCTCGATCTTGCCCTTGGTGATGCGGGAAATGTCCAGAAGGTCATCGATGAGGCGCACCAGATGCGCCATCTGGCCTTCCATCAGGCCGCTGATCTTCTCGGCCTGCGGGCCGTCCGGTTTGCGCAACAGAAGCTTCAGCCCACCATGCAGGGCCGCCAGCGGATTGCGCAGTTCATGCGCCAGAACCGCCAGGAACTCGTCCTTGCGCTTGTCCGCCAGTCGCAGCGCTTCGGCCTGTTCGTGCAGCGTGTCCCGCTGCTCGGCAATCTTCTGGCGCTGCCGGTAAAGCTCGAAGAAGACCTCCGTCTTGCTGCGCAGGATATCCGGTTCGATCGGCTTCTGGATAAAATCGACGGCGCCGGCCTCATATCCCTGAAAACGCCGTTCCGGGCTGTGGCTGCCGGCAGTGACGAAGATGATCGGAATGCGCCGGGTCCGCTCGTTGCCGCGCATCAGTTCCGCCAGTTCGAAACCGTTGAGGCCCGGCATCTGCACGTCGATCAATGCCAGCGCCACATCGTGGTGCAGCAGAAGTTCCAGCGCCTCGTCACCGGACCGCGCCTTCAGCAGATGAAGGTCCTCGCGCCGCAGAAGGGCTTCCAGCGACAGGAGGTTTTCGGGCAGGTCGTCGACGAGCAGAAATTTGACAGGGCCACTCATGCGGCAATCCCCTGCAGGTAAGATGCAATGATATCCACCGGAAGAACGAGCGCCTGCGGGCAGGCAGCAAGCGCGGCCTGCGGCATGGCCCCGGCATAGGCGCCGTCGGGGTCCTGGACGATGACCGTGCCACCGGCGGCGGCGACGGCCTTCAACCCCTGGGCACCGTCATGATTAGCGCCGGTCAGAATGATGCCGATCAAGGACTTCCCCCAGACCTCGGCAGCGCTTTCGAAGGCCACGTCGATCGACGGTCGGGAAAACAGGACCTGATCCTCGTCGGAAAGCGCTATCGTTTTCGTATCCTCAATCAAAAGGTGATAATCCGGCGGCGCGAAATAGATGACGCCTGCCTCGATCGGCTCCTTGTCCTCGGCCTCCACCGCGCGCAACCGGCATTTCGCGTCGAAAATCGACGCCAGAACGCTGCGTTTGTCGGGCGGGACATGGACAATGACCAATATGGGGCGAGGGAAGTCAGAAGCAAGCTTTGGTAGTATCACGGACAGCGCTTCTAGTGCGCCGGCCGATGCTCCGATGATGACTGCCCCGCCAGCTGTCTCCATCATGTCCCAGCCCTCTGGTAGATCTTCTCCTCCCGGACAAAATCCCGAAACGCATCGGCATGGGCCGAAAACCGCAGAGTCTCCTTGGCGCCGAGACCGAGAAAGCCGTTGCGCGGCAAGGCATCCTTGAACAGCCCGATCGCCCGGTCCTGGAGATCCCGGTCGAAATAGATCATGACATTGCGGCAGGAGACGAACTGCATTTCGCCGAACACCTGATCTGTCACCAGGCTGTGGTCGGAAAAAACCACCTGCCGGCGCAGGCTCTTGTCAAAAACGCAGCGATTGTAGCCGCTGTGATAATAGTCGGACAACGACGTCTTGCCGCCGGCGCGCCGGTGGTTTTCGGTAAACAGCCGCACCCGCTCCAGATCGTAGATGCCGGATTCGGCCTGGGCAAGCGCTTCCGGGTTGATGTCGGTCGCGTAGAAGATCGTCCGTTCCTCCAGACCTTCCTCGCGGAACAGGATGACGAAGGAATACAACTCCTCGCCGCTGCTGCAGCCGGCAATCCAGACCTTCAGCGAAGGATAGGTGCGCAGGTGCGGGATGACCTTGTCGCGGATCGCCTGGAAATAGCTCGGGTCGCGGAACATCTCGCTGACCTGCACGGTGAGGTAACGCAGGAGGACAGGCAGCAGATCCGGATCATGCAGCGCGCTTTCCTGCAAGGCGGAAATCGTCTGGAAGCCGAGTTGCTCTCGCGCCTGACGCAGCCGCCGGCGGATCGAGGCCATGGCATAATTGCGGAAATCATAATGATACCGGTGGTAGAGCGCATCGAGCAGCAGGCGGATCTCGATGTCCTCGACCTTTTCGAACGTCTCGGTCATTGCGGCATCCAAACGCGAACGAGCGACAGGAGTTTCTCCACGTCGAGCGGCTTGGCCATATAATCATTGGCGCCGGCTTCGATGCAGCGCTGCTGGTCGTCCGGCATGGCCTTGGCGGTCAGCGTGATCACCGGCAGCCGCTTCCAGTTCGGATTGTTGCGAATGTGCCGCGTGGCCGTCAGACCGTCCATCACCGGCATCATCACATCCATCAGCACGAGGTCGATCCGGCCGTCCGGCGTCGATTGGGATTGCTCCAGCTTCTGCAGCGCTTCTTCGCCGTTACGGGCAATCTCAACGAGGGCGCCGCGCGGTTCGAGGATATTCGTCAGCGCGTAGACATTGCGCACGTCATCCTCCACCACCAGGATGCGGCGGCCCTCCAGCAGTGCATCACGGTTGCGTGCCTTGCGGATCATCTTCTGCTGCTCGTCCGGCAGTTCGGAGACGACCTGGTGGAGGAAAAGCGTGACCTCGTCCAGCAGCCTCTCCGGCGACTTCGCGCCCTTGATGATGATCGATTTGGAATAGCGGCGCAGCTTCTGCTCTTCTTCGCTGGAAAGGACCCGGCCCGTGTAAACGATCACCGGCGGGAAGGAATGCAGCCCGTCCTGGCTGATCGTCTCGAGAAGGTTGTAACCGGAGGCATCCGGCAGAGACAGGTCCAGCACCATGCAGTCGAAGGTCTGCTCCTTCAGGAGTTCCAGACATTCCGCTGCCGTTCCTGCTCCGACGGTTTCCACATCATGCGAGCCGATCAGCTTGGCGACGGCCTCGCGCTGAACCTCGTTGTCTTCGACAATCAGGACGCGCCGCACGTTCTGCGAGATCTTCGCGTCGAGCGATTTCAGCACCTCGACCAACTGGTCCCGTTGAACGGGCTTCAGTGCATAACCGATGGCGCCGAGCGACAGGGCCCGCTCGGAATAATCATCCGCGGAGACGATGTGGATCGGGATATGGCGCGTGCGGACATCGCGTTTCAGGCGGTCGAGCACGGAGAGGCCGGATTGGTCCGGCAGGCCCACATCCAGCACAATGGCGCTCGGCATGAACTGCCGCGCCAGCTCCAGCGCCTCCTGGGCGGTGCCGGCGACCAGCGCATGGAACTTCATCTCGCGGGCGAGATCGCGCAGGATAAGGGCAAAACTCTGGTCGTCCTCGATGATCAGCAGCTTGCGGGCATTGTCCGGAACCTGCTTGCGGTCGTCCTCGACAATCTGCACCAACTCGCGGCGGGCGGGCTTGGCCGAAGGCTTCGGCTCGGCCGGCGTCTCGGCGGCAAGCTCGATGTCCGGCGCCCGCACCCGCACCAGCGAGGCGTTGAAGATCTGCGGCACGATGATGGTAAAGGTGCTGCCGGCGCCCGGCTCGCTCTTCAGATGGATCGTGCCGCCCAGCAGGCGAACGAGCTCACGCGAAATGGAGAGGCCAAGCCCCGTGCCGCCGAACCGGCGGCTGATGGTGCTGTCGGCCTGGTGGAAGGCTTCGAAAATTCGCCGCTGCTGATCCTCGGCGATCCCAATTCCGGTATCCGTTACGGAAATGGCGATCTGATTGTCGCTCAACGGCTGGACCGAGAGCGTGACACTGCCTTTTTCGGTAAACTTGATCGCATTGGCGATCAGGTTCTTCAGCACCTGTTCCAGCCGCTGTGCGTCGGTTTCAAGGACGGGAACGACGTCGTCGGCGACGCTGACCTTGAATTCCAGCCCCTTGGTGCTGGCCAGCGGATCAAAGAGCTGGCGCAGCGTGTTGACCGTCCGTTCGATCGACACGGGCTCGGGCCGGATTTCCACGTGACCCGCCTCGATCTTCGACAGGTCGAGAATATCGTTGATCAGGTTGAGCAGGTCGTTGCCGGACGACTGGATCGTCTGGGCATATTTCACCTGCTCGGGCGTCAGGTTTTCGTCGGTATTGTCGGCGAGCAGCTTGGCCAGGATCAGCGACGAGTTGAGTGGCGTGCGAAGCTCGTGCGACATGTTGGCGAGGAAGTCCGACTTGTAGCGGCTGGCCTGTTCCAGTTCCTGCGCCTTCAGGTTCATGGAGACATTCGCTTTTTCCAGGTCGTCGCGCTGGCGCTCCAGTTCCTGTGCCTGCTCTTCCAGCTGCGAATTGGTCTGCTCCAGCTCCACCTGCTGTTGTTCAAGGCGCGCCTGCGATTCCTTCAGCGCCCGGCCCTGCTCCTCCAGTTCCTCGTTGGAGACGCGCAGTTCCTCGCCCTGGACCTGCAGTTCCTCGGCCTGGCGCTGCGTCTCGTGCAGAAGTTTCTGCAGCTCGGTGCGGAATTCCGCGGAGCGGATGGCGGTCGCGATCGTGCCGGAGGACTGTTCGAGAAGCGCCAGGATGTGGTCGCCGACGGGATTGAGGAAGCCGAGCTCGTACACGGCCTTGATCTCGCCGTCGATGAGGGCCGGCGACAGGGCGAGGAACCGCGGCTTCTGCTGGCCGAGCGTTGAGCCGAAGGCGATGTAGCCATCCGGCACCTCGCCAACCGCGATCGGCCGGTGGTCCGCCACCACATGGCCGAACAGGCCATCGTGTCTCTGGATCCTGTCGGGCAGCGCGGTGCCGGGCGGAACGCCGAAGGTCGCGGACAGCCGATAACGATCCTCATCCTCGACATAGATCGCGCCGGCAACGGCACCGACATAGTCGGCAAGGAAGCGCAGGATGTTTTCGCCCACCTCGTTGGTCGTCTGGTCGCCGATCACGGCATTGCCAAGCCCCACCTGAGCCTGCTGCATCCACTGGTCGCGGCGTCTCGCAATCGTCGCCTGGCGCATCAGCGCGCCGACGGTCAGGGTCAGAATGATGCCGAGCGCGCCGGATAACAGGCTGGTGGCGAAGGCCACCGTATAGGCATTGTTCATGCCGGCGACGCGCACTGCGCGTTCTTCCGTTTCCGCGGCCCGGATATCCGAGATCAGCGAGCGGATGGCATCCATGTCGGCCTTGCCGCGGTCCGAATTCACCCGCGTCAAGGCGGCCTGGGCACCCTGGGCACGGAAGACGTCGATCGTTTCCTGCAGTTCCGTGAACTTGGAGGCGATGTAGCTCTTCAGTTCGCCAAAGCGCTGCTGCTGCGATCCATTCTCGCCGATCAGTTGCTCAACCGAGGATAGGCGGCTCTGCAACTGGGCGCCCGCCCGATGATAGGGCTCGAGATACCGCTCATTGCCCGTCAGCAGATAGCCGCGCTGCCCCGTTTCCGCATCCTGTACATCGGACAGCAAAAGATCGATGCCGACAATGACACGGTGCGTCTGGATGACCTTGTCGTTGCTGTCGCGCAGCAACTGCGTGGTGTAGACCGCGACCGTGGTGCTCAGGATGAAGAACAGCAGGGCCACGGCGAGGCTGACGACAACAAAGGGTTCTAGGCCCAGTGTGCCCTTGTTGTTAACGGCAGCGCCTTTTCTATGCATCGGCTTGTCAGCACTTTCGAGAATGTCAGCCTTGTGCTGGTTCGTTGACGGGCTCTGCGTCTGGCAGGGGAGCATCCGTACGAGCAGGACGTAAGCTTGGATAAAGACGGGGATCGGATCGACGTCCCATAGCTAGGGTTCGCCGGTGCAGAGTCAACGGATGCGTGAACTGCATTATCAACTTTTCCGCGGCATTGCGTGTCCCGGGTGTCGAGACGGGATGTCCGCACAAAAAAGCGCGGGCGTGCAAAGGGCACGCCCGCGCTTGCAAGGGACCTGCAAGAGCAATGGATGATCAGCGCGCCGCCCAGTTGGCGCCGCGGCGGAAGATCTCGCGCATCTGCGGGACCTCGAATTCCTTCGCCACATGGCCGAGCGACGAATAGAAGACGCGGCCCTTACCATAATGCCGCTTCCAGACGACCGGCATCACCACGCCGTCGATCCAATACGCATGCTCTCTCGTGAACGTTGTCGTTGCCAGAACCTCGTTGGAGGGATCGACATGCATGTAATACTGTTCGGAGTGATAGGGGAAATCGCTGATCCCCTCCATCAGCGGATCATCCGGACGGGTGATGTTGACCGTGTAGTCGATGATGTTGCCGGGATGGGCGACCCATTGTCCGCCCACGATGAACTGGTACTCCACGCATTCCCGGAACGCATCGCCCGCACCGCCGTGATAGCCGGCGAAGCCGACGCCGCTTTCGATTGCGGCGGCAAGGTTCTTGGCTTCTTCCTTCTCGATCTTGGACATGGTCATGATCGGCACGATCAGCGACAGATCGTGGATCGACGGATCGGCAAACGCCTCCGTGCTGCGTTCGACATAGACCTTGAATCCATCCTCCTGCAGCAGATCGCGGATGATCTCGGCACATTGTTCCGGCTCGTGGCCGCTCCAGCCACCCCAGACGATAAGAGCCTCGCGCATGGTTACTCCTCCTGATCCTTGAACTGTTATCGGGCCAACCGGCCGTCGATGAGCGAGACCGACAGGGGCGCCGGTCGTTCGGTCTTGGTCCTGATGTCGATGGTCGTGCCGCTGTCGGCAGCGCGCTGGAAGGCCTCCATGACCTCCAGCACATGCAGCGCCAGATCACCATTGGCACGGTGCGGGCG
Source organism: Allorhizobium pseudoryzae (assembly GCF_011046245.1). Lineage (NCBI taxonomy): Bacteria > Pseudomonadati > Pseudomonadota > Alphaproteobacteria > Hyphomicrobiales > Rhizobiaceae > Affinirhizobium > Affinirhizobium pseudoryzae. Next base: position 977,947 of record NZ_CP049244.1, read on the forward strand.
GTTGCTTCTCAAGCCATGCGCCATGTCGGCCACGCCGATCGACCGGTAATTGCCGTCCGCATAGGGGCGGGTCGTCTCCTGCGGCTCGAGGCTGCCGCCCTTCTTCAGGTAGTCGATCTGCCCGCCGAAATGGTTCGGATCCGGCACGATCAGCGTGCCGTCCGTGCCGTAGATCTCGAGCGGCACATGTTTGTGACCGGCCACGTCGAAGCTCATGCCGATCTGCACGACCGCGCCGCAATCAAACGCCATCACGCCCGCCACATGGGTCGCGACGTGAACAGGGATGGTCTGGCCATTACGCGGCTGGCTGGTGATCAGCCGCTCCTTGCGCGGCGAAATGGCAAAGCCGGCGACCCGCGAGACGGGACCGAGCAGATTGACGAGGTCGGTAATATAGTAAGGCCCCATGTCGAGCATCGGCCCGCCACCAACCTCGTAATAGAAGTCGGGATTGGGGTGCCAACGCTCGTGGCCTGGGCACATGAAGGTGGCCGTGCCGCCGACCGGCGTTCCAAGGACACCGGCATCGATCATCTCGCGGGCCGTCTGGTGCGAGCCGCCGAGGAACGTGTCCGGTGCTGCTCCGATCCGAAGCCCCTTGGCCCTTGCTGCCTCCGCAAGTTTCTGCCCCTCGGCAAAGTTGATGCCGAGCGGTTTTTCCGAATAGGTGTGCTTGCCGGCATTGAGCGCCTGCATCGCCACCGCCACATGCGCCTTCGGCACCGTCAGGTTGACGATGATCTCGATCGCCGGGTCCTGCATCAGGTCCTCGACCGAGCGGGCCTGCAGGCCGAATTCGGCCGCCCGCTGTTCGGCCAGTGCCGTATTCAGGTCGGACAGGCCGCGAATGTCGAGAATGGGAAACGCGGCCATGGCCTTGAGGTAGGCGGACGAAATATTGCCGCAACCAATGATGCCGATACCAACCTTGTCCATGGATCCTCCCAGAATTCCAGATGCTGTGATTGTTTTCGCTAAAGCTGAGGGGCAGGCGCCGGGCCTGTCGTGCCCCAGGGCGATTCGTAGAGTTCGCAGAGCGCGACGACGGCCGCCCCTTGCGCCCACATCTCGTCGGGCGAGCCGTCGAAGACCAGTTCGGCGATCTCGCGGATCGATGAGGGAATGGCCTGGCGGTAGGAATCCGCCAGCGTTTCGAGAAATACGTCGCCGAGAAGCAATGTCGCACCGACGATGACGACACGTGGCGGGCCGAAGAGCGTGACGATATTGGCGACGGCAATGCCGATCGCTTCGCCGGCCCGTGTGGCGGCGACCGTCAGCACATTGTCCTCGGCAGCCACCAGCGTCTGCGCATGCGCCATGCCCCGGCCAAGCCGCACGGCTTCCGCAAACCGCCCCTGCTGCGACTGTTCACCGAGGATGGCCGGTTCTCCCGCGAGTGCCGTCAGCCGCACCATTTCGGAGAGGCCGGCGCCCATCATCAGGTCGCCGAGATTGTGGCTGAGCCCGCCGGCGCCGCGGAACAACTGCCCGCCGTGCAGAACGCCCAACCCCAGCGTATGCTCGAGCGAGACCAGCACCATGTCATCCAGGTCTCGGCCCTTGCCGAACCAGTGATGTGCCAGCGTGATGGCGTGGGAATCGCTTTCGACGATGGTCGCGACGCTCAGCCGCTCCGTCATCTCGCGGGCGAAGTCGACATCCGGTTCGCTGAGGATCGGGCTGGAGCGCACAAGGCCGGTGCGATGCTCCACGACACCCGGGAAGCCGATGCAGACGCTGTCGATGTCTTCCAGGCTGAGGCCGGCATCGACGACGCAGCGGCGCACGCCGTCCTCGATCAGATCGCTGATGACGCCGACCGGCTGGCGGTTGACGCGGATCGGCAGCGACAGCTGCGAGATCACTTCACCACAGAAATTGGTCACGACGAAGACCATCTGATGCGCCGCAATCTTCGCGCCGACAACGCGCGCGGCATCCGGGTTGAGCTCCAGCATGACGCGCGGCCGGCCTCTCGCAGCGGCATTGCGGATGTCGCCCTCGTGGCGGGTCAGGATCAGTCCGTCGTCCAGCAGTGAGGCCGTGATGGCGGAGACCGTGGTGGTGGACAGCTGCGAACGTTCGCTGATTTCGACCCGCGATATGGGGCCGTGGCGCCGGATCGTGTCCAGGACCGTAAAGCGATTGATGGCGCGCATCAGTTCCGGGTCGGCAGTTTTCATGGAAGGCTGAGTGCTCGCATCGTGATGAATATATTCGCTATCCGGACAAAAATAAGCGGCAGGTTTGCCCGGCTGTCAACGTGCTTTTACGCGAAGTGCGAATTTTGTGCACTTTGTCGGTTGACAGGAGGACACGGTTCGACAGATTTTGTACGGGTCGAGGAATAAATGCGCAGCCTGGGAGGAGAAAAGGATGACGCATCATCGAGGATCGGCGCGCGCACGCGCCAGCCATGCCATACGGGTCGCAGCCGCAACGGCGATTGTTCTGGGAAGCGGGGCGGGTTTTGCCGCCGCGCAGACCGTCGTCAAGTGGATGCATGTCGAAACGGTGCCGGCCAATCTCAAGGTGTGGGAGGAGATTGCCGCGGACTATGAAGCCAAACATCCGGATGTCGATGTTCAGTTGCAGTTTCTGGAAAATGAGGCCTTCAAGGCCAAGTTGCCGACCCTGCTGCAGTCGGACGCCGCGCCGGACTTCTTCTACAGCTGGGGTGGCGGCGTTCTGCGTCAGCAGTCGAAGACCGGCGCGCTCATGGATCTGAGCGGCGCAATGAGTGCCGACGGAGGCGCCTGGGCCAAGACCTACAAGCCCGCCGCCCTGAACGGCTTGACGTTTGACGGCAAAACCTATGCGGTTCCCTACCGCATGGGCACGGTCGCCTTCTTCTACAACAAGCAGCTCTTCCAGAAGGCCGGCTTGAAGGCGGAAGACATCAAGACCTGGAATGACCTCCTGCAGGCGGTGAAGACGCTGAAGGCTGCCGGCATTACGCCGATCGCCGGCGGCGGCGGCGAAAAATGGCCTCTGCACTTCTACTGGAGCTATCTGGTGATGCGCAACGGCGGCCAGGCCGTGTTTGACAAGGCCAAGAACAACGAGGGCGACGGATTCCTTGATCCGACGATCATCAAGGCCGGCGAGCAATTGGCGGAACTGGGCAAATTGGAACCGTTCCAGGCCGGCTATCTGGGTGCAACCTGGCCGCAGACGCTCGGCGTGTTCGGTGATGGCAAGGCGGCCATCCTGCTTGGTTTCGAAAATACCGAAGCAAACCAGGCCAAGAATTCGGGTGACGGCAAGGGGATCGGAGCGGAAAACATCGGTCGTTTCCCCTTCCCGGTGGTGGAAGGCGGCGTCGGCAAGGTCACCGACACCCTGGGTGGCCTGAACGGCTGGGCCGTGACGAAAAAAGCCTCGCCGGCTGCGGTTGATTTCCTCAAGTTCCTGACGAGCCCCGAGCAGGAGCGCAGGATGGCAGCCGCGGGGATGTTGATCCCGGCTGCCGCCGGTGCGGAAGATGCCCTCAAAAACCCGCTGATGCGTCAGGCAGCCGATCAGTTGGCGGCCTCCACCTGGCACCAGAACTTCTTCGACCAGGATCTTGGCCCCTCGGTCGGCCGGGTCGTCAACGATGTCTCGGTGGAAATCCTGTCCGGTCAGATGTCGCCCAAGGAGGGGGCACAGATGATCCAGGATGCACGCGCGCTGGAATAGCATGCCCATGGCCATGCCGCCGGTGGAAACGCCGGCGGTTCCAGCCATCGGTCGCCTGAAGCCGCAGGGAGGATAACCACACAATGACAGACCTGACAGCCACGGGAGTGGCAGGACGTGTGCCGTCCGGAACAAAGGTGACCTACAAGAGCCCGACGGCGCGGGGGCGACTGCCGGTTCTCATCCTGTTCCTGCCGCCGGCCCTGCTGCTCTTCACCCTCTTCGTCATCCTGCCGATGGGGGAGGCGGCCTGGTACAGCCTGTATCGCTGGAACGGTTACGGAACGCCGACGGAATTTGTCGGGATCCGCAATTTCACCGTTCTCTTCAACAATGCGGCCTTTTCGCAGGCGCTGATCAACAACGGCCTGATCATCGTCATCTCCCTGCTTTTGCAGATTCCGCTCGCCATCTGGCTTGCCATGATGCTGGCGAACAAGATCACCGGCGTCGTTGCCTTCCGCCTGATCTTCTTCCTGCCCTATGTGCTGGCGGACGTTGCGGCCGGCCTGATCTGGCGCTTTGTCTATGACGGCGATTACGGCCTGTTTGCCGCGATTGCCGGCTTCTTCGGCGTGGCCACGCCCTATGTTCTGGCCGACCGGGATCTGGCGATTTACGCGGTACTGGCGGTCATCGTCTGGAAATATTTTGGCTTTCACATGATGCTCTACATCGCCGGTCTTCAGGCGGTCGATCGCAGCGTTCTGGAGGCTGCCGAGATTGACGGAGCCACCGGCTGGCAGAAGTTCCGTTACGTCACGCTGCCGCTTCTGTCTTCCACCGTCCGGCTGTCCGTCTTCTTCGCGATCATCGGTTCGCTGCAGCTCTTCGATCTCATCATGCCGCTGACCGGCGGCGGGCCGTCGAACTCGACCCAGACCATGGTCACCTTCCTCTATACCTACGGCGTCACGCGCATGCAGGTCGGGTTGGGCAGCGCCGTCGGCGTCGTGCTCTTCGTCATCTGCGTCACGCTCGCCTTCGGTTACAAACGGATCTTCATGCGCCATGACTGACACGACATCCGGCGTCCGCATGACGCCCGCCACCAAACTCTACCTGTATGTCTCGCTGTCGCTCGTCGCAGCCCTCGTCCTCGTGCCGCTGCTGACGACGGCGCTCGGCGGCTTCAAGTCCCTGGGAGATCTCCGCGTCAATCCCTTCGGCCTGCCGGAGAATTGGGTGTGGTCGAACTATACCGACATCCTGTTTGGCGAACGCTACTGGCGGCAGATGGGCAATTCGCTGCTGATCGCGGTGGTGACGGTATTCTTGACCGTCGTCGTCTCCGCCATGGCGGCCTTCACCTTCGCCCATGTGAAGTTCTTCGGCTCCGGGCAACTGATGAACTACTTCCTCATCGGGCTGATGTTTCCGGTCGCCACCGCCATCCTGCCGCTCTTCATCCGCATCCGCGATCTCGGACTGCTCGATTCCTACTGGGGCGTGATCCTGCCGCAGGTGGCGTTCGGGCTGGGTATGAGCATCCTCTTATTCAGGAACTATTTTAGAAACCTCCCGGAGGAATTGTTCCAGGCCGCTTTCGTCGATGGCTGCGGTTACATCCGTTTCTTCTGGTACGTTTCCCTGCCGCTCTCGCGGCCGATCATCGCCACCGTCAGCATCGTCAGCTTCGTCAACAGCTGGAACAGCTATATCCTGCCGCTGATCATGCTGAATACGGAGACGAAATATCCCTGGCCGCTCGGCATCATGGTCTATCGCGGCGAATTCGGCACCGAATGGCAGCTGGTGCTGGCCTTCATCACGCTCACCATCCTGCCGACGATCATCGTCTTTTTCCTCGCCCAGAAACACATCATAGCAGGCCTGACCGCCGGCGCAGTCAAGTCGTGAACCGGAGAATAGCATGGCATCTGTCGAGTTGAGGGACGTCCGCAAGGCCTATGGCGCGCTGGAGGTAATCCACGGCGTGTCACTGGCGATCGAAGACGGCGAGTTCATCGCGCTGGTTGGGCCCTCCGGCTGCGGAAAATCGACGCTTCTTCGCATGATCGCGGGCCTGGAGGACATCAGTGCCGGCGAAGTGATGATTGCCGGTGCGGTGGTCAATTCCATGACGCCACGCGAGCGCAACATCGCGATGGTTTTCCAGTCCTATGCACTTTATCCGCACATGACGGTGGCGGAAAACATGGGCTTCAATCTGAAGCTCTCGGGCGTTGCGAAACCGGAGATCGAAAAGCGGGTTGCCGAAGCGGCTCGTATGCTGGCGCTCGGAGATCTGCTCGGTCGAAAGCCGAGCCAGCTTTCCGGCGGTCAGCGCCAGCGCGTCGCGATGGGGCGTGCGATTGTGCGCGATCCGGCGGTCTTCCTGTTCGATGAGCCGCTCTCCAACCTCGATGCCAAGCTGCGCGTGCAGATGCGCACTGAAATCAAGACGCTGCACCAGAATGTCGGCACCACCTCGGTCTATGTCACGCACGACCAGATCGAGGCAATGACGCTGGCAGACCGCATCGTCGTGCTGAACGGCGGCCGGATCGAACAGGTCGGCACGCCTCTGGATCTCTATCGCACCCCGGCCAATCTGTTCGTTGCCGGCTTCATCGGCTCGCCGGCGATGAATTTCCTCGATGCGGAGGTGGATGGAGGCGGGGCGCGGCCTGCCGCACGTCTCACGGATGGAACGGTGGTGCAACTGGATCACGCCCGGCAGGTCAAGCCCGGCCAGGCGGTGAAGCTCGGCATCCGCCCGGAGCATATCAATGTCGGCACGGCGGGGGATACGATTTTGAGCGGCCAGACGCTGGTCGTGGAGCCGACGGGTGCCCAGACGCATGTAGTGTTCACGCTGGCCGGAGAGCCGATGACCGCGGTCGTCGACGGAGCCTATCCGGCCCGCCATGGCGCACCCTTCGAAGCCTCGGTTGCAGCGGGCCAGGTGCATGTGTTCGATCGCGTAAGCGGCCTGTCTCTTTGATGACGAGGGACCCCGACGGCCCAAGATTCTGGAACACACCATGAAGATCACCGCCATCAAACCTTATATCGCAAGGGTCGGCGTCCGTAATCAGCTTGTCGTCAAGGTGGAGACCGATAGCGGCATCCACGGCTGGGGCGAGTCCGGCCTGTCCTACCGGGAAAAGGCCGTGGCCGGCGCGATCGATCACTATGCGCAGTTCCTGATCGGGCGCGACCCGATGCAGTGTGCGGCCCTCTGGCAGGAAATGTACCGCAGCCAGTATTTTGAGGGCGGTCGGGTGTTGTCGGCGGCGATCGCCTCCCTCGACATCGCCTTTCACGATATTCGCGGCAAGGCGCTTGGCGTGCCGGTGCATCAGCTGCTGGGCGGCCGGCAGCGGGACGGCGTTCCGGCCTTTGCGACAACCTCCGCCGAACCCGGCGAGGAAATGATCGAGCAGGCGGTTCTCCTCAAGGAGGCGGGCTGGACCTGCGTGCGCTTCATCGCTGCCGGTCAGGAAAATCCGGCGCATTTCGAGCCGCGCGAGTCGATTGCCGTAACCGCCGAATGGATGGTGCGCGCCCGTGCCGAACTCGGCCATGCCATGACGCTTGGCGTCGAATACCACCATCGGCTCAGCGTCGCCGAAGCAGCCTCCTTCTGCCAGAAGATGCCGGCGGGAACGCTGGATTTCATCGAGGAGGCCATCCGCGATGAAACGCCGGGGGCTTACGAATCCCTGCGGCGCATGACGGACATCCCCTTTGCGATCGGCGAGGAATTCTCCTCCAAATGGCAGTTTCTTCCCTATATCGAACGGGACATCCTGCAGTTCTGCCGGATGGACATCTGCAATGTCGGCGGTTTTACCGAGGCGATGAAGGTCGCGGGCTGGTGCGAGGCGCATTATGTCGATCTGATGCCGCACAACCCGCTCGGGCCGATCTGCACCGCCGCCTCGGTGCATCTGGCCGCGGCGGTTCCCAATTTTGCCTGGCTGGAATGCCGCCAGAGCCCGGCGGAGACACACTGGGGTTTCGACAACACGACGTTGTTTCCGGGGCAGATCAAGATGGATGGCGCGTTTTACGTCGTGCCGGACGCGCCCGGCCTTGGCGTCGACGTCAATGAAGCCGAGCTTCAGAAGATGCCGTTCGACTATTCGGAACCGCCACATCTGAGGCGCAGCGACGGCTCCTTGACCAATTGGTAGAGAAAGCAACTGCGACCGGGAGCACAGGGATGCTCCCGGTCGCGTGATGGACGCGACGTGTCGAACCGGACTCGCTATGAACGACGGCAAAGGAAACAAAGGGGACCAAGCTCCTTCGCGTCGTCCTCCGGCCCGTCACGTCACGCCCATGACCTCGGCGCAGCGGGAGAGGCTGAAGCCCGCGCCCGCCGTATCCTTCGAGATCCGGATCGACCGGATGATGTTCTGCTGATCCGCCGTCAGTTGAAGCTCGCAAGAGAGCTGTTCCGTGCGGGCCGGCGACAGCAACTGTCCCTGACTGGCCGGGGAGGTTGGAAGGTTCCAGCCGATGCTGGCGCCGCTCGATTTCGTCACCGTCGTCGTGCGGGTCACGCCCGGCTGCGGGTTTTCCACCTTGGTTTCGGTGCGAACCACCTGCCGGCCCCAGACCGGCTGGGTGGTGGCGGTCTGCGGCATGCCGAAGGCCGGCTTGCCAAAGTTGCTGTTCGACCCGAAGGACGGAAGCGGCGGTGGCTGCATCTGCGGCGCGGCATAACGCGCCGGCACGTGGCGGGTGGTTTCCCCGCCCCGCCATGTATAGATGACATTGCCGTTCGCCAGCGTGTAACTCGAGGCTGGCGGTCCGTTCTTGGTGAAGAACTCATCCGCCGATTGTCCCAGCCAGCGACTCTGAACCGCCTGGCTTGCCTGCTCCGTCGTGGTGCAGGAGGTGAGGGTGGCACCGACAATCAATGCCGCACCCAGTCTCAACTTGCGCATTTCCATGGTCTCGCTGTAGGCCGCGCCAGCTTGGCGGGTTATCGTAGAAAGTAACCGCCCATCGGCGCGGTCCTGGCCTTCGCATCCAGTTGGCCGGCCAGCACCGTATTGCCGAGCTTCGTCTGCACCTCTGCCCGTTGCTGGAAGTACGGTCCCCACACCGGATCGGCCTCGCTGGCCTTTAGCAGCAGGGCATCAGCCGCCGCGTAGTCACCGTGTTTGGTGAGAAGCGCGGCCCTGGCGGACAGCACCGACGGATTGTCCGGTTGGGTCTCGACCGCTGCATTGATGAGGGAACTTGCTTCGTCCACCTGCGTGTCGATCAGCAATGTCGCGAGAAGCGCCTTGGCACTTGCCTGAAGCGCCTTGTCCTCCGAACGGGACAGCTCATCCAGCACGTCGCGCGCCCGTGACTTGCTCGCCGCATCCGCTTCTGGACCGAAGGCATCCATCTGCGCGATGAAGAGCTTGCCCCAGATATCGCCTCGCTCCGCGCCGGCGGCATAATGCGCGCGGGCGGCAACCGCGTCCTTCGGCATTCCGAAGCTTCCGTCGCGGTAGAACTGGCCGAGATCCGTCTGCGCCTCTGCCACATGATTGGCCGCCGTGCGGAACGCGGCGATGATTGGCTGCGGGTCGTCGCCCGGCTTGAAGCCCATCATCTTCAGGCGCGCTGCGGGATAGGCCGCATCCCTATATCCCGCGGCGATCGCCTTCTCGTATAGCGCCAAAGCCTTCGCATCGTCTTTCTCGACCCCCAACCCTTCCTTGGTGAGGCTGGCAATATTGTTGTAGCCGAGACCGATACCGGCATCGGCGGCCTTGCTGTAATGCGCGTAAGCGAGTTTGTAATCCTGCGGGACACCCAGGCCGTTGTCGTAGAGATAACCGATCCCCGTCTCCGCAAGGACATAGCCCTGCGAGGCGGCCTTCTTATAGAGCTCCATCGCACGCTGCGGGTTGCCGAGCTGCAATTCGCTCCGGCCGAGCTGGAAGGCGAGGCGCGGGACCTCCGGATGTTCGCGCAGGGCCACTTCGCAGGCTTCCTTGGCGCGGGGGCCATCCACCTCTTTGATCGGAACACCCGGCGAACCCAGGTCAGGATCAAAGTTGCTGCCGGCCAGCCGGTCGCATTCCCGCATCAGATCCTCGGAAAATGCCGGTGCCGAAACGATCACCCACAATGCCGAAACGGTCACGAGCGTAATCGGCAAACCTCGTTTAAGATATGATGTGCGTTGAACCATCACGATTGCGTTTCCCCGTGTCGTTTCTTGCGGCCGGATCTACAGGGAATCGAAAGGTCGGTGTTATTCTCGCCGTCTCAAAATCGGAAGCGTGCTTGCCTCTGCGTATCAGAATGTGGCAAGCCCCGGATCAGGGTGGAGCGGGAGGAACAGGATTGGCATCTGCAAAGAAGACACCTGTTATTTTGCACCGCTTCTCGACGGATATGGTGGCGCACGAACTTCGGTTCGAAGCCTTCCGCAGCCGCATCAACACCATGTTCGACATGCAGGACCCCGATCCCGACACGCGCCGTGGCTTTGCCGGCGGCATCGAAAGCGTCAACATGGGCGCCATGCTCATCTCCAGCATGCGGACGCAGACCTTTCGTTTCGAGCGGCCGCGGCAAAGGCTGGTACGGGATTTTCTGGATCATATTCTCCTGCGCGTCGATCTGGCATGTCCTCTGGACCAGAACGGACGTCCTGCAGCTTTGACCGTCCTCGATCTGGGCCGTGTATCGGAAGGGGGGATGACGCCGGCGCACAATGTGTCCGTGGTCTTTTCGAGAGCCTCGCTTGGGCCTGCCGCCGAAGACATTTCCCGGCTGCATGGCGAGAGCCTGACCTATCCGACAGCAATTTTCCTCGCGGACCACATCCTGTCGCTCTTCCGCATGGGGCGCAATGTCGAGGCGGAAACGGTGCCGCAGGAGTTGTTATCCCTCACACCCACCCTGGTTGCAGCCTGCCTCGATCCCCAGCAGATCAGCATTCGTCGGGCCCGCAACGACATCGACACGATGATGCTGGTGCGCGCCCGCGATTTCATCCAGTCCAATCTCTCCTCGCCAATGCTGACGCCGGACCTCGTTGCCCGCGAGATCGGTGTGTCTCGCGCCACCCTTTATCGCCTCTTCGATCCGGCGGGCGGCGTCGCGCGCGTGATCCGCGAGGCGCGCATCAAAGCGGCGGCCAGAAGCCTCACCCGCGCCGGTGCCGATACGCGTATCGGCGACATCGCGCATGCCTTCTGTTTTGCCAGCGACGCGCATTTCAGCCGCGCCTTCAAGGCGCAGTTCGGCTGTACGCCCCGTGAATTCCGGACGGCGCTGACGGAGGGCGAGGCCGGTCGGGGCGACGCGGATGCGGTGCGCCTCGTTTTCCCGACCTGGCTTGCGGCATTGTGAGCAGCGGTCTTCAGGCCGGCTGAGCCGTGCCAATCCGCAAGCCATCGGCGCCGAAGAGATGCAGCGGCGCGTTTTTCCAGGACAGCGTGACGGCGTCTCCCGTCATGAGGCGGCGCTGGCCGGGCACGATCGCCAGCAGCTTCTGGCCGAGCATCTCGGCATGGACGACGGTTTCCGAGCCGAGCGCCTCGACCATGCGCACCGTCGCTGCAAGGCCGGATGCGCTATCGCCACCGGCAAGTTCGATATGCTGCGGCCGGATGCCAAGCGATACTTTTTCGCCGGCTTTGAGCGTGGTGCCTGGAAGCGGGATGGCGATCAGCGTGCCTTCTCCTGCCTTGACCGTCAGGCCATCCGGCGTGCCGCCCGCCACCTCCGCCTCGATGAAGTTCATATGCGGCGCGCCGATGAAGCCCGCGACGAAGCGGTTGGCGGGTTCGTTGTAGAGATCGAGCGGCGTGCCCACCTGCTCGATCCGCCCGGCGCGCATCACGACGATGCGGTTGGCGAGCGTCATCGCCTCCACCTGGTCATGCGTCACGTAGATCATGGTCGATTTCAGCCGTGCATGCAGTGCTGCGATTTCCGCACGCGTGGAAACGCGCAGTTCCGCATCGAGGTTGGACAGCGGCTCGTCGAGCAGGAAGGCGGTCGGGCGGCGCACGATGGCGCGGCCGATGGCCACGCGCTGGCGCTGACCGCCCGAGAGTTGGCCGGGGCGGCGGTCCATGTAGCTGTCTATTTCGAGCATCCGCGCTGCCTCGGCGATGCGCGTCGCGATCTCCGCCTTCGGCATGCCGGAGTTCTCCAGCCCGAAGGCAAGGTTCTGGCGCACCGTCATATGCGGATAAAGCGCGTAGGACTGGAAGACCATGGCCAGTCCGCGGTCGGCGGCGGAGACGTCGTTGACGCGGGTTCCGTTGATCTTCAGATCGCCGCCGGTCACCTTTTCCAGGCCGGCGATGACGCGCAGCAGGGTTGACTTGCCGCAGCCGGACGGACCGACGAAGACGACGAACTCGCCTTCTTCGATTGCGAGATGGATGTCATGCAGAACATGCACCGCGCCGTAGGATTTCTGGATGTTGGAAAGTGTGATGCTACCCATGTCGGATATCCTATTTCAGCCCGGAGCCGGCAATGCCGGTGGTGATGAAGCGCTGGAGGAAGATGAAGACCAGCACGACCGGGATCATGGTGACGACCGTCATCGCCAGGATGTAGTGCCACTGCACGTTGAGCTCGCCGGAATAGATCGAGAGACCGACCTGCAGCGTGTAGAGCTCGCGTCGCGACAGAACGATGAGCGGCCAGAGAAAGTCATTCCAGCGCCAGACGACGGAGAAGATGGCGAGAACCGCGAGTGCCGGCGCCGTCAGCGGCACGATGATGCGCCAGTAGATCTGCCATTCCGACGCCTTGTCCATGCGCGCCGCGTCGATCAACTCATCGGGGATGGTCAGCATGTATTGGCGCAGGATGAAGACGCCGGTCGGGGTTGCCACCGTCGGAAGGATCACGCCCCACAGGCTGTTGAACAGGCCAACCGACGAGATGATCGAATAGAGCGGCACGAGGATGACCGACAGCGGCACCATCAGTGTCGCAAGGATCACCAGCATCGCGGCGTTTCGGCCCTTGAATTCGTATTTCGACAGGGCAAAGGCCGCCATGGAGTTGACGATCAGCGTGATCAGCGTCGCCGTGACGGTGACGAAAACCGAGTTCCACAGATAGCGGAAGAAATCGAACTGCATGAAGGGCTGCGTGTAGTTCTCCGTGGCAAAGGAGATTTCCCGCACCGGCTCCCGGTCGCCGATATTGACCCTGATGATCTCGCCCGGCGCCTTTGGATCGACCATCTGGCTGACGATGCCAATGCGCCGGACTTCGGCCAGAACCCGCGTTGAGCCATCGGCAAGCTTCGCGTTGAACAGCGGCAGCGGCTTTTCATAGCCCTCGACCTGCACCTGCTGCGTCACATAGGGCAGGATGCTCGGCGGAAACTCGGCAAGCCCGGCCGGTGTCTTGAAGGAGGAAAAGGTCAGCCAGACGGCCGGGCCGAACATCACCAGCAGGCCACCGATCAGCCAGACCCAGGTGACGATGTCGGTCCAGTGCCAGCCTTTGCCGCCGCGGCGGCGCGTGAGGAAAGCGATTGCGGTACTCATCGGCGTTTCCCCTTGTTCTCGTTCTTGCGACCGACGCCCAGTTGAAGCAGCGTGAGCACCACCAGCACCAGGCCCATCAGGATGGAGGCGGCTGCGGCAAGGCCGGCATTGCGGGGCAAGGAGACGAAGCCCGTTTCGTAGATATATTGCGTGAGGAACAGCGTGCTGGTGCCGGGTCCGCCGCCGGTCAGGACGAAGACCTCGTCGAACACCTGCACGGCCTTGATGAGGGCAAGCACGATGACGACCAGGAGGTTCGGCATCAGAAGCGGAAGCGTGATGCGCCAGAAGATGCGCGCGGGTCGGGTCCCGTCCATCTCGGCGGCCTCGTAGAGATCCTTCGGGATTGCCTGCAGACCGGCGAGCAGGATCAGCGTGTAGAAGCCCATATGCGCCCAGATGGAGACGCCGACGACGGCACCAAAGGCAAAGGTGCGATCCGTCAGCCAGGTATAGGGCTCGACGCCGAAGGGGTAGAGCATCGAGTTCAACAGGCCCTGCCGCTGCAGGATCCAACGCCAGATCAGGCCGACGACGACCGGCGACAGCAGAACGGGAAAGAAGAAGACGGCGCGCCAGAAGGAGCGCCCAATCAGTTCGCGGTTGAGGATCAGCGCGGTGATCAGCGAGACGAGGATCATCAGGCTGACCTGCAGCACGACGAACCAGAAGGTGTTGCCGACGGCGGTCCAGAAGGCATCCTCCTGGCAGGACATCGGATCGAGGTAGTTCGTGCAGTTGAAGATCTGCCGATACTGGTCGGCGCCGACGAAGGTGCGTTCATCGAGGAACAGCGCCGATCCGCCGGTGACCGAGTAGGCAAGATTGATGACGAGCGGCAGGAGGACGAATATGCCGAAGATCAGCATGTTCGGGGCGAGGAAGAAGGCCGCCATGCCGCCGATGCCGGTCTTTTTCTGCAGATAGCGGAGCGGTCGGTCGGCCAGGCCCATGACGAGATGGACCGGCGCCAGCAGCACCGAAAGCCAGTCGGTTCGTTGCGGCGTCACCGGCCGCTCGGATGGGGGTTTGGGCTGCGCCATGGGGCAATTCCTCATGCATCGGGTGCCGCGCGGTAATACGCGCGGGCAAGGCCCGCCCACCCCGTTAGACACAAGGGGCAGGCGGGTGTTTCACGATCAGGTCTGGCTCAGAGGCCCGAGGCCTTCACCTTCTCGGCCACATCGCTGTCGATGCGGGAAAAGGCGTCCGCTGCCGACATTTCACCGGCCACCGCCTGGGCGACACGGGTCACGACCGCGCCGTACATCGTGTCGGACCAGCGCCAGCCCGGCATTTTCAGCGCGAGATCGGAGGTGGTCTTGGTGGCGTTGACGAAGGTGTTCAGCGCGTCCTTGACGAGCTGGCTATCCGACTTGAAGTTCACGCCTTCGGCAATGACGCCCTTGTGCGCCGGCAGGAACAGAGTGCGCTCGGAGAATTCCTTCACGATGTCCTTGCGGGCCAGGTAATCCATGACCTTGGCGACTTCTTTGGCGTTCTTGGTGTATTTCACCGCCACGAGGGCAGCGCCACCGGGAAGGCCGGTGCAGGCCGTCGGGCCGCAGGGGCTGCCGGTTGCCACCCAGTCGAAATTATTGCCGATCTTCTTGGCAAAGTTCGGGACCTGCCAGGAGCCGGCATAATAGAAGGCGACCTGACCGTTGATGAAGTCATCGGCCGCGGCGCGGTAGGACTGGCCGGCCGCAGACACCCAGACGTCCTTCGACATGGTGCCGTCCTTCGACCAGTCGATGAACTTGCCGAAATAGGTCTTGGCGCCCTCGTTGAGCGGCGCAGGCTTGCCACCCGCCCCCATATAGTCCGCGCCGTAGGAGATCGCCGGCCCGGTGATGCGGTGACCGGAACGGTCCATCGCCATCGGGTAGGGGATCTGCTGGCTGGCGGCGACCTTCTTGGCAGCGGCCGCCCAGTCATCCCAGGTGGCCTTCGGACCCGGCAGCGGAACGCCTGCCTGCTCGAACAGCGTCTTGTTGGCAAAACCGCCGGTCAGCGTCAGCTGCGTCATGAAGCCGGAGATCTGGTTGGACCCGTCGGGCCGCATCCAGTCGGCATTGGCGCCGAAATTCTCGTCCCAATACTTGGCATCGGCCACCAGCGGGCGTAGGTCGAGCCAGTGCTTGGACAGGTCCTTGATCGCGGTGACGCGGGCGATATCCGGGCCATTGCCGGCTTCCAGCTGCACCGGCAGCTGTTCCTTGATCACGCTATAGGCAACATTGTCCACAATGACGTTGATGCCCGGATTGTCCTTCATGAACCGGTTGATCAGGTCCTGGAACACTTCCCCTTCGATGCCGTCCGAATACCACATGATGCGCACATCACCGGCCTGCGCGGTGGTTGCCATCAGCGCCAGTGCCGATGCAGCCAGAATCGATTTCAATGCCATGGTCTTTCCTCCTCCTTGTGGGGCAGATCCTCCATCCGCCCCGGTTATTTTAAAGTGCAATGGCCTCGCCCGTTACCGTGTAGTCCTCGCGGCGTAGGGTGCGGCCTTCGGCATTCACCGATCCGTCGGCCATGAACTTGACGGGGCCGTAGTCCGGATCGTGGATGATGATCGTGCCATCCTCCGCCACCTCGGCCGTCAGTCCGCCGTAGCGCGTCTCGGCGCTCATAAGGTCGCCGGCTTCCGCAAGTCGTACGATCCAGCGCGTCTTGCGTCCGGCAAGCCTCAATTCCGCGCTGGCGGACGGTCCTTCCGTGACAGGCAGAAGGTCGCCGCTGCCGATCAGAAGCGCAACACCTGTGCCGCTGCGGGCAAGGGCCGCGTTACCGGCCACGCGGCTCTCCTCGAACTCCGCCTGCGGGAACCAGGCATGCGAGAATTCCGGCTGGTCCTCGTGCACGTCGAAATCGGCAATCGCCAGTCCGCGATACTGTTGCACTCTCGGCACCGTGCCGCAACCGCCCCAATAGGACGGCCGACCGTAGCCCAACTGGATCACCTCGCCCGGATGGTTGATCCAGATCGCCGCTTCCGGCTTTTCACCGATGCGCAGGTGCAGGACCGTCTCCTGATAGCCCCAGTCCTTCCACCGGTAATGCACGGCGGAGCCCATGGCGTAGTGTTCGCCCTTGTAGTGATAAAGCGCGGCAAACTTGTCCTGCCCCTGGGCAAAGCGCCATTCCTGATGGGAAGAGCCGCGATGGTCGGCAATCGCCAGCAATTCGGCCGGCACCTCAAGCCCGTGATCACGCAGGCAGACGGCCAGTTGCGGCAGGGCATGCACGCGGCGGCCATACCAGCCCTTGCCCCAGAGCAGGCGAGCAACGCCCGACAGTTCCAGCGAGCGGCCGGCGCACAGCGTGTGTTCGTAGGAGCGGCCTTGCGCTGCCGTCACCATGCCGTGATGGGCGGAGCGGGCAATGACCTCGCAGAGCCGGATGATGCCGGCCTTGGCGCGGTCGGCGATGTCCTTGTCGGGGGAAAGAGCCGCCAGCGCCGTCAACCCCTTCAGGTCGATCGGGAAATAGGGGGCGGAGTTGAATTCCGCCATTTCCCAGTGTTCGAAGTGATCGAGCCAGGCGCGAACCCGCGCGGCGCCGATCTTCGACTGCTCGGCGCCCTTGCGGCCCGAGCGGACGAAGGTCGCCTCGGGAAGCAGATGGCCGGCGAGATAGCAGGCGGTGTGGAAGAGCAGCGCGTGGTTTTCGGAAAAATACCACTGCACGTCATTGCCGGGCTCGTCCATCCAGTAGCGATAGTTGAGGATGGCGCCGTCGATGCGGGCGCGGGTCTTGTCGTTGATGTCCTGGCCCCACACGGTGCGCGACCAGATGAGCGGCACCAGCGAGAAATCGGCGCAGTCGTGGCAATCCTCGATCGAGGGCAGGATCTCCTCGATCATCGCGTCCGTATCGGCACCGGCGCGACCGCTGGCGAGGCGAGCAAAGGCCCGCACGGTGTCGCGCTCGGAATGCTCGGAAATGGCATCCAGCGTTTCGCTGATCCGGTCGGCAAGCGCGGCGGGCGCTGAACCCTGACGCTCCGCATGGCAGATCTCGACGCCGAGCGGACGGGCGGCGACGAAGCCGCCGGCGTCCAGCGTGATGCGGAAATGGCGGAAATCGGCGGGCGCCTGTTCGGCGGGACCGAGATTGAGGCGGGTGGCGCCGGCTTCCAGCTTGAAATCATGGTCGAAGCGTTCGCGCGACATGAAATCGCCCTCGACCGCAACGTTCACATCGACGGCAACCGGCAGCGGCTTGGCGAAGAGAAGCGTGATGTCGCCGGAGAAGTAAGCGGGGCGGTCGAGATGCATGCCTTCGAGCGCCGTCTCGATGCTTTCGGCCACGGACCCTTCGACCGGTACCGGAATTGCGATCTTAGCCACCGGTCCCGACAGGTAGTCGAACTGGTAGAAATAGCGGGCGTCGCGCTCCGCCAAATCGTCGAAGAAGAGCGTGATCTCGTTCAGGCCCGCCTTCAGCGGCAGAGCGAACTCCTGTTTGGTTTCCAGATTGCGGCCATAGGGCGCCATCCAGCCGATTTCTTCGCCGTTGAGGAAGAGGACCGCGCCGCCGCAGGTGCCGAGCCGGATTTTGGCCGGACCAGCTTCCGATGCCTCGATATGGGTACGGGCCCAGGTGGCAAGCCGGGTCGGGCGGAACCAGAAACCGGAGAGATCGACGCGCGGCGAGCCGAAGGGCAGCCACCAGCGAGCGGCCTCGAATTGGCCACGCACATCCGGGCGCTTGCCACGATAGGTCTCGGCAAAAATCGTCCGGCAGGGATACTCGTGCGGAATGAAGTTCTTGTGCTTGGTGAGGAAGAAGAAGGGATCCATCTCGCCCTTCATCGGCTGGTCGGGCGTATCGAACCGCTCTTCCATCACCGCGCCGAGCTGCCAGTAGCGCACCGGTTCACCGGCGCTGAGAGGCTTTCGCATGTAGGTCTGTTCAGTCGTCATTTCAGGTCCGCCACGGCCACCGGGGCCACATCATTATA
Organism: Allorhizobium pseudoryzae; assembly: GCF_011046245.1. Taxonomy (NCBI): domain Bacteria; kingdom Pseudomonadati; phylum Pseudomonadota; class Alphaproteobacteria; order Hyphomicrobiales; family Rhizobiaceae; genus Affinirhizobium; species Affinirhizobium pseudoryzae. Next base: position 996,097 of record NZ_CP049244.1, read on the forward strand.
TTCCTGGTTTTCGCCGGTCATGCCCCAGACGAAGGCGTAAGGGCCGGTGCCGGCCCCCATATGGATCGACCAGGCGGGAGACAGCACCGCATCGCCACCGGCGACGATCAGGTTGCGCGTCTGGTCCGGGCGTCCCATCAGATGAATGACGCGGTCGTCCGCGCCCATGTCGAAATAGCAATAGGCTTCCATGCGCCGCTCGTGCAGATGCGGCGGCATGGTGTTCCAGACGCTGCCTTCGGCGAGATCGGTGATGCCCATCAGAAGCAGGCAGGACGGCGCCACCTGCGGATGGATATACATGCGCAGCCTGCGCTTATTGGAACGCTTCTCCTCACCGAGTTCGAGCAGCTTCGATTGCGCCCGCGTGATCAGGCGATGGGGAAAATCGGCGCCGGCCGGAACGGAGTTCATGTAGAAGCGCGCGGGCTTTTCCGGATCGGCGGAGCGGACCTCGATCGTCCGCGCGCCGCGCCCGATATAAAGCACGTCGCGATTGTCGAGGGCGAAGTCCTCACCATCCACCGTGATGGAACCGGCGCCGCCAAGATTGGCAATGCCCATCTCGCGGGCCGACAGGAGATAGGGCGTGCCGATGTCCTCACCGGAACCGAAGGTGAGCGGCGATGTGGTTGGCACCGCGCCGCCGAGGATCAGTCGGTCCACATGGGTGTAGACGAAGGTCGCCTGACCGGCGGCAAACAGGTCCTCGATGAGGAATTCCTTGCGCAGGCGCTCCGTATCGTAGGTCTTGATGTCCTCGGGAGAGGCTCCGTAAAGAACGCGCATCGTCATGCCGCTTTCTCCGCCGCGTCCACGTGGCTCAGCGCCTCCGACAGGCAGAGGATCGAGAGCGCCTGGCCGTAACCGGTCGGCTGGATGGGGATGTCCTTGTAGAACTGCAGGTCGTGGCCCATGCGCGTGCCGTAGGAGACGTTCAGCACCGTGCCGCTGTCGTCGATATTGTCCATCACGAAGCGGACGGCCTTGAGACCCGCTTCACGCCAGGCCGGCGTGCCGAGACCAAGGCGATAACCCTTCAGCAGGCCGTAACCGATGCCGGCGGTCGCGGATGTCTCCTCGTAGGAGGTCGGATCGTCGAGCAGGGTGCGCCAGGCGCCGCTTTTCGCTTGCAGCGGCAGAAGCGCATTCACCTGTGCGGTCAATACACCGAGCAGGAAATCCTTCACCGGCTTCGGAAGTTCGGCAAGGTCGATGAGGTCGAAGATGCCGGCGGTGATCCAGGCATTGCCGCGGGCCCAGCGGGCGCGGGCGAAGTTGTGGCGACCCTGAAACGTCCAGCCGTGGAACCAGAGGCCGGTTTCCACGTCGGAGAGGTAGCGGGCGTGGACGAGGAATTGGCGTGCCGCCTCGTCCACCAGTTCCTGCCGGCCGCTCGCCTGACCGTAGGAGGCCAGGAACAGCGCTACCATGTAGAGGGTGTCGTCCCAGAGTTCGTTGTCGTTCACCTTGTCGGAGACATGGTGCTCGAAGGCGCCTTCCTCCGTGCGTCCCATGTCTGCCATCACCCGGTCGGCCCAGGCATCGAGCGGCGCCTTCCAGCGGTCGTCCTGCGTTTCGCGCCAGAGAACGGAAAGGCCAAGCATCGGCGCGGTCGTGTTGACGTTGAGCGACGGCAGACCTGCCGCGAGCCGCGCCTCGTACCAGCCCTCGACCAGCGCCTTCAGGTCGTCGCGGCCGGTAAACTGCCAGAGCCGGATCAGGCCATAGAGCCCGACTCCTTGCGGCCATTCCCAGCTATCGAAGGAAATATAGTCGCCGGCGGTGCCATCGAGATTTGGTTCGTGAAAACGACCGTCGTGCTTCAAGCCGGTCATGCCGGCCACCAGCCGATCAAGATTGGCAAGAATGGTGGTGCCATTCAGGGCCATGAAATCCTCCCGTCTTCCGCCTCTCCCAAGGCGGTCATGTCTTGAGGCTCAGCAAAACACTGAGAAAAAGATTGCGCAAGCTGAAAATTTTTTGCAGTTTGCGGGAAGGAGATTGCCATGGACCTCAAGCCGCTGCCGGGAAAACGGGCGAAGAAAAACCGACGCGTCACGCTGGACGATGTGGCGCGTACCTGTGGCGTGTCGCTCAGCACCGCCTCGCGGGCGCTGGCGGGCGAAAAGGGCGTGCGCCCGGACATCCGGGAAAAGGTCCTCGCTGCCGCCAAGCAGGTGAATTATGCCGTTCCTGCCGCTCTTGCCGGCCGCAAGGTCATCCTCGCCGCCTCCAGTGCCGCGATGATCGATTATGTCCGCAACCAGTTCACGCTCTACGTTCTGGAAGGACTGAATGAACGCGCAGCCGCACTGGGCCTGGAGATCGTAACCCGGGCTGTGACCGATCGGGCAGACGAAAAACAGCTTCTGCAGGATGCGCGCGAAGATCCGGAAACCGCGGGCCTGTTGTTCCTGACAGTGGACGATGAAGCCATGCTGGCGGCGACGCGCGATTTCCCGAAACCCGTCGTTCTGCTGAATGGCCACGATCCGCTGATGCGGCTCTCCAGTGTCACGCCCTGCAACCGGTCTGCCGCACGGCTTGCCACCGATCATCTCATTCAGCTCGGCCACCGGCGCATCCTGTTTCTCATGCGGCCCGGTCGGCGCACCATCGAGCACCGTAAGGAAGGCTGGCAAGATGCGCTGCGGCTGAAAGGGCTCGATCATTCGGAGCGGATGGTCGTCACGGTGGACGACTGGCTGCCGGAACTGGCGGCGCAGGCGATCGGGCAGAGGCTGTCGGAGAAGGGACAGGATTTCACCGCAGTCGTGACGGCGGGCGACAGTCTGGCCGTCGGTGCCATCATGGCGGTGCAGAAAGCGGGGCTATCTGTGCCTGGGGATATCTCGGTGGTGGGTATGGATGACCTGCCGCAGGCGGCCTTTGTCAATCCGCCTCTCACGACGATGCATTTGCCCATGCGCGAAATCGGGGCCGCGGCCGTCGACCTGCTGAGCGAGAGCATGGCCGGTCGCATCAGCCTTGCCCGGCGCATCGAACTCGCTTGCCATCTCGTTGACCGTGCCTCCACCGGTCGCGCGCCGGATGCGACGTAAACCCAAGATACGGTCAAGAGACTGGATGAAAAGCCATCCTGTTGTGACGCAAAAATGCGACAAAACCGGCCTTAAACGTTAGTTTAACGAAGCTCCCGCATTTTAGATTGATGTAAGTCAATTGCGCGGGGGCGCCTCATGCTTATTTTTTCTCGTTTCGGAATGGCAAAGACGGTCACCGTGACAACGATCATGATCCTGATTGTCTCATTGGCAACGGTGTCATGGGTCATTTCATCAACGATCGCCGGACGGATTCAGCAACAGGCCGTCGATAGCCAGAACACCAGCCTGCGTGTGGCGGCCACCATTGTTGAAAAGGAACTTCCCGGCACGCAGGTGACGTGGAAGAACGGCAATGTCGATCGCATTGTGGCGACGGCCATTCCGGCGAGCTTTACCGATCATTCGATGATCGACAACATCGGTCGCATGACGGGGCAGACGGCCACCATTTTCGCGTGGGATCCGCAGAACCAGGACTTCTGGCGCCGCACCACGAATATCATCAAGCCGGATGGCAACCGCGCGGTTGGAACGGCGCTCGGCAAAACGGGCGCGGTCTATCCCTTCCTCACCAAGGGGCAGGTCTATCGCGGCGAGGCGACCATTCTGGACGTGCCCTATTACACCATCTACCAGCCGATCTTCTCGCCGGCCGGCGAGGTCATCGGTATCCTCTACGCCGGTGTGCGTGCGGCCGATATCAACAGCATGGCAAGCGAGATGACCTGGGCGATCGGCATTTCCGCCGCGATCGTCCTCTGTCTGGCGGCCTTGCTGGTCGCAATGCTCACCCGCGCCGTGGTGGGGTCCCTGCCGCGGGTGACCGCTGCCGCAAAAAGCCTCGCCGCTGGCGATCTGACCACCGCCGTGCCGCACCAGACCTTCCGCAACGAGATCGGTGATCTCGCGCGTGCGCTGGAGGTGTTCCGCGAAGGGGCGCTCCAGAAAATCGCCATCGAACAGAACGCTGCCGAAGCATCGGCTGTCGGCGAACGCGAACGTGCGGAGCGCGAGGCCGCCAAGGAAGCAGAGGCACGGGCCCTCGACCAGGCGGTCGCGACGCTTGGCGACGGTCTGAAGCGGCTAAGCGCCGGCGACCTGACGGTGCGTATCGATGACGTTTTCGCAGGCAGTCTCGACAATCTGCGCGCCGATTTCAACGCGTCCGTCGAAAAGCTGGGCGTGACGATGCAGCAGTTGCGCGACGAGATCTCCGGCATCCAGTCCAGCTCCAACGAAATGTGCTCGGCAGCCGATGACCTGTCTAAACGCACAGAACAGCAGGCGGCTTCGCTGGAGGAAACATCCGCGGCGCTCGAGGAAATCACGGTGACGGTCCGGGCTTCCTCCGCCAAGGCCGATGAGGCATCGAACGTGGCCGAGACCGCCCGCAAGAGCACCGACCAGTCGTCCAAGGTGGTCTCCGATGCAATTGCCGCCATGGGCAATATCGAGGAAGCCTCGAACGAGATCTCCAAGATCATCAACGTCATCGACGAAATCGCCTTCCAGACCAACCTCCTGGCGCTGAATGCCGGCGTCGAGGCGGCGCGTGCGGGCGAAGCGGGCAAGGGGTTCGCGGTCGTTGCGCAGGAAGTGCGCGAACTGGCGCAACGCTCCGCCAACGCGGCCAAGGACATCAAGGCGCTGATCCACAAATCCGGCGAGGCGGTGGCCGGCGGCGTGTCGCTGGTCGAGCAGACCGGCAAGGCGCTGACCGACATCTCCGCGCATGTCACCACGATCAGCGACAAGATCGCCTCCATCGCCTCGGCGGCGCGCGAGCAGAGTTCGGCGCTTGCAGAAGTCAACACTGCCGTTGGCGAGATGGATCAGTTCACCCAGAAGAACGCTGCCATGGTCGAAGAAACGACGGCGGTCTCCTACCGCCTGACGGAAAGCGCTGGCACGCTGGTGTCCCTGATCGGGCAGTTCAACATCGCCGGCCAGGGCGCGCAGACAATGTCTCGCACCCAAGCACCGGCTTCTCCGGCGCGACGTTCTGCCCCCGCTTCGGCATCTGCCTCAATGGCTCCTGCATCCTCGCCCGCCCGCAACCTGATGGGCAGCGTCCGCAAGGCATTCGGTGGTGGTGGTGCCGCTGCCGCCACCAAGCAGGACAACTGGGAAGAGTTCTGAGGCACACGAACAAACAATCGAAAAAGACTCCTGCCGGACCGGCGGGAGCCTTTTTCATGCGCGTTTTTGGGGGCCCAGGTGTCAGCGCTCGTTGCTGGCGAGGGTCTGCTCGTCTTCCTTCATCTCCAGCCACATCGCATTCATCACGGCAAAGATGGCGGCCAGCGGAAGGCCGAGGATCCAGGCGAAGTACCACATCTCAAATCGCTCCTTTGTGCTTCAGTAGACGGAATGGCTGTGTTCGGTCACGTCGCTCTCCGTCACCTTGCCCCACAGCACCTTGTAGACCCAGGTCGTGTAGGCGAGGATGATCGGCATGAAGATGAGCGCGCAGACCAGCATGATGAACAGCGTCAGGTGCGAGGACGAACTGTTCCAGACGGTCAGTGACGACTTCGGATCGCTGGACGACGGCATGATGAAGGGAAACATCGTCAGCCCCACCGATGCAATCACGCCGAGGATCGACAGCTTCGAGAGGATCAGCGTCGAGACTTCGCGTCCGGCCCTGAGGCCGAGGAAGGTCAGGAGGCCGCAGCCGATCCCGAGCGCCGGGGCAATCGCGATCCACGGACGGTCCTGGTAGGCGGTGAGCCAGCTTGCCGTGCGTTCCACCTCGAAATGCAGCGGGTTCGACGGGCCGTTGGTGGCATAATCGCCAACAATGCGGAAACCCTCGATACCATAGGCGAGCCAGAGGCCGGCCGCCGCATAGGCGAGGACGGCGGCGAGGGCTGCGACGGAGCCTATGGCGCGGGCGCGGGCTTGCACGGTACCCTCCGCCTTGACGGTCAGCCAGACCGCGCCATGCATCAGCAGCATGCTGAGCGACACGACACCGGCGAGCAGCGAGAAGGGATCCAACAGGCCAATGAACTTCGTGTACCAGGCCCCTTCGTAGATGCTGTGCAGGTCATCGGTAAAATGGAAGGGAACGCCCTGGATGACATTGCCGACGGCAACGCCAAAGAGGAGGGCCGGCACGGCGCCACTGGCAAACAGCGCCCAGTCCCAGGCAGTGCGCCAGGTCGTATCATCCCGCTTGGAGCGGTACTTGAACGCGACGGGCCGGACGATGAAGGCGGCGAGAACGACGAACATCGCCAGGTAGAAGCCGGAGAAGCTCACCGCATAGAGCGGCGGCCAGGCGGCGAAGATGGCGCCGCCGCCGAGGATGAACCAGACCTGGTTGCCTTCCCAGACAGGGCCGACCGTATTGATCGCCACCCGCCGTTCGACATCCGTCTTGCCGACGAAGGGGATCAGCGCGCCGACGCCCATGTCGAAGCCATCGGTCACGGCAAAGCCGATCAAGAGGACGCCGAGCAGCAGCCACCAGGTGACACGCAGGAATTCGTAGCTCAGAAGTTCGTGCAGGATCATGATCCTTACTCCGCAGGAATGGCAGTGGGGGCCGGGCGCAAGGCCGAGGGGTTCAGGGTCTCCTGGCGTGCCTTGATCCACTCTTCGGTCTCGGCAACGTCCATGTAGGGACCCTTGCGGATGTATTTCAGCATCAGGCCCATCTCGATGATGAACAGCACCGTGTAGAAGGCAACGAAGCCCAGAATGGTGATCAGGAGTTCCGTCACCGAGAGCGAGCTCGCGGAGAGCGCCGTTGGAAGCACCCCGTCGACCGTCCAGGGTTGACGGCCGAATTCGGCGACGAACCAGCCCATTTCGGCGGCAATCCAGGGCGCCGGGATCATGGCGACGGCGACTGTCAGGGCCCAGCGCGGGTAGCGCATGCCACGGAAGGAGGCGCGGTAGAAGAAATAGGCCATGGTTGCGATGAAGCCGAAACCGAGCGCCACCATGATGCGGAAGGCCCAGAACAGCGGCCAGACATGCGGAACCGTATCATTGGCCGCCATCTTGATCTGCGCGTCGGTCGCGGTGCGCGGATCATCGACGTATTTCTTCAGAAGGAAGGCAAAACCCAGATCGTGAGAGTGGTCCTCGAAGGTCTTCATGATCTCCGCTGGTGTCGCATCCCGCTGCTGGCGAACCGTCATCAGCGCGTCATAGGCGATGAGGCCCGAGCGGATGCGGTGCTCCGCCTGCTCGACAAGTTCCTTGATGCCGGGGATTTCCGTCGTCAGCGAACGGGTGCCGATCAGGCCCATGGCGAAGGGAATGTGTACGGCGAAATGCGTTTCGCGTGCCTCCTGGTCCGGGAAGCCGAAGGCAGTGAAGGGTGCCGGCGCCGCATGGGTTTCCCACATGGCTTCGATTGCGGCGAGCTTCATCTTCTGGCTATGGGTTGCCGAATAGCCGGACTCGTCTCCGAGCAGCACGACCGAGAAGGCCGAGGCGAGGCCGAAAGCCGCCGCAACGGTGATTGAGCGGCGCGCCAGCGCATGATGGCGATCTTTCAGCAGATACCAGGCCGAGACGCCGATGACGAAGACGGAGGCGGTGACATAACCGGCGCTGACCGTATGGACGAATTTCGCCTGCGCCACTTCGTTGAACAGGACTTCGTAAAAGTCTGTCATCTCCATGCGCATGGTCATCGGGTTGAACTGAGCCCCGACCGGGTTCTGCATCCAGCCATTGGCAATCAGGATCCAGAGCGCCGAAAGGTTCGAGCCGAGGGCCACGAGCCAGGCAACCGCCAGATGCTGGACCTTGGAGAGCTTGTCCCAGCCGAAGAAGAACAGGCCGACGAAGGTCGCCTCCAGAAAGAAGGCCATCAGGCCCTCGATCGCCAGCGGCGCGCCAAAAATGTCGCCGACATAATGGCTGTAATAGCTCCAGTTCATGCCGAACTGGAATTCCATGGTGATGCCGGTGGCAACGCCAAGGACGAAGTTGATGCCGAACAGCGTGCCCCAGAATTTCGTCATCTGGCGCCAGATCGGGCGGTTGGTCATGACATAGACCGTCTCCATGATCGCGACGATGATCGACAGACCAAGCGTCAGCGGCACGAAGAGGAAGTGATACATAGCCGTCAGGGCAAATTGCAGACGTGACAGCTCAACGATGCCGATTTCCATTTTGCTTACTCCCTAGACGGAGGGCGGGCGGGCCCGTCCGTTCTGGTCAAGACTGACTTGGGGTGTAAGCTTCGCGGAGCTCTGGAACCTTGATCCTGATCAATAAGTCACATTTGGGATACGACTTATTCGAGCACGATCACGCGATCGGCCGCAGCCTTTTCGACCGCGCGGTGCGATGCCATCAGGATCGCGGCCTGTGGCAGGAAGGCCCGGATTCCGGCGAGAACCGCCGTCGCAGTCTCCTCATCCAGCCCCTCGGTCGGCTCATCCAAGAGCAGCACGTGAGGACGCCGCAGAAGCGCCCGCGCCAATGCCAGGCGCCTCGCCTCGCCGCCGGACAGGCCTTCGCCGAGATGGCCAAGACGCATGTCGAGCCCGCCCCGATCCTGCACAAGTGTTTCCAGATGCACACATTTCAGCACCGACCACAGCATCTCGTCCCGCTGGCCCGGATCGGCAAGCTGCAGCGTTTCCCGCACCGTACCGGCCATGATGGCGCTGCGTTGCGGCAGAAGCGTCAGGACCTCGCGCAACGCTGCCTCGGGCCAGAGCGGCAGGCTGCGACCAAGAACGCGGATCTCGCCGCCTGCCACGGGATAGAGTGCGGCGATGGCGAGCAGGATCGTTGACTTGCCACAGCCGCTGGCACCGGACAGCGCCACCGTTTCCCCGGCTGCGACATCCAGTCCCAGGTCCTGGATCAAACGAGCCTCGCCATCCTGCCGCGCAAGCTGGAGGTTGCGGATGGTGAGAGCCGGACCGTTATCGACATGTGGCTGCCTGTCCTCAAACGGTGCCGGCTGCTCGTCCGTCCGGGCAAGGTCGCGCCGCACCCCCCGTGCCGCTTCCGCCATCCGGCCGAGATCGCTGGCGGCGCGGCGCAAGGGCGCAACGGTTTCCGCCAGTGCGAGTGCGGCAAAGAAGGCGAGGGCTGCGAAGGCTGGCTGCAGCAGGCCCTCCTGCGCGGCCTGAAGGCCGAGCCACAGCGTGCCGGCGCCGACCACGGTCGCCAGAAGCGACAGGGCCAGACCCGTTGCCCGGTCCACCCGGTCAAGAGGAATGGCCAGTCGTCGGGTTTCCGCCGCGGTTACAGCCTCCACCTGATCCTGCAGGCGCCCATAGACCGTCAGGTCCCGCCGGCTGCGGATGAGATCGATCAGCCGCGTGCGGAAGGCCTGTGCTGCCGCCTCCCGCTGACGCGACAAGGGCGTTGCCATGACGAGGCTCGGCCAGAACACCAGCACGGCACCAGCCGTCCATCCGATCGTGACCCAGAGTGCGATGGACGGGGTGACCAGGAACCACAGCGCGATGCCGGCGATCAACTGCACCACAAGCGCCGAACAGAGCGGTAGGACCAGGCGCAGCGGCACGCCGTCCAGGGCATCGATATCCGCCATCAACCGGTTCAATGCCTGCGGCCCGCGGATCGTCTGCATCCGTTGGAGCGGAGCGGACAGAGTCCCGTGCAACAGGCGCAGCCTCAGCGTTTCCAAGGCCCGAAGCGTTGCATCATGGGTGAGTAGGCGTTCACCGTAGCGGGCGGCGGTGCGCCCGAGCGCGAGGAAACGCACCATGGCGGAGGGACGGAACACGTCGAAAACGGTGCCGAGCCCGGCAAGGCCAGCCGCAGCGGCCGCCGTGATGAACCAGCCGGAGAGGCCGAGCAATGCGACCCCCATGAGGAGCACAACAACCCCGAGCGCTGCTCCGCGAAGTAACGCAGCCCGCTGGTCTGAGACGATGATCCTGAAAATATGCCAGAGCGCGGTCATGTCCTGTCTCCGATGCGGATGATCCGGTCCATGCGCCGGGCAAGGCCCATGTCGTGGGTGGCAATCACCAGCGTTGCACCGCGTTCTGCCTCTGCCATCAGGCCTTCGGTCACGAGGCGGGCGGTCTCTGCATCAAGATCCGCCGTCGGTTCGTCCGCCAGCACCACGTCCGGACCGGAAAAGATGGCGCGGGCCAGCGTCAGCCGCCGGGCTTCGCCACCGGACAGTCCGGCGCCCCGCTCGCCCAGTCGCGTCGAAAGCCCTTTCGGCAGGCCGGCGACGACGGCATCGACCCCCGCCTGCTTCAGTGCGGCGTCGAGGTCCCCCGGCCGGCCAAGCGTCAGGTTGTGCTGAATGCTGGCGTGGAGGAAATGCGGTGCCTGCGGCATCCAGCCGAGGCGCGAGCGCCAACCGTCCGCGGTCTCGTCCGTCAGCGGCCGGCCGGCCACCGTGACCGAGCCTTCAGCCGCAGCGGCAAGCCCGGCCATCAGTCTGAGCGCAGACGTCTTGCCGGCACCGCTCGGTCCGACAAGCGCGACGCTTTCTCCGGGCGCGATCGAGATGTCCGGGAGCGGTGCCCCGGATGCGGAGACGCAGTTGCTCAGGCGGATCGATGCCGGCCCTTCGAGCGGTTCTGAGCGCTGTCCGGTGCCGGGCACGGCCGTGGTGTCATCGGCCTCCCAGGCAGCTACTTCGTCGGCGACTGCCGCCGCACCCGCCCGGTCGTGCCAGGCGGAGGCAAGGTCACGCAGCGGCTGGTAGAAGTCCGGCGCGAGAAGCAAGAGGAAGATGCCGGCCGCCGGCGAGAGCCCGGCGCCCCAGGTGCCGAAGGCGATCGTGCCGAGCAGGGTGAAGCCGACGTAAACGGCCATCATGGCGACCCCGATTGCGGCAAACAGTTCCAGCACCGTCGAGGAGAGAAAGGCGATCGCAAGCACCGCCATGGTCCGCCGGCGAAGATCTCCCGCACTCGCGGCAAAGGCTGCTTCCACTGTCTGACCGGCTCCAAGAAGGCGAATGTCCAGAAGCGCCGACAGACGTTCCACGAGCACATCGTTGATCGCGCCGATCTCGACCATCTGCCGTGCACTGGCCTCCTTGGCGGCCATGCCGACGAGCGCCATGAAGACGGGGATGAGCGGGCCGCTGATCAAGAGAATGAGGCCGGCGGCCCAGGATTGCCAGAAGGCCAGCGCCAGGATGAGCAGCGGGACGGTGGAAACACGGATCTGCGCCGGCAGATAGCGGGTGGCATAGGGCACCAGCATCTGCAGCTTCTCGGTCGCAAGCGCCGCAATCGCACCGGCGCCGCCGCGCGAACCGTCCTCGGCACGACGCGCCTCCGTGCGGACGAGCCTGTCGCGCACCTCTGCCACGACGGTATCGGCCGCCGTCTGTGCCATTGCCTCCGCCTGCCAGTGCATCAGCCCACGCAGCAGGCCGATCGTCGCAAACCCCATGGCCACGGCTGTCGCGGATACCGGCTTTCCGGTGAGAAGGCTCTCCAGTGCCTCCGCCACAAGCCAGGCCTGGATCGGCCACAACATCGAGGCGACCGCCGACAGAAGGCCCGCGCGCCGCAAAGGCTTCTGCACCGCCGTCATCAATTGGCTGAGCGGAGAGGGCCGTCTCCGCTGCTCTGCATTCCGGTGTCTGGCCACTTGCAACCTCGAAACTGGCATTTGTCATGCGAGATAAAGGGCAAAAACCATCCGCGAACTGATCTAGATCACATACGATGCGAAAACTTCCGGTCATAGGATGGTCCTGCAACCATGCGGGGAGGGGCGATGCGACTGACGACCAGAACGAACCTGGCGGTGCGGATTCTGATGATGTGCGCGGTCAATGAGGCTCGGACCGTTCGCACCGCCGATATCGCTCGCAGTTGCAATGCATCGCTCAATCACCTGCTGCACGTCGTATCCGCGCTGCAGGCGCTGGGCTTTCTGGAGACGATCCGGGGCCGCGGCGGCGGTCTGCGGCTTGCCCTGCCCGGCCATCTGATCTCGATCGGCACTGTGTTTCGCCAGTTTGAAGCCGGCGTGCCGGTGGCGGAGTGTTTTGATCCGCTGACGAATACCTGTCCATTGGCGGGTGCCTGCCGATTGAAAGCCTATATCGCGGCGGCGACCGAGGCCTTTTACCGCGAAATGGACCGCGTCTCGCTGAACGATCTGGTGGCCGGCAATTGTGGACTGGAGGCCTTGCTGAGCCTTGGTCCGCGGCTGCTCGAAGCCTGCCCGTCAGCGGTCGAGGCGTAGGGCACAACGCGTCAGCTGGACAGCAGGGTTCCGCTGCTGCGATAGAGCATGTAGGCCGCGACCACGAAGATCAGCCCGGCAAACAGGCTGTTCAACATGCCCTTGCGGGCCGAAAGATTGGCGGCCAGCAGCCCGCCCAGCAGTCCACCCAGCACGCCGCCGCCGACAAAGACGAGGGCGAGCAGCCAATCGACATAGCCGGACAAGGCATAGTTCAGGGCCGTCGTCAGACCAAACGCGGTGACGGCGACGAGCGACGAGCCAATGGCAAACAGGATCGGCATGCCGGTGGAGGCAATCAGCCCCGGCACGATCAGGAAGCCGCCGCCGATGCCGAAGAAGCCGGAGAAGATGCCGGTCAGCCCGCCGAAACCAACCACTTTCGGCGCGTTTTCCCGCGAACACTGCGCGCCCGGATTGCCTTCCGCGCCGCGTCTCTTGAACATCAGCACGCCGACTACCAGCATCAGCAGCGAAAACAGGATGAGCAGTTTCTGGCCGTCGATCATCTTGCCGAGGGTGGAGCCGACAAAGGCCCCGAGAATGCCGGCAACGCTGTAAATGCCGGCGCAGCGCCACTTCACATGGCCGGCCTTGGCATGGCTCAGCATGTTGGTAAAGGCATTGGCCGCCACCGCAAAGGCGCTGGTGCCGATCGCCAGATGCGGGTTCGGAACCCCGACCACATAGACCATCAGCGGCACGGCAAGGATCGAGCCGCCACCGCCGAACAGGCCGAGCGTGAAGCCGACGAGGCCGCCGGAGAGCGCGCCAAGCGCGTATTGCAGGGGTTCAAGCAGCATCGGGCGGCACCTGTTGCGTCACAGCGCGTTGACCGGGATCTTCAGGTACTGCACGCCGTTCTCCTCCGCCGGCGGCAGCTTGCCGGCCCGCATGTTGACCTGCACGGACGGCAGGATCAGCTTGGGCACGGACAGCGTCCTGTCGCGTTCGGTGCGCATCTGGACGAAGTCGTCCTCGGAAATGCCGTTGCGGACGTGGATATTGCCGGTGCGCTCTGCCTCCACGGTGGTTTCCCAGGCATAGACGTCGCGGCCCGGGGCCTTGTAATCATGGCAGAGGAACATCCGCGCTTCACCCGGCAACTGCATCAGGCGCTGGATCGAGCGGTAGAGCGTGCGGGCATCGCCACCCGGAAAATCACAGCGCGCCGTGCCGTAATCCGGCATGAACAGCGTGTCGCCTGGAAAGATCGCGTCGCCGACCACGTAAGCGAGGCAGGCCGGCGTGTGACCGGGAACATGCAGCACCGTCGCCTCCAGATTGCCGATGCGAAAACGGTCGCCATCCTCGAAAAGGTGGTCGAACTGGCTGCCATCCCGCTGGAATTCCGTGCCGGCGTTGAAGATCTTGCCGAAGACTTCCTGCACCCGGATGATCTCGTGGCCGATGGCAAGCTGACCGCCCAGTTCGGCCTGCAGCAGGGGCGCTGCCGAAAGGTGGTCGGCATGGGCATGCGTTTCGAGCAGCCACTGAACCTCGAGGTTCTCGGTTTTGATGTAGTCGATCAGCGCACGAGCAGAATCGGTCATCGTGCGGCCGGAGGCGGGATCGTAATCGAGCACGCTATCGACGATGGCGCAGGCTCTGGATCCCGGATCGCGCACCACGTGGCTGATCGTAAAGGTCGCCGGGTCGAAAAACGACCGGACAATCGGTTTCAGCTGTTTATCGGCCAAAGCGGCATGAATCAGTTCGGCTGCGTGTTGAAGAGCGTTGTCGGACATGGCTTCCTCCATCTCGTGATCCCATAAATACATATTTGCGTTAAATATGCAAGTGTGGAATTATGGTTTGGCAATGAGGCGCGCTTCGGTATAGGTCGCGCTTGAGCGACGGAGGGTTCTGGTTCATGCAAGTGATGGATGACGCGGATGATCTGAGGCGCGGCGCGCTGCGTCTGAACGACCGTGCGCCCGGTTTCACGGCCCGTTCGACCGCCGGTGACATTTCCCTTTCCTCCTATCGCGGCCGCTGGGTTCTATTCTTCTCCCACCCGGCGGACTTCACGGCGGTCTGCACCAGCGAGTTCCTCGCTTTCGCCAAAGCCGAAGAAAGGTTCCGCCGCCTGGATTGCGACCTGCTCGGGCTGTCGGTGGACAGTCTCTACGCCCATGTCGCCTGGCTGCAGGATATCGAACGCAACTTCGGTGTCCGTGTCGGTTTTCCGCTGATCGAGGACAGTTCCATGGTGATCGCAAAAGCCTACGGCATGCTGGACAGCACCTCGGCCAGCAGCGCCACGGTGCGCGCCACCTACATCATCGACCCGCACGGCATCATCCGCGCCATCGTCTGGTATCCCATGACGGTCGGACGTTCGGTGGACGAATTGTTGCGGCTGGTGGAGGCCTTGCAGGTCTCCGAGAGGGAGGGGGCGCTCACGCCCGAAGGCTGGCAGCCGGGCTGTGCGCTGGTCGAACCGGCGGCGCAGACGCTGGAGACGGCCCGGCAGGCCGAACCCGGCCAGGCCTGGTATTATCGGGAGCGGCGCCCATGACACCTCGTCTTCCGCTCGAGATGATGCAGGAACGGTCTGCCGAAGCGGCGGAATTCATGCGCCTGTTCAGCACCCCGACCAGGCTGATGCTGCTCTGTTACATTGCCGGGGGCGAACGGTCCGTGGGCGATATCCAGGACGAGCTTGGCTTGAAGCAGCCAGCGCTTTCCCAGCAGCTGGCCGAACTCAGGACGGCGGGCGTGGTGAAAACCAGGAGGGAATCCCGGCAGATTTTTTATTCGGTCGCCGATGATCGAGTCAGCGCCGTCATGCAGACGCTGTTTGCGCTGTTTTGCCCGCCGGATGTGCAGAAACAGGTGGTTACCAGCGAGACGTCAATGAGGGTTGCCTCAACAGGCCTAGGTTCCGCAGCTGCAGAGGCTGGCGAAAGCGCCCAGTGGGCGAGGCTTGATCCCGTATGACGAGGGGCGCGCGGTCGTCAGCCGCGCACCTTGTGTGTCACGTCCCGTCGCGCCACCGGAAGAATGCGATGCCGCCGATCCCAAGACAGAAAGCGAGTGCGACACCTGTAAGTAGCATTGGCAGTCCTCCCAAACCGCTGAAAAGCCGCGCTCCTCAACGCAGCCGCCACAGTGGTACACGCGCCAAGCGAATTGGCAAGCGAATTAGCAAATGGCAAAACTTTTAGGGAAGACCCGCCGCGGATAGGGCGGGTATCCAGCTTTGATCAGCCCGCCCGCCAAAGTTCTCCCAGCGGGCCGTCCGGCCCGAAGAGCGGGTCCGTTTCCGGTGGTGGAAGTGTCGCAATGCTGCTCTTTTGCGCCTCGGTCGGCGCGTCCGTCAGGATGTCGGCCTCCTGCCCCGGCGGATAGGCGCCGATCACCAGGAAATCAGCGGTTGCTTCCAGCCGCATGTGTCCGGTGCCGGCCGGCAGCACCAGGCAATCGCCCGCCTTCGCCTCAATGATCTTGCCCGTCGATCCGCCGATCAGAAGCCGCACATGGCCTTTGGCAATCCCCAGCACCTCGTGCGCCCGGCTGTGGTAATGCTGGTAGGGAAAAATCCCGTTTTGCCAGATGTCCTGCCAGCCGTTCTGCGAGAACCGCTCTTCGAAGGCTTCCGCCCGATGCGCATCGTCGCCCGGCAGCACGGCGCTGTAAAGCAGCACCGGAAAGACCGAATGGTTGGGTACCCAGTCGCTTGCCTCGAACATCATTGCGTCGGGCTCAGTCATTGCCTTCTCCTCATTGCCGTTGCCCTTGTTGCATCCGGCAACGGGCCCGCTGCAACAAGCCGTGGATCGGCGGGAGGTTCCAGTCTGGAGGCGACCGGCTCAGCGGCAGATTCTGCCGGCTCCTATCGCACGTCGCAAATTTTCTATAGTGACCAGTTCAGGCTGTAGATGGATTGTGCTGCAGTGCGAGATCGTTTGAAATATTATTTCTGTTTTCCTGTCATATTTTTACAGATCGGAAAGTCTCGTAATTTTTCCGAAGAATTCACGCGCAACGGGCAAGCCCGCGCCTTTACAAGGCGCCCCTAAAGGATATGAGGGAGGCACTGCTGCGCGTACTTTCCCGCGAATTTGGACGGGTTTGCGGCGCAAAGGCGGTGGTGGCAGGATGTTGTGCAGGGGAAAGCGAGAGAAAAAACAATCTTCTCTCCCCAACATCTGCTATCTGCAAACCGAACACGGAGCGACGTCGGACGAATCCATGTCGCACCTATGGGAGATAACAATGAAATACAAATTTGGCTTTGCTGCGGCACTTCTCGCGGCGTCCTTCCTGTCGACCGCCGCGAGCGCAAAGACGTTCGTGTTCTGCTCTGAAGGTTCTCCGGAAGGTTTCGATCCGGGCCTTTACACCGCCGGCACCACGTTTGATGCGTCTGCGCATCCGGTCTACAGCCGCCTGCTGGAGTTCGAACCCGGCACGACGAAGCCGGTTGCCGGACTTGCGGAAAGCTGGACCGTTTCGGACGATGGCAAGGAATATACCTTCAAGCTGCGCCCGGGCGTCAAGTTCCACACAACGGAATTCTTCACGCCGACCCGCACGCTGAATGCCGATGACGTGGTGTTCTCGATCGATCGCCAGATCAACAAGGACAACCCGTGGCACCAGTATGTTGCTGGCACGTCGTGGGAATATGCCGCCGGCATGGGTTTCCCGGAACTCATCAAGTCGGTCGAGAAGGTCGATGACCTGACGGTCAAGTTCGTGCTGAACCGTCCGGAAGCGCCGTTCCTCGCCAACCTCGCCATGCCGTTCGCGTCGATCATGTCGAAGGAATATGCCGACAGCCTGGACAAGGCCGGCAAGAAGGAACAGCTGAACCAGATGCCGCTCGGCACCGGTCCGTTCTCCTTCGTCGGTTACCAGCAGGATGCGGTTATCCGCTACGCCAAGAATGCCGATTACTGGGGCGGTGCGCCGAAGATCGACGATCTGGTCTTCGCCATCACCACCGATGCCGCCGTCCGTTACCAGAAGCTGAAGGCCGGCGAATGCCACCTGATGCCGTATCCGAATGCCGCCGACGTGCAGTCGATGAAGTCGGACTCCAACCTGAAGGTGATGGAACAGGAAGGCCTGAACGTCGCCTACCTCGCCTACAACACCACCCAGGCGCCGTTCGACAAGCCGGAAGTGCGCAAGGCGCTCAACAAGGCGATCAACAAGAAGGCGATCGTCGAGGCCGTGTTCCAGGGCATGGCAACACCGGCAACGAACCCGATCCCGCCGACCATGTGGTCCTATAACAAGGACGTCAAGGACGACGCCTACGATCTCGACGCCGCAAAGAAGATGCTGGCGGATGCCGGCGTAAAGGATCTGTCGATGAAGATCTGGGCCATGCCGGTTTCGCGTCCCTACATGCTGAACGCCCGTCGTGCAGCCGAGATCATGCAGGACGACTTTGCCAAGATCGGCGTCAAGGTCGAGATCGTTTCCTACGAATGGGCAGAATATCTGCAGCGTTCGAAGGCCAAGGATCGTGACGGTGCCGCCATGCTCGGCTGGACCGGCGACAACGGCGATCCGGACAACTTCCTTGACACCCTGCTCGGTTGCGATGCCGTCGGCGGCAACAACCGCGCCCAGTGGTGCAACAAGGAGTTCGACGCTCTCGTGAAGAAGGCCAAGGTCACCTCCGACCAGGCAGAGCGCACCAAGCTCTATGAAGAGGCGCAGGTCATCTTCAAGAAGGAAGCGCCCTGGGCCACGCTCGACCACTCCCTGTCCGTCGTTCCGATGCGCAAGGAAGTGACCGGCTTCGTCCAGAGCCCGCTCGGCGACTTCACCTTCGAGAACGTCGATATCGCCGAATAATCGGCCATTATGACGCATGACAGGCCGCGGAATGGTGACATTCCGCGGCTTTTCCTCAAAGATCGATGCTCGCGGAAGGGCATGATCCAAGGTCTGGCAAAGTCCCGGCATGTCTTGTGTCGGCCAGAACCAGCCTTCAGAAAAACAACAGGTCCACCATGTTTGGCTTCCTCTTGCGGCGTCTCGCCGTGCTGATCCCGACGTTCATCGGGGTCTCCATCATCGCGTTTGCCTTCATCCGGCTGCTTCCGGGCGATCCGGTGGCGCTTTTGTCCGGCGAACGGGTCATGTCGCCGGAACGGCATGCGCAGATCAGTGCGCAGCTCGGCCTCGACCGGCCGATGGTAATTCAATATTTCGATTATCTGGGCGGCGTGCTGACCGGAGATTTCGGCTCCTCGATCGTCTCGAAAACGCCGATTCTGAAGCAATTCTGGGCGCTGTTTCCGGCGACCGTCGAACTTTCCTTCTGCGCCATCCTGATCGCCGTGGTCATCGGCATTCCGGCCGGGGTGATTGCCGCGATCAAGCGCGGCTCGGTGGTTGACCAGTCGATGATGGGTGTCGCGCTCGTCGGCTATTCCATGCCGATCTTCTGGTGGGGCCTGCTTCTCATCATCCTGTTTTCCGGTATCCTGCAATGGACGCCGGTCTCGGGCCGCATTTCGCTGATGTATTTCTTCAAGCCGGTCACCGGCTTCATGTTGATCGATTCGCTGATCTCCGGCCAGAAGGGCGCCTTCTCCTCGGCCGTCAGCCACCTGATCCTGCCCTCCATCGTGCTTGCGACGATCCCGCTCGCGGTGATCGCCCGCCAGACGCGGTCTGCCATGCTGGAAGTGCTGTCGGAGGACTATATCCGCACGGCGCGCGCCAAGGGACTGTCGCCCTTCCGCGTCGTCAGCCTGCACGCGCTGCGCAATGCCATGATCCCGGTCATCACCACGATCGGCCTGCAGATCGGCGTGATGCTGGCTGGCGCGATCCTGACGGAAACCATCTTTTCCTGGCCGGGCATCGGCAAGTGGATGGTGGATAGCGTTTTCCGCCGCGATTATCCGGTCATCCAGGGCGGCCTGCTCCTGATCGCCGGCATCATCATGGTGGTGAACCTGATCGTCGACCTGCTCTACGGTCTCGTCAACCCGCGTATCCGCCACTAAGAAGGAGAAAATCCCATGGCAGACACAGCCAAGACCCAGGCGGTCAGCAACGCGGCGCTTCGCCGCCAGATGCTCGCCGAATTCTGGTTCTACTTTTCCGAAAACCGCGGCGCCGTCATCGGCCTGTTCGTGTTCATCGCGCTTGTCATCGTGGCGGTCTTCGCTTCGATCATCGCACCGCATTCGCCCTTCGAACAGTATCGCGATGCCGTTCTGGTGCCGCCGGTCTGGCTGGAGGGTGGCCGCGCCACCTATCTGCTGGGCACAGATGCGGTGGGACGCGATATCCTGTCGCGCCTCATCTACGGCGCGCAGTATTCGCTGTTCATCGGCCTGTTCGTCACCACGCTGTCGCTGACCGGCGGCATCCTGGTCGGCCTGATCGCCGGTTATTACCGCGGCTGGGTCGATACGGTGATCATGCGCCTGATGGACATCATCCTCGCCTTCCCGTCGCTGCTGCTTGCTCTCGTGCTGGTCGCGATCCTCGGCCCCAGTCTCACGAACGGCATGATCGCGATTGCGCTGACGCTGCAGCCGCATTTCGTGCGCCTGACGCGCGCCGCCGTGATGGCGGAACTGACGCGCGATTACGTGACGGCCGCCCGTATCTCCGGCGCCGGCCCGTTCCGTCTGATGTTCCGCACCATCCTGCCGAACTGCACCGCACCGCTGATCGTCCAGGCGACGCTCTCCTTCTCGAACGCGATCCTCGATGCCGCAGCGCTCGGCTTCCTCGGCATGGGCGCCCAGCCGCCGGCACCGGAATGGGGCACGATGCTGGCCGAAGCGCGCGAATTCATCCTGCGCGCCTGGTGGGTGGTGACCTTCCCCGGTCTTGCCATTCTCATCACCGTGCTGGCGATCAACCTGATGGGTGACGGCCTGCGCGACGCGCTCGACCCGAAAATGAAGAGGTCCTGATCATGGCGCTTCTTGAGATTGAAAACCTGACCGTCCAGTTCGAAACCGCCAGCGGCTGGTTCAAGGCGGTCGATGGCGTGTCCCTCTCGGTTGATGAGCGGGAAGTGCTGGCGATCGTCGGCGAAAGCGGCTCGGGCAAATCCGTGTCGATGCTCGCCGTGATGGGGCTTCTGCCCTGGACGGCGAAGATCACCGCCGACAAGATGTTGTTCCAGGGCCGCGATATCCGCGCGCTCTCCGATGGCGAACGGCGCAAGCTGATCGGCAAGGACATGGCGATGATCTTCCAGGAGCCGATCGCCAGCCTCAATCCGTGCTTCACTGTCGGCTTCCAGATCGAGGAAGTCCTGCGCATCCACATGGGGATGGGCAAAAAGGAACGGCGTGCCCGCGCGATCGAGCTCTTCACCCAGGTCGGCCTGCCGAACCCGGCAGAAAGGCTCAACCACTTTCCGCACCAGATGTCGGGCGGCCAGTGCCAGCGCGTGATGATCGCGATTGCGATTGCCTGTAATCCGAAGCTGCTCATCGCCGACGAGCCGACGACCGCCCTCGACGTGACGATCCAGAAGCAGATCCTGGATCTCCTGATGTCGCTGCAGGTCAAGTACGGCATGGGCCTGATCATGATCACCCACGACATGGGTGTGGTGGCGGAAACCGCCGACCGCGTCATCGTGCAGTACAAGGGCCGCAAGATGGAAGAGGCCGATGTGCTGTCGCTCTTCGAGGCGCCGAAGAACGCTTACACGCGGGCACTGCTGTCGGCCCTGCCGGAAAACGCAACGGGTGATCGGTTGAGTACGGTCTCGGACTTCATGACGGCGGACGAACTGGCCGGAGGCGCACGATGACGGCGACGACAAACAACGCGGTTCCCATGCTGGAAATCCGCAACATCAAGCAAGATTACCACGTCTCGCAGGGGCTCTTTAAGCCTGAGAAGGTGGTGCATGCGGTGAAGGGCGTGTCCTTCCAACTCGATGCCGGCAAGACGCTCGCGATCGTCGGCGAAAGCGGCTGCGGCAAGTCAACGCTGGCTCGCATTTTGACCTTCATCGACGAGCCGACGGCGGGCGAACTGCTGATCGAGGGCAAGACGGTCGATACACGGCCCGGCCACCTCACGGCCGAAATGCGCCGCAAGGTTCAGATCGTCTTCCAGAACCCCTATGGCTCGCTCAATCCACGCCAGAAGATCGGCGATGTTCTGGGCGAACCGCTGGCGATCAACACGAAGATGTCGGCGGCGGAACGCCGCGAGCGGGCGACCGACATGCTGGTCAAGGTCGGTCTCGCCCCGGAGCACTACAATCGTTATCCGCACATGTTCTCGGGCGGCCAGCGCCAGCGCATCGCGATTGCCCGGGCACTGATGCTCAACCCGAAACTTCTGGTGCTGGACGAGCCGGTCTCGGCGCTCGATCTGTCGGTGCAGGCCCAGGTGCTGAACCTGCTCGCCGACCTGCAGGAAGAGTTCGGCCTCACGTACGTGTTCATCAGCCACGATCTGTCGGTGGTCAAATACATCGCCGACGAGGTGATGGTGATGTATTACGGCGAAGCGGTCGAATACGGTTCGCGCGAAGAGGTCTTTGCTGATCCGAAGCACGAGTACACGCGCACCCTGTTTGCCGCGACGCCGCGCGCCGACGTCGAATCCATCCGCGCGCGCCTCGCCCGCAAGCAGGCCGTCGCCTGATCGTCGGCGAGCTGTAGCTTCTACTCCCTCTCCCCGCGAGCGGGGAGAGGGCTGGGGTGAGGGGCAATGAGCTGGCACAACAGTTTGGCATGCCCCTCATCCGGCTGCCGCCACCTTCTCCCCGTCCAGACGGGGAGAAGGAAGATACCCGCACCGTCCTTCCGTCTGATCTGGTTCAGCCACCTTTCCCACTCGTCCACTGGCCGGCATCCAGCAGCACGCGGATCAGCGGATTGGGAAAGCGCCGCTTGATCTGCACGGCGTAAAAGTTCTCGACGATGCCCGGAAGCGTATCGAGTTCGCTCAGCATGCCGGTTTCCAACTCCTGCTGCACGACGATCGGCGGCATCACCGCAAGACCGACGCCGGAGCGGGCGAGGAGACGCATCATCGCCATGTCCTCCACCTCCGCCGCGATTTGTGGCGTGACCCCGAGCCGCGCGGCAAGCGCCTCGAACTGCAGCCGGACCCCGCTTTCGAGCGTCGGCAGGATCATCGGATGCTGCGCCAGCATCTTGCCGAGTTCCTGTTTGCCGGAAGCGAGGGCCGGTGAACCGATGAGGCTGACGCGCTGCTGGTAGAGTTGCTCCGAAACGAAGGGCGTCACCGCATCGGCAGCGGGTGGCTGTGTCAAAAGCACGATATCGAGGTTCAAGGTCTCCAGTGCGCCAAGTAACTCCGCCGTGCTGCCGGAGCGCAGGATCAGCTCGACATCGGTGCGGTCGAGCAGGGGCCGGATGAACTCCAGCTGGAAGTTGCGTGACAGCGTCGCCAGGGCGCCGATGCGGATGGCCCGCCGGGTGGTGCCGGTCTGGCGCAGCGTCTGAAGCAATTCGTCGCCGGTGGCAAAGATCGTGTCGGCGTGATCGAGCGCGATCCGTCCCGCCTCCGTCAGATAGAGCTGCCGGCCGCGTCGTTCGAACAGCTGGTGGCCGAGCCGTTCCTCCAGCTGCTTGATCTGGATTGATAGCGCCGATTGCGACAGATTCAGCCGTTCCGCGGCACGGGTGAGATTGCCGTCATGCGCAACGGCCCGGAAATAGCGCAGGTGGTGATAGTTCAACTCGCTCATCGTTCTATTTTATAGAATGAAACAGCCAAAACAATGAATTTTTATTCGAATATTGCAGGTGCTAACTCACGAGCCGTTGAATGAACGGCAGGAGTTGTGATGACCTATTTGCTCGCCCTTGTGCCCGCGGCTCTGTTTGGCTTGGCCGCCGGAATTGCCTTTGCCGGACCGCAGCAGCGCCCGCGCGGGGTGCTCGCCCTCGTCAACCTTCTGTCTCTCCTTGCGATCGGCACCGCGGGTGCTGCAGCGATCCTCCTGGCGCTGAACGGTGCCGGCACCAGCCCGCTGATCGGCACGTCGCTTGTCGGCCTTGCGGGCCGGATCGATCTCGTCAGCGTGGTCATGTTGCTGCTCGTCACCTTCATCGGCTGGGTGGTGCTCAGATACAGTGCCACCTATCTCGACGGCGAAGCGCGGCAGGGCGCCTTCGCCGGCTGGATGAGCGCAACGCTGGCCGCCGTCTCGCTGCTTATCGTCTCCGGCACGCTCGCGCAGTTCGTGGCCGCCTGGATCGCATCCGGCCTCTTCCTGCACCGGCTGCTGGTCTTCTATCCGGAGCGGGAGGCCGCCCGCCGCGCGGCGCACAAAAAATTCCTCGTTTCGCGGGCAGGCGATGCGGCACTCGTGATTGCGGCCCTGCTGCTGGCGTCCGCCTACGGTACGAGTGACATCGCGACGATCCTGGCTGCGGCGCGCGACGACGCGGCGCCCGCCATGGCGCTCATTGCCGCCGGCTTCCTGGCGCTGGCCGCCGTGCTGAAATCGGCACAGTTCCCGACGCATGGCTGGCTGACGGAGGTCATGGAGGCGCCGACGCCCGTCTCGGCGCTGTTGCATGCCGGCGTGGTGAATGCCGGTGGTTTCCTGCTCATCCGATTTGCCGACGTGATGTTGAATGCACCGATCGTGCTGGCGGTGCTGGTGATGATCGGCGGCTTCACGGCTCTCTTCGGCGGTCTGGTGATGCTGACGCAGAGCGCGGTGAAGACCTCGCTCGGCTGGTCGACGATCGCGCAGATGGGTTTCATGATCCTCCAATGCGGCCTGGCGCTGTTCCCGATCGCGCTCCTCCACATCGTCGCCCACTCGCTCTACAAGGCGCATGCCTTCCTCTCCTCCGGCGGGGCGATCGAGGCCGTGTCCGCAACGCGCAGACCCGGTCCGGTTGCCGTGCCGGATGGTTTTGCGGTCGCCCGCGCCTTCCTTCTGGCGCTCGTGATCTACGGGGTGATCGGCTTCCTCTTCGGCTTCTGGGACAAGCCGCCGCAGGCCTTGGCGCTCGGTGCGATCCTCATCTTCGGGGTCGCCTATCTGGTGGCACAGGGTTTTGCCGATGCCGCACCATGGGCTCTTACTTGGCGGACCTCGCTCTACTCCGTCGCCGCGGCCACCGGCTACTTTGCCCTGCAATGGGCGGCCTATCACCTGATGGCCGGCACCCTGCCGCCGGCACCGGAGCCAGGCCGACTGGAATGGAGCCTGATGCTTCTCTCCGTCACCTCCTTCGGCGTGATCGCCGTTACCCAGTCGCTCTTTCCACTCTGGGCGCATCATCCGGCACTGGCGGGCCTCAGGGTCCACCTCGCCAACGGATTGTACGTGAATGCCCTCTTTGACCGACTGCTCGGAAACTTCCGGGTTCAAGCCGCAACACTTGCCAAGGACTAAGATCATGGATCACGTTTCACCTGCCGCCCCGTCGCAGCCTGCCGATCTGTCCAAGCTCATCCGCGCTGCGGTGAACGCAGTCCCGCCGGCCTGGTCGCTTTCCGCAACTGTTGCCGTCAATCCCTTTCTGGGGCAGGTCGGGCGCAGCTTTGCCGAAACCGCCGAACAGGTCATTCGTCTGAGCGGTGTCAGCATTGCCATGCCGCGCGCCTGGTATGCTGGAAAAATCGCCGAGGGAACCATCACGCAAGCGGATCTGGCTGAAGCGCTGGCGGACAGTCCGCTGACCGGCGCAATGACGCTCGATGCCTTGAAGGCGGCTGCGCTGCGGGAGCCGGCCCCGGTCGCCGCCATTCCGACGATCGCCGATCTCGCCCGCACCGCCTCCGGCATCGATTGGCCGCGGCTGGTGGAAGAGCGGATCGGTGCCTTTGCGGCCGGACATTTCGATGAGGGCCAGGCGCTGTGGACGGCGCCGAAAGGGCAGGGACTCTATGCCGCCTGGCGCATTTATGCGCGCCACGACCTGACGCCCGAAATCGCGGGCCTCAAAGGTTTTGCCCAGACGGTCGCGGACCTGCCGCGGATCTCCAGCCGGGCGATTGCGGCGAGTGCCGAGACGCTCGGCATCGGCACCGTCCCCGGTTCCTATTTCCATCAGCTGCTCCTCAGCCTCGGCGGCTGGGCCCAATATGCCCGTCACCTCGATTTCACGGCGGAACGGGATGGCCGGTGCGACGAGACAGTGATCGACCTCCTGGCCATCCGGCTCGCCTTCGAGGAGGCGCTGTACCGGCAGTATGAGGAGATGCTCGCACCGGACTGGCAGAAGGCCTTGGCGGCGCACCGCGCACCGATCGTACCGAGCCAGGATCGCGAGATCGATGCGGTGCTGCAGGCGGCTGCCGAGCGGGCCGAGCAGCGGCGGCTGGCTGCTCTTCTGGCAAAAGCTGATAAAGCCAAGCCGGTCGAGGCAACGGCGGTCCATCGGTCTGCGGTCCAGGCGGCCTTCTGCATCGACGTGCG
Organism: Allorhizobium pseudoryzae; assembly: GCF_011046245.1. NCBI lineage: Bacteria > Pseudomonadati > Pseudomonadota > Alphaproteobacteria > Hyphomicrobiales > Rhizobiaceae > Affinirhizobium > Affinirhizobium pseudoryzae. Next base: position 1,021,723 of record NZ_CP049244.1, read on the forward strand.
GTCCGAAGTCTTTCGCCGTGCCTTCGAAAGTGCGGATGCCGGCGTCGCGACGCTGGGCTTTGCCGGCTTTTTCGGACTGGGTGCCGAACATCGGGGTGAGGCCTCGGATCTCAAGGAACACCGGCTGCCGGTTCTGCTCAAGCCCGGCCTCTTCAGCTGCACGGAAGTGAGCGACGAAAAGGATCGCGCTGCGCGGATTGAGGCGCGGGCCGTGCGGGCCTTCGGCCGGTTCAAGCAGGCGGCTGTCTCGTCTTTCGCCTTTGTCGAGGCGATGGGGCCGGTCTATGCGGCAAAACTGCTCGCCGGGGCGTTGAAGCTGGGCGGTCATGTCAAGCCCGCGGCCAAGCCGCGGCTGGTGGAGGCGCTGCCGTTGGAGCAGAAGGTCGGCATGGCCGCCACCGTGCTGAAGGCCATGTCGCTGACCGAAGATTTCGCGCGCATCGTCCTCATCTGCGGCCACGGTGCGAGCGTCACCAACAATCCGCTCGCCAGCGCCCTGCAATGCGGCGCCTGCGGCGGCCATGCCGGTGATGTGAATGCGCGGCTGCTGGCAACGCTCCTCAACGAGGAGCCGGTGCGCCAGGGGCTCATCGAGCAGGGCATCGTGGTGCCACAGGACACGCTGTTCCTCGCCGGTCTGCATGACACGACGACGGATGCGGTAACGCTCTTTGATGCGGATATCGATACGGCCGGGCATGCGGAAGACCTCGCACGCCTGAAGCTCTGGCTCGCCTCTGCCGGCCGGCTGGCACGGGCCGAACGCTCCAGGCGGCTAGCCCAGGCTTCCGAGCGGTCCATCGCTGCCGGCAGCCGTGATTGGTCCGAGGTGCGGCCGGAATGGGGGCTTGCCGGCTGCTCCGCCTTCATCGCCGCGCCGAGACGGCGGACGGCGAGCCTGTCGCTCGATGGCCGCTCTTTCCTGCATGACTACGTCTGGCGCAAGGATGAGGGGTTCAAGGTGCTAGAACTGATCCTGACGGCGCCGGTCGTCGTCGCAAGCTGGATCAGCCTGCAGTATTTCGGCTCCGCCACCGCACCCTCGCTGTTCGGTGCGGGCAACAAGCTGCTGCACAACGTCGTCGGCGGCATCGGCGTGCTGGAAGGCAACGGCGGTCTGCTGCGCGCCGGTCTGGCCTTGCAGTCCGTGCATGATGGCGAAGGCTTTGCGCATGATCCGCTGAGATTGTCGGTGGTGGTCGAAGCACCGAAAAACGCCATCAATGAGATCCTCGCCCGTCACCCGTCGGTGAAGGCGCTGTTCGACAATGGCTGGCTCTCGCTGTTCATCCTGAACGAGGCGGGTGAGATGGCGGAGCGCTACAGCGGAGACCTCGCCTGGAGCGCGTTCGGCGACGGAGGGAAGGGCAGCGTTCCGCTGAAGGCGGCGGGCTGAGCTTTATCGCAGATCGAAGTGTCGCACATCTGCGACACTTCGATCTCCCATCGTTCTTTGCATTTGTCAGGGTCACGGCAGGCGCTTTATGATACCGTGCTAAATGTCTGGCGATGCTTTGGGAGGAGCGGATGCGGCGTGAACTCAGTCATTCCGATCTCGTTTATGAAACGGCCGCAAAATCCTCGGCGGTCGTTGCTTCGCCCGTCGCGGCCTCCTGGCGACGCTGCCTGGATGTGTATCACCTCGCGCCGGAGAAGGCGGCCCGGCCACAACGCATCGAAGACGGCGCCTTTCGCGAAGCGCGCGAGCGCATGGAGCGACTGATCGGCAGCTCTTCGGAAGAGGTGGACCGGCTCTACCAGACGGTCGGCCGCTCCGGCTGCTGCATCATCCTGTCTGATGCACAAGGGATCGTCGTCGATCGCCGCGGTGCCGCGGGCGATGATGCGGATTTCCGGTCGCTTGGGCTCTGGCAGCAGCATGTCTGGACGGAAGCCTGTGTCGGCACCAACGGCATCGGCACGGCGCTCGCCGATGAGCGGCCTGTCATTATCCACCGCGACCAGCATTTCCTGAGCGCCAATACCGGGCTCTCCTGTGCCACCGCGCCGATCCGTGACCATCTGGGGCGGGTGACGGCGGCGCTCGACATTTCCACCTGCCGCAACGACGTGACCGACATGACGCTGTCCATGCTCTCGCAGGCAGTGCGCGAGGCGGCCATGCGGGTGGAGGCAAACCTTTTTCGCCAGGCTTTTGCCGGGGCGCGGATCGTGCTCGTGCCGCAGGCAAATTCGCTGACGGCGCTTCTGGCCGTGGACCAGGACGATCTCGTGATCGGCGCAACCCGGCTCGCCCGGCTGGCGCTGAAGCTCGATGATCAGCTGATTGCCCAGGGCCTGCCGGCCGCCGATGCTCTGCGCGAGGAACGGGGCGACCCGATCAACGACCTCGACGAGGCCGAGCGCGCCGCGCTTCGCCGGGCGCTGTCGCGCACCCAGGGCAATGTCTCCAAGGCTGCGGACATTCTCGGTCTCAGCCGCGCCACCCTGCACCGCAAGCTGAAGCGGTTTAACCTGCAATAGGCGTGACGCGTGTCGCAGGACTGCGACACTGTGCGGCGCAACACGAGCGTCGCCACCTTCCGCAAGTTGAGGCCAGAGCGCAATCTTTCCTCCATCGGGGCCCGAGGAGGGGCCCTCCAACCGGGAGGACATCACATGAACGTTCAGGTCCAGACGATTGCCGCTTCGCCCTTCAAGCTCAGATACGGCAATTTCATCAACGGCGAATTCCGCGAGCCGGTCCATGGCCGCTACTTCCTGAACACCACGCCGGTCACCGGCGGCGTGCTTTGCGAAGTCGCCCGCTCCGACGAACACGACGTCAACCTCGCCCTCGACGCGGCGCATGCGGCGAAAGATGCCTGGGGTCGCACTTCGGTTGCCGAGCGCGCCAATATGCTCAACCGCATCGCCGACCGCATGGAAGCCAACCTTGAGCTCCTGGCGCGCGCCGAGACCTGGGACAACGGCAAGCCGCTGCGTGAAACCATGGCCGCCGACATCCCGCTCGCCATCGATCACTTCCGCTACTTTTCGGCCTGCGTGCGCTCCCAGGAAGGTTCGATCGGCGAGATCGACAATGACACGGTCGCCTATCATTTCCACGAACCGCTCGGGGTCGTTGGCCAGATCATCCCGTGGAATTTCCCGATCCTGATGGCCGCCTGGAAGGTGGCGCCGGCGCTGGCTGCCGGCAATTGCGTGGTGCTGAAACCCGCCGAACAGACACCGGCCTCGATCCTCGTTCTCGCAGAACTCATCGCCGACATCCTGCCGCCGGGTGTCCTCAACATCGTCAACGGTTTTGGTCTGGAAGCCGGAAAGCCGCTCGCCAGCAGCCCGCGCATCGCCAAGATCGCCTTTACCGGCGAAACCTCCACTGGCCGGCTGATCATGCAATATGCCAGTCAGAACCTCATCCCGGTCACACTGGAACTCGGTGGCAAATCGCCGAACATTTTCTTTGCCGATGTGATGAGCGAGGACGACGACTATCTCGATAAGGCGCTCGAAGGCTTTGCCATGTTCGCGCTGAATCAGGGCGAGGTCTGCACATGCCCGAGCCGCGCGCTGGTGCATGAGAAGATTTACGACCGCTTCATGGAAAAGGCAGTGAAGCGCGTGGAAGCGGTGCGCCAGGGCCATCCGCTCGACATGTCGACGATGATCGGCGCGCAGGCCTCCAGCGAACAGCTGGAAAAGATCCTTTCCTATATCGACATCGGCAAGCAGGAAGGCGCCGAAGTGCTGACTGGTGGATATCGCAACGAACTCGGCGGCGAACTGGCCGGCGGCTATTACGTCAAGCCCACCGTCTTCCGCGGTCACAACAAGATGCGCGTCTTCCAGGAAGAGATTTTTGGCCCCGTCGTCTCCGTCACCACCTTCAAGGACGAGGATGAGGCGCTGGCACTGGCCAACGACACGCTCTACGGCCTCGGCGCCGGCGTCTGGAGCCGTGACGCCAATACCTGCTACCGCTTCGGGCGCCATATCCAGGCAGGCCGTGTGTGGATCAACAACTATCACGCCTATCCGGCACATGCGGCCTTCGGCGGCTACAAGCAGTCCGGTATCGGCCGTGAGACCCACAAGATGATGCTCGATCACTACCAGCAGACCAAGAACATGCTGGTGAGCTACTCGCCGAAGGCGCTCGGCTTCTTCTGAGACAGAAGCCCGACGTGGGAGGCTCCCGATTTGCCCGGATCGGGAGCCTTTCCGTTGGATGGGAGGGCCTTGCCATGCCAAAAACATCACCGCGCACCATGGTCTCGGCCACGGAGGCCGCGCTTGACCTGATTGCCGAGATCCGCAGGGATCATCCGGACATCCTGTTTCACCAGTCGGGTGGCTGCTGCGACGGATCCTCGCCCATGTGCTACCCGGCGGGAGACTTCCTGCTCTCCGATCATGACGTGCTGCTCGGCCATATCGGCGGCGTGCCCTTCTACATCGGCGGGCTGCAATACGAGGCCTGGAAGAACACCGATCTGCTGATCGACGTGGTGCCGGGGCGCGGCGGCATGTTCTCGCTCGACAATGGTCGGGAGCGGCGGTTTCTGGTCCGCTCCAGCGTCTGTCAGGTCGCCAGTTCCGCCACGTCCTGAGGGGGCGGCGCGAAATCGCCTTCATGGGCCTGCGCACTGGCGCGCAGAAAATCCATGACCGAACGGACGCGCGCGACCTGCAGCAGGTCGTGGTGGCAGACCAGCCAGTATTGCCGGTGCAGAACCACCTGCGGCAGCACGGGCCTCAGCTCCGGATACTGGTTGGTGATGAACATCGGCAGCACGCAGAGCCCCAGTCCGTTGCGGGTTGCCGTCAGCTGGGAAAAGATGCTGGAACTTTGAAAGCCCGGTTTGATGCGCGGATGCACGTCGCCGAGGTAATCCAGTCCCGGCGCAAATATCATGTCCTGGATATAGCCGATGAAGGCGTGGCCCAGCAGGTCCTCCGGACACTCTGGCGTGCCGTGTTTCGCGAGATAGTCCACGCTGGCGAAAATCCGCAGATGGTAGTCCGTCAACTGCTCGAAATGATAAGGCCCGGCTTTCGGCGGGTCGAGCACCACCGCGAGATCCGCCTCCTTGCGCGATAGCGACATGATCTGCTGGATGGTGATCAGTTCGAGCGAGATATTGGGATAACGCGTTGTCAGGTCCTGCAGCCGCGGGGCCAGGAAGAAGTTGGAAAACCCCTCCGGCGCCGAGAGCCGCACCACGCCCCGCTGCAGCGTCGCGCTGCCGGAAATTTCTTCCTGCAGCCGCTCCGCCTCCTGCTCCACCTTTTCCGCTGTCTCGACGAAGCGATGGCCGATCGGGGTCAGCACGTAGCCGCGGGGATTTCGCTCGAAGAGCTTCACCTTCAGCGAGAACTCCAGCCGGTCGATGCGCCGGGAGACGGTGGCGTGGCTGGTGCGCAACTGCCGTGCCGCGGTGGACAACTGGCCGGAGCGGGCAACAGCGAGAAAAAACTGCAGGTCGTCCCAGGTGAATGGCGTGCGCATCCGTCTCCCCTCTCTGTTCAAAAATGAACAGAACCTGTTTGCAATTAGTCCGGGATCTGGCTTGCGTCAATTTGATTGATACCGGATGATCCAGTGTCGGCGGTGTTTTGAGGAGAACACTTCGCCAATTCTGAACAGTCACTATCTGTTTGAGCATCTCTGGGAGGAGATCGATTATGCGCAAAATGCTTCTGGCGTCCGCCGCGTTTGTCGTGGCCGGCGCGGCCTCTGCTATGGCCGCCCCATCCGATGGAACGGTCAAGATCGGCATCCTGAACGACCAGTCCGGCGTCTACGCGGATTTCGGCGGCAAATCGTCTGTCGAGGCGGCCAAGATGGCGATCGAGGATTTCGGCGGCAAGGTGCTGGGCGTCCCGGTCGAGATCGTCGATGCCGACCATCAGAACAAGCCCGATATTGCCTCCAATATCGCGCGCCAGTGGTTCGATACCAATCAGGTCGATGCGATCATGGAACTCACCACCTCGTCGGTGGCGCTCGCAGTCCAGGCCATTGCCAAGGAAAAGAAGAAGATCGACATCGTCACCGGTGCCGCAACGACGGAACTCACCGGCAAGCAGTGCAGCCCCTACGGTTTCCACTGGGCCTATGACACGCATGCACTGGCCGTCGGCACCGGCGGTGCGCTCGTCAAGCAGGGCGGCGACAGCTGGTTCTTCCTGACCGCCGATTATGCCTTCGGTTACTCGCTGGAGCAGCAGACGAGCGATTTCGTCAAGGCGAATGGCGGTAAGGTCGTTGGTTCCGTCCGCCACCCGCTCGCCAGTACCGATTACTCGTCCTTCCTGCTGCAGGCGCAGTCGTCCGGCGCCAAGGTCGTCGGCCTTGCAAACGCCGGTGCCGACACGCAGAACGCCATTAAGCAGGCGGCCGAGTTCGGCATCACCCAGAGCGGTCAGCGCCTGGCGGCCCTTCTCTTCACGCTCGCCGAAGTGCACGGTCTCGGCCTTGAGGCGGCGCAGGGCCTGACGCTGACGGAAGGCTTCTACTGGAACCGCGATGATGAAAGCCGCAAGTTCGGCGAGCGCTTCATGAAGCGCACCGGCAAGATGCCGAACATGATCCATGCAGGCACCTATTCCGCCGTGCTGCAGTATCTGAAGGCCGTCGAAAAGGCCGGCACCGACGAAACGGAAGCCGTCGCCAAGGTGCTGCATGAACTGCCAGTCGATGATGTCTTCGGTCGCGGCGGCACGGTTGGCAAGAACGGCCGCATGATCCACGACATGTACCTGCTCGAGGTCAAGAAGCCGGCCGACAGCAAGGCGCCGTGGGATTATTACAACGTGCTCGCCACCATTCCCGGCAAGGAAGCCTACATCGATCCGGCCAAGAGCGGCTGCGATCTCGTGAAGTAAGCCGGAAAGCGCTGATGACGAACGCATTCGCTGAACAGCGGCCGGAACCGCGGGTGGTCTTGTCCGCCCGCGGTCTGCGCCGGGATTTCGGAGCCTTCACCGCGGTCAAGGATGTCGATCTCGACGTCCGCCACGCCGAGGTGCATGCGCTGATCGGGCCGAACGGGGCCGGCAAGACAACGGTCTTCAATCTCTTGACCAAGTTCCTGCAGCCGACCGCCGGCAAGATCACGCTGATGGGCCAGGACATCACCCGCACCGCACCGGACAAGGTGGCGCGTATGGGGCTTGTCCGGTCCTTCCAGATCTCGGCCGTCTTCCCGCATCTGTCGGTGCTGGACAATGTGCGTGTCGCGCTTCAGCGCAACAACAACCTGGCGCACCAGTTTTGGCGGCCGCTCTCCGCGCTCGACAGCCTCAATGGCCGGGCGGAGGATCTCCTCTCCTCCGTCGGCCTGACGCGCGAGCGGGATGTGCTGGCCGCCGATCTTTCTTACGGTCGCAAGCGCGTGCTGGAAATCGCAACCACGCTTGCGCTCGACCCGAAGGTGCTGCTGCTCGATGAACCGATGGCCGGGATGGGTCAGGAGGATATCGGCACGATCGCCAACCTGATCCGCGAAGTGGCCAAGACCCGGGCGGTGCTGATGGTGGAGCACAATCTCTCTGTCGTGGCGGATCTCTGCCACCACGTCACCGTGCTGCAGCGGGGCGAGATTCTTGCCGAAGGAAATTACGAGACGGTGAGCAGCGATCCCCGGGTGCGCACCGCCTATATGGGCACAGAGGAGGCGTGATATGGCGGCACTTCTCGAAATCCGCGGCCTGAATGCCTGGTATGGCGAAAGCCACATCCTGCACGGCGTCGATATGCAGGTGGGCGAGGGCGAGATGGTCACCATTCTCGGCCGCAACGGCATGGGCAAGACGACGACGCTGCGCAGCATCGTCGGCATCCTGCGCAAACGCCAGGGCGAAATCCGCCTCGCCGGCCGCGACATGATGCAGGTGCCGCTGCACCGCACGGCGCATCATGGGCTTGGTTATGTGCCGGAAGAGCGTGGCATCTTCGCCTCGCTCAACGTCATCGAAAACCTCATGCTGCCGCCCTCCGTCGGCGAGGGCATGAAGGTCGAGGAAATCTTCGAACTCTTCCCGAACCTCTACGAGCGGCGCAACAGCCCCGGTACCCGTCTCTCCGGCGGCGAACAGCAGATGCTGGCGATTGCCCGCATCCTGCGCACCGGGGTCAAGGTTCTGCTGCTCGACGAACCGACGGAAGGGCTTGCCCCGGTCATCGTGCAGCGCATCGGCGAGGTGCTGAAGAAACTCAAGGAGCGCGGCATGACCGTGGTGCTGGTCGAACAGAATTTCCGCTTCGCCGCGCGCGTTGCCGATCGTTTTTATCTGATGGACCATGGCCAGATGGTCTCCGAATTCCCGGTCGGGGAACTGCCGGAGCGCATGGACATGTTGCACAAGGTTCTGGGAGTGTGATGCCATGACGATGATTTTCGGCATTCCCCTGCAGGCACTGCTCGGCCAGTTGCTGATCGGCCTCATCAACGGCTCCTTCTACGCGCTTTTGTCGCTCGGCCTTGCCATCATCTTCGGCCTGCTGCGGATGATCAATTTTGCGCATGGCGCGCAGTACATGCTGGGGGCCTTCACTGCCTACCTGCTGCTCACCTTCGCCGGCATCGGCTATTGGCCGGCGTTGATCCTCGCTCCGGTCATTGTCGGCGTGCTGGGTGCGGTGGTTGAGCGCCTGTTTTTGCGCCGGCTCTATGATCTCGATCCGTTGTACGGCCTGCTCTTCACCTTCGGCCTGGCGCTGACGCTCGAAGGCACGTTCCGTTATTTCTACGGCGCCTCAGGCCAGCCCTACGCCACGCCCACGGCGCTTGCCGGCGGGACGAACCTCGGCTTCATGTTCCTGCCGATCTATCGCGGCTGGGTCGTCGTCGTCTCGCTCGTCGTGTGCATCGCCACCTGGTTCCTGATCGAGAAGACCAAACTCGGTGCTTACCTTCGGGCAGCGACGGAAAATGCGACGCTCGTCCAGGCCTTCGGCGTCAACGTGCCGGTTCTCCTCACCTTCACCTATGGGCTCGGCGTCGCGCTTGCCGCCTTTGCCGGCGTGCTGGCGGCACCCGTCTACCAGGTCTCGCCGCTGATGGGCTCCAACATCATCATCGTCGTCTTTGCCGTGGTCGTCGTCGGCGGCATGGGATCGATCATGGGGTCCATCATCACCGGCTACATGCTCGGCATCGCCGAAGGGCTCACCAAGGTCTTTTACCCGGAGGCATCCAATATCGTGATCTTCGTCATCATGGCGATCGTTCTGCTCATCCGGCCGGCTGGCCTCTTCGGACGGGAGGCTTGACCATGGCCCGCACTTCTTCCACCGCACCCGCCGTGCTTGCCGGCGCTGACAAGACCGAACCGGCAGCCGCCTCCGGCCTTAAGCTCGTGCTGGGCGTGATCGCTCTCGGCATCCTCATCGCCGTACCCTTCTTCGTCTACCCGATCTTCCTGATGAAGGTCCTGTGTTTCGCGCTGTTTGCCTGCGCCTTCAACGTGCTGCTGGGCTATACGGGCCTTCTCTCCTTCGGGCACGCTGCCTTCTTCGGTGGCGCGGCCTATTTCACCGCGCATGTGGTGAAGGAATGGGGCTTTCCGCCGGAACTCGGCATCCTCACAGGCGTGGTCGGAGCAGCAGCCCTCGGCTTCGTCATGGGAGCGATCGCCATCCGCCGGCAGGGCATCTATTTCGCCATGATCACGCTGGCGCTGTCGCAGATGTTCTTCTTCTTCTGCCTGCAGGCCGAGTTCACCAAGGGCGAGGACGGCATCCAGTCGGTTCCGCGCGGCTATCTTCTCGGGATGATCGATCTCAACCAGCCGCTCGCGATGTATTACACGGTGGCCGGTGTGTTTCTGCTCGGCCTCTTCCTCATCTGGCGCTTCGTCAATTCGCCCTTCGGCATGATCCTGAAATCGATCCGGGAGAACGAGCCGCGCGCCATCTCGCTCGGCTATTCCGTGCAGCGCTACAAGCTCGGCGCCTTCGTCTTTTCCGCCGCCATTGCCGGGCTTGCCGGTGCCATGAAGGCGCTGGTCTTCCAGTTCGCCACCTTGACGGATGTCGCCTGGCAGATGTCCGGCGAGGTGATCCTGATGACGCTGCTCGGCGGCATCGGCACCATGTTCGGGCCGATCGTCGGGGCGGGGTTCATCGTTGCGCTCGGCAACTACCTCGCAACGACCGGGTTCCCGGTCACCATCATCACCGGCGTCGTGTTCATGGTCTGCGTGCTCCTGTTCCGCCGTGGCATCGTGGGCGAATTTTATGCCTCGCGGCTCGGTCGGCGGCTAGGGCTCGATCACCGGCACTGACCGGCTAATCCTCATGTCCGGGACCGCCGTGTCCCGGATCTTTGAAAACCTTGGATCTGATTGCCGCTTTGCGGGCCTCTATGCCCGTCGAAACGCTTCCCTGTGGAGTGGGAGCCATGGAGACTTATGATTATATCGTCATCGGCGCCGGCTCGGCGGGCTGCGTGCTCGCCAACCGCCTGGCGGCGGATCGCAACACGCGCGTCCTGCTTCTGGAGGCGGGCGGCAACGACAACTACCACTGGATCCACATCCCCGTCGGTTATCTCTACTGCATCAACAACCCGCGCACGGACTGGTGTTTTACCACGGAGAAGGAGGAGGGGCTGAACGGCCGCTCGCTCAACTATCCGCGCGGCAAGGTTTTGGGCGGCTGCTCGTCGATCAACGGCATGATCTACATGCGCGGCCAGGCGCGCGACTATGACCAGTGGCGCCAGATGGGCTGCGATGGCTGGGGCTGGGACGATGTGCTGCCGGTCTTCCGCAGGTCGGAGGATTTCTACAAGGGCGCCGACGACATGCACGGCTCGGGCGGCGAATGGCGGGTGGAGCGTGCCCGCGTGCGCTGGGCGGTGCTCGAAGCCTTCCAGCAGGCGGCAAAGGAAGCCGGCATTCCTGAAACCGCCGACTTCAACCGCGGCACGAACGAGGGCAGCGGCTATTTCGACGTCAACCAACGCTCCGGCATTCGCTGGAATACCTCGAAAGCCTTCCTGAAGCCGGCGCTGGCGCAGGGCAATCTCACCGTTCTCACCAAGGCGCATGCCGAACGGCTGATTATCGAGGGAGACACGGTGACCGGCGTCGAGGTTCGCCATGATGGGGTGACCAAGCGGTTTTTGGCGCGGCGGGAAACCGTTCTCTCGGCCGGTGCCATCGGCTCGCCGCATATCCTCGAGCTTTCCGGCGTCGGCGATCCGGTGGCCTTGAGGAAGGCCGGCATCGACGTCGTTCGGGAGGTGCCGGCGGTCGGCAACAATCTGCAGGACCATCTCCAACTTCGTGTGGTCTTCAAGGTGACCGGCGTCCCGACGTTGAACGAAAAGGCCTCGGCCCTCTTCGGCAAGGCGGCGATCGGGCTCGAGTATCTGCTGCGGCGTTCCGGACCCATGTCGATGGCGCCGAGCCAGCTCGGCATCTTCACCCGTTCGGGACCAGAAAAGGAGACGCCGGACCTGCAGTTCCACGTCCAGCCCGTTTCGCTCGACAAGTTCGGTGATCCGGTCCACCGGTTTCCGGCGGTCACGGCCAGCGTGTGCAATCTGAGGCCCGAAAGCCGCGGTTCGGTGCATGCCCGCTCACCGGATTTCGCCCATCAGCCGGCGATTGCGCCACGTTACCTTACCGCCGAAAGCGACCGTCAGGTGGCGGTGAAGGCAATCCGGCTCGCCCGCACCATCGCGCAGCAGCCGTCCTTCGCACAGTTTCACCCGGAGGAATACAAGCCGGGACCGGCTTACGAGAGCGAGGAGCAGTTGATGGAGGCCGCCGGCAATATCGGCACCACGATCTTCCACCCGGTCGGTACCTGCCGCATGGGCGCCGATCCCGACAGCGTGGTCGATCCGCGGCTGAAAATGCGCGGGCTGAACCGGTTGCGCATTGCCGATGCCTCGATCATGCCGACCATCACATCCGGCAACACCAATTCGCCGACGATCATGATTGCCGAAAAGGCAGCCCAGATGATCCTGGCGGACAATCGCTGAAACAACAGAGGGAGGAACAGTTCATGGCCACCATCGCATTCATCGGTCTCGGCAACATGGGTCTGCCCATGGCCGGCAATCTTGCCAAGGCGGGTCACGCGGTGACCGGCTTCGATCTGTCTCCCGCCGCGGAACAGGCGGCTGAAGCCGCAGGCCTTGGGTTCGCGGGCAGCCTGACGGAGGCGATCGCGACGGCTGACGTCATCGTCACCATGCTGCCGGCCGGCGCGCATGTCATCTCCGTGTGGTCTGAGATCGCGCCGCAGGCGAAAGCCGGCAGCCTGCTGATCGATTGCTCGACCATCGATGTGGCAAGCGCCCGCAAGGCGCATGAGATTGCGAAAGGCGCAGGCCTTGCCGCTCTCGATGCGCCGGTGTCGGGCGGCACGGGCGGGGCCAGTGCCGGCACGCTCACCTTCATGGTCGGCGGCAGCGACGACGCGTTTGGCCGCGGTGAGCCGCTGCTCCAGGCCATGGGCAAGAAGATCGTCCATTGCGGCACTGCCGGCGCCGGACAGGCGGCAAAGATCTGCAACAACATGATCCTCGGCATTTCGATGATCGGTGTCTGCGAGGCCTTTGCGCTGGGCGAAAAGCTCGGCCTGTCGCATCAGGCGCTGTTCGACGTCGCCTCCACCTCGTCCGGGCAATGCTGGTCGCTCACCACCTATTGCCCGGTGCCGGGCCCGGTGCCCACTTCGCCGGCCAACCGCGATTACGTACCGGGATTTGCCGCAAGCCTGATGCTGAAGGATCTGAAGCTCGCGCAGGAGGCAGCCCTTGCCGCCGGCGCCTCGACACCGCTTGGCGCCGAAGCGGCACAGATCTACGGTCTCTTCGAGAAACTGGGGCAGGGCGGGCGCGATTTTTCCGCCGTCATCGAGTTTCTGCGCGGCAAGTCCTGATCGTCACCGGCGACCAAGCTTGCACGAGAGCCGTTTTCCCGGCTTCGCAAATCGGCTAGAGGCTGAAGTGCATCGCGGATGAGGGGACATCATGGCAAAGCAGGCTGGCAGCAAGGCGACAACCAAGAACGTGCTGGGCCAAAACCCGCATGCCGTCCGCGAACCGCGTGCCAACAATCTCGAAATGGCGATCGGCCACGAGGTGCGCCTGTTCCGCAAGAAGCTCGGCATCACCGTCGCCGATCTCGCCACCGCCACCGGCATGTCGATCGGCATGTTGTCGAAGATTGAAAACGGCAACATCTCGCCGTCTCTGACGACGCTGCAGGCGCTGTCGAAGGCGCTCGGCGTACCCATCACCGCCTTCTTCAAGGGGTTCGAGGAGCCGAAATCGGCAAGCTTCGTGAGGGCCGGTGAAGGTGTCGACATGGAACGGCGCGGCACACGGGCGGGTCACCATTACAGCCTGCTCGGCCATATCGAGAACAACACGTCCGGCGTCACCGTCGAGCCCTATCTCATCACGCTCACGCATGAATCGGACGTCTTCCCGACCTTCCAGCACGAGGGCATGGAGTTCCTCTACATGCTGGAAGGCGAGGTGGTCTATCGGCATGGCGACAGCCTCTACCCGATGCAGAAGGGTGACAGCCTGTTCTTTGATGCCGATGCACCGCACGGGCCTGAAAAGCTGGTGACGCTGCCGGCGTGCTATCTGTCCATTATCTCCTATCCGCAAACCCGATGATTGCCCTTCAGGAAACATTTATTCTCTGAGATTGATTTTCTGGCGTGCCGCTGCTACCCCTGTTCCAGAGAAGAACGGGGAGTTGAACCATGTGCGGCATCGTCGGTTTGTTCCTGAAGGACAAGAGCCTGGAGCCGAGGCTCGGCGACCTTTTGTCGGACATGCTGATCACCATGACGGACCGGGGACCGGATTCCGCCGGTCTTGCCATCTATGGCGCGGCCCCTGCCGGACGGGCGAAGATCACGGTCCAGTCGGCGCAGCCGGAGGAAGATTTCGAAGGTCTTGCCGATGCGCTTGCCGAAAGAGGCGTGGAGGCGGTCGTCACGCGCAAGAGCACCCATGCGGTGATCGCGCTTGATGCGTCGCTGTTGGAGGAAGCCCGCACCGCCCTCGCGGAGGTCCGTCCGAACCTGCGCGTGATGGGCGCAGGCGAGCGGGTCGAGATCTTCAAGGAGGTTGGGCTGCCGAAGGATGTGGTGACGCGCTTCGGTATCCGGGCGATGGCCGGCACGCACGGCATCGGCCACACCCGCATGGCGACAGAAAGTGCCGTCACCACGCTCGGCGCCCATCCATTTTCCACCGGAGCCGACCAGTGCCTCGTCCACAACGGCTCGCTGTCGAACCACAACAATCTGCGCCGCACGCTTGCCCGCGACGGCATGCGTTTCGAGACGGAAAACGATTCCGAGGTCGCCGCCGCCTATCTCACGGCGGAGATGGAGAAGGGCAAGGATCTGGGCGAGGCGCTCGGTAGCGCGCTCGACGATCTTGACGGCTTCTTCACCTTCGTCGTCGGCACGAAAACCGGCTTCGGCGTGCTGCGCGATCCGATTGCCTGCAAGCCGGCGGTGATGGCCGAAACCGATCGCTACGTCGCCTTCGGTTCCGAATACCGCGCGCTGGTCAACCTTCCCGGCATCGAGGAGGCCCGCATCTGGGAGCCGGAGCCCGCCACCGTCTATTTCTGGGATCACGAGAAAGCCGCCTGACATGCCTGTTTTCGACCTCTCCAAGACGCCGCTGCGCGCGTTGAACGGCGCCCTGCACGGGCTGGGACCTGGTACCAACGATACCGTCTTCGAGGTGATCCATCCGCGCGGACACCATGCGGTGGCCGTCGGCATCGACAGCCCCGTCACCGTCGAGGTGCGGGGATCGGTCGGCTATTATTGCGCCGGCATGAATGATGGCGGCACCGTCACCATTCATGGCTCCGCAGGGCCGGGGGTGGCGGAAAACATGATGTCCGGCACGGTCATCATCGAAGGCGACGCCTCGCAATATGCCGGGGCAACCGGACGCGGCGGACTGCTCGTCGTCAAGGGCAATGCGGCCTCACGCTGCGGCATCTCGATGAAGGGTATCGATATCGTCGTGCATGGCTCGATCGGTCACATGTCGGCCTTCATGGGCCAATCTGGCCATCTCGTCGTCTGCGGCGATGCCGGCGAGGCGCTGGGCGACAGTCTTTACGAAGCCAAGCTTTTCGTGCGCGGTTCGGTCAAGAGCCTCGGCACCGACTGCGTGGAAAAGCAGATGCGCCCGAAACACCTGAAGAAACTGGCGGAGCTTCTGGAAAAGGCCGGTGTCACGGATGCAAAGCCCGAAGAGTTCCGGCGCTATGGGTCCGCCCGCAAGCTCTATAATTTCCACATCGACAATGCCGACGCGTACTGAGGCGAGGATTTTTCATGAGCTATCACAATCCTCTCACCCCGCCGCGCAAATCCGCCACCTTTGACGATCATACGCTTGCCGAAATCCGCCGCGCGGCGGCGACCGGCATCTACGATATCCGCGGCGGCGGCACCAAACGCAAGGTGCCGCATTTCGATGACCTCCTGTTTCTCGGTGCCTCGATCTCCCGCTATCCGCTCGAGGGCTACAGGGAGCGGTGCGATACCTCCGTCACGCTTGGCACCCGCTTTGCGAAGAAGCCGATCGAACTGAAGATCCCGATTACGATTGCCGGCATGAGCTTTGGTGCCCTGTCGGGGAATGCCAAGGAGGCGCTCGGCCGCGGGGCGACGCTCGCCGGCACCTCTACGACGACCGGTGACGGCGGCATGACGGACGAGGAGCGTGGCCATTCGGAAAAGCTCGTCTACCAGTATCTGCCCTCGCGTTACGGCATGAACCCGAAGGATCTGCGGCGGGCCGATGCGATCGAGATCGTCGTCGGCCAGGGCGCCAAGCCCGGCGGCGGCGGCATGCTGCTCGGCCAGAAGATTTCGGATCGCGTCGCCGAGATGCGCACCCTGCCGAAGGGTATCGACCAGCGCTCCGCCTGCCGACATCCGGACTGGACCGGCCCCGATGATCTCGAAATCAAGATCCTCGAACTGCGCGAGATCACCGACTGGGAAAAACCGATCTATGTGAAGGTCGGCGGTGCGCGCCCCTATTACGACACCGCCCTTGCGGTGAAGGCCGGGGCCGATGTGGTGGTGCTCGACGGCATGCAGGGCGGCACGGCTGCCACCCAGGACGTCTTCATCGAACATGTCGGCATGCCGACGCTCGCCTGCATCCGGCCTGCCGTCCAGGCTCTGCAGGATCTCGGCCTGCACCGCAAGGTGCAGCTGGTGATTTCCGGCGGCATCCGCTCCGGTGCGGATGTCGCAAAGGCACTGGCGCTCGGCGCCGATGCCGTCTCGATCGGCACGGCGGCGCTGGTTGCGATCGGCGACAATGATCCGAAATGGGAGGAGGAATACAGACAACTCGGAACCACCGCCGGTGCCTATGACGACTGGCACGAGGGCAAGGATCCCGCGGGCATTACCACGCAGGACCCCGAGCTTGCCGCACGGCTCGATCCGGTGCTCGCGGGGCGGCGGCTTGCCAATTACCTGAAGGTCATGACGCTTGAGGCGCAAACGATCGCGCGCGCCTGCGGCAAGAACAAACTGCACAACCTGGAACCGGAAGACCTCTGCGCTTTGACGATGGAGGCCGCCGCCATGGCGCAGGTGCCGCTGGCCGGCACCAGCTGGTATCCGGGCAAGGGAGGATTTTGACGCTAAGGACGTCGCTCTCCAGCCGGAGCGGCATTCTGGACAAAAACATCGCTGATTGTGTCTCAAATCCATAAAAACAGGGGAACGGCGTGACACAGGATCTTGCAGGCTTCGCGCACGAGCGGGGCATTCGATATTTCATGATCAGTTATACCGACCTGTTTGGTGCCCAGCGCGCCAAGCTGGTTCCGGCGCAGGCGATCGCCGACATGCAGAGGGATGGCGCAGGGTTTGCCGGCTTCGCCACCTGGCTCGACATGACACCAGCGCATCCGGATCTCTTTGCCATGCCGGACGCGTCTTCGGTGATCCAGCTTCCCTGGAAGCGGGATGTGGCCTGGGTTGCCGCCGACTGCGCCATGGATGGCCAAGCGGTCGAGCAGGCGCCGCGCGTCGTCCTGAAACGGCAGGTGGCCAAAGCCGCCGCCGCCGGATTGCGGGTGAAGACGGGCGTCGAGGCCGAGTTCTTCCTGATCAACGCCGACGGCGATCGCATCTCCGATGACGCGGACATCGCGGAAAAGCCCTGTTACGACCAGCAGGCGCTGATGCGGCGTTACGACGTCATCGCCGAAATCTGCGATTACATGCTGGAGCTCGGCTGGAAGCCCTACCAGAACGACCATGAGGATGCGAACGGCCAGTTCGAGATGAACTGGGAGTTCGACGATGCGCTGGCGACTGCCGACAAACATTCCTTCTTCAAGTTCATGGTCAAGTCGGTGGCGGAAAAGCATGGACTTCGCGCCACCTTCATGCCGAAACCCTTCCAGGGGTTGACCGGCAATGGCTGCCATTGCCACATTTCCGTCTGGGATCTGGATGGCAAGACCAATGCCTTTGCCGATCCCGCCATGCCCTTCGGATTGTCTGCCAAGGGCAAGACCTTCCTCGGCGGCATCATGGCCCACGCGGCGGCCCTCGCCGCCATCACCAATCCGACGGTCAATTCGTACAAACGCATCAATGCGCCGCGCACCGTTTCCGGCGCCACCTGGTCGCCCAACACCGTCACCTGGACCGGCAACAACCGCACGCACATGGTGCGCGTGCCGGGGCCGGGACGGTTCGAACTGCGCCTGCCGGATGGCGCGGTGAACCCCTACCTGCTGCAGTCCGTCATCATCGCCGCCGGTCTCCGCGGCCTGGAAACGGATGCCGATCCGGGGCCGCACCACGATATCGACATGTATGCGGAGGGCCATCTGGTGAAGGATGCTCCGCGCCTGCCCTTGAACCTTCTGGATGCGCTGAGGGCCTATGCGGCGGACGATGCGCTGCAGGCGGCGATGGGCCGCGACTTCTCGGACGCCTATCTGAAGCTGAAGCACGGCGAATGGGATTCCTATTGTGCCCATTTCTCCCGCTGGGAGCGGCAGGCGACCCTCGACGTCTGAAAACCTCTTGCTGTTTCGATCACGAATTTTTTGGGAACAACAAAGTTCTTGCGGGCCTCCGTCAGGATCATTTTTTTGCCACGCGCGTTAACGATGAAGTTTCTGCAGGCTGTCGTCAGACTCGCCAGTCCGGCAGCGACAGCATCAAAGGAGTATTTCCATGAAGAAGATTCTTGCCGTGGCGCTTGCTACGCTCCCCGTTCTCTCCAGCGTTGGTGCAGCCTCTGCCGCTGACGTGATCTCGAGACGCGACGCCGTTCCGACCTATACGGAAAGCGATCAGCGCGGCGGCGTGCGCATCGGTTATCTCGATTGCAGCATCGGCGGTGGCGTGGGTTACGTTCTCGGTTCGGCCAAGGAAGCGGATTGCGTCTTCACCTCCACCATCGGCTCCGAACCGCTGGATCGATATACGGGCGTTGTCCGCAAGATGGGCGTCGATATCGGCTTCACCACCCGCAGCCGCATGATCTGGGCCGTGCTGGCGCCGACCGCCGGTTACCACCACGGTTCGCTCGCCGGCCTCTATCAGGGTGCCAGCGCCGAAGTGACGGTTGCGGCCGGTGCCGGCGTCAACGTGCTGATCGGCGGGACTGCCGGCTCGATCCATCTGCAGACCGTCAGCGTCACCGGCCAGCTTGGCCTGAACCTGGCTGCCACGGGCACTTCCATGACACTCACCCCCGCCTGATCCTCCAAACTTAGGCCCGGTCTTACCGCCTCGCCATCTTGGCGGGGCGGTCAAAGAGATGGCGGAGTGTGCTTGCCAGTTTCCGAGGAACGCAGGTTGTCCGCCGCGTCCCGCACGATCTCTGCAACCGCATTCAACTGCCGGGCAATCGCGCTCGACCGACGCCAGACCATGCCGATCCGGCGAGATGGCTGCGGCTCCTTGAAGCGGGCGACACAGACCCGCGCTGAGCGCGTTTCTACCGGGACCGCGATCTCCGGAATGAGCGTCACGCCAATGCCCGCCCCCACCATCTGCACGAGCGTCGAGAGCGAACTGCCATCCAGCAGTTCGCGCGGCTTCTGGCTTCCGCTGCCGACCTGGCAGAAAGACAGTGCCTGCTCGCGGAAACAATGCCCCTCCTCCAGCAGAAGCAGCCGCATTTCCTGAAGCTGTTCGCGTTCCGGCACCGGTTTTTCCTGATCCTCCCAGGCGCGGACCAGCAGGAAATGCTCATCGAACAGAGGCACTTCTTCCAGCGAGGCTTCGGAGACGGGCAGGGCGACGATGGCCGTATCGAGCCGCCCTTCCGAAAGCTCGTCGAGAAGTTTCGGTGTCACCGTTTCGCGCACATGGATGTCGAGAGCGGGGTTTTCGCGCGTCAACCTGCCGATCATGGCCGGCAGAAGATAGGGCGCAACCGTTGGAATGACGCCGATCCGAAGCCGCCCCGTCAGCATCTCCCGTGAAGCACGAGCGAGATCCCCCAATTCATCGACCGAACGCAGGATCTCCCGCACCCGGAGCACAAATTCCTCGCCAAAGGTGCTGAGACGCACCTGACGGGCCCCGCGTTCGAGCAGTTCCACACCCAGCGTCTCCTCCAGTTCCTTGACCTGCACCGACAATGCCGGCTGCGAGATGGAACAGGCCTCGGCGGCGCGCCCGAAATGGCCGTGCCGGGCCAGCGCGTCGAAATAGCGAAGCTGCCGCAGCGTCAGGTTCATGATAACCTTACCTTATCGATATCATCAGTTTATAATAATTACATTAATGGAACTTTTTTGCTAGAGCAGTTCTAGACAGCAACTGGCGCAGGGATCGGACAAGATTTCGCGGCGCGGATGCCGGATATTCAGCGGGGCGACCGTCGCAAAGACGTCGCAAACCCGGTTGATGATGAAGCTGAACCAGGCAAGGTTTCTAGGAGGATAAAATGGACGTGACGAAGCAGGCAGCCGGCAAATGTCCGGTGGCGCATGGCGCAACGAGCGTGAGCATGCGCGGCAATCGTGACTGGTGGCCGAACCAGTTGAACCTGAAGATCCTGCACCAGAACACGGCTCTGTCGAACCCGATGGACCCGACGTTCAACTATGCCGAGGCCTTCAAGTCGCTCGATCTCAAGGCCGTCAAGCAGGACCTCTATGCCCTGATGACCGAAAGCCAGGACTGGTGGCCGGCCGACTACGGTCATTACGGCCCGTTCTTCATCCGCATGGCGTGGCACAGCGCCGGCACCTACCGCACGGCCGATGGTCGTGGTGGCGCCTGCTCGGGTACCCAGCGCTTCGCGCCGCTGAATAGCTGGCCGGACAACGGCAACCTCGACAAGGCCCGCCGCCTGCTGTGGCCGATCAAGCAGAAATACGGCAATGCGCTCTCCTGGGCCGACCTGATGATCCTCGCCGGCAATTGCGCGATGGAATCCATGGGGTTCAAGACCTTCGGGTTCGGCGGCGGCCGCGCCGATGTCTGGGAACCGGAAGAAGACATCTACTGGGGTGCCGAAACCGAGTGGCTGGCGACCAGCGACAAGGAGCGCAGCCGCTATACCGGTGACCGTGTTCTGGAAAACCCGCTCGCTGCCGTTCAGATGGGTCTCATCTACGTCAACCCGGAAGGCCCGGACGGCAAACCGGATCCGCTTGCTTCCGGCCGTGACGTGCGCGAAACCTTCGCCCGCATGGCGATGAACGACGAGGAAACCGTGGCACTCGTGGCCGGCGGCCACACCTTCGGCAAGATGCATGGTGCTGGCGATGCCGCCCATGTCGGTCCTGAGCCGGAAGCCGCCGGTATTGCCGAAATGGGCCTCGGCTGGATCAGCACCTACAAGAGCGGCAAGGGTTCCGACACCATCACCAGCGGTCTCGAAGGTGCCTGGACGCCGAACCCGACCCAGTGGGACATGGGCTATTTCGACGTTCTCTTCGGTTATGAGTGGGAACTGGTGAAGAGCCCGGCCGGTGCCTGGCAGTGGCATGCGAAGGATCTGGCCGAGAAGGACCATGCTCCGGATGCCGAAAACCCGGCAAAGAAGGTTCCGATCGTCATGAACACCGCGGACATCGCGATGCGCATGGACCCGGCCTATGAGAAGATCTCTCGCCGCTTCCACCAGAACCCTGCGGAATTCGCCGATGCCTTCGCGCGGGCCTGGTTCAAGCTGACCCACCGCGACATGGGGCCGAAGGTTCTCTACCTCGGTCCGGAAGTGCCGGCGGAAGAGCTGATCTGGCAGGATCCGGTCCCGGCCGTCGATCATCCGCTGGTCGATGCCGCCGATCTCGTCAGCCTGAAGACGAAGCTGCTCAACGCCGGCCTGACGCCGGAAGAGCTGATCCAGACCGCCTGGGCGTCCGCCTCCACCTTCCGTGGTTCCGACAAGCGCGGCGGTGCCAACGGTGCCCGTATCCGTCTTGCACCGCAGAAGGACTGGGCCGCAAACCAGCCGCAGCAGCTCGCCAAGGTTCTCGGCGTGCTGGAAGCCATCAAGGCTGAGTTCGATGCGTCGGCGACAGGCGGCAAGAAGATCTCGCTGGCCGACCTGGTCGTGCTCGGTGGTTCCGCTGCGGTGGAGCAGGCTGCGCGGGCTGCCGGCCATGACGTCGAGGTTCCCTTCGCGCCGGGCCGCACCGATGCGACACAGGAGCAGACGGACGCTGCGTCCTTCGAGCCTCTGGAGCCGGAAGCCGATGGTTTCCGCAACTACCAGAAGACCGAGTTCACCATCTCGTCCGAAGAGATGCTGATCGACAAGGCGCAGCTTCTGACGCTGACGGCTCCGGAAATGACCGTGCTTGTGGGCGGCCTTCGGGTTCTCGGCAACACTGTCGGCGGTTCCATGCACGGTGTGCTGACCCGCCGTCCGGGTCTGTTGACGAACGACTTCTTCATCAACCTCATGGACATGAATGTTGCCTGGAAGCCTGTGACGCCGGCCGAAAACCTGTTCGAGGCACGCGACCGGAAGACCGGTGAGGTCAAGTGGACGGCAACCCGTGTCGATCTCGTCTTCGGCTCCAACTCGCAGCTGCGGGCTTTGGCCGAAGTCTATGCACAGGCCGATAACGGGAAGAAGTTCGTCAACGACTTCGTCGCCGCCTGGGTCAAGGTCATGAACGCCGATCGCTTCGATCTCGCCAAGGCCTGATCGCGCGAATGCGTGGTGGCCGGCACGTCCGGCCGCCGATGTGCTTTCCTGAAATGCACAAAGGCCGCGGGTTTGATCCGCGGCCTTTGTGCATGTCTCGATCGGGTCTGAGCTTCAGCTGGCGGGTGCATGCTCGCGGCTGCGCGCCAGCGATAGTTCCATCGTCGTGTGGTTCAGGCGGTCGGCCAAAACGCGCATGATCTCGACCGCCATGTCCGGGAAATCGTTCATCAGGTCGAGGAAGCTGTCCTTGCTGATCTTCAGCACTTCCAGCCGGGTCGTGGCGCGCACCGTCGCCGTCCTCGAGACGTCGCACAGGATGGCGATTTCGCCGACGATCGAATTCTGCTCGACCTCCGCCACCTTGATCTCGCTCTCGCCCGAATCGACAAGCACATCCGCCGTTCCCGACAGCACCACATAGGCCGCGTCGCCGGCATCGCCCTGGCGGAAAAGGTTCTGGCCTTCCCGGCACGTCAACCGTTCAGAGGCGAAGGCCAGAAGCTTCAGCTTGGCCGGCGCGATCTTGGCGAAGAGCGGCACGCGCCGCAACATTTCCACTTCGTCCTTCAACAGCATCGGCAGACCTTTCATGACCTGGCAAAAGATTAATACGAGACGAGTTGCTTGAACATACTCTTTTGATCGGCGAACTCGGCAAACGTCCCATTTTCGACAAGATTGCCATTCTGGAAAACCATGATCCGGTCAAAAAGTTCGCTCATCCGTGCGTTCGGCAGAACCCAGAGGATGGCCGGCTTGTGTCCCTCCTCGTGCAGATCGGTCATGATGTTGCGCGTGATGGCTTCCTGGGATCGCTGATCGAGCGCCGGCAGCGGCCGGTTGAAGATGAAATAGTCGGATCGTTTGAGAAGCGCGCGGGCGAGATTCAGCTTCTGTCGCTGGACATTCGTCAGCCGCCGTCCCTGCGCGCCAACCTGGAAATCCAGCCCGATCGACAGGACGTAGTCCTCAAGCTCCAGTTCGCGGAAAATGGACTGGATGATGCTGCGGATCTTGTCGCTCGTTTCCGCGTCCTGCAGGCTGATGCGCCCAAACAGAACATTGTCCATCAGCGATGCGGACGCCATGAAATGTTCGGGATCGTAGCGCTCGATGGCTTCGGCCAGTTCCGGCGGAATATCGGCGTAGAACTGCGTGCGGGCCTCGACGATCATCGCCATCAGATCGGCCGTCAGCAGGCCGAAGCGATGCCGGGGTTCGATATAGGCAAAGCTCAGGCGGATGATGTTGGCCCGTTCTTCCCCGCTGGCCTTTTCGAAGGAATGTTCCTTCAGTTTCGGCAGCAGCGACTCGTAGGCCGGAATGTCTTCCGCCTTCATGAAGGTCAGCTGCTGGAAGAACGGATGGCCGGGGGGAAGGTCGCGGAACAGTTCGACCATGTTCTCCGCAATCTCGAGCCCCATGTCGTAGAGCTTGGCGACCAGCCCGGTCTGGCGCAGGACCTGCCGGAAATAGGGATGTTCCGCAAGGTCCTGGCTGGTCATCAGTCCGGGTTTCATGACACCGAACAGGATGTTCTCACCGACGCTGGCCAGACTGTTGTAACTGCCGTCTTCGAAACTCTCGACCACGCCGTCCAGATCTTCGGCCACCAGGCGGTCGCGCAGTGCCGCGCGGACCATGACGATCTGGTCGGTCATGACGCCGTGGGTGTCGATATCCACCTGCGAGCGCAGGGCGAGGTAGAACAGATCCTGTGAAATGGTCACCGCATCGAGAACCGGACGGATGACCTTCAAGAGATCGTCCGGTCCGCTTGCGCCCGCGGCGCGATAATCGATCCAATCGCTGTTGAGGTCGAGGACCGGGTTTCCGGCACTGATCGTCTCGCCGATTTTTCTGCGGAAGGTGCGGGCATCGGCGCCCTCGTAGGTCACGTCCGTCAGCGGTGCATGTTTGAGCACATAGAGAAGGTTGTCGCGAAGCGTGCCGTGGAAGAAATAGGTGTCGGACGAGACGTAGGAGATGCGGCGTCCGGTAATCGCTTCCGGCACCTTGCGGATATCCTTTCCGTCGATCGTGATCTCGCCCGATGCCGGCCAGACGATACGACCCAGCGCTTCGGCCAACGCGTCGCCGCCCGAGCCGGGATCGCCGAGGATCGCCACGGTCTCGTCGGGGGCGATCTCCAGCGAGACATGGTGGAGGATCGGCGCATTGCTGTCGTCGGTCAGCACCAGGCCGGTGATCACCAGGGGCGAGAGAAGCCGCGGTACCGGCTCGCGGAACACCTCCTGGATTGTCCGGTCGCTCAACCCGTCCACATCGAATTGTTCGCTCACCTGCGCGTATTTGATCTGCACGTCCTGACGTGCCTGATCCCAGTCGATCAGCTCCTTGAGGGGGCCCGGAAGATCCTTGTAGGCGGCGATCACCGCCACCAGCTGGCCGATGTCGATCCGGCCCTGGAGCGCCAGATAGCCGCCGATGGCGTAGAACAGAAAAGGCGTCACCTGGGCCAGGAAGTTGTTGATGAACTTGACCAGGAATTTCCACTGGTAGAGATCGTAGCGGATCGCAAAGATCCGGCCCAACCGGTCGGCGATGTCGGCGCGCTCGAGGTTGGATGTGTCGTGGCCGCGGATGGTGTGGATGCCGTCGACGATCTCGCTGACGCGCCCGGACAGCTCGCGCGCGGTCAGCTGGCGCTCGCGCCCGAGGATCAGGAGACGCTTGCGCATTCTGGGGATAATGATCGCCTGCACCATCACGATTGCGAAGGCGATCATGCCCAGCCAGAAGTTCTGCATCAAGATGAAGGCGAGCGCCGTCAGCGCCTGGCCGCCCAGAAGCGCCGGCTGCACGAAGGCATCACCGGTAAAACCGCCGAGCGGCTCCACCTCGTCCTTGACCATGGTGGCGATCTCGGCCGCGCGCACGCGTTTGAAGTGCGAGGGCGGGAAGCGCAGCACACGGTCAACCAGTTCGAAGCGAATACGCCGCAACATCCGTTCGCCAAGCCTACCCTTGTAGGTGTTGATGTAGAACTTGAAGAGACCGTTCAGCACCACAAGGCCGAGAAAGACGCCGCTCAGCGCCATCAGCATCTGGACGCGATCAAGCTCCACCCCCTCGAAGAGCTGGATGTGACCGATCAGCGGCAGGTCGAAGGCAATCGGCATGAACAGCTGGGTGGCATCGGGAGCGCCAAAGCCGTCACCCTGGATCGGGCCGTTGACGATGCGTTTGGGCAGGTCGAAGGAGAGGAAATACGGGATCATCGACGCGGCGACGACCAGCAGGATCCACAGTTGCTGCTTGTAGGTGTTGACCCAGATGTAACGCGTGAGGCTTTTTTCCATCGTGCTCTTCATGTCGGCCATCAACGTTGGGGTAAACCGTCGATAGCGTCCGTCCCCTCTGCCTCGAACTGCTGCAGCTGAATATTACGGGGGAAGTGCCGAATGGCAATCGCGGGGTCAGCGTGAGGTGACATCCAGCGCAAACACGGCTGGAAAACCTCAGCCGGTGCGGGCTGTCTGTTCGGCGTCGAGCTTCATTGCAAGGTCGCGGGCAGCCAGAGCATACCCGCCATTGCCGCCATCGATGAAGTGCACGTGGTCCTTCGACATCGGGGTCAGCACGAAACAGGTCATCAGTGCACTGTCCTGGCGATGCATGCCGTAGTGGCAGATGCCCTTGGCCTCCGCATCGGCAAGCAGGACCTCAAGACGCCAACGATGAGCATCATCCACATCCACCGTCATCTTCAGTCCGTCGTCGAACTTGCGGAAATCGGAGTTTTCCGCCACTTCGCGGGCATAATCGCGCGCGTTAAAGCGGCCCATTGACAGGTTGAACTTGTAGAGCAGGACGGCAAGAAGGGCCTGCGTGAGGCCAGAAAGCCGCGCGCGCAACCGTTGTCCGGGCGGTGCGGCGGCGGTCTCCGCGTCGATGTTGCCCGCCCTGAAACGAAGGGGCGGTCCCTCGACCGGCACGGGATGGCCGTCCCGGTTCTGTTCGGCGGTCACGGCAATGATGGCGGCCACCAGCGCCCGAAACTCCGGCATCGTCGCTTCGGATACGGGTTTGGCGATAATGGAGACAACGTCGCCATTCTGCGCCGCGATCGGGTCCCAACGGCAGGAGAGGCCGGTCAAATCCGGGTGTGTGTCGGCTTTCCGGTCGATCCTGTAGCGGCCGGACTTCATCTGCTCTTCGGCCCAGCTTACGCCCCCGCCGCTGAACATCGCGTAGGAGACATGATCGCTGGCGCCGAACCGGGCCACGCGCACATCGAGGCCGGCCTCGCGAATGTCGATGAGCGGCACGAGCGCCACCCGCAGCTCGAGCTGTAGCTCCGCCGAGACCCAGTCCCGCACCGCCGCAAGGATCTGTGTGGCCTGCTCCTCCAGGGCGCCGGGCAGGGCAACAATCGCCCCGTCGCCGCCGAAGACGAACGGGTAGTCCTTCATGTCCATGCCGTTGAGAAGCGCCGAGATCACGCTGGCGCCGGCCATGTTGACCGTTTTGTAGCGGCCTTCCGCAATCGCCTTGGTGGAGCCGACGATATCGGCAACGGCCAGCACCCAGCCCTCCGGCAGCGGCGTATAGCTTGCCGTCTCCGCAACGCCTTCGAAGCGGGTGAGCAGCGGAAGCTGCTGGAAGAAACTGCCGGCTGCGTTGCGAGTATCCATGGCGGAGACGCTAGCATGGTTTGCGGGGCTTGGCATCAGGCCGTTCGCGTCTTCAGGGCTCTTCCCGGCGCCGTCGTCTGCAGCAGCATGCCGGTCATGGATTTGCCGAAGACGAAAATACGTAGCGGAATGGTCCGGCCGCGCACCACGATCTTGCGGGTCTCCGCCATGGTGACATCGACGTTGGACAATGTCGCAACCGGCTCCGACATCACGAGTGGCATGTCGATTTCCTTCGCAGTCGTTTCCAGGCGGCTCGCGACGTTCACGGTATCGCCGATTGCCGTCAGGTTGCGGGCGTTGCCGTAGCCGAGCGTGCCGACAACGGCGGAGCCCGCATGGATCCCGATCGCCACTCGAAGCGGTATCGTCAAGTCCTGCGACAGCTGCCGGTTCAGCTCGTCGATCCCTTCGATGATCCCGGCTGCGGCGCGAACCGCCTGACGGCAGCCATCCTCAAGAGATCCGTTGATGCCGAAGAGCGCCATCGCGCCATCGCCGATGAACTTATCGACGCGTCCGCCGGCGGCTTCCACCGCCGCGCCGACCACCGCGAAGTAGCGGTTCAACAGAAAAACAATATCGAAGGGCAAGCGTGCTTCCGAAATCGTCGTGAAGTTGCGGATGTCACAGAAGAGAACCGCGATCTCGCGTTCCCGTCCCGGAACCGCCTCGTAGGATTCCGAAACGCCTTGCGGGTCGGGAAATGCCACAAGCAGCGGCGACAAGGTGACACTGCCCGTCGGTCGAAGCTGGCAGGCGAGGCGCACGCCGGGCCCCGCCTCGATCCTGTCCAGTGTCCTTTGCTCGGCTGGGTCCGCGGCCGGCAGATGCTCTTCGCCGTCGATGATCTGCACGCGGCAGGTGGAGCATCGGCCCTTGCCGCCGCAAACGGCGTAATGGGGCTTGCCGGCAATCCGGCTCGCTTCCAGGACCGTGAAGCCGCGCGGCACGCTGATCGCCTCGCCTGTGACATAACGGATCGTGACGAGGTGGGCGCGCTCCCGGATCCAGCGGATGCCGCGCGCCGCAAAGATCAGGACGACGGCGGACACGAACACGCCATAGAGGATCACGCGCAGGTCTTGCAGTTGCTCCACGGCGCCCACCGGCAGGATCGTCGGGTCATAGGTTCCGCCCGGAAAGCCGCTCAACGGAAAGGTCGGGTTGGCGATCGTGCGGCCCATCTGCACGAAGCCGAGCAGCGACAGGATCGGAAGCAGGATCGCCAGCGTCAGCGCCCAGGGCCAGATGCCGGCATACCAGGAGCGATAGCGCAGCCAGAAATGGATCCCGATGCAGCCATGCGCCCAGATCACGATCAAAGCGAGGGACTGCTTGAAACCGTCTGCCGGGGATTTCGTCCACAGGCTGTGAACGATGGTTTCGTAGCTGTCCCGCAGATGGAAGAGATGCGAGGCGACGCGGGTCCCGAGGATATGGTCGATCAGCAGCAGCGGAACGGAAAGCCCGAGCACGACCTGCATCGCCTCGGACTTCGGCATGGCCAGGCTTCTTCGCACAAACAGCGTCCGGAGCACGAGAATGACGTGCACCAGGAAAGAGCCATAAAGCAGTGTCGTTCCGATCGGATGGCGCCAGATGGCGAGAAGCGCGGGGCGGGCATGATCTGCGGCCTGAACCGAAATGAGGCCGATACTGTGGTTGATGATATGCATCAGCAGGAACAGAAAGATGATCAGGCCCGACAGCAGGCGCGCACGACGCAGCTGCCGCTCCGAAAAAAGCCCCTTCAGGATATCCGCCGCCATGTTCCGCCGTTCTTGTTTGCCGCGGACTGTCCTCCGTCGGCTTCACGCGTCTTCCGTTTAACGGATATCGAGCACCATTCCGTCGAAGGCCGCCACGGTGTTCGGGAAGGCCTCCTGCGCCAGCCGTTCCAGCAGCGCCATTTCGCCGTCGGTGCGGGTGGGAGAGTGATGGAAAAGAACCAGCTTTTTCGCGTCGGCAGCCTGCATCAGTTTCACCCCTTGTTCCCAGGTGGAGTGGCCAAAGCCGCGGTAGCGCTGCATCTCCGCTTCGGTGAAGGCGGAATCGTAGACGACGACATCGGCGCCCTCCATCAGGGCAAGGGCTGTCGGATCCAGTTTTCCCGGTTCATGCTCGATGTCGAACACCAGTGCCAGAGCCTTCCCCTCCCATTCCACGCGGTAGCCGATGCAGCCACCCGGGTGATTGAGCGCAAAGGTCTTGATGACGATGCCGGGCTTTGGTGTGATGATCTCGCCGGCACGGAAATCTGAAAACCGTAACGTGGCATTGCAGATTTCGACGTTGATCGGAAAAAATGGCGGGCTAATGAACTTCTTGATCATCTCGCCCGTCGTCATGGCGCCGCACAGATGGCCGGACCAGAAGGTCACGGTGATGGCCGGGTTGTAGATCGGCTTGAAAAACGGCAGGCCGATGATGTGGTCGTAATGACAGTGCGTGAAGAAGACATTGATGTCGTCCACGCTCTGTCCGAGCAGCGACTGGCCGGCGCCCATGATACCGGACCCTGCATCGAAGATCAAAATATGCTCGCCGCACCGGACTTCGAGACACGGCGTATTGCCGCCGTATCGAACGAAGTCGTCGCCCGACACCGGAATGCTGCCGCGCGTACCCCAGAATTTCACGTAGAACCGCTGATCCGTCATCTGCCCAACACGCACACTCTTGTTGTATAAGATAGTGTGCAAACCTTACCGTTTCACGCAGCCAAGAGTGTTTTGCCCCGAAAGGCAAGCCCCTCACTGGACCTCCCGGCAAAAGCGCCTGCCGTTTCACAGGCAAACTCTTGCCGGCGGATCATCAGGCTGTCATCGGAAGTGCCTATTTGATGTCGCAATGCCGGATTTGGTCCGGCGCCTTCAATTCCAATCACGAGTACGAGATGAGCTCTTTGATCGCCGCTGGATTTGCCGTCGAAGCCGCCGATGGTCGGTTGTCCTCCCTGTCTGCAGATCTGCGAGCGGTCGTCGATCTCGGTGCGGATGCGGTGGAGCTGACGCTGACCAGTCTCGATCTGATCGCCGGCGGGCGCATGATCGAGGAGCGTGTCGCACCGCTCCTTGCGCTCACCCGGCAGTTCGACGTGACCTATACGGCCCACGGTCTTGTTTCGTCCAACTTCATGGATCCGGACACGCTGCCCTCCCAGTTGCAGGCCGCCAAGGCACTGGTGGAACTCTGCGACCGGATTGGCGCCAGGGTCCTGGTGCAGCATGGCGGTTTTCTTCGGGCGGACCAGATCCACCAGCGCGCTGATGCCGTGGACCGCGAGCGCGAGGCGCTTCACGAGCTCTGCGCATATGCCGCCCGGCACGGCGTGCGCATCGCGCTGGAAAACATCTTCAGCACGGCGCCCGGCCAGTATCGGCAAACGCCGGCAGAAATCGCCGGGACGGTGAAGGCCGTCAATCATCCCGCCCTTGTTGCGCTGATCGATTTCAGCCACGCCTATCTGGAAGCCACCTATCGCGGGCTCGACTTCATGGCCGAGATCGCCGCCATGGCGCCGGTGGCCGGCCATCTGCACGTGCATGACAGCTTTGGCCGGCCCAAGGGTTTCTACGAGGCCTTTTTCCCGCAGGAGGCCGTCGCGCTTGGCATCGGCGATCTTCACCTGCCGCTCGGCTGGGGCGATATCGCCTGGGAGCGGATCTTCTCCGAACTGCGTTTTCTGCCCGGAACGGTGCTGATGATGGAGATCGGCGAACGCTATCGGCAGGAACAGCCGGCAAGCCTTGCCTTTGCCCGGCAGTTGATGAGCCTAAGCGCCAAGGCCTGAGCAGGCTCACGGCTGCGACAGGGCCTCGGTCAACAGCGCTTTCACGGCACTCATCGGAACCTCACCCGCTGCGGGTGGATGCAGACCGTCCGCAAATCCCCGGCTTCTAAAGCGGTCCAGAAGTGCGGCGTCGCGGGTAATGACGTGCATCGGAACGGCGCGGGACGCATCCGGCCCGGTGACGATCGAAGCTGGCTGGTGGTCGCCGATGACGATGAACAGGTCGTCGTCGCCATAGGTTTCGATATAACTGCCGATCGTCTGCAGCGAATAATCGATGGTGCGGATATAGTGCTGGCGCACCCGTTCCGGGTCGGCCCAGACCTCTTGCGGAGTTGGCCCGCTCTGTGCCTCGGTGTCGAAGATCCGCCCATCGCCCACCGCGGCCCAGTCCACGAGAGAGGCGACCGGCGTCCAGGGCGCATGGCTGGAAATCAGCGCCACCTCCGCCATCACCGGCTTGCGGCCCGGCTTTTCCCGCACCATGCTTTGCAACGCCGATAGGGTATACTGGTCCGGCATCGTCACCCAGTTGTAGGGTTTGCCCCGGTAACCGAGATCCTTGGCGGCCAGCACCCGGTCGTAGCCGTAATAGGCGGCTTCCGGCCAGTCCATGGTGATGGCCGGCATCACCCCGACGCTCTGCCAGCCGGCCTCGGAGAACTGCCTGTTCAGCGTCGGCCAGTCGCTCATCATCAGCCGGTCATAGCGGGCCTGATTGTCAACCCAGAGGCCGGAGAGGAACGTGCCATGCGCCAGCCAACTGAGGCCGGCGACCGTGGGCGATGTGATCCAGCGGCTGGCTGAGCCAAAGCCCTTCGCCGCCAGTTTCTCCTCCAGTTCTGTCAGGCGCGGGCTGATGAGCGGCGCGTAGCGAGGGTCTTCCACGGCGCTGCGCCCATAGGATTCGACAAAGATGAGGATCACGTCGCGGCCTGCCACCTGTGCAAAGTCCGGCGCTGCCGGCGATGTGGGGGCCGGATCAGACAGCGTCCGCTCGAACGCCGCCATGTCGGCAATCGAGGTCGCGATCAGTGTGGTGCGGGCCTGCAGATAGGGCAGTGCACCCGCTTCTATGGCGAATGGCAGGCGCAGCGGCAGCGCCAGCGCGATCAAGGCTGCGACCGAAACGGCGGCGGATATGGGCCGCATTCCATCCCGTGCGGGAGGTGGTGTCGCGGCAACCCCGCGCAGGCTGCGGGCATAAAGGGCGAGAAAAACGAGAAAGGACAACAGGATGGCGATAATGCCGGCCGCTGCAATGCCGGTGCCGATCGCGCCCGAAAGAAGGTTCCAGCCGTCCAGCAGCATCTTGCCGTCGAGATAGGGATTGAACGGTCGCTGGAAGGCGCTCTGCGTTCCGATGTCGGCAAGCTTCAGAAACAGGATGAGGCCGAGTAGCAGCGTCACGATCCACCGGAAGACTGTGCCGATCCGGCCTTGAAAGACCATCAGAAACAGCGCGATCACTGGTACTTCCACCGGCAGGCGGAGGAAGGCGGCAAACCGCACGGCGTCCGGATGATCCGGCAGGTTGAGAATGACGGTCGTGAGCGTCAGAACGGTGATCCACGCAAGGATCGTGGGCAACAGCGCGCGATGAGCGCGCTGCCCGGTGCCCTCAATTCCGCGTCGACTGGTCTGCACCTTGTCATCCACCGTAGGTTCTCCTTACAACCATCCTGTCGCATCGCCTGATGAGCGGCAAACCCGAAAGTCATACCCTTGCGCTACATGCATCTGGCAGGAAGCCTTGCCGCTCTCGTCCTGGTTCCGGTTCTGATCGCCCATATCGATCGGGGTCCGCTGCTGAAAGCGCTGTCGGACGTCTCGCTGGTCGAGATCGCCATCGGTCTCCTGATCGTCCAGGCGCAGATCATCCTGTCCGCGCTTCGCTGGCGTTTTACCGCCCAACGGCTCGGCCAGGACATGCCGCTCGGCTGGGCCGTGCGGGAATATTACATTGCCACAGCGCTCAATCAGACGCTGCCGGGCGGCGTGGCCGGCGATGCGTTGCGTGCCTATCGAAGCCGCACCTCCGCCCCGTCGGGCATCAGGCTCGCGGCGAAAAGCGTGATTATTGAGAGGCTGTCCGGTCAGATGGCCTTCTTTGTCGTCTGTGCCTGCGGGCTGTTCTTCTGGCCCGGCCTGCTGGCGAGCGTCTTTCCCGTCGGGCTTCTTCCCGTTGCCCTGCTGAGTGCGGCCGCCCTCATCGTGATCCTCGTCCTCGCCTGGAAAAAGCTTGCCCCACTCCGCGACGATCTTGCCCAGGTCTTCGTGCGTGACGGCGCCTGGAAACGGCAGGCCGGTCTCAGCCTGTCGGCGGTTGGGTCCTATATCCTGCTCTTCTGGTTTGCTGCGCATGCCACAGGCGGCACGTTGCCGCTTTCCGGGCTCGTCACCGTCGTGCCGCTCTGTCTTCTCTCGATGCTGATTCCCACCGGTTTCGGCGGCTGGGGAACGCGCGAGGCGGCGGCTGCCGCGCTCTGGCCGCTGATCGGCCTCGCCAGTGCGCAAGGGGTTGCGGCGAGCGTCACCTATGGGGCTCTGGCCCTGATCGGCGCGCTTCCAGGGCTTCTGCTTCTCCTCGTCAGTCATCGCACGGCAGCAAAAGAGGCTCACCGGGAAAGCCGGGCATAGATGTCACCCGATGGGGCGTCGGGCGCAAGATGCTGGATCTTTGCCTGCAAGTCCGCAAGGCCGGTCCACTCCGGTTCGACAAACCGGTGGCTTTCCCCCACGACCCGGTTGAAACGGTAATCTCCCCGGCTCGCAAGCGCTGCCAGAGCCGCGTCCGTCAGGTGCGGCATGGAGGGAATATATTCGAACGCGACGAGCGGCAGCGGCTCGTCCACGCCGTTCAGAATATCGGCTTCGGCACCCTCGACATCGATCTTGCAGAAATCGGGCATTCCATAACGCTGAACGAGGTCCGCAAGCGTCACCATCGGTACCTTCAGCGTGCGGTCCCATTCGACAGAGGCAAAACCCGGCGTCTTGGCAGCCGTCTCGACGAAACTCGTGGAAATACTGGTCACGGTCGGGTGCCGGCTTGAAATATGAAGGTCGATCTCGCCGCTCTCGCGCCCGACGGCGACGCGTTCCAGCGCCACCAGATCCTTCTCCAGATGCTTGTGCAGGAAGTCGGCGAACAGCGGCTGCGGTTCGACCGCCACGACCCGTGCGCCGAGCTGCAGCAGGGTCCGACTGCGGCTTCCCACATGAGCGCCGATGTCGAAGACGAGATCGCCGGGCTTCACCAGTGCGCGATAGAAACGCTTCAGGCTGCTCCGCCGCCAGGGCATGCCGTAATAGATCGCAATGGAACGGGCGAGACCGAACGAGGCGGCGAGGTTTCCGGTCACGGAGCGCTGTCCTTGCGGGTGAGAAGCCAGATCGTATCGACGGCGAACGAATAGACGAGAAGCGCCAGGCACAGGGCAGAGAGCATGCCCGATGCCGGTTGCCCGAAGCCGGGCAGGATGACGAGACAGAGGGCCGCCACCTGCACCACACAGATGATCTTGCGCCGCAGGGAGGGGAAAAGCTCCTGGCGCAATTTTGGCAGCAGCCACTGGGCCAGGATGAAACCGTAGCGCATCAGGCCGATCAGCACCACCCAGAGCCCCGCCTTTCCGAGCACGGCGCAACCGATGGACAACATCAGGATCAGGAAGGCATCCACTTCCATGTCGAAGCGGGCGCCGAGGCGCGACTGCTGCCGGAAGCGTCGTGCGAGATAGCCGTCCACCCCGTCGAGCGACAGCGCAAGCACGGTCGCGCCGAAGACGGACCACAGGAGCAGGTTCACCTCATGCGCGGCAAACACGGAAGAGGAGAGGATGGTGGCGGCGATCAGGCTCACCAGACCCGCCCGGATCGCCGTCACGAGGTTGGCGTAACCGAAGCGCGGATGGTCGTGGTTCGGCAACCCGTAGAGCACGAAACCGAACATCACCGCCAGAATGAGCGCGGCCAGCAGGGGCACGTGCAGCTCGATCGGCAGATGCAGCGCCGCAACGGCCCAAACCGCAACCGACAAGCCATAGGCGCAGCACAGCGCCTTCAACGTGCTGGCCAGCAGCTTGCCCGCGTCTGGCCGCAGGCCCGGCGACTGCTCGCTCATCTCCGGCAGGGCTGCCATTGTTAAGTCCTCCCGGCCGTCATTCGGCGGCGATCAGCGTTTCGAGATCCATCATGTGGCCGGCCCGCAGTGTCTTGGTCCGCAGGTAGTTCTCGTTTTCGCGGGTCACGCGACCGAGCACAGCGGTTCTCTGATGCACCTTAATTCCGGCACGGCGCAGGCTGTCAATCTTCGTCGGGTTGTTGGTGAACACCGTCACCTCCGCAATGTCGAGCAGCTTCAGCATGGCAACGGCAGCCTCGTATCTCCGATGGTCCTCGGCAAAGCCGAGTTCCGCGTCGGCATCGATCGTGTCGAGGCCGCGGTGCTGATAGCCGTAAGCGCGCATCTTGGCGCCGATCCCGGTGCCGCGACCCTCCTGGTCGAGGTACAGCAGAACCCCGCCACCGGCCTGCTGCAGGAGATCAAGACCGTTGCGCAACTGGTCGCCGCAATCGCATTTCAGCGAGCCGCACAGATCGCCGGTGATGCAGGAGGAATGGATGCGGATCGGCACCGGCTTGGAAACGTCCGGCTTGCCGACGATGATCGCCACCTGATCCTTCTGAGCCACGCCGCCACGGAAGACGACGAAATCGGCATCGCCATACTCTTCCAGCGGTACCCGCGTGCGCACGACCTTCTGAAAATTGCCGCGCGCCGGCCTGTAGGTCGTCAGCGTGTTTGCGTGCAGGCTGCAGCAGCCGGAGAACAGGTCCTGGCGGCTGGTCACATCCGACACTATCATGGCTGGCAAAAGCAGCGAGACATGCGCCAGCTCGACGCTGTCCGAGCCAAGCTTCGGCGCCTTCACCCAGCGCTTCGGCCGTTCGACATCAAGCGCATAAGACAGTCTCGACGCCCGATCGAAGTCGAGGCCGGCAAGCGGCACCAGCACGTCTGACGTCGTCTTCAGGCCGAGGCGGGCGGCGCGTTTGCCGGTCAGCAGCAGGTGATGATCATTGTCCGTCACACGGGCAAATTCGTCGTAGACTTTAGGCTGCACGGCATCCAGCGCCAGAACCGCCAGGGTCTGCGCCTCGTTTCGCAGCAAAACCGGGCGGCCGTATCGAAGTTCGGACACGGCGCGTTCCACCTCGACGGCAGAATCAAACAGGGCGGTGGAAAATGGGCTTGGTGCTGTCATGCTAGCCTCCTGATGTCTTTAGCTGCGATTACGCGGGCACGTCCTCGACGGATCGTTGGAAACGGGTAAAAGAATTTTGATGGACAGAGGGCGTTCATTTTGCAGACGCTGCCCTATCTGATGCCAGTCAAGGCTTACCCAGTTGCAGGATGTCGTATGACGCTCTCCCATTTTCGCCACGAACCGAAAGAGGACATAACGCCGTCACGGGCCTTATGGTTCGAGGCGCCGGGAAAAGCAGTGTTGTGCGATGGGTCGGTCCCGGCGCCCGCGGCGGGGGAGGTTCTCGTGCGCACCAGCTTTTCCAGCATCAGCCGGGGGACGGAAGCGACGGTCTTTCAAGGCCTTGTCCCGGAAAGCGAGCGCGAACGCATGCGCGTGCCGTTCATGGATGGCGAATTCGGGTTTCCGGTGAAATATGGCTACTGCGCCATCGGCACGGTGGAAGAAGGCGAGCCGGATCTCATCGGGCGGTCAGTGTTCTGCCTGCATCCGCATCAGGAGCTGTTCGTCGTACCGGCCGCGGCCGTCACGCCGCTACCGCAGGATCTGCCGGCGAGCCGCGCTGTGCTGGCGGCCAACATGGAAACGGCGCTGAACATCATCTGGGATGCCGCCATCCTGCCCGGCGAGCGGATTGCCGTCTTCGGTGCGGGCGTGGTCGGCAGTCTCGTTGCCTATCTTGCGACCCGCATCACCGGCACGGAGGTCGTGCTGACCGATCCCAATCTGGAGCGTGCCAGCCTCGCCGAAGCGCTTGGGGTCGCCTTTGCCGTGCCGAACAGCCTGGAGGGCGAATTCGACGCCCTGATCAATGCCTCCGGCGCCTCCGCCGCCCTGTCGCAGGCAATCGACCTTGCGGGGCTGGAGGCGCGCATCGTCGAAGCCAGCTGGTATGGCGAACGGCCGGTCAGCCTGTCGCTGGGGGGTGCCTTTCATTCGCGGCGG
This sequence comes from Allorhizobium pseudoryzae, assembly GCF_011046245.1. Lineage (NCBI taxonomy): Bacteria > Pseudomonadati > Pseudomonadota > Alphaproteobacteria > Hyphomicrobiales > Rhizobiaceae > Affinirhizobium > Affinirhizobium pseudoryzae. The sequence continues at coordinate 1,058,546 of NZ_CP049244.1, forward strand.
CTATCGATCGTGTCGTCGCAGGTGGGGCATGTCTCTGGACGGATGCGTGCCCGCTGGAGCCATGCGCGCCGATTGGCCAAGGTCATGGACCTGTTGCGCGACGATCGACTGGAGGCGCTGATCTCGGGCGAAACCGCCTTTGCTGATCTGGCGGAGGATTATCCCCGTATCCTCCAGTCATCTGCCACGCTTCTCCACCGAATCCGATACTGAAAAAGGAATAGAATACGAATGTTTGCCGTCGAAGTCCGGGACCACATCATGATCGCCCACAGCCTGCCACGCCCGGTCTTCGGGCCGGCGCAAGGCATGCACGGCGCCACCTTCGTCGTCGATGCGGCCTTCTTCACGAAGGAGCTGGACGAGGATGGGCTGGCGGTGGATATCGGCCTTGCCACGCAGACGCTCTCCGAAGTGCTGAAGCCGCTGAACTACCAGAACCTCGATGAACTGGAAATCTTCAAGGGGCGGGTTACCACCACCGAGGTTCTGTCGAAACACATTTTCGACCGGCTGGCGGAGGCGGTGGCCGAAAAGAAACTCGGTCCCGGCAGCCACCGCATCTGCCGCCTTCGTGTTCTCCTGCATGAAAGCCATGCGGCGCGTGGCTGGTACGAGGCGGATCTTTGAACCGCCATCTGGTTTTTGCCTATCCGGGCTGCCTTGAGACCAAGACCGGCGGCTACGGCTATGACCGGCACCTGATCCGCGACCTGACCGATCTCGGCTGGTCGATCCAGACGATGAGCCTCGGCTCAGGATTCCCGGCGCCTTCCGCCTTGGTTCTGGCCGAGGCCGAACGGCAGCTTTCGGCGCTTGCGGATGGCACGCTGGTTCTGATCGACGGTCTTGCCTTCGGCGTGATGGCGGACTGGGCTTCACGAGAGGCAAGCCGTCTGCGGCTTGTCGCGCTGGTCCATCATCCCCTCGGCCTCGAAACGGGCGTCACCGCCGAGCAAAGCGAGCGGCTTCTGGCAGGCGAGGCACGGGCGCTGTCTGCGGTGCGCCACGTCTTCGTCACCTCGCACGCGACGGCGCGGCAGGTCTCTGCTCTTCTTTCGGTGCCGTCGGAAAAGGTCACCGCCGCCTTGCCGGGGACGGAACCGGGAGCCCCTGCCGCATCGGGGGAGGCCCAGCCGCACATTCTCTCCGTCGGGTCGCTGACGCGGCGCAAGGGCCACGACGTGCTTCTTCAGGCGCTTTCCCGCCTTACGCATCTCGCCTGGCGCGCCACCATCATCGGAAGCCCCGATCTTGATCCTTCGACGGCGAGGCAACTTGCGGCTCTCACTGAAGAGCTCGGGCTGACGGATCGGGTCACGCTGGCCGGCGAACGGCCGGACGTGCGTGCCGAGATGGCCAAGGCCGATCTCTTTGTGCTGGCCAGCCGTTACGAAGGTTACGGCATGGTGTTTGCCGAGGCTCTCGCGCACGGACTTCCCATTGTCGGTTGCCATGCCGGCGCCGTGCCGGATGTGGTGCCACAGGATGCCGGGCGTCTCGTCGGCGTGGATGATGTCAATGCCCTCGCGGACGCCATCGCAACGCTGGTGGCCGACGGGGAGCTGCGCCGGCAGATGGCTGCGGCATCGAGGAGGGCAGGCCTTGCCCTGCCACGCTGGCGGGATACCGCCATCACCGTTTCGAACAGGCTGGAGGAGATTTGAATGAGCGGCTTCGACACATCCTGGCTTAGCCTGCGCGAACCGGCGGATCGGGCTGCCCGCAACCCCGTTCTGCTGCGCAGGCTCGCGGCGGTGCTTGCCGAAGGCGAGCGCGCGCCCCACGTCATGGATATCGGCTGTGGCACCGGCTCGACCTATCGCACTCTCAGTGCCCGTTTGCCGCAGGCGACCGATTGGTTGCTGGTCGATTACGATCCCGCCCTTCTTGGCGAAGCCTCGCGGCTGATCGGCCGACCGGAGGTGAAAACCCTTCAGCAGGATCTCACCGATCTCGAGAGCCTGACCCTGGATGGCATCGATCTTTTGACCGCCTCTGCCTTCTTCGATCTCTGTTCGCTGTCGTTCTGTGAAGATCTGGCCGCACGGCTGGCGAAGCATAATGTCGCGCTCTATGCCGCGCTGAATTACGATGGCCGCATCATCTGGACCAACCGGCATGTGCTGGACATCCAGATCGTGCGCAGTTTCAACCGACACCAGGCGACAGACAAGGGGTTCGGCGAAGCGCTCGGCCCCATGGCGACACCGCATCTGAAAAGTGTGTTTCAGGGGTTAGGCTACGAAGTGTTGACGGGGGATAGTCCCTGGCGGATCGGCCCCGGCGAGGAGGCGCTGCATCGCGCCTTCGTCGAGGGCATGGTTGCCCCGGTTCTGGAGATGGGGGACGTGGATCGGGCCTCTGTCGAGTCCTGGCGCGACCAGCGTCTAGCCGATATCGACCAGGGCGGAAGCTGCCTGGTCGGTCACCTGGACCTTCTGGCTCTGCCGCCGCGCTGAGGCCACCGGCTGCTCGCGCAGTCTGCAGTCGAAGAGAACATCACTGCCGAGGCTGAAGACATTCGCGGAGGGGCGATGCGCTTCGGACAGGGTGCGGATCGGTGGCAGCGAAATGCCCTGCGGCCCCGACCCGATGATCAGCGGCGCGATCGACACGTGCAGATGATCGACCAGTCCGTGGTCGACGAAGCGGGCGATCGTCCGGGCCCCGCCTTCCACCAGGATGCGCTCCAGGTTCCGGTCCTCCAGTGCTTCCAGGATCTCGTTCGGACAAAGACCGTTCTCGCCGCGCGGCAGGCGGATCACATCGGCCGGATAATCCCGCTGTGGCGCCTTGTCCGACTGGATGAGGATGATCTGTGCTCCGCCGTCGTGAAACAGACCTTCCTCGCCGGTGAGCTCCGCATGGCAATCGATCACCACGCGCACCGGGTCCGGCCCCGTCACGGCGCGCACGGAGAGACGCGGATTGTCCGCTTTCACCGTGCCGATCCCGATGATCACCGCGTCCACAAGGGCGCGGCAGCGGTGCAGGTGTGCGATGCCGTCGGGGCCGGAAATGTCACGGGCGTCGCCGAACGGCGTTGCCACCCGCCCGTCAAGCGATTGTCCGACCTGCGCCAGCACAAAACGACCGCGGGCCGCGGCAATCGGTCCGTACAGCGCCAGCGCCGGTTCCGGCGCGCGGGCGGGCAGGGCCTGTTTCCGCTGCCGGATCGCCAGCAGGCGTGACCAGAGCATGTCGTTCATGTCGATACGGCGCATGGGGCAATCACATCCGTCAGAGTATTCGGTAAAGGGTGCCATCGCGACGGATCACGTGGTGAAAGATCACGCCAGCGATGTGTAACGCAAAAAGGCCAAGAAGGATCCACGAACTCCATTCATGGATCGCCGAAAAGACCGGCGCGATCTCCGGCGCCTTGCCGATCGGGCTCCAGATGGGAACGAGGTTGAACCAGTGCAGCGGAAAGCCGTGGGCATTGGTGGCAAGGAAACCGGACAAAGGCATCACGATCAGGAAAAGGTAGAGGAGGACATGCACGACATTGGCCACATGACGTTCGATCCCGTCTGTGAGAGCTGACGGCGCGCAGCTTGTCAGTCGCGCACCGATCCGCACCAGCATCAGCCACAACACGATGAAGCCAAGCGATTCGTGCAGCATGTAGAAATCGAGCTTCACCTCGTCGCGCACGAACTTGATCATGAACCCAAGCGGCCAGACCGATAGCACGAGCGTCGCCACCAGCCAATGCAGCAGGCGTAAGGTCGGCGCATATGCCGAGGCTTCCATTCAATTCTCCTCCCGGTGCTGCTTTTACGGAGCAGCTTAAGTCGCGGATTTCCCCACGTCCGCCGTGCTCCCGCGATTCCGACCATAGGCTGTGCCAAAATCAGAGAATACTCACATTTTAACGATCATTGATAATCATCGGTAATAGCTTTTGCCCTAGGGTCTGTCGAACCGGACGAGGATGCGTCTTGGCCTCCCAAGCGTATGGCTCCGACTGACGGACACATTTCAGTGATGACGACATCCATGCAGCAGGCGGACCTCCGTTCGGACCGTCTTCCCTCGACGACAGCCGGGCGCTCTCGCGCTCTTCGGCCCCCCATGCCAGGGCAGTTGCCTGCTGCCGAGCCCGTCGCCTTCGGTTTGTGCGCCGGCCGCTTCATGCCCGCGGGTGATCCGGAGGCTGCGAAAAAAACGGTCGTGCTGTTTGCCGCGCCCTGGGGGCTGGAGGAATTGTCGACCCGCAAGTTTTTCCGTGTCATTGCTGAGCGTCTCTCCGCCTTGGGTATCCCCAGCCTGCGGTTCGATTATCCCGGAACGGGGGATTCGCTCGATCCTGTATCCTTCGCAAGCGGCCTTGCCGGCTGGCGGGAGAGCCTTGTTCAGGCTGCCGCCTGGCTGAACAAAAGAGGGGTTGGCCGGATCATTCTGATCGGACAGGGCCTCGGCGCCTCGCTTGCGCTCCAGGCGTCGCCGGAGATCACCGACCTTGCCGGGCTCGCACTGTTGGCGCCGGTCCTCTCGGGGCGTGGCTATCTGCGTGAACTGTCTGTCTGGGCAAAGGTCGTGGACGACAGCCTGAACCTGAAAGCCGAAGACCGCCAGCCTTCGGGTGTGACCGCCATCGCAAGCCTTGTGATGCCGGCCGAAATCGCAAGCGAGGTCGGACGAATGAAGCTGACGGCGCCGGTGCCGCCGGCTGCCGTTCCGTGCCTGGTGTTGGAGCGACCAGGGCAGGTCGGCACCGATGGCTTTGCCGAAGACCTGGAAAGAAACGGCCTTGGCGTCGAACGTCATGCCTTTGATGGCTACGAGGCTCTGATCCCCGGTCCGATCAACGCCCGGATTCCGCAGGACACCGTCGATAGGCTGGTCGCGTGGATCGAGACCGAGGCGGCGGAGGATGCCGGTGCAACGGGACCGGCTCCCTCGATACCGCCACCCTCGACACCGCCAGCGGTGCTCCAGTCCGCCGCCTTTGTCGAGACGGGAGTGCGCTTTGGGGATGGTCACCGTCTTGCCGGCGTTCTGTGCCAGCCGAAACAGGCGACGAACAAGCCCGTGGTGCTGTTCTTCGGCTCGGCCTACGACCGTCACGCTGGCTGGGGGAGGTTGACGACTGAGACCGCTCGGCAGCTGGCTGCGGCCGGGATCCCCTCTCTGCGCTTCGATTGCGCCGGCGTGGCTGACAGCCCGCCGGCGATCGGCGCACCTCACCAGGTTCTGTATTCCCCGACGCAGGAGAATGATGCACGGGAGGCCTTGGATTTTCTCGGCACCTCGCTCCCGAACGCTCCGATCCTCGCCGTCGGACGTTGCAGCGGCGCCTATCTCGCCTTCCGAACCGGGCTTCATGACGATCGGCTGCGCGGCCTCGTTCTCGTCAATCCCTATTGTTTCGTCTGGGACGAGGACCGTCCCTTGCAGGAGGATTTGCGTGCCATGCCGCAGAGCCTTGCGACCTATCGTCGGAAGCTGCTCAACCCGAAGACCGTCCTGCGCGTCGTGCGCGGCGAGATCGACTTGGCAGGCTCTGCAAAGAATCTTGCTGCCACGCTTCTCCGCAAGGTCGAGGAGCAGGTGTCGTCGCGGACCGGCATCACCTTCCGCCGTCGAGCAGAACGCCGGGCGGTGCACGGCGCATTCGAATGCTTGGCCGCGCGCGAGGTGCCAGTCTCCTTGCTCTACAGCCGCGGCGATGTCGGGACGGACCATCTCCAGTATCATTTCGGCCCGGAGGGGCGCGATCTAGGCCGGTATCCAGAAGTCAGCCTCACCTTTCTTGAAGAGACCGACCACAACCTGACGCCCAGTGCCGCCCGCGCGATCTATGCCGACACGATCGTCCGCATGGTGCAGCGCCTGATGCCTGAAAAGTTGTAAATCCGCACAGATACGTTACGGGAGGTTAACCTTCTTCTTGCGATGAGAGCACAACCGTCATAGTTTCGGCATCGCTTGACAAGGGCTGCGTCAAATGAGGCGATGGGCCTCTCGGGCCGGGGGGGAGATCATGAGGAGACGCCTCGCTGCAGTGACGTTGACCGCCCTTTTGCCGGCCTTGGGCATGCTCGGATACAATGAGTTCAAGGTTCGCCAGGAACGTCACGACGAGGTGCATGAGCAGGCGATTCGCGCATCGCAGCAGGTTGCACTCGAACTCGAGACGGTGCTGGAAGGTGTCCGTGGTCTGCTGGTTGCCACCGCGGCCATTCCTGCCTTGACGGCAGGCCAGGGCGGCGATTGCCATGAGGCCTTGCTTGCGGTGTCGGAAAAGCTCGGCGCTTTCGTCGGCAACATCATCGTGCTGGACGAGAAGGGCCGGCTGACCTGCGATACGCTGAACTGGCAGCCCGGCACGGATTTCTCCGATCGAGACTACATCATGAGCGCCATGACATCCGATGACGTCGTCGTCGGCGGCTATACCATTGCGCGTGTTTCGAGCCAGCCCATCGTGCCGGTCGCCTTCCGTCTGACGCGTGACGGCAATACGGTAGGGGTCATTGCCACCGGTCTGCGGTTGAGTTGGCTGCAGCAGAGGATCACCGCGCGCACCATTCCGGAGGGCGCGTCGGTGACGATTGCCGATCGTCAGGGTGTCGTCATCGCCCGCAATCCCCATCCGGACAGTTTTGTCGGCACGACCATTCCGGAACGCTACCGCTATCTCGTCACGGCCGCGGCGCCCGGGAGCCTGGAAGTTACCAGCCAGGACGGAACGGTGCGGATCCTCGGCTATCAGCCGATCACGGCACACAACCCGCTTTATGCCAGCGTCGGGATTTCCAAGGACAGGGCGCTTGCTCCGGTGAACAGGGCGACGGTCACCGGCATTCTGATGATGCTCGCCGGCATTCTGCTCGCCTTCATGGCGGCCAGCCTGGTCGGCCGCCGGGTCATCCTGGAGCCGATCCAGAATATTGTAGAGGTCGTCGGGCGCTGGCGCGAAGGCGACAACAGCGCGCGGACTCGCATGGAAGGCAGCCACGGCGAGCTTGGGCTTGTGGGCGCTGCGGTGGACGGTTTGCTGGACGAGATCGAGGTGCGCCGCCAAGCCTCGGTCGCGGCGGACGAAAAACGTCGTCTGATGGCGCGGGAGCTTTCCCACCGGGTGAAAAACACCTTGTCCGTCATCCAGGCGATCGTGAGGCAGACCTTTCGCGGCCAGGATCAGCAGATCGTCTCCTTCCAGCGGCGCGTCGCAGCACTTGCCGGCGGTTATGATGCGTTGCTCTCGGACGACTGGAACAATGCCTCCATTCGCGAAGTGGCGGAACGGGTGATGCAACCGCTGCGCGCCGAGGACGACGGCACGATCACTCTGTCCGGTCCCCATTGCCTGTTGCAGCCGGATGTCGCGGTCGCGCTGTCGCTGGTGCTGCACGAGCTCGGAACCAATGCCCTGAAATATGGCTGTCTTTCTGTTCCGGAAGGTCGCCTGTCCATCTCCTGGGTCGAAGAGAACAGGCGATTATCGTTGATCTGGCGGGAACGCGGTGGCCCGCCCGTCACTGTTCCGGCGCGCGAAGGTTTCGGCTCGAAGCTCATCCGGCTTGCCTTCCCCGTTGCGTATGATCCGGAGGTGACCTCCGACTTCGCAGCGGAAGGCCTGGAGTTCAAGCTCAGCTTCCGCATGTCGCCTCAGGTCGAGGCAGACAAGGCGGCGGCCAGCTGATGGCTGGCCAGCCGCTCCGTCGTGGCGCCAAAGTATGTCCAAGCCTCGCGGTCAGCTCTCCGCGCTTCCGCCGGTGTTCTTCCGGCCCATCAGCTGGCGCGCCGCAATCGGTGCGACCAGCAGCAGTCCGATGATCGTTGCCGTCAGGTCCGGGGCCACAAGCAGGATGGCCGAAAAGACGAGCGCGATGCGTTCGAACCAGTAGAGCGGCGCAAACAGCCAGTTGGACACGGCCGCCGCAAGCGCGATGATGCCAAGCACGGTACCGCCGAACGCGAGGAAGAAATTGCCCCAGGTGAAGTCCGCCGTCACCAGCAGCAGCGCCGGCTGGAAGGCGAAGACGAAAGGCACCAGCGCCTTGCCCATGCTGAGCCGGAACGCCGTGTTGCCGGCCTTGAAGGCGTTGGCTCCGGCAATGCCGGCGCCGGCATAGGCCGCCATGGCGACGGGCGGAGTGACATCCGCCAGAACACCGTAATAGAAAACGAAGAAGTGGGCGACCAGCTGCTCGACGCCGAGCAGGCCGAGGATCGGTGCCGCCACCGCCACCATGATGATGTAGTTGGCGGTTGTCGGAATGCCGCAGCCCATCAGGATGCAGACGATGGCCGTCAGGATCAGCGTGAAGAGCAGGGTCAGAGTCGGGACGCCCATCACCTCGAAGGGCAGGACGCTCAGCAGGCCATGCACCGATCCCGCCCAATCCTGCGCAACGGTGGTGACCATGTAGGCAATCTTGAAGCCGACGCCGGTGAGCGTCACGACGCCGATGACGACGCCGACGAGGGCTGCCGCTGCCGTCACCGACAGCGACTGCTTGGCGCCCAGAACGAACCCTTCCCAGATCCCGTGCGCGGTTCCGGCCAGGCCGCCGAGCAGGCCTTGTGCACGCACCTGCTGGATCAGCAGCACGCAGGCGCAGGCGGTGATGGACCAGAACGCGGCGGCAAACGGCGTGCGTCCGGAGAGGAGCACCGCCACCAGGATGATCAGCGGAATGACCGTCAGCCAGCCTTCCTTCAGCACCTTCCAGGCATTGGGCAGTTCCGCGGCGGAAAGACCACGCAGGCCCAGGCGCTTGGCTTCGAGATGCACCTGCACCAGCACGCCGAAGAAATGCATGAAGGCTGGAACGAGGGCCGCCGTGAGAATGGTGGTCAGCGGCAGGCCGAGATATTCGATCATCAGGAAGGCGACGGCGCCCATGACCGGCGGCGTGATCTGCCCACCGGTAGAGGCGGCCGCCTCCACCGCAGCGGCGAAATGGCGGGGATACCCGATGCGGATCATCGCCGGAATGGTGAGCGCGCCGGTGGTCACGGTATTGGCGATCGAGGAGCCCGAGATCGAGCCCAGCAAGGCCGACGACAGCACGGACACCTTGGCCGGGCCGCCGGCATAACGGCCGGCGAGCGCCGAGGCGATGTCGATGAACAACTGTCCGAGGCCGATGCGCGTCGCCATCACGCCGAACAGCACGAAATGGAAGACATAGGTGGCGATGACGCCGAGCGCAGTTCCGTAGATGCCCTGCGAGGTGAGGTAGAGGTGGTTGACGATATTCGCCCAGCTCGCGCCCGGATGCACGAGAATGCCCGGCATCGACTTGCCGTAATAGGCATAGGCGATGAACAGGATCGCGATCACCGGCAGCGGCCAGCCCATGGAGCGGCGCACGGCTTCGAGCAGCGCCACGATCAGCACCGTTCCCATGATGATGTCGATCGGCAGCGGATTGCCGACGCGGAAGGCAAGCTCGCTGTAGATCCACGGCACATAGAGCGCGGTGACAAGACCGGCGATGCCGAGCAGCCAGTCGATCAGCGGCAGGCCGAACGGAGCGAGGGCGCCCGGCCGGATCTCCTTCTTGCCGAACGCGGAAAAGCTCAGGAACACGACGAGCAGGGTGACGCCGAGATGCAGACCCCGGTGAACCGTCGCCTGGGGAATGCCGAAGCCGGCTGTGTAGAAATGATAGCAGGACAGAAGGAACAGGATTGCCGCCGTCACGATGGTCAGTGGCCAGGCCAGTACCCGAAACCGCAGTTCGGGATCATAGGTCTCCTCGATCGCCTGCAGCTCGTCCGCCGACAGGTGACGGACCTCGTCCGCGGTCTCAACCTTGCTTCTATCGTTCGTCATGAGACCCATCTCCTGCTATCCAAAGACAAGCAGGGCCGCGCAGTTGCTGCACGACCCCATTTCCGTGAGATGCCGTTGCGGCATGCCTCATTGATTACTTGAGAAGCCCGGCTTCCTTGTAGAACTTCTCGGCGCCCGGATGCAGCGGAATGCCGACGCCGTTGAGCGCCGTTTCCTTGGTGATGGCCTTGCCCTTGGCATGGCCGGCGTCCAGCTGCTTGCGGGTGCTGTCGTTCCACAGCGCCTTGGTGATGCCGTAGATCAGCTCTTCCGGCTGGTCGGCGCTGGTGATCCACTGGGCGCCGACGGACAGGGTCTTTACCGCATCCGGATTGCCTTCATAGGTGCCGCCCGGCACCGTGTCGGAGGCGAAGAAGGTGTATTTTTCGCAGATCGACGGAGCTTCCTCGCAGGTGATCGGCACCAGCTTGACCTTGTGCTGGCTCGCCAGTTCGGCAATCGCGCCGGCGGGGAAGCCGCCCACGAAGAAGAAGGCATCCATGGCGCCGTCGCGCATGCGGTCGGCAGCCTGGTCCGGCTTCAGGAATTCGGCCGTGACGTCCTGCTCCTTGAGGCCATAGCCTTCGAGGATGATGCGCGCATCGACGAGCGTGCCGGAGCCCGGTTCGTCCAGCGAAACCCGCTTGCCCTTCAGATCCTTCACGCTGCTGATGCCGGACGCGGCGCTGGCCACGAGATGGATGCTTTCCGGATAGAGGTTGGCAATTGCGCGCAGCTTTTCAACGGCAGGCTTGCCTTCCCAGATGCCGGTGCCTGAATGGGCCCAGGTGGCCACGTCCGACTGGGCAAAACCGGATTCCAGCGTGCCGCCGGCGATGGCGTTGATGTTGGCAACGGAACCGTTGGAGGAGAGCGCCGAGGCGACCAGGCCCGGAACGCCGCAGGAACCGCCCTTGTCGCAGCTGCGCGAACCGGGCGGGCTGGAGATCGCGTTCGCCAGAAGCCCGCCGATCGGATAATAGGTGCCGGCCGTGCCGCCCGTGCCGATCCGGAAGAAGGACATCTCCTGTGCACTGGCCGACGCCGCCAGGCCGAGAGCGAGCACAGCGCCCGCGAGGAATTTAACGTGTTTCATGACCGTTCCTTCTCCTTGGATTGTTTGTTATGGGCGCAAAGTAGAACGTCCTGCTAGTTTCGGCAACCTTTTGAACATAATTTTGCCGAAATCCCAAACGCTGACGAAGTCTGATCTTGACCCGCCGTTCCGGTCTCCATGCTCGCTTCCGTGCCGTTCGACTATTCCCAGTGAACATCGCCGAGGAAGATATAGCCCGCACCGTAGATCGTCTTGATCAGCGCCGGGTTCTTCGGGTCCTCGCCAAGCTTGGTGCGCAGGCGGGAAATGCGCACATCCATGGCGCGATCAAAGCTGTCGCCGGCCGCGCCGCCCAGCGCCTCCTGCATCTGGGTCCTGGAAATCAGCCGGCGTGGACGCTCCAGAAACAGCCGCAGCACCTGGCCTTCCGCATTGGAGAAGGACACCTGCTCGCCTGTATCGGAAAGCAGCGTGTAGCTGTCGAAGAGGGCCGTCCAGCCGTCGAAGCGGGCGACCTGCGTCGTCCGTTCCGCGACCGGGCGGCCCTTGCGCAGCCGCGCCCGCACCCGCGCGACGATTTCTGCCGGTTCGAAGGGCTTGATGATGTAGTCGTCGGCGCCGAGCTCCAGGCCCATCACCCGGTCCTGCACCTGGGCTCTGCCGGAGATGATGATGATCGCCGCGCCGGAATCGAGTGCCAGGCGATGCACGAGCAGCAGCCCGTCGCGATCCGGCAGGCCGAGATCGACCAGGCAGACATCCGGAACGCAGCGTTTCAGCGAGGCCTCGAATTCGCTGGCGCGGCCAAAGGTCATGGTGCGAAAGCCGGCTTCGGCGAGCGCCTCCGAGAGCACTGCCCGGATCTGTGGTTCATCATCGAGGATCGCGACGAGCGGTTCGGTCATCCGTTCACTCCGGCCAGGAAATGGGCCAGCGCCCGGTCATCGAAGGGCTTGGGCAGAAGCGGGAAACGGTCTCCTGCAGCCTTGCGCAGCGGTGCAGCGGCGGGAAGCGAGGTCATGACGCCGACCGGCAGATTCTGGCGCATGCTGAGGCTTTGTGCGAGTTCCAGTCCATTGCGTGCTCCCTTGAGGTGAAGATCGGTCAGCACAAGATCGAGTTCCGGCAGGTCCGCGAGGCTTTCCGCCTCATCGGCATTCGCTGCCTCGACGACCGAATGACCGAGTGCGCGCAGCATGTCGCGCACGCTTTCGCGGATGTCGTCATTGTCTTCCACGAGAAGGACGAGCTGCGGTCGATCGGCGAGAATCGCTTCGCGGTAGGGCAGGCGAAGCTCGATCCTTGCGCCTCCTTCCGGCCGGTTCTCCAGCCGCACGGTGCCACCCGCGATCGTCGCCTGATCGTACACCATCGACAGCCCGAGCCCGGAACCCTCGCCCCCCTTGGTCGTGAAGAACGGATCGAAGGCATGGGTGAGCGCTTGAGGGGAAAAACCGGAGCCGGTATCCGAGACCGTGAACTCCACCCAGGTATCGTGAACCGTGCGGGCACGGATGCTGATCGTGCCGGGTGCAGCACCGATCGCATCCTTGGCGTTGAGGATGAGGTTCAGCAGCGAATCCTGCAACGCGCCGGCATCGAGAACCAGCGGTTTGGCGATCTCCGCGCTCTCGATGTCGAGTGAGATATGATCCGGCAAAGCGGGGCCGGCCAGCAGGCTAAGATCCTCGAGGAACCGCGGCACGTCCACCGGTCCGGGGCGCTGTACCTTCTGGCCGGACATTGAGGCGATGCGATCGATCAGCGTGCCGCCCCGGCGTGCGGCGGCAAGCGTCGAGGTGACGAGATCGGCGGCACCCGGCGGCAGGGTCATCTGCTCCAGCCGCGATTGCAGGCCGAGGATGACCGTCAGCAGATTGGCGAAATCATGCGCAAGTCCCGAGGTCAGCTGCGCGGCCAGTTCCCGCTTGCGCGTCTGCAGAACGGCGGTCCGCGCCTGGCTTTCCTCGGTAATGTCCGTCGAGAGGATATAGACGCCGTTGATCGGCCCGTCGCCGATCCGGTCGGGATTGAACGCGGTGCGGATGCGGCGGCCGGAATGTTCGTCGGTGAACTCGCAGACCGAGGATTCACCCTGAAGCGCCCGCAAAAGGTGCGGCTTGATCCTGGCGAAGGAGGCCTCGCCCAGCGCCTCGTAGCCGGTGAGCCCGATGATCTGCGATGGCCGTCCCGGAATGACGGAGGAAAGGCGCCGGTTGGTATAGGTGTAGCGCAGGTTGGTATCGACATGGGCGATATGCGCCGGCATCATTTCCGTGGTCAGGCGGGTGCGCGCCTCCATCTCCGCCAGCTGGGTCTTTGCCGCCTGCAGCGCCGTGTTGGCAGCGGAGAGCTCGCGAATGGTCTCGGAAAGATGTTCGGTGTTCGACAGCAGCTGTTCGGAGAGTTCCGCCGAACGAGTGCGCAGCATCTGCTGCTGGGTCCTCACCTCGGTGATGTCGGTATAGACCGTCACCCAACCGCCCTGCGGCAGGGGAAAGCCTTCCACCGAGACCCAGCGCCCGTTGGAGCGCAGCCGCTCCATATAGTGCGGCGCAAAGGCCTGAGCGGTCCGCACACGCAGGCGCACGGCCTCGTCCTCGTCATCCACCGGGCCATATTCGCCGCGCTGCACCAGAAGACGGATCGTCTTTTCGAAGCTCACCCCCGGCGTCACGTAATCGTTCGGCAGGTCGAACATCACCTGGTATCGCCGGTTGCAGACCGCAAGTTTGAGTTCGCTGTCGAAGATCGACAGCGCCTGATTGATCAGGTCCAGCCCCGTACGCATGAGGCCGTTATGTTCCTCCTCGGATAGCGGCATCCGAACTCTCCCTGACCCATCGCTAGCATTCGGGAACTCGCCGGGGAAGAGCCAATCCAAGACTGTTACAATTCGTTAGGTTTTGGAAAAACTGGCGAAACGCTTCGCCGTGAAGCTCCCCGCCATGAACGAAGACCGGCGCTAAGACCGGACACGCTCAGCCCGAACATCACGGGCTCCTGGGGAGGATAGTCATGATCGATCGAGCGCCCGTGGCGGGCCTTGTCTCCATTCCGGCCTTGATGGCCCGCAATGCGCGAAGTCTGCCAAACCGGGCGGCCTACCGCGAAAAGGAATTCGGCATCTGGCAGGTCTGGAGCTGGCAGGAGGCGCATGCCGAAACGCGGGCGATCGCCATGGGTTTTCTGGCGCTCGGCCTGAAGCGGGGCGATTTCGTCGCGGTCGTCGGTCGTAACCGCCCTTCGCTCTATTGGTCGATCGTCGCCGCCCAGATGTGCGGTGCCGTGCCTGTGCCGCTCTACCAGGATGCGGTCGCCGAAGAGGCGGAATATGTGCTCGAACATTGCGGCGCCCGCTTTGTCGTCTGCGGCGACCAGGAACAGGTCGACAAGGTCATCGAGGTGCAGGCGCGCATCAAATGCATCGACCAGGTTGTCTATGTCGATAAGCGCGGCATGCGCAAATACGACCATGCACGGATGAATGCGCTGTCCGACGTGCGGACCGAAGGCAAGGCGGCGCATCACCGTTTCGAGGCCGAACTCGATGCCCGCATCGCCGCTCTCACCTATGACGATCCTTGCGTCATGCTCTACACCTCGGGCACGACGGGCAAGCCGAAGGGCGTCGTTCTCTCCAACCGCAACATCATCGAGACCTCGCGCAACACCTGCGATTTCGACGGACTCACCTCGTCGGAGGAGATTCTTGCCTATCTGCCCATGGCCTGGGTCGGCGATTTCATCTTCTCCATGGGGCAGGCCATGTGGGCGGGTTTCTGCGTCAACTGCCCGGAAAGCGCCGCCACCATGATGACGGACCTTCGGGAAATCGGGCCGAGCTATTTCTTCGCGCCGCCCCGGGTCTTCGAAGGACAGCTCACCAACGTGATGATCCGCATGGAGGATGCCGCCCCCTTCAAGCAATGGCTGTTTCGCACCTTCATGGCGCATGCGCGCAAGGTCGGGCCGGCGATCCTCGACGGAAAGACCGTCTCGTTCACCGACCGGCTGCTTTACCGGCTGGGGGATCTGATGGTCTACGGGCCGCTGAAGAACACGCTCGGCTACAGCCGCATCCGCGTCGGTTACACGGCGGGCGAGGCGATCGGGCCGGAAATCTTCGATTTCTACCGGGCGCTCGGCATCAACCTGAAGCAGCTGTACGGCCAGACGGAGGCCAGCGTCTTCATCACCCAGCAGCCGGATGGCGAGGTGCGCTCGGATACGGTCGGCGTGCCGTCGCCGGGCGTCGAGGTGAAGATCGCCGAGAGCGGCGAGGTCTTCTACCGCAGCCCCGGCACCTTCGTCGAATATTTCAAGAACCCGGACAGCACCGCCTCCACCAAGGATCCGGAGGGCTGGGTGGCGACGGGTGACGCCGGCTTCTTCGAGCCGCAGACAGGGCACCTGCGCATCATCGATCGCGCCAAGGATGTCGGCCGCATGGCGGACGGCAACCTGTTTGCCCCGAAATACGTCGAGAACAAGCTGAAATTCTATCCCAACATCCTGGAGGCCGTGGTGTTCGGCGCCGGTCGCGACCGCTGCTGCGCCTTCATCAACATCGACCTGACGGCGGTCGGCAACTGGGCGGAGCGCAACAACATCGCCTATTCGAGCTATCAGGAACTCGCCGGCCACCCACAGGTCTACGAGATGATCCGCGGTCATGTGGAGGAGGTGAACCGCTCGGTCGCCGCCGACAGCATGCTGGCCGGCTGCCAGATCCATCGTTTCCTCATCCTGCACAAGGAACTGGATGCCGATGACGGCGAACTGACCCGCACCCGCAAGGTCCGCCGCAACATCATCGCCGACAAGTATGCCGACCTGATCGCCGCTCTCTACGACGGGTCCACCACCATCAGCACGGAAACCGAGGTTACCTACGAGGATGGCCGCAAGGGCGTTTTGAAGGCGACCCTGAAGATTGCCGATGCCGCAACCCTTGCCACCGTCGAGCGGAGGGCGGCCGCATGAACGCGCAGATCCCGCTTTCGAGCTACACCATGACCGCGGACGGTCGCAAGATCGGCGATGTCCTGATGGAGATGAAGAACATCACGCTGCGCTTCGGCGGCGTCAAAGCCATCACCAATATCAGCTTCGACATTCGCGAGGGCGAAATCCGCTCGATCATCGGCCCGAACGGCGCGGGCAAGTCCTCGATGCTCAACGTCATTTCCGGCTTCTACGTGCCGCAGGAGGGCGAAGTCTGGTTCCGCGGCGCACGCCGCCCGCAAATGAAACCGTATGAGGTGGCGCGCCAGGGCATTGCCCGCACCTTCCAGAACATCGCGCTGTTCGATGGCATGAGCGTGCTGGACAACATCATGACCGGCCGCCTGACGCTGATGAAGACCGGCCTCGTCGCGCAATCCTTCTGGTGGGGATCGGCCCAGCGCGAAGAGACAGAACACCGCGAGAAGGTCGAGAAGATCATCGATTTCCTCGAGATCCAGGCGATCCGCAAGACCCCGGTCGGTCGGCTTCCCTACGGTCTGAAGAAACGCGTCGAACTGGCGCGCGCGCTCGCTGCCGAACCGAAACTCCTGCTTCTGGATGAGCCGATGGCCGGCATGAATGTCGAGGAGAAGGAGGACATGTGCCGCTTCATCCTCGACGTCAATGACGAGTTCGGCACCACGATCGCGCTCATCGAGCACGACATGGGCGTCGTCATGGACCTGTCGGACCGGGTGGTGGTCATGGATTACGGCAAGAAGATCGGCGACGGCACGCCGGACGAGGTGCGCAACAACCAGGCGGTCATCGATGCCTATCTGGGGGTGTCGCATGAGTAAGCGGGGAATTGCACAGGGAGAATGGGTCCATGCCTGATACGGTCTTCTTCGCCCTCGAAGTGATGCTGAACGGCCTGATGGCCGGCATCATGTATGCGCTTGTTGCCCTCGGCTTCGTGCTGATCTTCAAGGCAAGCGGCATCTTCAACTATGCGCAAGGCGTGCTGGCGCTGTTTGCAGCGCTGACGCTGGTCGGCATCATGGAAGGCCAGGTGCCCTTCGCGCATCTGATCAATGCCATTTTCGGCACCAGTTTCCACACCTTCGGCTTTAAGGTGCCGGCGCTTGTCGCGATCCTGCTGACCGCCGCCGTGATGACGCTGCTCGCCGTGCTGGTGGAACGCTACATCCTGAAACACCTGGTCAACCAGGAGCCGATCATTCTGTTCATGGCCACGATCGGGCTCGCCTATTTCCTCGAAGGCTTCGGCGACGTGATGTGGGGGTCGGATCTGAAGTCGCTCGATGTCGGGCTTCCGAAGGGCATTGACGAGACCGTCGAGAACCTCACCGGTGAATGGTTCGGCTACGGCTTCTTCATCGACCGGCTGGACATCGTGGCGGCGATCGTCGCGGCCCTGCTGGTCACGGCGCTGACCCTCTTCTCGCAATATTCCAAGCAGGGCCGCGCCTTGCGCGCCGTGGCGGATGATCACCAGGCGGCGCTTTCCGTCGGCATCTCGCTGCGCTTCATCTGGGTGCTCGTCTGGTCGATCGCCGGCATCGTGGCGCTGGTCGCCGGCATCATGTGGGGCTCGAAATCCGGCGTGCAGTTCAGCCTGTCGCTGATTGCGCTCAAAGCCCTGCCGGTCCTGATGCTCGGCGGCTTCACCTCGATCCCCGGCGCCATCGTCGGCGGCCTGATCATCGGCATGGGCGAAAAACTCTTCGAATTCCTCATCGGCCCGCTCGTCGGCGGCGCCACCGAAAACTGGTTCGCCTACGTGCTGGCGCTCGTCTTCCTCGTCTTCCGGCCGCAGGGCCTGTTCGGCGAACGCATCATCGAAAGGGTGTGAGATCATGCTGTACCGTGAGGCCGGCGACTTCAAGACAAGCTATGTGGCCGACAGCCAGACCTTTCCGATCAAGTTCGACCGCATCCGCTATTACCTCGTGCTGGCGATCGCCTTCGGCGTGGTGCCTTTCCTCATCAACGACTACTGGGCGAACGCGGTCTTCGTGCCCTTCCTGATCTATGCGATTGCGGCGATCGGGCTCAACATCCTCACCGGCTATTGCGGCCAGGTGAGCCTTGGCACCGGCGGGTTCATGGCGGTCGGCGCCTATGCCTGCTATAAGCTGATGACCGCCATGCCGGATGTTCCCTTCGTCATCCATGTGGTTCTCGCGGGCTTCGTCACCGCAGGCGTCGGCGTGCTGTTCGGCCTGCCGAGCCTCAGGATCAAGGGCTTCTATCTGGCCGTTGCGACGCTTGCCGCGCAGTTCTTCCTGGTCTGGCTGTTCAACAAGGTGCCGTGGTTCTACAACTATTCGGCATCCGGCCAGATCACCGCTCCGGAACGCACGATGTTCGGCATCGCGGTCACGGGGGCCGGCACGCCCGCCTGGGCCAAATATCTCTTCTGCCTGATCATCCTCTTTGCGCTTGCCTGGCTTGCCCGCAATCTCACGCGCGGCTCGGTCGGTCGCCGCTGGATGGCGATCCGCGACATGGATATCGCCGCCGAAATCATCGGGGTGAACCCGCTCACGGCAAAACTGTCGGCCTTCGCCGTCTCGTCCTTCTATATCGGCATTGCCGGCGCGCTGTTCTTCTCCGTCTATCTCGGCGCGGTCGAAGTGGGCGAGGCCTTCGGCATCCAGAAGAGCTTTCTCGTGCTGTTCATGATCATCATCGGCGGTCTCGGCTCGATCTTCGGCAGTTTCGCCGGTGCCGCTTTCCTGGTGCTGCTGCCGGTGCTCCTGAAGAATATCCTGGTCGGCCAGTTCGGCTGGGCGACGGACCTTGCCGCCCATATCGAGCTGATGATCGTCGGCGGCCTCATCATCGTCTTCCTGATCGTTGAGCCGCACGGGCTGAACCAGCTCTGGCGGGTGGCGAAGGAAAAACTGCGTCTTTGGCCCTTCCCGCATTGAGCGGGGGCCGGATGGGAATGCCGCGGCTCGAGGGGCCACGGAATGGAATGTGAATTCATCTTTGTCTGGGAGGAAATGAGATGAAGAAAGCGCTTGCAGCCCTGGCGACCGCCACCATGCTGATGACCAGCGTGCCGGCCTCTGCCGATCTGATCGTACCCAACCTGTCGTACCGCACGGGACCCTATGCGCCCGGCGGCATTCCCTATGCCGATGGCTTCAACGACTATTTCACTCTGCTCAACCAGCGCGACGGTGGCATTGGCGGCGAGAAGGTGGTGATCCGCGAATGCGAAACGGCCTACAACACCGAAAAGGGCGTCGAATGCTATGAGGCGACCAAGGGCGGCGGCGCGCTCGTCTACAATCCGCTGTCGACCGGCATCACCTACCAGCTGATCCCGAAGATGGCCGCTGACGGCATCCCGCTCTATACGCCGGGCTATGGCCGCACCTCGGCGGCCAACGGCAAGGTGTTCGAATGGGTGTTCAACTACCCGTCCAACTACTGGGACGCGGCAAGCGTCGCCATCCGCTACCTGCTGACCGAGAACAAGGGGGACCTGAAGGGCAAGAAGATCGCGCTCGTCTACCACAACTCGGCCTATGGCAAGGAGCCGATCCGCACCCTGACGGAACTGTCCAAGAAGCACGGCTTCACCCTGACGCAGGTTCCGGTCGATCATCCGGGCCAGGAGCAGAAGAGCCAGTGGCTGCAGATCCGCCGTGAAAAGCCGGATTACGTCATCATGTGGGGCTGGGGCGTGATGAATGCCGTGGCGATCCAGGAAGCGGCCAACATCAACTTTCCGATGAAGAATTTCATTGGTGTCTGGTGGTCCGGTTCGGAAAACGACGTGCTGCCGGCGGGCATGGGCGCGGATGGCTACAAGTCGCTCGCCATGCACGGCACGGGCATGGAATACCCCGTCTACAAGGACATCAAGAAATACGTCCTCGACGCCGGCAAGGCGAGCGGCGCGGGGGATCAGGTCGGTTCCGTTCTCTATTCGCGCGGCATGTATGCGGCGCTGGTGATTTCGGAGGCGATCCGCAAGGCGCAGGCGATCGCCGGCAAGGCTTCGATCACCGCTGCCGACCTGCGCAACGGTTTCGAACAGCTGGAAATCACCGAGGCGCGCATGGCCGAACTCGGCCTGCCGAAGTTCGGCCAGCCGTTCAAGGCGACCTGCGCCGACCATGGCGGACCGGGAGCGGCGCTGATCCAGCAATGGGATGCCAAGGCCAAGAAGTGGAACCTGGTGACCGATTTCATCGCGCCGGACGACGATGTGCTGACGCCGCTGATCATGGAGGATTCCGCAGCCTACGCGAAGGAAAACAACATCGCCGAGCGCTGCAAGTAAGCGGCGCGCAAGCCATGACCGCCCCGGACATGTCTCCGGGGCGGTGTCTAGAACCTCTCGCCGGGACGACAGCCATGCTGAATGCCACCACCACCGACCAGACGCTTCTGGAGGTCAACAATATCGAGGTGATCTACAACCACGTCATCCTCGTGCTGAAGGGCGTCAGCCTGTCCGTGCCCAAGCGCGGCATCACGGCGCTTCTCGGCGGCAATGGCGCCGGCAAGACGACGACGCTGAAGGCGATTTCGAACCTGTTGAAATCCGAGCGCGGCGAGGTGACCAAGGGCTCGATCGTCTATCGCGGCGACCGCGTGCAGGACCTGTCGCCAGCCGATCTCGTCAGCCGCGGCGTCATCCAGGTCATGGAAGGGCGCCACTGCTTCGAGCATCTGACCGTCGAGGAAAACCTGCTGACCGGCGCCTATACCCGCCGGGATGGTAGCGCCGCGGTAAGGCGCGACCTCGACATGGTCTACACCTATTTCCCGCGGCTGAAGGAGCGACGCAAATCGCAGGCCGGTTACACCTCCGGCGGCGAGCAGCAGATGACGGCGATCGGCCGGGCGCTGATGAGCCGGCCGGAAACCATCCTTCTCGATGAACCCAGCATGGGGCTCGCCCCGCAACTGGTCGAGCAGATCTTCGAGATCGTCAAGGCGGTGAATGAAGGCGAGGGCGTTACCTTCCTGCTCGCCGAGCAGAACACAAATGTCGCGCTGCGCTATGCGCATTACGGCTACATCCTGGAAAGCGGTCGCGTCGTCATGGACGGGCCGGCGAAGGATCTGCGCGAGAACCCGGACGTCAAGGAATTCTATCTCGGCATGTCGGACAAGGGACGCAACAGCTTCCGCGATGTCCGAAGCTACCGTCGCCGCAAGCGGTGGCTGGCATGAGGACGGCAGAGGCAAGGACACTGACCATGAGCCATTTCGATCACCTCGAGACCCGTTCGCAGGATGAGCGCGAAGCCGATCAGCTGACGGCGCTGAACACGCTTTTGTCCCGTCACGGGCAGGCACCGCTGGCGGCGCTGTCGGAACTGTCGAACCTTCCGGTCCTCCGCAAGGCCGATATCTCGCAGCGGCAGAAGGCCAAGCCGCCCTTCGGCAACCTGCCCGTCGGCAATGTCGTGCATTATTTCCAGTCGCCGGGCCCAATCTATGAGCCGGGCGGCGTCAGCCATGACTGGTGGCGCATGGGCCGTTTCCTGCATGCGCTGGGTGTCGGCCCGGGCGATATCGTCCACAACTGCTTCGGCTATCATCTGACGCCCGCCGGCATGATCTTCGAAAACGGCGCGCGGGCGGTGGGGGCGGCGATCCTGCCCGCAGGGACCGGCCAGACGGAACTGCAGGTGCGCGCCGCCGCCGATATCGGCACCACCGTCTACGCCGGCACGCCCGATTACCTGAAGGTGATCCTGGAAAAGGCCGAGGAACTGGGCGAGACCCTGAAGATCCGCCGTGCTGCGGTCTCCGGCGGGGCGCTTTTCCCGAGCCTCCGGCAATATTACGCCGATCGCGGCATCACCTGCCTGCAGGTCTATGCGACAGCAGATCTCGGCAACATCGCCTATGAATCGCCCGCCATGGAGGGCCTCATCCTGGATGAGGGCGTGATCGTCGAGATCGTGCGACCCGGTTCCGATCGTCCGGTGCCGGATGGCGAGGTGGGAGAAGTGGTCGTCACCTCGCTCAACCCGGATTACCCGCTGGTGCGGTTTGCGACAGGGGATCTCTCCGCCATCCTCCCGGGAGCAAGTCCGTGCGGGCGCACCAACCGCCGCATCAAGGGCTGGATGGGGCGCGCCGACCAGACAACGAAGATCAAGGGCATGTTCGTGCGCCCCGAGCAGGTTGCGCAACTGGTCGCCCGCCATGACGAGATCGCCCGGGCCCGGGTGGTGGCGAGCCGCGAGGGCGAGATGGACATCATGACGGTACAGATCGAAACGCGGGCGACGAACCCGGCGCTCTACGAGCAGAGCATCGTCGCGACGCTCAAGATGCGCGGCCAGGTGGAGCTTCTGCCGCCCGGCGCGCTGCCCAATGACGGCAAGGTGATCGAAGACCGCCGCAGCTATGATTGAGCCGGTTTCTCGTGAGGGGAGGGGAGCGGCATTGCGCCGCCCCCCTGTTCGCATCGCTCAAAGGGGCATAGATCTGTCATCGGGAGATGAGACATGAGGCCTTCGGCGCTCATGGCAGGAGGAGAAGACCATGCGGCATGACGTGGTGATCGTCGGCGCGGCGAGAACCCCGATGGGCGGGTTCCAGGGCGCGCTCGGATCGAAAACGGCGGCGGAACTCGGCGCGGTTGCGATTTCGGCGGCGCTGGAGCGGGCTGGTGTCGAGACTTCCGGCGTCGATGAAGTCCTGATGGGCTGCGTCCTGCTCGCCGGCCAGGGCCAGGCGCCGGCGCGCCAGGCAGCACTCGGTGCCGGTCTGCCGGTCTCCACGCCCGCCTCCACCGTCAACAAGATGTGCGGCTCCGGCATGAAGACGGTGATGATGGCGCATGACGCGATCCTCGCCGGCCAGGCGGATGTGATGGTCGCCGGCGGCATGGAAAGCATGTCGAATGCGCCCTACCTGCTCGACCGGGCGCGCGGCGGCTATCGCATGGGCCATGGCCGGGTGATCGACCACATGTTCCTCGACGGGCTGGAAGACGCCTATGACCGTGGCCGGCTGATGGGCACGTTTGCGGAGGATTGCGCCGAGGCCTATCAGTTCACCCGCGAGGCACAGGATGCCTATGCGCTCCGGTCCCTCTCACGCGCAAAGGCTGCGATCAACGAAGGCCGGTTTGCTGGCGAGGTTGCCGCCGTGCCGGTGTTCGGCAAGGGCAGCGGCACCACGGTCTCCGTGGATGAACAGCCCGGCAATGCAAGGCCCGACAAGATTCCGCAGCTGAAGCCCGCCTTTCGAGCGGATGGCACGGTAACAGCAGCCAACTCCTCCTCGATCAGCGATGGCGCGGCGGCGTTGGTGCTGATGACGGCGGACGAGACGGAGCGCCGGGGCTTGTCGCCGCTTGCCCGCATCATTGGCCATGCCAGCTATGCCAACGAGCCGCGGCTTTTCCCGACGGCGCCGATCGGCGCGATGAACAGGCTTTTTGAACGCACCGGATGGTCGGCGGGTGAGGTGGACCTGTTTGAGATCAACGAGGCCTTTGCGGTGGTGGCCATGGCCGCAATGCGCGATCTCGATCTGCCCGCCGACCGGGTGAACGTGAATGGCGGCGCCTGCGCGCTTGGCCACCCGATCGGTGCGTCGGGTGCCCGTATCCTCGTGACGCTGCTCGCTGCCCTGAAGGCAAGCGGTGGCCGGCGCGGTGTCGCGAGCGTGTGCATCGGCGGCGGCGAGGCCACGGCCCTTGCCCTTGAGACAATGGATTGAGCCCAGGATAGACCCCATGGATTTTTCACTCACCGAAGAACAAGCCGCCATCCGCGAGATGGCCGAAAACTTTGCGCGTGACGAGATCGCGCCGCAGGCGCTGGAATGGGACCAGACGCGGCATTTCCCCGTCGATGTGATCCGCAATGCCGCAGCGCTGGGGCTTGGCGGCATCATGGTCTCGGAAGAACATGGCGGATCGGGTCTGGGCCGCATTGAGGCGGTGCTGATCTATGAGGCGCTGGCCAAGGGGTGCGCGGCGATTTCCGCCTATCTTTCGATCCACAACATGGTGGCGACCATGATCGACAAGCACGGCAGCGCGGCGCAGAAGACAAGCTATCTGCCGCGCCTCTGTGCCGGCGAGATTCTCGCCTCCTACTGCCTGACCGAGCCCGCCTGCGGCTCGGACGCGGCAGCGCTCACGACGCGCGCCGAACGGGATGGCGATGAATACGTGCTGACCGGCCAGAAGATGTTCATCTCCGGCGCCGGCGCCACCGATCTCTACGTGGTGATGGCCCGAACCGGCGGGCCGGGGCCGAAGGGCATTTCGGCCTTCCTGGTCGAGAAGGGCGCGGATGGCCTCACCTTCGGCGCGAACGAGAAGAAGATGGGCTGGAACGCCCAGCCGACCCGCACCGTGATGCTGGACCGCGTGCGGGTGAAGGCGGAGGCGATGCTGGGGCCGGAGGGCGCCGGCTTCAAGCTTGCGATGGAGGCGCTCGACGGCGGGCGCACCTCGATTGCCGCCTGCTCGCTGGGTGGCGCGCAATCGGCGCTCGACAAGGCGGTCGCCTACACCGCCGAACGCAAGGCCTTCGGCCAGAAGCTCAACGAGTTCCAGGCCCTGCAGTTTGCCATTGCCGACATGGCGACCGAGCTTGAAGTCTCGCGCACCTTCCTGTGGCGGGCGGCCGCGGCGCTCGACGCCAAACTGCCGGAGGCAACGCGGCTTTGCGCCATGGCGAAGAAGCATGTGACGGATGCCGGTTTCGAGGTTGCGAACCGCGCGCTGCAATTGCACGGTGGCTACGGGTATCTGGCGGATTACGGCGTGGAAAAGATCGTCCGCGACCTGCGCGTCCACCAGATCCTGGAAGGCACGAACGAAATCATGCGCCTCATCATCGCGCGCTCGGTCCTGTCCGAAGCGTGAGGAAGGCGGCAGAGGAGATCCCCATGACCTACGAGACCATTTTGACCGAACGGCGCGACCGCGTGCTGCTGATCCGCCTCAACCGGCCGGAAGCGCTGAATGCGCTGAACGCCAAGGTGACGCAGGAACTGATTGCACTGACTGCGGAGGCGGATGCCGATCAGGAGATCGGCTGCCTGGTGCTGACCGGCTCGGAAAAGGCCTTTGCCGCCGGCGCCGACATCAAGGAAATGCAGGCGCTGAGCTTCCAGGACGTGGCCGTGGCGGACCGTTTTGCCGAATGGTCGCTGTTTACCGGTCGTCGCAAGCCGATCATTGCGGCTGTTTCCGGTTTTGCGCTCGGCGGCGGCTGCGAGCTTGCCATGATGTGCGATTTCATCCTGGCCGGTGACACGGCCAAGTTCGGCCAGCCGGAAATCAAGCTCGGCACCATTCCCGGCATGGGCGGCTCGCAGCGGCTCACCCGTTTCGTTGGCAAGTCGAAGGCGATGGATATGGTGCTGACGGGCCGCATGATGGATGCGGCGGAAGCCGAGCGGTGCGGGCTGGTCAGCCGCGTTTTCCCGGCTGCCGATCTCATCGAGGAGGCGGTTAAGGTCGCGGCTGTCATCGCCGGCATGTCGCAGCCGGTGGCCGCCATGGCGAAGGAAGCCGTCAACCGCGCCTTCGAGACGACGCTCGCCGAAGGCCTGCTTCTGGAGCGCCGGCTGTTCCAGTCCACCTTTGCCTTGGATGACCGCGCGGAAGGTATGAAGGCCTTCGTCGAGCGCCGTCCGGCCGAGTTCAGGAACAGGTGATCCATGGAGATCGCGGGGAGGACATTCATCGTCACCGGCGCGGCCTCCGGGCTCGGCGCTGCCACGACGGAGATGCTGGTCGCATCCGGCGCCCGGGTGGTGATCGCCGACCGGGATGAGGCCGGGGGTGCGGCAGCGGCTGCCCGGCTGGGGGAGGCGGTGCGCTTTTCCCCGACCGACGTGACCCGCGAGGAGGATGGCCAGGCGGCAGTGGCGCTGGCACTCAGCGCCTTCGGCTCCCTGCAGGGCCTCGTCAATTGCGCCGGTGTCGCGCCCGGCGAGAAGGTGCTGGGCCGCGATGGCCCGCACCGGCTGGAAAGTTTTGCCCGCGCCGTCTCCATCAACCTCATCGGCACCTTCAACATGGCGCGGCTGGCGGCAGACGCGATGACGAAATCCGCGCCCAATACCGGCGGGGAACGCGGCGTCATCATCAACACCGCCTCGATTGCCGCCTTTGACGGCCAGGTGGGCCAGGCGGCCTATGCCGCGTCCAAGGCAGGCGTTGCCGGCCTGACGCTGCCGATGGCACGCGAGCTCGCCCGCCATGGCATTCGGGTCATGACCATCGCGCCCGGCATCTTCAAGACACCGATGATGGCCGGCATGCCGCAGGAGGTGCAGGATTCGCTCGGCGCCTCGGTGCCCTTTCCCTCGCGGCTGGGAGAGCCGTCGGAATATGCGGCGCTGGTGCGGCACATCATCGAAAATGCCATGCTGAACGGGGAGGTCATCCGCCTGGATGGAGCGCTCCGCATGGCGCCAAAATGAGGAGGATCTCATGTTTCACGCCACGATGCGCTTCGATCTCGGGGAGGATGTCGCAGCGCTTAGGGAGACCGTTCATGCCTGGGCGCAGGAGAGGCTGAAGCCGATCGCCGCCGAGGTGGATCGTTCCAACAGCTTTCCCAACAGCCTTTGGAAGGAAATGGGGGAGCTCGGCCTGCTCGGCATCACCGTCAGCGAGGCCTATGGCGGTTCCGGCATGGGCTATCTTGCCCATACGGTCGCGGTCGAGGAACTTGCCCGCGCCTCCGCCTCCGTCAGCCTGTCCTATGGTGCCCATTCCAATCTCTGCGTCAACCAGATCAAGCTGAACGGGTCTGAGGCCCAGAAGCAGAAATACCTGCCCGGTCTCGTCTCCGGAGATCATGTCGGGGCGCTGGCGATGTCGGAACCCGGCGCCGGCTCGGATGTCGTCTCCATGAAGCTGCGGGCCACCAAGCGCAACGGCTATTACGT
Organism: Allorhizobium pseudoryzae; assembly: GCF_011046245.1. NCBI lineage: Bacteria > Pseudomonadati > Pseudomonadota > Alphaproteobacteria > Hyphomicrobiales > Rhizobiaceae > Affinirhizobium > Affinirhizobium pseudoryzae. The sequence continues at coordinate 1,085,284 of NZ_CP049244.1, forward strand.
GCTGAAGGGCAACAAATACTGGATCACCAATGGCCCGGATGCCGATACGCTGGTGGTCTACGCCAAGACCGATCCGGACGCCGGCTCGAAGGGGATTACCGCCTTCATCGTCGAAAAGAGCATGAAGGGCTTTTCTACCAGCCCGCATTTCGACAAGCTCGGCATGCGCGGCTCGAACACCGCCGAACTGATTTTCGACGATGTCGAAGTGCCGTTCGAAAACGTGCTCGGCGAAGAGGGCCGGGGCGTGCGCGTGCTGATGTCCGGGCTGGACTTCGAGCGCGTCGTGCTGGCCGGCATCGGGCTTGGCATCATGGCCGCCTGCCTGGACGAGGTCATGCCCTATGTCGCGACCCGCGAGCAGTTCGGCCAGCCGGTCGGCAGTTTTCAGCTGATGCAGGGCAAGATTGCCGACATGTACGTGGCGCTCAACACCGCGCGGTCTTACGTCTACGAAGTCGCCAAGGCCTGCGATCGCGGCGAGGTGACGCGGCAGGATGCGGCGGGCGCCGTGCTCTATGCCAGCGAACAGGCCATGGTGCAGGCGCATCAGGCCGTGCAGGCGCTGGGTGGCGCGGGTTTTCTTGCCGACAGCGTGGTGAGCCGCCTGTTCCGCGATGCCAAGCTGATGGAAATCGGCGCCGGCACATCCGAAATCCGCCGCATGCTGATCGGTCGTGAATTGATGGCCGCCATGGCCTGATAAGCGTCCGACATCCTTGCGTGCAACGGCTGGAGGAGCCGCATGAAACTGACATCCCATCATCTGGCCGGCTCCGACAGCGCCAAAGAGAATCGTGCCGCGCATCTGGCCATGCTGGACACGATTCGCACCGCCGCAGCGCTGGCCGCGGAGGGCGGCGGCGAAGAGGCCAGACGCCGTCACGCCGCGCGCGGAAAAATGCTGCCACGCGAGCGTGTGGCGAACCTCATCGATCCGGGCTCGCCGTTTCTCGAAATCGGCGCCACGGCGGCGCATGACATGTATGACGGCGCGGCCCCCGCCGCCGGCATGATTGCCGGCATCGGCCGTGTCGAAGGCCAGGAGGTGATGATCGTCGCCAATGATGCGACGGTGAAGGGCGGCACCTATTACCCAATGACGGTGAAGAAGCACCTGCGCGCCCAGGAGATTGCCGAGGCCTCGCATCTGCCTTGCGTTTATCTGGTCGATAGCGGCGGCGCCAATCTGCCGAACCAGGACGAGGTGTTTCCCGATCGCGATCATTTCGGTCGCATTTTCTTCAATCAGGCGCAGATGAGCGCCAAGGGTATTGCCCAGATCGCCGTCGTCATGGGCTCCTGCACGGCGGGCGGCGCCTATGTGCCGGCCATGTCGGATGTGTCGATCATCGTGCGCGACCAGGGCACGATCTTTCTCGCCGGCCCGCCGCTGGTGAAGGCGGCGACCGGCGAGGTGGTGAGCGCCGAGGATCTCGGCGGCGGTGACGTGCACACCAGGCTTTCCGGCGTGGCGGATTATCTCGCCGAAGACGATGCCCATGCACTGGCGCTGGCGAGACGGGCCGTCTCCCATCTCAACCGGCAGAAACCCCAGACGGTGACATGGCAGGCGCCGGAAGATCCGGCCTATGATCCCGACGAACTGCTGGCCGTCGTTCCGACAGACCTGCGCACGCCCTACGATATCCGCGAGGTGATTGCCCGCGTGGTGGATGGCAGCCGGTTCGACGAGTTCAAGGCGCGCTTCGGCGAAACGCTGGTCTGCGGTTTCGCGCATATTATGGGTTGCCCGGTCGGCATCGTTGCCAACAACGGCGTCCTGTTTTCCGAAAGCGCGCAGAAGGGCGCGCATTTCGTCGAACTCTGCTCGCAGCGCGGCATTCCGCTCGTTTTTCTGCAGAACATCACCGGTTTCATGGTCGGCCGCAAATACGAGAACGAAGGCATTGCCCGGCACGGGGCCAAGATGGTGACGGCGGTCGCCACCACCGCCGTTCCGAAGATCACCATGCTGGTTGGCGGCTCGTTCGGCGCCGGCAATTACGGCATGGCGGGGCGTGCCTTTTCGCCGCGTTTCTTGTGGAGCTGGCCGAATTCCCGCATCTCCGTGATGGGCGGCGAACAGGCCGCCGGCGTTCTCGCCACCGTCCGCCGCGAAGGGATCGAACGCAAGGGCGGTACTTGGAGCGCGGAGGAGGAGGCGGACTTCAAGCGCCCGACGCTTCAGATGTTCGAGCGCCAGAGCCATCCGCTCTATGCCTCCGCAAGGCTATGGGATGACGGGATCGTCGATCCGCGCAAGACGCGCGAGGTGCTTGCGCTGTCCCTCTCCGCCAGCCTCAACGCGCCGATCGGGGATACCCGTTTCGGCCTGTTCCGCATGTAACCGGGATCGGAGGACAAGACGATGTTTCGCAAGATCCTGATTGCCAATCGCGGCGAGATCGCCTGCCGGATCATCAAGACCGCCCGCAAGCTGGGTGTGGCGACGGTCGCCGTCCATTCGGATGCGGATCGCAACGCGCTGCATGTCACCCTCGCCGATCAGGCGGTGGCGATCGGCGGTGCTGCGCCGAAGGACAGCTATCTGAAGGGCGATGCCATCATTGCCGCAGCCCTTCAGACGGGCGCCGAGGCCATTCATCCGGGCTATGGGTTCCTCTCGGAAAATCCGGATTTCGTCGATGCGGTGGAAAAGGCCGGACTTGTCTTCATCGGCCCTTCGGCCAAAGCCATCCGCGCCATGGGGCTGAAGGATGCCGCCAAGGCGCTGATGGAGGAGGCGGGCGTGCCCGTCGTGCCCGGTTACCACGGCGACAACCAGGATGGTGGCTTCCTCGCGCAGCAGGCGGAAGCGATCGGCTATCCGGTGCTGATCAAGGCGGTGGCCGGCGGCGGCGGCAAGGGCATGCGCCGCGTGGAAAGCGCCGCGGAGTTTGCGGATGCGTTGCGGGCCGCCAAGGCCGAAGCGGCCAATGCTTTCGGCAATAATGCGGTGCTTATCGAGAAATACGTGGCCTCGCCGCGCCATATCGAGGTGCAGGTGTTCGGCGACGGGCAGGATGCCGTGCATCTCTTCGAGCGGGATTGTTCGCTGCAGCGCCGCCACCAGAAGGTGATCGAGGAAGCGCCGGCGCCGGGCATGACAGTGGAAATGCGGGAGGCAATGGGCTCGGCTGCGGTCCGCGCCGCCAAGGCCATCGGCTATTCCGGTGCGGGCACGATCGAGTTCATCGTCGATGGTTCCGACGGGCTGCATGCCGATCGCTTCTGGTTCATGGAAATGAACACGCGGCTGCAGGTGGAACATCCGGTCACCGAAGCCGTCACGGGTCTGGATCTGGTCGAATGGCAGTTGCGCGTGGCAGGCTGGGAGCCCCTGCCGCTCAAACAGGAGGAGATCCGCCTCTCCGGTCACGCCTTCGAGGCACGGCTCTATGCCGAGGATGTGGCAGCCGGTTTCCTACCGGCCACCGGCAGGCTGTCGCATCTTGCCTTTCCGGACGATTGCCGTGCCGATACGGGTGTGCGCAGCGGCGACGAGATCTCGCCCTGGTACGATCCGATGATCGCCAAGATCATCACCCACGGCCCGACCCGCGCCGTTGCCTTGTCAAAACTCGGCCGGGCGCTCGATGAAACGCAGGTGGCCGGCACCGTGACGAACCTTGCCTTCCTGTCGGCCCTGGCGCGGCATTCCGGTTTTGCCCGCGGCGCGGTGGACACGGGCCTGATTGCCCGCGATCTCGCCAGCCTGATAGAGCCGCCGGTGAATGACAGCCCGGTTGCCGCCATGGCGGCGGCCGCTGCCCTGCATGTCGCGGCACTGCCGGCAGATCCGCTCGCCGGCTTCTCGCTCTGGTCACCGCTCACCCAGCGCCTCACGCTGGAGACGGGAGCGGACCGCATCGACGTCGATCTGACGGTAGAGGGTCCAAAGACGGCGCGTCTCCGCGTCCGCGATCGCGACTGGCAGGCGGTGCGCGGGAAAGACGGCTGGCGGCTGGCGGGTGCGGTATCCATGACCGTCGTGGAAGCCGACGGCATTCATGTCTTTGCGCCGGGCGCGACGGTGAGCTTTCAGCGGCATGATCCCTTGAACCGTGATGCCTCTGCCGGCCTTGGCAGCGATGTGACGCTCGCCCCCATGCCGGGTCTGGTACGCGCTCTATTCGTGGCGGCCGGAGAAGATGTCGAAGCGGGCCAGCCGCTCTGCGTGCTGGAAGCCATGAAGATGGAGCATACGCTGAAGGCGGCGCGCGCCGGCCGTGTGGCGGAGGTCTTCGTGCAGGAAGGCGTGCAGATCGCCGCCGGTGACCCGCTGGTCCAGCTCGAGCCGCAGGATGTCCCCCATGGCTGAGGACGTGGAGATCTACGAGGTCGGCCCGCGTGACGGGCTGCAGAACGAAAAGCAGCTGATTGCCACGGCAGACAAGCTCGCGCTGATCGCAAAGCTAGCGGCCTGCGGTTTTCGCCGGATCGAAGCGACCAGTTTCGTCAGCCCGAAATGGGTGCCGCAGATGGCCGATGCGGCAGAGGTGATGGCGAGCCTGCCGCGTCGCGCGGGCCTTTCCTATGCCGTGCTGGCGCCCAATCTGAAAGGCTACGAGGCGGCGAAAGCCGCCGGGGCGGATGAGGTGGCGATCTTCGTCTCCGCCTCGGAAGGTTTCAGCCGTGCTAATCTAAACGCCACGATCGTCGAGAGCTTCGAACGGCTGGCACCTGTCGCGGAGGTGGCGCTGGCGGATGGGCTTCGCCTGCGCGGTTATGTCTCCGTTGTCACCGATTGCCCGTTTGACGGTAAGGTCGCGCCGTCTCAGGTGGCCCGGGTGGTGTGCGATCTTGCGGCGCTCGGCTGCCATGAAATTTCGCTCGGCGAAACGCTTGGCCGCGGCACGCCGGAAGCCGTGCGGGCCATGCTGGACGCAGTGCTCCAAGAGGTTCCGGCAACAAGACTTGCCGGTCATTTTCATGATACGGGTGGTCTGGCGCTGAAGAATATCGATGTGGCGCTCGACCGGGGCTTGCGGGTCTTCGATGCGGCGATCGGCGGGCTCGGCGGCTGCCCCTATGCGCCGGGTGCGGCCGGCAACGTGGCAACGGAACTGGTGGCCCGGCATCTGGCGGCGCAAGGAATTTCCACCGGCCTCGATCTCGCCGCGCTGGAGGAGGCGGCCCGGTTTGCTGAGGGCCTGAGGAGGGGCGCATGACGAACACGATCAAGGTCGAGGCGGATTCGCGCGGCATCGTCCAGCTTCGGCTCAACCGGCGGGAAAAACGCAATGCGCTCTCGGCGGAGATGATTGCCGACCTGACGGCCTTTGCCAGCATGGCGAACGAGCGGCGCGACTGGCGGGCGATCATTCTCTCCGGCGAAGGGGCTGCCTTCTGTGCCGGGGGCGATCTCGACTGGATGCGCCAGCAGATGGCGGCGGACCGTGCAACGCGGATCACCGAAGCGCGCAAGCTCGCCCATATGCTGGGGGCCTTGAACAGCCTGCCGCAGCCGTTGATCGGCGCCATTCACGGCAGCGCGTTTGGCGGCGGGGTGGGCATGGCCTGCATCTGCGATCTGGTCCTTGCCACCCCCGATACCCTGTTCGGCTTGACGGAGACGCGGCTCGGCCTGATCCCCGCCACCGTCGGCCCCTATGTGGTGGCGCGGATGGGCGAAGGATCTGCGCGGCGTGTCTTCATGTCGGGCAAGCGCTTTGCGGCGCCGGAAGCCGTTGAGCTTGGTCTCGTTTCGCGGGTGGTGGGTGATGGAACGCTGATGGCGGAGGCAATCGCGGAAGCGGAACTGTATCTCGCGACGGCCCCCGGTGCGGTGGCCTCCGCAAAAGCTCTGGTTCGCGCCTTGTCCGGCAGTGTTGATTCTGGAAAGATCGAAGAAAGTATTATTGCACTTGCCGACACCTGGGAACAGGATGAAGCCCGGGAGGGCGTTGCGGCATTCTTTGAAAAGCGCAAGCCCCGTTGGGATAGATTGACGTAAGAGATCACGGAGGGAGGACAAGGTGGTTGTGGCGGAAGAGGACTTGCGCGCGCGCGTCGAAGGCCGTGTTGGCTATATCACATTGACGCGGGGAAAGGTGCTCAATGCCGTTAACCGCACGATCGTGGACCGAATGACGGAGGTGCTTGCCGCCTGGGCCGAAGATCCGACCGTTGCCTTGGTCATGATCGATGCCGACAGCGAGAAGGCGTTTTCCGCCGGCGGCGATCTCTCCGCCATGTACCATTTCGGCAAGAGCGGCGACTACCAGTCCGGCAACGATTTCTGGCGCGACGAATACCGTCTGAACGCCATGATCGATCGCTTCCCGAAACCCTATGTGCCGTTCATGGATGGCATCGTCATGGGCGGCGGCGTCGGCATCTCGGCGCATGGATCGCACCGCATCGTTACCGAACATTCTGTGGTCGCCATGCCGGAATGCGCGATCGGCCTCATCCCGGATGTCGGCGGAAGCTATCTCCTGCGCCAAGCGCCCGGACGCCTGGGGGAATATCTGGGCCTCACCGGCACCCGGATGAACGGCGCCGATGCCGTCTATGCCAAATTTGCCGATCACTACGTTCCGCGCGAGCGGCTGGCCGACCTGAAGGCGCGGCTGATCGAGACCGGCGATGTCGGTGAAATCAGTCGCTTCGAGGTCGCCGCGCCGGCGTCTGACCTCGAAGCGCGGCTTTTCGACATTGCGCGCATCTTCTCCGGCCCGACGGTCGAAGCCATCCGCGATATGCTGGCCGAAGACGAGGCGGAGTGGGCGCTGAAGGCCCATGAGGCCATCAGCAAGGCCTCGCCCATCTCGCTGCTGTGCACCCTCTGGGCCGTCCGGGGAGGGCGAAGCCTGCCCGAAGCGCTGCGCAATGAATACCGGTTCGTCTCGAGGGTGCTGGAGCACGGCGATTTCGTGGAAGGTATCCGCGCCGTCATCATCGACAAGGATCGCAACCCGAAATGGCGTTATGCCGCGCTGGAGGCCGTGCCCCAGTGCACGCTCTGTCAGATGACCGCCGAAGCCGAGGGCGGCGATCCGGATTTCGGTTGATCAGAGCACAGGGCTTTCCAGCAGCCTGCCCGTCACCACGTCGGCAATGCCGCGATCGGTCTGGTGCGGGCCGGCATTGCAGGCGAGCGTGGCACCGAAACAGGCCTTGAACACCAGATAGGGCGGCTGCCAATCGACGACCGCATCCATGGCCGAGCGCAGTTCGGCAAAGCCGGCCGCCACCTCCTCCAGGGAGGCCTCGGAGACAAGGCCCGAAAGTGGCAGCGGCAGGCACGCCTGAACCTTGCCCTGCGCGGCGACCGCCATGCCGCCCCCGGCTTCAATCACCGCATTGGCCGCCACCGCCATGTCGTGCGGGTTGCCGCCAAAGACCGTGAGGTTGTGGCTGTCATGCGAAACGGAGGTGGCAAAGGCGCCGCGCCACTCTCCCCAGCCACGGAGGAACCCGACCCGCGGCCGGCTGTCGGCGCGTCCATGGCGATGGGCAACCGCAATCAGCGTCGTCTCCTCGGGTGGGACAACGAAACCGTCTGCGACCGAGGCGTCCATTTCGCCCCACTGCGTAAAGCGGGGCCGATCGATCGTTGCGATCCTGACGCGCTGCCCGATGGCGGGCACGCGGAAATCTTTTGCTGACACTGCGGCGATCTTCATCGATCCGGTGAGCGAGGATGTGTCCGCCGCCGGCAGGGGACGCAGCAAGGCGCCCTCCCGGGCGACGGGTACACCATTGACAATCACCATCGTCGCCCGAAAATCTGTCAGATCGGAGAAGATCGCAAGATCGGCGCGCCGCCCGACGGCCACCAGCCCCAGATCCTCGCGGCCCAGCCGACGGGCAGCATTCAGCGTTGCCGCCTGCAGCGCCCAGGCCGGCTTCAGGCCGTAACGCACCAGCCGCCGCACCACGTCATCCAGCCCGCCGCCATGGAGGAGGTCGTCCGGAAACACGTCGTCGGTGCAGAGCGTCACGGTCTGCGGCAGATGGCCGAGCCGGTTCAGAACCTCTACGAACTCGGGCAACAGGTGGTCGTGCGAGCCGCGCAGCTCGATCGTCAGTCCTGCACGCAGCTTTTCCATCAGGTCGTCGCCGGAGGTCAGTTCGTGGTCGGAGGTGATGCCCGCCGCCATGAAGGCCGCCAGCCGCTCGCCCGCCAATCCGCGCGCATGGCCGCAGACGAGCTTTTCTGCCGCGAGCCCAGCCTGCAGGATGCCGCTGATGCGCGGTTCCCGATCGATCACGCCCTGCATGGTCATGACCTCCGCAATGCCGCCGATCTCCGGCCAGGAGAGAAGCTCTGCGATGACGGAGGCGTCGAAATCGGCGCCGTTCAGTTCTAATCCGGGTGCAGATGGCACGCAGGAGGGGGCGAGCAGCACCATCCGCAAAGGCAGGCTGCGCGCCGCCTCCGCTGCAAACCGCACGCCGTCGATGCCATGCACATTGCCGAATTCATGCGGGTCCCAGACGATGGTCGTCACCCCGCGCGGCAATACGGCGGCGGCATAGTTCGCCGGTGTCACCATCGAGCTTTCGATGTGCATATGGGTGTCGATCAGACCGGGCGTGATGAAGCCGTCTTCGGCGTCGATCGTCTCTTCGGCGTCGCTTCGGCTGCCGGGCGCATGCACGCTCGCGATCAGCGGGCCAACGAGCCCGATATCGGCCTTGCGGCATTCGCCGGTCACCATATCGACGAGCGTGCCGTTGACGATCAGCCGGTCGAAAGCTCCGTCGCCACGTGCAGCGGCCACGGCGCGGCTGCGGAGGTTTTCATTGTTGAGGTCGGCCGGTTCGGTCCGGTTACTATGGCTCATCGCGCTGCCTCCTGGCGCAAAGCCTCAAGGATGGTGGCGCGCACGGCGGTCGCATCACAGTCGGCTGCAAATTCGGCATTGAAGCTGCCGTGGGTGGCGCGTGTTTCCACCACGGTTCTGCCGCGGGTCAGCGTGCCGCCACATTCGATGTCGATCCGCGCCTTCTGGAAGCGGACGAGTTCGGGATGAGCAAAGGCAACGGCGGCTGCGGGATCATAGAGAGCCATGGACGGTCGTCCTCGCGAAATGGCGATGTCGATGAAACCGCCCAGCATGTCGGCGATCAGGCCGGCATTCCGTCCACCGGCGCTGCGGACCGGCACCACGTCGGCGGGTGCGGCCAGAACTTTCCGGCAGAGGTCGAGATCGACCATGCGCAGTGGCAGGCCGTGTGCCAGGCAGATCGCCACGGCTTCCGGGTCGGCCAGCGCATTGAACTCCGCCGACGCCGTATGGTTGCCGCGGGTCAGGCCGCCGCCCATCCAGGTCAGATCATCGATGCGGGCGGCAAGATCCGGCCGCGCCAGCGCCAGCGCCGCAATGTTGGTGAGGGGACCAAGCGCCAGGATGCGGCGCGGCGCGTCGCTCTGTTCCAGCCAGTCGGAGAGCGCCGCAAAGGCCGGACCGTCCGAGGCAGGCTCGGTGTGCGGCAGGGTCAGGCCCAGCGTCGGAATGCCGGTCTCGCCGAGAATTGCCTGCGCCGTTTCGAGGTGGCCCATCACCGGCTGCGCCCGTCCGACATAGGTCTTGTCGTCCCAACGGAAGGTCTCAGCCGCGCCGGCGGCATTGCGGCACACCTGCTCCAGCGGCGTATTGCCGAAGACGAGCGAGATGCCGTCGATCTGAAGGCCGGCATGTTTGATCACCAGGATGGCCGCGATGTCATCGAAGCCCATGTCGGTGTCGATCCACACTCCCATCGGCCTCACCCGACCCTGTGGAGGGGAGCGGCCGACGAGACCGGCAGGTCGAAGGCCACGTCTTCGCCGAGCGCATAGGTCGGGCGCGTTGCATCGACTTCCGCGCGAAGGGTGCCAAGCGGGCTTCCGAGAACGTAACCCCTGATGTTGCCGGCAAAGGAGACGCCCTGAACCGTACCGGTGAACGGCCCCTCTCCGAGCGTCACCATGCCGGGGCGCCAGGCAAGACCGGGAGCGTCCGGAACAGTGCCGGAAAGCGCGAATTCGCCGCCATCGGCGACCAGATTTCCACCCCGCAGTTTGAAGATGTTCTCGAAGCCGACGAAATCGGCAACGAAATCCGTGGCAGGCCGATTGTAGATGTCCTCCGGCGTGCCGATCTGCTCGATCGCGCCGTTACGCATCACGACGATCTTGTCGGCCAGCGCCAGCGCCTCGACCTGGTCGTGCGTGACGAAGATCATCGTCATGCCCGTCTCCTTCTGCAGGCGCTGCAACTCGCTGCGCATGTCGAGCCTCAGACGCGCGTCGAGGTTCGACAGCGGCTCGTCCAGCATCAGGAGCTTCGGCTGCACCACCATCGAACGCGCCAGCGAGACACGCTGCTGCTGGCCGCCGGAGAGATCGGTCGCCTTGCGCTCGGCAAAGGAGAGGAGGCCGACGGATGTGAGGCCCGCCTCGACCTTCTGCCGCAGCTCCTGGCCGTGCACGCCCTTCATGCGCAGGCCGAAGGCGACGTTTTCGAACACCGTCAGGTGCGGAAAGAGCGCATAGGACTGGAAGACGAGGCCGATTTCGCGCTTGTTTGCCGCGACATGGGTGATGTCGCGCCCATCGAGAACGATTTTGCCGCCGACCGGGTTCATCAGCCCGGCAATGGCCCGCATGGTGGTGGTCTTGCCGCAACCGGACGGGCCGAGGAGCGCAAGCAGTTCGCCCTTCCTGATCGTCAGGTTGAGATCCTTGACGGCGATCGACTTGCCATAGGCAAGCGACAGGTTTTCGAGCGAGAGATAGGTCTGGTCAGACATAGCGGGAGAACCCCAGGAAACGTTCGGCGGCAAAAACGATGCCGATGGACAGGAAGGCGAGAAGCGAGGAGAGCGCGGCAATCGACGGGTCGAACACGTTTTCCATGTAACCCAGCATGTCGATCGGCAGTGTCCGCACACCCGGGCCCGACAGGAAGAGCGAGACCGGCACCTGGTTGAAGCTGGTGACGAAACCGAGGATGAAGGCCGAGAGGATGCCGCCGCGGATATTCGGTAGTACCACCCGGAAGAAGGCGCCGAGGCGCGACGACCCGAGAATGACGGCGGCCTCCTCGATATCGGCGCGCAGATTGGCAAGGCTCGCCGAGACGACCCGCACCGCATAGGGCAGGATCAGCGCGGTATGGGCAACGAAGAGCGCCAGCGTTACCGGCATGCCGACGGGGATGACGAAGTAGCGCAGGAGCGCCAGGCCGACGATGATGCCGGGCACTATGATCGGCATCGAGACGAGAAAACGCACCGTTTCGGCAAAGGGCAGGCGGTAGCGCGCCATGGCATAGGAAGCCGGAATGCCGAGGATGAGGGCGGCAAGCGTGCCGCCGATCGCGAGAAACATCGAAACGCCAAAACTCTGGCGGAAACTCTCGATGGTGAAGACTTTGACGATCCAGCGGAAAGAAAAGCCCTGCGGCGGGAAAGCCAGCGTCTCCCCGGCGGAGAAGGAGGCCGCGACGATGATGATGAACGGCCCGATGAGGAAGAGCATCACCAGGAAGAGCGTGAGAGGCGTGAACAGGCGACGGATCATTTGCCGCTCCTTCTGGCGCTGGCGATGCGTTTCAGCAGGATGTTGGCGGCAAAGCTCATGACGATCAGGATGAAGGCAATAACACTGGCGGCGACGAAATTGTTGGACACGGTGACCTGCTGGTAGAGCAGGGTCTCCAGCATCAGCACCTTGGAGCCGCCGAGAATGGCGGGCGTGATATAGGCGGTCATCGAACCGGTGAAGACCAGCGTGCCGCCGATGACGAGACCTTCCTTGGTGAGCGGCAGGATGATTTTCCAGAAGACGCTGAACCAGCCGGCGCCCAGCACCCGGGCGGCGGGCACCACGTCGCGCGGCAGGTTTTCCAGCGCCGAGATCAGCGAGATGATCATCAGCGGCAGGAACAGCTGCAGAAGGCCGATGAAGATCGCCGTTTCGGAAAACAGGATGCGGATCGGCTCGTCCGTCAGGCCGATCGCCTGCAGCGCCTGGTTGATGATGCCGGTGCGGCCAAGGATGACGATCCAGGCATAGGTGCGGGCGACCGGCGAGATCATCAGCGGCAGCACAACGAGACCGACCATGCGGCCCTTGGCGCCCGGTGGTAAGGAGACGATCGCATAGGCCGCCGCGTAGCCGATCACGGCCGCGACAAGGGTCACCAGCGCGGAGAGCTTCAGCGTGCGCAGGAACACCGCGCGGTTCAGCGGCTGCGAGAAGAAATCGACATAGGCCGAGATCGTCCACTGGTCGGCGTTTCGAAATCCTTCCGACAGCAAGAGCACGACGGGGACGAGGAAGACGAGCGCCGCAAACAGCGCTGCCGGCAAAGCCAGCGCCAGTCCTTCCGCGCGGTTCTGGAACATGGGGGTGCCTCAATGTGCGCAAGACGCGGGCTTTCGCACCGTCAGAGCTTGCGCGGATCGGGTTCAAATCACGCCATCCGCAGGGCTGCGGATGGCCGTCTTTCGGGGCAGCGCCGGGGTGCCGCTGCGGGGTCCCTTGCGGGACACAGCGAAGGCATTTGCGCTCTCACCGCGTCCCCAGCCTTGGGAGGCATTCGGGAAGGGACGTTGTCCCGCTTACTGGCCGACCTTGCTGTTCCATTCGGACAGCCACTTGTCACGGTAATCGAGCGCGACGTCGGACGGGATGAGCTTCAGGGCCTTGGCGGTGTCTGCGCCGAAGGTGATGTTGTTCGCCACGTCGTCCGACACCTTCACCTCGGCATTCGCCGGGCTGTCGATCAGCTTTTCGGCAAGCTTGGTCTGCACTTCGGTCGAGAGCCAGAAATCCATGAATTCAAGCGCCAGATCGCGGTTCTTCGAATTCTTGGTGACGACCATGACGTTCATGCCGCCGGTCTGGCCTTCCTTCGGGGTGGCCCATGCGATCGGCAGACCGAGCTTGGTGAACGGCGCCCAGGAGAAGCGGCCGACCGGGGCGGCCCAGATCTCTTCCTGCTGCATCAGCTGCACGAGCTGCGAGGATTTCACGTAGAAGGTCACGATCTTGTCCTTCTTGGCGCCGAGCGCCTCGATCGGCGCCTTCAGGTCCGGCGCGTCCGTGCCAAGCGCCTGGCCGAGCATGTAAAGCGCCGGCGGGCCCTGGTTCGTCGTCACGTTCGGGAAGGCGACGTGGGACACGATGTCGTCCTTCAGCAGGTCGCCCCAGGAGTCGATCTTCATCTTGTCGGTGCGGTAGACGATCGAGGTGGCGTAAAAGGTATAGCCAACGCTCATGCCGTCGCCGTTCGGGTCCTTGGCGATGTCATAGAGCTTGTTGAAGCTGGAAAGCTTGGCGGTATCGATCTTGTCGATCAGGCCCTTGCGCGAAGCGGCCAGCGCGTCGGCCATCGAGACCACAGCCATGTCGACGACAGGGCTTGCCTTGTGCTCTTCCATCTTGGCGAGGCGCTCGACGCTGTTGCCGGTCTCGACCACCAGCTTGCAGCCGCATTTCTTCTCGAAAGGTTCGTAGACGATCGACTTGAACTCGTCCTGGGCAAAGGCATAGACGGAGATCGTCAGCGTCTTGTCTTCGGCCTGCGCAACGCCACTCGCCAGCATGAGAGCGGAGGCGGTGGTCAGCAATGTCTTTTTCATGGGTGTTCTCCTTCTGGAAGCAGATCCATCGTGTGCGGTTTCAATCTTGTGCGCCCGGAGGTCTGACGGACGACAAGCGCCATCGGCACGCTTTTTTTCTCCGCGGTGACAAGCGTGCCTGATGTCGTCCGCAGTTGTTCGGTGGAAGCTTTGCTCTCGGTCTCGATGGCGCGCACAAGCGCGGCAATGGCGATGTCGGCAATCGTGCCCATGTCCATGCGCACCGTCGTCAGGCCAGGTGTGATCACCGAGGAAAACACGAGATCGTCAAAGCCGGTGACGCTCACCTGGTCGGGAACCGTAATGCCGGCGCCCTGCAGCTCGGTGAGCGCTCTCAGCGCCGGAAGATCCGAGACGGCGCAGACCGCCGTGACGCCCTGCTGGACCCTGTCCTTCAAGCCCAAAGGTGCGCCCTTGCCGTGATCCCTGTCATGGGTTTCGATCCAGAGAACCTCTGCGCGCCCATCGGTGGGCAGGCGCGATTTCATGCCGCCGATCCGGTCGTTCTGGACGTTGGAATCCGGGTTGTTGCCGATCAGCAGGAAGTGACGGTGGCCGAGCCCGACCAGATGCTCGACGATCGCCTGGCCGCCCTGCCAATGGTCTGCGGATACGGTATTGCCGGGCGTGGATGGACTGTCGATCACGGCGACGGGTCTGCCGATATCGGCAACGCGGGTGCCGCGCCGCGGCACGACCACGATGCCGTCCACCGCGCGCTCGACCAGCCGGCTGATGGCGGCCGTCTGAGCGGCGATGTCGCCATGCGAGTCGGCGATCAGTACGCCATATCCGGCCTTCGCCGCCGCCTGCTCGATCGCCTGGGCAATCTGGGGGAAGAGCGGGTTGGCGATGTTCGGCAGGACAAGGCCCAGAACCTGCGTGCGCCCGGTGCGCAGGGCCCGGCCCGTCAGACTCGGCGTATAGCCGAGCGAAGCGGCCGTTGATCGGATCTTGTCCGCCAGTTCCGCTGAAACGCGACCCTTCCCGGCCAGCGCATTCGACACCGTCGCCGACGAGACGCCGAGCAGAGTGGCGATTTCGTTGAGACTGGAGCCGGGGCGGCTGACGGACATAGATGACCTGTTGCTTAATCGTTTAAGCATTTTGGTACTGTATCAGGAGGCGTTTGTCGAGAGCCAGTGGCGAAAATTGCTTAATCTCTGGGCGCGCTCATATTCTGTGCGTATTCCCGTATTGTATGATTTTACCCAGGCCGCCTCCAAGTAAACGCCGTGCCTTTGCCGCGTCTTGCTGCAATTTACATTCCTATATTAGAAGATAGGTAACCAGCGTCGCCTAGTATTGGCGGAAGGGATGGCCTTTCTCGCACGCGCCAATCCTCTTCCGTCAAGAAAAGGAAAAGTGGAGCATGGACGGAAATATCTCATCTCCGCGTCAAAGAGGGGCTGCAACCGATGCCTCCGCGCTGAAGGCGGAGAATGCGATAATCCGGCAGCAATCAGGCACGCGTCTGGAGACAGAGCTTCTCCGCCTTGCCTACAAGAGCAGCCTCTCCAGCGTCTTCGTCAATCTCTTCACAGCGATCGGAGCGACACTCCTGGCCTGGCCGGTCATTGAGATCCCGTTGCTGTTACTCGCCTGGTTGTCGGCCCATGCCCTGGTGTGCGCCGGAAGGCTGACCAACTTCATGCAGAGCCGTCCGCTCTTCGCCTCTCATCTCGTCCTGCCGTCCGACATGGTTCGGAAGCTGCGCATCAGGCACACGATTGGACAGTCGCTTTCCTTCATCCTCTGGACCACCTTCACCTTCTGGGCCGTGCATCACGGGACGGATACCGTTCGATATGCGGGACTGGTCATCATATCGGCGCTTGCGGCCGGAGCCACGGGCACGTTGGCTGCCGAAATCCGGCTTGGACGATTTTATATTGCCGGCATGCTGCTGCAGGGGGCGGTCGCCCTGATGCTCGCAAGCAGACCGGATCCGGTGATGGCCTTTCTCGGGCTCGTTTTCACGCTGGCCATGCTGACGGTTCACCGCAGCAATCACCGCGTCCTCGCCGAATCGCTGACGTTGCGTTTTGCCAACCATGATCTCGTCGAGAACCTCCAGGCGGAGCAGCACGCTCTGGCGGAACTGAATGCGACGCTCGAAGCGCGCGTCAACCAGCGAACGACGGAATTGAAGACGCTCGCCGAACATGATGCGCTCACCAACGTGCTGAACCGCACCGGGCTTTTGCGCTGGTGCGAAAACCGCAAGGATCACCTGGGGCATAACGATGCCTTTGCCGCGATGTTCATCGATCTTGATCGCTTCAAGCAGATCAACGACGGTCTGGGGCACACCTTCGGCGATCGTGTCCTGGCCGATGTCGCCCGTCGTCTGATGCAAGGTGTGTCCGACGATGTTGCCGTGTGCCGTTGGGGTGGCGATGAATTCGTCATTGTGCTCAGCGGACCCGAGGCTGCGTTGAGAGAGACGACCGCGACTGTCGCCGACCATATCCGCTCTCTCGTCGAAATGCCGATGGACATTGCCGGACATGATCTGACCATCAGCTTCAGTGCCGGTATCGCCTTTGCGGCGCACACGGACGACGACATCAGCGAGGCCATCCATTGTGCGGATCTCGCCGCCGGGGCTGCCAAACGCCGGGGTCGGGGCATCACCGAACGGTATGACTGCGCGCTGCTGACGGAGCAGGAACGCAATCTCACGATCGCCCAGTCCTTCAAGAACGCGCTGGAACGCCGTGAGTTCAGCGTCGCCTTCCAGCCGATCGTCTCGGCTGGTTCCCATCGGGTCGAATGTTACGAGGCGCTCTGCCGCTGGGTCAGTCCCAAGCTCGGCCGCGTCAATCCCGACGAATTCATTGCCGTTGCAGAGGAGACGGGAGATATCGTCCGGCTTGGCGCGTTTGTGCTGAAGGAGGCGCTGGCGCGGGTCGTGTCGGAGGATCTGGTGCGCCGGGGCGTCAAGGTCGCCGTTAACGTCTCCGTCCGGCAGCTGGTGGCCCCCGGCTTTGTCGAGGAGGTCCACTCGGCCCTCGTCGCACACAGGGCGCCGCCCAGCTGCCTCGTGCTGGAAGTCACCGAATCCGTCTTTGACCCGCGCAACAGGTCGGTGATCCTGACGGTTCTGACGGCCTTGCGTGGGCTCGGCATCGAAATCCATGTCGACGACTTCGGGACCGGGTACTCGTCGCTGTCGCGGTTGCACGAAATGCCGATCAGTGCGTTGAAAATCGACAAGTCGTTCGTCCAGGCGCTGGACAGTCACGGGCGGGCGATTATCAGCGGCACCACGGTGATCGCGCGCGACCTCGGCATCGAGATCGTTGCCGAAGGCGTCGAGACCGAACGGCAGGCCGCACAGCTGGAAGAACTCGGCATCAATTCCCTGCAGGGGTACCTCTTCGGCAAACCCAGTGCTGAGATCGGCGCGCCAACAGAGGCGATGCCGCAGGCAAAGGCGGTTTAGGCAGCACCACTGTCCGGACGATGGGTTAGCGGATTGCGCTGAGCTCGGCCCGATGGCGCTGCATCATCAGAAAGCGCCGGTAGTCGCGATCATAATGGGCCCGGGCATCCGGATTGGGGACAAGGCGCCTGCCGCCCTGGTCCATGTCCGCCGCTGCGGCCAGCAGGTTCGGATGGATGCCTGCAGCGGTCGCAGCCGCCATCGCCGTTCCGAGCAGCACGGCATCGCGCGCTGCGGGTATCCGGACCGGCAGGCCGGTCACATCGGCATAGAGTTCCACCAGAAGCGGATTGAGCACATGGCCGCCCGCGGCATGCAGGGTGCTGACCGGATAGCCGCTCGCCTGCATCGTTTCCAAGATTTGACGGATGCCGAGAGCGAGCGCCACGCAGGCCCGCCAGTACAGGCGGCAAAGCCCGTCGAAAGACGTGTCGAGGGTCAGGCCAGAGATTGCCCCCGTCGCGCGCGGATCGGCCAGCGGCGCCCGGTTGCCGTGGAAATCCGGCAGGATGTTCAGGCCTTCGCCCAGGTGAAAGGGTGTCTCTCGCCGCAGCAGGCTGATGCGTTCGATGATCCGCTGGTGCATGGCAGGAACAGGCTCACCGCCCGCGGCATGCATGCGCACCACGTGGTCAAGCAGCGCACCGGCTGCGGACTGGCTTCCCTCGACCAGCCACAGGTCCGGCTGGAGCGCGCCGGAAAACGGTCCCCAGAGGCTCTTTGCCGTGATCGGTTCTGGCGACAGGGCGACAATGCAGCTCGACGTGCCGCCGATGAGGGCGAGATCGCCGGAGTGACCCGCTCCCCTCGCAGTGGCCCCCAGTGCGCCCAGAGCACCGGCATAGGCATCGATGATGCCGGGCGAGACGATGCAGGCCCTCGTCAGTCCGAGATCGGTTGCGGCGCTCTCTGTCAATCGTCCGAGTGCGGCGCCCACAGGACAGGACGTCTCCGGCAGGCCGGCGCGGTCCAGGAGATCCTCCAATCTGGCGGCTGCCAGGAAGTCCGCGCGCCATCCGCTGTCCTCGTGCGCCAGGTAGTTCCACTTGGCCGTCAGCGTGGAGCGCGATCTGGCGCTCGATCCCGTCGCACGCCAGGTCATGAAATCGGCAAGATCGAAGGCATGTCCCATGGCCTGCCAGAGGTCGGACCTGTGCCGCTTTAGCCACATCAGCTTCGGCATCTGCATTTCCGGCGAGACGCTGCCGCCGCAATAGTCGAGCACGGGATGGCCGGTGGCGTTCAGCGCCTCCGCTTCGTTGACCGCCCGGTGATCGAGCCAGACGATGGTGTCGAAGCGGCCTTCATCCGTGGCGGTCAGCGGAAGTGGGTTTCCCTTAAGGTCGCGCAGCACCAGCGAGCAGGTGGCATCGAAACCAAGGCCCGCCACCTCCTGCGGCTTGGCATTCGCTTCTGCCATCGCGGCCTTCACGGCCTGGCAGGCGGCGCGCCAGATGTCGTCGGAATCGTGTTCGGCAATGGCGTCGCCGTCGCGGCGCATGCGGATGGGGTGGCTGGACTTGGCAAGCAGCTCTCCGCCTGCGGTAAACACGCCTGCGCGGGCGCTGGCCGTTCCCACATCGACCGCCACCACAAGCTTGCGCATCAGGTACGTCTTCCCATCCTGTCGGACCGTCTTTGCGTCAGCCTCATCCGTCGCGTCACGGCGCAGGAGAGGACGAGCGGACAGCCGGTTGACTGCTCAGTTTTCGCACAAAGTGGAGCAAATCCGACATCGCGTCAAACGTCACGTCCGGAGAAAGTGCTGCAACCTCGTGACGGTACTCCTCCCGGTCCGCATGCGAGCCGCCGACAAAGGCAAACACCGTCATGCCGGCGCGCTTGGCGGCCAGGATGCCGGCAGGGCTGTCTTCGATGACGATGCAGTGTGCGGGATCGGTGGCCATCTGCTGGGCTGCGTGCAGAAAGAGATCCGGCGCCGGCTTTCCATTGTCGACCATGGTGGCGCTGAAGATGTTCGGCTCGAAGAAGGACAGCAGACCGGTCAGCTTCAGCGACAGCCGGATGCGTTCCGGCTGGCTGGAGGACGCGACGCAGCGGCGGAAGGGAAGGGTGGCCAGCGCGTCCGCAACCCCGTTTACCGGCAGCAACTCCCTCTCGAAGCGGTGATAAAGATCACGGCGCATCCGCTCCAGAAATCCTGCATCGGCGGCGATGCCATATTCGGAGCCGAGCACGCTCACCAGATTGGACAGACTGCGGCCGAGGAACTTTCGGTAGGCTTCCGCCTCGTCGAGATCCGCGCCGTGCATCCGCACGATATCGATCAGCACGCGGATCGACAGCGGCTCGCTGTCCACGAGAACCCCGTCGCAGTCGAAAATCACCAGAGGGTCGACAACCTGTTCCATCGCATCAGTCTAAACCGCCAGACGGTCGTCAAGATAGAGCTGCAGGGTCTTGGCGGTGCCTTCCGTCCACAGGGTTTGCAGAGCATGGGCAAAACGAGCGCGGAAATGCTCCGAGCCGGACACCGCGCCAAATATCTCGTCGAAGGCAAGGAAGGCCATCGGGTCGTCCTTGGCTTTCAGCGCCGCGGCCTGCAGTTTCTCGGCACTGGCGTCGTTGAAGGTGATCGTCTTGCCGCTGTCGGAGGTGCCGGCGAAATAACGGCACCAGAGCGCCGAGACCAGCGACAGGCCGATGACGTCCTCGCCCTTCGCCAGCCGGTCGGCGGTGGACGGCAGGATGAATTTCGGCTGCCGGTTCGAACCGTCCTGCGCCAGCCTCGGGATCGTATCGCCTATCTTCGGGTTCAGGAACCGGCGCTCGATCAGCTGGAAATAGGCGTCGAGATCGGTGTCCGGCACGGGCGGAACGATCGGGATGATCTCCTCCCGTTCCAGCTTGGCGAGAAACGCCCGGATCAGCGGGTGCTCCATGGCCTCATGCACGAAATGGATGTCGAGGAGGGCCGCCGGGTAGGCAATCGCTGCGTGGCCACCGTTGAGGATGCGGATCTTCATCAGTTCATAGGGCGCGACGTCCGTCACGAACTGCACGCCCGCCCGTTCGAGCAGCGGCCGGCCGGCGGGGAAGCGGTCCTCCATCACCCACTGCTTGAACTCCTCGCAGAAGACCGGCCAGTTATCCTCTATGCCGAAGTCATTCGCCAGAATGTCGATCTCGCGGCTGCCGGTTGCCGGCGTGATGCGGTCGACCATGGAGTTCGGAAAAGAGACGTTCTGATGGATCCAGTCGGCGAATGCCGCATCGGACAGGCGGGCAAGCCCGCAGATGGTGTTTTCGGTCACATGCCCGTTGCCCGGGATGTTGTCGCAGGACATGACCGTGAAGGGTGCAACAGCGCGCTCCCGGCGAAGCTTCAGGCCGGCAATGATCAGTCCGAAAACCGTCTTCGGCTCGGCAGGATTGGCGGCATCGGCTTCAATCGCCGGATGGACCGGGTTGAAATCGCCGTTGGCATCGATGAAATACCCGCCTTCGGTAATCGTGAGCGAGACGATGCGGATTTTGGGATTGGCGAGCGCCTCGATGATCGCCGCGGTATCGCCAACCGGCAGGATGTCGACCATCGGCGCCGTCACGCGAGCCGCCGTTCTGTTATTGTCCTGCTCCACGACGGTCGTCAGGAAATCCTGAGCGGCGAGCTTGTCGCGCATCGCCTGGTCGGACGGCAGGACGCCGGCGCCGATGATGCCCCAGTCGTGGTCGAGCCCCTCGTTGAACAGGTCATCCAGGTAAACCGCCTGATGCGCGCGGTGAAAGTTGCCGACGCCGAAATGGAGGATGCCCGGGATGAGGCGCTGCGGATCGTAATGCGGCACGGCCGCCGTCTTGGCCACTTCCGGCAGATTGGAGCGCGAGAGTTTGATCGTCATGGTCTGAGGTCCTCGAAGGGTCCAGGTCATTGAAATGGTTTCGGGTGGCTGGGCCGCGCCAAGGCAGCCCGGTCCATCAGGCGGTGCTGTCGCCGGCCAGCGAGAGCCCGCTGTCGTCGAAACGGTGCAGCTTGTCCTCGTCCGGTGTCAGGAACACCCGGTCGCCATGCCGGCAGGAAAATTCGCCGCCGGCCCGTGCCGTCAGCGAACCGATGCCCTTCACCTCGACATGCAGGAAGGTGTCGGAGCCGAGATGTTCCGCGACCGTCACCACCCCTTCCCAGGTGCCGGCCTCGCGCGACAGCGTCATGTGCTCCGGCCGGATGCCGACGGTCTTTGCTCCCTTCGACCGGGCGAATTCCCCCTCGATGAGGTTCATCCGCGGCGAACCGATGAAACCGGCGACGAAAAGATTGGCCGGACGGCGGTAGAGCTCGAGCGGCGAGCCGACCTGCTCGATGCGTCCGCGATTCAAAACGACGATCTTGTCGGCCATGGTCATGGCCTCCACCTGGTCGTGCGTCACATAGATCATGGTCGTCTTCAGCGTCTGGTGCAGCTCGCTGATCTCGAGACGCATGTTGACGCGCAGTGCCGCGTCGAGGTTGGACAGCGGCTCATCGAACAGGAAGGCCTTCGGCTGGCGCACGATCGCCCGGCCGATCGCGACGCGCTGGCGCTGGCCGCCCGACAACTGGCGCGGCTTGCGGTCGAGATAATCGGTGAGGTTCAGCACGCGGGCGGCATCGGTCACCTTCCGGTCGATCTCCGCCTTGTCGATGTTGGCCATCTTCAGCGGGAAGGCGATGTTGGAGCGCACGCTCATATGCGGGTAGAGCGCGTAGGACTGGAAGACCATGGCAAGCCCGCGCTGCGCGGGTGCCGCCTCGGTCGCATCCTTGCCGTCGATGATGATCTCGCCGCCGGAGACATCCTCCAGCCCGGCAATCAGCCTAAGCAGCGTGGACTTGCCGCAGCCGGACGGCCCGACGAAGACGACGAACTCGCCATCGTTGATATCGAGATCGATCGAGGGGATGACTTTGGCTTCGCCGAAAACCTTGGAAACCTTGCGCAGGGTGATGCTGCCCATTTTCGTGTTCCTTTATAAGCCCGTTATTTCACGGCGCCGAAGGTCAGACCGCGCACCAGCTGCTTCTGGCTGAACCAGCCGAGGATCAGGATGGGGGCGATCGCCATGGTCGAGGCGGCCGAGAGTTTTGCGTAGAAAAGACCTTCCGGGCTCGAATACGAGGCGATGAAGGTGGTGAGCGGTGCGGCCCTCGAGGTCGTGAGGTTCAGCGTCCAGAAGGCCTCGTTCCAGGCGAGGATGATGTTGAGCAACAGCGTCGAGGCAATGCCCGGGACCGCCATCGGCGTCAGCACGTAGACGATCTCCTTGGCCAGCGATGCGCCGTCCATGCGGGCCGCTTCCAGGATCTCGCCGGGGATCTCCTTGAAGTAGGTGTAGAGCATCCAGACGATGATCGGCAGGTTGATCAGCGTCAGCACGATCACGAGGCCGATGCGGCTGTCGAGAAGGCCCACGTCGCGGAAGATCAGGTAGACCGGGATCAGCGCGCCGACCGGCGGCATCATCTTGGTGGAAAGCATCCACATCAACACGTCCTTCGTCCGCTTGGTCGGCGAAAAGGCCATGGCCCAGGCAGACGGAATGGCGATCAGAAGCCCGAGGAAGGTCGAGCCGAGCGACATGATCACCGAGTTCCAGAAGTGCAGGAAGTAATCCGAACGGCTCTGGACCTCAGTGTAGTTCTCGGTCGTCCAGTGGAAGAACAGGAAGACGGGCGGCGAGGCGATCGCATCGCCTTCCGACTTGAAGCTGGTGAGGAAGGTCCAGAGGATCGGGAAGAAGATCAGGAAACCGATCGTCCAGGCAATCGCCGTCATGATGAGCTTGCGTTGGGTGGAAACCTTGCGTGCCATGGTGTCAGGCCTCCAGATTTTTGCCGATGAGGCGCACGAGGAAGATGGCGACGATATTGGCGAGGATGACCGCAACGATGCCGCCGGCCGAGGCTCCGCCGATGTCGAACTGCAGCAGTGCCTGCGCATAGACGAGGTAGGTGAGGTTCGTGCTTTCCGTGCCCGGCCCGCCATTGGTTGTGACGAGGATCTCGGCAAACACCGACAGCAGGAAGATCGTCTCGATCAGGATGACGACGGTCATCGCGCGGGCCATGTGCGGCAAAACGATGTAGATGAAGCGCGAGACGAAGCCGGCGCCATCCATCTCGGCCGCTTCCTTCTGCTCCTCGTCGAGCGATTGCAGCGCGGTCAGCATGATCAGCGTCGCAAAAGGCAGCCACTGCCAGGCGACGATGATGATGACGGAGAGCAACGGAATGGTCGCGAGAAAATCGATCGGGGCAAAACCGAGGCTGCGGGCGATCCAGGCGAACAGGCCGTTCACCGGGTTCATGAACATGTTCTTCCAGACGAGCGCCGAGACCGTCGGCATCACGAAGAACGGCGCGATCACCAGGATGCGCACGATCCCCTGGCCGAACATCGGCTGGTCGAGCAGAAGCGCAAAGGCAATGCCGCCGATTACGGTGATCAGGAGCACGCCGAGAACCAGCAGCAGCGTGTTCGTCAGCGCCGCAAAGAAGGCGGGGTCGCTGAGGAAGAACTGGTAGTTCAGGAATCCGGTGAACTCCTCCATGCCCGGCATCAGCAGGTTGTAGCGCAGGAAGGAGAAATAAATGGTCATGCCGAGCGGCACGATCATCCAGGCAAACAGCAGGATGACGGACGGCGCCATCATCAGGCGTGCTGCCGAACGGGTGTGGGTCGTCGCCATGGAAGCCCGCCTCTTGTTCTGTTGAACTTAGTCAGAACCTCCCCCTCTGGCTGCCGCCATCTCCCCCACAAGGGGGGAGAAACCTCACGGCATCCTCCTGCCCGAACGAGGGGCGCGGTGAGTGCTGCGGGTTAAGCCCCTCCCCCTTGTGGGGAGGGGTTGGGGAGGGGTCTTGTCTGCAAAATCAGGATCTTGCCGGTTCCCTCTCCCCGTTTGCGGAGAGAGGGCTAGAGTGAGCCGCATGGACTGCGGCTCATCAAGTACGCGAAGTCTTACTTCTTCGGATAACCGGCCTTGGCCATTTCACGCTCGGTCAGCTGCTGGGCGTTCTTCAGTGCCTGATCGACCGACACCTGGCCGGCCAGGGCCGCGGAGAACTGCTGGCCGACGGCCGTGCCGATGCCCTGGAATTCCGGGATCGCCACATACTGGACGCCTTCATACGGCACCGGCTTCACCGTCGGCTTCTTCGGGTCTGCCGCGTTGATGGAGTCGAGCGTCATCTTCGCGAAGGCTGCGGCCTTCTGGTATTCCGGGTTCTGGTAGAGCGAGGTGCGCGTGCCCGGAGGAACGTTGGCCCAGCCTTCCTTTTCCGCAACCAGGTTCAGGTAGTCCTTGCTGGTTGCCCAGGCGATGAACTTTTCCGCTGCTTCGACCTTCTTGGAGCCAGCCGGAATGGCGAGGTTCCACGACCACAGCCAGTTGCCGCGCTTGCCGAGACCGTTGTCCGGCGCCAGCGCAAAGCCGACCTGGTCGGCCACCTTGGATTCCTTCGGATTGGTGACGAACGAGGCCGCAACGGTCGCATCAATCCACATGCCGCATTTGCCGGTCTGGAACAGCGCCAGGTTTTCGTTGAAGCCGTTCGAGGAAGCGCCCGGAGGGCCGGCGTCCTTCATCAGCTTGACGTAGAACTCGAGCGTGTTCTTCCACTCGGGCTGGTCGAACTGCGGCTTCCAGTTCTCGTCGAACCAGCGGGCGCCGAAGGAATTGGCGGTCGCCGTCAGGAAGGCCATATTCTCGCCCCAGCCGGCCTTGCCGCGCAGGCAGATGCCGTAGGTTTCAGAACCCTTGTCGGTGATCTTGCGGGCAGCGTCGGCGATGAAGTCCCAGGTCGGCGCGTCCGGCATCTTCAGGCCGGCCTTGTCGAACAGGTCCTTGCGGTACATCACCATCGAGCTTTCGCCGTAGAAAGGCGCGGCGTAGAGCTTGCCGTCCACCGTCAGGCCGGAGCGGATCGGCGGCAGAAGGTCGTTGGCATCGTATTTGGCGTCGCTGGTCAACTTGTCGAGCGGCGCGAGCCAGCCCTGCTTGCCCCAGATCGGCGTCTCGTAGATGCCGATGGTCATCACGTCATACTGACCGCTCTTGGTGGCAATGTCGGTGGTGACGCGCTGGCGCAGGACGTTTTCTTCCAGCGTCACCCATTCCAGGTCAATGCCCGGGTTCTTCGCCTTGAAGTCATCCGTCAGCTTCTGCATGCGGATCATGTCGCCGTTGTTGACGGTGGCGATGGTGAGGGTCTCGGCGGAGGCAGCGCCGGAAAAAGCCAGCGCAGACACCGCGCCGAGCAGAATGGTTCTCAATGTCATGTCTTCCTCCCAGAAGAACTTAAAAACGAGCATTCGCCTTGCTCATGGGCAATTACTCATTTTATGCCGGCAAATGTCAAGCGGCATTCGTCGCTGCAGCGCAGCGGCACCGAGCTAGCTAATTGATATTATTGAGAAAATAATTTGCTCAGACGGCGAGCATATGCTCAGCTGTCTTCTCGTCGGTAATCAGGCCGTTGATCATGCCGCCCCTTAAGGCGGCCGCCATCGAGCGTTCCTTGCGTCGCCCGAGTGCCACGCCGATCACCGTTCCCCGCTCGCGCGGCGGAATGGGCACGCTCGCCACCCGGTCATTGACCGGGTCGGCGAGCAATGTGCCGTTCTTGTCGAACATCCAGCCGCAGATCTCGCCGACGGCGCCGCGGCCCATCAGAGCCGCCATGTCCTCCGGCGCCAGGAACCCATCGACGCAGAGCGGCGCATCTTCGCCCAGCTCACCGATGCCGACGAAGGTCACGTCCGCGGCCGCACCCAGCGTGAGGGTGGATTGAACGATCGGCTGGCCGTGCAGCAGAACCCGCTCTTCCGAAGAGGAGCACAGAACCGGAAGCGGCATCGGAAAATGCCGTGCCTTGATGGCGTCCGCCATCGAGAAGATGACGTTGTAATAGGCAGCCGAACCGTCCGGCGTGATATTGCCGGTCAGCGACACGATTCGGTGCTGCGGGCATTCCATGTAGGGCAACTGGTCCACCGCCGCCTTCAATGTGCGCCCGGTCCCGATGGCCAGCACGATCGGCTCCGGCTTTTTCAGCCAGCGTTCGATTTCGGCGGCTGCCGCCTCGGCAATGCCGACCGTGGACGACGTACCGACCGGATCGGAGGGCACGACATCAATATACCGCAGGTTGAATTTGTCACGCAACGCGTTGGAGAGTTCCAGGCAGGCGGAGATCGGATGGTCCAGGCGGACCTTGATCAGCCGTTCGGCGACGGCAAGCGAGACAAGCCGCTGGGCCGATTGGCGGGATATGCCCATGGCCGCGGCAATCTCGTCCTGCGTGCGACCGGCGACGTAATAGAGCCATCCCGCACGCGCCGCGTCATCCAATCTTCCCTGCGAATCAGACCGTCTTGCCATGTCGTTTCCTGAATGCTCTGCCACCGTGGTTGCTGACATGAATGGAATTGTGATGTCAATTTCAGGGACTGGAAAGGCAATTTGTCAGCATTCCGGTTCGCCGGCGCCGATTGCAGGTCCATAAATCCGCCGACCGGCAAGTGCGGCGCTCATTCGCCCGCCATGGAGATGCGCGGCGTAAAGGCCACGACCCGTTCCAGGGTCGGGCGCTCCTCGGTCATCGCCTGCAGGGCAAGGCGCGCCGCCGTCTCGCCCATCTGCCGCCGGGGCGAATGGGAGGTGGCGATGCTGAACGGCAGGGCCTGGGCGATGTCGAGCCCGTTGAAGCCTGCAAGCAGGATACGCTCCGGCACCGCGATGCCCTTTTCCATACAGGCAAAGGCGCCGCCCGCCGCCATGTCGTCATTGGAATAATAGAGGCAGTCGATCTCAGGTTCCCGCGCCAGAAGCCGCTGCGTCAGACGTTTGCCAAGGCCGAGCGAAGAAAGCTCCGGTGCGGTTTCTTTCGCAACAAAGGCCAGGCCAGCATCCTGGAGCGCCGCTTCGAAACCCGCCTTGCGTTTGGCGGCGCGCAAATCCCGGCCAAGGCCGCTTCCGACATAGCCGAACCGTGTCCGCCCGGCGGCAACCAGTGCCCGTGCCATCTCTTCGCCCGCCATCGTGTGAGACAGTCCGACACTGAATTCGACGGGTTCGCCATCGAGATCCATCACCTGGATGATCGGCACGGCCGCCTGCCGCAACAGGCGGATCGTCTCCTCCGGCTGGTCGAGACCCGTGACGATCATCGCCGCCGGTCGCCAGGAGAGCATGTTGCGGATGATATCCCGTTCCTTCGCCGCATCATATTCGGACAGCCCGAAGACCGCCTGCATGCCGGTGCCTTCCAACACGGCGCTGATTCCCGACAGGACTTCCGGAAAGACGACGTTGGACATGGTCGGCACCACGACGCCGATCAGGTTCGTATGCTGCGCCGACAAGGAGAGCGCCAGCTGATTGCCGACATAACCGATGCGTTCGGCGGCTGCGCGCACCTTCAAGATGTTATCCTTGGAGACGTCCCGCGCGCCCCGGAGCGCACGCGATGCCGTCATCTTGCTGACGCCGGCGGCGGATGCGACTTCTTCCAACGTGGGGCGGCGCATGGCTTTCTCATCCTGCGGGCACTTTCGGGCTTTTCACTCAGTGTATGGTTGCTGAGGAACGATTGACAAACCCGCATTCACCCTTTTACGTTACCGATACCGGTATCGATACCGGATTTTTAGCGCAACGACCAGAGGGAGGAATGGGAGTGGCGTTACAACAATCGGCAACCGTCATCGGGCTCGGTTCGATGGGGTGGGGTGCAGCGGTGTCCTTGCTGCGGGCAGGCTTCCGGGTGAGCGGCGTCGATATCCGTCCGGATGTGCTGGCGCGCTTCGAAGGCGAAGGCGGGCAAGCCTTCGCCCGTGCGAAGGACGTTCCGCCCAGCGACGTCGTCTTCGTCTTCGTCGTGAATTCCGATCAGGCCAAACAGGTGCTGTTCGGCGAGGACGGGGCGGTGGCGACAGCGAAACCCGGAACCGTGTTCCTGCTCTGCGTGACGATGGCGCCGAGCGTGACGGTCGACATTGCCGAGAGGCTTCTCGCGGCTCACATGCAGGTGATCGATGCGCCGGTCTCCGGCGGGCATCTGAAGGCCCTTTCCGGTGAGATCACCGTGATGGGCTCCGGCCCGAGTGCCGCTTTCGATGCGGCACAGGCGGCACTTGATGCCGTCTCCGCCAAGGTGTTCCGCCTCGGCGAGGAGATCGGCCTCGGCTCCAAGGTCAAGATGATCAACCAGTTGCTTGCCGGCGTGCATATCGCGGCCGCAGCGGAGGCGCTGACGCTGGCGGCAAAGGCCGGGCTCGACCTGCAGACGGTGTTCGACGTGATCCGGGTGTCCGCCGGCTCCTCCTGGATGTTCGAAAATCGCGGGCCGCATATCGTCGAGGGGGATTATACCCCGCGCTCCGCCGTCAACATTTTTGTCAAGGATCTCGGCATCGTCACCGACGAGGCGAAACGCGAGGGGGGTGAAACGCCCTTGAGTGCCACGGCTCTGGCTCTGTTCAAGGAAGCATCCGCAGCCGGTTTCGGCCTGGAGGACGATGCGGCCGTGGCAAAGATCCTGGCGCAGAAGAGCGGCCTCGTGCTGCCGGGCATGGAGTAGGCGGATGGGGATCGCGGTGGGCGCCATTGCCGACGATTTTACGGGAGCGACCGACCTTGCCGGGCTTCTCGCCCGCAGCGGTTATCCCGTCTCGCTGCGCATCGGCCTGCCGCGCGAAGGCGAGGATGCCGGCGAAATCTCACCCTTCGAGATCATCGCGCTCAAGTGCCGCACGACCGCCGTTAAGTCCGCCGTTTCCGAAACCCGGCAGGCGCTCGCCTGGCTGCGCGCTCACGGTGCGGACAGGATCTACTGGAAATACTGCTCCACCTTCGACAGCACACAGAAGGGCAATATCGGCCCGGTGGCGGAAGCCTTGATGGCGGATCTGGGCGCGACGCAGACGATCTATTGCCCCGCCTTTCCGGAGAATGGCCGTGCCATCTTCATGGGCCATCTCTTCGTTGGCGAACAGCCGCTCGATGAAAGCCCGATGAAGGATCATCCGCTCACCCCGATGCGGGATTCGAGCCTCGTGCGGCTTCTCGCCCCACAGGTGAAGGGCAAGGTCGGCCTTGCCAACCGGCTCGTCGTCGCCCGCGGCGTCGCGGCGCTGAAGGCGCGGCTTTCAGCTCTTCAGGCCGAGGGGACGTCCCACGTGATCGTCGATGCGGTGGCGGACGAGGATCTGGCCGTCATTGCCGAGGCGGTGCTTGACCTGCCGCTGATCACCGGCGGCAGTGCGCTCGCCATGCCTTTGCCGCGCCTTCTGGCCGCGGCCGGTCGGTTGACGGCTGAAAACGGGGAATTTTCCGCACCCCGGGTGGCCGGCGGACAGATCGTGCTCTCCGGCAGTTGTTCGGCGATGACGCGCAAACAGGTGGCGTCTTACAGCGAGAGCGCCACGAGTTTCCGCCTCGATCCCCTGCAGCTGTCCTCCGAGGGGATCGCCGAAGCCAGCGCTTGGCTGAAGACACAGGCGCCGGATGCGCCCAAACTGATCTATGCGACCGCCGAGCCGGAGGATGTGCGCCGCGCGCAGGAGGTGCTCGGCGTCCAGCAGGCAGGCGAGGTGGTGGAACAGGCGCTGGCAGCCCTGGCGCGCGAGGCTTTCGATCTCGGCATTCGCCGGTTTGTCGTCGCTGGCGGCGAAACGGCTGGTGCGGTCACCAGCGCACTTGGCGTTCACCGGCTGTCGGTCGGGCGCGAGATTGCGCCGGGCGTGCCGTGGACCTTCGCGCAGATCGACGGCGAGGCGGTGGCGATGGCGCTCAAATCCGGGAACTTCGGGGTTGAAACCTTCTTTGGCGATGCCTTCCGGCAGCTGGAGGGCGCATGAGCGAAGAGGCAAGACTGCGCGAAGATATCTGCCGGATGGCCAGGTCGATCTTCGACCGCGGCCTCACCGGCGGTTCGTCCGGCAACATTTCCGCACTTCTCTCGGATGGCCGGTTGCTCGTCACGCCCACCGGCAGCTCCTTCGGCACGCTCGATCCGGCACGTCTGTCGCTCTTTGACCCGCAAGGCCGGCTGATCGGCGGCGACAAACCGACCAAGGAGATGCCGCTGCATCTCGCCTTTTACGAAACCCGCCCGGTGAAAACCGGCGCCGTCGTGCACCTGCATTCCTGCCATTCGGTGGCGCTGTCCATGCTGCCGGAGGTCGATCCGGACAACATGCTGCCGCCGCTCACCGCCTATTCGATCATGAAGCTCGGCAAGGTGAAGCTCTTGCCGTATTTCATCCCCGGCGATCCGGCGATGGGGGATGCGATCCGCGGCCTTGCCGGCAAGCGCTCGGCGGTGATGCTCGCCAATCACGGGCCGGTCGTGGCCGGCAAGGATCTGGAAGCGGCGGTCTATGCGGTGGAGGAACTGGAAGAGACGGCCAAGCTCGCGCTTCTCACCCATGGCCGGAAACCGAAAGTCCTGACCGATGCGCAAGTTGGCGAGATCGTCCGAAGCTTTGATGTGGAGTGGGATTGAGATGACGCTGTTTTCCGCCAATCTCGGTTTCCTCTGGCAGGAACTCTCGCTGCCGGATGCGGTGCGCGCCGCCAAGGCCGCCGGGTTTGACGCTGTCGAATGCCACTGGCCATACGCCGTGGCGGTCGATGATCTGCGCCTCGCCCTGCAGGAGACGGGCCTCGTCATGCTGGGGCTCAACACCTCGCGCGGCAATCCGTCCGCCGGCGATAACGGTCTCTGCGCCATTCCGGAGCGGGTGGACGAGGCCCGCGCCGTGATCCGCCAGGCCATCGACTACGCGGTGGCGATCGGCACGCCGAACATCCACGTGATGGCCGGCAAGGCGGAAGGGGAGGCGGCACACCGCACCTTCCTCGATAACCTCGATTTCGCCTGTGGACTGGCCGCGGAGCAGGGCAAAACCATCCTCATCGAGCCGCTCAACACGCGCGATGCGCCGGGCTATTTCCTCAACACCTCGACCCAGGCCTGCGCGATCATCGAGGCGGTCGGTCGCGACAATCTGAAGCTGATGTTCGACTGCTACCATCTGCAGATCATGGAGGGCGATCTGACGCGCCGTTTGGAACGGCTGCTGCCGGTGATCGGCCATATCCAGATCGCCGCCGTGCCGGATCGTGGCGAGCCGGATCAGGGCGAAGTCGATTATCGTTTTGTGCTCAAGGCACTGGATGGGCTTGGCTATACGGCGCCGATCGGTGCCGAATACCGGCCGCGCAGCACCACCAATGCCGGCCTCGGCTGGATGGAGGCGCTGCGATGAGATCGTCTGCCGCAATGCAGCGACGAATTGCCATTGACGGTTTCGCCAAGGCTGGCTACCAACATATCCGCTGGTCCGTCCAGCAGACCAGTTGCGGGGAGGCAACGGCTGCGAAGCGACGGATAGGAGGGGGATGGCGGGGCATGAAGACCGACGGCATTCTGACTGAAGTTCCGAAACTCGGGCGGTCCATTACCCGCCAGACGGCCCGCGATGCCGTGGCCGACAAGCTGACGACGCTGATTGCGACGGGCATGCTGCGGCCGGGTGACGAACTGCCGGGTGAACGCGAGTTGGCAGGCGTCCTGCATGTCAGCCGCGAGACGGTGCGAGGCGCCATCCAGATCCTTGCTGCCAAGGGCTTCATCGAGGTGTCGCAGGGCAGCCGCAGCCGCGTTGCCGCCGTCGATCTCAGCCATCTGCCGATCACCATTGCCGCACCGAGCGCCATCGACCGCTACGATCTGGAAGCCGTGCACGGCGCACGCCTGCTCGTCGAACTGCATGTGGTCGACCAGGCCGTCGATCACGTGACGGACGAACTGCTCGCCAAGCTCGATGCGCTCCTGGAGGCGCAGCGCCAGGTGGGTGAGGATACGATGCGCTTCCTCATCTGCGACCGCGAATTCCATCTCGCCATCTACCGCGCCTGCGGCAATCCGCTTCTGACGGATTTCGTCGTCGATCTCTACGGTTACCTGATGGAGCAGCGTCGCCATGCGATGGCGGTGCCGGGCGCGACCGACAACAGTTACGCCGACCATGTGGCGATCGTCGATGCGCTGCGCCGCCGCGATCGGAACGCCGTGGTCGAGGCTTTCCGCGGTCATCTGACCCGCATTTACGAGACGACACGGGAGATGCGGGCACGATCGTCGCCGGAGGAGCGGCGGACGGTGCACAACGGACGCTAAGGCTCCGCTCAGGCGGAGAAAAAGGAACGGCAAGGAGGACAGCCGCACATGCATGTATTGGTCATCGGTGCCGCCGGAATGGTGGGCCGCAAGCTGGTGGAAAAGATCGCGGCAGAGCCGGCGATCCTCGGAGGCGACATTCACCGCCTGACGCTGGCGGATGCCTTCGAACCAGCCGTGCCGCAAAGCCTGCAGGGGGTCGCAACGGCGTTGACCATCGATCTCGCCGCTCCTGGCACGGCGGACAAGCTGGTCGCCGGGCGTCCGGATGTGATCATTCATCTCGCCGCCATCGTCTCGGGCGAAGCGGAAGCCGATTTCGACAAGGGTTATGCCGTCAATCTCGACGGAACACGTTGGCTCTTCGAGGCCATCCGCCAGGAGGGGCTTCGCGAGCCTTACGTGCCGCGCGTCATCTTCGCCTCATCCATCGCTGTCTTCGGTGCGCCCTTCCACGACGTGATCGGCGAGGAATTCTTCACCACGCCGCTCACCAGCTATGGCACGCAGAAGGCGATCGCCGAACTGCTGCTGGCGGACTATTCGCGCCGTGGCATTTTCGATGGCGTCGGCATCCGCCTGCCCACCATCTGCATCCGCCCCGGCACGCCCAACAAGGCGGCCTCAGGTTTCTTCTCCAACATCCTGCGCGAGCCACTGTCCGGCAAGGAAGCCGTGCTGCCGGTCAGCGAGGATGTCCGCCACTGGTTTGCCAGCCCGCGCGCCGCCGTCGGCTTCTTTGTCCATGCGGCCACCATGGATACGAGCCTCATCGGCCCGCGGCGCAACCTCACCATGCCGGGTCTTTCGGCCCTCGTCGGTGAAGAGATCGAGGCGCTGCGGCGTGTCGCCGGAAACAAGGCGGTGTCTCTGATCCGTCGCCAGTCCGATCCGGTGATCGAGAAGATCGTCGCCGGCTGGCCGACGAATTTCGATGCCCGGCGTGCCGAAAGCCTCGGTTTCAAGGCGGAAAAGACCTTTGACGAGATCATCCGCATCCATATCGAGGACGAACTCGGAGGGACGCTGGCATGACCGGTTCAGTCAATAAGTCCGGCAGTGTCGCGCTCGTCACGGGGGGCGGCACGGGCGTCGGGAAAGCCATCGCGCAGGCGCTGTCGGCTGCCGGCCATGCCGTGGTGATCTCCGGTCGCCGCGCCGATGTGCTGGAACAGGCAGCCCGGGAAATCGCCGCCGCAACCGGCGGGCGCGTCGAGGCGGTGGCAGCCGATGTCGGCGATCCGGCGTCGGTCAGGGCGCTGTTTGATGCCGTCATCGAGAAATTCGGCCGCCTGGATCTGCTCGTCAACAATGCCGGCATCAGCGCGCCGGGCGTGCCGATGGAAGAGCTGACCTTCGAGCAGTGGAACGCAGTCGTCGGTGCCAATCTCACCGGTGCCTTCCTCTGCACGCAGCAGGCGCTGCGCATCATGAAGGCGCAGACGCCGCGCGGCGGGCGCATCATCAACAACGGCTCGATTTCGGCCACCACGCCCCGACCGAATTCGGCGCCCTATACCGCGACGAAACATGCGATCACGGGGCTGACCAAATCGACCGCGCTCGATGGCCGTCCCTTCGATATCGCCTGCGGCCAGATCGATATCGGCAATGCCGGCACCGAGATGACGCAGAAGATCGCGACGGGCGTCATCCAGGCGAACGGCTCGATTGCCGCCGAGCCGACGATCGATCCGATGCATATTGCCAATGCCGTTGTCTACATGGCGAGCCTTCCGCTCGATGCGAATGTGCTGACCATGACGGTGATGGCGACCAAGATGCCGTTTGTCGGTCGCGGATAGCGGCCGAATGTCCGGTCCTGCCTTAAGTTTGTCGTGCGGAGGAGCACGCCAGACCGGCAGGGGACGGACCTGAAGTTTTACTGGATTGCACTCTGGGAGGAGACGCATGGCCACTGTTCAATTTGCCGAGGTGAAGAAATCCTTCGGCGCCTTTCCCGTCATCAAGGGCGTGAATATCGATATCCAGGATGGCGAATTCGTCATTCTTGTCGGCCCGTCCGGCTGCGGAAAATCGACCCTTCTGCGCATGCTGGCGGGACTGGAAAACATTTCCGGCGGCGAAATCCGCATCGGCGGCAAGACGGTCAATACCCTGCCGCCGAAGGAACGCGACATCGCCATGGTGTTCCAGAACTATGCGCTTTACCCGCATATGACGGTTGCCAAGAACATGGCGTTTTCGCTGATGCTGGCGTCCGCCTCGCAGGCGGAAATCGACAAGCGGGTGAACTATGCCGCCGGTATTCTCGGGCTCACCAATCTGCTCGACCGCTATCCGCGGCAATTGTCCGGCGGCCAGCGCCAGCGTGTCGCCATGGGCCGCGCCATCGTGCGCGATCCTCAGGTCTTCCTGTTCGACGAGCCGCTGTCGAACCTCGATGCGAAGCTGCGTGTCGCCATGCGCGCCGAGATCAAGGAACTGCATCACCGGCTGAAGACCACCACGGTCTATGTCACCCACGACCAGATTGAGGCCATGACCATGGCCGACAAGATCGTCGTCATGCATGACGGTCGCGTCGAGCAGGTCGGCACGCCGCTCGAACTTTACGACAACCCCAACAATCTCTTCGTCGCGGGTTTCATCGGTTCGCCGGCGATGAACATGATCAAGGGCCGCATCGATCCGGACAACCCGCAGGTCTTCCTCGCCGAGGACGGCAATCGCCTGCCGCTCGCCCGGGGCTTTCCGGGGGCGGTCGGCAAGGACCTGATCTATGGGCTCCGGCCCGAATATATCCGGCTGGATGGCACCGGCTATCCGGCGGAGGTCGTGGTGATCGAACCTACCGGCTACGAGACGCAGATCGTCGTCAATTTCGGCGGCGCGGAAGTCACCTGCGTCTTCCGCGAGCGTGTCGATGTGCGTCCGGGTGAAAAGATCACCATCGCCATTGATCCGGTGAACGTCCACCTCTTCGAGCAGAAGAGCGGGGAGCGGATCTCCGGCTGACGTAAGTGCAGGCGTGCCGGCGGAAGAGGAGCCGCCGGAGCGCAGACTTCAAGTGCAAGTGCGTGAAAACCGGCATTCGCCGCTCGGGACAGCGGATGCTTCGAAGGAGGGTCCCGATTTTGGAGGAGGAAAATCATGACCATCAAGAGAAGAACATTCCTGGCCGGCACCGCCGGCCTCGTCGGCGCCAGCGGCCTCACCGGGTTTGGCCTGTCGCCGGTCCAGGCGGCAGAGCCGACCTACAAGCCGGAAGCCGGCGCCAGCCTTCGCCTGCTGCGCTGGTCGCCCTTCGTCAAGGGTGACGAGGAAGCCTGGCTTGCCAACACCAAGAAGTTCACGGAAGCGACCGGCGTCGAAGTGCGCATCGACAAGGAAAGCTGGGAAGACATCCGTCCGAAGGCGGCCGTTGCCGCAAACGTCGGCTCCGGTCCGGATCTCGTCATGTGCTGGTTCGACGATGCGCACCAGTATCCGGACAAGCTGGTCGATCTTACCGAACTCGGCACCTATCTCGACGGCAAGTATGGCGGCTTCTATGACGGCGTGAAGGGCTATGCCACGCGCGAGGGCAAGTTCATCGCCATGCCGCTGACCGCGATCGGCAACGCCGTCGTCTACCGCGACAGCCACATGAAGGCCGCCGGTTTCAGCGAGTTCCCGAAGGATACGGCGGGCTTCCTGGAACTTGCCAAGGCAATGAAGGCCAAGGGCACGCCCGCCGGCTTCCCGCACGGCAAGGCCGTCGGCGACGGCAACAACTACGCCCACTGGCTGCTCTGGAGCCATGGCGGCAAGATGGTGGATGAAAGCGGCAAGGTGACGATCAACTCGCCGGAAACCATGGCCGCCATCAAATACGCCAAGGAGCTCTACGCGACCTTCATTCCGGGCACCGAAAGCTGGCTCGACATCAACAACAACCGCGCCTTCCTGGCCGGCCAGGTGTCGCTGACGGCAAACGGCGTCTCCATCTACTACGCGGCGAAGAACGATCCGAAGCTGGCGGAAATTGCGGCTGACATGCGCAGCACCAACTTCCCCGTCGGCCCGGTCGGCAAGAGCATCGAACTGCACCAGACCAGTTCGCTGCTTCTCTTCAAGCACACGAAGTATCCGGAAGCCGCCAAGGCCTACATCAAGTTCATGATGGAAGCCGACCAGATGAATGCCTGGATCAAGGGCTCCAGCGCCTATTGCTGCCAGCCGCTGAAGGCGTTCGCCAGCAACCCGGTCTGGACGGAAAACCCGATCCACGCGCCTTATGCGAAAGCCTCCGAGACCCTGCGTCCGAACGGTTATGCCGGCCCGCTGGGCTACGCCTCTGCTGCCGTGATGGCCGATTACGTGCTGGTCGACATGTTCGCCGCAGCCGTCACCGGTGCTGCCACGCCGGAAGATGCCATGGCCCAGGCGGAAAAGCGCGCCAACCGCTACTACCGCGTCTGACGTCCACGACATCGGGGCTGCGCGGGCAAATCCTCGCGCAGCTCCTTCAGGCCCTTCATTCTTGGAGTTCGGATGTCCATGACGATGACACCCATGACGGATTCTGCCCTGCCGGAGCGCTCGCTCTGGTCCCGGCTGACCAACAACCGCGACGTGCTCGGCTTTCTGTTCATGCTGCCGGCAGCCGTCTTCCTTTTGTGTTTCCTCACCTATCCGCTCGGGCTCGGCGTCTGGCTCGGTTTCACCGATACGACGATCGGCCGCGATGGCGTCTTCGTCGGGCTCGAAAACTACGGCTTCCTGTGGAGCGACCAGGTCTTCTGGCTCTCGGTGTTCAACACCATCCTTTATACGACGGTGGCCTCGGTCGCGAAGTTCGCGCTTGGCCTCTGGCTGGCGCTGCTCCTCAACCAGCACCTGCCGTTCAAATCCTTCTTCCGCGCCATCGTGCTGTTGCCCTGGGTCGTGCCGACGGTTCTCTCCGCGCTTGCCTTCTGGTGGATCTACGACTCGCAGTTTTCGATCGTCTCCTGGTCGCTGATCAAGATGGGGCTCATCGATACGCCGATCAACTTCCTGGGCGACCCGAACACGGCGCGCGCCTCCGTCATCGCTGCCAATGTCTGGCGCGGCATTCCCTTTGTGGCGATCTCGCTGCTCGCCGGTCTGCAGACCATTCCCGCGTCGCTGCAGGAGGCCGCCTCGCTCGACGGCGCCACCAGCTGGCAGCGCTTCCGCTACGTGACACTGCCGATGCTGACCCCGATCATCGCCGTCGTCATGACCTTTTCGGTGCTCTTCACCTTCACCGATTTCCAGCTGATCTATGTTCTCACCAAGGGCGGTCCGGTCAATGCCACGCATCTGATGGCGACCCTCTCCTTCCAGCGCGCCATTCCGGGCGGCCAGCTGGGCGAAGGTGCGGCGATCGCCGTGGCCATGATTCCCTTCCTGCTTGCCGCAATCATGTTCTCGTTCTTCGGGCTGCAGCGCCGCAAATGGCAGCAGGGCGGAGGTGACTGAGATGGAGACGTCCATGACCTCGAAGATGAAGCCTGAGAATACCGTCCTGACCGATGACAGCCAGGGCATGTCCTATCTCAACAGCCTGCCGCGCCAGGTGGTGACCATTTATCTGCCGATGGCGATCTTCGTCTTCGTGCTGCTCTTTCCCTTCTACTGGATGGCGATCACCTCGGTGAAGCCGAATTCGCAGCTGACGGATTACGACAATTACAGCCCGTTCTGGGTGGTGGGTGCTACGCTCGACCACATCAAGTATCTGCTGTTCGAGACCTCCTATCCGGGCTGGCTGTGGAACACCATGCTGGTGGCGGTCGCCTCCACCTTCCTGTCGCTGTTTGCCTCCGTGCTCGGCGCCTATGCCATCGAACGCATCCGCTTCACCGGCTCGCGTTCGGTCGGCCTTCTGATCTTCCTCGCCTATCTGGTGCCGCCGTCGATCCTCTTCATTCCGCTCGCCTTCATCGTCTTCAAGATCGGCATCTATGACAGCCGCATGGCGCTGATCTTCACCTATCCGACCTTCCTCATTCCCTTCTGCACCTGGCTGCTGATGGGCTACTTCCGCTCGATCCCCTTCGAACTGGAAGAAAGCGCGCTGGTGGATGGCGCAAGCCGGCTGCAGATCCTGACGAAGATCATCCTGCCGCTTGCGGTTCCAGGCCTGATCTCCGCCGGCATCTTCGCCTTCACGCTCTCCTGGAACGAGTTCATCTACGCGCTGACCTTCATTCAGTCGTCGGAGAACAAGACGGTTCCGGTCGGCGTGCTGACCGAACTGGTGCGCGGCGATATCTTCGAATGGGGATCGCTGATGGCCGGTGCGCTCTTCGGCTCTCTGCCTGTGGTCATCCTCTACTCGTTCTTTGTGGATTATTACGTCTCGTCGATGACCGGTGCGGTCAAGGAATAACACTATGAATCACTACGATCTGTCGGGCCAGCACGCCGTCGTCACCGGCGGCGCGCAAGGCCTCGGTTTCGCCATGGCAAAACGCTTCGTCGAATCCGGCGCCACGGTGACCCTCTGGGACATGAATGCCGGTCTTCTGGAGGAAGCGCGTTCGGCACTCGGCAGCGCTTCGCGCATCTGCATGGTCGATATCACCGATTACGCCGCGGTCGAGGCGGCCCATGCCGCCACGGTGGCGGAAAGCGGGCCGGTGTTGATCCTTGTCAATTCGGCGGGGATTGCCGGGCCTGCCGCACCGCTCGACACCTATGACATTGCGATGTTCCGCCAGATCATCGACATCAATCTGATCGGCACCTTTCATGTGAACCGGGTGGTGGTGCCCGGCATGAAGGCGCAGAATTACGGTCGCATCGTCAACATCGCCTCGATCGCCGGCAAGGAAGGTAACCCGAATGCCTCCGCCTATTCGGCCTCCAAGGCCGGTGTCATCGGGCTCACCAAGTCGCTCGGCAAGGAGCTGGCGGGGTTCGACATCGCCGTCAACTGCATCACGCCGGCGACCGCGCAAACCCGCATCCTCGAACAGCTGTCGGAGGAATTCATCGACTACATGCGCGGAAAGATCCCGCGTGGCCGGTTCCTGAAGGTGGAAGAGGCGGCCTCCATGGTGGCCTGGCTGGTCTCCGCGGAAAACAGCTTTACCACCGGCGCCGTCTTCGATCTCTCGGGAGGGCGCGCCACCTATTGATCTGGACGGGTGGGGGTGCGCACTCTATCTGTCACCGTCTGCAGTTCAGACCCGTGTCATCAGAGAATAAGTCCCTATGCAAAACCAAGCCGCCGCTCATCCTGCAACAGATCGCGCGGCGCGCCTGAAGGCCGAGACGCGGGAGGTGCATGAACGCCTGGACCAGGCGATCATGGCGCTCGACCCGTTCGGCAGCCGCGACAACTATGGCCGTTTTTTGAATGTGCAGTGGGCGTTCCATGCGATGATTGCGCCGCTCTACGCCGATGAAGATCTTGCTCGCCTGCTGCCGGATCTTGGCGAACGGTGCCGGTTTGCCTCGATCAAGGCCGACCTCGCCGATCTCGGCATAACCGCTCCTGCAGCCTTGTCTGGGGCCGGCCCGGTAGCTGCTCACACGGCGGAGGCTCTCGGCTGGCTCTATGTGGCGGAGGGTTCCAATCTGGGGGCCGCCTTCCTGCTGAAGGCGGCGCAGAAATCGCTCGGCCTTCGCGAAGATTTCGGTGCCCGGCATCTGGCGGGCCATCCGGAAGGCCGGGCGCTGCATTGGCGGCAGTTCACGGCAGCGCTCGATGCGGCAGACCTTGCGCCGGAGGATGAAGAGACCGTGACCGAGGGAGCTCGAAAGGCCTTTGCCTTCGTTCGCGCTCAGGTCGAAGCGGAAGCGTCCACCGCAGGGCCCGCGGCGAGATCCAGCGCCGGCATCTGAGGCAGCACGACGATCGGCGTGTAGACGTCGATCGTCTGCGACAAACCTCTCAGCGGAAAACTGCCCGTGCGTTCAACCCGGTCCTCGAACCCGCCCGAGCGCACGAAGGCTTCCGACAAAAGCACCGGCTGGTGGACCGTCTTCGTCAGCGCTTCCAGCCGCGAGGCGATGTTGACCGTCGGGCCGATCACGGTGAAATCCAGCCGCTTCTTCGAGCCAATATTGCCGTACATGACGTCGCCGCAGTGAACGCCGACACCGTAGCCGAGCTGCGCTTGACCGCTTTCGCGCCGCCTTTCGTTCAGGTCCGCCATGGCGCGCTCGACCTCCAGGATCGCGTCGAAGGCCTGTGCCGGCGCTTGTCCGTTTTCCATCGGAAACACCGCCAAAAGCCCGTCGCCCATGAATTTCAGGATCTCGCCGCCATGGCTCTCGATCGGGTCCGCCAGCGCGTCAAAACATTGGTTCAGCATCTCGATCACATCGTCGCGCGGCCACAGGTCGGAGATCTGGGTGAAATCGCGCACGTCAAAAATCATCACCACGGCCGACAGCGTCACGCCGCTGCCGCGCCGGGTGGCGCCGGCCAGGATCTTTTCGCCCGCATGCGGACCGACATAGGTCTGCAGCAGGGTGCGGGCGAGAATGTTCTTGATCCGCACCTCGCTCACCAGCGACAGCAGCGGCACGAGCGATTTCAGTCCCTCGACCTCGTGCTCGGAAAAGCCGCCCGGCGCATCGCTGGCAAAGGTCACGATGTGCCGTTTGCCGAGCGTGTGCAGCATCGGCCAGGCGACGTATTCGGTGAAACCCTCGGCGCGAAGATCCGCAAGGATCGGATAGGCGAGGGTATCTTCGGGGCGCAGCAGTTTCCGGCGCACCTCGTCTGCCCCGTTCATGATCTCGTACATGGGGCTCAACTGGTAGGATGTGCTGTCCTCGACACCGTGCTCGAAGAGCTCGATATCGGACTCGGCAAAGCCGGCGCGCCAGAGAATGCGGGCAC
The DNA here is from genome assembly GCF_011046245.1 of Allorhizobium pseudoryzae. Classification (NCBI taxonomy): domain Bacteria; kingdom Pseudomonadati; phylum Pseudomonadota; class Alphaproteobacteria; order Hyphomicrobiales; family Rhizobiaceae; genus Affinirhizobium; species Affinirhizobium pseudoryzae. The sequence goes on from NZ_CP049244.1 coordinate 1,126,333, forward strand.
CGCGCCATTGCGGATTGTTGATCCGGAAATGCAGCGTGCAGCGGGCAATGCTGACGCCATCCGCCCGCAGCCTTTCGCACAGTTCGACGACGAGGTTGTCGATATAGCGCTGTTCGTGGGTGTCTTCGATCAGGAAGCGCCGGGCCGCCGCAAACGCGCGTTGGCAAGGGTTGTCGCTGAGGTCGCTCGCCTCGGTCATGGTGCCTCTCCTTGATCGGCGTCGGCGCGTCCCCGTGCGGCGGCGCATGCGGCACTTAGATGTGTCTTCTCCCGCGCGGTTGCAATGCTCGTTTCGCGACATCTTCAACGGTGGCAGGAGGCTTTCCGCAGAGGCCATAAATCCGTCAGTTGCACACCATTTGTGCAGCGGGAAAAATGCCTAAGAGCTCGGCTTGACAAGGCGCAATTTTGGCGAAAAGATGAACCAATCGTCACAATGGTTCACCTTATGGTTCCTGATCGTACCCACCCGGACAATGCCAACTACGCGCTAGAAAAGCTGCGTGAGGTGCTGCGTGAGAGTGGCTTGGGAGCCGAGGGAAAGTTGCCGACGGAGCGGGAGCTTGCCGAACGTCTCGGTGTTGGCCGTCGTGCCGTGCGCCGCGCGCTGGAAGTTCTGGAGGGTGAGGGTGAAGTCTGGCGCCGGCAGGGGGCTGGAACCTTTGTCGGAAGGCGCCCTGGCGCGCTGGCCGCCGATGTCGGCGCGATTGTCGCCGGCACTGATTTCATGGAGATCATGGAGGTGCGCCTGCGCATCGAGCCGCAGCTCGCGCAACTGGCGGCCCTGCGCGCCAAACCGTCCGAATTGGTTCGCATGCGCGATCTCGCCCACAAGATCCGCGAAAGTGTCGATGCGGATGCGCGCGAGCTGTGGGATGGTGCGCTGCACCGCCAGATCGCCCAGAGTGCCCGCAACCAGCTGTTTCTCACCATCTTCGATGTCATCAACCATGTCCGACAGGATGAGGCCTGGCAGGCCATCCGCGAACGGGCCCGCAGCGGTGACGGCGTTTCCGTCGCCTATGCCCAGCACGAAGACATCATCGATGCCATTGCCGCGCGCGATCCTGCGCGTGCGGCCGAAGCCATGCGCCGTCACCTGCTGATGCTGCAGGAACGGTTGATCCGCGAAACCTCGCATGATGGTCCGCAGATCGCAGTGATGCCGGAGGAGGATGTTTCCCCGGCCTGAAACGCGGACGGGTGATGTCACCCGCCAAGGGAAAGCCGGAGGTCACAAGCCGGCGCCCATCAAGCAAAACCAGAGGATCAGAGGAGAATGATCATGAACCGATTGCTGCGCCTTTCCACGGCGCTTGCCCTTGGCGTGCTGACCGCCATGCCCGCCATGGCGGCCGAACTGAAGATCGGCCTGCAGGACGACGCCGATGTGCTCGATCCCGCCCAGTCGCGCACCTTCGTCGGCCGTATCGTCTATACGGCCATGTGCGACAAGCTGGTCGACGTCTCGCCCGAGCTGAAGATCGTGCCGCAGCTGGCCACCGCCTGGAAGTGGTCGGATGACGGCATGAAGCTGACGATGACGCTGCGCGACGGCGTCAAGTTCCACGATGAGACGCCGATGGATGCCGCAGCGGTCGTCGCCACCATCGAACGCAACATGACGCTGCCGGAATCGCGCCGCAAGAGCGAGCTGTCGTCGGTCGAGAAGGTCGAGGCAACCGGCCCGCTGGAAGTCACCTTCACGCTGAAGAAGCCGGATGTCACGCTTCTCGCGCAATTGTCCGACCGCGCGGGCATGATCGTGTCGCCGAAGGCCGCCAAGGAACTCGGCGCCAATTTCGGCTCCAAGCCCGTCTGCGCCGGCCCCTTCAAGTTCGTCGAGCGCGTCCAGCAGGACCGCATCGTGCTCGAAAAGTTCCAGGACTACTGGAACAAGGACAATGTCTTCATCGACAAGGTCACTTACCTGCCGATCCCGGATACGACCGTGCGTCTTGCCAACCTGCGCTCGGGCGATCTCGACATGATCGAGCGTCTGGCGGCCACCGATGCGGCAGCGGTGAAGGCGGATTCCAAGCTGAAATACGAGGCCGTCGTCAACATCGGCTACATGGCGCTCTACGCCAACATCGCCAACGGCCCGCGTGCCGACAATCCGTTCGGCAAGGACAAGCGCCTGCGCCAGGCCTTCTCGCTTGCGATTGACCGCGATGCGCTGAACCAGATCGTCTATGAAGGCACGGCCGTTGGCGGCAACCAGCCCTTCCCGCCGAACAGCCCCTGGTACAACAAGGCGATCCCGGTCCCGGCCCGCGATGTCGAAAAGGCCAAGGCGCTGGTCAAGGAAGCCGGTTTCGACCGCGTGCCGGTCGAAATGCAGATCCCGAACAACCCCGTTGCCCAGCAGATGATGCAGATCGTCCAGTCGATGGTGGCCGAGGCCGGTTTCGATGTCAGCCTGAAGTCGACGGAATTTGCGACGCTTCTCGATGAACAGACGCGCGGCAACTACCAGCTCAGCCGTTCCGACTGGTCCGGCCGTGTCGATCCGGATGGCAACATCCACCAGTTCATCACCTGCAAGGGCGGCATCAACGATACGAAGTATTGCAACCCGGACGTCGACAAGCTGCTCAACGAAGCGCGCGCCTCGACGGATGATGCGGTCCGCAAGCAGAAATATGATGCGGCAAGCGTGATCCTCAACGACGACATGCCGATCATCTATCTCGGCCATCAGTCGTGGATCTGGGCGCTCAACAAGTCCATCACCGGCTTCGTGCCTGCCCCGGACGGCATGATCCGCCTGGTTGGAATGAAGAAGGGCGGCTAAGGCCGTCCCGGCGCCGCAGAGTTCAGCCTGCGGCGCCTCCCTCGCTCAGTCCCCGAAAAGGATGGCGCAATGCCTGTATTCATCGGAAAGCGTCTGCTGGTCGCGATCCCGACGCTGTTGATCATTTCGATCTTCGTCTTTTCGCTGCAGAAGCTGCTGCCTGGCGATCCCGTGCTTGCCATGGCCGGTGAGGAGCGGGACCCGGCCGTTCTCGAAATGCTGCGGGAGAAATACCGCCTCAATGATCCCATTCCGGTTCAGTACGTGAACTGGCTTGGCGGCGTGCTCAAGGGTGATCTCGGCATTTCGCTGCGCACCAACCAGCCGGTCCTGGAACTGATCGGCGAAAAGCTGCCGGTCACCATCCAGCTTGCCGTCATGTCGATGATCTTCGCCTTCGTCATCGGCGTGCCGATGGGGATCCTCGCGGCGGTCAAGAAGAACACGGTTTTCGATTATGTCGCGAGCATCGTGGCGCTGTCCGGTCTGTCCGTGCCGAACTTCTGGCTCGGCATCATGCTGATCCTGCTGGTTTCGGTGAACCTCGGCTGGCTGCCGGCTTCGGGCTACGAGTCGATCTTCGTTGATCCGGTCCGCTCGCTGCAGACCATGATCATGCCCGCCTTCGTTCTCGGCACGGCGCTGGCCGCAACGCTGATGCGCCATACTCGCTCTGCCATGTTGAGCGTGCTGTCTGCGGACTATATCCGCACGGCACGTGCCAAGGGGCTTTCGCCGCGCGAGGTCATTCTCAGCCACAGTTTTCGCAATGCGCTTCTGCCGGTCGTCACATTGAGCGCGCTTCTGTTCGGGGAGCTTCTGGCGGGTGCGGTGCTGACGGAACAGATCTTCACCATTCCAGGCTTCGGCAAGCTCATCGTCGATGCCGTCTTCAACCGCGATTATGCGGTGGTGCAGGGCGTCGTCATGTGCACCGCCGTCGGCTTCATCCTGATGAACCTGATTGCCGATATCCTCTATGTTCTTCTCAATCCGCGTCTGAGGGCCAGCCTATGACCGTCATCGAACAGACCGCCGGCGCGGAGCAGCGCGAGAAGAGCAGGGCCTGGGGCAAGCTCAAAAAGAGCCGCAGTGCGCTGGCCGGGCTTGCCATCATTCTCTTCTTCACCGTGCTGGCCATCGCGGCCCCCATTCTGCCGATTCCCGATCCGGTGGCGACCAGCTGGTCGGCGATCCGCAAGGCGCCCTCCGCCGCCCATTGGCTCGGAACCGATGATCTCGGCCGCGACATCCTCTCGCGCATGATTTGGGGCGCCCAGGCCTCCCTGATGGCCGGCATCTTTTCCGTCGCGATCGCCATCGTCATCGGCGTTCCCTTCGGCATCCTCGCCGGTTATTTCGGCGGCTGGGTGGATCTCGTCATCTCACGCGTCACCGAGGCGCTGCTCGCCATGCCCTTCCTGATCATGGCGATCGCGCTCGCTGCCTTCCTTGGCCCGAGCCTCACCAATGCGATGATCGCCATCGGCCTCACCGCCATGCCCATCTTCGTGCGGTTGACGCGCGGCCAGGTGCTGGCGGTCAAGCAGGAGGATTATGTCGAAGGCGCACGCTCGGTCGGGCTCGGCCACGTCGATATCATGGTCCGCTACATCCTGCCGAACGTCACGGCGCCGATCATCGTCCAGGCGACGCTGACGGTCGCGACCGCCATCATCGCGGAAGCCAGCCTCTCCTTTCTCGGCCTTGGCCAGCAGCCGCCGGCCGCCAGCTGGGGCTCGATGCTCAACGTGGCGAAGAATTTCCTCTCCCAGGCACCCTGGATGGCCATGTGGCCGGGTGCGGCGATCTTCCTCGTGGTGATCGGTTTCAATCTTCTCGGCGACGGCCTGCGCGATGCGCTCGATCCGCGCGAACACTAGACAGCTATGACAAAGGCCTGACTTATGAGCGAATTTACAACGCGTCCCGAAATCCTCGGCACCTTCGGCGTCGTTACCTCCACCCACTGGATCGCCTCTGCCGTCGGCATGAGCATCCTTGAAAAGGGCGGCAACGCCTTTGATGCCGCCGTTGCGACCGGCTTCGTGCTGCAGGTGGTCGAACCGCATCTGTGTGGTCCGGGCGGCGATATGCCCGCCATCATCTATTCGAAGAAGACCGACAAGGTAGAGGTCATCTGTGCCCAGGGACCGGCGCCTGCCGGCGCCACCATCGAGCATTACACCGCGGAAGGCCTGAAGCTGATCCCCGGCGATGGACTTTTGTCCACCGTCATCCCCGGCGCCTTCGATGGCTGGATGCTGATGCTGCTGGAATACGGCACCATGTCGGTGCGCGAGGTTCTGGAGCCCGCCATCTATTACGCAGAACACGGTCATCCGGTCCTGCCGCGGGTCTCCGCCACCATCAAGGGATTGGCGGATTTCTTCGCGAAGGAATGGCCGACCTCGCACGAGACCTGGCTGCCGGGTGGTTCCGCTCCCGAACCGCATTCCAACTTCCGCAATCCGGTTCTGGCCGAAACCTGGAAGCGCATCATCAGCGAAGCGGAAGCCGTCACCGGCCGCGACAACCAGGTTCAGGCCGCGCGCGATGCCTTTTATCGCGGCTTCGTGGCGGAAGCCATCGACACCTACCTGAAGACCGCCGAGGTGATGGATGCCAGCGGACAGAAGCACAAGGGGGTTCTGACCGCCGACGACATGGCGAACTGGAGCGCCACCATCGAGGCGCCGCAGACCTTCGACTACCATGACTGGACCGTTGCCAAGACGCCCGCCTGGGGCCAGGGGCCGGTCCTCCTGCAGTCTCTGGCGCTGTTGAAAGGCTTCGATCTCGGCGCCATGGATCAGGCCGGCCCGGATTTCATCCATCACGTCGTTGAGGCGATGAAGCTCGCCTATGCCGACCGCGAGGTCTATTACGGCGATCCGGAATTCGGCCAGATCCCGACCGAAGTCTTGCTGTCGGAAAGCTACAATGCCGAGCGGCGCAAGCTGATCGGCGCGAACGCCTCGATGGAACTGCGCCCCGGCACCATTCCGGGTTACGAACGCCAGGTCGATGCGACGATGGCCATGCTTTCCGAATTCTCCGGCAAGGGCTCCGTCTACGAGCCGACCATGGCGCATCTCACCGAAAAGAAGGGCGATACCGTCCATATCGACGTCATCGACCGCTGGGGCAACATGGTTTCCACGACGCCGTCGGGTGGCTGGCTGCAGTCCTCGCCCATCGTGCCGGGGCTCGGTTTTGCACTCAATTCCCGTGCGCAGATGTTCTGGCTGAAGGACGGCCTGCCGACGTCGCTCGCACCGGGAAAACGTCCGCGCACCACGCTCACCCCGTCGCTGGCGCTCTACCAGGGCCGGCCGACGCTCGCCTTCGGCACGCCGGGCGGTGACCAGCAGGACCAGTGGCAGCTGCCCTTCTTCCTGCGGTATGTCCATCACGGCAAGAACCTGCAGGCGTCGATCGATGCGCCGCTGTTCCACACCACGCATTTCCCCGGCTCCTTCTATCCGCGCACATCCGAGCCTGGCCACATCATGGTGGAAGCCGGCTTCGGTGAAGCGACGATTGCCGATCTGCGCCGCCGCGGCCATCAGGTGACGGTGGCGGACCACTGGACGGTCGGGCGGCTCACGGCGGCACGGCGGGATGCGGATGGCCTGCTGCGGGCGGCGGCCACGCCGCGCCTGATGCAGGCCTATGCGGTGGGGCGCTGAGCCATGACCTGGTCCATCGTCGCCCGTGATCCTGACACCGGCCATCTCGGCATTGCCGTTGCCAGCCGCTTCTTCGCCGTCGGCTCCGCCGTCCCTTACATGCGCGGCGGCATCGGCGCCGTCGCCACCCAGGCCTTCGTCAGTCCTCTCTACGGAGTCGATGGACTGTCGATGCTGGGTGAAGGCAAAGCGCCTGACGAGATCATCGCTGCCCTGACGGGCCGCGATGACGGCGCGGAGCAGCGGCAGATGCATCTCATCGACGCGAAGGGCCGCAACGCCGCCTTCACCGGCGCCAAATGCATCGACTGGGCCGGCCATCTCGTCGATGACCAGGTCTCCGTCGCCGGCAACATGCTGGCCGGACCGCAGGTCCTGGATGCGACGCTCGCCGCCTACAAAAGCCTGTCACAGGCGCCGTTTGCCGAACGGCTTCTCGCCGCCATGGAAGCCGGTGAGGGGGCCGGTGGCGACAAGCGCGGCAAGCAGTCGGCGGCGCTCGTCATCTACCGCGACCAGGACTATGCCTGGCTCAGCATTCGCGCCGACGATCACGCCGACCCGCTGCAGGAGTTGTGGCGCCTCTACCGGGTGGCGCAGGAGCGTTACCTGCATGTGGCGGAAACCATGCCGACCCGCGCCAACCCGCATGGCCTGATCGACCGTCGCGAGATCGACCAGACAATCGCCAGCCTCGAGGCCGACCGCATCGCCAGCGGTCGCAAGAGCGCCTCCTTTGCCACGCCCTGGATCCCGACATGACCGATTCCCCCGTCCTCTCCGTCCGTAACCTCACCACCTCCTTCCGCTCCGATGGCGGCTGGAAATCCGTGGTGCGCAACGTCTCCTTCGATGTGGCGGCCGGTGAGACGGTGGCGATCGTCGGCGAATCCGGCTCCGGCAAGAGCGTGACTTCACTATCGATCATGCGCCTGCTCGCCGAAGGCAGCAGCCGGATCGAAGGCAACATCCGGCTGAACGGTCGCAATCTCCTGTCGCTTTCGGAAAAGGAGATGCGCGGCGTGCGCGGCAACGAGGTCGCGATGATCTTCCAGGAGCCGATGACGAGCCTCAACCCGATCTTCACGATCGGCCGGCAGATCTCCGAGGTGCTGACGCGCCACAAGGGCATGAGCCAGGCAGAGGCGCGCGCCGAAACCATCCGCATGCTGGAGCGCGTGCGCATTCCGAATGCCGCCAGCCGCTTCGATGAATACCCGCACCAGTTCTCCGGCGGCATGCGCCAGCGCGTGATGATCGCCATGGCGCTCGCCTCGCGCCCGAAGCTCCTTATCGCCGACGAGCCGACGACCGCGCTTGACGTGACGATCCAGGGCCAGATCCTCGAACTCATCAAGAGCCTGCAGGAAGAGGAGAACATGGCGGTTCTCTTCATCACCCACGATATGGGCGTCGTCGCCGAAATCGCCGATCGCACCGTGGTGATGTTCCGGGGTGACGCGGTGGAGGCCGGCCCGACGGAGGAGATTTTTCACCGCGGTGAGCATCCCTATACGCGCGCCCTTCTGTCTGCCGTGCCGAAGCTCGGCTCGATGACGGGCGAAGAGACCCCGCGTCGCTTTCCGGTCGTCGATACGGCAACCGGCATCACCACCCAGCCGGCGGCCTCCGAGCATTCGAAGGTGCAGTCCTCGCCGATCCTCGAAGTGCGCAACCTCGTCACCCGTTTTCCCGTCCGCTCCGGCCTGTTCAACCGGCAGACCGGCTCTGTGCATGCGGTGGAAAACGTCTCCTTCGATCTGAGGCAGGGCGAGACGCTGTCACTCGTCGGCGAATCCGGCTGCGGCAAGTCGACCACCGGTCGCTCGATCATGCGGCTGATCGAGCCGACCTCCGGCGAGATCCAGCTCGATGGCTTCAACGTGCGCAATCTCGGGACGCTCGAACTGCAGCGGATGCGCAAGAGCATCCAGATGATCTTCCAGGACCCGTTTTCCAGCCTCAATCCGCGCATGACGGTGGGTCAGGCGATCGCCGAACCCTTCCTCAAGCACAAGATGGGCACGACCCGCCAGGCGCGGGACAAGACCGCCGATCTCCTGGACAAGGTCGGCCTCTCCGCAGCGGTGATGAACCGCTATCCGCACGAGTTCTCCGGCGGCCAGCGCCAGCGCGTCGCGATTGCCCGGGCGCTCTCGCTCGACCCGAAAGTGATCGTCGCGGATGAAAGCGTCTCGGCGCTCGACGTCTCGATCAAGGCGCAGGTCTGCAACCTGTTGCTCGACCTGCAGGAAAGCCTGGACCTCGCCTTCCTCTTCATCAGCCATGACATGGCGGTGGTCGAACGCGTCAGCCACCGGGTGGCGGTGATGTATCTCGGCGAGATCGTTGAGATCGGCCCGCGCGCCGCCGTCTTCGAAAACCCGCAGCATCCCTATACGAAGAAGCTGATGGCCGCCGTGCCCGTGCCGGATCCGGCCCGGCGCGGCATCCGTCGCGGCATTTCGAACGACGAACTGAAAAGCCCGGTCCGCCCGCTCGATTACCGTCCGCCGCAGCGGCAGTACCGCGAGGTCTCGGCCGGCCACCTGGTGCAGGTGGCCTGAGGCAACCTTAAGGCTGGTGCGCGTGCAGGATAGCCCGGAGCGCGCGCACGTTCCCGGCATCCGTCTTCAGCATGTCGCGGGCTGCGAAGGAAAGCTCTATCAACTGGCTGTCGCTTTCGATGAAGCGTGCGGAACAGGAGGCGTGCAGTTCCGTCACGCCGAGCCTTGCCAAAAGTTCGGCGGCATTGCCGGGCCTGACGCCGGAGCCCGGCAGGATGGTGATCCGGTTTCCAGCGCGCTCGACGAGATGCGCCAGCCTCTCGATACCCTCGAGCGCCGTCGGTCGTCCGCCGGAAGTAAGAACACGCGAAAAGCCGAGCCGGATTGCCGCCTCCAGCGCCGCATCCATGTCCGGCACCACATCGAAGGCGCGGTGCAGGGTGCGGTCCAGCCCCGCCGCGTGCTGGGAAAGCGTCGTCAGCGTCGCGATGTCGAGCGGTCCTTCGGGAAGCGTTGCGCCGATCACGACCCCGGCCAGCCCTGCGGCGCGGGCGGTGTCGATGTCGCTTTTCATCATTTCCACCTCTTCCGGCGAAAAGACGAAGCTGCCGGGCCGAGGGCGGATCATCGCATAGACGGGCACGGCCTGGCGCCCCGCCAGCTCCATGAAACCGCGCGAGGGGGTAAGCCCCCCGACGGAGAGCGCCGAACAGAGTTCGATCCGGTCCGCCCCGCCTTCGATCGCGGCAAACAGGCCCTCTGCATTGTCGACGCAGATTTCCAGAACGGGCGAACCCTTTGAAAGCCTTCGGTTAGCGCCTGCCATGCGGTGTCCTTTTGCCGGTTTCGAGCACGAGAAGCAGAATGATGCCGAGGCAGCCGACCACGGCGCCGAGAATCGAGGCAAAGCTGTAATCGCCAATCCTTGTGCCAAGCGCAAAGATGCCGGCGCTCAAGCCCGCACTCAGGAAAATGTTGACCGCGATCAGCGAGCTGCCAAGGCCGGGGCGATCTGCGATCAGGTCCTGCAGATAGGTGATGGGCAGGCTGATGATGGCCGCCGCCGCAAAACCGCTGATCAGCGTCTGGGCGTAGACATGCCAGCGCTCCGTCGCCAGCCCCTGCAGGATCAGGTAGATGGCATAGAGCCCGGCGCCGATGGCCAGAGCGCGAACCGGCGTCAGCCAGCGCTCCGCCTTGCCCCAGAACAGGATGAAGACGATCTCGAGTGCTGCGACGATGCCGACGATGATGCCGAGATCGGCCACCGTGCCCTTGGCCTTGCCGGTGACGATCAGCGGCCGCACGGCATCGCTGATATGCAGCATCGAGCAGATCAGCGCGATGGCGGTGACGCGGAGCGCAACGCGGGGTTCGATCACTTCGCCGAGCGAAGCAAGGAAACGCGCCCGTTGCGCACCGCCCTCGATCTCAAGTTTCGGCGCGACCGGCAGGAAAAAGGCGCCGAGCACGAAACAGACGAGCGCGGCCACCGTGGCGATCAGATAGGCCGGCAGCATCGAGCTTGCACCCGCCAGCATCACCCCAACGATGCCCGGCATCAGCACCCAGGAGAGCGAGATGGTGGCCCGGATGGTGGAATTGACGCTGACGAGTTGCGCGGCGCTGAGCTTCCCGGAGCTCGCACGCACATTGGCAAAGATCAACGAGTTGAGCGCGCCGAAGACAGGAAGCAGCAAAAGCTTCGCCACCACGAAGGCCGGCACGTTCGCCGCCAAATAGATCAGTGCATAACCCGCGACCCCGACGAGCGACACGTAGATGATCGAGGTGCGGTAATCGCCCATCCGGTCGGCGAGAATACCCATCAGCACGCTCGCGGTAACATTGATCACGGCTGCGGCAAACATCAGCGTTGCATAACCGGAATTGGAAAGTCCCAGTTCCTGGATGCCGATCAGCGACTGGTAGGGGGACGTCGCCGCCCCCGTCGTGCCGAAGAAGAAGATGGCCAGCGCCGACACCCGAATGGACGGATTGGCAAGGGTCGCCTTGAGGGCGCTTGTCACGTTTCGCTCACCCATCGGCTGGAGAAGAAGACCTCGGGCGCGAAGTCGAAATCCTTGTCGAACGGAAAGCTCGGGCGCTTGCGCCGTGTGTTGGGAATGCGTTCGATATCCTGGTTGATCACGCCGTCGGTCAGCGCCATCAGGTTGGGATTGGCGATCGGCGCCAGTTCCGGCGACAGATAACCGGATTTCACCACCAGCAGCCGCACGGTCTTCGGATCGATGCCATGCCGGGTGAAGTCTGCAATGTTATGGTAGGGGCGCCGGCGCGCCGCGAGGATCAGCGTGATGCCGCCGATCCGGACGACCGCCTGCCGCTCGGCCTCCGCACCCGGATCGTCGAGGCTCAGGACATCGGCCTCCGTCTCGACGCTCGGGCTGTTCGGGTCGAGCGAACCGCCGATCGTCAGCCGCAACGTGGCGCCAACGCCGGCCTTAAAACAGGCCTCCACCGCCGTCCGGTCGGTGATGCCGCCAATCACGGCACCCTCGAACCCGCGCTCGATCAGCGCCTTCAGCACATCGGCGCGGTCGCCCACACCGCCGCCCGTCGGGTTGTCGCCGGAATCGGCGAGGATCACCGGCCGCGTCTCGGCCTTTTCCGCAAGATCCAGAACCTCATCAAGGGGGGCTGTCACCGAACCGAACTGGAAGTCGTTGCGCGCATCCCAGTAGGATTGCGCGATGGCTTCGGCAGCACGCCTGGCTGCCGCCTTGTCGGTCGCCGTCACCACGGCGCAGGCCGTGCCGCGTGGCTCGTCCGCCCAGACATAGCCCACCATCAGATTGGCATCCCAGATGCCGTCCACCGTGTCATGATCGGGAAGTTTTGCGTAGAGGCTTTTTGCCGGCTCGTCCTCGGTGGAGGTCCGCTCTCCCGGCAGCAGCACCGGAACCGGCGCCCAGGCCACTCCCGGCGTTGCGCCGGTCGTGAGCGTCTTCACCAGCATCGACCAGGCACGTACCATCGTCTCGCGCACGTCGATATGCGGCGCGGTGCGGTAACCGGCAAAGATGTCGAGTTGGTCGATGATCTTCTGGGTCACGTTGCCGTGCAGGTCATAGCTGGCGGCAACCGGAACATCCGGTCCCACGATGGCGCGGGCGGCGGCAATCCAGTCGCCCTCGGCATCGTCCATGCCCTCCACATTCATTGCGCCATGCATGGCGAGATAAAGCCCGTCGAGCGGCAGGCTGGCCTTCAGGAGATCGAGAAACTCCGCCTTGAACGCCTCGTAGGTGTGGCGCGCCACGGGACCGCCCGGCACGGCGCGGGCATGCAGCAACGGCAGATGCTCCACGCCATCCGCTTCAAGGAAGTTGAAATATTCGGCGCCCAGCAGGTCCGGCCCCCGCAGCACGCGAAAATCCTCGGGCTGCATCAAAACGGGGGAGGAGGTGGAGCACTCGGTATGGATACCGCTGACGGCAATGCGCAATGTCATGGTGTCAGGTCCTCAAAGCTTCGGCATCAGCGGGCTGATGGCGGCAAAACGCAGCCAGTCCTTGTTGTCCTTCGGTGTCCAGGCCGCCTCGGCAATGGCGCCGAGACGGGGGAAGACGAGATGGTTGAAATAGTCGCGGTTGAGGAAATGTTCGGACCAGATGCAGGCCTGCACGCCGCGCATCCGCGGCTTCAGGTCTTCCGGGAATTCGCCGACCGCCTCGTAGGTGTAGGTGTGTTTCGGCGGCACGGTGCCTGCCCAGCTGGCGCCCGGCTCCTGAAAGGCCTCGTCCTGCACCATGTCGAGATAGTAGGCTTGGCCTGGCGTCATCACCACGTCATAACCCTGACGCGCCAGCTCGACGCCCACCTCAGGCTTCTGCCAGGCCATCAGCAGCGTGCCGTCGGGATCGACGCCGCCGCCATGGCTGACCTCGTCCCAGCCGGCAAGCTTCCTTCCCCGCTCCAGAAGCATGGTCTGGATGCGTTTCATGAAATAGCTCTGCAGGCCGAACGTGCCCTCAATGCCTTGCTCGTCCATCCGTTTGCGGGCGAGCGGCGAGGCCATCCAGGTATTGGCCGCCACCTCGTCGCCGCCGATATGGATGAGTTTTGACGGGAACAGCTCGACCATCTCGTCGAACACCTTGCCCAGAAACTCGTAAGTCAGCTCGATCGCCGGATTGAGCGCATTGTTGGGATATCCCTGCACGGAACGATAGCTGTCCGGCGCCTCCTGGCCATCCACCAGCTCCGGCAGTGCCACCAGCGTTGCCGTGCTGTGGCCGGGAATGTCGATCTCCGGCACCACCTCGACATTCAGCTGTGCCGCGTGGGCGACGATCGCCTTCACCTCGTCCTGGCTGTAGAACCCGCCGACGGGTTCCGCGCCGTTACCAAGCTGCGGCAGCATCGGCTCGTCCGGCCCGCGCAGCACGCCCTTGGTGGTGAGTGTCGGATAGGCCTTGATCTCCAGCCGCCACGCTTCATCGTCGCTCAGGTGCCAGTGGAAGATGTTGAGCCGCATCCAGGCCATGATGTCGATGAGACGGGTGATGTCGGCGGTCGGATAGAACTGCCGCGACACATCCAGATGGCAGCCGCGCCAGCCATACCGCGGCGCATCCTCAATCGTGCCTGCGGCAGGAAAACGAAAAGTCTGCGATTCGGTCCGCGCACCGTGCAGCAGATGTGCCAGCGCCGTCAGGCCATATTGCCGGCCGGCGGGACCGGAGAAGGTCAGCGTCACCTGTTCTCCGAAATGCAGCTGAAATGCCTCGGCGGCAAGGCTGGTGTCGGAGACGAAGCGGATCGCCTTGCCCGCATGCACCGGCGTCAGCGCAAACGGCTGGTGGCCGATCTGGAATAGGCGGCGATAGAGCGCACCCACGGATTGCATGGCCTGCTTGTCGGCAAGCGCCGTGCCCTCTGCCGGGTAAAGTGCCACCGGCACACTCTCGCCCGCCTCTAGCTTGGCCGGAACCGGCCAGGGCAGCAGCGAAAAGGGCTCGTCCACCTCGCCCTTCGGCATCAGAACGGGCGCCGGTTCGGGTGCGCGACCGGCGAGCAACGTGTCATCGACGCTGACCGGATGATGGCTGCCGTCCGACAGGGTCACGTAAGCGGATTTCGCGCCGTCCGTGCGGTGACGAGCCGGGCGCCAGAGGGGAGCGACTGTGAAGCGCCAAGCCTCTCCCGGGGCCAGAATGAAATCGGCCGGCGGCGCATATTGGTGGAAATTGGCGTTGCGGATAAGGAAGGTGGCGTTCTCGCAGCGCGGCTCCTCGGCATCCTTGATGCGGGTGAGCGAGGTATAGGCGAGCTTGAAGCCGCTCTGCGGCACGTCGGACAGGTTCACCAGCGTGAAGACGAAGCGGCCGCACGGATCGCCCTCCACCGGTTCCCAGGAATTTTCGAGACGAAAAACAGCATCGGCCATCATGGTTCCCCTTCGGCTCTTGTCTTTGGAAGGCTCAGTAGTGTTCGGATTGCGAGAAGGTGCGGGCAAGCTCCGCCTGTCCGGCGGTCAGTCCGCAATCGACAGGCAGGCATACGCCGGTAATGGCGGCAGCCTGGTCGCTCGAAAGGAAAAAGACCGCATTCGCCACGTCCTCGGCGGTCGCGATGCGGCGCAGCGCATACCAGCGTTTCGCTTCCTCGAAGACCTGCGGATTGGCGGCGGCGCGCGCCTCCCAGGCCTGCGTGCGCACCGTGCCGGGCGCCACTGCATTGGCGCGAATGCCGAATTTTCCGTATTCCACGGCAATCAGTTTGGTGAAATGGATGAGGCCCGCCTTGGCAGCGCTGTAGGCCGGGTGGCCGAACACCGCCATGCCGTTCACCGAAGCGATGTTGATCACGCTGCCCTGTGAGGTTTTCAGGCCATCCTCCAGCGCCCGGAAGGTGAGGAAGGCCGCTTCGAGATTCAGCGCCGAATCCTGCCGCCAGATCTCCGCCGTCGTATCATGCAGCGAGACCGCGCGGGCGGCGCCGGCATTGTTGACGAGTGTCCTCGCTGTTCCGAGTGCCGCGACCTGGCCCGCCATGGCAGCGACGCTAACCACATCCGTGACATCACAAGCGATCGTCGCATAGCGCCCGGACCCTTCCAGATCCGCGAGGCTCTTCTCCAGCGCCGCCTCATCAATGTCGATGAGCGCCACCACGTCATGCGACTGCGCAAGGCGCTTGGCAATGGCGCGGCCAATATCGCCGGCGGCTCCGGTCACGACGGCAACGGAGGAGGGCATGGGATCAGTCTCCGAGGATCTGCCGGTCGTCGGCGCCATCGCGGTGCTCGACCAGCTGCTGTTTGATATGGCGAAGGGTGACGGTGGAAAGCTTGCGGTTGCGATAGGCAACGAGGCTGGCCAGCACATCGACCACGGCGAGGAAGGCAAACCGCGTCGAGGTCGGGCGGTAGATGTTGTCGCCCTCGGGCAGGTCGATCCCGATGACGACTTCCGCGGCGTCTGCCACCGGGCTTTCGCTTTGGGTCAGCGCAATCGTGCTGATGCCGTTTTCGGCCGCCAGCTTGAAGCAGCGCACCAGTTCCTGATTGCGGCCGGAAAAGGAGGAACCGATCAGCACGTCGTTGGAATGGGCACCGGCGGTGAACATCAACTGCATGTTGTGGTCGCTGCTGGCCGTCACGCGGGAGCCCAGCCGGAACAGCCGGTTCTGGAATTCTGCCGCGATCATCGAGGAATTGCCCCCCGAACCGAAGGCATAGATCATGTCGGCGCGCGACAGCCGGTCGGCTGCCTTTTCCAGCACAATTGGATCAAGTGCCCGGTGGATCTGGTAGAGCGCGTTCTGCGCCTTGGTGATGACGTCTTCCGCCACATCGGCGGGTTCGGTGCTCTTTGCCTCCGGATTGAGGTAGCGCAGGCCGACAAACCCGGTCTTGGCAAGGCGTACCTTGAAATCCGCAAAATTCTGGCAGCCCAATCTCCGGCAGAAGCGCGTCACCGTCGGCGGCGAGACGTCTGCCTTGTCCGCCAGCTCGATGATCGAGGCCTTCACCGCAAAGTCGAAGTCGCCGAGCAGGATGTCGGCAATCTTCTGTTCGGCGGTGGAAAACTGGCTGCGCTCGTCCTGCAGGATCGCGAAGATGTCCATCAGCGTCTCCGCTCACCCCTTCGGCTTGTAGGCGATGCAGTCGATCTCGACCTTGCAGTCCACCATCATGCTGGCCTGCACGCAGGCGCGCGCCGGCGGGTGTTCGCCGAAATAGCCCTGGTAGATCTTGTTGAAGCTCCAGAAATCGCGCGGATCATCCAGCCAGACGCCGCAGCGCACCACATGTTCCACGCCGTAGCCCGCCTCGTGCAGAATGGCGATCAGGTTCTCGATCGCCTTGTGGCTCTGTTCCACGATGCCGCCGGAAATGATCTCGCCATTCTCCATCGCCACCTGGCCCGAGACATGCAGCCAGCCATCGGCTTCGACCGCTCTTGCAAAGGGCAGGCGCTGACCGCCGGCACCGGCCTTTTCGGCCCCGTAACGTTTGATCGACATGACACTCCATGGAAATTATTTTCTTGGATCGTTGACATTCGACCATAGTCGCGGGAATTTGACCAGAGTTTTTCCGTGATCATGAAAAGAATTTAGACGAGTGCCCGCCCATGCGTGATCCCTACCGTAATCCCTTCCCCGAAAGTGATGCCGCCCGCCACGCCATCTGGGACATGCTGGTGACGCGCGACATCGACGCCTTCCTCGCCGCCGACTGGGGCATGGTGGAAGGCGACTTCATCGAGGATGGTTTTCTGGGCATTTCCGGCAACCGCGATCCCAACCCGGACAAATGGAGCCTCGCCTTTCCGACGCTTGCCGCCTACCGCGACGAATGGCTCTCCCAGGCACGCGATTTTCAGTCCCAGCCCTATGGCGAGGACCCGCGCAACGCGATCTTCACCACCACCCGGCTGGAAGAGATCGAGATTGCCGGCGACACCGCGCTGGTGCGCAAAAAATTCGACGGCGGCATCATGAAGCGCGACGGCACGCTGGACGTCATGAAGTGGCAGACGCTCTATTACTGCCGCCTCAACGAGGGGCGCTGGAAGATATCCGGCTTCACCGGTTACCTGCCGAACCCGATGGGCTGAGCGCCCCTTCCGACCAGACGAAAGCAGACCCGCCTTGCGCATTTTCACCGCCGCCCTTGCCACCGAAACCAACACGTTCTCGCCGATCTGCATCGACCGCCGCGCCTTCGAGGAATCGCTCTACGCGCCGCCGGGCGAGCATCCGGAGACGCCGACGCTCTGCACCGCGCCAATCACCGTCGGCCGCAAGGTGTGCCGGGAGAAGGGCTGGACGCTGATCGAGGGCACCGCCGCCTGGGCAGATCCCGCCGGCCTCATCAACCGTCAGGCCTATGAAAGCCTGCGCGACGAGATCCTCGACCAGCTGAAAGCCGCGCTGCCGGTGGATGCGGTGGTGATGGGCCTGCACGGCGCCATGGTGGCGGATGGCTATCTCGATCCGGAAGGCGATCTGCTCACCCGCATCCGCGACATCGTGGGTCCCGACGTGCTCGTCTGTGCCGAACTCGATCCGCACAGCCACCTGACGGCAAAACGTGTCGCGGCGGCGAATTTCTTCGTCGTCTTCAAGGAATTTCCGCATACCGATTTCGTCGATCGTGCCGAGGATCTGTGGGCGATCGCGGTCGATACCCTGGAGGGCCGAGTTCAGCCGGTCATGTCCGTGTTCGACTGCCGCATGATCGACGTCTTTCCCACCTCGCGCGAGCCGATGCGCTCCTTCGTCGATAAACTGAAGGCGATCGAGGTAAGCGATCCGGACGTGCTGTCGCTTTCCGTCATCCACGGCTTCATGGCCGGCGATGTGCCGGAGATGGGCACGAAGACGATTGCCATCACGAATGGCAAGCGGGAAAAGGGCGAACAGCTGGCGCAAAGCCTCGGCCTCGAGCTTTATGCCAAGCGCGGCACCTTCATGATGCCCTCGATCGATGAGAAACAAGCCGTCTCGCAGGCGCTCGGTCTCGTCCGCTCCGGCGCAAGCGGTCCGGTCGTGATTGCCGATATGTGGGACAATCCGGGCGGCGGCACGGCGGGGGATGCGACCGTCATCCTCGAAGAACTGCTCGCCCGCGGTGCCACCCATGTCGCCGTCGGCATGATCTGGGATCCGATTGCCGTGCAGATCTGTTTTGCCGCGGGCGAGGGGGCGGAAATCCCCTTGCGCTTCGGTGCCAAATCCGCACCCGGCACCGGAAACCCGGTGGATGGTCTGGTGACGGTCGTCAAGCTCACGCCGAATGCCGAGATGCGGTTTGGCGATAGCATCGCCCCCTTTGGCGATGCCGCGCATATCCGGCTTTCCGGCATCGATATCATCCTCAGTTCGGTCCGGGTGCAGAGCTACGATCCCTCGCTGTTTACCGCGCTCGGGCTTGATCCGCTGGAAAAGGATATCCTGGTCATCAAGTCGACCAATCATTTTTATGCTGCCTTTTCGAAGATCGCCTCCGAAATCCTTTACTGCTCGGCCGGCACGCCCTATCCCAATCAGCCGGCGACCAATCCCTATCGGCGGGTGCGGCGCGATATCTGGCCGATCATGGCCGATCCGCATGGCATAGAGGCAGCCTGAGTGATGGACTTTGCAAGCATTCCCCCGTTGAGCCTGCCGAAGCCCGGCGACCGGCTGGAGCAGCTGTCGACGCCGCTGCCGGTGATCGACGAGGATCGGCTTGCGGCCAATATCGCCCGCGTGCAGTCCTATATGGACAGCCATAACCTCGCCTTCCGCCCGCATATCAAGACGCACAAGATCCCGGCGCTCGCGAAAGCCCAGGTCGAGGCCGGCGCCAAGGGCATCAACTGCCAGAAGATCACCGAGGCGGAAGTCTTTGCCGCAGCCGGCTTCGATGACATCCTGATCACCTTCAACATCTTGGGCGAAGACAAGCTCGCCCGACTGGCGGCGCTGAACGAGCGCATCGCCGGCCTGAAGGTGGTGGCGGACAGCATCGTCACGGTCACCGGCCTTGCCGCCTTCTTCACGGGCAGAAAGCCGCTCACCGTGCTGGTGGAATGCGATACCGGCGGCGGGCGCTGCGGCGTGCAGAGCCCGGATGAAGCGGCAGCGCTCGCCCGCAGCATCGTCGCCAGCAAAAGCCTCACCTTCGGCGGGTTGATGACCTATCCGAAGGCGCACACGGAAGCGGCGGTCGATCACTTCTTCCTCGCGGCCATGGCCTATCTCGCAGTCGATGGCATCGATTGCCCGATCCGCTCGAATGGCGGCACGCCCAGCCTCTTTTCCGCCCATCTGGTGCCGAACGCCACGGAACACCGGGCTGGCACCTATATCTATAACGACCGCGCCATGGTGCGCGCCGGACATTGCGGGCTCGACGATTGCGCCATGCACATCCTCGCCACCGTCGTCTCGCGCCCGACGCCCGACCGCGCCGTCC
The DNA here is from genome assembly GCF_011046245.1 of Allorhizobium pseudoryzae. NCBI lineage: Bacteria > Pseudomonadati > Pseudomonadota > Alphaproteobacteria > Hyphomicrobiales > Rhizobiaceae > Affinirhizobium > Affinirhizobium pseudoryzae. Next base: position 1,145,764 of record NZ_CP049244.1, read on the forward strand.
TGGACGCCGGTTCGAAGGCGCTCACCTCCGACCTCCTCGGCCTTGCCGATTTCGGCCACATCGTCGAATATCCGGACGCCCGCATCACCTCGCTGTCGGAAGAACACGGCACCGTGGATCTCAGCCATGTCGAAGGCCCCCGCCCGGAGATCGGAGAACGCCTGCGCATCATTCCGAACCACACCTGCGTGGTCTCCAACCTCTTCGACACGATGACCTTTCACCGCGCAGGCGTGGTGACGCGGGTGGAAGAGGTTGCCGCACGCGGACTGGTGTGGTGAGGCGGCAGGTGGTTTGAGGGCGGCTTCACGCCGTCTCTCTCTCCAGCACCGAACGCCGATCTCGCATCCTGCCTCATCGGCAAGGTCGAAGGACGTCGCGCCATAGACGTCGGATCGGGCGTCTCGTTGGACTTTTTCGAAGCGGCGCCTATGTCTCGTCAAAAGTGGCAGGATCAGGGCACGAAGACGTGCCTCCCTGATCCGCCGGTACGAGCGTAGGAGGACACATCCGAGCGATGAAAAGCTTTGTCATCAACCCCCCGGTGTTTTACGGATCCATCATTCTCATTGGCCTGTTTCTGGCCGTCGGCGTGGTGATCCCTGGTCAGGCGGGCGCTCTTTTTGGCGCCATGCAGGCCTCGATCCTGGGTGCGTTCGGCTGGTTCTACCTGCTTTCGGTCGGCATCTTCCTCGTATCGGTGCTGTTGCTCTGTTTCGGCCGCTTCGGACAGCTCAAACTTGGTCCGGACGATTCTGTTCCTGATTTCCGCTTCGTGTCCTGGATCGCCATGCTGTTTGCCGCTGGCATGGGGATCGGACTGATGTTCTATGCCGTCGGCGAACCGATGACGCATTTCATGGCGCCGCCGACTGCCGAGCCGCGCTCGGTCGCAGCCATGCGGGAGGCAATGACCGTCACCTTTTTCCATTGGGGAATTCATGCCTGGGCAATCTATGCCGTGGTCGGCCTGTCGCTTGCCTATTTCGGCTATCGCTATAACCTGCCGCTGACGATCCGTTCCGGCCTCTATCCGCTGCTCAAGAGCCGTATCGACGGTCCGATCGGTCACGCGGTGGATATTTTCGCGATTGTCGGCACCATGTTCGGCATTGCCACGTCGCTCGGTGTCGGCGTCTCGCAGATCAATGCGGGTCTCAACCATCTCCTCGGCGTCCCGATCGGCGTCGCCGTGCAGTTGCCGTTGATCGCCGTCGTCACCGCCATGGCGACCGTCTCGGTCGTGACCGGCCTCGACAAGGGCGTCCGCATCCTGTCGGAAACCAACCTGATCGTTGCCATCCTGTTGATGATCTTCGTTCTCGTGATTGGCCCGACCAGCCAGTTGTTCCGGGATTTCGTACAGAACCTTGGTCTCTATTTCGACACGCTCGTGCTTCGCACCTTCAACATCTACGCCTATGAACCGACCCCCTGGGTGGATGCCTGGACCCTGTTCTACTGGGCCTGGTGGATCTCTTGGTCGCCCTTTGTCGGCATGTTCATCGCCCGCATTTCCCGCGGCAGAACCGTTCGTGAATTTGTCGTCGCCGTCCTGTTCATTCCCGCCGGCTTCACCTTCTTCTGGATGACGGTGTTCGGCAATACGGCGATGTTCATTGATACCGGCATCGCCAACGGTGCCCTGGGTACGGCGATCGAGAATGACGTGTCAGTCGGGCTGTTCCGGTTCTTCGAGTATCTGCCGCTGCCGGCCATTACCTCGACACTCGTGGTTCTGCTGGTCTCGATCTTCTTCATTACCTCGGCGGATTCGGGTGCGCTGGTCGTGGATTCCATTGCAGCCGGCGGGGAAACGAAAACGACAACAGGACAGCGGGTGTTCTGGTGCGTTATGGAAGGATTCGTCGCGGGCTGCCTGCTGCTCGCCGGTGGCCTGACGGCGCTGCAATCGGCCACGGTCGCGAGCGCCTTGCCGTTTGCCGTGATCATGCTCGGTCTCGTCGTGTCGCTGTATCTGGGCATGCGAGAGGATTTTGCGCAGCGCGATGCGCACCACGGCAACAACGTGCCGGCCGCCCAGCCGGCATCCGGCCAGACCTGGCAGCGGAGACTGGCTCTGATCCTCAGCACCGCCACTGAAGCCGATGCGCGCCGTTTCATCGACACGCATGTCCGCCCAGCCCTTCATCAGGTGGCGCAGGAGTTGACCTCCAGGGGACGGCATGCCCAGGTGGTCGATGAAGCGGATGGCGCGGTTGTCCTGCGCTCACCCGCGGAAGACGTCCGTGACTTTGTCTACGGTGTCACACCCACAAAGCAGCGCGTCGCGAGCTTTACGCCCTTGCGGGCCGGAGAGCCTGAGTTTCGCTTTGAGGCGCGCACCTATTTCTCAAGCGGCAATCGCGGCTATGACGTGATGGGCATGTCACGCGATCAGCTCATCAGCGACGTGCTGGCGCAGTTCGAACGCTATCTCCACCTGGTGCATTCGCCCGACTTCCAACTCGTCCACAGTGCTCCGGAACATCCATCGGGCATATAGCGGGCAGGGGCTGGATTGCCGAAGTGCAGTCCACGCCCCCGCGTGCCCCTCTACCCTGCCTGAATTACCGGGATGAGCCACGGGCCTCACCCGACGACATCAGGCGCTCTCGCTCAGGCCCCCCGTGCCTCATCACGGAAGAGCCTCATGCCGCCTCGCGAATGGTCACAACGATCTGTTTGCCAAGCACACGCAAGGCATCCTGAATCAGGCCGAGCTTGGTGCCATGATCGGGGTCGAGAATCCGGCGGGCTTCCGTCTCGCGCTTTCCGAGCCGCCGGGCGAGTTCGGTCTTGCTGATGCCGGAAGTCTTGAAGGCGGAGATGACGGCAAGTTTCAGGGCATCCTCGGCATCCACACTGATGGGCGTGCCAGTGCTTGTTGCCGGTTGCGGCAGGTCTCGGTCCTCTGCGAGATAACCCCGCAGGGCAAGTCCCAGCGCTTCCGAGCCGGAGCGCAGGGCGTCCGGCCAGTCGGCGCCATGGGTGATGGCTTCGGGCACATCCGGAAAGGTCACCAGCCATCCGCCATCCGGATCTTCGATGATCTCTGCATGATAGACGAATTCCATGGGTCAATCCCTTGCGCTGCCTAAGGTCTTGCCTGAGAGGCTGGACTTCATTCGATTCCCAACTGTTTCTTGATCAGCCGCACATAGCCGGGCGTCAACTCGCCGGACTTGATGGTCGTCTTGCGTCCGTCATACTCTACGCGGTAGCGAGCCTTTGCCCTCGTTCTCGAAGATGGTGAAGGTCACGCCGTTCAATTTGGCGATCTTCCGTAGCTCCTGGAGAAGCTGCTCGCGCTTCATGCTCTCGCATCCTCCAGTGGTGCACGCCGGATTTTATGCACCTTCTCGCAATGTGGCGGCTGCCGGATAGTGTCGCACAATTTTGTGCGTTTTCAAGTGGCTTATATATTCGTCTCTCTGGCCAGCAAAGTCCGCCAGTTCCTTACCACGAGCGAGAAGGGGTATCCCCTTGGGAGAGCCCCCCTCTGCCCTGCCGGGCATCTCCCCCACACGGGGGGAGATGCCCGGCACGCTAACAGCGACCGTCGAAGGATAAAGACCCCTCCCCATCGTGCCCACAAGGGGGAGGGCTTTAACCCAGCCGACCCGCCTACGCAGATCGAAGCACCGGCGGTCGCCGCCTGCGGTCTCCCCCCTTGTGGGGGAGATGGCGGCAGCCAGAGGGGGTGTTTTGCCAAAGCGCCGATTTTGTCAACCCGCTGTTCCACCTCATCTTTCCGCAGCCCCTCGGCTCACACCCGAGCACGACGACAAAAAAATTGCCCCCGCAATTTCCCCACCCCCTACACCATGCCTACAATTCTCTCGTCTCGCAGCGGATACACCGGCAGGCGTGCCGGCGATGCGGGGCCGGTTCGGGTCATGGGGACAAGACGCAAAGCCTCATGATCCGGGTCCGCCAACAGGGTCCCCCTCCGGCGACCGGGTGGAGGCAATGCGCGTCGGACGTCAGCGCAGTGTCTCCAGAGTTCCCAGCGCAGCGCGCCGGACGTGCCTCATGTGGCACACAAGGGGGTGGAGGTCGAAGGGCGCATCGCCCGTTGTCCGCCCGCGTCGTCCGATGAGGAATGACGCCGGGAACGGCGATGGCAAACGTCACCCGCCCATCCATCCAGTCAGAGGGACCAAACCGGCGGATAAAAATGCCGAACGGGGCGCTGAGAGGTGTCACCTATAAAAATTACTTACGAGGCAGCTTTCAGCGCCCCGGCCGACTGAACCATCCCCACGGGCGCATTGGCGCCGCGTGGGTGGTCGTGTTGGCCGTGCGTTTCTGGGCTGCGTCACCCGCGGCGGTGGCCGGGCAGGCGCGGCAGGAGCACCGTCAAAAGGCCGAGCAGCGGCAGGTAGGAGCAGAGATTGTAGACGAACTCGATGCCGTGCCGGTCGGCAAAAAGGCCGAGCACGGCGGCGCCGATGCCGCCGAAGCCGAAGGCAAAGCCGAAGAACAGGCCGGCGATCATGCCCACACGCCCCGGCACAAGTTCCTGGGCAAAGACAACGATGGCGGAAAAGGCCGAGGAGAAGATGAAGCCGATTACCACCACCAGAACGGAGGTCCAGAACAGGTTGGCATAGGGCAGCGGCAGGGCGAACGGAATGACGCCGAGGATCGAGAACCAGATGACGCTGCGCGAGCCGAAGCGGTCGCCGATCGGCCCGCCGAAGAAGACGCCGGCGGCGGAGGCGCCGAGGAAGAGGAAGAGCAGGATCTGCGCCTCTTGCACATCCACGCCGAACTTGTGGATCGTGTAGAAGGTGAAATAGCTGGAGAGGCTGGCGAGATAGGCGTTTTTCGTCGCCACCAGGATGACGAGGATAATGAGCGTCATCGCCACCTGCCGGCCTGGAAGCGGCAGCGTGCGGCTCGGCTGCGGCCGGCCAGCGGTCGAACGGCGGTGGCGCATGTACCAGACACTGACGCCGGAGAGAACTGCGAAGCCCAGAAGAGCGATCAGCGAGAACCAGCTAAGGATGGACTGGCCATGCGGAATGACGATGAACGCGGCGAGCAGCGGGCCGATCGCGGTTCCGGTATTGCCGCCCACCTGGAAGAAGGATTGCGCCAGGCCGTGGCGACCGCCGGAGGCAAGCCGGGCGACGCGCGAGGCTTCCGGGTGAAAGATCGCCGAACCGATACCAATCAGGCAGGCGCCGAGCACGAGCACGGAAAAGTGGTGGGCGAAGGCAAGGGTGATCAGCCCGGCGCAGGTCGACAGCATCGCCGCCGGCAAAGAGAAGGGCATCGGCCAGCGGTCGGTGATGACGCCGACGGCCGGCTGCAAGAGCGAGGCCGTCACCTGGAAGGCAAAGGTCAAAAGCCCGATCTGGACGAAATCGAGCGCGTAGTTTTCCTTGAGTAGCGGGTAGAGCGAGGTCAGCAGCGACTGCATAATGTCGTTCAGCATATGGCAGAAGCTGGCGGCAAAAATGATGGTAAAGGCGGTCCGTTCGACCGGGTGCCCCGTGGCGGCTATCGTGGCCATCCTTGTGTTCCTCGTCTTGTCTGTTTTTCGCCGTGGCGCAAAAGCCCAGCCGATTTTGCATTTGTCATATTCGGCTTGTGGCTGGCCCGCATTTGTGTTGTGGTCGATTTCTTTCGTGAGTGGGCCAAATGCGGATTGTCGATCTCACCACATCGGATGGAGATGCCGAACAGGCGTTTCACCGGCAGAGCCTCGACTGGGTGGAACAGGCGAATGAACCAGTCGTGGCGCTGGCGCGCACCTATCCGGCGGGTCTGGCCGTGCCGCGCCATTCGCATTCGCGCACCCAACTCTGGTTTGCCAGCCGCGGAATCGTGCTGGTCGCGACGGGGGATCGGCGCTGGATGATCCCGCCCGGCCATGCGCTGATCATTCCCGCCGCAACCGAGCATTCGGCGGAAATGATGAGCCCGGTCACCATGCAGTCTGTCTATGTGGATCTGCCGGAGGACGTGGCCGGCCAGCCGCGGGTGGTGGAGGTCACAGCCTTGGCGCAGACCCTGATCGGCGAGCTGGTGGCGGCGGACGTGCGACCGATGACGGAGCGGCGGCTGGCGCTGGTCAGCGAACTGCTGCTCGACGAGTTTCCGCATCTGCCCGTCCGGCCGCTGGGGCTGCCGTTTCCCACCGATCGGCGGCTTGCCAGGCTCTGCCGGGAATTCTTGAAGGCGCCGTCGGCGCGCACCAGCATCGATGAATGGGCAAGAAAGCTTGGGCTCGCGCGGCGCTCCTTCACCCGGCTTTTCCGGGCGGAAACCGGCATCAGCTTCGTCACCTGGCGCCAGCAGGCCTGCCTGCTCGCCTCGCTTCCGCGGCTGGCGGAAGGCGAACCGGTGACGACGGTGGCGCTCGATGCCGGTTACGACAACATCGCCGCTTTCTCCACCATGTTCCGGCGCATGCTCGGCAGGCCGCCGAGCACCTATCTGAAACCCGCTTCGTCCTGACCCAGGCGAGGCGGGCGGGGACACGGTCAGGCGGCGGAGACCGCCGGGGTCTCCAGCGTCTGCCAGTCCACCCGCCGTTCGAGCGCCTGGCCCTTGCCGTCGAACAGATGGCAGTCGCCGGCGCGGATCCCGGTCGACATCGGCGTGTTGACCCGGACGGGTGCGGATCCCGGCAGGAGCGCGCAATAATTCTCGCCGGTGGGCAGTGCGGCATAGGCGACCGTATTGACGCCGAGGCGTTCGATCACCGAGGGCGTGACCGTGACGGTCAGATCGCCGCTTCCCAGCGTCAGGTGTTCGGGGCGGATGCCGAGCGTCAGCGTCTGGCCGACGAGATCCTCACGAGAGGCGACCGGCAGCGTCACGCTTTCTCCGGCATAGGAGACCGTCACACCGCGTTCATCGGCGGCAGTGCAGGTGACCGGCATGAAATTCATCTTCGGATTGCCGATGAAACCGGCAACGAACAGGTTCTGCGGCTTGTGATAGAGCTCGAGCGGCGCGCCCACCTGGGCAATCTCGCCGGCATTCAGCACCACGATCCGATCGGCCATGGTCATCGCCTCCACCTGGTCGTGGGTGACGTAGATCATCGTGGCCTTCAGGTCCTGGTGCAGCTTGGAGAGCTCGATACGCATGTCGGCGCGCAATGCTGCGTCGAGGTTCGACAGCGGTTCGTCGAACAGGAAGATTTTCGGCTCGCGCACGATCGCCCGGCCGATCGCCACACGCTGGCGCTGGCCGCCGGAGAGCATGCCGGGCTTCTGCTGCAGGCGCTTGTCGAGCTGCAGGATCTTGGCCACCGCCTCGACCTTCTCGCGGATCGTCTCTTCCGCAAGCCGTTCGACGCGCAGCGGAAAGGCGATGTTTTCGAACACCGTCATGTGCGGATAAAGCGCATAGGACTGGAAGACCATGGCAATGCCGCGCTGGACCGGCGGCTTGTCGTTGACGCGCACGCCATCGATCAGGATGTCGCCGGTGCTGGTCGAATCGAGCCCCGCGATCATGCGCAGCAGGGTGGACTTGCCGCAGCCGGAGGGGCCGACGAAGACGACGAATTCGCCTTCCTTCACCTCAAGGCCAATGCTTTTCAGGACTTCGAAGTCGCCGTAGAACTTCTGGATCTTATCGAGTTTGAGCTGTCCCAAGATATCTTCTCCGTTCGCCGGAACGAGCGGCCTTTCGCGAAAGCAGGGAAGGGAAAAGGCGTGGGGGTTGCGAGGGGTGACGCAACCCCACGCCCTTGTCCTCAAATGTTACTTGTACTGCTCCAGATCGGCGGCCGCTTTCTTCAGCGCGGCTTCCGGTTCAGCCTTGCCGGTGACGACCGACTGGACCATCTCGATCACGACGTTCTGGAAGCCCTTGTAGTCCTTGAAGAGCGGCTCAGGACCACCATAGGTGATGCCGTTGATCAGCGGCTTCCAGAAGGGGTCCTTGGCGACGAAGGCATCGACCTGCGCGGAGGGGCGCAGCGGCGTGAGGCCGGCATCGCCCTGCAGTTCGTATTCGCCTTGCGGGCCGGGCGAAGTGATGAACTTGGCAAATTCGATCGCCTTTTCCTCGACGCCGGAACCCTTGAACACGGCCAGGCTGTCGGTGATCAGAAGCGTGCCTTCACCCTTGGCGGACGGGCCGAGCGGCAGCGGTGCGATGCCCCAGTTGATGTTGGTCTTCTTCAGGCGCGAGGCAGCCCCCGAACCGGACTGGATCATGCCGACCTTGCCGTCGAGGAAGATGGCGCGGATTTCGTTCTGCTCGTAGGCGGTGGCACCTTCGACGGAATAGGGCGTGATGTCCTTGTAGGCCTTCAGCGCCGCCAGAACTTCAGGGCTGTCGGCAACGATCTTGTCGCCGTCGATCAGCTTGCCATTGTTGGTATACACCCAGTGCATGAACTGGTGCATGGTGTTGTCGAAGGTCTTGGCCGGCAGGCCGTAACCGGCAATGCCGGTCTTTTCCTTGATCTGCTTGGCAAAGGCGATTTCTTCCGCCCAGGTCTTCGGCGGGGTTTCCGGGTCAAGGCCGGCCTGCTTGAACAGGTCCTTGTTCCAGTAGAGCGCCTTGGTGGAGAACGCCACCGGCACGCCCCACTGGGTGCCGTCGAAGGTCACGGTATCGACGATGTTCGGATAATAGGTCTTCTTTTCGGCATCCGTCATCGGAACCGGAACGATCAGATCGTTTTCGGCGAATTCCTTCAGCGTGCGCGAACCGACATAGGCCATGGCGACCGGCGTGCCGGCGGCGGCCAGCGTGGTGGCCTTGTCCTGGCACTGCGCCCAGCCAACAACTTCCGGCGTGACCTTCCAGCCGGCGTTCTTGCCTTCCCATTCCTTGATGTATTTCTCGTGGATCGGGTCGATCTTGTCGCCGCAATAGATCCAGGAGATTTCCTTGTCGGCGGCATGCGCCGCCATGGCGCTCAGCATGGTGGTGCCGACGAGCGCTGCTGCATAGATCCCAGTCTTGATGGAAAGTGTCACGGTTATGCTCCCATTCTTAGAGGTTGTTTATTGTTTCACCGCGCCGGCGGTCAGGCCGCTGACGAGATAGCGTTGCAGGAAGAAGATCACGATCATGGCCGGCGCGATGCCGACGAAGCTCGCCGCCATCAACTCGTTCCAGACCACTTCCTGGCGGCCGAAATAGGCAAACAGCCCGACCGGCAAAGGCATGTATTCGCTCTTGGCATTGAAGGTCAGCGCGAAGATGAACTGCTGCGCGTAGGAGCCGATGAAGGTGGTGATGGCGACCACCGTGATGCCCGGCATGGCGATCGGCAGGATCACCCGGCGCAGCGTGTAGAAGTGGCTGGCGCCATCCACATAGGCCGCTTCATCGAGTTCGCGCGGAATGCGCATGATGTAGGTGCGCAACAGCCAGATCGCCGAGGGGATGAGGAAAGCAACGCCGGGCACGATCATGGCGAAATAGGTGTTCAGGACGCCGAGCGTGCGCATCAGCCGGAAAAGCGGGATCAGCAACACGGCGCCGGAGAACATGTTGACCGCCAGAAAGGCGGCGAGCAGCGGGCCGCGCCCCTTGAACTCGAAGCGGGCAAAGGCATAGGCCGCCGGCACCACCATGCAGAGCACGACGGTCGTCACAATCGTGGAGATGAAGAAGGAGTTGAAGATGTAGCGGGCAAAGCCCGGCACGCTCTCCCACATGGTGCGATAGGCTTCGAAGGAGCCATTTTCCGGAATGAAGCGGTAGGGCGAGGAAAACAGCTGGCTGAGCGGCTTCAGCGAAACGAGGAAACCTTCGACGAAGGGCGACAGCACGAAGGTGAGGAACACCGCGATGCCGCAATAGATGCCGACGATCTCGTACCAGCGGTACCGGTTGATCAGCTGGGCTGGCTCTTTCATTGTTTCTCTCCAGACGAAAGCCGGCTCGTGACGCGGAAGTAGCAGAGGCAGAAGATCGACAGGAAAATGCAGATCAGCACGGCGCGCGCCGCCCCTTCGCCGTACTTCTTCGAGCCGATCGCGGTGCGATAGGTGTCGATGATCATCGTCGTGGTTTCGCCGTTCGGGCCCCCCTGCGTCAGGATCCAGATGATGTCGAAGGAGTTGAAGGTCGAGATCAGCGACAGCATCGACATGGTGATCATCGAGGGAACGAGCAGCGGCAGCGTGATGCGGCGGAAGCGGTAGAAACGACCGGCGCCATCCGTCCAGGCGGCCTCATAGAGATCCTGCGGGATCGCCTGCATGGCGGCCAGCATGTAGAGCGTCACCATCGGCACGCCGATCCACACATCGGTGATGACGGTGGCCCAGAAGGCGGTGGAGCCATGCGCCAGGAACGCAACCGGGCCATCGACGATGCCAAACCGCTGCAAAAGGCCGGAAATCATGCCGAACTGGCCGTTATACATCCAGCCCCACATGAAGATGCCGATGGCCATCGGCACGATCCAGGGCGGCATGGTGAGCACCCGAAACAGCGCACGGCCGGGCACCGCGGCATTCAGCATGGTTGCGCCGAAGGTGCCGATGATCATCTTGATCGAGACCGAGAAGAAGGTCCACACGAAGGTGCGGATGATGACTTCGGCAAAGGTCTCGTTGAAGATCTTGTCGTAATTGTCCCAGCCGACCCAGTTGGTCGTCTTCTTCAGCGAGGCATCGGTGAAGGAGAGGATGAAGGTATCGATGAGCGGGTAGGCGACGATGGCGCAGACATAGAAAAAGGCTGGCGCCAGCAGGATCCAGGCAAACAGGACGGCGCTGCGTTTGGCGTGCATCTTCTCGCCTCCTCAGGCCGTCTTCGCCTGTCGCGACGGGGACGTGCCATGCAGGCAGGCATCATAACGCTCCCAGACCGGTGCCAGATCGATGACCTTCCGCTCAATGCGGGCCTCGTCCATGGCAAGTGCCAGAATGCCGGCCTCGATCGCATCGAGCGCGGAGACGGGCAGCGCTGCGCCCGTCTGAATATGCGCAAGCACATCGGCGGCCATCTGTTCGTCCGCGCCGTAATGGTGGGAGGCGGCAGACGGGGCGGAATAGGTATTGGCGATGCGTTTTTCGCTGGTATGGGCGTCGTGAACGTCAAGGAAACCACGAACGAAGTCACCTTCCGCCATGCCCTTCGCGCCGATGACGCAGAAGCGGCGGAACTCGTCCGGCACGTTCAGATTGGTGTGGAAGGTCATCGAGGCGCCAGACTCGTATTCGACGATCGCGGTCTGGTAATCGATGATGTCGCCGTCGCTGTCGAACACCTTGTCGGCGCCCATCCAGCCGCTCGGCTTGCGATGGTAGACGTCGAGATCGTTGACGCCGGCCTGCTGCGGCGCATTGCCGGGAACGAAGCTCTTGCGTCCGCCGAAACTTGCGACGAAGCGCGGGCGCGAGCCCATGACGCCGTTGTAGAGGTCGAGGTCGTGACAGCATTTCTCCAGCATGAAGCCACCGGCATAACTGCTGTAGCGGCGCCAGTCGCGCATGAAGAACGCGCCATGATAGGGAGCGATATGCTCGGACGCCTCGATTGAGGCGACATCGCCGAGAAGGCCGTTCGCCTGGGCCTCGCGCAGGTCGCGGTAGAGCGGCGAATAGCGCAGCACGAGCCCGACGAGCAGGCGGTCGTGGCCGTAGCGGTGGAGGAGCGCTGCGAGCGCAAAGCTCTCCTCGATCGAGATGACGATCGGCTTCTCGGTAAAGACTGTAAGGCCTGCTTCGAGTCCGATGCGGATGTGTTCGAGGTGAAGATGGTTCGGCGAACCGATCATCAAAAGATCAAAGGTTTCTGCGGCAATCAGCGCTTCCGGCGTCTCATAGGAACGACCGGGTGAAATGCCGGCTTCCTTCAGCCGATCCATGCCGGCAGGTGCCGGGTCCACATAACCGACGATCTCGAAATCCGGATCGATTTGGCTGAACACCTGGCCGAGATAGCCCAGGCGAAAGCCCAGCCCGATGATGGCGACCTTCATTGACGATCAATTCCCCGTTTTCGTAATTATTTTTCACAGACTGTTTCAGTTGTGCCGCCACGTCAACATGAAAAGCGGAAAGCACCCGTAATGATGAAATTCCTTTTCATGCGATCGTGCCGGGCCGATGCGAAGCCGCAGGAGGCAACCGAAGCCAGACCGATTGTTAATATCTAATACCAAACAGATGCCAATCGTCCAGCCGTCGAGCAAGATTTTGCATGAGCCTTCGCCTAAGCAATTGATAAGACGCTCTAAAAAATGAAAAGCCAAGTTTCTGCTCTTAAAGTTTTCAAAACCAATTGCGCCGATGGCCTCATATTGGTATTTTCCGCGCTCACTCGGAGGGGTCCCACGCCATGATGCTCTGCCTGCACATTGGGAAGATGCGTGCCGCGTTTGCGGCGGATGGTTCTATCCACGGCGGGCGCGTGGGTTGCTCATGAACGAAAATGCGCTTCCCCTGTCGCAATTGCAGGCGGTCCGTGGCGGGCCCCTGTATGTGAAACTGAAGAAGATGATCGAACAGGCCATGTCGGACGGACGTCTGAAGCATGGCGATGCTTTGCCGGCGGAGCGCGACATCGCCGATGCCGCGGCTATCTCCCGGGTGACCGTGCGCAAGGCGATCGATGAACTGGTGGATGAGGGGCTCCTGGTGCGCCGACGCGGATCTGGAACCTTCGTCGTCAAACCGGTCCCCCGCATGCAGCAACCGCTGACGCGCCTGACCTCGTTTTCCGAGGACATGCGTCGGCGCGGCATGGTGGCAGGCTCCCGCTGGCTGGGCCGCGGCCTGTTTCATCCGACGCCGGAGGAGACGATGACGCTTGGTCTCTCCGGGCAGGCGCGGGTCGCCAGGCTCGCGCGTCTGCGCACCGCCAACGATATGGCGATCGCGCTCGAGCGGACGAGCCTGCCGGACGACATCCTGCCCGATCCGGACGGCGTGGAGAATTCGCTCTACCAGGCGCTGCTTCAGCGCAACATTCGCCCGGTTAGGGCAAACCAGCGGATTTCCGCCGTGCTTCTCAAGGAGGACGAGTGGGAATCGCTGGGCGTGCCGCCGGGCTCGGCCGCGCTCTGCGTCCAGCGTATCGCCTATCTGGACTCCGGCCGCGTCATGGAAGTCTCGACCGCCCTTTATCGCAGCGATGCCTATGACCTCGTTGCGGAACTCACCATCGGCAGCTGATGCCGACAGCATGGAAAGGCTAAAAAGCTCATGACTTCGATCATGCGACAGGAGATCGACGAGATCCCGCATGTGGCAGCAAGACTGCTGAACGACCAGGCAAGCGCGCTGGAAGCGGCCGGCAAGGCGCTGAAGGAGCGGGACCCGGCGGTGGTTGTCACGATCGCCCGCGGTTCTTCCGATCATGCGGCGCATTTCCTGAAATATGCGATCGAGCTGGAGCTCGGTCTGCCGGTCGCCTCGCTCGGACCGTCGCTGGCCTCGATCTACGACACGCCGCTGCGCCTTTCGCGTGGCGCTGCCCTGGCCGTCTCGCAATCCGGTGCCAGCCCGGACATCGTGGCACTTGCCAAGGCGGCGGTCGATGGCGGGGCGCTGACGATTGCGCTCGCCAACACCGTGCCTTCGCCGCTGAGCGACGCGACGAGCCTCGCGATCAACGTCGATGCTGGCCAGGAAATCGCGGTGGCGGCAACCAAATCCTTCGTCAACTCCATCGTCGCCGGTCTCTCGATCCTCGCGCACTGGAAGGACGATGCGAGCCTGAAGCAGGCGGTCCAGGCGCTGCCGCAGCAGTTTGAACGGGCTTTGGCGCTCGACTGGAGCGGTGTCATCGACACGCTGGCGGACGCCGATTCGCTTTATATGCTCGGCCGTGGCCCGTCGCTCGCCATCGCCTCGGAAGCGGCGCTGAAATGCAAGGAGACCTGCGAACTGCATGCCGAGGCCTATTCCTCGGCAGAAGTGCTGCACGGGCCGGTGTCGCTGGTGGCTGCGTCCTTCCCGGTCATTGCCTTTGCCGCGCGCGACAAGGCGGAAGCCTCGATTGTCGCGACCGCCTCGAAGCTGGTGGAAAAGAACGCCGCCGTTTACGCAACCTCTGACCTCGCGCGAGACAAGGGGCCGGGCGGGCTTCCTTTCGTCGCGACGGGCCATCCCTTGACGGATGCGCTCTGCCTGATCATTCCCTATTACGGCATGGTGGAACAGCTCTCCCGGCGAAGAGGCTTTAATCCTGACAAACCCGCCGCGCTTCAGAAAGTGACCGTGACCCGATGAGTGAGGCTTTTGCGCTTGCCAGCCAGCGCATCTTTGATGGCGAACAGCTGTTCTATGAGCACGCCCTGCTGGTCGAGCAGGGCCGTGTGGTGGAGATCGTGCCACGCCAGGACGTGCCGGCCGGCCATGAGATCCGCGATGTGGGCGATGCGCTGGTGGCGCCGGGCTTCGTCGATCTGCAGGTAAATGGCGGCGGCGGCGTCCTGTTCAACAATGATCCGTCCGTCCGCGGGATCGAGACGATCTGCCGGGCGCATGCCGCCTATGGCACGACCTCGGTGATGGTGACGCTGATCACCGACACGCCGGAGATCCGCGACACGGCACTGGCAGCTGGCCGCAATGCGCGGGCGGCCGCAACGCCCGGTTTCCTGGGCCTGCATCTCGAAGGGCCGCATCTGTCGCTCGCCCGCAAGGGGACGCATGATCCGGATCTCATCCGGCCGATGGACGCGTCCGATCTTGCGGCTCTTTGTGCGGCATCGGGCAAATTCGGTCTGGCGCTGACCACCATTGCCCCGGAAAGCGTGACGCCGGAGCAGGTGTCGCGGTTGAAGGCGGCGGGGTATGTCGTCAGCCTCGGCCATACCGATGTCGCGGCCTCCGTGGTCGCGCCCTATGCGGAAGCCGGTGTGACCATGGTGACGCATCTCTTCAACGCGATGAGCCAGATGGGCAACCGCGAGCCGGGCGTCGTCGGCGCGGCACTCGATGACGGCCGGATTTTCTGCGGCCTGATCGCCGATGGCTTCCACGTCGATCCGGTCGCGATGCGCGTTGCGCTGCGGGCGAAGAACGGTCCGGGCCGGATCTTTCTTGTCACCGATGCCATGTCGACCATTGGCACGGACGATGATGGCTTCGCGCTGAACGGCCGGCGGGTCTTTCGTCGGGGTGGGCGCCTGACGCTGGCGGATGGCACCCTGGCGGGGGCGGATATCGACATGCTCTCCTGCGTGCGCTTCACCCATGAGCGGCTGGGTCTTTCGCTCGTCGAGGCCCTCCGGATGGCCTCGCGCTATCCGGCAGAGGCGATCGGCGCCGAGACGAAAGGCATGCTCAAACCTGGTTTCGACGCGGACATGGTGGTGCTGGACGGCGCGCTGGACCTGCATTCGACCTGGATCGGCGGTGCGGTGGTGGCGGGACGCGGCCTGGCGGACTGGGGGCCGCGGCATCGGTCGATGGCTCGCGCGGTGGCGTCATGATCGTCTGCTTCGATATCGGCGGCACGGCGATCAAGGGCGCGCTCGCCTATGCGGTGGACGATGTGCGGCCCGTGCCGCGCCAGCCGACGCCGATCCACGATTTCGCAGCCTTCGTGTCCGTGCTGCAAGCGGTGATCGACCAAGCGGGCCAACGGCCCGAACGGGTTGCTCTGTCGATTGCCGGCATCATCGATCCGGACACAGGCCGGGCCGTGGTCGCCAATGTGCCGTGCATTCACGGCCGGCCGCTCCGGCAGGATCTGGAGGCCGCCCTTGGCTTGCCGGTTCTCGTTGCCAATGATGCGGATTGTTTCGTGCTGGCCGAAGCCGGTGTCGGTGCAGGCTGCGGCCATCGCGTGGTGTTCGGCGTGATCCTCGGGACCGGCGTTGGCGGCGGGCTGGTGATTGACAGCCAGTTGATCAATCGCGAGGGCGGTTTTGCCGGCGAATGGGGGCATGGTCCTGTTGCGGCGACGCAGGCCGGCAATCCACCGGTGCAACTGCCGCGCTTCCAGTGCGGCTGCGGGCTGTCCGGCTGCATCGATGCGGTCTGCAGTGCCCGCGGGATGGAGAAGTTGCATGCGCATCTGCTCGGCACGACGCTCACCAGCGAGGAGATCGTCAGCGCCTGGCAGGCGGGCGATGCGGCCGCAAGCCGAACCATCGACGTCTACGTGGACGTGCTGACGGGGCCGCTGGCGCTGGTCGCGAATGTCACCGGCACGACGATCATTCCGGTCGGCGGCGGGCTCTCCAACGCCGAGGCGCTGCTTGTCGCCATCGACAAGGCCGTCAGGAGCCGGATCCTGCGCAAGTTCGACCGACCGCTGGTCGTGAAGGCGGAATGTTCGGTCGAGCCGGGCCTGATCGGGGCCGCGCTCCTGGGCCTCAATGCAGACTGAGCTCAGGCGGGCAAGACGCCCGCGTCGGAGCGGTCAGGAGCCTGGTGTGGCCACAAGATCGGACGGCCGCACAACGGCATAATTGAAGCGCAGGGTTTTCCCTTCGGTCGGGAACGACATGGGCATATCGACCCATCGGATCCCGGGCAACTTTACCCGAAGCCCGTAATTCGTCTCCAGCCATTCCAGCATTTCCGGGAACTTGTCCCGGCCGGTGATTTGCACGAGAAGGATCGGACGGTCCGGCAGAAGGCCGATCTGCGGCGCGAAATCGTCATAAGTCGTGGTGACAACAGGCGTGTCGCGGAACAGGAAGCGCAGATTGCCGCCGGTGCGCCAGTCCCCGGTCACGATGAGCGATGGCGCGAGCTTTTCCTCGACACGCAGCTTTTCGGCAAAGCCCTGCCAGTCGTAGTTGGAACTAGTCCGCAGGCCGAGCATTGCCATCACCGGCTGCGAGGCGATGAGGGCAACCGGAATGACCAGCATGGTGACCAGTCCGACCGGAACCAGACGCGGGACGAAACGGGCAAGGCTGACATGTTTCTGCTCCAGCCACAGGGCGATGAACAGGGGCAGGGGCAGGAAGAGCGGCAGCAACCAGCGATCGCGTATTTCCGTCAGCGTCAGGGTCGAGATGACCAGCAGCATCACCAGTGCGATCGCGGCGAAATAGGTGCGGAAGAAGCGGTACCAGTTCCGGTTCACGCCTGTGTCGATGCGTGATCTCAGCCCCACCAGAGACAGTCCGGTCAACAGCACCGGCACGCAGGCGATCACCAGGGCACCGCCGACAAAGGTGGCAAAACCGAACGCGACCTGTGACAACCGCCCGTCCGGCGCATTTTCCGCCATCCGTTTGAGCGTGATCTCCGAGGCGAGCGCGAGGTTGTCGAACAGCCACAGGGCGTGCGGCACGCACAGGATGAGCGCGATGGCGAGCGACAGAAGCAGGCGGCGGTCCAGGATGCGGGCGCGACCCTCTGGATGCGAAGCGGCCGCCGCCAGAATGGCCGGCAGAATGATCAGGCTGTTGTATTTCGACAGAAGCGCCATGCCGATACACACGCCCAAGGCCAGGTAGCCCGGCGTGCTCGGCTGGCGAAACAGGCGCGCGGTGACATAAAGGAGCATTGTCATGCTGAGCATCAGCATCGTGGTATGGGTGAGGTCGCGCTGCGCCTGCCAGAAGACCTGGGGAATGACGAACAGCAGAACGGCAGCGACAGCGACCAGCCGCCGGTCGGTGAGGACCAGTTCCGCCGTCTTGACGTAGAAAAAGAAGATCAGGAACAGGACGAGATTCTTCGCAGCCCCGATGGCGAGGAGACCTGGGCCGAAGAGCGCAAAAAAGATCTGCTGGTACCAGTTGTAGAGCGGAGGCTGTGCGTCATATCCCAGCGCAAGCCATTGCTGAAACAGCACCTGCTGCGCCTCGTCCACTCGGAGCGCCGTCGGAAGGAAGAGCCGGATCAGCGTCTGCAGGAGAAAATAGACGGCAAAGGTGATGATGAGGGTGCGCGGGCTTTCTGCAAGCACGCCGGAATAGGCCCGGAAGATCTTGCCGGCTTTGACGCTCATATCCGATCTTGCCGAAGTCACGACCGTCTGCATGCGTGGGTGTCTTTCCCCTGTTTCATCTCGTGACCGGGAGATAGGTCATGATCGCCCCTGAACCATCGGTTTTCCCGCCGATAGAGCAACTTTCGGCTGGGTCTGCTTGTCGGATCATCTCACACGCGTCTGTCGTGGGCCTTGCTTAGGATTGCGTCATTTTCGCGGTCTCTGATGGATCGTGCGCCAGCCTCCGGTCGAATCCCTATACATCGAAGCAATACTGATTAGTACTCGAATTTATCCACATTTTTGACGCGGATCAATTCAGGCTCTGCATGCCCTCGCTAACGTCGAGAGCAGGTTGAAGAGACCGGTCCGCAGTATTGGCCCCGTTCCGCAGCCGCACCCCCGGCGTCGGGATGCAGACGGCACCATACTCTTTTCATGTCAGACATGCGCCGGAGAGCGAGATGAACAATCGGATGAGAAGCCTGGCAACCGTGGCGGTGTTCGCCCTTCTGGCTGGCGGCGGCTACTATGCCTGGACAACCTATGGCGCCGCCGGGCTGCCGGAAGGCATTGCCTCCGGCAACGGCCGCATCGAGGCGACCGAAGTGGACGTTTCCACCAAGACGGCCGGTCGCATCCGGGAGATCATGGCCGGCGAGGGCGATTTCGTCAAACCCGGGGCGGTTCTTGCCCGGATGGACACAGTGCAACTGGAAGCCCAGCATGCCCAAGCGGAAGCGACGTTGCGCCAGGCGATCATCGGCATCGACACGGCGAAAAGCCTGGTGGTGCAGCGGCAGGCGGAACGGGAGGCCGCCGCGGCGACCGTCGCGCAGCGCGAAGCCGAACTGGACGGCGCCAGCCGAAAGCTCGCCCGCACCGAACAACTGGCAACCTCGAATGTGACGAGCCAGCAGGTGCTGGATGAAGACCGGGCGGCTGCGAAGGCGGCGACGGCAACGGTTGCGGCGGCGAAGGCCCAGCTGGCCGCTTCCGAGGCCGCCATCAGTGCGGCCAAGGCGCAGGTGGTCGATGCGGAGGCCTCTGTCGAGGCGGCGCGCGCGGCGGTCGCCAGTGTCGTCGCCGATATCAATGACAGCACGCTGACCGCTGCCCGGCCGGGCCGCGTGCAATACCGCGTGGCGGAACCGGGCGAGGTGCTTTCGGCAGGCGGTCGGGTGCTCAACCTCGTGGATCTGAGCGACGTCTACATGACGTTCTTTCTGCCGACCGCCGAGGCCGGGCGGGTGGCGATCGGCAGCGAGGTGAGGCTCGTGCTGGATGCCGCCCCGCAATTCTCCATTCCGGCCCGTGTTGCGTTCGTCGCGGATGTGGCGCAGTTCACGCCAAAGACGGTTGAAACCGACGAGGAGCGTCAGAAGCTGATGTTCCGCGTCAAGGCGAAGATCCCGCAGGCGCTTCTTGAAAAGTATATCCAGCAGGTCAAGACGGGTTTGCCCGGAAGGGCCTATGTGAAACTTGACCCGCAGGCCGTCTGGCCGGCCGATCTGGCGGATGTGGTTCAATGAAAACGCCCGCGTTGGAACGGCACGGAGAGGCGGCCGAACCATTGGCGCCGGTTGTGACGCTGGCCTTTGTCAGCCTGCGCTACGGCAAGAGGGAGGCTCTGCGCGACATCAACCTCGACGTTCCTGCCGGTTGCATGGTCGGACTGATCGGCCCGGACGGTGTCGGCAAGTCCAGCCTCCTCTCGCTGATTGCAGGCGTGCATAAGATGCAGCGGGGCAAGGTCGAGGTGCTGGGCGGTGACATCGCCTCCCGCCGCCATCGTGACAATATCTGCCCGCGTATCGCCTACATGCCGCAGGGTCTCGGCAAGAACCTCTACCCGACCCTCTCCGTGACCGAGAATGTCGATTTTTTTGCCCGCCTGTTCGGCCAGGACCGGAACGAGCGACAGCGCCGTATCGATGATCTGCTGCGGCGAACGGGGCTTTCGCCCTTTCCGGATCGCCCTGCCGGAAAACTCTCCGGCGGTATGAAACAGAAGCTCGGCCTCTGCTGCGCCCTGGTGCATGATCCGGATCTGCTGATCCTGGACGAACCCACCACCGGCGTCGATCCCCTGTCGCGACGCCAGTTCTGGGAGCTGATCGACCACATCCGCAGCGACCGGCCGTGGATGAGCGTCATCGTCGCGACCGCCTATATGGAAGAGGCGGAACGGTTCGACTGGCTGGTGGCGATGGATGGCGGCCGTGTGCTGGCCACCGGCTCTCCGGCTGAACTCCTCGCCAGGACGCACACCAAGACCCTGGATGCGGCCTTCGTGGAACTGCTGCCGGAGGAAAAGCGCCAGGGGCACCAGACACTCGTCATTCCGCCGCGCGCGCTGAGCACAGGCCCGGACGACATCGCGATCGAAGCGGATAACCTGACCATGCGGTTCGGCGATTTTACCGCCGTCGACACTGTCAGCTTCCGAATCCGCAAGGGCGAGATCTTCGGGTTCCTCGGCTCGAACGGCTGCGGCAAGACGACGACGATGAAGATGCTGACGGGCCTTCTGCCGGCGACGGAAGGAACGGCGCGGCTGTTCGGCAAGCCGGTCGATCCGAAGGACATGGAGGTGCGCCGCAGGGTTGGCTATATGAGCCAGGCCTTTTCCCTCTATTCGGAACTGACGGTGCGCCAGAACCTCGATCTGCATGCGCGTCTGTTCCGCATGGAGCCCGCCCGGATCGGAGCGCGGATCGAGGAGATGCTGGCGAGGTTCGATCTGTCCGAAGTGGTCGACAGTCTGCCGGATGCCCTGCCGCTCGGCATCCGCCAGCGCCTGTCGCTGGCGGTCGCGATGATCCACGGGCCGGATATCCTGATCCTCGACGAACCGACCTCCGGTGTCGATCCGGTGGCGCGCGACGGCTTCTGGCAGATCCTTGCCGACCTGTCGCGCAAGGACAATGTGACGATCTTCGTCTCGACGCATTTCATGAACGAAGCGGAGCTGTGCGACCGCATATCCCTGATGCATGCGGGCAAGGTGCTGGTCAGCGATACGCCGAAGGCGATCGTGGACCAGCGACAGGCAGCGACCCTGGAAGAGGCCTTCATCGGCCATCTGGAGGATGCGATCGGCGATCGGCCCACCGCACCAGACGCGACGGAAAAAGTCATTGCCGAGGAACAGTCCGTGCCGCCTCCGGCGACACCAACCCGCCGTCCGCCGGTCTTCGATGTCCGGCGCATGCTCGCTTATTCGCAGCGCGAGGCGTTGGAACTGAAACGCGATCCCATCCGGGCGACGCTTGCCATCATCGGCAGCGTCATCCTGATGTTCGTCATCGGCTACGGCATCAATCTCGATGTCGACAACCTGACCTATGCGGTGCTCGACCGCGACGATACGACGGTGAGCCGCGATTACGCGCTGCAGATCGCCGGATCGCGCTACTTCATCGAGAAACCGCCGATCCGCGACTACGAGGATCTCGACCAACGCATGCGCAGCGGCGAACTCAGCCTCGCCATCGAAATCCCGCCGGGATTCGGCCGGGACATCGCGCGGGGCACAGGTCCGGTCGAGATCGCCGCCTGGATCGATGGCGCCATGCCCGCTCGCGCCGAAACGGTCCAGGGCTATGTGCAGGGCATCCACGCGGCCTGGCTGGCGCAGAAGGCGCGCGAGCTCTACGGCGATGCCGCAACCCGAGGCAAGTTCACGTTGGAAATCCGTTACCGTTACAATCCCGGCATCGAAAGCCTGATTGCCATGGTCCCGGCCGTCATTCCGCTTCTCTTGATGCTGATTCCGGCCATGCTGACGGCCCTCAGCGTGGTGCGCGAGAAGGAACTCGGCTCGATTCTCAATTTCTATGCGACCCCGGTCAGCCGACTGGAATTCCTTCTCGGCAAGCAGTTTCCCTATGTCGTGCTGGCGTTTCTCAACTACCTGATGCTGGTGGCTTTTGCCGTCTTCATCTTTCGCGTTCCGTTGACGGGCAGTTTCCTCACGCTCTCGGCCGCAGCGCTTCTGTATGTCCTCGCATCGACGACCATCGGCCTGCTGATCTCAAGCTTCATCAAGTCGCAGATCGCAGCGATTTTCGCGACGGCGCTGATCACCCTCATTCCGGCTGTCCAGTATTCCGGCATGATCGATCCCGTCTCCTCGTTGCAAGGCGCGGGCGCCATTATCGGCCGCATTTATCCGACCGCCCATTTCGTCACCATCGCCCGCGGCACCTTCTCCAAGGCGCTCGATTTCGGCGACCTTGCCGGCTCCTTCCTGCCGCTGCTCCTGGCCGTGCCCGTCCTGCTCGGGCTCGGCACCATCCTCCTCAAGAAGCAGGCGGGTTGAGCGATGCGCATTGCCAATATCATTCAGTTGGGGATCAAGGAATTATGGGGGCTGGCCCGGGATCCCGTCATGCTGATCCTGATCGCTTATTCCTTTACGCTGTCGATCTACACCGCCTCGAAGGCATTGCCCGAGAGCCTAAACAATGCGGCGATCGCCGTGGTGGACGAGGACCAGTCACCCGTCTCCTCGCGTATCGTCACGGCGTTCTATCCTCCGTATTTCGTGCCGCCGAAACTGGTTACCCAGCTTGAGATGGACCGGCGCATGGATTCGGGGCTCGATACGTTCGTCCTCGACATCCCGCCGGACTTCCAGCGTGATCTTCTGGCCGGTCGCTCTCCCGCCATCCAGCTCAACGTTGATGCAACCCGCATGACGCAGGCCTTCACTGGCGGCAATTACGTGCAGTCGATCGTCTCCGGTCAGGTCAGCGAATTCCTGGACGGCTATCGCGGCGAGAACGCACCGCCGGTGGATCTCGTCCTGCGCTCGCGCTTCAACCCGGAACTCAACAAGGGCTGGTTCGGTGCGATCAATGAGGTGATTTCGGCCGTCACCATGCTCTCGATCATCCTGACGGGCGCCGCGCTGATCCGCGAACGGGAACACGGGACGATCGAACATCTGCTTGCCATGCCCGTGACGCCCGTCGAGATCATGCTCAGCAAGATCTGGTCGATGGGGCTCGTCGTGCTGGTGGCGACGGCGATCTCCATCGTCGTCGTGGTGCAGGGGGCGCTACATGTCCCGGTGCAAGGGTCGCTGGCCCTGTTTCTGCTGGGGGCGGCCCTGCAGCTTTTTGCCACGACCTGTATCGGCATCTCGCTCGCCGTCATCGGTGGTACCATGCCGCAGTTCGGCCTGCTGCTCATCCTCGTGCTTTTGCCGCTCGACGTCCTGTGCGGGGGCATGACGCCGCGGGAAAGCATGCCGGAGATCATCCAGACCATCATGCTGATCGCGCCCAACACGCATTTCGTCATTCTGGCGCAGGCGGTGCTGTTCCGCGGTGCTGGCCTGAGCGTCGTCTGGCCGCAATTGCTTGCGCTTCTGACGATCGGCTCGGTGCTGTTTGCCTTCTCGCTGCAGCGTTTCCGCAAGTTCCTGCGATAGAGATGCGGCCCATATGCCGGCCCTTGTGAGGGCGGGGAGGCGACCCTAAGATGAACGCGAATCGGATCAGGGTTCGCGCGGAGGTGGCGCAAATGCGCGCCGCACCCGGTCCCGACAACGGAATTGGCTCTTGTGGTGATCAGGAACGTCTTGGCCGGCCTCATGGCACTCAGTCTTGCTTCGTCTGCCGTGGCCGCCGATGGCGCCTGCCTGCGCGGCATCAATCTCGCCGGCGCCGAGTTCGGGACGCTGCCCGGGAAGTACGGTGAAAGCCATCTCTACCCCAGTGACCGGACGATCACCTATTTCGCCGAAAAGGGCTTTAACACCGTGCGGCTTCCCTTCCTCTGGGAGCGACTGCAGCCGAAGCTCTTGCAGCCCTTTGCCAAGGAGGAAGCGGGCCTGTTGGTCGAGACGGTGCGCAAGATGCGCGTGCTGGGCCTCAAGGTCGTGCTCGATCCGCACAATTACGCCCGCTACAATGGCAAGCTGATCGGGTCGGCGGCAGTGCCCGTTGCCGCCTTCGAGGATTTCTGGAAACGTCTCGCCGAGCAGTTCGGAGAGGATCCCGGCGTGATGTTCGGCCTGATGAACGAACCGCATGATATGTCGGCGGCGGACTGGCTGAAGGCGGCGAATGCCGCCATCGCATCGATCCGGCGGGTCTCCGGGCAGAACCTCATCCTGGTTCCGGGCACGGCCTGGACCGGCGCGCACAGCTGGTTTGACGACTGGTATGGTGGCGCCAATGCGGCGACCATGCTTAGCGTGAAGGACCCGGCCAATTATGTCGCCTTCGAATTCCATCAGTATTTCGACGAGGATTTCTCCGGCAAAAAGGATAGCTGCAGCCGCGCCGCCGAGGCGATTGCCTCGGTTGCCAAACTGTCTGCCTGGCTGCGGCAGAACGGGCGGCAGGGTTTTATGGGCGAATTCGGTGTGACCCGTGAACCGGCCTGCATCGACGCGGCCGCCGAGATGACGGCGGCGATCGACCGGGACCGTGACGTCTGGCTCGGCTGGGCCTACTGGGCGGCGGGCGACTTCTGGCCGGAAGACGAGGCGCTGAACATCCAGCCGACCAAGAAGGGTGACCGCCCGCAACTCGCGGGCCTCAGGGCCGCGCTGGACAGGCCGCTCGATCCGGCGGCCTGTCGTTTCCTCCAGAAATAAACCTCGCTGGCCTCAGCCGTCCGGCAGCGGAACGCTGACGAAGGCCGGGGCCTTTTCGGCAGCGTCGCTTCGGGCCTTCACTGATGTTGCGGCGCTGACCGTGCCGGTGGTCGCCGCCGCTTCTGCATGGTGGGTTTGCGACGAGGCGGTGCGCCGTTGCGTCTTGACCGAGTCCGTCTCCGGTTCCTGCGCGAGCGAAACGGCGGGTGCGAGCGGCGCCGCATACCCATAGACGCCGCCGGTCAGCGAAAGGGTGGCTAGAAGATTGGCAAGTGCCTCCTTGGAGGTACCCGGTGCGCAGTAGCGCAGCCGGACCGTGCCGGCCTCCTTGGCCTTGCCCGTCACCACGGGCCAGTGCTGGATCGTCTGCCAGGCAAAGACGCAGCTGCTGCCATCGGCGAGCGAACCGGTGGCCACACCATAGGGGCCATAGGCGTTGGTGCGGAACACCTGTTCCGTGCTCATCGCAACGCCGGGCAGAGCGGCACGCATCTCGGCGGCAAGGGCGGCGCGGCTTGGCGCCGTGCGCAGCCGGTCGAGATCAGCCCGACCTCTTTCCACCGTCAGCCTGTTTTCCCCCGGTTCCGTCGTCCGGTTGGGGTAGATCACCTGCTGCACCTGACTGCCTTCACTGGAAAGGCTGCGGGCGGAAATCGGCTTGCGGTCGATGCCGCTGAGACGTGCCCAGGCCAGCTCTGGCGGGATGGAGCGATTGCCGCCGCCGACCACAGCCGCCGAGAGGCTCGTCGTCGTCCCGGCCTGCCGCGCAAGCCAGGGGTCGTCATCCTCCGTCACGCAGCCCGCGAGCGGCAGAAGGCATGCAAGAAACAAGGGCCAGGTCTTCATCGCGGACGTCATCGCTCGATCCCCATCCGTTCGTTGATCGTCGCCAGGCCCCGCTGGTTGGCCGGGTCCTGCACCACCTTGTTCAGCTCTGCGAAAATTGCCTTCGACTGGCCGAGATTGCCGAGGTGATAATGCGCCCAGGCGCGCATCTGGCTCATGCCGACACTTTCCGGTGCCATCTGCAGACGCTGGTTGAGGGCAGCCAGCACATCGGGGAAGCGCTTCTGGTCGAAGGCGGAGCGCGCCCGCTGCCAGAGGACTTCGGCCCTGAGTTCCCGCTCGCGGGCGGGCGTCAGGCTGTAGCGGGCGAGCACCTGATCGGCGTCTTCCGTCAGCCGGGCACGCAGCAGGGTCAGGCCGAGCCCATAGGCGGCGTCATCCTTCTTGGTCCCGGTGGCGAGCGCCGTTTCGAACGATTGGCGCGCTTCCGCCAGCCGATCGAGGCCGAGCGTGCACCAGCCGCGGGCCAGCTGTTCATCGCCGTTGAGAGCCTTGCGGTTTTCCAGGCGGGCGAGATCCGCCAGGCACGCGCTGTAGCGCTTGGCGCGCAGATTGGCGACGTAACCCGGCACGGACTGGCTGGAGGGCGCCGCGACGGACTGGCCGGGAGCACCGGATGGTGCAGCGGCCGTTTTCAGTTCGGCAAACACCTGCGGATAGATCCCGGCATAGCTGTTCTGCAACTGCTCCAGGCCCTTGCGGTCCTTCTGCTGGATCAGCGTCAGCGCCTTGCCCTTGAGACTGCCGGCTGCCGGTTTCCAGTCGAAGGACTTGTCGAACCAGGCGCTTGCGGCGTCGAGCTGGCGGGAGTTGTAAGCATACCAGCCGAGGATTTCCGCGTGCTCCGGCGATTGCGAGGACTGAATGGCCTCCGCATAGGCGTGTGCCACATCCGGTGCCACGGTGGCATTCGTCTTGTCTTGGAAACCGAAGGAGAGGCTTGCGAGGAAACTGTCCCAATCGCCGGCAGCCAGATCCAGATGGCGGGTCACCTGCTGGAAGGCCTCATCCTGATGGCCGTTGGCCGTCTGGGCGAGAACGAGGCCCTTCAGCGCCTCCGTCGATGGCGCGGCAGTCAGGGCGCGGCTGAACCACGTCTCGGCCTCGGCGCTCTGTTTTGCCTTCAGATAATACCAGCCGAGCAGCACGGAATCCTTCGGCTCTGTTCCGGTTTCGGCAGCGCGGCGGACGGCGATCAGCGTCGCCGGCTGCGGCTCGGCGGCACCGGCAAGACCGGCGGCATAATCGGCGATCTCGCGCCGCATCAGGTCCAGTGTCAGGCTCTGCATGCGTAAAGCAAGACCGGGCGATGCGGACAGAATGCGGATGACCTGGCGAAGCTCGGAGGCCGGGAAATCCTCGACCGCCTTCTGCAGCGTGATCATGAGGGCATCGTCGCTGAAGCGGTTCGCGTCCTTGCGGAACAGGATGCCCCGGTAGAGGGGGGCGGCGGCGGTGCCCGTCTGGTTTTCCTTGTAGGCGTCGATCAGCATCCACAGGAGGTCGATCTCCGGTTCCGTGCCCGGATCGAGGTCCTTGCCGGCAGCGACCACCGCGGTCCAGTCGCGGGCTGCCGTGGCCTCTGTCATGTCGTGCCGGAGTTTGCGGCGGAACAGCTTGTCGCGGAAATCCGCCGATGGCTCCCAGCCCGGATTGTCAGCGGCAAGCCGGCTGATCTCGTGCTCGATGCCCGCATAATCATCCGCCTCGTAGAGCCGCCACAGCGGGCTTTCATCGACCCGCTTTTCGTCCGGCGACCGGTAGAGATCATCCGGCACGGTGAAGTCCGGGAATTTCAGGCTGATGCGCTGGATCTCGCGCTCGACGCGCTGCTTCTCACCCTGCTGGGCGTAATAATAGAGCGCGGCGAGTTCCACCGCATCGGGTTCCGGCGTCTGCTTGTCTGCGGTAACGGGAAGTGGGGCGGCCAGGGGCGTGTCGAGCGGCAGCAGGCTCGCAGCACTGGCGGCATCGGCAAGCATGACGAGCATCAGCGCCGTGCAAAGCCGACCGGAGCGGATTGTCTTCTGCGACATCATCGAACTGTCCTCACGCCTTTGCGGGGAACGATATAGCCAAGCCAGAGGCCGAAACTTCCGATCAAAAGGAGGATCAGCCCGACATAGACGAGAAAATGGTCGGAGAGCCAGGCGGCGGTCAGCCGTCGCAGGTTGCCGATGCTGGTGTCCGTCAGCGGATAAAAGCTGTAGGACGGAGGCTCGGCCGTGACGACCGACAGATCTGAGCGCCGCACGAGGGCCGAGCCGCCGCGCAGCGTCTGCCAGGCGGAGGGTTCCGTCAGGGCATCGACGCCCTGGGCAAGATCCTCTTCCGTGGCGGCCGTGACGGTGGTGACGCTGGCCAGATGTGATCCGTTGCCGGTCTGGCTGATCGTTGCCAGCACTTCGTCCGGGCGATAATGCGGCGGCTGATCGGCCACGTCGCGATATTCGAGCCATCGGCCGACCATATCCGAACCGCGCTGAAGCCCGTTCATGATACGCGCCAGCACCGATGGATCGCTGCGTTCGTCGGCCGTGCGTTGCTGGAAGGCCTGCAGCAGGGCCTGCATCTCCGAACCTGCGTCCGAACCCGGCACGCCGAGCCTTTCCGTGACCGACCCGGTTGTCATGCTGTCGAAGCCGGCTGCGGCAAAGCGCGCCGTCCTCAGGTTTTTGCCGTCAAGTTCGGTCATCTCACGGCCGCCCGCGGTGACGACCAGTGCCGTCGACTGAAGATCGCCGGTGGGCGCGCCGAGCCTGAGGTCGGCGGCCAGAGGATGGCGGGCACTCAGCGCCAGGCGCGTCAGGATGGTGGCCGCTGATCCGAGCCGGAGCGGGCTTGCGCGATCGACATAGACGTCCATCCTGTCGCGCTGGTTGAAGGGGTATGCCCGTCCCGCAAAGGCCGCCAGGTCCGGCAGGCGGCCGGCGCGGGCAAGGGCTGGAATGTCGAAGGCCGTGTCCGACAAGAGAAGGAAACGCGGGCGCTCCTCGTTGCGGGCGGTGAGGTCGCAGGTCTTGTCGTCTTCGCGCGGCAGTTCGGCCAGGATATCGACCTTGTTGACGCCCGGATGGAAGGCGCGGAGCGGCAGGTCGATCGGCTTGTCGCGCAGGGTTGCACCGTCCGGCGCGTAAAGCGCGTGGCTGGTGACCGCCTTGTCATTGACACGCACGAGCAGCTGCGCGCCAGGTGCAAGCTTGGGTGCGGTCGCAGCGCTCAGCCGGAGCGCGATCGAGGCATAATCGCCGGGGTAGAAATCCTCCGGCATCACCATGGCCACGCTCGTGCGGAAAAGCCGGCCCGCAAACGGCTCCGAGGTATAGCCGAGGTCGGCGAGTCTGGTGCGGCCCGGCTGATCCGTGGTGATGACGGAGGTCTGGCGCAGTGCCTGCGCGCCGGAGAGGATCGGCTGGAAGGGACCGTTGACGGAATGCACCAGGGCCGTTGCGACGGCCTGTTCCGAGCTGCCGCGCAGGACGACGCGAACGGCGCCGTTGCCCCTGTCCTGAATCGATAGGCCACCTGGAGCGGCCGC
The DNA here is from genome assembly GCF_011046245.1 of Allorhizobium pseudoryzae. Taxonomy (NCBI): domain Bacteria; kingdom Pseudomonadati; phylum Pseudomonadota; class Alphaproteobacteria; order Hyphomicrobiales; family Rhizobiaceae; genus Affinirhizobium; species Affinirhizobium pseudoryzae. The sequence goes on from NZ_CP049244.1 coordinate 1,174,611, forward strand.
GAGGACCGCCCGGGTTTCCGCTGATTGAATCTTGCTGGAGGGGTCGCCGAGATAGAGGTCGATGCCGGGCTTGCCGCTGGACGCCTCTGCAAAGACCACCTTCAGATCGTTGCGACCCAGCAGCAGCGCGAGAGACTGGATGACCGGCATTGCCTGCCGCGCGAGGTTTTCGACCGACGCCGATGGTCCGATCACCCGAAGCTCCGTGCTGCCTGCCGCCGTCCGTCCGGCCGTCATCAGCACGGCAGGGTCGCCGTCGGGGACCTTCGTGGCGGCCATGAAACCGCTTTGCACGGCATCGATCTGCGTCCACAATTCATAAACGGCATCGAGCGAGCAATCCACCCGGTGATGCTGGCGGGCGCGCAGCGTCACCGTGTTCCACCCCGGCTGGAGAAGGGCCGGCTCGACCTTCATGTCCTGCGTGGTGATGCCCTGCGGCGAGCGGATCGGCAGGCTCGACACGGGATGACCGTTGACGCTGACCGCAAGACTTGCGCCGTCCGGCAGGACGGAGACAGCATTGGTGTAGGCGATACGCAGCGTTCCGGCCTTCGCCGCCTGGTCGGCTGCGAGGTAGAAGCTGAGCCGTCGCGTGTCGTCCTCCCCGATCAGCCGCATGGCCGATGCCGCTTCGACGAATGGCGTCATCTGCACCGCGCTCTGCACGGCGGATGCCGGTGTGGCCAGGGCTATCCCTGCCGTGTCCGTCACCATGTCCGCCGGCAGAAGCGAGGTGTCGGCGTTTGCCATCGACGCTTGGAGAGAGAAAGAGACGACGGCCGCGCCCAGAAGAGCAAGGTTACGCATAGCTCACCTCCTTCACCGCTGCCGGCGGCGGTTCGTCGCCCGTGTGACCTGGGCCTGTCGGGCCGAAGGCTCGCAGATCCAGTTCGGCATCCGGGCGTGAGGGGGCACTGGTCTCGCGGATGGCGCCGAGCGCGTATCCGAACGCCCGCACGGTCTGGCGCAGCGTACAGAATGCAAATTGGATCGTCCCGACAAAGAAGCCGATGGGCTTCTGGCGGCGTGTGATCCGCTCCTGCAGGCGGGCCTGCTCGGCATACATCATTTCCGCGATCATCACGAAGGTCTCCGGCGTGCGTTCGCTGAAGGCAAAGCCGAAGATCGGATGAGCGTCACCGTCACGGATGACGCGGCAGACGATCTTCGTTTTCATCGCCTTGCCCTGGCGTCGTAGTTCGAGCGTTGCCGTGTCATCCGGCCGGATACCCTGCGGCACGCCTTCGAAGAACTCGATGCCGACGCCACCGCTGGAGACGTCCCGGACGATGACAGCGTGCGGCTTCTGGTCGATGTGCACGAGGGCATGGCGCTGGACGGAAAGCCGCTGGTTGCGGCGGCGTTCGCGCCGTTCCGAGACGACACCGAGGGCTGCGCCGGCAAGACCCGTGTTGATCAGGTTCCAGCCGATGACGATGAGGAGCAGTTCGGACGGCATCGGTTCCGTCAGGTAACGCCAGACGGCATAGCCGGTGGCGCCGAGCAGGAGCAGGAAGATGGCGAAATAGGCACCTGCCAGCGGCGACAGCTTGCTGGTTTCCAGTGTCTGGCCCTTGGCGGTCACGTTGAAGGTCGGCTTGCGTGGATTGCGCACCACGCTAATGATAGCGCCGAACAGCATGACCGACTGCACATATTCGTACAGCTCGGAGATCCACGGCCAGCGGACACGCCCGAAGAGATAGGACTGCATGGCGAAGGAGGAGACGAGGTAGGTGAGCGTGTAGCAGACGAACTCGACGATATTGGCCTGGAAGATCTGCAGCGAGAAGAAAATGTAGAGAAGCGGCGCGAACATGAAGGTGAGCCGCGTCATCGGGAAAAGCCAGAACAGGTTCGTACCGGCATAGCAGATACGCTGCGCCATGGTGAGGCCGCGCTGCAGGAAAGGACGGTTGAGCGTCAGGATCTGCAGCATGCCCTGGGCCCAGCGCACCCGCTGGCCGATGAAGGAGACGAGCGTTTCCGGCTGCAGGCCCGCGATCAGCGGCTTGTCGACATAAACGCTGTGCCAGCCGCGGCAATGCAGCGCCAGTGCGCTTTCGCAATCCTCGGTGATCGACTGGCCGGAGAAACCATCGGTCTCTTCGAGCGCCTTGCGGCGCAGAACCGCAGCCGAGCCGCAGAAGAAGGAGGCGTTCCACTTGTCGAGCCCGCGCTGGACGATGGAATAGAACATCTCGTTTTCCGACGGCATGCTGCCGAAGGTGTTGAGGTTCTTTTCCAACGGGTCCGGGTTCAGGAAGAAATGCGGCGTCTGCACCAGGAAGAGGCGCTCATCCTGTGCGAAGAAACCGACCGTTTCCCTGAGGAATTCCCGCACGGGGGCGTGGTCGGCATCGAAGACGACGACGAGCTCGCCTGAAGATACCTTTAGCCCGGCATTGAGATTGCCGGCCTTGGCGTGGTCGTTCTTGGCTCTTGCGTGATAGCGCACGCCGAGCGCCTGGCAGAGCGATTGCAGCTCCAGCCGGCGGCGGCGGGCGGCATGCGCCACGCGCGGATCGCTGTGGCCGCATTTGGCATCGGTTCCGCCATCGTCCAAAAGGTAGATGGCAAGCTTGTCCTTCGGATAGTCAAGCGCCTTGGCGGCGGCCAGCGTCAGCGCCAGAAGGTCCGGCGCTTCGTTGTACGAGGGAACGAAGACATCGACCGTCGGAAGGTCAGCCTCGGCCGGCATATCCGGCCGCTCCCGCTTCAACGGGTCGGCGACGATGAAGAAATTCACCGCCAGCATGATGAGGCAATACATTTCGGCCACGTAGAGAATGAGGCCGGGAATGAAATTGATCGGCTCGGCAAAATCGGGAAGCGTCTCCGTCGTGCGCCAGTAGGCGTAGCGGAGCGCGATGATGCCGGCGAAGACGAAGCTGAGTTGCCGAAGCGTCTTGCTGTCTGGCCGCGTCATAAAGAGCAGCATCAACGCAAGGATCGTCAGGCTCAGCACCAGCTGCGCCTGCAGGCTCATCGGGAGCCACAGAAGAAATAGACCAATCACGCCCGCAATGATTGCGGGCATCGAGACGCACATCATGTCGTCAGACCCCATTTTTCATTACCAGGGCGATCATTGCCGAGGGCCCCCGCCAGGAGACAGCCGGAAGCTAGAAAGCAGGGGTTAGCAATTCGCTAATGAGCGTTCAGGGGTGTTCTGGTCAGAACGGGAAGGGTATCCGAAGGGTGATTGGAAATGTCGAACTAATTCAGTCCGTTAGAATGTCTCGCCAAGGCCTTAAGTCTCTGTTTGTGACCTTATGTCAGATATGCCAAAATGGGACATGCTTAACCGATGGTTAGGATTGATGGCCTTGAGGCGTCGGATTTGCGGTTGTCCGGCCGTGGCGACGGCGACCGAGAGTTTCGTTCCATGGTTCTCCGGCGTGCGGAATAGATCAAAACCGGCAGAAACAACGTTCGGAAATTTCACGGCCGCACCGCTACACTGCTCTTCAGCCATTCTGACATGAAGTACCCTTGGGAGGGGGTCGATATGTCGAGACATGACGATGCCTGGAGGAGATGGTGCGGCCGCTCATTCGCACGCTGGTGCGGGCAAGGCCGTCAAACTGCACGTTCCACCGTCGTCCATACGCCATACGTGAGCTGCCGCTGATGCCCGCTGACTGCTGACACGCAGTTGTCCGACCACACGTCTTTGGAGGAGAAGACCGTGAGTTCGCATACCAAACTGAGCTTTGCCCATCCGCCGGCGAGACCCGGCGAAACGCCGGACTTCTCCGCGCTGGAGATCCCCGCTGCCGGGGCGCTTCCCGTGCCGCGGCTCGATATCGCCGCGCAGGACTGCGTCGAACACGCCAATTCGCTGATCCGGGTGATGGATGATCGTGGCGAGGCGGTCGGACCCTGGGCCGACTATCTGTCGGACATGGAGCCGGAAGCCTTGCGCGAAGGTTTGCGCCACATGATGACCTCGCGGATCATCGACATGCGCATGATGAATGCGCAGCGCCAGGGCAAGATGTCCTTCTACATCCAGTCGGTCGGAGAAGAGGCGATCGCCTGCGGTTTCCAGCGGTGCCTGAAGCCGGGCGACATGAATTTCCCAACCTATCGCCAGCAGGGGCTGCTGATTGCCGGCGGTTATCCGCTTGAAAAGCTGATCGGGCAGTTCTATTCCAACGCCTATGATCCTCTCCAGGGCCGGCAGTTGCCCACTCTGCATTCCGCCCGCGACTACGGCTATTTCACCGTTTCCGGCAATCTCGGCACGCAATATGTGCATGCGGTCGGCTGGGCGATGGCGAATGCGCTGACGGGCAAGGACAATATCGCGATCGGCTGGATCGGCGACGGCTCGACGGCGTCGAACGATTTTCACACGGCGCTTCTCTCCGCCTCCTCCTACTGGCCGCCGGTGATCCTCAACGTCGTCAACAATCAGTGGGCGATCTCTACCTATACCGGCGTGGCGCGCGGGCATGGGCGCACCTATGCGGCGCGGGCGCTCGGTTACGGCATCCCGGCGCTGCGCATCGACGGGAATGATTATCTCGCCGTCCTGGCGGTCACCCGCTGGGCCACCGAGCGGGTGAGGGCGGGCCACGGGGCGATCCTCATCGAATGGTACACCTACCGGGTCGGCGCGCATTCCTCCTCGGACGATCCGAGCGCCTATCGACCGAAGGACGAGGCCAAGGCCTGGCCGCTCGGCGATCCGATCGAGCGGCTGAAGCAGCACCTGATCCTCAGCGACGAATGGAGCGAAGCACGGCATGTGCAGGCGGAAGCGGAGATCCTCGCCGAGGTGATCGAGGTGCAGAAGCGCGTCGAGGCGGCCGGCACCATGATCGATCCGAAACCCATCCCCGGCGCCAGCATCTTCAAGGGCGTCTATGCCGACATGCCGGAGCATATCCGCCGGCAGCGCCAGGAAATGGGGGTCTGACATGCCGCATCTGACCATGATCGAGGCGCTGCGGGACGCGATGGACGTCATGCTGGCGCGCGACCCGCAGGTCATCCTCTTCGGCGAGGATGTCGGCTATTTCGGCGGTGTCTTTCGTTGCACCTCCGGCCTGCAGAAGAAATATGGCGAGGAGCGCGTCTTCGATACGCCGATCAATGAAAGCGCCATCGTCGGGCTCGGCATCGGCATGGCGGCACAGGGGATGAAACCCTGCGTCGAAATCCAGTTCGCCGATTATGTTTTCCCCGCCTACGACCAGATCACCCAGGAGGCGGCGCGCATCCGCCACCGCTCGAACGAGCAGTTTTCCTGCCCGCTCGTCATCCGCATGCCGACGGGCGGCGGCATTTTTGGCGGCCAGACGCACAGCCAGAGCCCGGAGGCGCTGTTTACCCATGTGGCCGGCCTCAAGGTGGTGCAACCGGCCACGCCTTACGATGCCAAGGGTCTGCTGATCGCTTCGATCGAATGTCCGGACCCGGTGATCTTCCTGGAGCCGAAGCGTCTCTACAACGGTCCCTTCAATGGCGACCACAAGGCGCCGGCGCAAAGCTGGAAGACCCATGCTCTGGGGGATGTGCCGGAGGGGCACTATGCGATCCCCCTCGGCAAGGCACGCATCCACCGGGAGGGTGAGGCCGTGACGATCCTCACCTACGGCACGATGGTTTTTGTTGCGGAAGCGGCGGTGGAGAAAGCCGGCATCGACGCGGAAATCATCGACCTGCGCTCGCTGCTGCCACTCGATCTGGAGGCGATCGAGGCCTCGGTGAGGAAGACCGGCCGCTGCATCGTGCTGCATGAGGCGACCAAGACTTCAGGGCTTGCAGGCGAAATCATCGCCTGTGTGCAGGAGGCCTGCTTCTACCACCTGGAAGCGCCGATCCAGCGCGTGACGGGCTGGGATGCGCCTTATCCGCATGCGCTGGAATGGGACTACTTTCCCGGCCAGGACCGTGTCTGCCGGGCGCTTGAAGCGGTGATGGAGGTCTGACCATGGCAATCCGAACAATCAGGCTGCCGGATGTCGGCGAAGGCGTGACCGAGGCGGAAGTCGCCGAGATCCTGGTGAAGCCCGGCGATCTGGTGCGCGAGGACGATCCGATCGCCGCGGTGATGACCGACAAGGCGACGGTCGAGATCACCTCCGCCTATAGCGGCAAGGTGGTCTGGATCGGCGGTGAGGTGGGAAAGACGCTCGCCATCGGCTCCGATCTCATCCGCATCGAGGACGATACGGCCGCAGGCGCCGAAGAGGAGCCGAAAGCTGTGCCGGTTGCGGAGCCGGCGACCGTAGCGCAAAGCGTCACGCCTGTTGAACCTGCCAAGCAGACGACGCCTTCACCCATTTCGGCGGTCGATTCCGGCACGCGGACAGCCGTCTCTTCTCCGCAGCCGATGCCGCCGAACGCGGCCATTCCGCCACGCGCGGAGGGCGCTCCGGTTCTGGCCTCGCCCGCCGTGCGCCAGCGGGCGCGCGACGGTGGCATCGATCTGCGCCAGGTGTCCGGAAGCGGGCCGGCGGGGCGGATCACCCATGCCGATCTCGATTCGCTGTTTCAGCAGGCAGGGCAGGGGGGAGGTGCTGCGACGTCCTCTCTCCAACCGCAGCCGGAGACGGTGGAGACGGTCAAGGTTGCCGGTCTGCGCCGGATGATCGCCCGGCGGATGAGCGAGGCGAATGCCAGCATTCCGCACATCACCGTGGTCGAGGAGGTCGATGTCACCGAGATCGAGGCGCTCAGGGTCAAGCTCAACGAGACGCGCGGCGACAGGCCGAAGCTGACGCTTCTGCCGCTGATTGCTGCGGCGCTGGTGAAGGCCAAACAAAGCAATCCCAAAATCTTCGCGCGCTATGACGACGAGGCCGACGAGGTGCAGTATTCGAGCGCCGTCCACATCGGCATCGCCACGATGACCGACGGCGGGCTGATGGTGCCGGTCCTGCGGCATGCGGAGGCGCTCGATCTCTTCGGCATGGCGACCGAAATCGGGCGGCTGTCGGAGGCCTGCCGGAAGAACAAGGCCAAACGCGAGGAGCTGTCCGGCTCCACGATCACCATCACCTCGCTCGGGCCGCTCGGCGCGATTGCCACGACGCCGATCATCAACAAGCCAGAAGTGGCGATCCTCGGCATCAACCGCATGGCCGTGCGGCCGAGTTGGAACGGCACGGCCTTCGTGCCGCGTACGATGATGAACATATCCGCGAGCTTCGATCACCGTGTCATCGATGGCTGGGATGCCGCTGTCTTCGTCCAGAAGATGAAGGTGCTTCTGGAAACGCCCGCCATGATCTTCATGAAGGATTGAGCGATGACGGATCTCTCCTGCAACGTTCTGGTGATCGGAGCCGGGCCCGGCGGTTATGTGGCGGCCATCCGCGCCGGCCAGTTGGGTCTTGAGACGATCATCGTGGAGCAGAAGGCGCACGGCGGCACCTGCCTCAACATCGGCTGCATTCCCTCCAAGGCGCTGATCCACGCCGCGCAGGAGTTCTTTGCGGTGCGCGAGGCCTCCGGCGGGCACTCGAAACTCGGCATCCGCACCTCGGACGTGCGCATCGATCTGGCAAAGACAGTTGCCTGGAAGGATGGCATTGTGCGGCAACTGACCGGCGGGGTCTCAGGCCTCTTGAAGAAGGCCGGGGTGCGGTCCGTTCAGGGGCGGGCACGCATCGTGGACGGCAAAACCGTTGCGGTGGAGACGGCAGACGGTGTCGTGCGGATCTCCTGCCGCAACCTGGTGATCGCCACCGGCTCCCGACCGGTCGAGGTTCCGTCACTGCCCTTCGGAGGCAACATCCTGTCATCCACCGAGGCGCTGTCACTGACCGCCGTGCCCGAAACCTTGGCCGTGGTCGGGGGCGGTTATATCGGTCTCGAGATCGGTACGGCCTATGCGAAACTGGGTGCCAAGGTCTCGATCTTCGAAGCCAAGCCGCACATCTTGCCGCAGTACGACGAGGAACTGTCGCGGCCGGTCGTGGCGCGGCTGAAGGCGCTTGGCGTGGCGGTGCATGTGAACGCCATGGTGGAGGGCTACGATTCGGATCAGTCGATGTTGCGCGTGCGGACAGGCTCGGAGGTCACGGAAAGTGCAGCTGAGAAGGTACTGGTCACGGTCGGGCGCCAGCCGGCGCTGGAAGATCTGGGCCTTGATCAACTCCGCCTTGACATGGAAGGCCGCTTCATCCGCACCGACACGCGCGGGCAGACCTCCATGCGTGGCGTCTATGCCATCGGCGACGTGACCGGCGAGCCGATGCTGGCGCATCGGGCGATGGCGCAGGGGGAGATCGTGGCGGACGCCATGGTCGGGCATGGCGGCGGGTGGGACAAACGCGCGATTCCCGCCGTCTGTTTTACCGATCCGGAACTGGTCGTCGCGGGCCTTCTTCCGGATCAGGCCCGTGATACTGGTCGGGATGTCGGCGTCGCGACCTATCCGCTGCAGGCGAATGGCCGCGCGTTGACGCTGGAGCGTCCCGATGGCTTCGTGCGGATCGTCTTCGACAAACCATCGGGCCTTGTCCTTGGACTTCAGGCGGTCGGCGCCGGTTGTTCGGAACTTGCCGGCGAGTTTGCGCTGGCGCTCGAAATGTGCGCAACGCTGACGGATATCGCTGCAACCATTCATGCCCACCCCACACTGGGGGAGACCGTGCAGGAGGCGGCGCTGATGGGCCTTGGCAAGGCGTTGCACGCCTGAACGGCGCTCCGAAATTCGCCGCATTCCTCCGCGACTCTGTCCTTAACGGCTGAACCGGATCGCCTTCGCACCTCCGCGCGTGACAGGTGTTTTTTTTGGGCGGCGCAGCAATTCCTGCCGCATCATGTCGTTTTCGCGGCGGGATGACAGACGGAACGCCGCCGGATCTGGCGCGAAACTGCCGCTAATTCCCTGAATAAACACGCAAATGTGATAATCTATCATTTTCTTCTTGCGCGATACCGCGAACCATGCTGCATTGCACATATGCATAGCCGCTCAGATATTGAGGGAGCGCTTCCAAGATTTTTTCAACCGCGGGGCATGACGCCTCTGCCCATTTGGAAGGACTAGCAATGCGGATCACCATCTTCGGTATAGGGTATGTGGGTCTCGTGCAGGCGGCAGTTCTGGCCGAGACTGGTCACGACGTCCTGTGCGTCGACATCGATCCCGACAAGATCGAGAACCTTAAGAAAGGGATCATCCCGATCTATGAGCCGGGCCTCGAGCCGATGGTCAAAGCCAATTTCAACGAAGGCCGGCTGCTCTTCACCACGGACATCGGCGCGGGCGTCGATTTCGGCGCGATCCAGATGATCGCGGTCGGCACGCCGCCCGGCGAGGATGGTTCGGCGGATCTTCGGCATGTGCTGAAGGTGGCTGCATCGATCGGTCAGGCGATGAACGAGGACAAGATCGTCGTGACGAAGAGCACGGTGCCCGTCGGCACTGGCCAGAAGGTGGGTGAGGCCATTGCCGCCGAACTTGCCAAGCGCAGCCTTGCAGATAGCCTGTCGGTCAGCATCGTCTCCAATCCGGAATTTCTGAAGGAAGGATCGGCGGTTGCCGATTGCTCGAAGCCGGACCGGATCATCGTCGGTTGCGACGATACAGAGACGATCGAGGTGATGCGCGAGCTTTACGCGCCCTTCAACCGCAACCGTGACCGCATGATCGTGATGGACCTGCGCAGCGCGGAATTCACCAAATATGCCGCCAACTGCATGCTGGCGAGCCGCATCAGCTTCATGAACGAGATGGCAAACCTCGCCGAACTGGTGGGGGCGGACATCGAGCGCGTGCGTGTCGGCATCGGCAGCGATCCGCGCATCGGTTACGATTTCATCTATGCCGGCATCGGCTATGGCGGCTCCTGCTTCCCGAAGGATGTCTCTGCCCTCATCCGCACCGCCGAAAGCGTGTCCTACGAACCAACGATCCTGAAGGCGGTGGAGAGCCGCAACCGTGCCCAGAAGGGCGTGCTGTTCGACAAGATCAGGGATTACTTCGAAGGTGACCTGAAGGGGCGGCGTTTGGCGCTCTGGGGTCTCGCCTTCAAGGCGAATACCGATGACATGCGCGAATCCCCGGCGCGCGTGCTGCTCGAACAGCTCTGGGCGGTCGGTGCGACGGTGCAGGCGTTTGATCCGGAAGCCATGGTGCAATGCCAGGAGATCTACGGCCAGCGCGACGACCTGGTGCTCTGCGGTACCAAGGAAGGGGCGCTTCGCCATGCCGACGGCCTGATCGTTGCGACCGAATGGAAGAATTTCCGCTCGCCTTCCTTCGATCTGATCCGCCAGGCGCTGAACCATCCGGTCATCTTCGACGGTCGCAACATGTATGCGCCGGCAACCGTTGCCCAGCACGGGCTCGACTATTTCTCGATCGGCCGTGCGCCGGTGCGTGTGTCGGGCGAGGCGCTTCAAACGGCCAGGTCTGTTTCCGCAGCCGAGGCGGTGCTGCACCGGCTCTGATCGTGATCCGTGCTGCCGTCCTTGTTGTGCGGCGGCAGTGCCCAAGCTTTTGCAGGCGGTTTACCCGCCCACCTGACACCTGAGGTTCTGTATGATCAACAGCAACACGGCGCCGGTCACGGTCATCATCCCCACCTACAATCGCGCGGACCTGATCGCCCAGTCGATCGACAGTGTTCTCGACCAGACCTGGCGTCCGCACGAGATCATCGTGGTGGTGGACGGCTCCACCGATGACACGGTGGCACGGCTTCAACCCTATGCCGATCGCGTAAAGGTCGTTGTCAAGGAAAACGGCGGCAAGTCGAGCGCCTTGAACCTCGGGCTTTCGATGGCAAGCCAGCCCTATGTCTGGATCTTTGACGATGACGACATTGCCACGCCCGATGCGCTGCGGCGCCTGGTGCTGGCGCTCGAGGACAATCCGGAGGCCGGCTTCTCCTATGGCCTGCTCGACAAGTTCTATGGCGGCTGGCCGGGCGAGGTGACCGAGCCGCTGATCTGCTACCGGTCGTCGGACCAGCGGGCGCTTTATCTGAAACTGATGCAGGATTTCTTTATCTGGCAGGGCGCCATGCTGGTGCGCAAGAGCTGTTATGACAGCGTCGGCCCCTTTGACATCCGTTTTTCGCGCTCGCAGGACTACCAGATGCTGCTGAGGCTCGCCCGTCGTTTCGCAGGCGTCGGCGTGCCGGAGGTGATGTTCCACCAGCGCCACCATGAGGGTGAGCGCGGCCCGCAGCATGCCCGCTTCAAATCGAAGGATGCCGAGGCCGTCTGGGCGCGCTTCAACCGGCTGATGTTCGACGAGATCTACGAAAGCCACGGGCTGGACGAGTTCTGCATCGGCGCCGTGAGCCCGGATCTCGATGCACGGGCGCAGCTGACCGCGCTTCTGCAGCGGGCGGCGATCATGGCGCGCAAGGGCATCTGGCCACGCGCGATCGCTGACATGATGGCCGCATCCACCCGGGCCGCCTTCCTGGAGACCACCGGCGTACCCGTACACCTTCAGGCACAGGAGATGTCGGCGCTGCGGGCTGTTTTTGAGCACGGTGCTCGCTCCGCCTTTCCGAGTTTTGCCGAGGCGAAGGGGTTTCGCCGCGCGCTTGCCAATTTCACACCCGAGCTTCGGTCGCAGATCATCGGCAACCTGCTTCTGCCCGTCACCAACCGCATGAGGCTTTTGCCAAGCCGCGTGAACAAGGCAGAAGAAGCGCGTCAGATCGCATACCAGTTGACCTGCCTCGCACAGCCTGCAGCACTTCCGGTCTATCTTGCGGCCCGACGGACCGAATACCGTCTCTATGGCGTGGAGCGGCTGAACCCTTCCGCGGACGATACCGCCCTGCGCCTGCGGCGTCCCTCCGGCCCCTCGGGCGACCTGTCGATGTCCGGTTCCGCTCCATGAGTGCGGAAACGCCCGTTCGCAGCGAGTTCGACCCCGACCAGACCAGCTATCGCCGATCGGTGCAGGCGGGGGCGATCGTCACCGGCTCCTCGCAGGCAGTGGTGGCGCTCTGCCAGATCGTCTCCGTGATCGTGCTGTCGCGCCTGCTGTCGCCATCAGATTTCGGCATCGTCGCCATGAGCTGGCCGGTGATCGGTCTTCTGTCGATCTTCCAGGATTTCGGCCTGACCCAGGCGACCGTGCAGCGACCGGGCATTACCCGGCAGGATGTCAATTTTCTCTTCTGGCTGAATGTCGGCATCAGCGGGCTGGTGGCACTGGCGATCTTTGCGACGGCACCGCTGGCGGCGGCCTTCTATAGCGAACCGAAGATCGCGGCCCTTCTGATGGCGATGAGCTGCCTTGTCCTGATCCAAGGGCTCGGCGCCCAGCATACGGCGCTTTTGAACCGCCGCATGCGCTTTCCGGCCCTCTCGGCCATGGAGGTCGCCGGTGCGCTGGGCGGTCTTGGTACTTCCGTCACCTGGGCGCTGCTGTCGCCCTCCTACTGGGCGCTGTTCGGCGGCTCGCTGGTGACGGTGCTTTTGCCCGTCATTCTCGCCTGGACGCTGAGTGGCTGGCGGCCCGGTCTGCCGCGCCGTGCCGAGGGCGCGCGGGCGCTCGTCAATTTCGGCGCCGGGCTGACCGGCTTCAACCTGGCGAATTTCGTCGCCCGCAATGCCGACAATGTGCTGATTGGACGTTTTCTCGGCGGTGCGCAGCTTGGCCTCTACGACCGTGCCTACAAGCTGATGCTGATGCCGCTTCGCCAGGCGACCAATCCGCTGGCGCGTGTGATGGTGCCGACGCTCGCCAGGCTCTCGGACGAGCCGGCACGCTACCGGCAGGCCTATCTGACCGTCGTACCGCTGCTGCTGATTGCACTGGTGCCCGGGATTGCGGCGCTGATCATCGTGGCGCCGACCTTCATTCCTTTTCTGCTCGGGCCGGAATGGCAGGAAAGTGCGCTGATCTTCAGCGCGCTTGGGTTCGCCGGCCTGCTGCAGCCGCTCAACAACCCGGCGGGCTGGCTGTTCATATCGCAGGGGCGCTCGCGCGATTTCATGATCTGGGGTGTGGTGACCGCCACCACCTCGGTCGCCGCCTTCGTCATCGGTCTGCCCTACGGCGTTTACGGTGTCGCGGTCTGCTACACGATCAGCGAATATCTGCGCACACCTTTTCTCTGGTGGTTCATTGGCCGCAAGGGCCCTGTGCGGGTCCGCGACATGCTGAGTGCTGCAGGCCCGACGCTCATTGGGGCGCATCTGGCGATCGGCGGATTTTTCTGGCTGGACCCGGCGCTGCCGGGCAATCCGATCGCCCAGGCGGCGATTGCCGCATCGCTGACCTATTCCGTCTCCATCCTGATCGCGCTGATCTTTCCGTCCGGGCGAGATGCCGCACGCAACCTCTTGGGCATGATCCCCCGCCGCCTGCAGCGCAAGAGCAGTTGATCCCACCTATGCCATCGATCGTCGAGGACACCATGCATTACCGCTCCATCTACGACCTGAACGCCACGATTGCCCGGCATGCCTCCCGGCTTCCGGCGGATATCGACCTCGTGGTCGGCATTCCGCGCAGCGGCTTGCTGGCGGCGAACCTCCTCAGCCTGCTCACCAATCTGCCGCTCGCCGATCTCGACGGCTATCTCGCCGGGCGGCTGACCTCCTCGGGCAAGACGAAAAGCCAGGCGAAGCTGAATGTGACGATGGAGAGCATCCGGCGGGTCCTGATCCTCGATGACAGCATCAATGTGGGGAGCGCCATGCAGGAGGCGCGCGCGCGCATTGCCGCTGCCGGCTTTGGTCACGAGTGCACCTATGCCGCCGTTTACGGCCAGCGACCGGAGCATCAGGGCTGCGACTTCATCTTCGAGGTGCTGCCGCAGCCGCGCATCTTCCAGTGGAACCTGATGCACCACAATTTCCTCGCCCGCGCCTGTATCGATATCGATGGCGTGCTGTGCCAGGATCCGACCGAGGCGGAAAACGATGACGGCGAGCGTTACGTGGAGTTCCTGCTGAATGCCCCGCCGCTGCACCGTCCGACCAAACCGCTCGGCACGCTGGTGACCAGCCGGCTGGAAAAATACCGGCCACAGACCGAACGGTGGCTGGCGGCGCAGGGCATCGTCTATGATAAACTGGTGATGCTGGATCTGCCGAGCGCCGAAGAGCGCCGCCGGCAGGGCGCGCATGGCAGCTTCAAGGCGGAGTATTACCGTCGCTCCGATGCCATCCTGTTTCTCGAAAGCGAGCTGCCACAGGCGCGCAAGATTGCCCAGATCTCGAGGAAGCCGGTCCTGTGTCTCGAAACGCATACGCTGTTCGACCAGTCGAACGCGTTTGACGAAGGGCTGCAGGTGGCGCGCAACCTTCAGGCCGCCGCCTATCGGCCCCCGCTCGGGCGGCAGGTGAAGCAGGCGCTGAAGGCCTCGATCGGGGCAAGCCAGTACGAGAAACTGAAGCGGTTTCGCGCTCGGCTGCAGTTCTGACGACAGCCGAGGTGCTGCCGGCGCTGTTCTGTCGTCCGGCGCCCTCCGCTATCTGCAGAAAAACGGAAAAAATAGGTAATATCATTGTTTTAGGGGAAGGCAAGCGGCGCGGGGGTGACCCCCTATCCCCTAAAATATGAAGGCCCGGAGGGCCGGTCGAAAGGAGCCATTAACCTTTATTTTCTATTTCATAGACCTGCCAAATGAGTATGTGGTCGGTATCATGCAGTTTCCCAGAACGAACTTTCATCAAGCCTCCCAAAACCCGTCCGAGGATGCGCCGGAGGCCACGGGAAACACACAACCGGCCCAGCAGAGGCCGGTGGTCGATCCCAATGCCGCAACGATTGAACAGGCGCCCTGGCAGGCGGCCTTCAAGCTTGCGCCGAATGTGCGGTTCACCCGCACCCCGGAAGCCGTGATTGCCCGTCCGCGCACGCGTGACCAGGTCCAGCCCGTGGCACCGGAAGAGCGTGTGCCGGCGGCAGCCGGGCGGCTGGTCGAGCCGGTTGATGTGGTGGCACCGGCAGATGCCAACCCGGCGCTCGCACCCGAACTCCTGGTGCAGGCACTGCAGGGGGCAGCTTCTGCCATGCAGGCGCCGCAGACCGCGCCGATGGCGCCGCAGCCCAAGGTGAAACCGCAGCCGTCGCCACGCGCCTTGATCTTCAAGCGTGCCCGCCCGCAGGACGAGGGGAAACCCGACAGCCCGGCAGCTCCGATCGAAACGGTCGCTCCCGTCGCGATGGTCGCTGCGTCCGTGGCACCCATGGCACCCATGGCGCCATCCGCCGCTCAGCTGCCCGGGCCGGCAATACAGGGTCACCTCGAACAGCCGGTTGCCGCGCCGAGCGGCCCCGTGTCGCCCTCCACGCGTGTCTGGCTCTCCGACTTTGCTTTCTTTGAAGGCGGGATCGTTCCCGATCTACCGCCGCTGGTTCCGCAGACCGTGGCGCCGGTGCAGGCCGCCGCTGCAGCGCCGACACCCCCTACGGCTCCGAAACCGATATTCGGCCGTCCCGCCGAAATCATTCGCCAGCAGAAGCCGCTGACCGTATCCTCGATTACGGCGCTTTACCGCGAAGTGCGGACTGCGGCTCGGCCGGTGGCTGTCAGCCAACCGCTGCAGGTGGAGGCCCAGCCTCAGCTTTCCTCGCCGGTCACGCCGCCGTTGTCGGTCGCGCCGGGCGAGATGGAAACCATCGAGGCGATCGTCGCCCATGCCATGCATGCGCCCGTTGCCGCGCCAGCACCGATCCAGAATGCCACGCTGCCCCCCGCCGTTTCGCCCGTCGCCCGGCCCGTGACGGCGGCAGCCGAACCGGCTGTTTCTGCGCCAATGCCGGCGCCGGTGGTCGAGGAAGTAACCGTCGCGCCTGTGGCCCAAGTGGCCGCACCGGTGCAGCCGGTGCAGCGCGGCGTGATCCCGGTCTCGCGCCGCAAGGCAGAGGGGCTGCTGGGTCTCGGTGGCGCGATGACTGTTCGCCCGAGCGACGATCAATACGATTTCCCGCCGATTTCCCTGCTGCAGGAACCCTATGGCCAGCAGACGGAAGCCATGCAGCCGGACACGCTGCAGCAGAGCGCCGGCCTGCTCGAAAGCATCCTGGAAGATTTCGGCGTCAAGGGCGAGATCATCGATGTGCGCCCCGGCCCGGTCGTCACGCTCTATGAATTCGAGCCGGCACCGGGGGTCAAATCCTCGCGGGTCATCGGCCTTGCCGACGACATCGCCCGCTCCATGTCGGCGCTCTCGGCCCGCGTGGCCGTGGTGCCCGGCCGCAATGTCATCGGCATCGAGCTGCCGAATGCGGTGCGTGAAATGGTGTTCTTCCGCGAACTCATCGAGTGCGAGGATTACTGGGAGACGAAACATCGCCTGCCACTCTGCCTCGGCAAGACGATCGGCGGAGAGCCGGTGATCGCCGAGCTTGCAAAGATGCCGCATCTGCTCGTCGCCGGCACCACCGGTTCCGGCAAATCGGTCGCGATCAACACGATGATCCTGTCGCTGCTCTACCGGCTGCGCCCGGAGGAATGCCGCCTGATCATGATCGACCCGAAGATGCTGGAGCTTTCAGTGTATGACGGCATCCCGCATCTGTTGACCCCCGTCGTGACCGATCCGAAGAAGGCCGTTCTGGCGCTGAAATGGGCCGTGCGTGAGATGGAAGACCGCTATCGCAAGATGTCGCGGCTCAGCGTGCGCAACATCGACGGTTACAATGCCCGTGCCGCTCAGGCCCGTGAAAAGGGCGAGACGATCACTGTCAGCGTGCAGACCGGTTTTGACCGCAACACCGGCGAGATCGTCTACGAGGACCAGGAACTCGATCTGTCGCCGATGCCCTACATCGTCGTCGTCGTCGACGAGATGGCCGACCTGATGATGGTCGCGGGCAAGGAGATCGAAGGCGCGATCCAGCGTTTGGCGCAGATGGCGCGCGCCGCCGGCATTCACCTGATCATGGCGACGCAGCGTCCGTCCGTTGACGTCATTACCGGAACGATCAAGGCGAACTTCCCGACGCGGATCTCCTTCCAGGTCACGTCGAAGATCGACAGCCGCACCATTCTCGGCGAACAAGGCGCCGAACACCTGCTCGGCCAGGGCGACATGCTGCACATGGCCGGCGGCGGGCGCATCAGCCGCGTCCACGGCCCCTTCGTCTCGGATGCCGAAGTGGAGCACGTCGTCACCCACCTGAAGGCGCAAGGGCGTCCAGATTATCTCGGCACCGTCACCGAAGACGAAAACGAGGTGGATGCCGAGGATGAGGGCGATGCCGCTGTCTTCGACAAGACCGGCATGGGCGCGGAAGACGGCGATGATCTCTATGAAAAGGCCGTCAAGGTGGTGATGAAGGATCGCAAGTGCTCGACCTCCTACATCCAGCGCCGCCTGTCGATCGGGTATAACCGCGCCGCGTCTCTCGTCGAACGCATGGAGCAGGAAGGTCTTGTCGGCCCGGCCAACCATGTGGGCAAGCGCGAGATCATTTCCGGCAAGGGCGGCGGCTCGCAGAGCGAGGATTGATCGTCACGCAGTCGCAGGCGTTCTCCCTCCCTCGCCCCGCTTGCGGGGAGAGGGTTGGGGTGAGGGGCTAATTTTCTGAAGTGTTTGCGGGTCTGCCCCTCATCCCGCTGCCGCGACCTTCTCCCCGCAGGCGGGGAGAAGGGACATGACGCGCTGGCCCACTCCATCATCATCGCCTTTTTGTTAAGGCGGCAGGATACGTATTACTCACCCCTTGCGGGCAGCCGCATAACGGTTGACCGGCATGGAAATGCCGAGGTTTTCGCGCAGGGTCGAGCCTTCGTATTCGTCGCGAAACAGGCCGCGGCGGCGCAGTTCCGGCACCACGAGCTCGACGAAATCGGTGAGGCTGGCGGGTAGCGTCGGGCACATCAGGATGAAGCCGTCGGCGGCGCCCGCCTCGAACCATTCCTCCATGAAATCGGCGATCTCCGTTGGCGTGCCGGTGATGCCGTTGCCGGTGCTCTTTTCCGCGTAGTGGCGGATGAGGTGGCCGAGCGTGTGGCCCTTGCGGATGTAGTCCGTCAGTTCCTCGAACAGCGCCTTCGAGCCCTTCGGTTCGGCGGGAAGCCGCTCCATCGGGAAGGGCTCATCGAGCGCCGCACCGGAGAGATCCGTCTCGAGGAACTCGCCCAGCATCCAGCGGCCGACATCCGGATGCAGATTGTCGATGAGGAAATCGACCTTGGCCTGCGCCTCCGCCTTGGTTTGTCCGACATTGATGACGACGCCCGGCATCATCTTCAAATCGCTCGTCTGGCGGCCATATTTCGCCATGCGGCCTTTGACGTTTTCGGCAAAGGCCTTGTTGCGTTCCAGGTTCGAGGCAAGGCTGAAGACGATTTCGGCGGTGCGGGCGGCAAGCTCCATGCCGGGTTCAGAGCCGCCGGCCTGGGCAATGATCGGTCGTCCCTGCGGCGAGGCGGCGATATTGAGAGGGCCGCGCACCTGAAAATGCTTGCCCTTGTGGTTGAGCGTGTGCAGCTTGTCCTTATCGTAATAGAGGCCGGACGCCTTATCGAGCACCAGCGCATCCGGTTCGAAACTGTCCCAGAGGCCGAAGACGACATCGACGAATTCCGCACCGCGCTCATAACGCCAGCTGTGCGGCGGCAGCCCGTCGAAATTGTAGTTGTAGCCCGTTTCGTCGTGATCCGAGGTCACGACGTTCCAGCAGGAGCGCCCGCCGCTCAAGTGATCGATCGAGGCAAAGATACGGGCGATGTTGAAGGGTTCGTAGAAGCTGGTGGAGGCCGTCGCGACAAAACCGAGCTTCTCGGTCAGCACCGACAGCGCCGAAATCAGCGAAAGGGGCTCGAAGCGGTTCATCTTGGTCGGCGAGCGAGACAGGGCTTCGGGATCACCGATCGCCGCGGCCGGTGAATCGGCCAGGAACATGAAGTCGAACTTTGCCGCTTCCGAAATCTTTGCCACCTTCAGAAGGTGGTCGATCTTGTTGGCGCCGTTGACATCGACATCCGGATGCCGCCAGGCGGCCGGGTTGAAACCGAAGGTGTAGACGAATGTGCCAAGCTTGAGCTTGTCGGGGCGGGCCATGACGGCATCCTTTCAGGGCGATGTTTTGGAATTCAATGGGTGGAGCGGTTTGAAGCGGGCCGTCAGCGCGTGGCTTCCTCCGGGATAGCTCAGGTGGACGCGGGTCACAGTCTCCTCGAGGCGCCAGGTCTGGCGCTCGACGACAAGGATCGGTGCTCCGGACGAAAGCCCCAGAAGGTCTGCCCGCCGGTCGGAGGCCGCATCCGCCGAAATATGATGTTCCGCCGCGTTCCAGGGCACATGATTGACCAGCCAGCGACCGGGTGCG
The DNA here is from genome assembly GCF_011046245.1 of Allorhizobium pseudoryzae. NCBI lineage: Bacteria > Pseudomonadati > Pseudomonadota > Alphaproteobacteria > Hyphomicrobiales > Rhizobiaceae > Affinirhizobium > Affinirhizobium pseudoryzae. Next base: position 1,193,845 of record NZ_CP049244.1, read on the forward strand.
AGATCCTCAAATGCCTCCGCCTCGGCGTGCGGCGCTGCAGACAGATTGATGATCCGCTCTTCGAGGCAGAACGGGGCGTCATTGCCGAGATGCAGGACGGTGAGCGCGAGAAGCCTGCAGCGGGCGGGAAGGCTCGCAAGCTGACGCTCGGTCTTGGTCGGCGGACGCACAATTCGTTCGATGACCGTGAAGCGATAAACGAGATTCTGCGCACGCACCTCGTCGCCGATATCGTAGATTTCGAGGATCGCGCTGTGGGATTCCTGCGGCATCACGACACTGCCGGTCTTGCGTCGGCGCAGCAGCAGTCCGGCGCGCGCAAGCTCCGTCAGCACCTTGTTCACCGTCATCCGCGAGCAGCCGTAGGTCTCCGTCAGCGCTTGTTCGGACGGAATGCGGTGGCCGGCCGGCCAGCGTCCCGAGAGGATGTTGCTTTCGATATCCCGCAGAATGCGCCGATGCAGCGAGACCGGCGCCGCAGAACCGCGATCGGTTGGGTACGACATCGGTGTCTGCGGGGGGCTATCCATCGATCAGGCCAGCATGGAGGCGCCGCGATCCAGATAGGTATCGAGGAACTGTTCGAGGCGCGGATGGCGGGGCTTGGCAAAAATCTCCGACGGCGGGCCGGTGAAGAGCAGACGCCCTTGGTCGAGAAAGCTGATCTGGTTGCCGACGGTGGCCGCAAAGCCGATCTCGTGGCTGACCACCACCATGGTCATGCCTTCGGCGGCGAGATCCCGCATCACGTTCAGCACTTCGCCGGTCAATTCCGGATCGAGCGCCGAGGTGGGCTCATCAAACAGCATGATCTTCGGCGAAAGCGCAAGGGCGCGGGCGATCGCCACACGCTGCTGCTGTCCGCCGGAGAGCTGCGACGGGTAGTGACCGGCGCGGTTGGACAGCCCCACCTTGGTCAGTTGCACCATGGCCCGGTCTTCGGCCTCGGATTTCGGCATTTTGTGGACCGTCTTCAGCGCCTCCGAAACATTGCCGAGTGCCGTCATGTGCGGCCAGAGATTGAACTGCTGGAAGACCATGCCGATCTGCGCGCGGACCGCGCGGATCTGGGCGGCCGGCAGGCGTTCGCGGTCCCCCTTGGCATTCTCGAAGAAGCCGAGGGCTTCGCCGTTGACGGTGATCATGCCCTCGCTTGCCTCCTCCAGAAACGCGAGGCAACGCAAAAGCGTGCTTTTGCCGGAACCGGAGGGGCCGATGAGGCAGGAGACCTTGCCTTCCGGTACGTCGAGATCGATCTCCTGCAGCACGGTGGTGGTGCCGAAACGCTTGACGAGGCTGCGGACGGAAATGGCGGGAAGCGTCATGATGCGGCAAACCTGAAGGTGGAGAGACGGGCTTCGGCCAGGCGGCCGAGGCGGGCGGCGGCCTCGACAATCACCCAGTAGATGATGGCGAGCAGGAAGATGGCTTCCAGGAAGGCGTATTCCTGCGATCCGATGGCGCTGACGGTCGTGGTGAGTTCCGGCACCGTGATGATCGACAGGACGGCGGATTCCTTCAAGAGGATCACCGCGAGGTTGACGGACGGCGGCAGCACGATGAGCGCCATTTCGGGCAGAAGGATGCGCCGGATGATCTGGAAACGCGTGAGGCCGAGGCATTCGCCGGCCTCCACATGGCCATGCGGCACGGAGGCATACCCGGCGCGGAAGATTTCCGAATAATAGGCGGCGGCATAGATGCTGAGGCCAAACAGGCCGCAGGGGATCGGATCGAGCGAGATTCCAATGAACGGGCCGCCGTAATAGACGAGAAAGATCTGGATCAGGAACGGCGTGCCGCGCAGAACCTCCACCGCAAGCCCGAGCGGCAGGTCGATCAAGCGGCCGCCATAGCGGCGCAATGTGGCGACGACGAAGCCGATGAGGATGCCGAGCACCATGCCGGCAATCCAGAGCGCCAGCGTGACGCCGGTCCCGCTGATGATTTCCGGAAGATGGTTCAAGATGACGTTGGGATCGAAGATCATTTGGCGGCTCCCGGCAGGGACCGTTCGCCATAGCGCCCGGCGAGCGCCACGGCCCAGCAGATCACGAGATAGATCAGAGCCGCGGAGGAAAAGATCTCGATCGGCATGTAGGTCGATGAGGCGAGATCCTGCGCCATGCGGGTGATCTCGATAATGCCGACGACCGAGACGAGCGAGGACGATTTCAGGATCATAATCGCCTCGTTGACCAGCGCCGGAAAGGTGAGACGCAAAGCGATCGGCACCTTGATCCGGAGAAACACCTGCCGGGCGGAAAAGCCGGCCATGTCGGCGGCCTCGATCAAGCCCTTCGGCACGCTTTCGAACCCGCCGCGCAGGTTTTCCGCCTGATAGGCGGCGGTGCAGAGCGACATGCCGATGATCGCCGCGACGATGCTCGGCACGTTGAGGCCGATGAAGGGCAGGAGATTGTAGATGAGCAGCAACTGCACCAGAAGCGGCACGCCGCGGAAGAAGCTGATGAAGAACTCCGCCGGTCGCCGGTAGAGAGCTTTGCCGGACAGGAGCGCGGCCGACAGGCCGATGGCGATCAGGAAACCGAGCGCAATCGAAATGACGCTGATGCCGATCGTCCAGACGGAAGCCTGGACCAGCAGGGAGAAAAGTTTAAACGACATCAAGATGATCCGTCGCGGCGAATGTGACCGGAGCGTGAGGCGCGCGGCCGGGCGGCGGGATCAGGCCGACCCTGTGGGCCGGCCTGACGGGACGGTTCAGATGGCCGGTTCCTTGACCGAATCCGGGGTGTCGAACTTCGTGCCGAACCACTTTTCCTGCAGCTTGGCCATGCGGCCATCGCCCTTCATCTTGATGAGCGCGGCATCGATCGCATCCATCAGCGAGGCGTAGTCCGCATCCTTGCGGCCGACATAACCGAAATAGGTCTTCTTGCCGAAAGGCGGCAGGACCAGTTCGAACATGCCCGCGCGCTGCTTGGCGACGAAGGCGATGTTCGGCAGCGAATTGGCAACGGCGACGATGCGGCCGGCGGCCATGTCGGCATAGGCGTCGTTGAAGGCCGGGTATTCGCGGATGTCGACCTTGGAGGGCAGGGTGGCGGAATATTCCGTCAACTGAGCGAGCTGGGCGGTGGCCTTTCCGACGCCAACCGCCTTGCCGGCGATGTCTTCCGGCTTGCTGATCGGAGCGCCGGCCTTCTTGAGGATTGCAACGGTCGCTTCGGCGATCGGCGACGAGAAGCGGTAACGTTCCATGCGCGCCTTGGTGATGGTCGCAGGGCCGGCGACCACGTCGAACTTGCCGGCTTCCAGACCCGGAAGCACGCCTTCCCATGGCAGCGTGACCCATTCGATCTTCACGCCCAGTTCCTTGCCGATCTCGTCGAACAGATCGACATTGAGGCCGGCATGCGTGCCGGCGTCAATGAAATCGAAGGGTGCGAAGGCGGTTTCCGTTCCGACCTTCAGAACGCCTGCCGTCTTGGCCTTGGCGAGAATGTCGTCCGCATGGGCGGAAAGCGTGGCGCCAAACAGCATGGCTGCGCCAAGTGCTGCCTTGAGGAAATGTCTTTTGTGCATCATGGTGGACTCCCGTTCCTTCGATGTGTCCGCGGCTGTTCCCGTTACCGACCGTTTGTCGGTCGCTTATGACTATACAAATAGAGCCAGCCGCAGGGCGCGTGTCAACGGGATATGTTTACTTTTTCTGCATGCATGTTTTTTGATCATGTTCGCCACGATTGTCTGTGGATGACCTCACGACACAGGCGGCCTTGGAAATGTCACGCAGGCGTGGTCTGACGCGTCCGGCTGTGCCGACGGGGCGCACGCCGCTCGGGCAAATCGAATATGAAGCACTTGTGACACACCACCTGAAACTTTGACGTCGGTTGCCTCGCAGCATCCCTCGGTTTGTTTGCGGCGCACCACGGATTTCGTATATCTTCAAACGTTGAACCTCGGCCCTCCCCAGCGGGTCTGCCGCGGCCTCGCGGAACGCTGATGACTGTTTGCTGATGGAACCCAACCTACTTCGATATATCTGGAATCATACCCGCAAGCAGCAGATCTGGATTCTCGCGATCGTGCTCTTGTCGATGATTCCCTATTTCGCGGCGTTCGATCTGCCGAAACAGATCATCAATGGCCCCATCCAGGGTGAAGGTTTCGACACGCCGGATTCGACCGCGCTGTTCATGGCGTTCGATTTCCAGGTGCCGGTTGTCGGCTGGACGATCTCGTATGAGGGGATCGAGCTGGACCGGTTGTCGATGCTGATGGCCCTCAGCGGCGTCTTCCTGCTGCTGGTCGTCATCAACGGCCTCTTCAAGTTCTACATCAACACCTACAAGGGGCGCCTCGGCGAGCGGCTTTTGCGGCGCATCCGCTACGAGCTCGTCGACCGGGTGCTACGCTTTCCGCCGAGTGCGCTGAAGCAGGTGCACGGCGCGGAAGTCTCGACGATGGTGAAGGACGAGGTGGAGCCCTTCGGTGGCTTTACCGGCGATGCCTTCGTACAACCGGCAATGCTGGGCGGACAGGCGGCCGCGGCGCTGTTCTTCATCTTCCTGCAGAATTTTTCGCTCGGCATGATTGCCGCCGTCATGGTGGCGATCCAGGTCGGTATCATTCCGAAGATGCGCCGGCGCCTGATCGATCTCGGCCGCCAGCGCCAGATCACCGCGCGCCATCTGGCAGGCAAGGTCGGTGAGATCGTCGATGGCATCGAGACGATCCATGCCTTCGATACGTCGAACTACGAACGCGCCGACATCGCCCATCGTCTCGGGCAGATCTACAAGATCCGTTTCGACCTCTACCAGTGGAAGTTTCTCGTCAAGTTCGTCAACAACTTCCTGTCGCAGCTGACGCCCTTCCTGTTCTATTCGATCGGCGGATATTTCGCCTTGCGCGGTTCGCTCGACGTCGGGCAGCTCGTCGCCGTCATCAACGCCTACAAGGATCTGCCGGGACCGCTGAAGGAGCTGATCGACTGGGACCAGGCGCGCCAGGACGTGCAGGTCAAGTACGAGCAGCTTCTCGAGCAGTTCGATCCGGGACAATTGATCGATGCGAGCCTGCATCAGCCGAGTGCCATGATGCCCGTACAGGCTGATGGTCCGCTCTGCGCCCACAATGTCACGATCGTTGACGGCAGCGGCGTGAAGATCGTCGAGAACACGACGCTCAGGATCGAACCCGGCGAAACGATTGCGATCATCGACAATGCCGGCAGCGGCGCCGAAGGCATCGCCAAGGCTTTCGGACGGCTTGTCTGGCCGGTGTCCGGGCGCATCACGCTCGCGGACGAGGATATCCTGGAACTGCCGGAATCGGTGTCCGGCCGACGGATTTCCTACGTGTCGCCGGACAGCTATTTTTTCCACGGCACATTGAAGGACAATCTCCTCTACGGCTTGAAGCACGCGCCCACCTCGACGGTCAGCTACGAGGGGCGTGATGCGCTGACGCGCCGCTGGGAAATCAGCGAAGCGAAGCTTGCCGGCAACCCGGATCTCGATCTCAATGCCGACTGGATCGACCGTCGCTCGACCTCCATCCTGCGCGGGTTCGATGATGACCTGAAGCAGTCGGTGATGCGGGCGCTCGATGCGGTTCAGCTGACTGAAGATGTCATGGAACTGGCGCTGCATTCCTTCCTCGATCCGGAAGAGAACCCTCTTCTGGCCGAGCGGGTGGTTGCGATGCGCCACGCGTTGCGCCAGACGCTGGAGGAAGAGGGGCTTGCGCATATCGTGGCGCATTTCGACCCGGTCGATTACAACAGCGAGGCAACGGTCGGCGAAAACCTCTTCTTCGCCGCGACGCGTGGCGCCGGAAACGGTGACGCCGACATCACCGAAAGCCCCGAGGTGTTCGATGTCCTGGACACCACGAAACTCTCCGACATGCTTTACGGCATGGGGCTGACGATTGCGGAAAACCTGGTCGAAATCTTTGTCGGGCTGCCGCCGGATCATCCGTTCTACCAGCAGCTGGAACGGATTACGGCGCAGGATGTCACCTTCTACCAGCAATTCCTGCAGCGCCTGTCGTCGCGCACGGAGAAGGGCGTCTCCGAGGAGGAGCGGCGGGCGATCATCCGGCTCAGCCTGCATTACATCGAGCCGCGCTACCGTCTGGGTGTGCTGACGCCGGAGGTGATGGAGACGATCGTTGCGGCTCGCGACCGCTTCTACGACAACCTGCCGTCCGCGATCCGCAACCGGGTGGAGCGTTACGATCCGCACCGCTACATGGCGGCTGCGACACTGCGCGAGAACGTGTTGTTCGGCAAATTGTCTTATCGTGTCGCCGACGCGCCGGCGAAGATCCGTCCCGTTGCCGCCCGCATCATGGAACAGCAGGGCCTGTTCGAAAGCTTTATCGCTCTCGGCCTCAGCTTCGACGTCGGCTCGGGCGGGCGTCGTCTGACAATCGCCCAGCGTCACAAGCTTGCATTGGCCCGCGCTCTGGTGCGTCGCTCGGATTTCTACATCCTCAATCGAGCCCTACCGGGCCTGGATCGGCGTGTCCAGGAAGAGATCGTCGCGACAACCATGCAGTTTCTGCACGAGCAGAACTCGCGAGCGTCCGTCGTGTGGGTTCTTTCGAACACATCGCTGTCACGATTGTTTCATCGGGTGATCGTATTCGACCGGGGTCAGATCGTTGAAGACGGCACGTTCGAAACGCTCGACAAGGAAAGTGGTATTTTCAAATCGCTGGTGGCGTGATTGAATAACGTCCAGCGCAATAGATATGGTGGACGCCATGCTGCTGAACGACGAGGTCACGCTTCTTCGCCAGGTTCCCTACTTCAGTAGGATCGACCCGTGCAAGCTGAAGCTCCTCGCGTTTACATCCGCGAGGGTCTGTTATCGTCCGGGCGAGGCGATCTTCCAGTGTGGTGACGCCTCCGACAGCGCCTATGTGATCATCGATGGCACCGTGGAGCTGGTCGTATCCGGGCCATCCGGCGAAAATGTGGTCGGTTCTGCCGCGCGCAATTCCATCATTGGGGAGATGTGCCTGTGGGGTGATGCGCCGCGGCGCGGCCATGCGCGCGCCGTCACCGATGTGGAGGTTCTGCGCATCGGCAAGGACTGTTTCCTGAAGGTGATGGCGGACAATCCGCGCATGGGCATCGAAGTCAGCCGCGCGCTGGCGGAAACGCTCCGCGACCGGGCAAACGGCATCGGGAAACGGCCTGTCGCGGTGCTTGAACCGGCGGACTGACGCTTTTCCACAGATTTGTCATCCGAAAACGGAGCCCGCTGCGTCTACCGCCGGCGATAGTGGAAATAGCGACCTTCCTGTACCGTCGGCAGGCGCGGAAGCTCTTCCAGGTCCGGGTGGCTCAGCGGCAGGCCACTGACGGCATAGCCGCCGGAGGCCAGCATGCCGGCCACCATCTGTGGCAGCCAAGTGAGCGTCACCGCATCCTTCTCGTCGTATCCCGTGCCGATATCGGCATGAACGAGCGCGGCCTCGGCGCCAATGAGGCCCTGACCGGTCTCGCGAATTTCGCCCTCGATGAAATCCTGCGGGTCCGGAGTCCCTCCGGCATGCGAGGCGAGCTTGCGGTCGAATGCGATGATCCGCCGATTCGGAAAATTTTCGCGCAGGTGGCTGTACGTGCGCCCATTGCCGAGGCCGATCTCGACGATGATGCCGCTGTCTGGCAGCACGCACGTGTCACGCACATGGTTCAGCATGTCACGCTGCGCGCTCATGCGGTTGATGAAACTGTCGAGTCTGCTCACATCCGTCTCCTGGCCGCGGCCGTTCTTCTCAAGCCTTGACGACCTTGTCCGACGCGATGGCGCGGCGGGCAAATACATTTCGGGTATCGACGATCAGCGACGAGTCTTGCGCGAGTGCCGCGTAATCGATCCGGTCGTGGTCGGTCGCGATGACCACCGCATCGAAGCCCGCAAGGGTGTCTGCCGAAAGCGCGACGGAGCGTCGCCCCTTCAGGTGGCCGTATTCACGGGTGCGCGGCACCTCCGCAATGAAGGGGTCGTGATAGGAAACATCCGCGCCGCGCTCCAAAAGCAGTTCCATCAGCCGAAGCGATGGGCTTTCGCGGATGTCCGGAACGTTCTTCTTGTAGGCGAGGCCGATGATCAGCACCTTCGAGCGGCTGAGCGCCCGGCCGAGACGGCGATCCAGGGCTTCCGCCAGCTTTTCGACGACGTGCCGCGGCATCGCAGTGTTGATCTCGCCGGCAAGCTCGATGAAGCGCGTCGGCTGCTCAAACTCGCGCGATTTCCAGGTGAGGTAGAAGGGATCGATGGGGATGCAGTGCCCGCCGAGTCCCGGCCCCGGATAAAAGGGCATGTAGCCGAAGGGTTTGGTCTTCGCCGCGTCGATCACCTCCCAGACGTCGATGCCCATCGCGTCGTAGACGAGCTTCAATTCGTTGACGAGTGCGATGTTGACCGCGCGAAAAATGTTTTCCGTCAGCTTCACGGCTTCGGCCGTTCGGGTACAGGAGACCGGCACGATGGTCTTGACCACGGCGCCGTAGAAAGCCTGCATCAGCGCAGAGGCATAGTCGCCATCGCCGGCGACAACCTTTGGAATGGTCGAGGTCTCGAAATCACGGTTGCCGGGATCTTCGCGTTCGGGCGAATAACCGAGATAGAAATCTTGGCCGGCTTTCAGCCCGGTCTTTTCCAGGATCGGCTTCATCACCTCTTCGGTGGTGCCGGGATAGGTGGTCGATTCCAGCACAATGAGCTGGCCGGGCCTCAGGCGCTTGGCGATGTCCCGGCAGGTGTTTTCCACATAGGTGAGGTCCGGATCGCGGTAGCGCGTCAGCGGGGTGGGCACGCAGATGGCAATCACATCGCATTCGGCAAGCCGGTCGAAATCGCAGGTCGCGGCAAACCGTCCCTCGCCGTGCTCCTTGGCAAGAACGGCATCCGATACGGCATCAATATAGCTCTTGTGGCGATCGATCTCGGTGATCTTGTCCGGGTCGATATCGAAACCGAGCACGGAAAAGCCGGCGCGCGACATGCTCATGGCAAGCGGCAGGCCGACATAACCGAGCCCGATGACACCGGCCTTTGCGGTTTTGCTCTGAATGGCGGCCAGAAGATCCGTCCGGCTGTTCTGTTCCTGGTCCACGCGCGCATCACCTTTTATCAACCTGTTCCGGCTGCTCAGTTGAGTGGCCGAGGCCCGCCTGTCAAGATCACGGTGTGTCACGGCTGCTCGACCGGGCGTGGCAGATGCGGTTGGTTGACGAGGATACGGCGCGGGAAAAATGGGGGCGGCCCTTGCATTCTGCCCCTTGCCTCCCTCTATCTCTGCGGCATGAAGATCGCCTTTTACGCTCCCCTGAAATCGCCCGAGCATCCGGTTCCCTCCGGTGACCGGCTGATGGCGCTCCAACTGCTGCAGGCTCTGACGCTCGCCGGGCATAGGGTGGAGGTGGTCTCGCAGTTGCGCGCCTACTCTGCGTCGCCCGACGTGCCGCCGGACCACGCGGCGGATGCGGCGGCGGAACGCCATCGCATCGCGGCGGACTGGGAGACGGCTGGTCCGCCGGATCTCTGGTTCTGCTACCATCCCTATTACAAGGCGCCGGATCGGCTTGGTCCGTCCCTCTGCCGGGACTTCAACATACCCTATGTGACGGCAGAATGTTCCTATTCGCACAGACGCAACATCGGCGGCTGGGCGGTATCCCAAGCGCTGGTTCGCGACGGCGTGCGGCAGGCAGCGGTCAACATCTGCCTGACGGAGCGGGATCGCCGCGGGTTGGAAGATGCCGTACCGGAGGCGCGCCTCGCCGGACTTCCCCCCTTCATCGACGCGACCCCGTTCCTTGCCACAGATCCGCGGCCGCAAGCCGGTCATCTCGTGACGGTCGCGATGATGCGGCCGGGCGACAAGCTGAGCAGCTACAGCGCCTTGGCGGCAGCACTCTCGCGGCTTCTCGACGAAGACTGGAGCCTGAGCCTGATTGGCGACGGGCCGGAACGGGAGGCGATCGGGGCCTTGTTTTCGCACATCCCGGCCGGTCGGCTGCGCTGGCATGGTCAGCTGAAGCCGGCGGAGATTGCTGCGGTTTTCTCCTCTGCATCCCTCTATGTCTGGCCGGGGCACGGCGAGGCCTACGGGCTTGCCTATCTCGAAGCCCAGGCGGCGGGGCTTCCCGTGATTGCCGAGGCGGTTGCCGGCGTGCCGGAAGTGGTCGTGCATCAGCGCACCGGCCTTCTGACGGCGCCGGGAGATCCACAAGCGTATGCGGAAGCCATCCGCACGTTGCTGCGTGACACGGCGCGACGCAAGACCTATGCCGAGGCGGCGCGGCAGTTTGTGGCGGGCGAGCACTCGCTGGCATCCGCCACCAAGAGGCTCGATACCATTCTCCGCTCGGTCGTGAAGGAGTGACGATGTCTGAAACCCAGGTAATGGCCCTGCTCGACCACCTCGCCGATCAGGGCAAGGTCGTGAATTTCTGGCTGCGTGACGATGATGCTGTCTTGCCGACCCCGGCGCTCGACCGTCTGCTGACCCTGACGCGCACGGCCGGCGTGCCGCTGACTTTGGCGGTGATCCCCGAACAGACCGGGCAGCCGCTCGTGGACTGCCTGAGGGGAGAGCCGCATGTGGCTGTCGCCGTGCACGGCTGGTCGCACCGGAACCATGCGCCGCCACAGGCCAAGAACCAGGAGCTCGGCCTCCACCGGCCGATCGATGAGGTTCTGGGCGAGTTGAAGCACGGCCTTGAAAAGCTTGACGCGCTCCATGGCCCGCAGTTCCTGTCCATGCTGGTTCCGCCCTGGAACCGGATCGCGCCGGAGATAGTCGAACGACTGCCGGCTTTGGGCTTCGGCAGCCTCTCTGTCTTCGGTCGCGAGAAGCCGGCGCCATTACCCGTGCTCAACACCCACATCGATATCATGGACTGGCGCGGAACCCGCGGAGGCCATCCGTCGGAGGTGCTTTTCGGCGACATCCTGGCCTATCTGGAGAGCGATCAGCCGGTGCGCGCCATCGGCGTGCTGACACACCATCTGGTGCATGACGAACAGGCCTGGGCCTTTCTCGAACGGCTGTTTGAACGAACCGCCGGACACCCGGCGTGCCGCTGGGCTGCCGCCGCGGATCTGATCGGCAACTGACCCCGCCCTACCAGGATTTCCAGCCGATCAGCAGGCCGAGATCCCGATCCTGCGCGTCCTGCCGTGCGCGCTCGACATCGGCGACATCCGCGCGGCGGGGCAGGTTGGCGGCGACGAACCGGGCATCCGGCACGTGGAACGTCGTGCCGCGGAAGAGCAGCGTCATGATCAGCGGTCCGGTGGACCACCAGGCCGGGCCATCCGGCAGAAGCCGTGTCACGTCCGGCAGGATGGCGAGCATTCGCTCGAAGACCGGGTGAGCGGCGGGCGTGGCGATGAAGGAATTCGTCAGCAGCAGGCTGCCCATGCCCGTCTCGCGCGACGTATCCTCGGCAAGCGCCGATAGCCCCGTGAGCGGCAGGAGATCGGCAAAGCTCAGGTCGTCGCGGGCGGGGTACCAGTCGCAGTCGACATAGATGCCGCCCTCTTTTGCCAAAACCGCATAACGGGCGATATCGACGGCGCCCGGATAATCGCCCGCCGCCAGCATGTGCGCGAAGGTCGGGTGATCGTGGATGCCGATCGCTTCGAGGTCCGCTTCGCGCCACAGCCGGTATTGCAGGCCATGGCGTTGCGCATGAGTGCGCCAGGCTTCGATGCCAGGGGGCAGGGGAAGGGTGCCGATCCAGATCTGGTGGAGGACGGGCGGCACGGCGTCGCGATTGCGCGCGTTCATGGCCCGCCGTTCTGCACTGGAAAAGCCGACGAAGGGCGCCAGGAGATCGGGCGGCGGCACCAGCGTCTGCTGCAGGCCCATGCGCTCCACCATGCGCTTCTCGGCCTTGGCGAGCTTCAGGTAGGCCGAGTGCAGCTTGCGCGGGAGGCCGAGCAGCGTTGTGTGCCCCAGTTCGCCATCGTTGTGCGCTTCGGCGGCGAGGGCATCGAGTCTCGTGCGCGCCAGGGCATGATCACCGGCTGCGATCGCCGCGCGGATCTCCAACAGTCTCTGCCGTGGTGTCATCTGGCTATGTCTTCCTGTGTCATCCCGTGTCCTGGCCCTTGTTCACCCGGTTCATGTCGCAATTGCGCACAAATTGACAAGCTTTGCCCGAATTTCTCGGGAACTGTCATCTTCCGGATAGGGTTTTTGAATCAGATCAATACGTTGATGGACCGGACGGTGATGTAGTCGTTGATCATAGACATGAGCAAGACGCTGCGATACGGTCTTGAAAAACAGTGGGGACAGGCCTGCCTGAGCAAGATGCCGGGCGGTTTCGGGAACATACTTGATGACTGAACGCTCGGATCTGCTCCGTGTCGATGATCTTGCGGTCTCCTTTCCGGTGATGGGCGGAGAGATTCGCGCCGTGCGGGGCATCAGCATGCGCCTGAGGCCGGGCAAGGTCACGGCGCTGGTGGGCGAATCTGGTTCGGGCAAATCGGTGCTTGGCCGCAGCATCATCGGCATCGAATCCGAAGCGGCCCGGGTGGTCGGCAGCGCCGTGTTCACCGATCCGGAGACGGGCGAGCAGATCGATCTTCTGAAGCTTCCGCGAGGCGGCCGCAAGATCCGCGCCATTCGCGGCAACCGCATCGGCATGATCTTCCAGGAGCCGATGACCTCCTTTTCGCCCATGCATACCGTGGGAAACCAGATCGAAGAAAGCCTGAAGATCCATTCGGTTCTCTCCCCAAAGGAGCGACGGGAACGCTGCGAGGAAATGCTGGGACTCGTCGGCTTTACCGACCCCGCGCGTGCCTTCGACATGTATCCCTTCGAGCTGTCCGGCGGCATGCGCCAGCGTGCGATGATCGCAATGGCGCTGATCTGCAAGCCGTCGCTTCTGATTGCCGACGAGCCGACGACGGCGCTCGACGTCACCATTCAGGCACAGATCCTCAAGCTCCTGCGGGAGTTGCAATCCAAGCTCGGAATGGCCGTGCTGCTGATCACGCACGATCTTGGCGTGGTGGCCAGCATGGCGGACGAGGTGGTCGTCGTCTATCGCGGCGAGGTGATGGAGGCTGGACCGGTGGAGGCGATCTTCCGCAATCCCAGCCACGCCTACACGCAAGGGCTGATGAATGCCGTGCCGGATTTCGATATGGCCCGCGACGAGCGGTTGAAGCCGCTGCGCGAAATCCGCGTCGAGACAGCCGGGCTTCTGGAGAAATGCGAGGTCATGGCCGGCGCATCGCCCGTACTGCTGAGCGTGCGCCATGTGACGAAATCCTTCCACTCCAAACGGGGTGGCGGCTTTGGTCTTGCCCCCCCGCCGCCCACACTTGCGGTCAACGATGTCAGCTTCGATATCCTGCGTGGGGAAACCCTTGGTCTCGTCGGTGAAAGCGGCTGCGGCAAGACGACCCTCAGCAAGATCCTGATGCGTGGCGTGACCGCGGATTCGGGCGAGATTTCCTATCTCGGTGAACAGCGCCCGATCGACGTGCTGAAGGCCGAGGGGGACGATCTCGAGACGCTGCGCAAGCGCATCCAGATGGTGTTCCAGGACCCGGTCTCGTCGCTCTCGCCGCGCATGACGATCCGCAACATCATCGCCGAGCCGCTGGAAATTCATCGCCGTGGCGACAGCCGGGCCCGCCAGGATGCCGTCAACCGACTGGTGCGGGCGATCGGCCTGCCGGAAAGCACGCTTTCGCGGTATCCGCACAGTTTTTCCGGTGGCCAGCGCCAGCGGATCGGCATCGCGAGAGCCCTGGCGCTCAGCCCCAACCTGTTGATCTGCGACGAACCCGTGTCGGCGCTGGATGTGTCGATCCAGGCGCAGATCCTCAACCTGATGAAGGATCTGAAGCGGGATCTGGGGCTGACCTACCTCTTCATTTCGCACAATCTCGCGGTGGTGAACTACATGGCGGATCGGGTGGCGGTGATGTATGCCGGTCGGATCGTCGAGATCGCACCCTGCGACGTGATCATGCGCCAGCCGGTGCATCCCTACACGAAAAAGCTTCTGGCGGCGGTACCGGTGCCAAATCTTGACCATCCACTGGATTTTGCCGCTGTCGGCACGCCAAGTTCGGTGGCGAAAAAGGAATGGGCACGGCAGTTCCTGGCAGAGGACGCCGGCGATCTGACCCATGCCGATCTCGGCGGCGGACACCTGGTGCTGGCGCGTCGCAATGTCGATGCGCGGGAGTTGCGGCCATGATCACACGACGCCAGGCGCTGGCCCTCTTGGCCGGCACCTTCCTTCCGAAACAGGCGTTTTCCGCCTATCTGGAATCCGACTATCTCGAGACGATGGAAGCGGGAGGGGCGCTTCCGCCGATTGGCGAGCGGCTGCCGAAAAACCCACGGGTCGTCGATCTTGCCGCGAACGGCAAGCTGACCGGCCGTTTCGGCGGTTCAATCCGCATGTTGATCGGCGGGCAGCGTGACATCCGCTATATGCCGGTCATCTCCTATGCCCGCCTCGTCGGGTTCAACGAGCGGCTGGAATTCGAGCCGGACCTCGCGGAAAGTTTCGAGGTTCAGGACGAGCGCGTCTTCACCTTCAAGCTGCGCGAGGGGCATCGCTGGTCGGACGGGACGCCGTTCACCGCGGAGGACTTCCGGTTCGTCTGGGAGGACATGTTCAACTTCAAGGAACTCTACAAGGGCGGCATTCCGGCCAGTCTCAAGCTGCACGGCAAGGGCCCGCGCTTTGAGATTCTCGATCCGCTCACCATCCGCTATTCCTGGGACGAGCCCAATCCGGATTTCCTGACCGACGTCGCCTCGGCCTCGCCGCTTCGCCTGATGATGCCGGCGGCCTATCTCCGGCAGTTCCACAAGAAGTACCAGACGAAGGAAAGACTGGACGAACTGGTGGCGCGGGAGCGGGTGAAGGACTGGGTGGCGCTTTTCCAGCGCATGTCGCGCACGGTGCGGCCGGAAAACCCGGATCTGCCGTCACTGGACGCCTGGTGCAACCGCACGACGCCGCCTTCCGGTCGTTTCGTCTTCGAGCGCAATCCCTATTATCACCGGGTCGATGAAAAGGGGCAGCAACTGCCCTATGTCGATCGCATCCTGATGGATGTCGGCTCGCCCGATCTGATCGCGGCAAAGACCGGCACCGGCGAAAGCGATCTGCAGTTCTCCAACCTCGATTTTTCCGACTACACGTTTCTGAAGAATGCCGAGCAGCGCTATCCGCTGACCGTCGATCTGTGGAAGCGTATCCAGGGATCGCGCGTCTGCATGTTCCCCAACCTCAACTGCAAGGATGAGGTCTGGCGCTCTCTCTGGCGGGATGTGCGGGTGAGACGGGCGCTGTCGCTCGCCATCAACCGCATGGAAATCAACAAGGCGGTGTTCTTCGGTCTTGCCAAGGAAAGCGCCAACACTATCCTGCCCGCAAGTCCGCTCTTCCGGCCCGCGTACCGCGATGCCTGGGCGATGTTCAATCCGGCGGAAGCAAACCGTCTTCTGGATGACGTGGGGCTGACCGAACGGGACAGTTACGGCACGCGAATCCTGCCGGATGGCCGCCCGGCGAAGGTGACGGTGGAATCGGCCGGCGAAAACACCGTCGAGGGTGATGTCCTCGAACTCATCCGCGATTACTGGGCCGAGATCGGCATCAAAATCTTCGTGCGGGTGTCGCAGCGCGAACTCCTGCGCCGGCGCCTGAAGGGCGGCGACACGATCATGACCGTCGGCCAGGGTATCGACAACGGCATTCCGACCGCCGACATGTCGCCGAAGGATCTGGCGCCCACCAGCGACGATCATCAGCACTGGCCGCTCTGGGGCCTGCACGCCATGTCCGGCGGAAGCGATGGCCATGCGCCGGATCTGCCGGAAGCGGTGCAGCTTCTCGACCTGCTGAAGGCGTGGCAAAGGGCGCCGAACGCCACCGAACGCACCGGTCTCTGGCACCAGATGCTGGCCCTTTACACCGACCAGGTCTTCACCATCGGCACGGTCAATGCCACGCTTCAGCCGATCGTTCATGCCGAACAGCTGCGCAACGTGCCGAAGGACGGCCTCTACGGCTACGATCCGCTCTCCTATCTCGGCGTCTATATGCCCGACACATTCTGGTACGACCGCGATGCGTGAATTCATCCGTTACATCCTCTGGCGCATGCTGGTGATGATCCCCACGCTGCTGCTGATTTCGATGCTGATCTTCACGATCATCGAATTGCCGCCGGGCGATTATTTCGAAAGCTATGTGGAGGAGCTGAAGGCGATCGGCGAAAAGGCCGACATGGAGCAGATCGAGCAGTTGCGGGCGCAATATGGCTTCGATCAGCCGCTGCCGATCCGCTACCTGAACTGGGTCGGCGGCATGTTTGTCGGCGATTTCGGTTATTCCTTCGAATACCGGCTGCCGGTCTCAGACGTCGTCGGCGACCGGTTGTGGCTGACGATCCTGGTCTCCACCGTCACCATCATCCTCACCTGGCTGATCGCCTTTCCGATCGGCATCTATTCCGCCACCCACCAGTACAGCTGGGGTGATTACGGGCTGACGCTTCTCGGGTTGATCGGCCTTGCCGTGCCCAATTTCGTGCTGGCACTGGTGCTGATGTACCTCGCCAACATCTGGTTCGGCACGTCCATCGGCCATCTGATGGACCAGAGATACCTCAATGAACCGATGAGCTGGGACAAGTTCAAGTCGATCCTGGAGCATTTGTGGATCCCGGTGATCATCATCGGCACCGCGGGAACGGCGGCAATGGTGCGGCGGGTGCGGGCCAATCTTCTGGATGAATTGCACAAGCAGTATGTGATGACGGCGAAGGCGAAGGGCCTTCACCCCTTCCGCCGCCTCGTCAAATATCCGCTGCGCATGTCCTTGAATTTCTTCATCTCCGACATCGGCTCCATCCTGCCGGCGGTCATCTCGGGTGCGGAAATCACGGCGGTCGTGCTGTCGCTCGAAACCACCGGCCCGATGCTGATCCGCGCCCTGCAAAGCCAGGACATGTATCTCGCCGGCTCCTTCCTGATGTTCCTTGCCTTCCTCACCGTGATCGGCGTTCTGATCTCCGACATCGCCCTTGCGCTGCTTGACCCGCGCATCCGTCTGCAGGGAGGAAGCACGAAGTGAACACGCGCACGCCGGAGACATCGGATACGTTGCCGCATTTTGTGCGGCAGGACCCGTTCGATCCCTATGCCGATGACCTGGCGAGTTCCGGTTCGCTCGCGGATCAGGCGTCGCAGCTGAAACTGATGTGGTGGCGCTTCAAGCGGCATCGGCTGGCGCTCATCTCCGGCATCGCGCTGCTGATTGCCTATCTGATGATCGCGGTTGCCGAGTTCCTGGCGCCCTACAAGGTGCATACGCGCAACATGGATTTCATCTATGCACCGCCGCAATCGGTGCATCTCTTCCATGACGGCGCGTTCATCGGCCCCTTCGTCTACGGCCAGGCGATGACGCTCGACATGCAGACGCTCCGGCGCGTCTATACCGACGACAAGACCGACATCCAGAAGCTGCGTTTTTTCTGTTCCGGCGAAACCTACCGGTTCTGGGGACTGTTCGAGGCAGATCTGCACTTCGTCTGTCCCGCGGAAAACGGCCATTTCTTCCTGCTCGGAACGGATCGCCTGGGACGCGACATCTTCTCCCGCATTCTCTATGGCGCGCGGATTTCGCTCACCATCGGCCTGCTCGGCGTGATGACCAGCTTCGTTCTCGGCATTGTGATCGGCGGCCTTGCCGGTTACTGGGGCGGCTGGTTCGACCTCGTCGTTCAGCGCATCATCGAGGTCTTGCAGTCCATTCCGACGATCCCGCTGTGGCTGGCGCTCGCCGCCATCATGCCGGTCGATTGGAGCCCGTTGTTCGTCTATCTCGGCATCACCTTTATCCTGGGGTTGCTGGACTGGACGGGGCTTGCGCGTGCAGTCCGCTCCAAGCTACTGGCGCTGCGCGAAGAGGACTATGTGCTGGCCGCGCAACTGATGGGGGCGGGGAGTGCCCGCATCATCGGGCGCCACCTCGTGCCCGGCTTCATGTCGCACCTGATTGCCAGTGCCACACTCACAATTCCGGGAATGATCCTTGGCGAAACCACCCTCAGCTTCCTAGGTTTGGGCCTGAGGCCGCCGATCACCAGCTGGGGCGTGCTTCTGACGGAGGCCCGATCGGTGAGCGTTCTTGCTCTTTATCCGTGGCTTCTGTTCCCGGTTATACCGGTCATTTTCGTGATCCTCGCCTTCAATTTCCTGGGCGATGGTCTTAGAGATGCCGCCGACCCGTACAAATGAGATACTCGGATTGCGCGGGGGAGCGTGTCCGGCACTTGGAATTCGAAGGAGAAGACAGAGTATGCCGAGACGAAACGCCCGTATTCTGATGTACAGCCATGACACGTTCGGGCTTGGTCATCTGCGCCGCTGTCGCACCATTGCGCATTCGCTCGTCGAGGATTTTCGCGGACTGAATGTATTGATCATCTCCGGTGCGACGATTGCCGGCGCGTTCGACTACCGGGCGCGCGTGGATTTCGTGAAGATCCCGAGCGTCATCAAGTTGCGCAACGGCGAATACACGTCGATGGACCAGCATATCGACCTTCAGGAAACCCTGAAGATGCGTCAGTCGATCATTCGCCACACGGCCGAAACCTTTGAGCCGGATATCTTCATCATCGACAAGGAGCCGCTTGGCCTGCGCGGTGAGGTGGAGGATACCCTTGCCTACCTGAAGACCCGCGGCACGACGCTGGTGCTGGGTCTTCGCGACGTGATGGACGCGCCGCACCTGCTTGAGGCGGAATGGAAACGTCATGATGTGCTGCCGAAGATCGGCAACCTTTATGACGACGTGTGGATCTACGGACCCCCGGATTTCTACGATCCGCTGACCGGCATCGATGTGCCGGCGAGCGTGCGCAACAAAATGAATTTCGTCGGGTTCCTGCAGCGGAAATCCTATGCCGAAGCGGTGGAGCCGGGGTCGGATGCGGGTGATTACATCCTCGTGACCACCGGCGGCGGTGGCGATGGCGCAGACTTGGTGCGCGACGTGATTGCCGCCTACGAGGCCGACCCGACGCTGACGCAGAAAGCGGTGATCGTGCTGGGTCCGTACATGTCGGCGGAGCAGCGTGCCCATTTCCGGGAGGCATCCCAGCGCCACCCGTATCTGGAAATCCTCGAATTCGACAACCGCCTCGAAGATCGTATCGCCGGCGCCAAGGCGGTGATCGCCATGGGCGGCTATAACACCTATTGCGAGATCCTGTCCTTCGACAAACCGGCGCTCATTGTGCCGCGCACGCAGCCGCGCGAGGAGCAGTTGATCCGCGCGACCCGGGCACAGGAACTCGGCCTGATCAGCATGCTGTCTGCCGAGGATTCCGCCGACAGCATCCGTTTTGCCGCCGCGATCAAGGATTTGTTGAAGCGAGATCCTCCCTCCGTCAGCGCGCCCGGACTGCAGCTGGAAGGCCTGCCGACGATTTCCCGGATCGTCGAAGGGTTGTTGCGGCAAAAGGGAAACCCGCATCTCTATCTGGCGCAAGGCTAGAACCCGCATGCCCTCCATGAAGAAGATCGTGGTTCTCCTGAAAGGTTATCCGCGCCTTTCGGAGACCTTCATCGCGCAGGAACTGCTCGGCCTGGAACGGGCCGGTTTCGACCTCGAGCTGGTGGCCATGCGCCGGCCGACCGACAAGAAACGCCATCCCATCCACGACGAGATCCAGGCGCCTGTCTGGTACCTGCCCGAATATCTGCATGAGGAACCGCTTAGGGTGCTGAGGGCGCTGACAAAGGTGCGCAGGATGCCCGGCTTTTCGGCGGCGCTGGCCGCATTCTGGAAAGACCTGAAGCGGGATGTCTCCCGCAACCGGTTCCGGCGGTTCGGCCAGGCCGCGGTGCTGGTGGCCGAGTGGCCGAAGGATGCTGGCTGGCTGCACGTGCATTTCATCCACACCCCCGCCTCCGTCGCAAGATATGCGGCGATGATGAATGGCCTGTCGTGGACCGTGTCGGCGCATGCCAAGGACATCTGGACCTCTCCGGATTGGGAGCTTCAGGAGAAGCTCGCCGATGCCGACTGGGCGGTGACCTGCACCCGCGTCGGGTTCGATCAGCTGACGACACTGTCCCGTGGGCGCAACAACGTGCACCTCAGCTATCATGGGCTTGATCTCGACCGGTTTCCCCATTTTACCGCCGAACGACCGGCGCGTGACGGATCGGACCCAGCCGATCCGATCCGGATCGTGAGCGTCGGACGGGCGGTCAAGAAGAAGGGCTATGACGTTCTCTTGCAGGCGCTGGCCAGACTGCCCAGGGAAATCGCCTGGAATTTCACGCATATCGGCGGCGGTGACGAATTGCCGCGGCTGAAGCAGCTGGCGGAAACGCTGGGCTTGTCCGGGCGCATCACCTGGAAGGGCGCGCTCGACCAGAAGGACGTGCTGCAGCATTACCGCGACAGCGACCTTTTCGCGCTGGCCTGCCGCATCACCGCGGATGGGGATCGGGACGGTCTGCCGAATGTGATGGTCGAGGCCGCAAGCCAGGGGCTTCCCGTCGTCTCGACTACCGTTTCGGGCATCGTGGAACTGTTCACGGATCAGGAGAACAGTCTTCTCGTGGAACCTGAGCAGCCAGCCGCGCTGGCCTTTGCGCTCGAGAAGATGATCCGCGATCCGGAGCTGCGCCGTCGGTTGGCGACAAAGGCCGAAGAACGGGTGCGTCGCGACTTCGACCACCAGAACAGCATTCGCGACCTCGATCGCCTGTTCACGGCAAGCTGGTCGCGCGGGAGCTGAGCCGAGAGCCTGAGCAATGACGGATACACCGCCGATGAAAAAACGCGTCTTCTTCTATGTCCAGCATCTGCTGGGCATCGGCCACATCGTGCGCGCAAGCCGCATTGCCGAGGCGATGCAGGCGACCGGCCTGGACGTGACGATGGTGACCGGTGGAAAGCCTGTCGATGGGTTTCCGGGGCCTTCGCTGAAGCACATCGCACTGCCGCCGGTGATTGCCTCCACCGCCGGCTTTTCCGGCCTTGCGGATATCGACGGCGTATCCGTGGATGAAGCCTTCCTCACGCAGCGACGAGACAGGCTTTTGTCCGCCTTCCGCGACTGTGAGCCGGACGTCGTGGTGATCGAGGCCTTTCCATTCGGCCGGCGCCAGATGCGTTTCGAACTCCTGCCATTGCTGGATGCGATCAAGGCCGCGCCACGCCGGCCGCTGCTGTTCAGCAGCGTGCGCGATATCCTCCAGGAAAACCGCAAGGCCGGACGCGACGCGGAAACGGTGCAACTGCTGGAAGACCATTTCGATGGTGTGCTGGTGCATGGCGACCCGCAATTCGTCCGGCTCGAAGAGACATTCCCGCTGGCAGAGCGGATCGCGGAGAAGGTACATTACACCGGTCTTGTGGCACCCGAACCGCCGGAGCCCGCTAAGGATCGCTTCGACTTGATCGTTTCGGCCGGCGGCGGTGCGGTCGGGGCGGCACTCATCGATGCGGCCATCCAGGCGCAGGCTCTGCTGCAGGATCCGCGCAGCTGGTGCCTGATCACCGGGCCAAATCTGCCGCAGGAGGATTTCGATCGCCTGTCCCGCCAGACGCCTGCGCATGTCACCTTGGTGCGCTTCCGGCGCGATTTCCCCAATCTGCTGATGAATGCGAGCTTGTCCATCTCGCAGGCCGGCTACAACACCGTGGGCGACCTCCTGAGGGCGCACTGCGCTGCCGTGCTGGTGCCTTTCGCGTCCGGCGGGGAAACCGAGCAGACGGTGCGGGCGGAAAAACTATCGGCGCTCGGTTTCGCCGAGGTGGTGCCGGAGGATGGCTTGAACGGCGACCGTCTGGCCGCGGCCATTCGCAACGCGGATCGGATGACACGCCGCCCGTCGGTTGCCATTGCCGCCGATGGCGCCCGGCAGACCGCGGCCTTGATCCGAGATATGCTTTCGTCACGCGGGTGAGGCGTGCGGCAAAGTTAATACATCGTCGGAATATGCTAAGTCGTTAAGTGTTTTCATGCTTTAGTTTGCAAACATGATTCGGCCGCTTGCCTTGGGGTGGCGGCGCTCTCCATATTGAGTTTGATATATGACGACGCATCTGACTTCCGAGATTTTCAACCTCGCACCCATTCCGATGTGGATCGAGGACTTCAGCGGGGTAAAGCGTCAGTTCGAGGAATGGCGGGCGGACGGCGTGACCGATATCCGCGGGTTCCTGCGGGCCGATCTCCGTCGTGTCGCCGACTGTGCGAGCCGTATTCGTGTCATCGACGTCAATCGCAAGACGCTCGATATTTTCGAGGCGCAGGATCGTCAGCATCTGACGGACAATCTCGGTCGGATCTTCCGCGACGAGATGCTGGAAAGCCATATCAACGAACTGTCCGCTTTGTTCGACGGGCGCACCGAGTTCGAAAGCAGCACGGTGAATTATACGCTGTCGGGCAAGCGTATGGACATTCAGTTGCGCGGAACCGTGATGCCGGGCTTCGAGGCCACGCTCGGGCAGGTCCTGCTGACGACGGAGGATGTGACGGAGCGCGAGGAAGCGCGCCGGGCGGAAGCCAGCAACCGACGCTATGCCGAAGGTATCTTCGAACATTCTCCGGTCTCTCTCTGGGTCGAGGATTTCAGCCGCATCAAGCAGATGCTGCAGGACGTGCGCGTTTGCGGCATCGTCGATTTCCGCGTGTTTACCGATGTCCATCCAGAATTCGTGCGCCAGTGCATGAGCGAGATCCGCGTCATCGACGTGAACCAGGCGACGCTCGATCTGTTCTGCGCCGCCGACCGGCAGACGCTGTTCCACCGTCAGAACGAGATCTTCCGCGACGAGATGGAAAAGCATTTCAAGGAACAGCTGATCGAACTTTGGAACGGCAATCTTTTCCACCAGCGCGAAGTCATCAACTATGCACTGGATGGATCGGAACGCTACGTGCTGTTGCAATTCTCGGTCTTGCCGGGACATGAGCACGACTGGTCGCTGGTTCAGGTTGCGCTGACCGATATCACGGCCCGTAAGAAGGCCGAGGCCTATCTCGAATATCTCGGCAAGCACGACGTGCTGACGAAGCTGCATAACCGCGCCTTTTATATCGACGAAATGAACCGGCTGGAGCGCAAGCCGTTGCGTCCGGTCTCGGCGATCGTCATCGATCTGAATGGGCTCAAGGAAACCAATGACAACCTGGGCCACGACGCCGGCGACGCACTGTTGCGGCGGCTGGGAGAGGTGCTGAACGGTGCTGTGCATCTTCCCAACCATGCGGCCCGCATCGGCGGCGATGAGTTCGCGGTGCTGATGCCGGGCGCAGACCGACAGGCGACCCACGCCATGGCGGATACGATCCTCGAACTCCTGAAGATCAACAACCAGTTCTATTCCAGCGCGCCGCTCAGCATCTCCATGGGGCTGGCGACCAGCGAGGACGGCGAAACCGTCGAGGCCGTGGTGAAGCGCGCCGACATGATGATGTACGAACACAAGCGGGCTCAGCATCTTCCGGGCGGCTCGCTGATGCGCAAGGGGTAAGTCTGGACCATCAGGCTTGCTTGCCGATATCTGAAAAAAATTTCACTTGTGGAAGTGGCCGCTCGGGGCTCACTCAGAGCCGCTTGTGCAGAATTTTGGCTTGAAACGAGGAATATTTGGGCTACTACTTCGCTGAACTGCCTTTCGGACAAGAAGCGGAGGAAAAACCTTGCCCATTAATGAAAATATATTCATTGCGCAGGCCGGCCTTTGTACGCACGCTTTGCAACAGGCGTTGAACGATTGTGCTGCGCAGGGCCTTCGCCTCGTCCTGGGGCCGGGCGTGCATCTGTGCGGCGCGCTTCGCCTGCCGACCGGCACCGATCTCCACCTGACTGATGAAGCCGTGCTCCAGTTCGTGCCGGACTACGATGCCTATCGCGACAACCGCATCGACGTGATTGCGGAAGCCTCCGATACCGCCATGATCCTCGCGGAGGGCGCCTCGAATATCCGCATCGGCGGCAAGGGGCGGATTCTTGGTCCGGGAGCTGATTTCATCGTCGGGCGGCTGGAGGATATGGGAACCCATGTTCCGGCGGCGCTGCGCCCGCGCGTTCTGGTGCTGAAGGACTGCGAGAATGTCCGGCTTGAGGATTTTCGCATCCAGTCATCGCCGATGTGGACGATCCATCTGATTGCCTGCCGCAATGTGGAGGCGCAACGCCTGTCCATCGACAATGACCGGGAAATGCCCAACACCGACGGAATCGTTGTCGATTCCTGCGATAACGTCCTGATCCGTCATTGCACGATCGCGACCGCCGACGATGGCGTCGTACTGAAGACGAGTGACGGCCCGGATGGGTCTGCCGTCGGCAGCTGCCGCAATGTCATTGTGGAACACTGTGAGATCGAAAGCCGCAGCTGCGCGCTGAAGATCGGCACGGAAAGCCATGGCGACGTCGAAAACATCCGCTTCAGTGATTGCAGGCTGCCGCGTTCCAACCGCGGCATCGGTCTGTTTTCGCGCGACGGCGGGCTGATCCGCAATGTCGAGGTGCTCCGCATTAACGTCGAGACGCATGAGACGCCGGACGGTTTCTGGGGGTCGGGCGAGGCGATCACGATGAATGTGGTGGATCGCCGTCCGGGAAAGCCGGCGGGCCGGATCGAGAATGTCGTCTTCGAGGACATTACAGGCCGGATGGAAGGTGCGATCAATCTGGTGGCCGACAGCCCGTCCGGCATTGCCCATGTCCGGCTGAACCGTATCGCCATTGCGCAGGTGGATGGTCCGCACCGGGGCCACACTTATGACGTTCGTCCCACGCATTTCGATCTGGCGCCTTCGCCGGATGCGGCTGGCCGCGCCAATGCCTGGGTGAAAGACGAAAACGGCAAGGTGATCGGCCTCGTTGCCTATCCGGGTGGCATGCCGGCGCTCTTTGCCTCCAACGTCGAAGATCTTTCCGTTGCGGATGTCGCGTTTTCGCGGCCATCGCCGTTGCCGGCGGGCTGGAATGCCGAGGCCACCGTGATCCTGGATGGTCAACCGGTCGTCTGGTCGGCCAAATAGCATCCCTTGATGGCTCTGGAGGAGGGGCCGCCTGATGAAGCGTATCCGTAAACTCGACAACTTGCTGGCTCGCCTGCAGGAGCGCATTTTTGTGCCGCTTCAGGTGGAGGTGCCGCTGGTCTATGCGCCGGCAGCCGCAAGCGAACGGCCCGTCATGGTCGCCTCCGATCGCGCCGGCTGGACGCCGGTCAACCGCGACCTCATCTGGGGGGAGCCGGATGGCTATTACTGGTTCGGCGGTCGGGCGCGTCTGCCGGATGGCGTCGATGGCAAGCGCATTGTCGTGCATGTGGAAGCCGCCTTCGGCAGCGTCATGGGCCGCAGCGACCCGCAATGCCTGGTGCGGGTCGATGGCGCGATCCGCCAGGGGGTGGATGGCAATCACCGCGAGTTCCTGCTGACGAATGACGGGCGTCCTAGCCGGGAATTCGATATCCTGATCGAGGCCGGCACCATCGAGGACCGTCGCCAGCTGGGCTTCGGCTGCCATCTTCAGGTGCATGACCTTGAGGTGGATGACCTTTATTATGATCTGCGCGTACCGCTCGATGTGGCGCGCCTGCTGGCGGACGATGACCCGCGCCGGCACTTCATCCTGAATGCGGTGGAGGCGGCGATTGACGTTGTGGATCTGCGGCCGGGCAGCGATGCGCGCTTCCGGGCCTCGCTGGCGGATGCCAAGGCCAAGGCGGCGGCGATCTACACCGCGCAGGATTTTGAAGACAAGCCGGTGATCGTGGCGACCGGTCATACGCATATCGACGTTGCCTGGCTGTGGCGGGTGCGCGAAACCCGGCAGAAGATGGCGCGTTCCATGGCGACCGCCCTGTCCCTGATGCAGGACTTTCCGGACTATCGCTTCATGTACAACCAGTGCGTCCTGCTCGACTATTTGGCGGAGGACTACCCGGAACTGTTCGACCGGATTTCTGCCGAAGTCAAAACGGGACGCTTCGAGATCGAAGGGGCGCTCTGGCTGGAGCCGGATGTCAATATCGCTGGTGGCGAGGCATTGGTGCGCCACATTCTCTACGGCGTCGACTATCACCGCAAGACGTTCGGCGTCAGGCCCAAAATGATCTGGCTGCCGGATACGTTCGGTTACTCGGCATCGCTGCCGCAGTTGATGGAAAAGTCGGGCCTCGATACGTTCGTCACCCACAAGCTGTCGTGGAACGATACGAACCGCATGCCGAACGAAACCATGTTCTGGCAGGGTATCGATGGCACGAAGGTCGCCGCCTATTTCCTCACCACCCAGCCGTATGATTCAAAAAGCATCGGCACGACCTATTGCCCGAACCTGAAGCCGACGCATGTGATGGGCACCTGGCGACGGCATGGGCAGCAGGCACTGAATTCCGAACTCTTTCTGGTCTACGGCCACGGAGATGGCGGCGGCGGGCCGACGCGGGAGATGCTGCAGAACATCCGCCGCATGGAGCGCGGCATTCCGGGCTGCCCGAAGGTGGACCACGCGCCGATGCGGCCCTTTTTCGAGCGTCTGCTTGCGCGGATGGAAGCGGAGCCGGAGCGTTTTCCGATCTGGGTCGGCGAACTCTATGCCGAATTCCACCGCGGCACGCTCACCTCCGTTGCCAAGAACAAGCGCAACAACCGTCTGGCGGAAATTGCCCTGCGGGACGTCGAGACGCTGGCGGTGATGGCGGAACAGTTCGCCGGTGTGGCCTATCCGGCAGAGGAGATCCGCAGGCTCTGGGATATCGTCATGCTGAACCAGTTCCACGACATCCTTCCGGGATCGTCGATCGGCGCCGTTTACGATGACAGCGACGAGGACTACGCCCGCTTCTTTGCGGCGATCGATGCGCTCACGCAATCTTTGGCGGATGCGCTCGTCAAGGCCGGTGACCAGCGACTGCTGAATGCGGCGGGACGGAGCCGTGACGGATGGCTGGTGAGCGGGGAGGCGCCCGCAGAAGGGCAGGGACAGGCGATTATGCGCGCCGATGGCTCGACCGCCCACCTTCTGGCGGTACGCGCGGTTCCGGCGCTGTCACTGTCCGATCTTCGTCAGCACCTCGCAACCGTGGCTGACGGGCTTTCGGTGTCCGAGACACATCTCGAAAACGACCGGCTGTCGATCCGCTTCGACGCGCTTGGCCGGATGACTTCGATCCTGGATCGGAAGAACGGGCGGGACATCCTGCCACCGGGCGGGCTCGGCAACCAGCTGCAGATCTTCCGCGACATGCCGGCGCAGTTCGATGCCTGGGATATCGATGCGGATTTCGAAGACCACCCCTATGCGCTCGATCGACCGGCGAGCGTCACGGTGGTCGAGCGCGGCCCCTTGCGCGCCGCCATCCGCTTCGAATGGCATTACGAGCGCTCGCGCATCGTCCAGGTGGTTTCGCTGGCAGCCGGGGCGGCACAGGTGGAGATCGACTGCTTCATCGACTGGCATGAGCACAACACGCTGTTGAAGGCGGCCTTCCCGGTCGCGGTCAATGCCGCGTCCGTCGATGCGGAAATCCAGTTCGGCCATGTCCGGCGGGCAAGCCATCGCAACACGTCCTGGGACAGTGCACGCTTCGAATGTTCGATGCAGCGCTGGGTCGATGTGAGCGAACCGGGCTTTGGCGTCGCGCTGCTGAACGACTGCAAATACGGTTATGACGCCAAGGGCAGCACGGTGCGGCTGACGCTGTTGCGCTCGCCGACCTATCCGTGGACCGAGGCCGACCAGGGCGAACACCGGTTCCGCTATGCGCTGATGGTGCATGACGGCGACAAGCAGGCCGTGCACGATGCCGCGGAGGACTTCAACTTGCCGCTTCGGCTGGTGCAGGGCAGCGGGGATGTGGCTTCGAAAGAAGCGTCGCTGGTCGAGATCGAAACCGAGGGTGTGTCTCTGGAGGCGATCAAGCGGGCGGAAGACGGCGATGGCGTGATCGTTCGCCTGTGGGAAACGCAAGGACGCCGCCGCGAGGCATCGGTGAGGCTGCACCCGTGTTTCGGCGAGGCGCACCTGGTCGATCTTCTGGAAGAGGGCGGCGATCCGCTCGATCTGCAGGGCGGCCGTTTGAAACTGTCCTTCAAGCCATTTGAAATCATGACCTTGAGACTGAGGGGGAGCCGATGAGCGGCGGGAACCAGCATTTCACCTATGTGATCGACAGCTTTCCGGAGGGAGAAAAATCGTTCGTCGAGATCCCCTTCGAGGTGGGCGCGGACATCGAGCGGATCGAGGTGAGCTATCACTTCCCCTTCGGTGGCGGCGGAAGCGTGATCGATCTCGGCGTCGCGCAGAATGGGCGCATGCGCGGCTGGACCGGTTCCGAGCGTGGCCACATCACCCTGGAGGAGGACCGCGCCACGCCGGGCTACGATCGAGGGCCGCTTGCCGGTTCCTGGCATGTGGTGCTCGGCATCGTGAAGATCGGCCCGAACTGCAAGGTGGATCTCGACATCCGGCTTGTCGCCCGCACGCCCCGCTGGGTGGTGGGCGACCTGCACAGCCATTCGGAACATTCCGATGGCGGCGTGACGGTGCTGGATGCCATGTACCGGGCACGTTCGGCAGGGCTGGATTTCGTGGCGATCACGGATCACAACACGGTTTCGCAGAACACGATCCGTCCTGACGATCCGGGTCTTCTGGTCATTCCGGCGATAGAACTGACCTCGTTTTACGGCCACACCAACTTCTTTGGCCTGGAAAAGCCGGTGGCGGACTGGCGTTGCCGCTCGCCGAAGGACGTGGCCGACAAGATGGCCGAAGCGCGGGCGAATGGCGCGACGATCATCATCAATCACCCGTTCCAGAATTCCGATGGCGGCCGCTGGCAGGCAGGCTTCGAGGTGGATTTCGATGCCTACGAGATCTGGAACGGCAACTGGTCCGTGATGAATGAGCAGGGGCTCGCCTTCTGGCAGGAATTGTTGTCCTCCGGGCGAAAGATCCCGGCGACCGGCGGCAGTGATTTCCATCTGAAGAACCGCCGGCGACACGGCAGCCCGGCCAACCGTCTCCATGTGGAGACGTGTTCCATCCGGGGCGTGCTGGAAGCGGTTCGCAAAGGCCGCAACGTGATCACGTTCCAGCCCGATGAGACCATGGCCATGCCAGCGGCAGACGATCTTCCGATGTTTGGCGACAGCGTGGCTGCAGGGCAGGTGATCGGCGTGCAGTTTTCGGGCCTCGTCGCCGGCGATGAAATCCGCACGATCACGGAAAACGGCGTGGTGGCCAAAGAGCAGGTGACGGAGGCACGGCATATTCTGGAGAGACGCTTCGAGGGGCGTTTCGTGCGCTTCGAAGTCTGGTACGGTGATCGTCCGAAACTCTTCACCAATCCGTATTATGCCGAGTAGGAGCAGCACGTGGACAAGCGGTCGGACCGTAAGGTCGGCATCAAGGATGTCTCCCGGGAAGCGGGCGTGGCGCTCAGCACGGTCTCGCATGTTCTGAATGGCACGGCACCCATCTCGCAGGAGGTGCGGGTTCGGGTGCTCGAGGTCGCCCGTCGTTTGGGCTATCTCGCCAAACGGCAGCAGAAGGGCGCGATTGCCTCGCTGACCACGCTTTACCTTGTCGTGCCACCGGCAAACCTGCCGCACAACGATCTCAACCTCGTCTCATGGACGCTTCTGACGGCGCTCTCGCGTGAATGCGAGCGGCGGGGCGTGCGAATCGTGGCGCATAACGGCGCGCCGGACCTGAGCGGCGCGGAGGTGTTGGCGGGTGCGCGAGCGGCCGGTGCGGAAGGCATCGTCATTGTGTACGACGACAATCCGAAATTGCTGAAGTCCGTGCGCCAGTCGGATATCGCAGCCGTGCTTCTCAATGGCGAAGACCCGACGATGAGCATCGACACCGTGGCGCCCGCCAATCGATATGCGGCACGGCTCGCCACCGACTGGCTGATCAGCCGCGGGCACCAGAAGATCCTGCATCTCACCTGGCGGGGGCGCAGCACCATCCAGCGGCGTCTGGACGGTTTCTACGACGCTTACGAACAGCGCGACCTGCCGCGCGAACAGGCAGGTGTGCTCTATGCGCGCGGCTACGAGCCCAATCACGGCCGCGAAGCCCTTCGGCAGTTCCTTGCCGAGCACAACGGCCTCGACGGCTATACCGCCATCTTCTGTGCCGCGGACAACCTGGCAATCGGGGTTCTGGCCGAATGTCATGCACAGGGGCTGAAGGTGCCGGATGACCTGGCCGTCGTTGGTTTTGATGGCGTCGCGCCCGTCGATCTCACGGTCCCGTCGCTCACCACCGTCCGCGTGCCGCTGGAGGCGCTGGCTGCTGCCACCGTCCAGGCTTTGGAGAAGCGTCTGTCGATCGGCGCTGCCGACCAGCCGACCTGCCGTATCGAGCTAGGATGTCGCCTGGTGGAGCGGGAGAGCGGCGGAATTTGATCAATTCCTCCCATTAAATGAAAATATTTTTTTGACTTGATTTTTCAGGCCGCCTGACCAATCGTCGTTTTTGAGGCGGATGTGATGAGAAATAAGGCGGACATCCGCATGTTCTCAATCAAAGGGAGGATGAGCATGCAAAGAAGAGAAAATATTTTCATACATTCGATTGGTGTTCTGCTGGCCACGTGTGTGGCAACGTCAGCCTTCGCATTCCAGGAGTCGCCGATGTTGAGCGCGCTGGTGAAGGAGGGAAAGCTGCCTGCGGTTGATCAGCGGCTTCCGGAAAAGCCGACCGTTGTCGAGGTGCCGGAAATCGGTCAGTACGGCGGCGACTGGCGTCGCGCCTACAAGGGGCCGGGCGACCGCTGGGGCCCGACCAAGCTGATGGAAGAGCGCGTCGTGAAGTGGTCGCAGCAGCCGGGCGGTCCGCTGAAGCTGAAGCCGGGTTATATCTCGTCCTATTCCGTGAGCGAGGATTCGCGCGAATTCACCTTCACGCTTCTCAAGGGCCTGAAATGGTCCGATGGCCAGCCGGTGACCACCGAGGATGTCCGCTTCTGGTATGAGGACGTGTTCCTCAACAAGGCGATCCTCGCCAATATCGACCAGACACTGGCGCCCGGCGGCAAGCCGATGCAGCTGGAGATCGTCGATGAGCAGACCTTCAAGGTGAAGTTCGACCAGCCTTACGTCTACTTCCTCGAAATCCTGGCAAAGGATTCGACCGGCGACCCGAGCCTCGACCGCCCGAGCTTCCTGTTTCCGAAGCACTACCTGAAGCAGTTCAACAACAAGTACGCCTCCGAAGACGAACTGAAGGCGGCTGCGGCCAAGTTCGGCGTCGCGAAGTGGACCGATCTCTGGGGTTCGAAGGGTGCGGCAACCGCCTGGTGGCAGAACCCGGATCTGCCGGTCATCACGGCCTGGAAGATCGAGAAGCCGGCCCCGTCGGATGTCGTGACGATGGTGCGCAATCCGTATTATTATGCGGTGGACCAGGCCGGCAACCAGCTGCCCTATATCGACCGCATCTCGCATCGTCTGTTCAGCGATCAGGAAGCGTTCAACCTGATGATCGTGCAGGGCCAGGTCGACATGCAGATGCGTTATGTCGAGCCGCAGGACTTCACCTTCTACAAGGAGAACGAAAAGAAGGGTAACTACGCGGTGCACCGCTGGACGCAGGCACAGACCTGGTCGCTCGTGCCGAACCTCAACATGAAGGACGAGGCGCTGCGCGGGCTCTTTGAAAAGAGCGACTTCCGCCAGGCGCTCAGCATCGGCATCGACCGCGAGACGATCAACGAGCTGATCTTCTCCGGCCTTGCCGAAGCCCGTCAGGCCTCACCCGTCACCGGTTCGCCGAACTACGATGCCGAGCTGGAAAAGCACTGGGCCGAATACGACCCGAAGAAGGCCAATGCCCTGCTCGACAAGGTGGGGCTCGACAAGCGTGACAGCGAAGGCTTCCGTCTGCGTCCCGATGGCAAGCGCGTGCAGATCGTCGTGGAGATGCAGCATGCCAACGGCCCGAAGACGATGGAAATCATCGCGGCCAACTACAAGGACATCGGCATCGAGCTTCTGCCGCGCATCATCGACCGGACGCAGTGGGATGCCAACCGCGACAACAACTCCTTCCAGATGCAATGGTATCCGTTCGACCGCTTGTCGGTCGTGGCGGCCGACCCGCGCATCATGATGGGCAATGACAGCTACGCGCACCAATACTATCTCTGGTACTCGACCAAGGGTTCCTCGGGGATCGAGCCGCCGGCCGATCATCCCATTCGCCGTGTCTTTACCGACTGGGACAAGGCCTCCAAGGCGTTGAACCGCGAGCAGGCCGATGCGGCGCTGAATGACCTCATCAAGACCTTCGTCACGGAAGGCTGGGTTATCGGTGTCGTCGGCGAATCTCCGGCGCTCTCGATCGTCAAGACGAACTTCAAGAACTTCCCGGACAACCTGATCGAGGACGACATCACGCGCGGCATCGGCCTTGGTGCTACGCAGCAGATGTGGATGAAGCAGTAAGTCTGCTGATCTGTCACACGACCCGGTGCCCGCCATTCCCGCTTCTTCCGGACGGTGGGCACCGGATTCATCCCCGCACATTCATTCTGGTTCCTGACGAACGACGGTCTTGATCTGCAAGATCGGATGGTTGCTCAGGCCCGGAGGGTTCGAAATGCTGAGTTATATTGGCCGGCGTCTGTTGTGGGCCATCCCCACGCTGATCTTCGTGTCGTTCATTTCCTTCGTCATCATCCAGCTGCCGCCGGGTGATTTCGTCACGGCCTATGCGGCCCAGCTGCGCAACAGCGGTGACTACATCACCGAGGCGCAGGAAGCCGCGCTTCGCGCCGAATGGGGCCTGAACGATCCGCTTCTCGTGCAATACTGGCGCTGGATCTCCAACATCATTTTTTACGGCGACTTCGGACGCTCGCTGGAGTGGAATTCCGCCGTCAGCGACCTGATCTGGGAGAGGCTGGGGCTGACGCTCGCCATCTCGACGCTCAGCATGGTCTTCACCTGGCTGATCGCTATTCCCGTCGGCGTCTATTCCGCCACCCGCCAATATTCGGTCTTCGACTACGTCTTCACCGTTTTCGGTTTCCTCGGAAAGGGTGTGCCGGATTTCCTGCTGGCGCTGATCCTGATGTGGATGACCTTCGTCTGGCTCAACATGGATGTCGGCGGTCTCGTGTCGCCGCAGTTTGAAGGCCAGCCATGGGATCTGGCGAAGTTCGGCAACATGCTGACCCATATCTGGATTCCGCTGGTGGTGCTGGCAACCGGCGGTGCTGCTGGCCTCATCCGTGTCATGCGCGCCAACATGCTGGACGAATTGCGCAAGCCCTATGTGGAAACTGCCTATGCGCAAGGTTTTGGCGAACGCACGGTGGTGTGGCGTTATCCGGTGCGCGTTGCGCTCAACCCCTTCATCTCGACGGTCGGCTGGGCCCTGCCGGCGCTGTTTTCCGGCGATGTCATCACCGCCGTCGTTCTCAACCTGCCGACCACCGGCCCGCTGCTTCTGCAGGCGCTCAAGATGCAGGACATGTATCTGGCCGGCAGCTTCATCCTGATCCTCAGCGTCTTCACCGTCATCGGGACGGTGCTCTCCGACATCCTTCTTGCGCTTTCCGATCCGCGCATCCGGTTCTCATGAGGCGCCCATGACCGATATTCAGATCCTTCCTCCGCAATCCTTCAGCCCGCAGGTGCCGCCCTTGGCGCCGAAGGAGCAGTTCAACGCCGACGCGACCTATACTGCCAAGCCCTGGACACTGATCTGGTGGCGCTTTCGCAAACACAAGCTGGCGGTCGTCTCGCTGGTCTTCATGGCAATCCTGGCATTCCTGGCTGTCTTTGCAGATGTCATGTCGCCTTATACGCCGAACACTATCAGCCGGCTCAACACCTTTGCGCCGCCAACGGTGGTGCGGATCTTCCATGAGGGACAGCTGCACCGTCCGTTCATCTACCCGATGAAGCGGGCGCGCGACATTGAAACGGCCCGCGTTGTCTATCAGGAGGATCGCAGCAAGGTTCTGCCGATCCAGTTTTTCGTCTCCGGCGAGACCTACAATCTGCTGGGGCTGGTCGAGACCGATCTCCACTTCTTCGGCATCGACGACAACCGCCAGCAGATCAACATTCTCGGCACGGATTCGCTTGGCCGCGATCTCTTCACCCGTCTGCTCTACGGCGCACGGGTGACGCTTTCGGCAGGTCTGATCGGCGTTGCCTTCTCCTTCGTGCTCGGCCTCGCGCTCGGCGCCATCTCGGGCTATTACGGCGGCTGGCTGGATTCCATGATCCAGCGGCTGATGGAGTTCATCCGCTCCATCCCGACGATCCCCCTGTGGATGGGGCTTGCGGCGGCACTGCCGATCGCCTGGGATCCGCTCTTCGTCTACGTGCTGATCACCATCATCCTGTCGCTGATTGGCTGGACCCATCTGGCCCGTGTGGTGCGCGGTCGCTTCCTGTCCCTGAAATCCGAGGATTATGTTCTGGCGGCGCGGCTCGCCGGTGCATCGGAGTACCGCATCGTCACCCGCCACATGCTGCCTGCCATGACGAGCTACATCATCGCCGCCGTCACGCTGGCGATCCCGGAAATGATCCTCGGCGAGACGGCGCTCAGCTTCCTCGGCCTCGGTCTTCGCCCGCCCGTCGTCAGCTGGGGTGTCCTTTTGCAGGACGCGCAGAACCTGCGCACCATTTCGCTTGCCCCCTGGCTACTGGCGCCGGGTGTCGCCGTCATCCTGGTGGTGCTCGCCTTCAACTTCATCGGCGATGGCCTGCGCGACGCCGCAGACCCCTACGGCCAGTGACGGATACTGATCATGACGTATAATTCGAACTCTTCCATGCCGCCGGATCGCCTGCTGCAACTTGATGATGTCGGCGTGCATTTCCCCACTCGTGATGGGCTGGTCAAGGCGGTCAACGGGGTCTCCTACCACGTCAACAAGGGCGAGGTACTGGGCATCGTCGGCGAAAGCGGCTCCGGCAAATCGGTGACTGCGCGCTCCATCATGCGGCTGCAGCCGAAGAATGCCATCAATGCCAGCGGCACGATCCGCTTTCGGCGCAAGAGCGGCGAGGAACTGCTGATCAACGAGCAGGACCGGTTGAGCCGCACCATGCGCGACCTGCGCGGCAACGAGATCGGCATGATCTTCCAGGAGCCGATGACGGCGCTGTCTCCGGTGCACACGATCGGCACGCAAATTGCCCGCACCGTCATGCTGCATCGCAAAGTCTCGAAGGCTGCCGCCCGTGCCCGTGCGGTCGAACTGCTCGGCAAAGTGCAGATGCCGCGGCCGAACGACATCGTCGATCGCTATCCGCATCATCTCTCCGGCGGCATGCGCCAGCGCGCCATGATCGCGCTCGCCCTGGCGTGTGATCCGGCGCTGCTGATCGCCGACGAGCCGACCACCGCGCTCGACGTGACGACGGAGGCACAGATCCTTGAGCTTCTGAAGCAGTTGAAGGATGAGATGAACATGGCGATCGTGTTCATCACCCACAATTTCGGGGTCGTCGCCGATATCGCTGACCGCGTCGCCGTCATGTATCTCGGTCGTGTGGTGGAGACGGGAACGGTCGATGAGATCTTCTATGAGCCCAAGCATCCCTACACGCAGGCGCTTCTGCAATCGATCCCGCGTCTCGGCCAAAGCCATGGACGCCGACTGCGCACCATCGCCGGCATGGTGCCCGATCCCTACAATGTGCCAACCGGCTGTTCCTTCCATCCGCGCTGCATGAACGCGGTCGGCGGCGTCTGTGATGTGCAGGCGCCGGACGATGTTGCGTTTGCAAGCGGCCAGCGTGCCCGCTGTCATTTTGCGGGTCAGATCAACGTCGCGGAGGCCGCCCAATGACCCATCCGTCTCAGACCGCGCCCGCTGTCATGCAGGACGATACGATCATTTCTGTACGCAGTGCGCGCAAGTATTTCCCGGTCCAGGAAGGCTGGCTTCGCACAGTCAAGGGTTACGTGAAGGCCGTCGATGACATTACCTTCGACATCAAGAAGGGCGAGACCTTCGGGCTTGTCGGCGAAAGCGGCTCCGGCAAATCCTCGATCGCCCGCCTGATCCTGCGCGCCTATGACCTGACGGGCGGCGAGATCCTTTTTCGTCGCGCGAATGGCGAGGTGGTGGACGTCTCGACGCTGTCGGATCGCAGCCTGCGCGACATTCGTCGCGAAATGCAGATGATCTTTCAGGACCCGTATTCGTCGCTCAATCCGCGCATGACCCTGCTCGATCTGGTCGGCGAGCCGATGGTGATCCATGGTGTGGGCAACGAAAGAGAGATCCGCGACCGTGTCGCCGAGCTGCTGCGTCTCGTCGGCCTACGTCCGGAATATCTCAACCGCTACCCGCATGCCTTTTCCGGCGGCCAGCGCCAGCGCATCGGCATCGCCCGCGCACTTGCGCTCAACCCGAGCTTCATAGCGGCGGATGAGGCGGTCTCCGCGCTCGACGTGTCGGTCGCGGCGCAGAATATCAACCTGATGCAGGACCTTCAGGAACAGTTCGGGCTGACCTATCTCTTCATCACCCACGATCTCGGCATGGTGGAGCATATCTCCGACCGCATCGGCGTCATGTATCTGGGCCGGCTGATGGAAGTCGGCCCGACGGACGAGATGTTCGCCAAGCCGCTGCATCCCTATACCGAAGCGCTGCTGGCCGCCGTTCCGCAGCCGGACCCGCGCGGTAACCGCACCCGCAAGCGCGTGCCCCTGAAGGGCGAGATTGCCGATGCGATGAATATCCCCGCCGGCTGCCCGTTTCATCCGCGTTGCCCCTATGCCGTTGCCAAGTGCCGGGGCGAGGTGCCGGAACTGCGCATGCTGCCATCTGGCCGGCAGGTGCGTTGCCATTACGCGGAGACGCTGGATCTCGTCGGAGTGGCAGCGGCATGACGATGGCAGATAATTGCACAGGTGCTCTGGCCGAGCTTCGTGTCGAGGGGCAGGATGACGATGCGCGTCTTGCAGAACGGCATCGGCCGCTGTTGATGCTGGACGCGGCAGAGCCCTTCCGGCCTCTCGCGGCAGGCTTTGCCATCTATCGGCAGGAGGCGCAGTCGGTGTCCTCGAAATTCCGCATCCGACCCGTGGCGGATCGCGTTATCGAATATGCGATCTGGTACGACTGGGACATCCAGCATCTCTATGACCTCGAACATGTCTGGGTGCATGTGGATGCGGCGGGCGACGTGGTGAAGGTGGAAGCCTCGCGCCACGGTTCGCGGCGGGCGATGATCCGTCCGGATGGGACGCTGCCGGTGCGTTCGGGACGACCGGTGCTCTATCTGGAGCCGGGCAAGCACGCGCACTGGGCGGATGGCGGGGAGATGCAGGCGAAAGGCGGCACGCTGATTGCCGCCATGTGCGGCGCCTTCGCCGGCGACCAGGGTATCCATCTCTCGAACCGCTTTTCCGATGCCGGTCGCATCGGCGCGACCCCGCATGAACAGCGGCTGGCACGGCTGAAGATGAAGCGGATGGCCTTTGCGCCGCGCTTCGATTTTACCCGCACCAGTGACGAAGAGGGCGGGATGGTGCTCGTTTCCTGGTCGCGTCTCGACAGCTGGATTCCGCGTCGGGTGGCGTCGCTGGTGCGCGATCTGCCGCGCGAGGTTCCGCATCTGGCCGCCGTCTTCCTCGATTGCGGGGATACGCTCGCCAACGAGGCGACGGAAGAAAAAATCCCCGGCACCGAGATCGTCACCCGGGCGGAGATGATCCCAGGTGCGACCGAAACGGTGCACCGGCTTGCAGCCAGCGGTTACCGGCTGGCGCTGGTGGCGGATGGCCCGCGGCAGACCTTCGAGAATATCCTCGGTGCCCACGGGCTTTGGGAGTGTTTCGAGGCGCATGTGATTTCCGGTGATGTCGGCGAGCTGAAGCCATCGGCTAAAATGTTCGCCGCCGCTGCCGAGGCGCTCTCACTGAGCGAGGAGGATCGCGCCCGCACCGTCATGGTCGGGAACAACCTCGAACGGGACATTCTCGGCGCCAACCGCTTCGGCCTGATCAGCATTTTCCTCAGCTGGTCCAAGCGCCGCAGCCACAAGCCGCGTCTCCGCCGCGAGCGGCCGCGGCTGTCGATTGCCCATATCTGGCAGCTCCCCGAACAGCTCGAACGGATCGAGCTGAGCCTGCCTTTGCCAAATGCACCTGCCACCGAAGCCGGGCGCAGGAAGGACATGCCATGACAGGATTGAAGAAGGCTGCAGACAGCGCGGCAGGAAGCGGATTTGTTGTTCGACAGGACCAATCGGTCACGGCCTGGGTGATGTCGTCCGTCCATGCGCAATATTATCCCGGCGAGCCGGCTCTCGCGGAAGATCGCGTCGGCTACCGCTTCATCAACGGCTTCGTTGATGTGGGCGATCTGCCCTGCCGCGTGGCTCTGTGGAAGGACGTGAAGACGCGCAGCGTCGCGCTCGAAGAGTTTGCCGTCGAGGCGCTGAACCTGCCGGGCTTCAACCGCCGCGTCGAATTTTCCGGATTCTGGCACAGGCCGACACGATTGTCCCGCTGGCTGAAAAACCGGATCATCGCGCCCAAGGACGGTAATTATCGCTTCCGCCTCGCCACCTGTGGCGGCGTGCATATCTGGGTGGATGGGGTGCTGAAGACGGCATTCGA
Organism: Allorhizobium pseudoryzae; assembly: GCF_011046245.1. Lineage (NCBI taxonomy): Bacteria > Pseudomonadati > Pseudomonadota > Alphaproteobacteria > Hyphomicrobiales > Rhizobiaceae > Affinirhizobium > Affinirhizobium pseudoryzae. Next base: position 1,232,515 of record NZ_CP049244.1, read on the forward strand.
GCCGTTCAAGCGCAACAAGGAAGGCGTCACAGAAATCGTACTGCCGATGACCGCACGCGGCTCAGAGGTGGTTGTTCTCTGCGAGGAACTCGCGGAGCGCGACGCACTCTGGTATTTCGAGCTGGCGCTTCTGTCCGAGGCAAGCCTTCTCGTTGATCTGCCGGTCGAAAGCAGCGAGGAGACGCTGGATCTCCTGAAGGCGCTGGCGACCAGCGTGCGCCCCGCACCGCTGCATGTGCGGGACGGCAAGCTGAGGCTCCTCTTCGAACAGGCCGCGACAGTGGATGTCACGGTCGAGGGCAGGATCCTGCCGAGCGTCCACATGCGCGACAAGCCGCCGCTCCTGGATGCCAGGGCCGTGCTGAGAGCCGGCGAGCGGATGCTTGATCTCGCCGATGTGCTTCATCTGCCGGATGGCTTCCACCCGCTCGATCTGACCTTCCGGATCGACGATGTCAGCATCGCGCGGCATATCGGCTTTGCGACCTTGCGCGAGGAAAAGCGTGACCTGCGCCGGCAGTCGCTCGATGCGCGCAAGACGGCGGCGCTGCAATTTGCGGCAGAGCATGGCGAACAGCGGGCCGGCAAGGCGATTGCGACGCTCCACCTCGGTCGCCCTGTCGATGACGGGCTCCGCGAGGTGATCGGCAATACCCTGGCGTCGATCAACGAGCGGCGCGATTGCTCGGATTTCGTCATGGTGCCGCTGCTATGGGTCTATGGCTCCTATCAGGATCGATTGCCGCAGGACCTGCAGCAGGCGATCCGAGCGGCCATTCTCGATTACCGCTACTGGGTGGATGAGCCCGGCAATGATGTGATGTGGTTCTGGAGCGAGAACCACGTCCTGTGCTTCCATGTCTCACAATATCTCGCAGGTCGGTTGTTGCCGCGGGCCGGTTTTGCCTGCTCTGGCCGCACGGGCCGGGAACAGGAGCGGCTTGCCACGGAACGGCTGATAAAGTGGTTCGACAGCGTGGAAGCCCATGGTCTCGCCGAATGGAATTCGGCCGCCTATTACCCGATCGATTTCATTGGCCTGCTGGCGCTCGAACATCTGGGGGATGGCGACATCAAGAAGCGCGCCAGGGCGCTGCTCGACCGCCTGTTCACGATGATTGCGTTGCATACGCTGGGCGGCGTGCCGGCCGGTTCCATGGGCCGCGCCTATGACAAGGAACTGCGCGCCGGGCCGCTGACCGAACTTGCGCCCTTTGCGACGGTCGGCTTCGGCGAAGGCTGGTTCAACCAGGGCGTCGCGGCTCTCACCATGTTCGCAGCCGGCAGCTACGCGCCGCCGGAGAGGCTGGCCGCTTTGACATCACCGCCCGCTGGCGAGGCTTTGACGGCCCATTACGTGCAGGGACACGACGAGGCGGCACGGCTCGTGCTCTACAAGACGGCGAATGTGCAGCTATCATCCATGATGGACGGTAAGCCCGGCGGTCGCGGTCACCAGCAGCATGTGGTGGACCTTCGCTTTGCCGGCGATCCCTTCGCGCGGGCCTGGGTCAACCATCCCGGTGAAGACGATCCATGGGGCAGTCAGCGTCCTTCCTATTGGGCGGGCAACGGTTCGATGCCGCGCGCCGCGCAATACAAGAATATCGCCCTGCTGCTCTATGATCTCGGCGAAAATCCGCGGATCGGCTTTACCCATGCCTATGTCGAGGCCGATGCCTTCGACGAGGTTCACCTGGAGAACAACTGGCTGATCCTGCGCAGCGGCAAGGGCTATGCCGCTCTCACCGCCACAGGAGAGATCGAACCCGTGAGCGGCGGACCGGGTGCCGGCATCGAGTATCGCGTTGCCGGCACCAGAAGCGGCTGGGCCGTTCTGGTGGGCGAGGGGACGGATGAGGCCGCCTTCGCCCGCTTCCGCGAAAGCCTGGCCGGCTACCGGCTGTCGCTCGACGTCGATCTGCCCCGGTTGCGCTTCAGCCAACCGAAGACCGCCACCCTTTCGCTCGACTGGCACGACGGCCTGTCGATCGATGGGGCTCCGTACACGTTCCCGAACCGCACGCTCGAACCCGCCATACGGGTGCTGGATGCCGTCCGTTTCTGACTGCGATTTGACATTACAGGATCCTTGCCATGCTGATGCAGCCCGATCTTCTTTCCCAGACCCTGTCCCGCGTCGCCGTGGGGCTCGCCCGCCTGAAGGGCATCAATGAAACGGCTGCGGTATCCGACGGCTCCTACGATCTGCAGTTCGATGAATGGGACTGGGAAGTCGGCGTCGGCATCTACGGCCTCATCCGCCACGCGGAAGCCGTCGGCGACCGCTCTCTGATCGAGGCGATCGCCCGCTGGTACGACTGGCAGATCGGCCGCGGCCTGCCGCCGCGCCAGGTGAACTCCTCGTCTCCCATGCTGCCGCTCGCGGTGTTGATCGACCATGTCGATCGGCCGGACTGGGAGGAGCTGGTGAAGGACTGGGCCGACTGGCTGATGACGAAGCTCGCCCGCACAGAGGACGAGGGGTTCCAGCACGTGGTGAAGGAGCGCCCGAACGAGGGCGAGCTCTGGGACGACACGCTGTTCATGACGTGCCTATTCCTCGCCCGTGCCGGCCAGCGTTTCGGCCGGCAGGACTGGATCGAGGAGGCCTTCTACCAGTTCATGGTGCATGAGCGGTTCCTCGCCGATCCGGTCACCGGCCTCTGGTATCACGGCTGGACCTTCAACGGTCGGCACAATTTCGCCAATGCCTTCTGGGCGCGCGGCAATTCCTGGATCACCGTCGCAATCCCCGAGCTGTTCAGCCTGGTCAACGAGATCCCGGACCACCTGCGCCGGCACCTCACCTATATCCTGCGCGCACAGGTCGCGACGCTTGCCAAGCATCAGCGCGCGAACGGCATGTTCACAACGCTCGTCTGCGATCCGGACTCGCCGGAAGAGACCTCGGCCACCGCCGGCATCGCTTATGGCATCCTGCGCGGCATCGACCTTGGCCTGCTTGATCCTGAGCTGAAGCCGGTGGCGCGCAAGGCGCTTGCCGCCGTGCTGCAGCGCATCGACGAAACGGGCATCGTGCTGGAAGTCTCGGACGGCACGCCGATGGGCCATACGCTGGATTTCTACCGGCAGATCCCCAACGTGCCGGCTCCCTATGGTCAGGCGCTGGTGATGCTGCTTCTGGTGCGGGTGATGGCCGAGAAGGAAGGGCTGGAGGGCTGAGCCCTCCAGATAAGTTCAGGCCGCGTAACGGCTGATCGCCAGATCCTTCGTCTCGATATCGGCTTGTCTGCCGCTGACGATATCGGCCAGCACCTTGGCCGAACCGCAGCTCATGGTCCAGCCAAGCGTGCCGTGGCCGGTGTTGAGATAGAGGTTGCGGACCTTGGTGGCGCCGATCACCGGCGTCCCGTCCGGCGTCATCGGGCGAAGGCCCGACCAGAAATTGGCCTTCGAGACATCGCCGCCCGGGAAAAGGTCGGTGACGGAATGTTCCAGCGTCCGGCGGCGCGCTTCGCCAAGATCATTGGTGTAGCCGGAGATTTCCGCCATGCCGCCGACGCGGATACGGTCGCCGAGACGGGTGATCGCGATCTTGTAGGTTTCGTCCATGACAGTCGATTCCGGCGCGCGCGAGGCATCGGTGATCGGGATCGTCAGCGAGTAGCCCTTCACCGGATAGACCGGCAGGTTGATGCCGTGCGGCTTGACAAGGAGCGGTGAATAGCTGCCGAGTGCCACGACCACGGCATCCGACGCGATCGTGCCGCGATCGGTCACGACGCCCTTCGCTTCGCCGCCCTGGACGTCGAGCCCCTTGATGTTGACGCCCCATTCGAAACGGACACCCATGCCGGTGGCCTTTTCTGCAAGGATATTGGTGAACTTGAAGCAGTCGCCGGTTTCATCCTTGGGGGTGAGGAGGCCGCCGACGATCTTGTGGCGGACATGGGCGAGTGCGGGCTCGACGCGGATGCAGCCTTCCGGATCGAGCACTTCGAAAGGAATACCATCGGCGGCGAGCGCCTTCACGTCCTTGGCAGAGGCTTCGAGTTGGGCTTCGGTCCGGAAGAGCTGCAGCGTTCCCTGCATGCGCTGGTCGTAGTCCACATTGGTTTCGGCGCGCACCTCGGCGAGCGCGAGGCGGCTGTAATCGGCAAGCCGCAGCATACGACTCTTGTTGATGGCATAGCGCTCCGAGGTGCAGTTCATCAGCATTTTCAGCATCCAGGAGAGCATCGGACCATCGAGCTTCGGCCTCAGGATCAGCGGCGCGTGCTCCATGAAGATCCACTTTAGCGCCTTCTGCGGAATGCCAGGCGCAGCCCAGGGCGAGCAGTAACCGAAGGAAACCTCGCCGGCATTGGCAAAACTCGTTTCCAGCGCCGGGCCCGGCTGGCGATCGACGACGGTCACCTCGTGGCCGGCCTTGGCGAGATAATAGGCGGATGTGACGCCGATGACGCCTGCGCCGAGAATGGTGATCTTCATGATGGTCTTCCCCGTCTTCTTGTTCTGTCGTCAGAGATAGGTGCGGTGATACCGCTGGCCGATGCTGGTCAGCACTTCCCAGGAAATCGTGCCGGCACATTCCGCCACGTCTTCCAGGGACTGGTGGGGTCCAAGAAACTCGACTGTCGAGCCGAGTTTGAGCGTCCCCTCCGGCAGGTCGCTTATATCGATGATGGTGCTGTCCATGGAGACGCGACCGACGATCGGCAGCCGCACATTGTCGTGGAAGAAGGCGCCGCGATTGCTGAGCGCCCTCAGGATACCATCGGCATAACCGAGCGCCACGGTGGCGAGACGACGCTCCTGCGGCGCCACATAGGTGGCTGAATAACCGACCGCCGTACCGGCGGGCACGGTGCGCGTCTGGATGACGGCGGCTTCGATCCGGACCACCGGTTCCATCGGTTTGTCGAGAAGATCGGTCGGACGTCCGCCGTACAGCGCGATACCGGGACGCACGAGCGCGCCTCGGTAGGCTTCGCCGAGAAACGAGCCGGCAGAATTGCCGAAGGAGATCGGCACGCCGGGGAAGATGGAAGAAAACCGCCGCATCGCTTCTGCTTGGAGGGCATTGTGCGGGTCTTCCGACTCATCCGCACAGGCAAGGTGGCTCATGATGTAGCGGAGGGCAATGCCATCGAGGAGTGCGGGATCGGCGGCCAGGGCTTCGGCTTCTTCCGCCGACATGCCGAGGCGCGACATGCCCGTATCGAACTGCAGCAGCGCCGGAAGGACCTTGCCCGACAGCTTCCCCGTGCTGCGCCAGCGACCCACCTGTTCCAGCGAATTCAGCACCGGGATGATGCCAAGCGTCGCGCAATCGCCTTCGGTGCCCGGCTGCAACCCGTTCAGCACGTAGATCTGGGCGTCGGGAGCCAGGAGCGGGCGAAGCGACAGGGCTTCGGCATATTGCGCCACGAAGAAATGCCGGCAGCCTTCATCATAGAGCGCCGGTGCGATCCGTTCAGCGCCGAGCCCGTAGGCATTGGCCTTCACCACTGCCGCGGCTTCGGCGGGAGCCGCCGTTAGGGCAATGCGGCGATAGTTGCGGAGCAGAGCGGCAAGATCGATCGAAACGAAACCCGGCGCGCCGGCCTTCTCCCAGTTCTGTGTGGAACGCATGTCCATGGCCCAACCCCGCAAGGCTTGTCGTTGAGAACAGGATATGACTAAGATCATGCGTGAATTGCGCATCATTTGCATGATTTGTGCGAATGTGCTCGTATTGCTCAACAATACCTCAAATTCACGAAGGAAACGGGCGTGTCGGCTTCCCTGGATGCGATCGATCGCAACATCATCCGGCTTTTGCGGCTGGATGCACGCATGAGCAGCGCCAAAATGGCAGAGTCCGTTGGCCTGTCTGCGTCGGCCTGTCTGCGACGTATTCGCACGCTCGAAGAAACCGGCGTCATCCGCGGCTATACAGCGCTGATCGGCTCGGCGGAGGAGGGGGCGACGCTGGCCGTGATGATCAACATCACGCTCGACCGGCAGACGGAGGATTATCTGAACCGCTTCGAGGACGCGGTGCGCAAGCATCCGGAAATCCGCGAATGCTACCTGATGACCGGCGACTGGGATTATTTCCTGCGCGTCGAGGTGGAAAGCCCGCGCGAGTTCGAGCGGATTCACACGGAAATCCTCTCCAAGCTGCCGGGCGTCAGCCGTATCCATTCAAGCTTTTCAATCCGCAATGCGCTGACGGCGCGCGGTCGCCGGCGCTGACCATTCGGCGCGGATATTCGTCAGGGCCATTCGTGATATTGAAACTGCGGGGCGGATGCCGGCTGCTCGGCGGTTTTGCGCAAGGACAGCCTGTACTGCGCCGGTGCCTGGCCGGTCCGGCGTTTGACGAAACGGCTGAAATGCGCGGGATCCTTGAAATTCAGGCTGTCGGAGATCGCCTGAATGGAGGCTGGAGAGCGCTCCAGCCGCTGCAGCGCCTCCTGCAACAGTCTGTCATGGACCAGGTCGAGCGGTGACCGCTGAAGATGCCGGGTCGCGATGGCATGCAGACGGTCGGTGGTGATGCCCAGCCGTTCTGCATAATAACGGATCGGACGGTGGCGGCGGAATTCGGCCTCCACCACCTGCCGGAAACGCTGCAGGATCGTCAGCCCATCGCCGTTGACGCCGGGGTTGGCGTCGAACCGTCCGGCCACGCGCCAGAGCGACAGGCATAGGAGCCGCAGCAAGGCGTCCGTGGCCATGTTGGAGGCGGGGCGATCCTCGTCCTGTTCATCCGCAAGAAGGCTGACCAAGGTCTCCAGCCGCGTCAGCAGTGGTCGCTCGATATCCGGCGCAAGGGTGAGGCTTGAGAGCGTGGTGCGGAGCGCGGGCGTCTCCGGCTCGTCGCCGAGCGCCGACGACAGTTGCTCGCCGGAGGCGCTGAGCAGATCACCACGTGCACCCGCCTGCACAGTGAGCCGCCGGTGTTCGGCGGGAGGCATCAGAACCAATGCCGGAGCCTCCATGCGCAGTTCCTCGCCGTCGAAGGAGAGGGTTGCGCGACCGGAGCGCAGGAGAAGGACATGCGTCATCCAGCGCAGCGGCTGCCCGCTCAGTGCGAGCGTACGCTGCTGGAGCGCCGGTTCGAGCTGCAAGATCCGGACGCCCGGCAGTCGAATAGCCTGTGGCATCCAGACTTCCTCCCATCGTGATGACCAGAAAGCGATCAGAGGAGACCATATAATGATATTCCTCTCGCGTCCAAAATAGTTAGTGTCGTCTACAGCCTGGGAGGAGGCAATCGGAATGGCAGAGGCAGTCAGCCGTGCAGATGCGCGTGATATCGCGCCGCGCGAACCCGTTTTCGCCGACCTGCTGATCGAAGGGCATTCGATCGCAGCGCGCTCGGGTGCCGTTTTCCAGCGCACCAATCCGATCACCGGCGAAGTGGTGACGATCGCAGCAGCAGCGGACACACAGGATGTGGATGATGCCTGCTGCGCTGCTGCCGCGGCATTTTCCGCCTGGTCCGCAACACCTCCGCACAGGCGCGCGGCGATCCTTCGCCAGGCAAGAACAATTCTCCAGGCGCGTGCCGACGATATTGCCGCCATCATGTCGTTGGAAACCGGCGGTACGCTGGACTGGTGCCATTTCAACGTGACACTGGCCGGCCAGATCCTGGAACAGGCTGCCGCCGTCGCGGGTAAGGTTGACCGACCCGAACTTCCGGCACCTCTGTCGGATACCGCTTCCTTCGTCGTGCGCCAGCCGGCGGGTGTCTGCCTTGCCATCGCGCCGTGGAACGCCCCGATCGTGCTGGGCGTGCGTTCCTTCGCCTTTGCCATCGCCTGGGGCAATACCGTCGTTCTGAAAACCTCCGAACTTTGCCCTGCGACGCAGCGGTTGCTGGGCGGCATCATGACGGAGGCCGGTTTGCCGGCGGGCGTCCTCAACATCCTGTCGCATGCGCCCGAGGCCGCGCGCGATATCGTGGAAGCGCTGATTGCCCACCCGGTGGTGCGGCGGATCAATTTTACCGGCTCCACCCGCGTCGGACGCATCATTGCAGAGATCAGCGCGCGGCACCTGAAACGCTGCCTGCTGGAGTTGAGCGGCAAGGCACCTCTCGTCGTGCTGGCCGATGCCGATCTTGATGCGGCAGCCGATGCTGCGGTTTTCGGCGCCTTCTTCAACCAGGGCCAGATTTGCATGTCGACCGAGCGGATCATCGTCGAGGACAGCGTGGCCGACGCGCTGCTGGACCGGATGATCGGCAGGGCAGAGAAGCTGAAGGCGGGAGATCCGGCCTTTGCGCCCCAGCCACTCGGTGCATTGATCTCAGAAAACGCCGGACGACGCCTCGCCGGTTTGATCGACGACGCCACGCGCAAAGGCGCGCGCGTCTGCCTGGGCGGCAAGGTGCGCGGTACATTGATGGACGCGACGATCATCGATGGCATCACACGCGACATGCGTCTCTACAGCGAAGAGATCTTTGGTCCAGTTGCGGTCGTCATCCGCGTTGCGGATGCGGATGAGGCGGTCACCATCGCCAATGATTGCGACTATGGTCTCTCCGGCGCCGTCTTCAGCCAGGATCTCGCCCGTGCCTTCGACGTGGCAATGCGCATCGAAACCGGCATCATGCACATCAACGGCGCGACGGTGACCGATGACCCTGCCATGCCCTTCGGCGGCGTCAAGGGTTCCGGTTATGGCCGCATCGGCGGGCTTTCGGCTCTCGATGAGTTTACCGAGCAACGCTGGGTGACGGTCTCCACGACCCGACACCCCTACCGCATGTGAGCGGGCGGACCATTACTCAAAACAACAACCACAGAAGAGGAGATACCATGTTCGACATTCAGCAGATCATCGGCGGCAAGAAGGTCGGTGCGATTTCCGGCAAGACCTTCGATCGCATCGATCCCTTCACCGGCAAGGTTGCCACTCGTGCGCCGGCCTCGGGCATCGAGGACGTGAAGGTTGCCGTAGCCGCGGCGCAGGCGGCGTTCCCGGCCTGGTCGCGCACGGGACCCGGTGCCCGCCGCGCGCTGCTTCTGAAAGCCGCCGACGTGATGGAAACGAAGGCCGGCCAGTTTTCCGAACTGATGATCGCCGAAACCGGCGGCACAGCGCCGTGGGGTGGTTTCAACACGATGCTGGCCGCGGGCATGTTGCGCGAAGCGGCATCCATGACCACCCAGATCCAGGGCGAGGTCATCCCGTCCAACAAGCCCGGCACGATCGCCATGGGCATCCGCCAGGCTGCCGGCGTGTGCCTCGGCATCGCCCCGTGGAATGCACCGGTCATCCTGGGTACGCGCGCCATTGCCATGGCGATTGCCTGCGGCAACACGGCAATCCTGAAGGCGTCGGAAGCCTGCCCCGCCATGCATGTGCTGATCGGTGAGGTGCTCGTCGAAGCCGGTCTGCCGGATGGCGTCATCAACGTGCTCACCAATGCGCCGGAAGATGCCGCCGCCGTCGTTGAAGCGCTGATCGCGGCACCGGAAGTCCGCCGCGTGAACTTCACCGGTTCCACCAAGGTCGGCCGCATCATCGGTGAACTGTCCGGTCGCCATCTGAAGCCGGCTCTGCTCGAGCTTGGCGGCAAGGCACCGCTGATCGTGCTGGAAGATGCCGATATCGATGCCGCCGTGAATGCCGCCGTCTTTGGCTGCTACATGAACATGGGCCAGATCTGCATGTCGACCGAACGCCTGATCGTGCACGAAAAGGTGGCCGACGAGTTCGTCCAGAAGCTGTCCGCCCGTGCCGCATCGCTGCCGGCTGGCGATCCCCGCGGCCATGTGGTGCTGGGTTCGCTCGTCAACCCGGAAGCTGCACACAAGATGCAGGCCTTCATCGATGACGCGCTGGCCAAGGGGGCAACGCTCGCCGCAGGCGGCAAGATCGAAGGCAGCGTCGTCTCCGCCACGCTGCTCGATAACGTCAAGGAAGGCATGCGCTCCTTCGACGAGGAGAGCTTTGGTCCGGTGAAGCCCGTCATCCGCGTCAAGGATGAGGAAGAAGCGCTGAAGATCGCCAACGACACCGAGTATGGCCTCTCCGCCTCGATCTACAGCCGCGACGTGAAGCGCGCCATGGAGCTGGCATCGCGTCTGGAATCCGGCATTTGCCACATCAACGGCCCGACGGTGGCCGATGAGGCGCAGATGCCGTTCGGCGGCGTCAAGGGGTCCGGTTACGGCCGCTTCGGCGGAAAGGCGGCGATTGCCGAGTTCACCGACCTGCGCTGGATCACCATCGAGGACCCGCATCAGCACTACCCGTTCTGAGCTTGTGTCTGACAGCCATCCGATCAACAATCCCTGCGGCGGAACAATCGTTCCGCCGCAGGTGGTTCGGCGTACCGGATTCCTCGATTGTGGTGTGGCGGCTTTCCCGTGTGGGTGCTAATCCGAACACGGGATGGAGTCTGGAACCATGCAAGCTGGCAAAGCGCGAGGCGCGGCAAGGCAGCAGCCGGAATCTCTGGAACAATGACTGTTCTTGTGGGGTAAAGGAATGAAGATCGGATCACCGAAAGAGACGTATGCGGGTGAGGCGCGGGTGGCGCTGACACCGGACAGCGCGCTGCAACTGCAGAAGCTGGGACATGAATGCCTGGTGCAAGCGGGCGCCGGAAAAGCAGCAGGCTTTTCCGATGAGGCCTATGCCAAGGCCGGTGTGACGGTGGTCGATGACGCGGCTTCTCTGTTCGGCATGGCCGATGTGATTGCCAAGGTCCGCCCACCGGAGCCATCCGAGGTGGATCGCCTCGGCCCCGGAAAGACGCTGATTTCCTTCTTCTATCCCGCGCAGAACAAGGCGCTTCTGGAGCAGGCGAAGGACAAGGGCGCAACCGTCATCGCCATGGACATGGTGCCGCGCATTTCGCGCGCCCAAAAAATGGATGCGCTTTCCTCCATGGCCAACATTGCCGGCTACCGCGCGGTGATCGAGGCCGGCAACAATTTCGGCCGCTTCTTCACGGGCCAGGTGACGGCAGCGGGCAAGATCCCGCCGGCCAAGGTGCTGATCATCGGCGCCGGCGTGGCCGGTCTGGCCGCCATCGGCACGAGCGTGTCGCTCGGCGCCATCACCTACGCCTTCGACGTGCGCCCGGAAGTGGCCGAGCAGATCGAAAGCATGGGTGCCGAATTCGTCTTCCTCGACTTCGAGGCGAGCCAGGATGGGGCTGCGACCGGCGGTTATGCGGCTCCGTCTTCGCCGGAATTCCGTGAGAAGCAACTGGCCAAGTTCCGCGACCTGGCGCCTGAGATCGACATCGTCATCACGACGGCGCTGATCCCCGGCCGGGATGCGCCCAAACTTTGGCTGGCGGACATGGTGGCCGCCATGAAGCCGGGCTCGGTGGTGGTCGATCTTGCCGCCGAACGGGGCGGCAACTGTGATCTCACCGTCGCCGATCAGAAGATCGTCTCCGAGAATGGCGTGACCGTGATCGGTTACACCGATTTCCCGAGCCGCATGGCAACCCAGGCGTCGACCCTCTATGCAACGAATATCCGTCACATGATGACGGACCTGACGCCGGCCAAGGACGGCGTGATCGTCCACAACATGGAAGACGATGTCATCCGCGGGGCGACCGTCACGCGGGACGGCGAGATCACCTATCCCCCACCGCCGCCGAAAATCCAGGCGATTGCGGCTGCCAAACCGAAGGAGAAGGTGAAGGAGCTTTCACCGGAAGAAAAGCGCGCGGCAGAAGCCGCCGCCTTCAAGGCGCAGACGAAGAGCCAGGTGACGATGCTGGCTGCCGGCGGCGCGCTCATCCTGCTGGCCGGGCTTTACGCGCCGGCGAGCTTCATGAGCCATTTCATCGTCTTCGTGCTCTCCTGTTTCGTCGGTTTTCAGGTCATCTGGAACGTGTCGCATTCGCTGCACACGCCGCTGATGGCCGTCACCAATGCCATCTCCTCGATCATCATCCTGGGTGCCCTGATGCAGGTGGGCTCCGGCAGCATCCTCGTGATCCTGCTCGGCGCACTCTCGGTCTTCATGGCCGGCATCAATATCTTCGGCGGCTTCATGGTGACACGGCGCATGCTCGCCATGTTCCAGAAGTCCTGAGCGCGGGGGAGAGACAATGGATTACGGTTTCACGACGGCCGCCTATGTGGTTGCGGCGGTTCTTTTCATCCTCTCGCTCGGCGGGCTCTCCGGCCAGGAAAGCGCCAAGCGGGCCGTCTGGTACGGTATCGCCGGCATGGCGCTCGCCGTCCTTGCCACCCTGTATGGCCCGGGCGCCGGCAACTGGTTCCTGTCGCTGGTGCTGATTGCCGCCGGCGGTGCGATCGGCTGGGTCGTCGCCAAACGCGTGCAGATGACCGAAATGCCGCAACTGGTTGCGGCCATGCATTCGCTGGTTGGCCTCGCGGCGGTCTTCATCGGCTTCAACGCCCATATCGAGCTTGGCCGTGTGCTCTCGATGGACGAGGCGACGCGCGCAACGCTGGAAGGCTTTGCCGCCATCCTCGCGCACAAGAGCCCGGTCGAGCAGGTCATCCTGAAGGTCGAGGTTTTCCTCGGCGTCTTCATCGGCGCCGTCACCTTCACCGGTTCCGTCATCGCCTTCGGCAAGCTGGCCGGCAAGGTGGATGGCAAGGCGAAGAAGCTGCCGGGCGGCCATGCGCTGAACGCGACCGCCGCACTCCTCTCGCTGCTGCTCCTGGTGCTTTACGTCAACGGCGCCGGCATCTGGGCGTTGATCCTGATGACCCTTGTCGCCTTCTTCATCGGCTATCACCTGATCATGGGCATCGGCGGCGCCGACATGCCGGTGGTCGTCTCGATGCTGAACAGCTATTCCGGCTGGGCGGCGGCAGCCATCGGCTTCTCGCTGTCGAACGATCTTCTGATCGTGGTCGGCGCGCTCGTCGGTTCGTCCGGTGCGATCCTCTCCTACATCATGTGCAAGGCGATGAACCGCTCCTTCATTTCGGTCATCCTCGGCGGCTTTGGCGGCACGACAGGCCCGCAGATGGAGATTGCCGGCGAACAGGTGGCTATCGACGCCGATAACGTCGCCAATGCGCTGAACGAGGCCGACAGCGTGATCATCGTGCCGGGTTACGGCATGGCGGTGGCACAGGCGCAGCAGGCGGTTTCCGAACTGACCCGCAAGCTGCGGGCCGCCGGCAAGGAGGTGCGTTTTGCGATCCACCCCGTCGCCGGTCGCCTGCCGGGCCACATGAACGTGCTGCTCGCCGAGGCCAAGGTGCCCTACGACATCGTGCTGGAAATGGACGAGATCAACGAGGACTTCCCGAACACGGACGTCGTCATCGTCATCGGCTCGAACGATATCGTCAATCCGGCGGCGCAGGAGGATCCCAACTCGCCGATCGCCGGCATGCCGGTTCTGGAAGTGTGGAAGGCCAAGCTCGTCATCGTGTCGAAACGCGGTCAGGGCACCGGTTATTCCGGCATCGAGAACCCGCTGTTCTACAAGGACAACACGCGCATGTTCTACGGCGATGCCAAGAAGTCGGTGAGTGAACTGCTGCCGATGATCAAGTGATCTGAAGAGGGCAGGACGGGCGCTCAGCGTCCGTCCTGCATCCGCCTCTCAACCGTCGTTCGGAATGTTGAGGAGATAGCCGCATGCCTTGCAATGGACGGCATCGGCATCATGGCGTTGAAGGCCGCATTGCGGGCAGGGGAAATTGACCTTGTAGGGTCGGAATATCGCCTGTGCCAACCGAACGAACAGCGAAATTCCAATGATCATCGTCACGACAGAGGTGAGCTTGCCTAGCGTGCCCGGCAGGGTGATGTCGCCGAAACCGGTTGTCGTGACCGTTGCGACGGTGAAATACAGCGCATCGACAAACCCTTCACCGGGCTCCTGCCGATAGAAGAAGGCGGTGTAGACAAAGCCGGTGACGAGAAACAGGAAGACGACGAAGTTGAGACAGGCGCGCACGACATCCTGATACGCACGCCAGCCGGCCCGACGCAGCCCCTCGTGCACCAGCGGACTGTTGCCGATCGCCCAGATGCGCATGGCGCGCAGGAAGGCGAAGTTGAAGAGCACGTCCGGAAACAGCAGCGTGACGAGGATGACGAGATCAATCCAGGTCATCGACCGCAACAGGAACGCGCGCAAGGACTTTGCGGAGAGGGCGCGGGCGAACAGTTCCGTGCCGATCCAGCCGGCGATCGCGTAATCGATGATGAGATAACTCGGTCCCTCGCGCAGGTAGGGGCCGACGAGGAAAAACACCAGGATGGCCAGATCGACACCCGCAAACAGCGCCTGCCAACGCAGGGCCCAGCCATCCCGACCCCGTTCAATCCGCTGCAAGGTCCGGCGCAGCCGGTTCCAACGCGTTTCAGGCAGGGCGATTTCGGCGGTTTGACGGCTATCCATGGGGTCGAACTTAGCGGCGCCGCCGATGGCTTCAAGCGGCATGCCGGCAGGATGCCAGCTCGTATAAACAAAACGGGAGCAGGCTCGACCCCTGAGCCCACTCCCGTTCACGCGCCAGTGGCGGTGGATTGCGGTTTACGTGATGAAAAGTCTCAGCAATGACCAAGCGTTGCAGCTGCGAGCCGCTTCACTCCGTCATCAGAAATATTGCTTGGAAATTCCGTCTGAAGCGCTGCGACCAGTGTCTGTCTGGCACTATCGACATGCGTGGCCGCCGATGCGGCACCCAGCGTGCGTGCGATGCCTTGCGCATAACCAAGCATATTGATCAGAGCGAGATACTCATCGCGTCTGTCCTGCGTATGCACGTCAAGTTCCCGCCGCTTCATGTCTGCCCCCAGATGCACATGTCGCATATTCATCGCACAGACGAGCGTTGCATGCGCGTTGCAAAATCGTTGCACACGCAAAAGGTGACGTAACGGTAGGCGGTCACCATGAGACTTTATGATGGGTTTCCATAAAGTCTTCGCCATAAGGGCGTCCCGTTGAATTTCCAGTGTTTCTCTGCGCTCTGCATCATCTCGGTGGTCGAAAGTGCCTGAACGAGGGCGAGGGCATCCAGTCGTTTCTGATCGGTGGCTGCGGCCTTGAGCGCCAAGGCAACCTCATCCCACTCCAATCCGGCGGTTGTGGCGATCTTTCGCCAAGTGCGTTCCTTGTAGAAAATGGAACGGGCGGAGGCGAGAAGTTGATGCGTCACGTCAGGATGCAACACGGCCAGCTTCGCCGCACACGCCAAAGTTGCCTCCACATTGACCATCGGCACGGACACGGCCGCATAGTTCATCTCTGGCGGACCGTGCAGGAGGGCAACGTCCGAATCATCGACCCTTCGGCCGTCCGCATATTGCGCGAAAATCTCGCCGATGCCGATCATGCCGAAGGGCGCGCATTCCGCTGCCCGCAGCGCACCCATGCTGGCGGCCCCGAGAACCGGAATGCCTTTCGAGAGCGCAAACAGGATCTCCTTGTGCCAGATGGGTGCGACGTTTTCGAACAGGCCGTCGATCAGGCCGATGGCGGTTGCGCCATCGGCAATCGCGCGCATGACATCGCCCTGGCGGGCCGGCGGGCGCAGAATAATGTCCGGGCCGATATGGGTGGCCGCATCCGGCAGGCTGGGGCCGACAAACAGAATTTTCATGAGAGTGCTCGCGACAGCGCCCGCATGCCAAAGCGCTGGCGGCGGTCGCCATCCGGATTTTCCAGCTGCGGCACGATGACCTTGGCGACGGCGGCGGGCAGCCAGTCGGGTGCCAGATCGACCGCATAGAGGCGGGTGACGGATCTTTCCGCAAGGTGGCGCACGAGGAAAGCCAGGCCCTCCGTTGCCGTTTCGGCGGCATGGCGCGGCAGGTCCGCGAGCGCCACATGCGGTTCGGCGGCAAAGGCCTGCAGCGTTTCGGCGGACACCGTCTGTTCGAACAGGTCCGGCAGCAGATCGTCGCGCGCGCCACCGATGAAGGTCATGCGGGATTGCACCGCCTCGCTGATCGCCCGCGAGGCGGCAAGTTCCGGCTGGAGGGCCGCGCCGCAGCCGAGCGTCACCTCGACATGCCGGACCGGTGGAACGGCGGGGCGATGTCCGGGCGCCAGGATGGCGACGATACAGGCGAGGCCGAGATCGCTGGTGATATCGAAGAGCGCGATGTCGAGATCGGCGCGGGCAATCCGCTCCAGCATCTGGCACAGCTCCGGTTCCGCGATCTGCGCCGGATCGAGGCGGCGGGCATGGCGACGGGCCGGAGAGGCGACCTGCCACAGCGTCAGCGCGTCGCGCTCCACCCGCTCCATCAGGCCGTGAAACAGCGCCTCATCGCGCGTATTGCCGGAGGCGAGCCCATCGGACGACTGCCAGTACCGCCGGTCGTCCTCGGTGCGGTCGAGATGCACCGCCTCGAAGGGCAGCCAGACCGGGTCGCCGGTGACAAGATCGCGGCCTTCCACCCAGTCGATGGCCTCTGTTTCGGTCAGCGGTTGTTTGCACAGCGCCAAAAGGCTCTGCAGCGTGTCATGCCGCTGGCCGCGTGCCTGGAGATCGGCAAGGCTGGCGGAAATGACCGTACAACTGGGTCTGGTTGCGACAGAACGCTCGATGGCTTCCATCGCCGCCGAGGTTTTCGCCGCCTCGTCGGTCAGGCCCTTGCCCTGGGCGATGACGATCGCCCGTGCATTGGGCGCAAAGGCGCACCAGACGGGAATGCCGATCTTGTCGAGCCCGGTCTGGCTGGAGAGCCGCGTAATGCCGAGGCGCAAGAGAAAGGGCGAGACCCGTTGCAAGGTCTCGCCCGCAGAGCAGAGGCGATAGGAGGCAATGGCCACCTCGGGCTCAGCGCTCCAGAAAGCCGCCGGCAATGTCGGAACCGCTGCCGATGGCAACGGCCATCTTGACGCCGCGGATGACGGGGGCATCTTCGCCCGCCGTCAGCGCCAGTTCCTCGCAGAGGGCGGCGTCAACGGGGGTAACCGTACCGGCGTCGAGATCGGCCATCCAGAGGCCGTCTTCACCGGGAATGCCAATGACTACGATGCGTGACATGATGATTTCCCTCTCTATTAAATTCTTCAGGCTTGTCCAGCGAAGCACATATCAGCCTTCGAAGTGTCCTTGTGCGATATCTTCCATAGAGGAAACCGCCACTGCGAAGTCTACTCCTTTCGATACTACAGCACCAGCAGAACGAAGCGCTACTGCTTTGCCAAGCTCACCTTCAACTGGATCCGCAACTTGGGAAACAGTCAGATTTTCCAGATCAACGAACCAAAGAGAGGCCTCACCAGAAATTCCCAGGACTACAACTTTTGACATTTTCAGTTCCTTTCTAAAATCCTGCTGACTTCAGGCTCGAATGATACAAGTCGCGCTGCCACTGTTCTTTTATCGGAATTAACTGTAGCCAACGCTCCAAGTCGAACCCTGGATTATCCTTTAGAACGCGATTGCGACATCTGCGTGCGCGCGCAATGTCACCCAACATTCCCCAACAGGCCGCCGCGAGGCGATCTGCTGCACTCGAATCGCGCATACGTTGAATATAGCCGACTGCCTCCTCATAGGAATGGAGAAAAAACGAGGCGCCGGCCGCCGTCCAGAGGTAGGCATCAGGGGCGGCCGGGTTGAGATCCATCGCGTGAAGGATCTTGTCGAGCGATGCCTTCGGATCACCTGCATGCACAAGGCTATCTGCATGACTGTAAAGTACATCCGCATAATGGGGGCTCAGGAGCTCAGCGCTACTCAACGCCTCCACGCTCTCATCGATCTTGCCCAGATACAACCGGCTGACGCCGAGTTCCTTGTAGGCGTCGGCCAGCTCGTTGTTCTTCTCCATGGCCTTAAGAGCCAGGGTCTCGGCCTGCCTTAGCAGGTCCTCGTCACCGCGTGCGGTCAGGATCCATTCCAGGCTGAGGGTCCGCGATATGCCGGCGAGCGCCATGCCGAAATGCCGTTCCTGGTCGAGTGCCTCGCGAAAATGCCGGCGCGCCTTGCGCACGGAGGGCAGAGTCAGGTCGGTGAGGCACTGAATGCCGCGCAGATAGGCGAAATAGGCCTCCGGCCGTTCGGTGAAATGTTCGGCGCGGTGGGCGTGGTTGTGCACGAGGCGCGAGACGGCGCCCTTGATCGCTGCGGCCATTTCGTTGCGCTGCGTGCTGACCGAGTGCGGATCGAGAGGAAAGCGGGTGGCCCAGACCACCTCGTCCGTCGGCATGAAGATCAGCTGCACGAACAGCATGTCATCGCGGCGTTTGGTGTCGAGCGCATAGATCACCTTGTGGCGCTCCAGAAGCCCCGCCTTGTCGTTCGAGGCGCGGATCTGCTCCGAGGTATAGGGGGCGACGACCGAGACGGCGCGGCTGGCGCAGAGATCGATCGTCAGGTCCTCGATCAGCGCATTGGCGACAGAGCCGGCCTTCATCGCCGCGCCATGGGTTTCCGGCGGCAGCAGGGCCACGCGCGGCGGCGTGACGGTGGGCGGTTGCAGCGCATCGACGGGAAGCGTGCTGGCTACGGGCGATACAATCGTTGCCGGCATCGCTTCAACGGTCGGTCGGGCGGGCGCCAGGTGTCGGCGCACCTCCTCGTCATGCGGATCATGTTCCAGCAGCAGGATGACGGCGCGATGGATATCGCCGCGCGCGTCTGCGGCGCGATCCGAGCCGGCAATCGCGAAGGTGAGGTCGCGCAGGTCCGCCGTCAGCCGGTCCCGCGTCCGGCGCACCCATGCGGAGAAAGGCAGAGTGCCCTGTGCTTCCATTGGCAGAAACTGGCGCGCGACGGCATCACAGGCAGCCTTCAGCCGGGCCAGCGGTTCGCCCGCCCGTCCGCTCTCCAAATCGCAGGAGACGAGATTGCGATTGAGAGCAAGCGTTGTGCCATCTGCCAGGATCAGCGGTGCTGGCGCATCCGGCACAGCCTTGGCCAGCCGCAGCAGCGTGGAGCGCAGGTTGGTGTTTGCCGCCTCCGGATGTGCCGGCCAGAAGAGGCGCGCCAAATCGCGCCGGGCCACCGGCTGGTCGCTTTCATGCAGGTAGGCAAGAAGGTGAAGCGCAATCAGGGGCGCGCGCACCACCTTGTCCTGCTGATCCGTCAGCTGGCACGTGCCCAAGGTGGTGAGCGTATAGATCATGCGCCCTCAGTGGGAGATGTGCAGAGCACCCTTGCCGTCCCGCGAGGCGGCCTGATCCGAGGCCAGCGACTGGACAAGGCCCAGAATGCTCTGGCGAACGCGCTTGTCCTCGATCGAGGCGAAGGCGGTGGCGAGCGCCACGCATTCGCGCGAACCCATGAATTCGCTGGCGGCGTCGCCCGTCAGTTCCGGCGTTTCGGTCGTCGCGCCCGGTACGCCTTCGAAGAAGAAGGGGATCGGTACATTCAGAACTTCGGCAATGTGCTGAAGCCGGCTGGCGCCCACGCGGTTTGCGCCTTTTTCGTACTTCTGAACCTGCTGAAAGGTGATGCCAAGGCTTTCGCCCAGTTTTTCCTGGCTCATGCCGAGCATCGTGCGGCGAAGCCGAATGCGCGAACCGACATGAACATCGATCGCATTAGGAGACTTTTTCAATCGTGTCACTCCAAGTACCAAATCTAGGATAGAACTTGCTCCAAAAATAAAGAAAGAGCAATGGTCTTGCCTTTCCATCCACCGGCGTTGTTCATGAAGCGCTAAGGTAGGAACCGGAAATTGCAGTTGCACGCTATGATTTTTTTAATCTTATGAGGGCGCGAGCCGCTCCGCTTTCAACCCGCAAGGGTCGCAAGCAAAGCGTTTGATTCTCTGATGAAGACCATAGCGCGCTCCGTTCGGCCGCTTCGTCAACCGGCCGGCAGACCAAGCGCCGGTTGTGCCGGCACTCTCCCCTCCGTCACATAGCCATTGTCGATGACCACGCGGCCACCACGGGCGCGTGAAACACAGGCGCAGATTCGCGGATCTTCCTGTCGTTCCTCCTCGGAGAAAAACACGTCGCGATGGTCGAGATCCGAGGTCGAGGAGACGATCTTGACGGCGCACAGTCCGCATTCGCCGCGGCGACAGTCGAAGATCATTGGCACGCCGGCCTCCTGCAGGGCTTCCAGCATGGTCTGGTCGGCGCGCACGGCAACCGTGGTGCCGAAGCCTGCGACGTCCACTTCGAACGGCTCCTCGGCGAACCGTCCGTTGTCGCCAAAAACCTCGTAGCGCAGGCGGCTGGCGGGACGACCGGCGGCGCGCCAGGCCCGCTTGGCGGCCTCCAGCAAGCCGAGCGGCCCGCAGATATAGGCTTCGGCATCTGCCGGCAGGGCGGCAAATTCCGCCGCCAGGTCGAAGGCCTCTCCGTCATCATGCGAGAAGGTGGCAAGCCGCTCGCCGAGGAGGTCTTTCAGTTCCGGCGCAAAGGCCATGGAGGCGGCGTTCCTTGCGCCATAGACCATGCGCAGCGACTGGCCCCGCGCGGCCAGCGCCTTCGCCATACCGTAGATGGGCGTGACACCGACGCCGCCGGCGATGAGAAGATAGTGAGAGGCGCGCCAGGAGAGTTCGAAGCGGTTTTCCGGTTCGGTCATCTCCGTCACGTCGCCGGGTTTCAGCGTCCAGACATAGGCGGAACCGCCGCGGCTGTTCGGATGCAGTTTCACGGCAATGGCAAGCGTGCCCGGAGGGCTGGGAATGACCGTATAGGTGCGGATCGCCGGTGCGCCGTTGATCACCACCTTGATATTGGTGTGCGATCCCGGATCGAAACCGCTTGTCAGCCCATCGACGGCAAACGTGACCAGCCGGATGTCGGGTGCCGGTGTTTCAATCTCCGCGACCTTTGCGCGGCGCCATTCCTGTTTCGAACGCATTTTGTCCTCCCTGCTCTTGCCCCGTTTGCCGCATGCCTCCCTGCCTGCAACCGGCGCCTTGTCCTTCATCCGTATGGGTTGCCGTCAGCCTGCCATCAGGGCGAGCGCAGCCACCTTGTCCTTCAGCTCCGGCCGTTCCTGCAGAACGAAATCGAGGTTCTGCCGGGCAAGCCGCGCATGTTCCCGTGCCAGTGCCTCTGCTCGCGATCCTTCCCGGAGCTCGATGGCCGACAGGATCGCCTTGTGCTGTGCCTGTCCGACGATCAGCGTCTGCTGGAAGGCGGGCGCATGGCCTTCCGCGCCGACAAAGGCATTGGGGCTTGCAAACGGCAGGCTGCGGGCCCGCTCCAACTCCCGCACCAGCAGGCTGCTGCCCGACAGTTCGGCCAGCAGCGCGTGGAAACGGCCGTTGAGCGCTGCATAACGATCGAAATCCATCTCCAGTGCGGAGGGCTCGAACGCCTCGTCCAGCTTGCGGACCACCTCGTGGATGGCCTTGAACTTGATAGGTGCCACGCCCCGCTCGGCCGCCAGCCGCGCCGCGGTTCCCTCCAGCACGCCGCGAAGCTCGATCGCGTCGATCACGTCGTCCTGGCTGAAACGCCGCACCTGATAGCCGCCGGAGGGAATGAGATCGACCAGCCCCTCCAGTTCCAGCTTCTGCAGAGCGGCCCGTAGCGGCGTGCGCGATACTTTCAAACGCCCGGCGAGCAGCACCTCGGACAGACGTTCGCCGGCGGCGATCTCGCCCTTCAGCACGAGATCGCGCAGGCCCGACAGGGCCTTTTCCGTCTGTTGCCGGCCAAGCCCCTGTTCGCCCGCCATGGCTATTCCGCCGCGGCCGGATAGCGTGTGGCGGCGCCAAGCTCCGCATCAATCATCTGATCGATCAGCCGGCGTGCCCACATCGATCCGGCATCAATGTTGAGGTTGTAGAACTGGTGGTCGGGATTGGCGTCGATGGCGCGCTGCTGTGCTTCGAGTACCACCTCGTCCTCCCGGAAGACGCCGGCCACGCCTTCGCGCAGTTCATGGGTACGGGCCTGATTCTTCAAGTCGTAATTGCGGGCAAACGCCCAGAAGTAAAGACAGGTCTTCTCTGTCGACGGTGTGATCGTGTTCAGCACATAGCCGTTGACGCCCTTCGAGCGGTCGCCCGCTTTGGCGCCGGTTCCGGCTTCGGCCACGCCGACATCAATGGTCACGGTGCAGGGTGCCTCGAAGCGAATGATCTGCCAGCGGTCGACCTTGCCCGGCTTGGCATACTGTTTGCGCCAGAAGGGCGGCGGATCGATGTTGTCCATCCAGCGGGTGATGTAAGCGAACCGGTCCGAATGGGTGGCTTCGAAAGGAGACTCCGCCACCGCACGGTCGCCGATCGAGGAACCGTGCACGAAGGTTTCGTGCGTCAGGTCCATCAGATTGTCGACCACGAGGCGATAATCGCAGGCAACCTCGATCAGCTTGCCGTCGGCGGCCCAGTCCGGGTCCTGGTTCCAGTGGAGGTCAGGGATAAGCGCCGGATCGGCGAGTGCCGGATCGCCGGGCCAGATCCAGACGAAGCGATGCTTTTCGGCGATAGGATAGGATTTGACGCAGGCCGAGGGATTTATGGTGTGCTGCGAGGGCATGTATACACAGCGACCGGTATCGTCGAATTCCAAGCCGTGGTAACCGCAGATGACATTGTCGCCGTCAAGCCGCCCGAGCGAGAGCGGAACCAGGCGGTGCCAACAGGCATCGGCAAGCGCGACCGCAGAGCCGTTTTCCTTACGGTATAGCACAACCGGCTTGCCACAGATGGTGCGCGGCAGAAGCGCGCGCTTCAAGTCCACGTCATAGGCAGCGGCATACCAGGCATTCAGCGGGAATGTGGGCTTCGTCATGATCTGTCCTCCTCAGATGGAGGCTATTTGAACTGCCTGTATACAGCTTGTCAAGATATGGGGCGCATGTCTGCGTTTTCGGTGTTCACAGCCTGCATTTTCGCCGATGACGCGTGGTTCTGTATACAGGCCGGGATGTCCTGGAAAACGACGATCCCCAGTCTCGTGATGCCGAGACTGGGGATCATTTACGATCGGATGACGGGCGTCAGTGGATGGGCGCAGGGTGCACGGGCGCGTCCTCCACGCTGTGTCCATGCTGGCGAAGCGGACGGTTTCCGGTCAGGAGTCGCGCCAGGATGTAGAAGACAGGCGTCATGAAGATGCCGAAGAAGGTCACGCCGATCATGCCGGAGAAGACGGCGACGCCCATGGCCGCGCGCATCTCGGCACCCGCACCGGTGGAAACCACCAGCGGGATGACGCCCATGATGAAGGCCATGGATGTCATCAGGATCGGGCGCAGACGCAGACGGCTGGCCTCAATGGCCGCCTCGACCGGCGTTCGTCCCTCAAACTCCAGCTCGCGGGCGAATTCGACGATCAGGATCGCGTTTTTCGCCGAGAGCCCCACCAGCACCACAAGACCGATCTGGGTGAAGATGTTGTTGTCGCCGCCGGTGTACCAGACGCCGGTGAGTGCTGCGAGCACGCCCATCGGCACGATCATGATGATCGACAGCGGCAGGGTCAGGCTCTCGTACTGCGCGGCAAGCACGAGATAGACCAGCAGCAGCGCCAGCGGAAAGACGACGATGCTGGAATTGCCGGCCAGGATCTGCTGGTAGGTGAGGTCCGTCCACTCGAAATCGATTCCCGCCGGCATGGTTTCCCGAAGAATCTTCTCGATGGCGGCCTGCGCCTGTCCGGAAGAGAAGCCGGGTGCCGGCCCGCCATTGATATCGGCCGCCAGGAAGCCGTTGTAACGGGTGGTCCGCTCCGGCCCGGTCGAGGCCTCCACCTTCAGAAGGGCGGAGAGCGGAATCATCTCGCCGCTTTGCGAGCGCACCTTCAGCTGGCCGATATCCTCCGGCTTGGCGCGGTACTGCGCATCGGCCTGCACCCGCACGCTGTAGGTGCGGCCAAAGGCGTTGAAGTCGTTCACATAAAGAGAACCTAGATAGATCTGCAGCGTCTGGAAGACGTCCGTCACCGACACCCCGAGCTGCTGCGCCTTGACACGGTCGAGGTCGGCAAACAGCTGCGGCACATTGACCTGGAAGCTGGAGAAGATGCCGGCAAGCTCCGGCGTCTGGTAGGCCTTGGCGATGACCGCCTTGGTCGTCTCATCGAGTGTCTGGTAACCGAAGCCCGCGCGATCCTCGATCTGCAGCTTGAAGCCGCCCGTCGAGCCGAGCCCGTTGACGGGCGGGGGCGGGAACATGGCGATGAAGGCATCCTCAATGCCAGCATATTTCTGGTTGAGCGCCATGGCAATCGCGCCGCCCGACAGAGACGGGTCCTTGCGCTCCTCGAAGTCATCGAGCACGGCAAAAACGATGCCGGCATTCGAGCCGATGGTGAAACCGTTGATCGACAGGCCCGGGAAGGCGAGCGCGTTCTTCACGCCCGGCTCAGCCAGCGCGATGTCGCTCATCTTGCGAATCACCTCTTCGGTGCGGTCGAGCGTCGCCCCATCCGGCAGCTGGGCAAAGCCGATCAGATACTGCTTGTCCTGCGCCGGCACGAAGCCGCCAGGCACCGCATTGAACATGCTGTAGGTGGCAGCGACCAGTGCGATATAGATCACCATCACCAGGCTCTTGCGTCCGAGGAGCCCGCCGACCGTGCGGCCATAGCCCCGCGAGGCAGCGCCGAAAGCGCGGTTGAAGCCGCGGAAGAACCAGCCGAACAGCCGGTCCATGATGCGGGTCACCACATCCTTAGGCGCGTGGTGGTCCTTCAGCAGCAGGGCGGCGAGTGCCGGCGACAAGGTGAGCGAGTTGATCGCCGAAATCACCGTGGAGATGGCGATCGTCAACGCGAACTGCCGATAGAACTGGCCAGACAGGCCGCTGATGAAGGCGAGCGGCACGAAGACCGCGACGAGAACGAGCGCAATCGCGATGATCGGCCCGGAGACTTCGCGCATCGCGCGATAGGTGGCTTCCCGTGGCGAATGGCCGTTTTCGATGTTGCGCTCGACGTTTTCAACAACGACGATCGCATCATCCACGACGATGCCGATCGCGAGCACCAAGCCGAACAGCGTCAGCGCGTTGATCGAGAAGCCGAAGGCATACATCACCGCAAAGGTGCCGACGACGGAGACCGGCACGGCGATTAGCGGAATAATCGAGGCGCGCCAGGTCTGCAGGAAGAGGATGACGACCAGCACGACGAGAGCGACGGCTTCCAGCAGCGTATCGACGACCTTCTCGATGGAGGAGCGGACGAACTTCGTCGTATCGTAGACGATCTCATAGCGCACGCCGTCCGGCATCGCCTTCTGCAGGTCCTGCATCGTCGACTCGACGGCATCCGAGATGGCGATGGCGTTGGAACCCGGTGCCTGGAAGATCGGCACCGCGACAGCCGGCTTGCCGTCGAGCAGCGAGCGCAGCGAATAGTCGGCAGCGCCAAGCTCGATGCGGGCGAGATCCCGCAGGCGGGTGATCTCGCCATTCTCGCCGGTCTTCACGACGATCGCGCCGAATTCCTCCGGCGTCTGCAGGCGCCCTTGGGCGTTGACGTTCAACTGCAGATCGACGCCGGGCAGGGACGGAGAGGCGCCGATGATGCCGGCGGCGGCCTGGACGTTCTGCTGGCCGATCGCATTGGTGATGTCGCTCGCGGCAAGTCCGCGTTCGGCGACCTTCTGGGGGTCGAGCCAGATGCGCATGGAATAATCGCCAGCGCCGAAGACCTGCACCTGGCCGACGCCATCGATGCGGGCCAGCCTGTCCTTGACGTTCAGCGTCGCGTAGTTGCGCAGGTAGGTCAGATCGTAACGGTCGCCGGTGGAGACCAGATGCACGACCATCATCAGGTCGGGCGAACTCTTGACGGTGGTCACGCCGAGTGCGCGCACCTCCGCCGGAAGCCGCGGCTCGGCTTGAGAAACGCGGTTCTGCACGAGCTGCTGCGCCTTGTCCGGGTCGGTGCCCAGCCGGAAGGTGACGGTCAACGTCAGGACTCCGTCGGAGGTCGCCTGGCTCGACATGTAGAGCATGTCTTCGACGCCGTTGATCTGCTCTTCGAGAGGCGTGGCGACCGTCTGGGCAATCACGGTCGGATTGGCGCCCGGATAGGTGGCGCGCACGACGACGGAGGGCGGCACCACTTCGGGATATTCCGAAATCGGTAGGGCGCGCAGCCCGATCAGGCCGGCGACCAGGATCAGGATCGACAACACGCCCGCAAAGACGGGCCGATCGATGAAGAAACGGGAAATATTCATGGGGGGAGACCCTCACGGAGGACAAAGGAAGGTATGGCCCGCGGCCTGAAGGCCGCAGGTTTTGAAGAGATTGGATTAGAAGATCCGGCGAAACGTCAGTCGTTCAGCGCCGTCTGCTCCTGCGGTTGGACAAGGGCGCCCGGGCGAATGCGCTGCAGGCCACTGACGACGATCCGGTCACCGGCGGCGAGACCTTTTTCAACGATGCGCTCACCATCAACCGGTGCGCCGAGTTCGATCTGCCGGTAGGCAACGGTATTGCCGCCATCGACAACGAAGACGAACTTCTTGTCCTGATCGGTGCCCACGGCACGCTCGCTGATGACGAGTCGGTTCTCCGTGTTCGGCTGACCCATGCGGATGCGGACGAACTGTCCGGGGATCAGGCGACCATCCGGATTATGGAAGACGGCGCGAACGCGGATCGTGCCGGTTGCGGCGTCGATCTCGTTGTTGATCAGTTGCAGGCGACCGGTCAGAGGCTGCTCCGCACCCGGCAGGCTGATCTCAACGGGGATCTGTTCAAGCGCGGCAAAGCGGTCCTTTGCCGGCAACACGGACAGGATCTGCTGCAGGTAACTCTCGTCGATGGTAAAACCGGCATAGATCGGATCGACAGAGACGAGTGTGGTGAGCGCCTGGGAGGTGGAACCCGCGGCGACCAGATTGCCGACCGTGACTTCAAGGCGCCCAAGGCGACCGGCGATCGGCGCACGGATCTCGGTGTAGCCTAGGTTGAGTTCGGCAAGCCTCAGAGCGGCCTTCGACGACTGCAAGGCGGCGAGAGCAGAGGCATGGGAGGACTGGCGCTGGGCAAGCTCGCTCTCGGAGATCGTGTTCCTCGCCATCAGCGTCGTTCCGCGGTCGAGTTCGGTCCTGGCGAGGTCAAGCTTCGCCTGTGCGGATCCGACCTCGCCGCGCGCCTGCTCGACCGCTGCCTTGAAGGGCTCCGGATCGAGGCTCACCAGCAGGTCGCCCTGCTTTACCAGCCCCCCTTCGCGGAAGTGGACCGCCTGAATGGCGCCGGCGACGCGCGGGCGGATCTGCACGCGATCAACAGCTTCGAGCCGGCCGGAAAATTCGCGCCAGACGGTGACGGAACGCGGTTCGACGGTGGCAACGGTGACCGGTACGGCCGGCGGAGCGGCGACCGTTGCGGATGCCGCATGCGCATCGCGCGGCTGATCGAGATAAAGGGTACCACCGGTAACTGCCAATGCAGTGGCGATTGCGGACGCCCACAGCGCCGCATTCCTGATCCTTGCGGTCATGACACTCTCCTTGGGTTCAAAACGAACCCCACTGTGATGAAGGGCGGGCCTTCTGCCCGCCGGCTAAGTCGGCAGTTCCTTAAGGAACCGCGAAAATTCCACCGAGACCTCAGCACGCCAAGTGCCGTCCCGGCCGCTGTAGATCCCCGTCCAGCCACAGCTTTCCGGAAGGATCCTGGTTGTGACTGGCACCTCGGCCGCTGCGAGGCGGGCGGCGTAGTCCAGGGTTTCGTCGCGCAGCGGATCGTCATCCGATGTCACGATGAGAGCAGGGGCCACGCCCGTCAGCCGCGAACAGAGGCAGGGCGCCGCATATGGGTGCTGGTAGCCGCAGGCGGTCGCCAGGTAGTGGTTCCATCCGTCGGACCAGCGTGTTCGCATGCCGATGCCATCGGCCCGGTTGAACGATGCCGTGGCCATGCGCGGGTCGATCATCGGCGACAGCAGAACCTGGCCGGCCAACTCGTCTCGCAGGGCATCCCGTGCCTTCAGCGCCAGGCTCGCCGCCAGGTTTCCGCCGGCCTCGTCACCGGCCAGCAGCAGCGGCGAACGCGCGGCCGCAAACCTGTTGCGTTTGGCGACCAGATATTTCAACGCACCGAAGCCGCATTCCAGCGTCCGCGGAAAGATGTTGCCCGAGGGTCCGCTGTAATCGGCCTCGACCACAAACGCCCCGGCGTCGGACAGGGCCAGGGCCGCGGACGAGTCTTCCTCCGATCGATCCGCTGCGGCAAAGGCATGTCCTCTGAAATAGAGGACAAGCGGCTGCTTGCGCGTCTCAGCCTTCCCCTCATAGACCCGGAAGGGGAGCGGGAAACTCCTCTCGTGATCTTCAGGAAATTGCCATTGCCGTGCCATGGGTCCACTTTCGTCCAGCCAGCGACGGATTGCTCTATCGCTTCGTTCGTACTTATATTATTGTTCGATTTATCCGCACAAGCCTGGCTTCCAGGATAACTCTGTTCCAAAATTATGGATAATTGTGCGCTGCATGAGGAAGGACGGTCGAGGATGGACCAACTGACAGCCATGAGGGTTTTCACCCGGGTCGTGGAGACCGGCAATTTCTCCAAGGCCGCGCTCTCGCTGAAAATGCCCAAAACCACGGTGACCAATCTGGTTCAGGGGCTGGAGGGGCATCTTGGAACGAAGCTTCTCAACCGCACGACGCGCCAGGTGGTGGTCACAAATGACGGCGCGCTCTACTATGAACGCGCATCCCGGCTTCTGGCTGACCTGGATGAGCTGGATGGCAGCGTGTCGAGCTCGCAGGCCCAGCCGTCCGGCAAGGTTCGCGTGGCCTTATCGGGGGCATTTGCCGACCAGATCATCATGCCGGCGCTCTGTGATTTTCACAGCCGGTATCCCAAGATCCAGCTGGAACTGGATATCGGCGACCGGATCGTCGATTACATTGCCGAGAACGTCGATTGCGCCCTGAGGGGAGGAACGCCCAATGACCAGTCGTTGGTGGCGCGAAAGGTGGCGGAACTCGAACTGCGGACCTATGCGGCGCCACTTTATCTCGAGAAGCGGGGCATGCCCAAGCATCCGGATGATCTGCGAAGCGGTCACGCCGGCATCGGTTATATGAAGGCCTATGCCGGTCGCAATTTTCCGATGGTCTTCCGGCAGGACGACACCGTGATCGAAGTCCAGCCCGATTATGTCATCTCCGTCAATGATGCGCGCAGTTACGTGGCGGCTGCGACCGCCGGTATCGGCATCGCGCAGGCCGCATGCTTCATGGCGCGCGATGCCGTCGAGCGCGGCGAACTGGTCGAGATCTTGCCGGAGTGGCGACGCGACCCCATTCCGCTTTACATCGTCTACCCGCAGACCCGGCATCTCAGCAACAAGGTGCGGGTCTTTGTCGACTGGCTGGCGAAGCTGTTGCAGGATGTGGAGCGGGCTCAGCGCAATGGCAATGCCGTGTGTCTTCGACCGCCAGAGGCCGCAGAGATCGAGATCATGTCTGCAACCCAAAGATTGTCCGCTTGATGGCGACCCGGCGAAGCGCAAGGCGGCGCCGGGTCATGTCGCAGAGGCTGTTGGGTCAGGCGACGTTCTGGGCCGGTCCGAAACCGGCGAGCGCCGCACCGGAATCGGAGAAGAGCCGGGCGAGGTCGATGATGACGACGAAACCGCCATTGCGGCGCACGACGCCGGCAATGTAATCGGAGCGCCAGCGGATGCCGATGTCCGGCGCGTTCTCGATCTGGCCGCTCTGGAACGGCACCACCTCATAGACGCGGTCCGCCACCAGGCCGAGGGCCAGAACCCGCCCCTCGACCGGCACGTCCAGCACCAGGATGCGGGTATGTGGTGTCTTTTCGGTGCGGCTCATGCCGAGCCTCAGGCGCAGATCGATGACAGGCACGCCCTGGCCGCGCACATCCCGAAGACCCAGAAGATAATCCGGCCCATGCGGGATCTTGAACGGCTCCTCGTGGTCCAGGATCTCCCGGACCACATCGACCGGCACGGCAAAGATTTCCTCGCCGAGGCTGAACGTCACGAACTGCGCTTCTGAGGCTGTCGACATGGGTTAGGCACTTTCCCGAAAGTTGATGTCATCGTCATCCGGTCCGCCCATCGACAGATCGAGGGCAAACCCTTTTACACGCGCCTGCTGGGCAGAGACGGTTGCATCGGGTCGACGCTGCGACGGCGATTTTTGCGAGACCGGTTTGTAGGATTGGCTCTTGGCAGCCGAACTCGTCCGGCTCCCCCCTGCGCGCTCAAGGCGGAAGAAGGCGATGGACGCCTGCAGTTCTTCCGCCTGCGCCGCGAGCTCTTCGGACGTCGCCGACATTTGTTCAGACGCAGAGGCGTTCTGCTGCGTCACGCGGTCGAGCTGCTGGATGGCTTCGTTGATCTGGCTCGCACCGACATCCTGCTCGCGGCAGGCGGCGGAGATTTCCGACACGAGTTCCGCCGTCTTCTGGATGTCCGGAACCAACCGGTTCAGCATCTCGCCGGCCTCGGTCGCGACCTGGACGGTGGTGCCGGACAGGGCCGAGATTTCGGCGGCAGCGGCCTGGCTGCGTTCGGCCAGCTTGCGCACTTCCGATGCCACGACCGCAAACCCCTTGCCGTGTTCGCCGGCACGGGCGGCTTCCACCGCCGCGTTGAGGGCGAGTAGATCGGTCTGGCGGGCGATTTCCTGGACGATGGAGATCTTTTCGGCGATCGTGCGCATCGCGCCGACAGCCTTGTTGACGGCCTGGCCCGAGCCTTCCGCATCCCGCGAGGACTGGCGGGCGATCTTTTCCGTCTGGGAGGCGTTTTCGGCGTTCTGCTTGATATTGGCCGCCATCTCTTCCATCGAGGCGGAGACCTGCTCGGCGGCAGAGGCCTGTTCGGTGGCACCCTGGGAGAGCTGCTCGGAGCTTGCCGAGAGTTCCTGGCTGCCGGAGGATACGTTGTCCGCGGCCGAAAGTGCATCGCCGACGACGCCGCGAAGGCGTTCGATCATCGCTTCCAACGCGATGCCCAGCGAGTCAGCATCCGATTGACGGCGCGCATCGACCGTCAGATTACCTTCCGAGATAGCCGTGGCGATAGCCGCCGTCTGCTGGAGGTATCGGCTCATATTCTGCATTGACAGGCCGAGCGTATCCTTGTCCGACAGGACCTTGATCGCAACGCTCACGTCGCCGATAGCGATACGATCCGCGACGTTTGCAGTTTGACGCAGGTTTTCCGTCATCAGGTTCACGGTCTCGATGACGTCCTTGATCTCATCATTGGAGGTGACGGCAAGCTTGGCATCGAGGTCGCCGATCGCGATAGCGCTTGCCGCGGCCTGAATCTGTCCGAGTCCTCGGCGTATCCCGCGGAGGATGACATAGGAGGCGATCAGTCCGATGACCAAGGCCACGATCAACAGGGCTGCGATGGTGACGGTGGCAGCCTGCTTGGTGGCGACGGCGTGCTCCTCGGCCGTCACCATCTGCGTCTTGTTGGTCGCCATTCGGGTGGAAAGCGTGGCTTCCACCTTGGACATCAGCGGCTCGCTCTTCTTCTCGAAAACGGCGACGGCCTCCTGCTGTCTGCCGGCCTGGACCAGAGCCCTGATCTCGTCATCGATGCGGGCGATCTCGTCGGCGATGACCACAAGCTCGGCATAGGCTTTCTTGCCGGCCTCGGTTTCAGCGCGCTCGGCAGCCCAAACAGCGCTATCCTTGAAGGCCTTGCGGCTGGCATCACTGATCTCGATCTGGCGGGCTGCCTCGTCCGTCGATTTGGCTTCAACCAGGGCCATCTGGGCCTCGGCAATTTTCATCTGGTCGATCACCATGCCAAGCCCATTGGCCTGTCGGGCTACAGGTCCGCCAATGACATCGTGCAGCGTTTCGCCGGCGTCATTAACGGCATAAACGCTGTAGCCACCCATGCCGAGCATCAGGGTGAGAAGCAGGGCGAATGTCGCTGTCAGTTTCGTCTTGATGGTTAGGCGCATCACAATTCTTCCTCACGCGTGAGCGGTTCTGGTATATCCGGTCCCCCCAGAACGGAATTGCTTACGTCAGATCGGCAGAGCGCTGCTGCGCTCTGCCCTGGCAGTCATTTACGCACTCTGCCGGAAGGCCGCATCGTCCTCGTCCGGTCCGCCCATGGAAAGATCGAGGGCAAAGCCCTGGACCCGTGCCTGCTGGGCTGCAACATGATTGCTCTGTGGAGCGCGTGGCGCGGATGCAGCGGGACGGGCGCCCGCCGCCTTTTGCCTCGACGGGCTGCTTGCTGCTTTGCCCGTGTGGCTGCGCGGCGCGGACTTCGCCCGCTCGACGCGGAAGAAGGCGATGGAGGCCTGCAGCTCTTCCGCCTGGGCGGCGAGTTCTTCCGAGGTCGCGGACATCTCTTCCGAGGCCGAGGCATTCTGCTGCGTCACGCGATCAAGCTGCTGGATCGCCTCGTTGATCTGGCTCGCGCCGACATCCTGTTCGCGGCAGGCGGCCGAGATTTCCGACACGAGTTCCGCCGTCTTCTGGATGTCCGGAACCAACCGGTTCAGCATCTCGCCGGCTTCGGTCGCGACCTGCACGGTGTCACCGGAGAGGGCCGAGATTTCCGCGGCAGCGGCCTGACTGCGTTCGGCCAGCTTGCGGACTTCGGAGGCGACGACCGCAAAACCCTTGCCATGTTCGCCGGCACGGGCGGCTTCCACCGCCGCGTTGAGGGCGAGCAGGTCGGTCTGGCGGGCAATTTCCTGAACAATCGAGATCTTTTCGGCGATCGTGCGCATTGCGCCGACGGCCTTGTTGACGGCCTGGCCCGAGCTTTCCGCGTCGCGCGAGGACTGGCGGGCGATCTTTTCGGTCTGGGCGGCGTTTTCGGCATTCTGCTTGATGTTGGCGGCCATTTCTTCCATGGCGGCAGACGCCTGCTCGGCGGCGGAGGCTTGTTCGGTGGCACCCTGGGAGAGCTGCTCGGAGCTTGCCGACAGTTCCTGGCTGCCGGACGAAACATTGTCGGAGGCAGACAGCGCGTCGTCAACGACACCGCGCAGGCGTTCGACCATCCGGCCGAGCGCGATGCCGAGCGTATCCTTATCGGAGAGGGCCTTCGGCTGCACCATCAGGTCTCCACCGGCGATCTGATCGGCGACCGACGCGGTTTCCCGCAGGTTGGACGTCATCTTCTGAAGCGACTGGACCAGGTCCCGAATTTCATCGTTCGACGGATGGCTGACGTCTTGGTTCAGGTCACCGATCGCAACCGCATCAGCCAGACCGACAGCGCGGCGAAGACCGCGGCTGATGTTGAGCGAAATCCAGATCGCGGCGATTGCGGCAAAGATGATCGATGCGGCGACAATGCCAAGCAACAGGGTGCGCGATTGATCATA
Organism: Allorhizobium pseudoryzae; assembly: GCF_011046245.1. Classification (NCBI taxonomy): domain Bacteria; kingdom Pseudomonadati; phylum Pseudomonadota; class Alphaproteobacteria; order Hyphomicrobiales; family Rhizobiaceae; genus Affinirhizobium; species Affinirhizobium pseudoryzae. The sequence goes on from NZ_CP049244.1 coordinate 1,265,649, forward strand.
CTGCGCGTTGGTTGCTTGGTCGGTGGCGCTGAGATCGGTTGCAATGGCTTGGTTGAGGCGACCCAGGGCGGCCAGCAACGTGTCGGTGGCTTTTGCGCCTTCACCCATGGAAATCTCGCCGGCGCGTGCATTGGACTCCGTTGTATTCTCGCGGGCGAGCACAAGGATCTGGTCCTGGACCAGCAGCCAGGCGGGATAGCTGGCGCGGAATTCGGCAATACGGTCCTTCACACCCTGCGCCTGTTCCTTGTCCAGTTCAGACAGCAACTCCTGGATACGCTGGCGTGCCGTGACGATTTCCTGGCTATAGCCACTGATCTTGCTTGGATCCGTATTCAGGATGGCGTTCTTCTCGGCCCGGATCGAAATGTAGACAGTGTCGGACAGGTCGCTGGAATTGCGCAGATTGGCGGCCGGGCCCTGAATGATGTCGGTGATCGAGCTATTCAGGCTTGAGAGGTTGGTGATCGCAACAACGGCCATTCCCACCATGGCGGCTAGGATAGCGCCAAAGATCAATGCCAGTTTGAGTTTGATGGTGAACCGCATTTTGAGTCCCTTCAATGAGCAGATTCAGTCTGTTGAGGACGATACATCCGTCCAGTTGCCATGCCGCCCGGCATGGCGAGATCTCGCTCATGAGACCCTTGCGTGGTTCGTTCCTGCCGTCCCCTTATCGACTTGTGCGATCGACAGGCCCGTCGGACCGTTCTCTTCGCTCGCTCTGAGCGGAGAAGATTGTTTTGAGGTTTGGAATGATGATGAACTCGCCGTGTCGTCGGACGAGGCAGTCGATGAAGTCGGGCCTCCAGCGCATGCCGACGCTGGGCGGCGGTTCGCCGTGGGATTTTTCGAGCGTGGTGACCTCGTGCACCTTGTCGGTGCGGATGCCGGTCAGCGTCGGCTCGTCGTCGATGTCGAGTTCCAGCACGATAATGCGGCTGTCGATGGTGGTGGTGGTCGCCTCCATGCCGAAGGCGAGCCGGATGTCGGCGAGCGGAATGACCTTGCCGCGGAAGTTGATGACGCTGCCGACGAAGGGTTTGGCCCCGGGCACCGGCGTTTCCGGCAGGAGATCGAGGATTTCCTGGACATGGACCGCTTCGAGCGCGAACATTTCTCCCGCGATCTCGAAGGTGAGGACTTCCAGTTCCTCGCGACCGTCCCAGAGGTGTTCGGGTAGCTTGCGCAGTGCTTCACTCATCCTGCCGCGCGCAAATGCGCCTCCTGTTGCTGGCCGGCCGCCACCAAATGGGCGACATCGAGGATCAGGGCGACGCCGCCGTCGCCGAGGATCGTGGCGCCCGAGAAGGTCACCACGTCATGATGCAGTTTGGACATCGCCTTGATCACCGTCTGGTGGTCGCCGATGATCTGGTCGACGACGAGGCCGACCCGTTCGGCCCCCGTCGAGATCACCACCACCTTCTGGAAGGGATCGGGCTTGGTGCCGGTCCGGAACAGATCGCGCAGGCGGATGAAGGGCACCAGGCTGTCGCGCAGCGAGATGAAGCTGCGGCCGCGCGAGCGCATGTCCTCTTCGACGGAGAGTTCGAGGCACTCTTCCACCGCCGAGAGCGGGATGACGTAACGGCCGGAGCCGACCCGCACGAGCAGGCCGTCGATGATGGCAAGCGTCAGCGGGATGGCGAGCGAGATCTCCGAGCCTTCGCCGGGCCTCGAGACGACGTTGATCGTGCCGCGCAGCGCATCGATGGTGCGCTTGACGACATCCATGCCGACGCCACGACCAGAGAGATTGGTCACCTGCTGGGCGGTGGAGAAGCCGGGCTGGAAGATCAGCTGCAAAAGGTCCTGGTCGGAGAGGCTGGCATTGGCGGCGATCAGGCCGGAACTTTCCGCCTTGGCGCGCACCCGCTCGCGGTTGATGCCGCGGCCGTCGTCCTTGATGGTGATGATCACTTCGCCGGCCTGCTGGCGGGCGGAGAGGAAGATGCGGCCCGTCGGCGACTTGCCGGCCGCGCGGCGCTCGTCGGCGCTTTCGAGGCCATGGTCGCAGGAATTGCGCACCAGGTGGACGAGCGGATCGGCCAGCCGTTCGATGACGCTCTTGTCCACCTCGGTGGTCTCGCCTTCGGTGACGAGCTCGATCGCCTTGCCGGTCTCGATGGCCAGATCATGCACGAGGCGGCGGAAGCGGCCAAAAAGCTGAGCGACGGGCACCATGCGCAGCACCATCATCGTGTCGCGCAGCTCGCCCGACAGGCGCTCCACATCTTCGGAGACCGCGCGCAGCATCAGGTCGCCGCTGACGCCGGCGAGCTGACTGAGGCGCGACTGGGCAATCACCAGCTCGCCGACGCGGTCCATCAACTCGTCGAGGCGCTCGGCCGGAACACGGACGTTTTCGGCGGCCTTCTGCTGCTTGGCATCGGCCTGGGCGGCGCCCCGGCCAGAAGCGGCGGGCGCGGCCGGCGCTGCAGCAGGTGCCGCGGCAACCGCTGCGGCCGATGTGGACTGGGTGGACGGGGCAACAGGAGCGGCCGGTGCGGCGGCTGCAACCGGCGCAGGCGTTGCCTGCGGGGCGGGGGGCTCGGCCGTCGTGCCCTGTGGTTCGACCACCGTCACCTCGAGCTGCATCTCGTCCATGACGAAGATGAACACGTCGTCGATCGCATCGCGCGGCTTGTCGGTTGAAAGCTCCACCTCCCAGCACACATAGAGATCGGTGGCAATCAGGTCGTCGATCGCCGGAATGCGGCTGAGATCGGCCCGGATGGTTGCCGTCCCGAGCTCGGCCAGCTCGTCCAGAAGCCCGATCGGATTGGTGCCGTTCGCCATGGCGTTCTGCGGCAGGCTGAAGCGGATCTTGTAGGTGACGATCCCGGATTTTTGTCCGGATTGTCCCGCGGCAGCGCTCGAAGCAGTTTCGACCGGTGCAGCCGGCGTGGCGGCAGCTGCCTGAGGCGCCGCGCCTGCCGGATGGCCGGCAGCGGCGACGGCGGCGCGCAGCCTGGTAAGAAGTGTTTCGCTTGCCGCATCATGATCGCCACCGGGCACCTCGATCAGCGCCCGCATGTGGTCGGTGGCGCCGAGCACGGCCGTCACCAGATCATGGGTCGCCGGCACGATGCCCTTGCGCACCTGGTCGAAGGCGGTCTCGCAGTGATGGGTGAAGGCGGCCAGCGCCTCGAAGCCGAACATGGCGCCCGAGCCTTTGAGCGTATGCAGGCCCCGGAAGACCGCATCCACCTGCTCCTTGTCGGAGAGATCATGGTTGAGGTCGAGGAGACCCGATTCCACCTGCTCCAGAAGTTCGGCGGCCTCGGTGCGGAAGACGGCAATCGGATCGGGAAAACTCATCGGCCAAGCACCTTCTTGACAATCTTGACCAGGCTTTCCGGATCAAACGGCTTGGTCAGCCAGCCGGTCGCACCGGCGGACTTCGCCTGCTGTTTCAGCTCGTTGTCGGATTCCGTCGTCAGGAAGATCACCGGAACGCCCATGCAGGACGGGATCTTGCGCAGCTCGCGGATCATCGTCAGACCGTCCATGTTGGGCATGTTCAGGTCCGTCACGACCAGGTCGTACTGGCCACCCTTCAGCTTCGACAGGCCATCCAGGCCATCCACCGCCTCGGTGATGGCGTAACCGGCATTCGACAGCGCCACGCGCGTGGTCAGCCGGATGCTGGCGGAATCGTCGACGGTCAAAATACGGGCGCTCATGGCGTTACTCCTTCGTGAAGCCAGAAGCGCCGATCCTCCGGCGTCATCGCCGACAGGAACCCCGATCTCTCCAGAAGATCCAGAAGCCCCCCCTCCGCCGCACGCGACAGGGATACAACCCGACCGGCCGTGCCCGCATACACACGGGCCGCTTCCAATAATTGCAGAAAACTCAGATCAATCGCCGCATCCGGCGGAACCGATATCTCGACCCGATCATGATCAACCAAAGCACCAAGCAGTGACTCCTGATGCGGACCAGCAAATCGAACCGTCAACGGATCGCTGAACGCAAGCTTCTCAGGCGTGGTTGTCATCGCAGTAACGTGCTCTCTATCGTAGAATCACCTGTGCCTTAAGCATGCTGAAAGCGATTTAAGAAATCGGAAATTTTAGCAGGCAGATACTTACGATCGTGGGGGAAAAACCGATTTTTTTGAGACGCCCGAAAACTCGCGAACTGCTGATAGAAAATCGGTTTTCAATGGGGCTGACGGGTGTCAAGCGGCACGTCCGAGGTCCCACGGGGACGCAAGGCCGTTGCCGCTTTTCTGCGGCGCCAATCTTTCACGTATCATGCAGGGCACGTGACACTCGCCATCGATGTCGGCGCGATTGTTCGGCGGGATCATCGGCCCGCTTGTCCAAAGCGTGCTGCTCGGACAAGGGCCAGGTGTTTCGCGGGGCCGCCGTTCTCAGAACGCCCGGATAGCGGCGTTCACCCGATCCCGCCACGCCCGCGCCTCGACAAGCGGCGGCGGGAAAAGTCCGGGAATGGCAAAGAAACTTGCCGAAGGGTCGTCCGTGTCCATCCGGGTCGCTGCCTCAAGGACCTCCGCGCGGCGGGGATCGTCACAGTCTCCCCGTTGACGGACGGCGGCCATCCAGACACCCACGGCATAGGCCGTGGCACCGGCCTCCTCTCCCTTCGCGAGCGCGTCGAGCGCTGGCGACAGCAGACGCTGGGGAAGTTTCTGTGTCGTGTCGAGCGAGATCTGGATGGTGCGATGGGCAATCGTCGGATTGGAAAACCGTGCGAGCAGTTGATCGATATAGGCGGGGAGATCGATGCCCGGCACGGGATCGAGCGTTGCGACGACCTCTTCCATATGCGCCCGGGCTTTGGCCTCCAGTTCCGGCACGGCCATGACATCGCGGATATAGTCCAGCCCGTTGAGAATGCCGAGATGGGCGAGAAGCGTGTGCGTGCCGTTCAGCAGCCGCAGCTTCATGTTTTCGTAGGGCTCGACGTCTTCCGCGAAGATCGCGCCGCCCGCTTCCCAGGCAGGGCGTCCATCAACGAAATCGTCTTCGATCACCCATTGCAGGAAGGGCTCTGTATCGAGCGCCAGGCGGTCCTCGACGCCGAGCAGCCGCACTGCCCGCGCCCGTGTTTCATCGGTTGCCGCCGGCACGATGCGATCGACCATGGAGCAGGGGAATGCGCCTTCTTCGCTCACCCAGGCCGCAAGGCTGGGATCGCGACGCTCCGCCATCTCCAGCACCAGCCGACGGATGACCTTGCCGTTCGAGGGCAGGTTGTCGCAGCAAAGCACGGTGAAGGGTTTCAGGCCGGCGTTTCGCCTGCGCGACAATCCCTCGACAAGAAAGCCGAGGATGCCGGACGGGGTGTTTGGCGTCTTCAGGTCTGCGGTGACAGCCGGATGGGACAGATCCAACCCGCCGGTGACCGGGTCCAGCCCGTAGGCCTTCTCGGACACCGTCATGGTGACGATGCGGATCTCGGCCCGGCTGAGGTAATCCAGAACGCGCGCGCAATCGGTCGCGGCGCAGATCCAGTCCACCGTGGCGCCGATCACTTCGGACCGGTCACCGGCCTCACTGCGAACGGTGACGGAATAGAGGCCGTCCTGCGCCTCCAGTGCCTGAACCGGCTCAGTGGACCGCAGATTGACGGCGACAATACCCCAGGCGCCGAAGGCGGATTGGAGCGCCCGTTGTGTAAAGACCGCCTGGTGGGCCCGGTGGAAAGCGCCGAGCCCGAAATGCAGAATGCCCGGTTTGAGCGCGGTGCGATCATAGCCCGGCTGACGCACGGTTTGCGGGAGCTGGACGCCGGTCGACAGAGGCAAGGTCATCAGAGCCCCAATCCAAAACGGGCATGGGTGAGCGCGCGTTCGATGCCACGCAGTTCCGCAAGACCCTTCAGGCGGCCGATCGCCGGATAACCGGGCTGGGCGCCGCGCGACAGGTCGTCGAGGATTTCCTGGCCGTGGTCTGGGCGCATCGGGATTTGATGATCCTCGCGGCCTTCCGCCCGGCGTCTGGCTTCTTCCGACACCAGTGCGGCGATGATCGCAACCATGTCGGTCGTGCCCTCCAGGTGTTCATCCTCGAAGAAGGAGCAGGGCACCGTATTGGTGTCACGGGTCACGTTGCGCAGGTGGACGAAATGGATGCGGTCGGCAAACCGGGTTGCAATGAAGGGCAGGTCGTTGTCGGCGCGGGCGCCGAGCGATCCGGTGCACAAAGTGACTCCATTCGCGCGGGAATCGACCTGACCCAGCATATGGGCGTAGTCGGCTTCGGTGGAGAGGATGCGCGGCAGGCCGAGCAGCGGCCACGGCGGATCGTCGCCGTGCGCGCAGATATTGATGCCGACCTCTTCGGCGACGGGCGTCACCTCGGAGAGGAAATCGATGAGGTTCTGCTGCAGCCGGGCGCGGTCGATGCCCTGGTAGGTGCGCAGCTTCTCCAGCAGTTGGTCGAGCGTATAGCCATCCGCAGAGCCCGGAAGGCCGGCGCCGATGTTCTTGCCCAGCGCGGCAATCTTAGAGTCGCTGATCGTGGAAAAACGCCTGGCCGCTTCCTCTCGCAAGGCTTCCGGATAATCCGCCGCCGCATTCGAGCGCTTCAGGATGTGCAGGTCGAAGGCGACGAACTCGACGAGATCGAAACGCATGGCCTTGGCGCCATGGCGGGTCTCCCAGCGCAGGTCGGTCCGGGTCCAGTCGAGCACGGGCATGAAATTGTAGCAGACGGTGCGGATGCCGGAGGCAGACAGGCGCCGCAGCGTCTCCTGCCAGTTGGCGACGTGCCGCCGCCAGTCGCCCGTCTGGGTCTTGATGTCCTCGGAAACGGGCACGCTTTCCACCACGTCCCAGACAAGGCCGCCGGTCTTGATTTCGGCATGGCGCTTCGCAATCTCCTCCTCCGGCCAGACCTCACCGGTTGCGATGTGATGCAGTGCGCTGACAATGCCTTCAGCGCCCGCCTGGGCGGCATCGCGCACGCTCACCTTGTCGATCGGCCCGAACCAGCGCCAGGTATGTCTCATGGGGTATCCTCGGAAAAATGGCTTACGACTGGAACGTCAGTTGCACCTTGCAGGCGGCCGTGCGGTCGCCGGCCTGCTCGAAGGCATCCACCGCGCGCTCGAGCGGAAAGGTGTGGGAAATGATCGGGCGGACATCAATGCCGCGGGTCGAGATGAGGTGGACGGCCTTTGCAAACTCGTCATGAAAACGCTGCGAACCGCGCCATACGATTTCCTTGGCGACCAGGGCATTGAGCGCAATCGTCATGTCGC